>JAQDNC010000009.1:54132-99665 GCA_027660625.1 Coriobacteriaceae bacterium AM100-PB1-1D-6A | reverse complement strand
GGGGAGGACAACCCGGGGAACTGAAACATCTAAGTACCCGGAGGAGAGGAAATCAATCTCGAGACTCCCCGAGTAGCGGCGAGCGAAAGGGGACCGATGGCCAAACCGTCGAGCGGGCATACCCGGCAGGGGTTCCGCCGACGGGGTTGCAGGGCCGCGCATCCGGGGGCTGCCGCCCCCGGGCGCAGGTCCGGCTGGGGAGCGGAACGGCATGGGAGGGCCGGCCGCAGCGGGTGACAGCCCCGTACGCGAACCCAGACCGGACGGCGCGACGCGGTCCCTGAGTAGGGCCGGGCACGTGAAACCCGGTCCGAACCTGGGTGGACCACCATCCAAGCCTGAGTACTACCCTGTGACCGATAGCGCACCAGTACCGTGAGGGAAAGGTGAAAAGCACCCCGGGAGGGGAGTGAAACAGTACCTGAAACCGTGCGCCCACGAGCAGTCGGAGCACCCTTTTAGGGTGTGACGGCGTGCCTTTTGTAGAATGAGCCAGCGAGTCGCTGGCGCGGGGCGAGGTTAACCGAAAGGGAGCCGGAGCGAAAGCGAGCCTTAACAGGGCGACTTGAGTCCCGCGCCGCGGACGCGAAGCCGGGTGAGCTATCCGTGGGCAGGCTGAAGCGGGGGTAAGACCCCGTGGAGGGCCGAACGCACGTCGGTTGAAAACGGCGGCGATGACCTGCGGATAGGGGTGAAAGGCCAATCAAACCCGGAGATATCTCGTTCTCCCCGAAATAGCTTTAGGGCTAGCGTCGCGCGTTCACCGCCGGAGGTAGAGCACCGGATGGACGAGGGGGCTTCGCCGCCTACCGAATCCAACCGAACTCCGAATGCCGGCGGCCCAGAGCGCGGCAGTCAGAGCATGTGGGCTAAGCTGTGTGCTCGAGAGGGAAACAGCCCGGACCGCCCGCTAAGGTCCCCAAGTTCCAGCCGAGTGGCAAAGGATGTGCGTCCGCCCAGACAACCAGGATGTTGGCTTAGAAGCAGCCATACATTCAAAGAGTGCGTAACAGCTCACTGGTCGAGTGGACATGCGCCGACAATACACGGGGCTAAGCTGGACACCGAAGCGGCGGGATTTTATTCATTAGAATCGGTAGGGGAGCTTCCCATGGGCGGAGAAGCCGTCAGGGCGACCGACGGTGGAGCGCATGGGAGTGAGAATGCTGGCATGAGTAGCGAGAGACGAGAGAGTAACTCGTCCGCCGTGAACCCGAGGTTTCCTGGGCAAGGCTAATCCTCCCAGGGTCAGTCGGGGGCTAAGGCGAGGCCGGGAGGCGTAGCCGACGCGCAGCAGGCAGACATTCCTGCACCGCGCACGCGGCGCTACGACCGACGGGGCGACGGATGGGGGTGGCTCGGCGGGGTTCTGGACGTCCCCGTGATGGAGCGCGGCCCGCGGACCAGGGAAATCCGGTCCGCAGAAGGGCGAGGCTCCGGACGAAGCGACTGAGCGAAGCGAGTGAGCCCGAGGTCCCTAGAAAAACCCCTAGGCAGGCGCGTGCGCGCCCGTACCGCAAACCGACACAGGTGGGTGGGTAGAACATACCGAGGCGATCGGGTCAACCATGGTCAAGGAACTCGGCACAATGGCCCCGTAACTTCGGGAGAAGGGGTGCCCGCGCGTACGTGAACGGACTTGCTCCGGGAGCGGAGGCGGGCCGCAGTGGAGAGGCCCAAGCGACTGTTTACCAAAAACACAGGACTCTGCAGAAGCCGCAAGGCGACGTATAGGGTCTGACGCCTGCCCGGTGCCGGAAGGTCACGCGGAGGGGTTAGCCGCAAGGCGAGGCCCCGAAGCCAAGCCCCGGTAAACGGCGGCCGTAACTATAACGGTCCTAAGGTAGCGAAATTCCTTGTCGGGTAAGTTCCGACCTGCACGAAAGGCGCAACGACTTGGGCGCTGTCTCGACCATGGACCCGGTGAAATTGCACTGGTCGTGAAGATGCGACTTACCCGCGGAAGGACGGAAAGACCCCGTGAACCTTCACTGCAGCTTGGCATTGGCCGCTGGTCCCGCGTGTAGAGGATAGGCAGGAGGCATCGATCCGGAGGCGCCAGCCCCCGGGGAGCCGCCCTTGGAATACTGCCCTCGCGCGACCGGCGTCCTAACCCGAGGCCGTCAACCGGCTCGGGGACCGTGCCAGGCGGGCAGTTTGACTGGGGCGGTCGCCTCCTAAAGGGTAACGGAGGCGCGCGAAGGTCCGCTCGGGACGGTCGGCAACCGTCCTTTTGAATGCAAGAGTACAAGCGGGCTTGACTGCGAGGCCCACAAGCCGAGCAGGTGCGAAAGCAGGCTCTAGTGATCCGGCGGCCCCGAGTGGGTGGGCCGTCGCTCAACGGATAAAAGGTACTCCGGGGATAACAGGCTGATCTTGCCCAAGAGTCCACATCGACGGCAAGGTTTGGCACCTCGATGTCGGCTCATCGCATCCTGGGGCTGGAGCAGGTCCCAAGGGTACGGCTGTTCGCCGTTTAAAGCGGTACGCGAGCTGGGTTCAGAACGTCGTGAGACAGTTCGGTCCCTATCCTCCGTGGGCGCAGGAGAATCGATGGAGGCTGCCCCCAGTACGAGAGGACCGGGGTGGACGCACCTCCGGTGAACCGGTTGTCGACCAACGGCACGGCCGGGTAGCCGCGTGCGGCGCGGATAACCGCTGAAGGCATCTAAGCGGGAAGCCGTTCCAGGGATTAGTTCTCCTTCCGGTAAGGGCCCAGGTAGACTACCTGGTCGATAGACGGCAGGTGCAAGGGCGGCGACGTCCTCAGCCGAGCCGCACTAATCGCCCGAGCTCTTCCGGAACCGCACCTCGCGGCCCGCGGGACATGCGCTCGAAAGCGCGGTCCGGGCACGAGGATGCCCCCGAGTCAGTTCCCTTTCCCATTCGCCATGCGGCCCCCAGGGCACGTGTACGCGATACCGGATCACCGAGAACGGTGGGCGCCGCCCACCGGTCAGCGGCCAGAGCATGGGGGGCACGCCCGGTCCCGTTCCGAACCCGGAAGCTAAGCCCCATCGCGCCGAGAGTACTGCGGGGTCAGCCCGTGGGAGGCCAGGGCGCCGCTGACCGGTGGACGGCACCGAGCCGCCATTGGGAATGTAGAAGGGGGAGGCCTCGCGGCCTCCCCCTTTTTTGCGTTATATACAAGCTGTCCCTTGTGAACGGGCCCTTCTTTTGACTCTCTTACTGTTTGGCTGTTTTTTGAACTGTCGCTTTGTATTTGCGCGATAATATCTCGCATTGACGTTAGGGAGGGCTTGATGTTTACCGTTTTTGTTTTGGGCAATATTGCTTCGGGTAAATCGACTGCCTGCCGCTATCTGGAATCTCGCGGAGCCCTGCTTATCGATTTAGACGTTCTTGCCAAATCGCTGTACGTGCCGGGGTCGGATATCGTCAATGCTCTTGCTGAAGAGTTTGGCTGGGATATTTTGGACGAGGAGGGCGGCGTTCGAAGTAACATCCTCGCTTCTCGAGCTTTTGCCTCTCCTGATGCGGTTGCAAGGCTCAATAGCATTGTGCACCCCGTTCTCATTGAGCAGCTTTCGCTGAGGATTCTCGATCCTGTCTGCTGTACGGTTTCGACTCCTCGCTATCCCTTTGCGGCGGTCGAAGTATCTGCTCCAGCTGGCTTTGAGGACGCCTTTGGCCTTGCGGATGAAATTATGGTTGTTAGCGCTCCTTTGGAGGTCCGTCGCGAACGCGCTATTCACCGTGGTATGGAGGCATCCGATTTTGATGCTCGCTGTGCTTGCCAGCCCGATGAGTCTTCGCTTTGCAGTCTAGCCACTACCGTGATTGATAACGCGGCGGGCGATAGCTCGCTCTTTGTACAACTGGACGCATGGCTTGCCCGCCATGGCCTTATGGACGCTACGGATAAGGGGACGACAGATGCCTAAGACGCGCTTCTTTACGTGGTATCGCCTTGTGCCCCTGACTGTCGTTTTCGTCTTTGGCCTTATCTCGCTCGTTTACTCGTGTGCTCCCGCCGCTTTCTTTAAACCGTTCTATCCGATTGACTATGAGGCGTATGTAAAGCAGTCCAGCATTTCGCATAATCTCGATCCGTATCTGGTATGTGCCGTCATCAAGTCGGAATCAAACTGGGATCCCGAGGCGGAATCAAACCAGGGCGCCCAAGGTCTCATGCAACTTATGCCCGAAACCGCTCAGGATATGATCGCCAAGGGCCTTGTCGACGGGGACGAGTATTCTGCTGATAACCTGAATGACCCCGCTTCGAATATTGAATTTGGGTGCGCATATCTCTCGTACCTGCTGACATATTTCAATGGCTCGACGGATAGCGCTATTGCTGCTTACAATGCCGGAATGGGCAATGTCGATGGGTGGGCGCAGCAAAACACATCGCTCCATAACGCGATTACCTTCCCCGAGACGCAAGCTTATTTGATTCGTGTCAATAATGCCTGGGTTCGCTATAAGACCCTCTATCCCGACCGGTTCGTATAGGACTATGCCTGCCGCCTGCGTATACTGCAGATGTATGAGTTAGGAGTATCCATGGCGGATTTTGAAGTTGAGCGTGTTGGCGGAGAGCTCAAACGCTTTGGCGTTGAGGGCTCTGAGGTGCCGTTTGAGGTCGTGTCTCCCTATGAGCCTGCAGGTTCCCAGCCAAAGGCCATTGAGTCGCTTGTGCAGGGTGTGAGGGACGGAGACCGCTATCAGGTTTTGCTGGGCGTAACCGGCTCGGGCAAGACCTTTACCATGGCCAAGACCATCGAAGCTCTCGGTAAGCCAACGCTGGTCATGGCCCCCAACAAAACCCTCGCCGCCCAGCTCGCGAGCGAGCTCAAAGAATTCTTTCCCAACAACGCCGTGGTCTACTTCGTCTCGTACTACGACTACTATCAGCCCGAGGCATATGTACCGCAGAGTGATACGTATATCGAGAAAGACTCCTCGATTAACGAGGAGGTCGAGATGCTGCGCCATCAGGCGACGGCATCGCTGCTTTCTCGACGGGATGTGATTGTCGTCGCATCGGTCTCGTGCATCTATGGCATCGGTTCTCCCGAGGACTATGCGGGCCTGGCGCCGAACGTCGATAAGAAGGTGCCGCTCGAGCGCGACGACTTCATCCATGCGCTCATTGACATTCAATACGACCGCAATGACTATGACCTGGCACGTGGCACCTTCCGCGTGCGCGGCGATGTTGTCGACGTATATCCGCCCTATGCCGAGCATCCGTTGCGCTTTGAGTTCTTTGGCGACGAGGTCGAGCTGATTGCCGAGATCGATGAGGTCACCGGCGAAATGCTACGTGAGTACGAAGCGATTCCCGTGTGGCCGGCTTCGCACTACGTGACCGAGAAGCCAAAGGTCAAGGCGGCCCTGAAATCAATCAGCGAAGAGTGCGAGAAGCGCGTGGCGGAGCTCAAGGCGACCGACAAGTTGCTCGAGGCGCAACGTCTGCAGCAGCGGACCGATTATGACCTCGAGATGCTCGAGACGATGGGCTTTTGCAACGGCATCGAAAACTACTCGCGCCATCTGGATGGACGTAAGCCGGGTGAACCGCCGTTTACCTTGATTGACTACTTCCCCAAGGATATGCTTTGCATCATCGACGAGAGCCATGTGACGGTGCCGCAGATTCGCGGTATGCACGAAGGCGACCGTTCGCGCAAAGTTACGCTTGTTGAGCATGGTTTTCGTCTTCCGTCGGCGCTCGATAACCGCCCGCTTCGTTTCGATGAGTTTGAGGCGAGGATTCCGCAGTTCATTTACGTCTCGGCCACGCCAGGCGACTATGAGTTGCGTGTGAGTCAAAACGATGTTGAACAGATCATTCGACCGACCGGCCTGCTCGATCCCAAAATCGACGTTCGTCCGGTCCGAGGCCAGATTGACGATCTTGAGGACGAGATTCGCGAGCGCGTGGCCCGTAAGGAGCGCGTGCTGGTGACCACGCTGACCAAGCGCATGGCCGAGGATCTGACCGATCACCTGCTCGATGCCGGCATTAAGGTCAACTACATGCACTCCGATACAGCGACGATGGACCGTGTCGAGATCCTGCGAACGCTGCGCGAGGGAAAGATTGATGTTCTCGTTGGCATCAACCTGCTCCGCGAGGGTCTGGATCTCCCCGAGGTCTCGCTGGTGGCAATTCTCGACGCTGACAAGGAAGGCTTCTTGCGCAATCGCCGTTCGTTGATTCAGACGATTGGCCGTGCGGCCCGTAATGCCGACGGCGAGGTCATCATGTATGCAGACGTTGTGACCGATTCGATGAAAGAAGCCATCGAGGAGACGCAGCGCCGTCGCGAGATTCAGATGGCATATAACGAAGAGCATGGCATTGTGCCCAAGACGGTCCGCAAGGCCATTAACGACATTTCGAGCTTTATTGCCGAGGCCGAAAAGACTGTGGGTTCCAAGGGGCGCTCGAAGGGCGACTCCCTTGGCCATGGCGCATTCTATACGCCCGATGAGTCGGGCGAGGGCGGCGTGCCGGAAACGGTGGCACCCGAGCAGACACTTGCGGAGCAGTTGGAAGAACTGCCGCATGACGAGCTTGTGCGGATCGTCGAAACCATGGAAGAGGATATGCGCAACGCTTCTGCCGCCATGGACTTTGAGGAGGCGGCGCGCCTGCGCGATGCTGTCGTTCAGATTCGGGCGATGCTCGAGGGTGCGTCTGAGGACGAGACGATCGAGCGCTTACGTTCGCAGGCCCGCAAGGGTTCCACGTTCGCATCGGGCAGAAAACGCCAGGGTGCACGGTTTAAGAAATAGCGAACAGGCCCCGAGTTCCCTGTGGAGCTCGGGGCCTGTGTCTTTTGCGTGCTGGAATTCGTGCGCTAGAGGTCTGCGATCAGGGCTTCGGCGCAACGGATGCCATCGGTAGCTGCGCTCATGATTCCTCCGGCATATCCGGCCCCCTCGCCGCAAGGGTAGAGCCCCGGGGTCGATACAGCGTGGCATTGACGGTCTCGAGTAACGGTGACCGGAGAGCTCGAGCGTGTCTCAACACCGGTGAGGACGGCATCGGGATGGTCGTAGCCACGCAGTTTTTTGCCGAGTAAGGGAATTCCCAGACGAAGCGACTCGATGATATGTTGCGGCAATGACTCATCGATTGCTGTCCAAGTCACGCCGAGCGGATAGGTGGGCTTTACCTTGCCGCATGTCGTGCTGGCGCGTTCTGCAAGGAAATCGCCGACGAGCTGTGCCGGTGCGTTCCAGTTGGAGCCGCCAAGGCGATAGGCAGCCCGCTCGCAAATGCGCTGGAGTTCTACGCCTGCAAGAGGATCGTCGCTGGGGAGATCGTCGGGCGTGACGTTAACGAGGAGAGCGGCGTTTGCGTTGCGGCCGGCGCGGGCGTTGAGACTGGCGCCGTTGACGCACAGATGGCCGGGCTCTGAAGAGGCTGCGACAACCTGTCCGCCAGGACACATGCAGAATGAGAATACGCTGCGGCCGTTGGGAAGATGGGTAACGAGCTTATAGGGGGCTGCTCCGAGCGCGGGATGACCCGCCGCGGGGCCATATTGCGCCCGATCGATATCACACTGCGGGTGTTCGATGCGAACGCCCATGGCAAACGTCTTTTGAGCGAGGGCGACATCATGGGTTTTGAGAACCTCGAATACGTCGCGGGCAGAATGACCGCAAGCAAGGATGAGATGCTTTGTGTTGATTGACTCGCTTGTCGCGTCGTGGGACGACTGGATGTCGATACCGACAATGGCGCCAGATGTGTCAGTGTGAATGTCAACGAGTTTCGTTCGATAGCGAACGGTTCCTCCGAGCTGTTCAATGCGCTGGGAGATGCTGGTAACGACGGCGGGGAGGATGTCGGAGCCAATATGCGGTTTTGCATCCCATAGAATATCGCGGGGAGCGCCCGCTTCGACGAAGGTCTCGAGGATAAGGCGATGGGCGGGATTTTTGGTTCCCGTATTGAGCTTGCCGTCCGAGAAGGTCCCCGCGCCGCCCAGACCAAACTGGATATTGCTCTCGGGGTCGAGGATGCGCTCCTTTAGAAAGAGGTCGATCGCATGTGAGCGGCGAAATGCCGGGTCGCCGCGCTCGATGAGCAGGGGTTTAAGGCCCGCTTCGGCAAGGGTCAGGGCGGCGAAGAGACCGGCGCAACCGGCGCCGACAACGACGGGACGCCCCTTGGGTGCATTCGGGACGGGGTTGGGGAATGAAGGAGCCTCGCCGTCAACCATGCGGATGCGCGAGCGGTTGCGCTCGGCGACGCGGTCGACCACTTCCTGTTCGAGTCGGGAGCTTGTCAGCTCAACTCGAAAGCTCAAAATAAAATGAACATCTCGCTTTTTACGGGCGTCGATTGACTTGCGATGGAGCTCAATGGCTTTAATCTGGGAATCCTCGCATCGCAGGGCTCGTTTGACGGCGCGTCTGCCAATAGCAAGGCAGGCGTTTTCGTCGCCGGCCTCATCGAGCGTCGCGTTGACTTGGGTGATTTCGATCATCGAGGTCTCCTTAGAGGCAAGAAAGAGGCCGTCCGGTATCCCAGACGGCCCGAATGCGTTTTTGATTATAGACTGCGCGGCTACAGGCTGCTTGCAGCGCGAATACCCGAGATCCAGGCCCACGCAAGGTTAAAGCCTCCGCAATCGGCGTCGATGTCGAGCGCTTCTCCGCAGACGTAAAGCGGGGCGCCTGTGGTGCTGTTCACGTAAAGATTGGGTGTCGAGACGCACTCGATAGATATGCCGCCACGCGTGACCTGTGCTGAGCGCTCCTCTGCCGTCCCTTCGACGGACAGTTTAAAGTGCTTGAGGATTGAGACCAGGTGGATGACATCGCGCGAGCCGGGATGGCACCGCTCGAATGCCGTACAGACGACGTGTGAGAGCTGCGGGGCGAGCATGCCGTCAAGCCAGTGGGAGTTTCGGGGCGAAAAATCGCCGAGCACGTTGACACGCTGCTCGAGCGTATCGAGCAGCTCATCTTTGGAGAAATCTGGAAAGAAGTCGATCAGAACAGTGTCGCCCTGGTTGATACGGCGAGAGAGATTGAAGGCGGCGACGCCTGAGATGCCGAAGGCACGGAACAGCACTTCGCCATCTTCTCGCCAGAGCTCTTCGTGGCTGCGCGAGAGCGTTAAGCGGGCTCGGACGCGCAGACCATCCAGAGTTCCGAGTGCCGTCCGGTCGCCGACGACTGATGCCGATACGGGGCACAGGACGGGGCGCAGGGGCGTCAAGGGAAGGCTAAACACCTCGGCGATGCCGGTGGGGTTGCCGCCCGTAGCGATAACCACGGCCCTTGCCTGCAGGGCATCGCTCGTGCGAGGAGTATCGGCTAACGCCTTTCGAAGCGAACGGAGCTCCGTCTTTCGGTCGCCGTGCTTTTTGGGTTTGAGTACATGAGCGGGACGGTCGATCTGAAGCGTCCAGCCTTCGGAAGCCTTATGAGCCGCAATGACGTTAGTTCCGCAGAGTAGGGTGATGCCCAAACGCTCGCATGCATTGAGGAGTGCATCGCGAACCGACTCGGCGCGAAGGGAGCGCGGGTATAGGCGGCCTTCCTCACGGATCGTCATGATGCCCAGCGAGGAGAAAAAACTCTCGAGATCTTGCTCGGGTTGGGGGCCCATGATGGATTCGACAAAGGCGGGGCGGTTATATCGCCGAATGTCGATGGATTCGTTTGAGAGGTTGCAGCGGCCGTTTCCGGTTGCGAGCAGCTTGAGACCGCAGGCGACGTCGCGCTCGACGACGCAGACCCTTTTGTCGACACGCGCCGCCGTAATGGCGGCGGCGAGGCCCGAGGCCCCGCCGCCGATCACCAAGACGTCATAGAAGGCGCTTGCGTTCACTTAGGCCTCGTCTGTCTTGTGCGGGGCGATGGCCTCAACGGCGGAGACGGCCTTGGGCAGCATGTCATCGGGCAGTGCGGTCTCGACTTCACCCTTATCGCAGGCCTCGGCGAGTGACGGATTGATGGGAAGCTGACCCAAGATGTCGAGGTTGTAGCGCTCGGCGACTTCGGGGAGCTTGCTCTTACCAAAGACCTCGATCTTCTTGCCGCAGTCGGGGCACTCGATATAGCTCATGTTCTCGACAATGCCCAGAATAGGGACGTTCATCTTCTCGGCCATGTTGACTGCCTTGGCGACGATCATCGAGACCAAGTCTTGCGGGCTCGTGACGATGACGATGCCATCGACGGGCAGCGATTGGAAAACGGTGAGCGCGACGTCACCCGTTCCCGGAGGCATATCGACCAGCAGGTAGTCGATGGGGCCCCACGAGGTCTCGCTCCAGAATTGCCTGATGGCGCCCGCGATAACCGGGCCACGCCAAAGGACGGGATCGGTTTCGTTTTGGAGCAACAGGTTGGAGCTCATGACCTTGACGCCGTGCTCGGAGATCTCGGGCAGCATGAGGTTGCCGAGGGCATGGACATGGCGTCCGCTCATGCTGAACATTTTGGGGATGGAGGGGCCGGTGATGTCGGCGTCGAGAATGCCAACCTTGTTGCCGCGGCGGGCGAGCTCGGTTGCGATGGCGCCCGTCACAAACGACTTGCCGACGCCTCCCTTGCCGGAAAGCACAGCGATAACGCGCTTGACCTCCGACAGCGTATTCTCTTCAAATTGCGACGGCGTTGATTGTCCGCCGGCTGCTTGTGCGTGCTCGCAACCCATGTATGACTCCTTTGTATATGTTGGGGCCGGAGCCCCGCGGTGTGACACGAGCGTCATTGTACCCTCGTTTGCGAGCGGGAGTCATTTGCGATGCATTTGGGCCGAGCGTGCTTGCAATACGATGGGTCCAAGCGAATGGGCGGGCTTACTGAACTTTGCTGGCGAACTCGAGGTATTGCATGCGCTGCAGCTTGTCGATCGTCGAGGCGTATGGGCTGTCTTCAGATTCCAAGTCGTAGCGCAGCCCGTCGGCACCAATATAGCCGGCGACATTGATGGTGGGCACATCTGACCTTGTTGCAAGCAGGGCCTTTTGATAGTCAGTGAGCGGGGCGCCGATCTTATTAAGGGTAATAGCTGCAATCTCGTTTGCCCCGACGGTGTCGTAGACGTTGAGCTCGGTATTGCCGGCGATTTCATAGTTGGCCCAGACGAAATAGGTCGACTGATAGATACGGAAAGCGTGGCTTGCCGTATCTTCCTGAGGGTACAGCTCGTCGTTGAGAGTCGTTGCGGCGCTCGGCTGATGGTCGCCAAAAAAGACAAGAACAACCGGTCTGCCGATATTGCGGAGCTCATTGATAAAGTACTCGAGGTCCCGGTCGGATGCATTGATGCAGGTGAGATAGGTATTGAGCGCGCTATTGGCGCCCTCGCTGGCTCCCTCGACCCAATAGTTTGTCAGCTCTTCGGCGGGAACGGTGCCATAGTCGTAGCCGCCGTGATTTTGCATCGTGACGTCAAAGATGAACTGCGGGGCTTCGTCGGTTCTGAGCAGGTCGAGTATCTTGTCGTAGGTGGCGTAGTCGCATACGCCGGCATGGTAATAGGGCGCACCTTCGAAATCGCCGATTGAAAGAAAGTCTCCAAAACCCAGCTGCTGATAGATTTTATCTCGATGGTAGTTGACGGGGTTTTGCGGGTGCATAGCAGTAGTAGTATACCCAAGCTCTTTAAGGTCCTTTGCCAGGCTGTTGACACTATTCATCTGATACAGCTGATAGGGGATTTTGCCTAATCCGACAAAGGCCGTTGTCGCTCCGGTCAAAAATTCGAATTCGGAGTTCGCCGTTCCGCCACCGGTGACCGAAGCGAGCATGGTGCCGCTAACAAGTGTGTCGGGAAGCGAGTTGTAGAATGCGGGACCGGTGTACCCGGCCGCCTGGAGCTGCTCAAAGCACGAAAGGTCGCTAAAACTCTCGTTCATGACGGCAACAATCGTCGGCTTGATTTCATTGAACTGGGCAACGGCCGCCGCGCGCTGCTCGCTCGAGCCATACGTGCTGTCGTAGGCGGCGGCGAGCTCCTGTTCGATGCTCTGCGCCTCATCGGGCGTATAGTCTTCGGGCTTTTCAATGGGCAACTCGTTGACCATTTCGGTGAACGAAGTGATAAAACCCTGAGACGCATACGTGGTGATGGGCTGCCAACGGTCAAATCCAAAATCCAGCGACTGCTCCAAGTCGATGTTGGAAAAGCCCAAGAGCCCCACAACGGTCACTAGCAGAAAAGCGCAGAGGTTAGCGGCGATTGCGGGGAAGACATGGGCGGGCGTACGGAGCTTTCGCGGTCGGATAAGCGAAAGAAGCCCCAGGGAAATCTCCAGCAGGGCGAGTGAGGTTACGATTCCTGCAGTGAAGGTGAACTCATATCCCTCACTTACTTCCATTGCGGTGCCCAATGCCAAAATGTCGCTCGGCAGGATGGCCTCGCCTTTAAACGTTATGACGAAGTGCTCGGCAATGCCAAGGGTGCAACAGACGACGGGCACGAGGGCCATGACGCCTCCATGACGCTGTCCCAGCAAATAAAGGGAGAGCAGAACCGTCGCGAGCAGCCCAACGGAAAACCCGAATGAGTTGGCGGGAATGCGATAGAACGTTTCGTTGCAGGCAATTTCGAGTGAAACGAACGAGAGCGCTGAAACAGCGGCGACGACAAGGATGTCGCGGCAAATACAGGCAACCGTTCCCGTCGCAAGATCGGTTTGGTCGATAAGTCCCGAAACCAAGGGCTCGACAAGAAGTATGACGGCGGCAGCACCGAGCGCCGAATAAGAAAGGACCCATAGGGAACAGTCCTCATTTACGAGCAATTGATTCGTAATCCATGCAGCTACCATGCCGAGCGGGATGAGGAGCATCGCGCACCAAAAGACGCGGGCAATGGGCGGTTTTTCGTTGTGTCTGATTGAAAAATACACGCGCACGACGACGGCGGCCACGATAAGGACGGCGATGAATATGGGCAGATTGGCCATGCCACTCGAAGTGATTTCAAGGGGGATATCTTCGGTCATGGACGTTCCTCTGTTACAGCAAATTAAGTTCAGTTTTAGATTACTCTAACCTTTCCACGGCATTTCGAGAAACAAAGCACCCGACACGCAAAGCAAAAGGTCTGCGAATCTTGTATTACGAACATCTGTGCGCGTTGAGTGCGTTAAACTCATCGACAGTGTGATTTGAGGTTATAGGAGGCAAGGAGCTTCCATGTCTGATTCTTCTATCGTTATCCGTGGTGCGCGCGAACACAACCTGCGCAATATCGATGTTTCCATCCCGCGCGACGAGCTCGTGGTCATTACCGGTCTTTCGGGCTCGGGCAAGAGCTCGCTGGCGTTTGACACGATCTATGCCGAGGGTCAGCGTCGCTACGTGGAAAGCCTGTCGAGTTATGCGCGCCAGTTTTTAGGCCAGATGGACAAGCCCGATCTAGACTCGATCGACGGCCTTTCGCCGGCCGTCTCGATCGATCAGAAGACGACGTCCAAGAATCCGCGCTCGACGGTGGGTACTGTAACTGAGATTTATGACTACCTTCGCTTGCTTTTTGCACGCGTGGGCACGCCACACTGCCCCGAGTGCGGTCGCGTTATCGAACGCCAGACCACCGACCAGGTCGCCGATAAGGTCCTGGCAGCGGGAGAGGGTCGTCGTGCGTTTGTGCTGGCACCGGTGGTGCGCGGGCGCAAAGGCGAGTACGCAAAATTGTTCGAGGATCTTCGGGCTGAGGGCTTTAGCCGCGTGCGTGTCGACGGCGAAGTACGCTCGCTCGACGACCCCATCGATCTGGACAAAAAGTTCAAGCACGATATCGAGGTCGTAGTCGACCGCATCGTGATTCGGGAAAACTCTCTGGGCCGTATCGCCGAGTCGGTTGAACAGGCGACTGCCTTGGCACACGGCAATGTGAACGTGTACATGCTGCCCGATCGCGATGCTCCCGAGGGAACCGAGGGCGAGCTGCTGGAGTATTCGTTGGCTCTGGCGTGCCCGGAGCACGGGCACTCCATCGACGACCTACAACCCCGCGACTTTTCGTTCAACGCGCCCTATGGTGCGTGTCCCGAGTGCGATGGTCTGGGCTTTAAGAAAACGGTCGATGCCGAGGCGCTGATTGAGGACCCGTCGAAGTCGATTGCCGATGGGGTCTTTGGAAGCCTGTTCGGCAATTCGAACTACTACCCCCAGATCTTCGCCGCGGTCTGTAAGCACTTTAAGGTGAGCGCGGATACACCGTGGGAAGACCTACCTCCGCGAGTGCGCCGTGCATTTTTGGATGGCATGGGCGACAAGAAGATTTCGGTGGACTATCAAAAGCTCGACGGTCGTCGCAGCCAGTGGGACACCAAGTTTTCGGGCGTGCGCAATATCCTGTACGAGCGCTATACCGAGACGACCAACGAGAACACTAAGGCGCGCCTGGAGAAGTACATTCGCGAGGAGCCGTGTTCGAGCTGCCATGGTGCTCGCCTGCGCCCCGAGATGCTCGCCGTCACCGTGGGCGGCAAGTCCATTTATGAGGTTTGTTGCCTGTCGTGCCGCGAGTCGCTCGAGTTTTTTGAGGACCTTGAGCTCACCGAGCGTCAACAATTCATCGGCGGTCGTATCGTCAAGGAAATCTTGGAACGCTTGCGTTTTCTGGTTGATGTCGGCCTTGATTATCTGACGCTCGATCGTGCTTCGGCGACGCTTTCCGGCGGTGAGGCGCAGCGCATTCGCCTGGCTACGCAGATCGGTGCGGGCCTCATGGGCGTTCTCTATATTCTGGACGAGCCTTCGATTGGTCTTCACCAGCGCGACAACGAGCGGCTGATTAAGACACTCGAGCGCCTGCGCGATATCGGCAACACCGTTATCGTCGTTGAACACGATGAGGACACGATTCGCGCTGCCGACTATGTGATCGATATGGGGCCAGGCGCGGGCGTCAACGGCGGGCACGTGGTCGCCGCGGGAACGCCTGCCGATATCATGGCGTGCCCCGATTCCATGACGGGTGCTTATTTGACCGGCAAGCGGATGATCCGCGTGCCAGACGAGCGCCGCAAGCCCGGCCGCGGCTGCCTTAAGATCACGGGCGCCCGCGCCAACAACCTCAAAAACGTTACCGCCAAGATTGAGTTCGGTACGCTCACAGTCGTTACCGGTGTTTCGGGATCGGGCAAGAGCTCCCTGGTCACCGATACGATTGCGCCCGCGCTTACGAATGCCATCCACCGTTCGACGCGTCCCGTGGGTCCGTACAAGAAGATTGAGGGCATCGAGTGCATCGATAAGGTGATCGACATTGACCAGTCGCCGATCGGTCGCACGCCGCGTTCGAACCCTGCGACCTATATTGGCCTGTGGGATGATCTGCGCGCGCTGTTTGCGAGCACGCCGGAGTCGAAGGCGCGTGGCTACTCGCCGGGACGCTTCTCCTTTAATGTGAGCGGCGGACGCTGCGAGGCGTGCAAGGGCGACGGCCAGATCAAGATTGAGATGCACTTTCTTCCCGATATTTATGTTCCCTGCGAGGCTTGTGGCGGCAAGCGCTATAACCGCGAGACGCTCGAGGTTACCTATCGTGGCAAGACTATCTCGGACGTACTTGACATGAGCGTGGCCGAGGCACTGGCTTTCTTTGGGAATATTCCGCAGATCAAGCGAAAGCTTCAAACCCTGTATGACGTCGGCCTAGGTTATGTGAGCTTGGGCCAGCCCGCCACGACGCTCTCGGGTGGTGAGGCGCAGCGCGTAAAGCTCGCCAAGGAGCTTCATCGCCGTCAGACGGGTAAGACGTTCTATATTTTGGACGAGCCTACGACCGGTCTTCATTTTGAGGACGTTCGCCAGTTACTTGATGTGTTGCAGCGTCTAGTCGATGCGGGCAATACGGTGTTGGTGATCGAGCACAACCTCGATGTCATCAAGGTCGCCGACCGTCTGATCGATATGGGTCCCGAGGGTGGCAACGGTGGCGGAACTGTCGTGGTCTCGGGTACGCCAGAGCAGGCTGCGGCATGCCCGCAGAGCTATACCGGCAAGTTCTTGGCGCCGTTGCTCAAACGCGATAAGGAGCGTCAAGCGCAACTCGATGCCTAATACATAGGTGTTTTTGAAACATGAGCGCCGCCGATTCCTTGCGATTCGGTGGCGCTCTCTTTGTCGAGATAGCGTATGCCGCGCAAA
Source organism: Coriobacteriaceae bacterium AM100-PB1-1D-6A (assembly GCA_027660625.1). Taxonomy (GTDB): domain Bacteria; phylum Actinomycetota; class Coriobacteriia; order Coriobacteriales; family Coriobacteriaceae; genus Collinsella. The sequence continues at coordinate 83,549 of JAQDNC010000009.1, read as the reverse complement.
TGGACATATACTTAAAAATTGCGTTCTTATATGAGGGAAAGGATATGCCATGCCGAAGGCCGTGAAGACGCCAAAGACCAACGCCATGCGTGAGCTGGAAAGCGCCGGCATCCCCTATGTTCTCCATACGTACGAAGACGATGACGACGAATCGTCGGGGCTGGGCGTCGCGATTTCCGAGCAGCTTGGCGAGGAGCCCGGTCAGGGATTTAAGACCCTGGTCTGCACGACGCCGTCCAACGACCATGTCGTGTGCTGCATTCCCGTTGCCGACGAGCTCGACCTCAAGGCCGCCGCGCGCGCCGCAGGCGAAAAGTCGCTGACCATGATGCATGTCAAAGATTTGCTTGCCGCGACGGGGTATGTCCGCGGCGGTTGCAGTCCGGTCGGTATGAAAAAACGCTTCCGGACTCTGATCGATGAGACATGCGTCCTTTGGGATACCATTTTTATCTCGGGTGGCAAGCGCGGCTATCAGCTTGAGCTTGCTCCCGATGACTTAGTTGCATTTTGCGGGGCGACGGTTGCCCCGATCACGAGAGAGGACTGAGCGATGCCGCAGGAAGAATCAAAGCGCGGAGCTCACTTTGCAAAAGGGTCGGCTCCTCAGACGCCCGCGCCCGAGGCCGCTTCGTTCGATAACGAGATTCGAAACGCCTGGTCCGCTGCCGCTGACCCGGGCGAGACGGCCGTGTACTTGCGTGCCGCCGGTGCCGGCACGGCACTTCCCCGTACGGTTCTTTCTTCGGCTCGTCCCGATGAGACGGCTGTCTTTTTGGCCGCCGCTCAATCGAGCGCCAGCGTGATGCCGATCGCCTCCGAGGCTCCTCGTGAGCCGCGTCCCGATGAGACGGCGGTGTTTTTGATGGCAGCCCAGGGAAAGAGCACACCGCAGAGCGCTCCTGCCGCTCATTCCGCCAAGCCCACGGCTCATGATGATGGCGAACCGCTTCTTTCGGATGACGAATGGTCGCCGCTTGGTTCGACCGATCCCGTCGAGGGCGTGGCCATCGACGGTGATGACGACTGGGACCCTCTGTCGTTTTCTGCCCGAACCGTCGCCGCCAATGAAGTTGACACGGTGTTTGGCGACCATGCCATATTCGATGATGATGCCGTATCCGGTAACAACATGCCGAACAGCGATGACGCCGCACCTGCTGATGACGCCGTTTTGGTTGACGATCCCTTTGCGATGACCGGCTCCTTTGCCGTCGTGGACGATTTGCCGCCACAAGATGAGGTTTATGAGGACTCTCAGGACGACGTAGACGATATGGGTTCGTCGGACTACTCCACGGTTGGTCGTTCTGCTGGCCTTATGACCGTGCTGACCATCGTGTCGCGTGTCACCGGGTTTATCCGCACGTGGGCCATGGCGGCCGCCATCGGTATGTCGCTGCTCTCGTCCTCCTATCAGGTTGCCAACAACCTGCCCAACATGCTCTACGAGCTCGTGATGGGCGGCATGCTCGTTACGGCGTTTTTGCCGGTGTATATGGGTGTGAGGCGCGAGCAGGGTCGCGAGGCATCGAACGAGTATGTCGGCAACCTGCTTGGTATTCTGCTTCTGCTGCTGGGCGGTATCTCGCTGCTGGGCACCGTGTTTGCTCCCGGCTTTATTTGGACGCAGTCGTTCCTTTCGGGCGATGGCGGCAGCATGGATACCGCTGCGTTCATGTTCCGCTTCTTTGCTATTCAAATTCTGTTTTATGGCTTGGGCTCGGTGTTCTCGGGCGTTCTCAACGCACACCGCGACTATTTCTGGTCGACGTTTGCCCCGGTTCTCAACAATGTCATCGTCATCGCCAGCTTTATGGGCTTTGCTCCCGTGTCTGCACAATTTGGCGAGCAGGCCGGTATTATCTTGATCGCAGTTGGTACGACCCTCGGCGTCTTTGTCCAGATGGCCTGCCAGATTCCCGCGCTTGGCAAGCATGGCGTGCATCCTCATATCCATATCGACTTTAAGGATCCCGCGCTGCGACAGACGATCGCGCTTGGTATCCCGACGCTGCTCGCCACGGTGTGCATGTTTGTCTCGACCTCCATTACCAATGCCGCCGCGCTGGTGGTGCAGCCCGAGACCGGCCCTTCCGTCATCGCATATGCGCGCCTGTGGTACACATTGCCCTATGCGCTGATCGCCGCCTCGCTTTCGACGGCACTCTATACCGAACTCTCTCACGATGCGCAGGAGAAGGATTACGACAGCGTCCGCACGGGCATTTCGCGCGGTGTCGCCCAGATGCTCTTCTTCCTGATTCCGTTTGCGATGTATCTGATCGTCTTCGCCCGTCCGCTCAACATGATCTACTGCGCCGGCAAGTTCGATGAATCCGGTGTGGCGCTGGTGTCGGAGTTCCTTATCTATCTGGCACTTTCCCTGCCGCTCTACGGCGTGGTCGTGCTGATGCAGAAGAGCTTCTCGGCCCTGCTCGATATGAAACCTTATAGCCGCTATTGCCTGTACTCCGCTATCGGCCAGGCCGGTTCTGTGCTGCTGTTTGGCGTGGTGCTGGGCTACGGTATGCCGGCAATTGCGCTTTCGTACGTCGTTGACTACGTGGTCTTGGTCGGATGCTCACTGTGGTGGCTGCGCCGTCGTCTGCATGGCCTTCAGGTCAAGTCTATCCTGCATGGCGGTTTCTTCGGCCTACTGTTCGGTGGCTTGGGCGCTGCCGCGGGCGCCGGCGTCATGTGGGCACTTGAGCACTTTGTCGGAGCGCTTGGCAGCTCGATCCTCATTACCCTGGGCTACGTTTGTGTTGCAGGCGTCGTCTCGCTCGCTGTAACTTTTGGTCTTGCCTTCGTCTTTAAGATGCCCGAGGTCTCGGCGCTGCTTCGTCGCAAGTAGGTGCGCGTGGCAGGTCACGACAACATTCCAACACTTGCCGAGCAGGTTTCGCGCGTTCCCACGCAACCCGGCTGCTACCTTTGGAAAGATGCCAAGGGTGATGTCATCTATGTGGGCAAGGCAAAAAACCTGCGTGCCCGTATGCGTCAATACGTGACGCTGCAGGACGAGCGTCAAAAGATCCCGCTCATGATGCAGCTGGTGGCGAGCTTCGACTATATCGTGGTGGAGACCGAGCACGAGGCATTGGTGCTCGAGCGCAATCTGATTGGCCAGTACCATCCGTACTTTAACGTCGATCTCAAAGACGATAAAAGCTATCCCTTTATCGCCATTACCAAGAGCGACTTGTTTCCGGCTATTAAATACACGCGAGAGCGTCATAAACCGGGAACGCGCTATTTTGGCCCCTATACCGATAGCCGTGCGGCGCGTGAGACCATCGATACGCTACGCAAGGTTATTCCTATTTGCTCGGCATCCTGTGCGGAATGGCGCCGCTGCCGCCGCATCGTCGAATCTCATAAGGGCGAAGAAGACATCGTCAATATGATTTGCGCGCAAAACGGGCGTCCCTGCTTTGACTACCATGTCGGGCGCGGGCCGGGCGCATGCATCGGCGCGATTTCCCCTGCCGACTATGCCAAGAACGTCAAACGTGTCGAACGTTTCTTGTCGGGCCATCGCAAGGATGTCGTTGACGAGCTTACGTCCGAGATGACGGAGGCAGCCGAGACGCTCGATTTTGAGCGTGCGGCGCGCGTCAAGCGTCGCCTGGAAGTCATTAGGGGCCTGGACGATCGCCAACAGGTCGTTTTTCCATCGAGCGTCGATATCGACGTCATCGGCTTCTATCGCGAAGAGACTATCTCTGCCGCCTGTGTCTTTGTCGTTCGCGAGGGCCGAACGGTTCGAACTTGTGAGTTCATCCTCGATAAAGGCCTGGATGTCGACGAGGAAGAGCTTCAATCGGGCTTTCTTAAGCGCTATTACGACGAGACGGCTGATATTCCAGCCGAGATCAATCTCTCTGTCGAGCTTGAGGACGCCGAAGCGTTGGGGGAGTGGCTTGCGGGCAAGCGCGAACGCTCTTGCCATCTCCATAGGCCGCAGCGCGGCGAAAAGCACCGCCTGCTCGATATGGCTTCCAAAAATGCGCGCCATGCCCTCATGCGCTACATGATGCGCACGGGGTATGCTGACGATCGCACTAATCAGGCGCTCCTGGAGCTCGAAAGCGCGCTGGCGCTGCCTGCGCCGCCGTTGCGCATCGAGTGCTTCGATATCTCGACGTTGCACGGCACCTTTACCGTCGCTTCGATGGTGGTATTTACCAACGGCCGTGCCGACAAGGGCCAGTATCGTCGCTTTAAAATTCAGGCCGAATTGGACGAGGCGAACGACTTCGTATCGTTGTCCGAGGTTCTGGGGCGTCGCTATGCTCCCGAGCGCATGGCGGACGAGCGCTTTGGCTCGCGCCCCGATTTGCTCGTTGTCGATGGCGGCAAACCGCAATTGACCGCTGCAATTAAGCAACTTGAGGCGCTTGGCCTCGATATACCAGTTTGTGGCTTGGCAAAGGCCGATGAGGAAGTTTTCGTGCCGTGGGACGAGACCCCCGTCGTGCTGCCGACCGGCTCCGCTTCGCTTTATCTGATCAAGCAGGTTCGCGATGAATCCCACCGATTTGCGATTACGTTCCATCGCGAGTTGCGCGATAAGGCTATGACGGTTTCGGTGCTTGACGACGTTCCGGGCGTGGGACCCACCAGAAAACGTGCCATTATGCGCCATTTTGGCTCGATGAAGCGTTTGCGCGCGGCAAGCGAGCAGGAGATTGCGGAAGTTCGAGGCGTTCCGGCCGATGTCGCCAAAGCGGTCCACGAGGCACTTGTTGCATGGAATGCCGAGCGCGCCCAAGCATCGGCCAGCCGTTCCGAAAACTAAACGCGCTTCTAAACAACTGATATACATGATTGGCTGATTTTCAATCATTTATTTCGCGGCGATTACCTGCTGATTTCGGGTTTTATTAACGCTAAAACGTTTGACTAGCCATGGTGAATAACCCTGCTATCCTGCGGGTTGACGAAGACTGATATCTCACCTCGTCGATACATACTGTCTGTCGAATCGTTTGTCAATGAATTCGGTGAACGGTAGTAAATACCGTTCAAGCGTATGTATGTATCGGTCGCCGAGCGCGGCACCCAAGTTGGGTTTGTCGGTAGGTAAGGTATATATCGTCCGCAAGTTGCGCGGGGGCAAGTCTAGGTGCTCCCGGGTAAGATTCTCTATTGATAGGAGAAGACATGGCCATCATCAACAAGGGTATGTCCAGGCGTTCGTTCCTCGGCCTCACCGGCAGCGTCGCTGCTGTCGCCGGCCTTGGTCTCACCGGCTGCGGTGGCAGCTCTAGCGACGAGGGTTCCGCTTCCGGTTCCACCGATTCCGCCAACCGTGGCGGCGGCGTGATCACCGCTGGTTCCGCTTACGCTCCGTCCAGCTTCGACCCCGCCAGCACCGGCTCCGCTGTGGGCCTGGGTGCTAACTGGCACGTCGTCGAGGGCCTCTACGGCATCGATTACCACGACTACAGCACCTTCAACGAGCTCGCCACCGACGACCCCAAGTCTGTGGACGACACCACTTTCGAGGTTACCATCCGCAAGGGCGCCAAGTTCTCCGATGGCACCGAGGTCACCGCTGACGATGTCGTTGCCTCCTACACCGCTTGCGCCGCTTCCGCTACCTATGCTCCGTTCTTCCAGCCCTTCGAGTCCATCGAGGCTAAGGACGCCAGCACCGTGACGGTCAAGACCAAGGTCCCCAACTTCTCTCTGCTCAAGGATCGTCTTGCCATCATCCGCGTTACCCCGGCCACCCAGACCGAGGAGGATCGCGCCAAGCAGCCGATCGGCTCCGGCCCCTGGATGTACGACTCTATCTCCGATACCGAGATCACCCTGGTTCCCAACCCCGAGTACAACGGTGAGTATGCTGCCGAGGATAAGAAGATCCAGTACAGCATCCTGACCGACCCCACCGCTCGCGTTACCGCTCAGCAGGAGGGCTCCACGCTCGTTATGGAGCTCGTTACCGCTGACGCCGTCGACCAGCTCGAGAGCGCCGGCTGCAAGATCGATAACGTTCAGGGTTTCGGCACCCGCTTCATCATGTTCAACGTCGCCAAGGAGCCTTGGAACAACGTCAAGGTCCGTCAGGCTGTCATGTATGCGCTCGACACCGAGAAGATGGTCAGCAACACCTTTGCCGGCCTTGCCACCGCTGCCAGCTGCTACCTGCCCAAGAGCTTCACCAATTATCATGAGGCTTCCACGGTGTACAAGACCGACGCCAAGAAGGCTAAGAAGCTCATCGAGGAGTCCGGCATCACCCCGGGTGCCATCACCCTGCGCACCACCGACAACGAGCAGATCAAGGGCATGGCCGCCCAGGTCAAGAACGACCTCGACGCTCTCGGCTTTGAGGTGACCATCCAGACCGATACCTCGCCGGCCACCTACGCTGCCATCGACGGCGGCGAGGCCTACGATATCCTCCTTGCCCCTGGCGATCCTTCCTGCTTCGGCGCTGACCCCGACCTGCTGCTCAACTGGTGGTATGGCGACAACGTCTGGATGCAGACCCGTTGCCCGTGGAAGGAGTCCGCTGAGTGGCAGAAGCTTCACGGTCTCATGGACGAGGCTCTTGCCGCCGAGGGCGACGAGCAGCAGAAGAAGTGGAACGAGTGCTTCGACATCATCGCCGACAACGCCGTTCTGTACCCCGTTGTCCACGTCAAGACCGTCTCCGCTTCCTGGGACGATCCGTCCACCGCGCCCAACGGCGAGGCTCTCGACGGCTTCAAGGGCATCGGCACGACGAGCATGTCCTTCAGGGGCGTTGCGACCGTCAAGGCGTAAGACTCGCTTGAGTCTGTATGCAGGATGTCGGCCGTTGGGACCGTATCCTCATAGTTGAAACAAAGACCCGGGCGGCAACGATGTCGCTCGGGTCTTGTAATGAGTATCCGTACTCATATACCAGTTGGTCCTACCGACAAAAGAAAGGGGAGAGAACGTGAACAACTTGCTACGTTTGATTGGAAGGCGTCTTGTGGCGCTGCCGATCATGGCATTGGGCGTCACCGTCCTGGTGTTCTTCCTTATGTCGTTCTCCAAGACCGACCCCGCCTACACGGCGTTGGGTGACGGTGCCTCGCCCGAGGCGGTTGCCGAGTACCATGAGAAGTATGGTCTGGACGACCCCTGGCCTGTGCGCTACGTGCGCTATATGGGCGATTTGATTCATGGCGACATGGGTACCTACGGCGCTGCCCGCAACTCCGTTGCCAAGCGCATCTCCACGGCCCTGCCCGTCACGATGCAGCTGACCTTCATCGGTCTTGCCATCGGTGCGGTCGTTTCGTTTTTGCTCGGCGTCATCGCGGCACTGTATCGCGACAAATGGCCGGACCAAGTGATCCGCGTCTTTTCCATCGCCGGCTTGGCAACCCCGTCGTTCTGGCTTGCCGTTCTGTTGATCCTGCTGTTCTCTTCCTACCTTAAGGTGCTCCCGGCATCGGGTGCTCTGCCTCACTTCACCACGAATCCGGTTGGCTATCTGGGACGTATGATCATGCCCGCTATCGCCTTGGCATTTCCGCTGACGGGCCAGATGACTCGTATCGTGCGTACCGCCATGGTCGAGGAGCTCGACAAGGACTATGTCCGTATGGCTCGTGGCGCCGGCGTTCCCGAGAAGGTCGTCGTCGGCATCAACGTTCTTCGCAATGCGCTGATCACCCCGGTCACCACCCTCGGTCTTAAGATCGGCTACCTCATGGGCGGCGCCGTCGTCATCGAGGTTATCTTCAACCTCCCCGGCATGGGCACTGCGATTCTGCAGGGCGTTCAGGGCAACGAGGCGAACCTGGTTCAGGGCGTCGTTATCGTCGTTGCTCTTGCCTTCATCATCATCAACATCGTGGTTGACATGCTCTACCTGCTCATCAACCCGCGCATCAGGACGGTGTAGATTATGGTAAAGATTCGAGAGAAGCAAACCGAGCAGCTCGAGAAGGCTGCCTCCAAGGGGCTCAAGCTCGGTGGCTGGAAGAAGATGACGCTGTCTTCTAAGATTGCCGCCGTCGTGCTGGTGCTGGTCGCCCTGACTGCGATTTTGGCGCCCCTTCTTGCCCCCTATAGCCCGGTCGAGATCTTTACGGCTCGCCAGGCTCCCGGCAACGGATTTATCTTCGGTACCGACGATAAGGGTCGCGACATTCTGTCGCGCATGCTCTACGGCGGACGTTACTCGCTGATTATCGGCTTTGGTGCTACCGCCATGGCTTTGGTCTGTGGTTCCGTTGTCGGCGCTCTTGCAGCGGTTTCGCGCAAGTCTATCTCTGAGGCGATCATGCGTATCCTGGACATCATCATGTCCATCCCGGGTATCGCCCTCGCAGCCGTTTTCGTTTCCATCCTGGGCAATTCCGTGCCGTCGATCATCTTTGCGATCGGCTTTATGTACACCCCGCAGATCGCCCGTATCGTGCGCGCCAACATCGTGTCCGAGTACGGTGAGGACTATGTCCGCGCGGTCATCGTGTCCGGCGCCAAGGCTCCGTGGATTCTGATCAAGCATGTTCTGCGTAACTGCATCGCTCCGATTATGGTCTTCACCGTTACCCTGGTCGCCGACGCCATTATCTTCGAGGCCTCGCTGACCTTCATCGGCGCCGGCATCCAGGAGCCCACCGCTACCTGGGGCAACATTCTCGCCGACGCACGCGGTGGCGTGCTCGCTGGCCGTTGGTGGCAGGCACTGTTCCCGGGCCTGGCCATCATGATCACCTGCCTGGCGCTCAACATCCTCTCCGAGGGCATTACCGACGCCATGGCCGCTGCTCCCTCCGCCGCCCTGGATCCGACCGATTCCTCCAAGCGCCGCGAGGCCGACCTGCTGGTTTCCGACCCCGTTCGTGCCTACAAGGAGCAGGCTCAGTCCCTGTCCGCCCGTCTTGGCGCACTGCGCGATGTCGAGCTCAAGCGTAACGACCGCCATGTGCCCGATGAGTCCGTTGAGCCGATCCTTTCGGTCCGCGATTTCTGCATCCAGTTTGAGCACCACGGTGATATCAACGTCGTCGACCACGTTAACTTTGACGTCCGTCCCGGCCAGACCATGGGCCTGGTAGGCGAGTCCGGCTGCGGTAAGTCCATCACCACGCTGGCCATCATGGGCCTGACCGACGATGACGAGCATCTTTCCGGCGAGGTTCTCTGGGAGGGCCGCGACCTGCTCAAGATGAGCAAGAAGGAGTGGTTCGGCCTGCGCGGTACCGATATCGCCATGGTCTATCAGGACGCCCTGTCCTCGCTCAACCCCTCCATGCTCATCTCTGCCCAGATGAAGCAGCTCACCAAGCGCGGCGGCACCCGTAGCGCCGAGGAACTCCTGGAGCTCGTGGGCCTCGACCCCAAGCGTACGCTCGAGAGCTATCCGCACGAGCTTTCCGGTGGTCAGCGTCAGCGCGTTCTGATCGCTATGGCCCTTACCCGCGACCCCAAGCTGGTTATCTGCGACGAGCCCACGACCGCTCTGGACGTTACGGTCCAGAAGCAGGTCATCAAGCTGCTCAACGACCTTCAGGCCAAGCTCGGCTTTGCCATGATCTTCGTTTCGCACGACCTGGCGCTGGTCGCCGAGGTCGCCCACAACATCACGGTTATGTACGCCGGCCAGGTTATTGAGCAGGCGCCCACCAAGGAGCTGCTCACCAACCCGATTCACGAGTACACCCGCGGCCTTCTGGGTTCCGTCCTGTCCATCGAGAGCGGTTCGGGCCGCCTGCACCAGGTGCCCGGCGCCGTTCCGAGCCCGCGCGATTTCCCCAAGGGCGATCGCTTCGCGCCCCGCTCGAGCCATCCGCGCATTGGCCTGGACACCCGTCCGGTCTTCAAGCGCGTGCCCGGCACCGAGCACTTCTATTCCGAGCTCCCCGACGAGGTGCTCAAGGCAAATGGTTTGACCCCTCACGCGGAGGTGATGTAGATGAGCGAGACCGCAGTCAACGGCGTCGAGCCGATCATCTTCCTTGATGACGTCCACGTCACCTTTAGGACCCGTACCGGCTCGATTCTGCACCCCAACCTGGTTCACGCCGTCCAGGGTGTAACGATTAAGCTCATGCCCGGACAGACCATCGGCATCGTCGGCGAGTCCGGTTGCGGAAAGTCCACCACGGCTAACGTCATGTGCGGCCTGCAGGCCCCCACGAGCGGCAAGGTCTACTTTAAGGGCAAGGACGTCACCAAGCGTACCGCCGAGGACCGTCGCCACATGGGTCGCGTCATCTCGGTCGTGTTCCAGAACCCGGCCACGGCGCTCAACCCTCGCATGGTCGTTCGCGAGCAACTGCTCGACCCCATGCGCGTCCACAACCTGGGTACCGAGGCCGAGCAGGAGAAGCGCGTCAAGGAGCTCTTGGAGCTCACCGGTCTGCCCTCCTCCGCCGCCGAGGTTCTTCCCGGCCAGCTTTCGGGCGGCCAGCGCCAGCGCGTCGCAATTGCCCGTGCCCTGTCGCTGAACCCCGATGCCATCATCGCCGACGAGCCCACCTCGGCTCTGGACGTTTCGGTCCGCGCGCAGATTCTCAACCTGCTGACCGACCTTAAGAAGGAACTCGGCCTGGCTATGGTGTTCATCAGCCATGACATCCAGACGGTCCGCTATATTTCCGACGACATCATCGTCATGAATGGCGGCAAGATCGTCGAGCAGGGCGAGGCCAAGCAGGTTTTCCAGCATCCTCGAGACCCCTACACTAAGATGCTGCTCGGCGCTGCGCCGTCGCTGCTGCATCCCAAGCTCGGCGAGTAACTTCGCTTTCCCTCCCGTGCGCCCGGTTCCCTTGCCGGGCGCACCTCCGTTGCGATTTCGAAAGGTTGGGTTCACGAGCCATGCCAAGTGCTCAGGAGCTACAACATCAATTTGGTGAATATCGAGGCGCTATGTCCCGTCCATCAGATTTCGATCTCTTTTGGAAGGATCGCATGGCCGAGGCTGACGCCGTCGGGCTTGACTATGCGATCGAGGCGGCATCGGTCACCGATGCCGTGACCTGCCAGCTTTTCGATCTCTGGTATACCGGCATGTGCGGCGCTCGCCTGCACGCCAAGTACCTTAAACCTGTCTCGGACGAGCCCGTGCCATTGGTACTTCAGTTCCATGGGTATCCGGGTGCAAGCCGCAGCTGGTTTGAGCAGGCGTCGTTTGCGGGCATGGGCATGGCACTCATCGCCCTCGACTGCCCCGGCCAAGGAGGTCCCTCCGAGGACATTGGTGGATTTGAGGGCACGACGGTCGCGGGCCATATCGTCGCCGGTATCGACGGCGACCCGGCCAACCTCTACTATGTCCGCTTGCACCAAGATATCCGCATTCTTTGCCGTATTGTTCGTGAGCTCGAGGGCATCGATCTTGCCCGTGTATTTGTGAACGGCGCATCGCAGGGCGGCGGTTTGGGCATTGCGACCTGTGCGCTTAACAGCGAGCTTATCAATCGCGCCGCCATCCTCTATCCCTTCCTGTCGGATTTCCGCCTGGTCTGGGATTTGGATGCCGACGACATTGCCTACGAGGGTCTGCGCTATTGGTCTCGCTGGTTTGACGAGGACTCGACTCGTATTGACGAGGCCTATGCCAAGCTGGCGTACTTCGATTCCAAGAACTTTGCCCCCATAGTCAAATGCCCCGTGCTGTTTGGCACGGGCACAGCCGATATCGTCTGTCCTCCGGCGACGCAGTTTGCAGTCTACAACAACCTGACCTGTGAAAAGCGTCATGAGTTCTTTGAAGGCTTCGGTCACGAGGAGATTCAGGATTTTGACGATCTGATCATTCCATTTTTCTGCAAGGGAGGGGAGGCTCATGTCTAAGTGCGAGAGCAATATCGATGAGCTGATTGTCCCCGAGCTTGCGGGAATTGCTGGGACGGTTTCGTCAAGGCTCTCTGATTTCCGGGATTGGCGCGGCGATGCTTCTGCGGATGTTTCCGAGTTGGAGACAGCCGCTTCGGACCTTGAGGTTTGCGGGCTGACCGTTACGGCGATTGATTTCGCCAATCCGTGCGCGCGCTACTCCGAGGTTTCCTTTGAGCTCGGCGGGTATGTCGTGCACGGCCGTTTGATTGAGCCCTCTGGTTGCGCCCGAAGATCCGAGCTTGTTCCGCTGTGTCTGATGTTCCATGACATCGACCGACCCGTGCGGGGATGGCATCACATGACGCGGTTTGCCGCCATGGGATATGCCGTGCTTGCGCTGGACGATGAGACTATTGGATCCAGCGATCTGCAGCAGGGGATTACCTCGCCTGCTTTTGTCGAGCGTGTCCGTTGGGGCTGCGCGTTGGCGAAGGTTGCGCGCAACCTTGATGGCATGGATCCCGACCGCATCTTTGCATGGGGCGAGGGCCTTGGCGGCGGTGTCGCGCTGGCGGTTTCTGCTCTGGACGAGCGGGGCCTTGCCTGCACGGCGCTTGCCAATCCGCTTCCCAGCGGTCTCGAGACGCTGTCGCCTCGGGTTCGTGGCTCGGTGCTCATGGGCACATCGCTCATGGATACCGTGAGTGATCCCAAGGGCCAGTTTGCCGTATTCAACGGTCTTGAGTGTGACCGGAGGCATATCATCTATGCCAAATACGCTCACGAGCGCATCAATGCGTTCGAAAACGAAGTCGTCGACTTCTTTAACCAAACGTTCTATTCGTGTTCTTTGGCCTAGACGGCCTGGACACCGCCAACAAGAGTGGGCGGCATAGGGCTGCCCGCCAGACAACTAAGGAGATTCTTGTGGCAACTCAGAAATTCACCGGCGTTATCCCTCCCGTCGTTGTTCCCGATACCGAAGACCACCAGCTCGACGTTGCCTCCTTTGAGCGCAGCATCAACCGCATGATCGATGCCGGCGTCGATGGCCTGTTCTTCCTGGGCTCCTCGGGCGAGGTCGTCTTCTCCACCGACGAGCGCCGTCGCCAGATTGTCGCAGAGGCCGTCCGTATCGTCGACCACCGCGTTCCCGTTCTGGTCGGCATCATCGACACCGAGACCGAGCGCATGATCGAGCACGGCAAGGTCGCTCAGGAGCTGGGCGCCGATGCGCTCGTCGCCACCTGCCCGTTCTATGCCCTGCAGGGCATGACCGAGGTCGAGGAGCACTTCCGCATCCTTCACGAGGAACTCGACCTGCCCATCTTCGCCTACGACATCCCCGTGTGCGTCCACACCAAGCTCCCCTGGAAGCTCCTTGCTAAGCTCGGCGCCGAGGGCGTCCTGGCTGGCGTCAAGGATTCCTCGGGCGATGACATCTCGTTCCGCTACCTCATTCAGGAGAACGAGAAGAACGGCCATCCGATGAGCATCCTTACCGGCCATGAGGTCGTCGTCGACGGTGCCTATCTCGGTGGCGCCGACGGTTCCGTTCCGGGCCTCGCCAACGTTGAGCCCGAGGGCTACGTTCGTCAGTGGAAGGCCGCTCAGGCTGGTGACTGGGCTACCGTCAAGGCCGAACAGGATCGCCTCAATGAGATTTCGCACATCTGGGATGTCACCTCGGGCGTCCAGGGCTATGCCGGTGGCGTCGGCGCCTTCAAGACCGCTATGAACCTCATGGGCATCTTCGACAGCCCGACCATGCCGCGCCCGGTGAAGGCCATGACCGGTGAGAACGTCGAGGCGATTCGCAAGGTCCTCCAGGACAACGGTCTCCTTTAAAGCTTTCCCAGGCACCCGACCTCGCCGTTCAACCGTGCGGCCATGACCCATTAGGCCAATGGCCGCACGGTTTCTCGGCGATCTCGGGCACCTGGAAAACCTTTACCGCGCTGTGACGGCTAGCCTGACGGCGCATTTCCTGTAGTTGTTTTGTCTCCGAAGGAGAACGACATGGAGAACAAGTACGTCTGCTCTGTCGATATCGGCGGAACTAAGATCGCGACTGCCATCATGGAGTACCCGGCTGACGGCGGTGTGCCCCATCCCGTTTTTGAGGCTGAGGTTCCCACCGAGGCCCAGGAGGGTGGCGAAGCGGTCTTCCAGCGCATCGAGGCGTCTATCAAGGCAGCTCTTGAGGCAAATCCCGATGTCGAGGTCCTCGGAGTTGGCATCGGCGCTGCCGGTGTCGTCGACCCCAAGACGGGCGCCATCGCGTATGCCAATGAGATTATGCCCGGCTGGTCCGGCGTTCAGTTGGGGCCGCGTCTGCGCGAGGACCTCGGCCTTCCCGTTGCCGTTGTAGGCGACGTGCAGGCTCATGCTCTGGGCGAGGCCCACTGGGGCGTCGGCAAGGGCAAGTTCTCCGTCTTGTGTTTGGGCATCGGTACGGGCATCGGCGGCGCATATGTCGAGAACGGCCGCGTGATGCAGGGCTTCCATGGTGCTGCCGGCCATATGGGCCACATCGAGTGCTCGGCTGCCGCCGGCATTCCCTGCGCCTGCGGGCGTTCCGGCCATCTGGAGTCGGTTGCTTCCGGAACATCAATCGGGCGCATGTACGATGAGCGTTTTGGCCGCGTCGACCCCAGCCGTCCTTCGGTCGGCCGTGACGTGAACGACCTGTGCCGCGCAGGCGACGCAAAGGCGACCGAGGTCATTCATGACGCCGGCTTTGCGCTGGGCGCCAGCCTGGGCTCGCTCGCTAACATCCTGGACCCTGAGGTCATCGTGCTTTCGGGCGGCGTGATTCACCAAGGTCCCGATTGGCGTTCACAGACGTGGAAGGACTCGGTGCACGAGGGCTATGCCAGCCAGGCGCTCGACCCGCTTCAGGACACGCCGATTCTCATCGGCTCTCTGGAGGGCGACGCGCCGCTCATCGGTGCCGCCGAACACCTTCTTGCATCGTTGAAGTAAACATAACTACCAAGTGCGCCTTCTGAGGTGCCGCAGATTGACGTGAAAGAGGAGCGAAGCGTACTTCGGTACGCGAGCGACGGTTTGAACGTCAAGGTGCGGTGTCTCAGAAGGCTGTTTTGAGAAAGGTTGAGTCGAACATGACCGTTGATCCTTTGATCCAGTCCCTGAAGGGCAAGCTCGTCGTGAGCGTTCAGGCGTATATGGGCGAGCCGCTTCGTACGCCCGAGACCATGGCTCAAATGTCTCGCGCTTGCGAGCTTGGCGGCGCCGCCGCCATTCGCTGCCAGGGCCTTGCCGACATTGCCGCCATTAAGGGTCGCTGTGAGGTTCCCGTCATCGGTCTGTGGAAGGACGGGCACGAGGGCGTTTACATCACGCCGACGCTGCGTCACGCTCGTGCCTGCGTTGCTGCGGGTGCCGATATCGTGGCGATCGACGCCACCGATCGTCCGCGTCCCGATGGCAAGTCGGTCGAGGATACCTTCCGCCCGCTGCACGAGGAGGGTGTGCTCCTGATGGCGGATTGTGCCACCATCGAGGACATTCGCCGTGCGGTTGATATGGGCTTCGACCTGGTATCCACCACACTCTCTCACGGTGTCGCCGCCATCGACTGCACCATGGCCGATGGCCCCGACCTGCCGCTCCTGCGTCAGGCGACCGAGGAATTTCCCGGCCTTCCCATCATTTGCGAGGGTCGCGTGCATACGCCCGAGGAGGCTCGCGCTGCAATCGACGCCGGCGCGTGGGCCGTTGTCGTCGGCACCGCTATCACGCACCCCACGAGTATTACAAGTTGGTTCAAGGCTGCGCTTGAGGCGTAAGACGGGCCTTGTATCCGCTTGGGGCGGTATACTCAATAAAGGCAATTGATCGCGCGGGATCCGCTGGCCGGGTCCCGCGCTTATTTTAGGAGGCACACATGCAAAAGGGAGATGCCATGGATGCGGCGGAGCGCTCGGAGCGTATCCCCGATATCGTTATCATCACCGGAATGTCCGGCTCGGGCCGAACGCAAGCCATGCATGTGTTTGAGGACATGGGCTATTTTTGTATCGACAACCTGCCCCCACGCCTGATTGCCCAGCTTGCTGAGCTCGTTGGCATCAATACGGGCGTGGGCAGGCACCTTGCCGTTACCTGCGACCTGCGTAGCCAGGGCTTGTTCGATGAACTGCTCGATGCTGTTGCCGCACTGGAAGAGCGCGAGATGAGCTGCGACATTGTGTTTCTCGAGGCGTCTGACGAGGTGCTGATTCGCCGGTATAGCGAAAACCGTCGTCGCCATCCCATTGCAAAGCCGGGGGAGACCACGGCCGACGCTATTCAGCGTGAACGTCTGCAGCTGCAGGGCGTTCGCGATCGAGCCGATATGATTATCGACACGAGCCGCTTGCGCACTTCTGCCTTGCGCAACAAGCTGCGCATGGCTTTTTCCGAGCTGTCCGACCAGCAGCTTATGGATGTCCACGTGTTCTCGTTTGGCTTTAAGCATGGCATGCCCATCGAGGCGGATATCATGATCGATGTTCGCTTCTTGCCCAATCCTTTCTACGATCCCGAGATGCGCACCATGACCGGTCTCGAT
Source organism: Coriobacteriaceae bacterium AM100-PB1-1D-6A (assembly GCA_027660625.1). Taxonomy (GTDB): domain Bacteria; phylum Actinomycetota; class Coriobacteriia; order Coriobacteriales; family Coriobacteriaceae; genus Collinsella. Next base: position 67,186 of record JAQDNC010000009.1, on the reverse strand, counting down.
AAGAAGGTCTCCGATTTTGTCTTGGACCACCCCAAGACCCAGGAGTTCTGGAAGGCCTGGACTCAGCTGCTCGATACGGTCATGCCGGGTTATATCGCAGAGGGCAAGCCGCAGCTTTCCATTGCTATCGGCTGCACAGGCGGACAGCACCGTAGCGTCGCCATTGCCGAGGCCACGGCCCGCTACCTGGAGGGTGCTCAGTATCATGTGAGCATCTCCCACCGTGACCTGTCGCGTGCCAACACGAAGGCATAGGTTTACATGTCGTTTACCGCTGAGGTGCGTGACGAGCTTGCGCGCTGCGAACCAGAATGCGAATACTGCGATTTGTCGACGCTTGCTGCGCTAACGCGTGTGAGCGGCACGCTTTCGCTGGCGGGCTCGGGACGGTACCGCTTGACGGTCGCGACCGAGACGGGTGCTGTGGCGCGCACGATGATTGCGCTGACGCATCGTATCCTTAAGCTCAAGACCGAATTCACGGTTCGTAAGTCGGTCCTGCACAAGGTACGAAACTATCTCATCACCTTGCCCGATCAGCCCGATTTGGATAAGGCTCTGGTGCTGCTGGGCATTCTCGACCGTAGGGGAGGGCTCGTCGCGGGTGTGCCGCGCCACATCGTCGCCCGTCCTTGCTGCAGGCTCGCCTATATTCGCGGTGCGCTGATTGCCGGAGGCTTTGTTGCCGACCCGCGTGGCGATTTTCATTTGGAGATCGCGGTTCAGGGCGAGGAGTATGCAAAGGGACTTTGCGACCTTCTGGAGCAGATTGGAGTTCACGCCCGCGTCAATGCGCGTCGCGGCTCGTATGCCGTGTACATCAAGAGTGCCGAGGAGATTAAACGTCTGTTACAGCTGATTGGCGCCAAGCGCAGCGTTGCCGAGATTGAAGAGGCCCGCGCGGTTAAGCTGGTGAAGAACGACGTGAATCGTCGCGTGAACGCAGAGCTTGCCAACCAGACCAGAAGTGCCGGTGCCGCCCAACATCAGCTTGCGCTCATCGATGAGCTTGATCGGCGCGGTTTGCGCGAAACGCTGCCGGACGCTCTGGCAGTTTTTTGTGACTTACGCGAGCGTTACCCCGATCTCTCACTGCGAGATTTGGGGGAAATGGCCGACCCTCCTTTGTCGAAGTCGGCCTTGTATCACCGTGTTTTGCGCCTTGAAAAGCTCATTGAAGCAAGCGGGTAGTTTAACGCAATAGCTTTTATGGTGGTTTAACTGCTGTTTTATACGTTAAAGCGTTTTAACGCAAATTTGATTTTCAATTTCGAGCATTCTCGTGAAATTCAAGCCAAAAAAAAGGTATATTAGGCGAGTGGTTAGTTTGTGGGCCTCAACGGCAGGCGCTGTAGCTTGCGGGGGCCTTACGAAAGGAGACACAATGGCAGTAAAGGTTGCTATTAACGGCTTCGGTCGCATCGGTCGTCTGGCCTTCCGCCAGATGTTCGGTCATGAGGGCTCCGAGATCGTCGCTATCAACGACCTCACCTCTCCCGATATGCTCGCTTACCTGCTGAAGTACGACTCCACGCAGGGCAACTATGCTCGCGATCACGAGGTCGTCGCTGGCGAGGATTCCATCACCGTTGACGGCAAGGAGATCAAGATCTACAAGGAGGCCGACGCCAACAACCTGCCTTGGGGCGACCTCGACGTCGACGTCGTTCTCGAGTGCACCGGCTTCTACACCAGCAAGGCTAAGGCTCAGGCCCACATCAACGCTGGCGCCAAGAAGGTCGTCATCTCCGCTCCGGCCGGCAGCGATCTGCCCACCATCGTGTACAACGTCAACCATGAGACGCTGACCGCTGAGGACAACATCATCTCCGCTGCTTCCTGCACCACCAACTGCCTCGCCCCGATGGCCAAGGGCCTGAACGACTTCGCTCCCATCGTCTCCGGCATCATGACCACCATCCACGCCTTCACCGGCGACCAGATGCCGCTCGACGGCCCGCAGCGCAAGGGCAACTTCCGTCGCTCCCGCGCCTGCTCCGAGAACATCGTCCCGAACACCACGGGCGCTGCCAAGGCCATCGGCCTGGTTCTCCCCGAGCTCAACGGCAAGCTCATCGGTGCCGCCCAGCGCGTCCCGACGCCGACCGGCTCGCTGACCAACCTCTACGCCGTCGTTGACAAGAAGGTCACCGTCGACGAGGTCAACGCTGCCATGAAGGCCTACGCCGAGACCATCCCCGATACCTTCGCCTACAACGAGGACCAGATCGTCTCCCGCGACATCGTCGGCGAGACCCACGGCTCCATCTTCGACGCCACTCAGACCATGTGCTCTGATCTCGGCAACGGCCAGACCCTCGTTCAGGTCACCTCTTGGTACGACAACGAGAACTCCTACACCTCTCAGATGGTCCGCACCATCAAGTACTTCGAGAAGTTCGTTGCTTAATTTAGCTTTTAGCGAATAGCTCGTTGAGCGTCTAAAGAAGGGCGCGGCCTCATAGGGCTTACACCCTAGGGTCGCGCCCTTTTTATAGGAAATCGTCTGCCGTAATGGGAGGCAGACACGTACGAAAGGTAGAAGCAAACATGGCCTTTACCAAGAAGACCGTCCGCGACATCGATGTCGACGGCAAGCGCGTTCTCGTCCGCGTTGACTTCAACGTGCCTATCAAGGATGGCGTCGTTGGCGACACCACCCGTATCAAGGCTGCCCTGCCCACCATCAACTACCTCGTTGAGCACAACGCTCGCGTCATCCTCATGAGCCACCTCGGCCGTCCTGAGGGCACTGGCTTCCAGCCCGAGCTTTCCCTCGAGCCTGTCGCCAAGAAGCTCGCTGAGCTCTCTGGCCTTGACGTTGCTTTTGTTGCCGACACGTATGGCGAGAAGGCCGCCGAGGCTGTCGCCGCCGTCGAGCCGGGCAAGGTCCTCGTTCTCGAGAACGTCCGTTTTGACAAGCGTGAGAAGAAGAACGATCCCGAGATCGCCAAGAAGCTCGCTTCCTATGGTGACGTCTTCGTTCTCGATGCCTTCGGCACCGCACACCGCGCCCAGGGTTCCGTCGTGGGCCCCGCCGCTTACCTGCCTGCCGTCGCCGGCTTCCTGCTCGAGAAGGAGGTCGACACGCTGACCGGCATCTTCGCCGAGCCCGAGCGCCCCTTCGTCGCCATCGTCGGCGGTTCCAAGGTTTCCTCCAAGATCGGCGTTCTCGATCACCTCATCGACTCCGCTGATACCCTGATCATCGGTGGCGGCATGGCCTACACCTTCTTCCTGGCTCAGGGCCTGTCCGTCGGTCAGTCCCTCAAGGAAGAGGACTGGGTCGAGCGCGCCGGTGAGATGCTCAAGAAGGCCGAGGAGAAGGGCGTCAAGATCCTGCTCCCCATCGACAACCGCGTTGCTGATCACTTTGGCGAGGATGCTGTCCCCGAGGTTGTCGCTTCCGACGCTATCCCCGACGACCGTGAGGGTATGGACATCGGCCCCAAGACCGAGGAGCTCTACGCCGAGGCTGTCAAGGGTGCCAAGACTGTGTTCTGGAATGGCCCCATGGGCGTCTTCGAGTTCGATAACTTCGCTCACGGCACCCAGGCTATCGCCGAGGCTGTCGCCGAGGCTGATTGCACCTCGATCATCGGTGGTGGCGACTCTGTCGCAGCCGTCAACAAGTTCAACCTGGCCGACAAGATGAGCTGGATCTCTACCGGTGGTGGCGCTTCCATGGAGCTCGTCGAGGGTAAGGCCCTGCCCGGAGTGGAGGCGCTTCTCGATGCCTAATCGCACCCTTCTTATCGCTGGTAACTGGAAGATGAACAACGACGTCGCCGAGGCCGCCAAGCTCGCCGACGAGCTGGCTCAGGCTCTGCCCGAGGTTCCGGCTGGCGTCGAGGTGCTCGTCTGCCCTCCGACCATCGACATCACCACGGTTCATGACCGTATTCAGGCTGCCCCCATCGCCCTCGGTGCACAGAACGTGTACTGGGAGGCCAAGGGTGCCTTCACCGGTGAGTCTTCTTGCGACATGCTCAAGTCCGCTGGCTGCACCTACTGCATCATCGGTCACTCCGAGCGTCGTGATTACTTCCACGAGACCGACGAGGATCAGAACAAGAAGGCCAAGGCCCTCGTTGCCGCCGGTCTTGTTCCTGTCTTCTGCTGCGGCGAGTCCCTTGAGGTCCGCGAGGCCGGCACCTATGTCGAGCACGTCGTGAACCAGGTCAAGGCTGGTCTCGAGGGTCTCGAGATCACTTGCCCCAAGCAGGTCGTCGTCGCCTACGAGCCCATCTGGGCCATCGGCACCGGCAAGACCGCTACCGCCGAGGACGCTCAGGAGGTCTGCGGCGCTATCCGTGAGACCCTCAAGGAGATGTTCGGTGAGGAGCTCGCCGACGGCATCCGCGTTCTCTATGGTGGCTCTGCCAAGCCCGGCAACATCGCCGAGCTCGTCGCCAAGCCCGACGTCGACGGCGCCCTCGTGGGCGGCGCTTCGCTCAAGGCTGCCGACTTCGCCTCTATGGTCGTCAAGGCAGGCGAGTAGGACATATGGCACAGCGTCATCTTCCTGCACTCCTGATCATCATGGATGGTTGCGGCCTGGCTCCGGCCGATGGCGAGAACGCCGTCGCCGCTGCCAAGACGCCCTTCCTCGATAGCCTGTACGAGAAGTACCCCCACACCACGCTCGGCGCTTCGGGCGAGGACGTGGGTCTTCCCGATGGCCAGATGGGCAACTCCGAGGTGGGTCACCTCAACATCGGTGCCGGCCGCATCGTGTTCCAGGAGCTTTCGCGCATCAACAATGCCATCAAGGACGGCTCCATCGCCAAGAACGAGGTCTTCGTCAAGGCTATGGACGACGTCAAGGCTGACGGCAAGACTCTCCACCTCATGGGCCTTATGAGCCCTGGCGGTGTTCATTCTCATATGAGCCACGTCGAGGCTCTGGTCAAGATGGCTGCCGAGCACGGTGTCAAGACCGTTCGCGTCCACGCCTTCATGGATGGTCGCGACGTTGACCCGCAGTCCGGTGCCGGTTACATGAGTGAGTTCTGCGCCTTCCTGGCTAAGATCTCCGAGGAGACCGGTTGCGACGCTCGCGTTGCCACCGTCTCGGGCCGTTATTGGGCCATGGACCGCGACAACCGTTGGGAGCGCATCCAGCGCGCCTACGATGTCATGGTCAACGCATCCGATGCCGATACCGACCCTGTTGCCGGTATCAAGGCCTACTACGAGAAGGATCCGCGCGGCGACGAGTTCGTCGAGCCCTTCGCTGCCCACAACGAGGGCATCCACGAGGGCGACGCGGCCATCTTCTTCAACTTCCGTCCCGACCGCGCTCGTCAGATGACTCGCGTGTTCACGGACAAGGAGTTCGACGGCTTTGAGCGCGAGCAGATCAAGCTTTCGCACTTTGTGACGATGACCGAGTACGACCCGACGTTTGACGTCGAGGTCGCCTTCCCCAAGACGTTCCCCGAGAACGTTCTGGCCGACGTTATCGCCGCCAATGGCCTGAAGCAGCTGCACACCGCCGAGACCGAGAAGTACGCCCACGTGACGTTCTTCCTCAACGGCGGCATCGAGGAGCCCAAGGAGGGCGAGGAGCGCGTGCTCGTCGCTTCTCCCAAGGTCGCTACCTACGACCTGCAACCTGAGATGAGCGCTCCCGAGGTTACCGAGAAGCTTGTCGCCGCCATCAACGAGGATCGCGCTGATTTCTACATCGTGAACTTCGCAAACTGCGACATGGTTGGTCACACCGGTGTCTTCGACGCTGCCGTTAAGGCCGTCGAGGCTGTTGACGATGCCCTGTCCAAGGTTGTCCCGGCGATTCTCGCTAAGGGCGGCTTTGCGCTGATTACCGCCGATCACGGCAACGCCGATCACATGTTTGACGTTGCTTCCGACGGTTCCAAGCATCCGTTCACGGCTCACACCACCAACCGCGTGCCGTTCATCATCGTTGATGAGAAGGCACAGCTCACCGGTATCGAGGACGGCCGTCTTTCCGATATCGCTCCGACCATGCTCACCATGGCTGGTATTGAGCCTTCCGCCGAGATGACGGGTCGCGTACTCGCCACCGAGGCCTAATAGAAAACAAATACCGTTTTCTAGTAAGGGGGTTGTCCACAACCGGACAACCCTCTTTTTTTGCGCTATTTCTACCTCGTCACCAAATGGCTGATGGGGGAGTGCTGGGGGTTGTGGTACAGTACTGGAGTTTGAATTGTTCTATTAAGGAGCTTATCTATGGGTCCGTTTCAGATTCTTCTGTTTGTCGTTTGGGCTGTCTCTGCCGTGGCGCTGACGATTCTCGTCCTGATGCACTCTGGTAAGGGCACCGGCGTTTCGGATATGATCGCTAGCTCGCTGTATAACTCCAGCTCTGCCACGGGCGTCATGGAGCAGAACCTCGATCGCCTGACGGTAATTATGGCCGTCGTTTTTGCCGTGTGTGTCGTCCTGTGCATGTTCTTCTTCCCGCAGGGTATCGTCGGCTACTAAGCACGAGCCACATAAATACTTGAAAAGGGTTCCGCAAGTGCGGGACCCTTTTTGTTTACATATTTGTAACAGAGCCAAAATATCCCCACATACTTCGCCCAACTAAAGAAATTCTCGACCGTTGACCGGAATTAGCCCCAAATCGTGCATAAAATGCGCTACTGTATTGAGAAACGTTGGTTCGTTGTGCATAACCAGCCATAGCAACGGGCGGCGTTTTGATGGTTCGGATCGGATTGTCTCGACATGTGTCCGACTGAACATTTCTTTGTCCTATCTCATAAGGAGGATGGCATGGCTGATTCTATGTTCCACCAGCCCGTTATGGGTCGTCGCGCCTTTGTCGGCGGTACCCTTGCTGCGAGCTCCATGGCTTTTCTTGCCGCATGCGGCAAGAAGGGCGGCGACGCTTCCGGTTCTGAGTCCGGTTCGAAGCTGAACTTCTACATCAACAACCCGGTCTGCATCGACCCCTACAATGTCCAGGAGGACCAGGGCACTCAGGTCGAGTACCAGCTCTTTGATGCTCTGACCTCTTATGACGCCGAGAAGGGCGAGATCGTTCCGCTGGCTTGCGAGTCCTTCGAGGCCAACGACGACGCCACCGAGTTCACCTTCAAGATCAAGAAGGCCAAGTTCCACAACGGTGACGACGTTACCTCCAAGTCCTTCAAGCTCGGTTGGGAGCGTCTGGTCAACACCAAGTCGGCTGTCGCTACCGAGTACGGCCCTTCCGAGGTCTCCTATCACCTTTCCATGGTCGAGGGCTATGACGATCTGCTTGCCGGTAACGCTACCGAGCTCAGCGGTGTTACCTGCCCCGACGATGAGACCCTCGTCGTCAAGCTGGCTTCCGCTTACGCCGACTTCCCCTTCGTCGCCTCTCACCCGGCTCTGGCCCCGGTTCCCGAGTGCGCCGAGTCCGATGTCAAGAGCTTCTACCTCGCCCCGGTCGGTAACGGCCCGTTCATGATGGACGGCAAGTGGGAGGATGGCCAGGAGATCAACGTCAAGAAGTTCGACGATTACTATGGCGACAAGGCCAAGATCGATGGCATCCACTTCCAGGTCATCAAGGACATGGAGACCGCCTACAAGGAGTTCCAGGCCGGTAACCTCGATGTCTGCGACGTTCCCGTCGCTCAGATCGACGCCGCCAAGAAGGATCGCGGCGTGTCCAAGGACGGCTACACCATGGGTGACGGCGAGCGCATGCTGCTCGGCGCCGAGCCTTCCACGTACTATCTGACCTGCAACACCACGGCCGAGCCGTTCAGCAACGCCGACCTGCGCAGGGGTATCTCCCTGGCCATCAACCGTGAGGCCATCTGCAAGACCATCTTCAAGGGTACCCGTACTCCTGCCGACGGCATTGTTCCTCCGGGCATCGATGGCTACAAGGAGGGCGCATGGGAGTTCTGCGCCTACGATGTCGACAAGGCTAACGAGTACCTCGACAAGGTTGCTCCCGCTGGCGCTAACGGGGATCGTGGCATTAGCGTGACCCTGTCCTACAACCAGGACGGCGGTCACAAGGAGATCATGGAGTCCATCATCGGTGACCTCGCCAAGGTTGGCGTTACCGCTGTCTCCGATACCCCTGAGTGGTCTGCCCTGCTCGAGCAGTATCAGAACTTTAACTATCAGTTCGGTCGTCTGGGTTGGATTGCCGACTACCCGATCATGGACAACTTCCTGTATCCGCTGTTCCACTCCGACTCCCTCGGTGGCGACAACCGCTCCGGTTACAACAACCCCGAGTTCGACGCCAAGGTCGACGAGGCTCGTACTATTGTTGACGACGAGGAGCGCGTCGCTAAGATGCAGGAGGCCGACGCAATGGTCGCTGCCGACTGCCCGGTCATCCCGATTATGTTCTACACGCACACCATCGCCGGCTCCGATCGCATTAAGCACCTCTATGTCGATCCGCAGAAGCACGCCGATCTGGGTACCGCTGAGCTCGCCTAAGAGTTTGCAGCTTCCGTGAGGGTCAAGTATTTACGTAGACCTCATGGGAAACATACAGTTCTCCCTAACCTGGGGTAAACTGGCTGATGGTAATTTTGGGATGCCGGTCTGGCGATCGGCATCCCATTTAGGTTAATCCCTAGATAGGGGAGTGGTATGGGTAAGTACATCGTTAAACGTGTGCTTCAGTTCATCCCGGTGTTTTTGGGCGTTACGCTGATTCTGTTCGCCCTCCAGAATATCGTGCCGGGAGATCCGATCAAGCTGATCGGTGGAGACAAGGCTCTGTCCCCCGAGGTGGAGCTTCAGCTTCGCGTTCGCTATCACCTGGTCCAGACGGACGATGACGGCAACGCGATCCTTGACGAGAACGGCGACCCCGTTCAAACGTCGCTCGTGGACCGTTACTTGTATTACATGAACGGCCTGCTTCATGGCGATCTGGGCAATTCGTATCAGCGCAAGCTGCCGGTTACGGAAATCTTTGCCCAGAAGTATCCGTATACGGTCAAACTTGCCGCGTGCGCCATCGTGCTCGAGGCAATTATGGGTATCGGTGCGGGTATCATTTCGGCGGTAAAGCGTTATTCCTTCTGGGATATTTTGGTAACGCTCACCACGTCGATCCTCGTTGCGGTCCCGGCCTTCTGGCTCGGTATGTTGCTGCAGCTGTTCTTTGGCGTCATCCTCAAGGACGCCACGGGCGGTGCAATCTCCATGCCGATCTCGGGTGCCGGCGGTTCCAGCTCTCAGTATCAGGATTGGATGCACTATGTGCTTCCGACCATTACGCTGGCTTCGGTTTCGACCGCTTATGCTGCGCGCATTATGCGCTCGCAGCTGCTTGACGTCATGAACCAGGATTACATCCGTACGGCAAAGGCCAAGGGTCTCTCCAATCGTGCGATCATCGTCAAGCATGCGCTTAAGAATGCACTCATCCCCGTCGTTACCTATATTGGTGTCGACTTTGGCGGCATGCTTTCGGGCGCCATCCTGACTGAGACGGTCTTCAACTGGCCCGGTATCGGCTATGAGGTCTATCGCGCCATTAGCATGCGTGACTGGCCCATCGTTATGGGCGGCGTTACGCTCATCGTTGTCGTCGTCATGGTGATCAACCTGCTCGTCGACATTAGCTATGCATTCCTCGACCCGCGCATCCGCCTTGGCGGTCCGTCGGATAAGGCCTAAGGGAGGTACGTCTCATGCAGGAAACTGATTCTCAGTCTCAGGAGCAGGCTACCGCCACCAAGGTCGCATCTGCTCCCGCCAAGTCCCGCACGCTGTGGGGCGACGCTTTTAAGCGTCTTCGTAAGAACAAGCTCGCCGTTATCGGTGTCTGCTGGATCATCATCGTCGTTGTGGTTGCCCTGACCGCAGATCTGTGGGCTAAGCCCTGGCTCGGTTCGCCGACGGCTTCCGATTCGACCACCATGGCCGAGACATCGCTACTGGCTCCGTGTGCCGAGCACCCGTTTGGCACCGATGCCCTCGGTCGCGACATTCTCGTCCGCGTTATCTACGGTGCACGCGTTTCGCTTTCTGTCGGTATCATGGCCACCGCCATCTCCACATTGATCGGCCTGGTCATGGGCGCCCTGGCCGGTTTCTACGGCGGCATTTGGGATACGATCATCATGCGCTGTGCGGACATCTTCCTGGCGTTCCCGTACGTGCTGTTCGTTGTCGCCATGATCGCCGTTATCGGCCGTGGTCTTCAGAACGTCTTTATCGCCATCGGCATTCTTGGCTGGCCTTCGATTGCGCGCGTCTTCCGCTCTGCAATCTTGACGGTCAAGGAAAACGACTATGTTGATGCAGCGCGCGCGATGGGTGCATCTGATGCTCGTATCGTCGTGCGTCACATCTTCCCGAACTCCGTCGCCTCCATCGTGGTCTACGCGACCATGAACATTGGTGGCGCCATTCTGACCGAGTCCGCTCTGTCCTTCCTCGGCATGGGCGTTATTCCGCCTACGCCTTCGTGGGGCTCCATGATTCAGGACGGTCAGCAGTATCTTCTGACCGCTCCCTGGATGATGATCATGCCCGGTCTGGCAATTCTCTCGACGGTGCTCGCCTTCACCCTGCTGGGTGACGGTCTGCGCGACGCCCTCGACGTCAAGATGAAGGACGCATAAGGATGAAGAAGAACAAGAACTATGTGGACCTGAAGGATCAGCCGGTTCCTGAGGGCCAGCATCTGCTCGAGGTCGATGACCTTAAGATGTATTTCCACACCGAGGATGGCGTTGTTCGCGCTGTCGACGGTGTCTCCTACACGCTCGATCGCGGCGAAACCCTGGGCGTCGTCGGTGAGTCCGGCTCCGGTAAGTCCGTGACCGCCATGACCATCATGGGCCTCATCTCGATGCCTCCGGGAAAGATCGAGGGCGGTGACGTTCGCTATCGCGGCCGCTCCATCCTCGAAATGACCGAGGAAGAGATGCAGCACATTCGCGGCAACGATATCGCGATGATCTTCCAGGATCCTATGACCTCCTTGAACCCGGTCTATAAGATCGGCAGGCAGGTGGGCGAGGGTCTTCATCTGCACCGTGGCTACTCCAAGCAGGAGGCGCTCAAGCGTGCCACCGAGCTTTTGGACCTCGTGGGTATCCCCGAGCCCGAGAAGCGCGTCAATGAGTATCCGCACCAGTTCTCTGGCGGTATGCGTCAGCGAGTCATGATTGCCATGGCCCTTGCCTGCGATCCCGATATTCTGATTGCCGACGAGCCCACGACTGCCCTGGACGTTACCATCCAGGCTCAGATTATCGAGCTCATGCAGGAGATGCAGGAGAAGAACGGCAACGCCATCATCATGATTACCCATGACCTGGGTGTTGTCGCCGATATGGCCGATAAGATCATGGTTATGTACGCCGGCCGCCCCGTTGAGTTCGGTACTGCTGAGGAAATCTTCTACGAGAGCCGCCACCCCTACACCTGGGGTCTTATCCGCTCCATCCCGGAGCAGGCAATCGAAGAGAAGAAGCCGCTGACGCCGATTCACGGCAACCCGCCTTCGCTCATGAACCTGCCTGAGGGCTGCGTCTTCTCTCCTCGTTGCCCCTACGCGACGGACAAGTGCCGCAAGCAGCGCCCTGAGCGCGTTGTCACCGAGTCCGGTCACTATTCTGCGTGCCACTATTCCGGTGACCCCGAGTTCCTCAAGAACGCTCCTGAGACGTCCCGTACGCGCAAGGATTCCAAGAAGGGAGGCGAGGCGTAAATGGCAGACAATAACGAGCGCACTCCACTGCTGAAGGTCGAGCACCTCTCCAAGGAGTTTCCCGCAGAGTCCGGCATGTTCGCCAAGCGTTTTTCCAAGCGCGTCGTCTCTGCTGTAAACGACATCTCTTTTGAGATTTATCCTGGCGAGACCTTTGGTCTGGTTGGCGAGTCTGGTTGCGGTAAATCCACCACGGGCCGCACTATCATGCGTCTGACCAAGCCGACCGCCGGCAAGGTGTTCTTCCAGGGCAAAGATGTTGCCGAGATGAGCAAGCATGAGATCAAGGACATGCGTCGTGAGATGCAGTTTATCTTCCAGGATCCTTATGCTTCGCTCAACCCTCGTATGACCATCGGTGAGATTGTCTCCGAGCCCATGACCATTCATGGTGTGGGTACCAAGGAGGAGCGCATTGAGCGCGTCCGTGAGCTTCTCGACGTCGTTGGACTGAACCCCGAGCATATCAACCGCTATCCGCATGAGTTCTCGGGCGGCCAGCGTCAGCGTGTCGGTATTGCCCGCGCTTTTGCGCTGAAGCCCAAGCTGATTATCTGTGACGAGCCGGTATCCGCTCTGGATGTGTCCATTCAGGCCCAGGTTCTGAACCTGCTCAAGGAACTGCAGGACAAGTTCGGTACCGCGTATCTGTTTATCGCACACGACCTGTCCGTCGTACAGCACATCTCCGATCGCGTTGCCGTTATGTATCTGGGTAAGATGGTCGAGGTTTCGGACTGGAAGACGCTCTATAGCGAGCCTCACCATCCGTACACGCAGTCGCTGCTGTCTGCCGTGCCGGTTCCCGATCCTGATATCCAGAAGACCCGCAAGCGCATCATCCTCGCTGGCGATCCGCCGTCGCCGCTGGATCCGCCGACCGGCTGCCGTTTCCATACGCGTTGCCCGATCGCGCAGGGTATCTGCTCCGAGAAGCTCCCCGAGTTTAAGGAAGTTGCACCGGGTCACTGCTGCGCCTGTCACTTCGCGGAGCCGTTCCCGATCAAGGAATCGCACATCGACCTGTAGTTGTTTGTTCTCGTCCGGGCCCGCCCTGTTGTTACTTTTCAGAACGTCCTCGGACATGCAAGAAACCCCCGCTGCGCACTTCGTGCGGCGGGGGTTTCTTGCGTCCTGCGGAGTGTTCTGAAAAGTAACACCAGGGCGGGCCCTACGTTAACTCGGCAAGGGGAGTGCGATTCCCTGATCGCTCGCTTAATCTGATAGGGAATTGTGTGAGGCCGGAGCCTTGGCTCCGGCCTCCCCATATAAGGGCTCGGCAAAGCAGAGCCACTAAATTTGCATCAGCCCTCAAAACATGTTTGAGAACGGTGCCTGGAGTACGTGCCCCTAGGGCAGGAATGAGGTTGC
>JAQDNC010000009.1:0-54122 GCA_027660625.1 Coriobacteriaceae bacterium AM100-PB1-1D-6A | reverse complement strand
GGTTGCTTTCCAACGCATTCCGCAGGGGGCGGCATTATTTTGTAGCGCGAAGCGCGGATCAAAATAATGCCGCATGCCCGAGGACGCGTTGGAAAGCAACCTCATTCCTGCCCGAACAGGTCAGTCTACCTGCGCATTTACAAATTCGTAAACTTTTTTCAAAAAAGTGCTTGCGCAGTTCTCGAAACATAGGTTATTATCTTCCTCGTTGAACGCGCGGGTTCAACAAAGCGAACCGCGAATCAACAACATAGCATGTCGGAGTGGCGGAATTGGCAGACGCGCTAGCTTGAGGTGCTAGTGACCGCTTTTTGGTCATGCGGGTTCAAGTCCCGCCTCCGACACCATCGCATTTGAGAAGCCTCTTCGGAGGCTTTTTTGTTACCGATAGACGGTGAGGTTCACGATGGAAACGCTTGAGCGCAATGAGTGGGCGGACGTTGCCCAATTGGTCGAGATCACGAGCGATGCTGTCATTATCTGCGAGCTCGACGGAACCATTTTGCATGTAAATAATCGCTTGCTCGACTTGATGTGCGAGGAGCGTTCCGATGTGATCAACGGGGACGTTAAAGACCTCTTGTACTCGTCGGCTTTTGAACGCGCGACAGAGCATCGGCTTCCTTTTGAGACCAATGGAACAAAGAGCGAGTTGATGCTCAAGTTAAGTGACGGATCGTTTATTCCCGTCCTGGTTTGTGCCGGCTCGGTTACGCCGCCTCGAATCTTTGGCCGCCGTGCGCCGCGCGTTCTGGTGGCACTCCATAGCATCGAAGAACAGTATTCGCACGACCGTCAGCTCAAGCGTGCGCTTTCGGAGCTTAGAGTGGCGAATAAGCGTCTCTCGGGTACATTGTCGGTCATTATGAGCACGGTGGGCTCCGATGAGCTGCCCAGTTTGTTAGATATCGTTTTGAACCAGCTTGTAGGAACGCTCGATGCTTCGGGTGCCGCTATCTATTTTTCTGAGAGCGGCGGTTTTAAGCTTCGCGGTGTCTCCAAGGAGCTGCACGACAGCTACCTGCCCGAGTTTTTGCCGTATGGCGCTGGCATTCCGACGTATGTTCTTCGCGAGTCGCGTGCCTGTCGCTTGTCGATTCAACAGGACCTTGAGGGTGATAGGGCTGCCTCCGGTATGTTCATGGACCTGGACAATCGTTCTAAGCACCTGTTGCGCGTGCAGGATATGCCTCCGTACCGCAGCGAGATCTGTCTTCCCGTTTTTTACGGTACGCAGATCCTTGGCGTGCTGGAAGTTGGTTGGAAGCGCCCTCAGGCACCGCTCGCCTATGACGTTAATGTACTCGAGGTCATTTGCGATTACCTGTCTATCCAGCTGGTCGGCATGGCATCGAGCCTTCGCTCTCGTCGCACGGCCGAGCTTGGCCGCTCGCTCAATGTCTTACGTGATGAGTTGTTTACCTTTCTAGACGATTCCGCCGCGGCTACCCAGGCTATATCGTCCGAGATTTGCAATATGCTCAACTGTCATTTTTGCCCTGTTGAGTATGACGCCAGTCTGGGCTCCTATGTCATAGATTTTGAAGGCGGCAGTCGCGTTGCTTTGCCGGACGATCCCGAGAAACTTTTCTTTTCCACGACGGCGCCAGCGGCACGTTTGGGGGTTGGCTCTGATGGCTTTGAGGCGTCTGTTTTGGGCGGCACGAGTGCCGAGGATCTTAAACACGTCCGTATAACTCGCGTTGACGAATCGATGCCTATGGGAGGCTGGCTTAGGGCGCATGGTCTGCCTTGCCAGGGTCTCTACGTCGACACCGGCATCGAGGCGGGGCGCCCGCGCTCTGAGGGTGATGGCAAACACAGCAACGACGCGATCGTTCCTGCTTCTGTTGCGAAAGGCCCGACGACGCGCGCGCTTCTGCTTCGTGACGGTAGTCAAGAGCCGATTGATGACCTTGAATATGACTACTTGGTGCACTTGGCGCATGACTTTGAACTGATCTACGAGGGCGAATCTCAAAAGCGCGAGGAGCGCCATATCGCTCAGACCCTCCAGATTGGCATGAGAAATTCGCTTGGTGACGTTCCGGGTATCGCGACCGATTCGGTATACCTTTCGGCAACGAATTCGGCGTTGGTTGGCGGCGACTTCTATACTCTTGTCCGTCTTCCCGACGATTGCGCCGTTATGATTTTGGGCGATGTATCCGGCAAAGGAATCGAGGCGGCGTCGATGTCAGCGCTCGTCAAGACGGCGCTGACGGCCTATGCCTGGGAGGGTGCTGGGCCCGCCCGTATGGCCCGCTCGCTCAATAGCATGCTCATGGGCTTTTCGAGGGTCGAGACGTTCGTGACGGCGTTTATCGCCAAGATTGATCTTAAAGCGGGTCGCGCTACCTACTGCTCTGCGGGACATCCTCCCACTATGGTCATTAGACCGTCGTCGACGCCGCTTGGCGGCGGAGAAACCCGAGGGGGAGAAGTGGAGCTCCTTGGGTGCCAATCGGGCGTGATCGGTGCCTTTGAGAGCATGGTGTACGAGACAGGCGTGTTTACGTTCGCTCCTGGTGACATGCTATTCATGTATACCGACGGAGCAATCGAAGCACGTGATCGCTCGGGTGCTTTCTTTGGCGAGCAGCGCCTTCGTGACCTTTTGCTCTCTGTCTCGGGTGAGGGTGTATCGGGAATCTGCGGTAAGGTCTTGGGAGAGCTTGACCGCTTTACCGAGTCGGCGCTGGACGATGACATTGCGCTGGTTTCCCTTGAGTTTTTACGGGGTCGATCGTAGACCGCGATACTTGACGGGCAAAATCTGCGCAGCTGCAGATATGTATGCATCGAGCGAGCTCTTTTGGGGAACCATGGTCGTATGAATGAGTGGAATGACATAGCGGTTTTGACGCCACCGGGTGATGTCGACATCGCCTCGGTGTCCGTGCTGCGCCGACGGTTGGATAATCTGATCGACCGGGGCGTGCGTCGCGTTGTCATCAATTGCCAGGCCGTGGGCTTTATCGACTCGACGGGTTTGGCGTTTTTGCTTACACGTGCCAGAGAGCTCATGAGGCGAGAGGGCCTGCTTTCGCTCGTTAACGCCTCCGATGAGGTCATTCGCTTTTTGGAGATTGCCCGACTTGTCGACATCCTTCATGTTGCGGGTCCGGCGCGTGAGTCGATTCCCGCTATTCCGGTGGGAGAGTTGCCACGATGGAGCAAGAGCGTCGAGGTCCGACAGGGTATCGAGAATCTTCCATACTATCGACATCGCATCGCCGAACTCCTTGAATCGCTTCCGTTGCGCCGCGACGAGCGCTACGATGTCGCGTTGGCGTCGGGGGAGGCGCTGGGTAATGCCTATGACCATGCGGGCGGTATCGGGTGCGTCCTGACGGTTCAGGCCTATGGCGATCGCGTCGTGGTTGAGGTGCTTGATCGGGGTGCCGGCTATTCTATCGATGGAGCGAGCGAACCGGTCGCATCTGAGGAACGCGGCCGTGGTATCAAGCTTATGCGTATGCTTGTCGATAACGTGGAGGTTGCTCGTCGCACAGACGGCACCGGCACGCGCGTGCAGATGGTGAAGCTATTTAGCGGAGCACTGGAATCGCGTGCCTAGCCAATCGCTTTAGCGCGTTTAGCCACCAAGAACACGCGGCCGGCAACTTTTTTGAAAAAAGTACTTGCGTCTTTTGGATAACTCGCGTAAATTAATAACCCGCAAGCGGACATGGCTCAGTTGGTAGAGCACAACCTTGCCAAGGTTGGGGTCGCGGGTTCGAGCCCCGTTGTCCGCTCCATTGCATTTCCGGACCGTTTAGGCGGTCCTTTTTCGGCGAAGTGGCCAAGTGGTAAGGCAGAGGCCTGCAAAGCCTTTACCCCCGGTTCGAATCCGGGCTTCGCCTCCAGGCAACATCCGGGCGCTCCGGCGCCCGTTTTGTTTTACATATGCGGACATGGCTCAGTTGGTAGAGCACAACCTTGCCAAGGTTGGGGTCGCGGGTTCGAGCCCCGTTGTCCGCTCCAACTATCTTACGCGGTTCTAACGAACCGCGTTTTTTGTTGACGCTGCGCGAGCCCCGGGCACCCCATCTTGCCCCCTCAATCGTCGGTCGCGTACATAAAGTACGCTTCCCTCCTCTTTCGCGGCAACCTGGGGCACCCGGAGCCCGCTCGCTGTTGTGGCCGGGGGAGTGAGTCTTCCGTTCTTTTCACTAATCGATCGATTCGTCCCAGGAGGCTCGAGCCCGAGAGGGAGCGAGCGTTTTGGGGTGTGGCTGTGGCGTTGTTTGCCTCGAATGACAGCTTTGGGCGTATCATCGTGGGCATCTCGCAAAACCTCGTTGCAAGGGAGGCTCACCCCATGGCTGCAGAAAAGTCCTCTTCGCGCTCATGGATGTCCGATGCCGCGATCTATCAGATCTACCCGCGTTCGTTTAAGGATTCGACCGGTTCGGGTCTGGGCGATATCGCGGGCATTACCCAGCAGATGGACTATCTTGAGCGGCTGGGCATCGAGGCCATCTGGCTGAGCCCGTTTTACCCTTCGCCTCTTGTCGATGGCGGCTATGATGTGGCGGACTACTGCGATGTCGACCCACGTCTCGGCTCGCTTGACGACTTCGATGACATGATCGCTGCGGCTCACGCGCGCGGCATCAAGGTCATCGTCGATATCGTGCCCAACCATTCATCCAACCAGCACCCCTGGTTCAAAGCCGCTCTTGCCGCCGGCCCCGGATCGCCCGAGCGCGCCCGTTATATCTTTCGCGATGGTCGCGGCGAGCATGGCGAGCTGCCTCCCACCAATTGGAATGCCAACTTTGGCGGCCCCGCCTGGACGCGTGTTGCGGACGGTCAATGGTATCTGCACATGTTTACGCCCGAGCAGCCGGACTTTGACTGGTCATGCCCCGAGGTTCACGCGTTCTTTTGCGACGTCCTGGCGTTTTGGAGCGATCGAGGCGTCGATGGCTTTCGCATCGATGTGGCGCACGGTCTCGCCAAGGATCTCGACCGCGATGACCTCGACCGGTGGCATCTCGCCGAGGGCGATGACATGGTTGACGACGGCGCCCATCCGCTGTGGGACCGCAACGAGGTCCACGAGATCTATCGCGAGTGGCGCCGCGTGTTCGACCGCTATAATCCGCCGCGCAGCGCCGTTGCCGAGGCGTGGGTGCTGCCTGAGCGCCAGTATCTCTATGCGCGTCCCAGCGAGCTTGGCCAGACATTCAACTTTGAGTTTGCCAAGGCCACTTGGACCTATGATGACATGCACGCTGCAATCGAGGAGGGCTTGAAGGCAGCTATCGAATCCGATTCCGCCTCGACCTGGGTACTCTCCAACCACGACGTGCCGCGCGTGGCGACGCGCTATGCCCTGCCGCAAATCAAGGCGACGCGCTACCACCAGATTGCGCTCGACTGGCTCTTACGCGACGGGTCGTCTTATGACGAGGACCGTGAACTCGGCGAGCGCCGCGCGCGGGCGGCTCTTTTGCTTGAACTGGCGCTTCCGGGCTCGGCATACGTGTATCAGGGTGAGGAGCTCGGTCTTTTTGAGGTGGCTGATATCCCGTGGACTGCACTCGAAGATCCCAGTGCAACCAATACGCGCGGACCGAAGCGCGAGAAGGGGCGCGACGGCTGTCGTGTGCCCCTGCCGTGGGTAGCGGCGGACGATCCCGCGCAGGGCGGATCGTTTGGGTTTTCGCCGGCGGACGCTGATGCGGCGCCCCATCTGCCGCAGCCTGCATGGTTTTCCGATTATGCTGCCGATAGGGAAGAAACGGACCCGACATCGATGCTTGCGCTCTATCGTGACGCCCTCTGGCTGCGGCGCAAGCTGCGCGGGTGCGCCAACGATCTTGCGTGGCTCGATCTTGACGGGCGCACCGGTCTTGCGGATGGTGCCGAGGGCGCTGAGGGCGGCGTCATCGCCTATCGCCGCGATAACGGCTGGGCGTGCGTGACGAACTTCGGTGCAGCACCCGTGGAGCTGCCGGCGGGCAGGGTCCTGCTCACCTCATCAGCGCTTGCAGACGGCAGACTCGCGCAGGACAGCTCTGCCTGGATCATGCTCGGTGAGATGTAAGGGCCTCTTGCGGCGAGTTTGCGTTTGCCTGCGCCTTCCGTGGTGGCTGATGTCTTCGCGAGGTTCGCGAGGGCGTCGCAAAACTTTTCAAAAAAAGTTCTTGCATAGGATGCGGGCATCACGTAAGATTAATCCTCGTAAGCGGACATGGCTCAGTTGGTAGAGCACAACCTTGCCAAGGTTGGGGTCGCGGGTTCGAGCCCCGTTGTCCGCTCCAGTTGGGCGTTTAGCTCAGGGGGAGAGCGCTTCCCTGACACGGAAGAGGTCAGAAGTTCAAATCTTCTAACGCCCACCAAATGTTCGCAGCTCAGAGGCTATGTCCTCTGGGCTGTTTTGTTTTTTGTCACCAAGCGCGCCGCCAAATAAGTCATCAAATATTGATCCAAGGTCCGTACGCGATGGTCTTTGTATCCCGTAGGGGTGCCGGCAGATTGCATGTGTCCTGGCCCATCATGACCGCAACATGTTGGTCAAGGACAATCTTTTGGATTCTTTTGGCGCGAGCAGCTTGGTTTTGGTGCTATTTGGCGGCGGCACGGTTGAGGGGGTTTCAAAACTGCTGTGCAGGTAGTTGGGTTGATAACGTTTTAGCAGTCTGCCAAGAGGCCTTCATTTATAATGCGTCTGCAAATTGACCAATTGCTTTGACCTGCTGAAACACTATATGTTGTGTTTGACCTAAAAAAAGAATACAGGATATAGATGCCTCTTTGTCGTATGATAGATGGCGGACAGAGAACGAGAACCTTATTCGCCCCATTATTTGGATGGATCTTTGAGCCCCTTGATTGGCTGCGAGGATTGTCCGCATGAGGGCCTATGGTTATCGAAAACACAGATTGCGCGACGGCGCCGCAAGACAGGGTAAGCCCTGCCGGGCATCGTTTGGCTCTGAAGCGCAATGAGGCTACGATGCGAAAGAGGCAAGAGGATGAAGATCATCAAGCGCAGCGGCACCGAGGTTACCTTTGACATCGATAAGATCGTCAATGCGATCCGCGCCGCAAACTTGGAGGTCGAGGAAGGCTCTCGCCTTACCGACCGCCAGGTGATCTATGCGGCACAAAACGTCGCCGAGGCATGTGAGAAGGCCGGCCACACCGTATCGGTCGAGGAGATCCAGGATCTGGTCGAGGACGAGATTATGCGTCTCGACTGCTACGAGGTCGCTCGCCACTACATCATCTACCGCTATGTTCAGAGCCTGAAGCGCCAAAAGAACACGACCGATGACAAGATTCTGTCGCTGATTGAGTGCAATAACGAAGAGGTCAAGCAGGAGAACTCCAACAAGAATCCGACCGTCAACTCCGTTCAGCGTGACTACATGGCCGGCGAGATCTCCAAGGATCTGACCCAGCGCGTGCTGCTGCCCCAGGAGATCGTGGATGCGCACAACGAGGGCCTGATTCACTTCCATGATTCGGATTACTTTGCCCAGCACATGCATAACTGCGACCTGGTGAACCTGGAGGACATGCTCCAGAACGGTACTGTTATCTCGGGCACGCTGATTGAGAAGCCGCATAGCTTCTCGACTGCCTGCAACATTGCGACGCAGATCATCGCCCAGGTTGCTTCCTCCCAGTACGGCGGCCAGTCGATTTCGCTGACCCATCTTGCCCCGTTCGTCGAGGTGAGCCGCCAGAAGATTCGCGGCGAGGTTGCCCGCGAGCTTGAGGAGCTCGGTGTTTCCGCTCCCGCAGAGAAGGTGCGTGAGGTCGTAGAGGACCGTCTGCGTGATGAGATCCGTCGCGGTGTCCAGACGATTCAGTATCAGGTCGTGACCCTTATGACCACCAACGGCCAGGCACCATTCGTGACGGTCTTCATGTACCTCAACGAGGCCCGCTCGGTCCAGGAGAAGCACGATCTTGCCATGATCGTGGAGGAGACGCTTCGCCAGCGCTATGAGGGCGTTAAGAACGAGGCGGGCGTGTGGATCACCCCGGCGTTCCCCAAGCTTATCTATGTGCTCGAGGACGATAACGTTTACGAGGATTCCCCGTACTTCTATCTGACTCAGCTGGCCGCCAAGTGCACCGCCAAGCGCATGGTGCCCGACTACATCTCCGAGAAGAAGATGCGCGAGCTTAAGCTTTCGAAGGGTGAGACCGCGGGCAATGGCGATTGCTACACCTGCATGGGTTGTCGCAGCTTCCTGACGCCCGACCGCTCGGGCAACGGCTTTAATAACGTTGCAAACGCGCTGAACTATGACCCGAGCAAGCCCAAGTATTACGGTCGCTTTAACCAGGGTGTTGTGACCATTAACCTGCCCGATGTCGCACTGAGCTCGCACCAGGACATGGACAAGTTCTGGAAGATCTTCGACGAGCGCCTTGAGCTGTGTCACCGCGCTCTGCTGTGCCGCCATGAGCGCCTGATGGGCACGCTTTCGGATGCCGCGCCGATTCTTTGGCAGTACGGCGCCCTGGCACGCCTTAAGAAGGGCGAGACGATCGATAAGCTGCTCGTGGGCGGCTATTCCACCATCAGCCTGGGTTACGCCGGTCTGTATGAGTGCGTCAAGTACATGACGGGCCACAGCCACACCGAGAAGGAGGGTACGCCCTTTGCCATGGCAGTTATGCAGCGTATGAACGACAAGTGCGCGGAGTGGAAGGCCGCGAGCGATATCGATTTCTCGCTGTACGGTACGCCGCTGGAGTCGACGACGTACAAGTTCGCCAAGTGCCTGCAGCGCCGTTTTGGCATTATTCCGGGCGTGACGGACAAGGGCTATATCACCAATAGCTACCATGTTCACGTGTCCGAGGAGATCGATGCCTTCGATAAGCTTAAGTTTGAGGGCATGTTCCAGCAGCTTTCGCCGGGCGGCGCCATCTCCTACGTCGAGGTTCCCAACATGCAGGACAACCTTAAGGCTGTCATTCGCGTGATGCAGTACATCTACGACAACATCATGTACGCCGAGCTCAACACCAAGAGCGACTACTGCCAGGTGTGCGGCTACGACGGTGAGATCAAGATTGTCGAGGATGACGGTAAGCTAGTGTGGGAGTGCCCCAATTGCGGCAATCGTGACCAAGAGAAGATGAACGTCGCCCGTCGTACGTGCGGCTACATCGGCACCCAGTTCTGGAACCAGGGTCGAACCGAGGAGATCCGCGACCGCGTGCTGCATCTCTAATACCGCTCCGGGGCTGAGCCGAGAGGGCCGCTTGGGCATTTGCTCGCTATTTCGGACAGTCCTGCGCAAGACGAAGGCCACATTAAGTGGCCTTCTTTGCGTGCGGAACTCATATCGAGCAAAAGCCCAAGCGGCCCTCTCGGCTCAGCCAAGTTGACGTAGCTGAGATGCAGCATGCGGTCTGCTCGCTTCTCGAAGTTCTTAGCGGAAATGAGTTGAGCTGCAATGACGATCTGCTTGCAATGGCGGTTGAGCTGCAGCTGAGTATTTATTGGACCGCGAACCCTATACTCAATGTTCGCTTCGTTCATTGAGTTACCCTTTGCATGAGGCCGGGACATATCGTCCCGCCCGCAGTTTCGCAGGCCGAAGGCCGAGAATGTTTGAGGACGGGATGATATGTCCCGGCCTCCCGGGAGAGTTACCTATGAACTACGCGAACATTAAGTATTTCGATATTGCTGATGGGGAAGGCGTCCGTACTTCTCTGTTTGTGAGTGGGTGCCGTCGTGGGTGCAAGAACTGCTTTAACTCTGTTGCGTGGGACTTTGCTGCGGGTGAGCCGTTCGATCGCGCCGTCGAGGACAAGATTATCGAGAGTCTCGACCATCCCTTTATCGATGGCCTGACGATTCTGGGCGGGGAGCCTATGGAACCCGAGAACCAGGTGGGGCTCGTTGACTTTGTCGAACGCGTGCGTGCGGCCTATCCTGTGGAGTCGGGGAAGACCATTTGGTGCTTTACCGGCGACGTGCTCGAGGAGCTTGTGCCGGGCGGCCGTCATCATACCGAGGTGACGGACCGTATCCTTGCCTGCCTCGACATGTTGGTGGATGGTCCGTTCGTTCAAGACCTGTACGATATCTCGTTGCGTTTTAGGGGCTCGAGTAATCAGCGCGTGATCGACATGAACGCCACGCGCGCTCGTGCTGCGCGTGAGGGCGTTGCGCTTTGCGATGCTGTGGAGCTTTGGCGAGACGATCCGGTCTATTCGACCCATACTATGTAGCTGGCAGAGGCTGCGTGCCGGCGTGGTACCATAGCGCGAACGCGAAATCGAAAAAAGTGAGGCCCAGATGGTCGATCAGGAAAAAGTCGAGACTGCCATTAAGCTGCTGCTTGAAGGTATAGGCGAGGACCCAACTCGTGAGGGCCTGCTGGAGACGCCGGCACGCGTCGCCCGTATGTATGGCGAGATTGCCGGCGGTATGGACCAGAGTGCCGAGGAACACCTGTCCAAAACTTTTGCCGTCGCTTCGAACGATTTGGTTATCGAGCGCGACATTACGTTTTACTCGCTGTGCGAGCACCATCTGCTGCCGTTTTATGGCAAGGCTGCGATCGGTTATATCCCTAACGGTCGCGTGGCGGGTCTGTCTAAGCTTGCTCGCACGGTTGAGGTCTATGCCCGTCGTCTGCAGCTGCAGGAGCAGTTGTGTGCACAGGTTGCCGATGCCCTCATGGAATATCTAGCTCCCCAAGGGGCGATTGTGCTGATGGAAGCCGAGCATATGTGCATGACCATGCGCGGCGTGCAAAAGCCCGGCACCAAGACCGTGACGCTCGCTCGCCGCGGCGTCTTTGAGACCGATCCCGCGCTCGAGGAGCGGTTCTTTAGGATGTTGGGCCGTTAGCATGGGGGCCGTCAACGACTTTACATCGAAGACCGATGAGGGGACGCCGCGTCGCGGCTTTATGGCTTCGGGCCTGACTCCCTTTGGCGCCATGCCTCGCATTGATTACATTTGTGCCAACGGGCTGTTCCGGCGGCATCTGGGCAATATTGCACAGTTGGAATCGGGGCGCATCTTTTGCCGCCACGGTATTGACCATCTGCTTGATGTCGCGCGCATTATGTGGATTAAGAATCTCGAGGAACAGCTCGAATTTGACCGCGAGGTCATCTACGCTACGGCACTTCTTCACGATATCGGCAAAGATGAACAGTATGAATCGGGTATATCCCATGATGTTGCAAGCGAGCGCGTCGCTGATGCGATTCTCGGCGGCATGCCCGATGACGTGGCGTTTGAGCCGGCCGATGCCGCAGCTATTAAGACGGCCATTCTGGGCCATCGAAAGCTGCGCGTGAACAGCCAGCCGCTCGAGCGTCTGCTTTATGCAGCCGACAAAGCGTCGCGCGCCTGCTTTGCATGCCCCGCGCGCAATGCTTGCAACTGGAGCGATGATAAAAAGAACCTGTCGATTCGCGTGTAGTTAGTTTGCGCGGTCGGGGTTCTAAACGAAGGAGACGATCGCGATGAGTAACAAGAAACTGCCCGAGAATGCAACTAAGACTGAAGGCGCCGAACTCGCCCGCCGTGGAAGGGGCGAAATATCCACTGCAACGGCGGTGCCCCACGTGAGCTATGACGATCTGCGCCATGCCGATCGCATTACTATCGACGGTCTCGAGGTCTTTGCCAACCACGGCGTGTATCCCGAAGAGAACGCGCTGGGCCAGAAGTTCATCGTGTCCCTGGTGCTCTATGCCGACCTGCGTGCAGCGGGGGAGCACGATAACCTGGACGCCTCGATTGACTACGGCTCGGTGTGCCACGATGTCGATGGCTATCTGCGTGAGCATACCTTTAAGCTTATCGAGGCTGCAGCCGAGGGTGTGGCCCAGATGCTGCTACGTCGTTACCCCCTGCTGCTTGGCGTGCGTGTTAAGCTCGATAAGCCTTGGGCGCCCGTCGGTCTTCCCCTGGCAAGCTGCGGTGTTGAGATCGAGCGCGTGCGTTAACCGGTTCTAATACGTCTCTATGGGTGGTTGCTTGAGCCGCTGCGACAAAACTCTATTGTTGGGGCAGTACGTGTCGAGCAGGGCGTGAAACCGCTGATTGTGGCTTGGCTCGAGCAAGTGGACGAGCTCGTGGGCGACAACCATGTCGAGGCATTCGACGGGGTAGCCGGCAAGTTCTCGTGCGATGCGAATGGCGCCGGATTTGGGCGTGCACGAGCCCCAACGCGTTTTCATGCTGCGTACGGAAACGCGGGAAACGGAGACGCCCATTGCGATTTCGTACGCGTGCAAAATATCGCGCAGCGCCGATGTGACCTCGGACGTATAGAGCTGGTCGATGTGGGCTTGGAGCTCGTCGGACGTTAGACCGTCGAGGATTGCGAGCCGCTTGGCCTGTGGGCGTTCGTTCGACTTGTCGGCACCCATAAAACTTGCGAAGGTGGCCTGTTTGGGTCGCGGTGCGGGTGATACAAAGTTGTGATCGAGTGCGTCCTGTACCGTGATGGGCTTGCCCCAAAGCGCAATGATGGACGAGGGGCTGAGCGGCTCCTGTGCCGTCGTCTGACGTTGCTCGCGCTGGGCAAGTCGGCTGATAATCCAGGCGCTGTTGCGCTTCACAAACGCTTCGATACGCTCGCGGCTGGCGCCGAGCGGTGCGCTGGCGTGGACCTCACCGCTCGATGTGACGCGTAGGTTGAAGTTCTTGACGCGCTTTTTGGTAACGACGACGGGGATGGGCATCCCATCCGGTCGGGGTAGGAAAATCGTAAATTGCTGCGTCAAAAGTTATCCTTTGGATTGGGGACGGGCCGGCATTTCGACCGTTCGGTATGCCGGCCCGCTCAAGGAATGTGAAATTAATAACGCTCGAAGAAGGCAAGGGCGTTATCGCTGCAGAGCTTCTGCATCACGGTCTTGCCAAAGTGCTTGGAGAGCATGTTCTGGAATTCGGGCATCTTGCTGGCATCGGAGAGGAAAGCGGGCACCTTGGCGCCGTCCCAGTCGCCGCCGAGTGCGATGACGTCCTCGCCGCCCAGGTCGAGCCAGTGCTCGATATGTGCCGCTAGCTGGTCGAAGGTGACGTCTGCGGTGGTCTTGTCGGTCGCATCGTTGGATAGGAACTCGCTGCAGTAGTTGAGGCCGACGATGCCGCCCATGTCGCGAATGGTGCGGAACTGGTCGTCGGTGAGGTTGCGCTTGACGCCGCAAACCGCACGGGAGTTGGAGTGGCTGGCGACGAAGGGGCGCGTGGCGTGGGCGACAACCTCGTCAAAGCACTCATCGTTGAGGTGGGAGACGTCGAGTATCATGCCGGCGTGCTCCATCTGCGTAAGTGCCTCGATGCCGGCGGCGGTGAGGCCGGCGTGGGTGTCGTGGCCGCTCGCGAGCGGTCCCTGCGCGTTCCAGCTGAGTGACGACATAAGCACGCCCAAGCTCTTGAGCACCTCGATCAGCGCGGGGTCCTCGGCAAAGAACGTGGCGTTTTCGATGGTGTGGATGCAGGCGACCTTGCCGTCTTTGAGCGCAGGGCGAATATCAGCGGCGCTGCGCACGTTGACCATGCGGTCGTGGTTGAGCATTGCCTGGCCGCTCATATGCGCCATGATCTGCGCCTGGAAGCGCGCGGCGTGGGCGGTGGGAATCTCGTCGGGGACAAACGTAGCGAAGCACTGCGCCCACGGCGTGTTGCCGATCTTTGCGAGCGAGATGGCGCAGGCGTTGCCCTCGATAAGGTCGAAATCCTGCGGATGCGTTTCGTCGCCGGGGAAATAACCGTCGGTGCCGGCGGTAAAGCGCAGGTCAAGATCGAGTGTGGCCCAGCCGATACGGTCGGCGGTGTCGCAGTGTAGGTCAAATACGGGATATGCCATGGTTCCTCCGGTTGCAGCGTTTCTTTGCAAACTGTCAATGAATTGTATGACTAGGGTATAGTTAGCGCCATATGTTCACGGCGGCCCGCGTTGTGCGCCGCCCTTATCACGGAGGTTACCATGTCCAACCAGGGCAAGAAGGTCAAGACCCATTATCGTGGCACGCTCGATGACGGCACGCAGTTCGATAGCTCCTACGATCGCGGTGAGCCGCTGGAGTTCACCTGCGGTGCCGGTCAGATGATCAAGGGCTTCGACGCCGCCGTTATCGATATGCAGGTGGGCGAGAAGAAGTCCGTGCACATTCCTGCTGCCGATGCCTACGGCGAGCACAACCCCGAGATGGTCCTGACCTTCCCGGCCGAGCAGGTTCCCAACATCGAGCAGATCGAGAAGGGCATGAAGCTCTTCCTGTCCACGCCGAGCGGCATGCCTGTCCCCGCTGTCGTCATCGATGTGACGTCCGAGGCCGTGACGCTCGATGCCAACCACGAGCTTGCCGGCAAGGATCTCAACTTTGATATCGAGCTCGTTGAGGTCGAGGACTAGTTGATGTCCGTGGACCTGGTAGCTACGGAGCGCTTGGGAAATCTCAACGACCCGTCCTATGAACTCCTGCTTCGTCGGGAGCTGGGTGGCGTCTTTGAGGTTGACGAGCTGCTACTCGATTGGGACCAGGCTGATGCGCGCCTGTTTGTGGGCGTGACGGAGCTGGGGCGCACGGTGAATGCCCGGCTGGATGCCACTGATGGCGAGCGTCTTGCCGACGGTGACGTGCTCGCTGTCGACCGCACGGGCACGGTGCCCGTAGCGGTTGTCGTACGCCTGCGCAGCGCCGAGGTCTATTTGGTCGAAGTCGACCGCATGGATCCGATTGTGCTCGCACATGCGTGCTGGGAGATCGGCAACATGCATGCGCCGCTCTTCCGGGGTGACTCGGACGAGCATACCGTGCGCATGTATACGCCGGTGCAACCGGTTTTGGGTCGTATGCTCCGGGGCATTGGGGGCGTTCGGCTCTCGGTGGTCGCACGCGAGCCCGATGCCAGTCGACGCTTTGCATCGAGCGCGGCGGATGTTGTTGTGAGTATGGCTTCAGACTTTACGATCGTAAAAAAGACGCGCGGCTAAGCGCGCGTATGCGCAAGACGGGCTTTGAGGGATTGCCATTCAAAGTCCGTCTTGCTGTTGATGAGAGGCTTTGGGGGAAGCATATGGGTCTTGAGGGAATCAAGCTGATCGCCTGCGATTTGGATGGCACGTTGCTGCATCCGTGGGAGCGCGAGCCGCGTCCCGCGGCCTTTGAGCTCATTAATGAGCTGCATCGTCGCGGTATTGTGTTTATGCCGGCGAGCGGCCGTCAATATGCGAGCTTGCGCTACCTGTTTGCCCCGGTGGCCGATGAGCTCGCCTATGTATGCGAAAACGGAGCCCTGGTGATGAGCGAGGGGCGTGCCGTTGTCAAACGTTCCATGGAACGTAGCCTTGCTATGGATATCACGAATGCCGTGGTCGCCTACCCCCATGCCGACGTAACCCTTTCCTGCGAGGGGCACCTCTACACCATAAGCGGTAACGATGCGTTCATCGACCATTTGCGTTACGAGGTCCACTGCGATGTGGCGGTGGTCGACCGTCCCGAGGACATTGACGAGGATGTCATTAAGATTGCGTTTCAAACGCCCGAGACAGAGCAGCCGGCGGCGTTGGAGTATTTTGCGCGTCGCTTTAGCGACCGGGTCGATGTGATGACGTCGGGAACCGAATGGACCGACTTTATCGGCTTTGATTCGGGCAAGGGGTCCGCGCTTGCCGATTATGGTCGCGCACTGGGGATCTCACCTAACGAAATGATGGCGTTTGGCGATAACGAAAACGATCGCGACATGCTCAACGTGGTGGGCCATCCCTATCTGATGGAGAGCTGCAATCCCAGCATGCGCGGTGTCAATGACCGTGTCCGCTACGTGCGCACGGTCGAAGAAGAGCTGCGTCGTCTACTTGCTGAGTAGGCATGTCCCAAAATCTACCTACAGTTGGGGCAGAGGCCCTCGAAGATGGTGTAGTGCGAGGTGACGTTCCAGCCGATTTGCTCGGACGCCTTGGCGTCGAGCTGGGCATCGAAGGGGAGCGGTACGTCGATGACGCGGCTGCACGAGGTGCAGATGATATGCGCATGCGGCTCGATCGTGCGATCGAAGCGGCTGCCGCCCGGCGTCTTGATGGAGAGGATCTCGCCGGCGTCGGCTAAGAGATTGAGATTGCGGTAGACCGTACCGCGGCTGATTTTGTCATCCTGCGCGCGCACGGCGTTGTAGATCTCATCGGCGGTGGGGTGGTTATAGCTTTGGCGCACGGCGTCAAGAACCAGCTTCCGCTGCTTGGTGTTTCTTCTTTGCACCGCCATGCGCCTCGCCTCTTTTCTATCAACGGTCGTAGGTAAATGATACCGTATTTAGCACACAATACTAATAATGAGGACTGAAGCCGTCTTCATTGGTAAGTGGGGCTCGGACCTGGGCGTCTACGAGGCGAAAACGCGTTCCCATGCGCTCGTAGGAGGCATGAAGCGCCTCGAGATGAGATAGGATGTTTGCCGGAGCTCCCTGTATCTCCATCTCGACTGAGCCGTCTTCCATGTTACGCACCCAGCCGGTGAGTGCGCGTGCCTGCGCGAGGTTGGTGTTGGTAAAGCGAAAACCAACGCCTTGGACTTGCCCCGCCCAGCGCAGGAAATAGCGCAGGGGAGTGTCTTGAGTGGCCTCGTCGCTTGCGAGTACGGTAAGCCTGCGGCGCAGCTCGAACTCGACGTTTGATGGTTTTTGAGGCTCTCGACTGCCGCCGGTGACGCTGGAGAAGAACGTATCGAAGAGGCCCATCGCTATGCCTGCTTGACTGAATCGGCGGGGAAGGTAATGCCGGCCTGCTGACGCACGGCATCCATGATGCGCAGCGAGACGAGCGTGACATCGCGGTAGTGGCCGAGATCATGGCGTCCCGCCGGGGTCTCCCAGATCTCTTCCTTAACGTTATCGATGCCTCCGATGGCGGTGATAAAGTCTGCGAGTTCGTATTCCATGGTGTTGCTTGACTTGGGAAGGTCGAGCGCGCGGCCGTTGTCGTCCTGTTCGCGCGGCGCCTCGGTCGCCGAGCCGCGTACGACGTCGCCGCGATAGTCGATGCGGACGTTGCGGGGCGTGGACAGATGGTCGATCTGGATAGTGCCACGCTCGCCTTCGATCTGCGAGGGCAGCAGGTCATTCGTAATTTTGGAGTGCGCGAGCTCGACGGAGATACGGCCACCGCCATAGCTGGCGAGAATGGAACCGCAACCGTCGATGGGGCCATGGGTGAGCTCTTGCGTTGAGGGGTCGAGCAGCGTGGCCATGCTGGTGAGACCGGAGGGCATGCCGAAGATCTCGACCATGGGCTCGACGGTATAGACGCCGATGTCCATGAGGGAACCCGAGGCCATGTGGCAGTCGAAGATATTGGTGGCGCGTCCAGCGAGGATTTCGTTGTAGCGTGAGGAATACTTGCCAAAGCGCAGCGAGGCGCGGCGAATGGGCGCAATTTCGCCCAGAGCGTCCTCAACGACGTGGAAAGCGGGGTCATGGAGCGGGCGCATGGCCTCGAGAGCCACGACGCCTGCTGCCTCGGCAGCGCGAAAGACCTCGAGTGCCTGCGCCTCGGTGGCGCAGAAGGGCTTCTCGACGATAACGTGCTTGCCGCCGGCGATGCAGGCGAGCGCCTGCTCGTAGTGGAGCGCATTGGGGCTGCCGATATAGACGGCGTCGACGTCGTCGGCGGACGCAAGCTCGTCAAGCGCGGTGAAGTTGCGTTCGCCGCTGTGTTCGGCGGTAAAGGCGGCGCCGCGATCTGCATCGCGCGAGAGCGTGCCTACGAATGTAGTCTGGTCGTTGGCGTTGACGACCTGGATAAAGTCGTCGGTAATCATGGATGTGCCGATGGTCGCTATACGCAGCATGTGTCCCCCTCGTGCCGTTCGGTTTACAGGATGAGTGTAGCGCGAGGGGGCAGGAAATAGCGTGCGAAAACGCCGCTACAGGTCGCTTTCGCTAAAGCCGGTGTCGATATCGAGATTGGCTCCGTCGGCCGCGGTGGTGGCGAGTTCGTCGCAGCGCTCATTGAGCTCGTGGCCGGCATGCCCCTTAACCCAGATGAATTCCACCTTATGCTTACTCTTTGCGGCAAGCAGGCGCTCCCATAGGTCGCGGTTTTTGACGGGCTGCTTGTTGGCGGTTTTCCATCCGCGCTTTTTCCAGCCGTCGATCCAGTGCTTGTTAAAGGCGTTGACGACGTATTGCGAATCGGAATGGACCTCGACCTCGCAGGGGCGGTTGAGTGCCTCGAGCGCCACGATGACCGCCATGAGCTCCATGCGGTTGTTGGTGGTCTTGGCGTAGCCGCGCGAAAGCTCGGAGGTGAAGGTCTTGCCGGCGGGGTTGGTGTATTTGAGTACGGCGCCGTAGCCGCCGCGTCCCGGATTTGATCGGGCAGAGCCGTCGGTATAGATGATGACCTTCACGGGCTTCCTTTCGTTGGGTACGTTTCGTGTGAGTGACCATTGTAGCGCCATGCCCGCCGCGGGCTAGCAATCTACGATTTCTACCCCGTCTTCCGACAGCTGGTCGGCATGGATGATGCGGTTGAGCTCGTCGAGGTATTGCCGCAAGAGAGGAGAGGGCTTGCGCTCGTCGTGCATGATATATCCTACGTGCATCGTTGGGGCGTCTGCTAACGGGATCGATGCCATACCCCACTGCATTTCATTGGAAAGGACACCGGTCGACAGGGTGTAACCGTTCGACGTGATAAGTAAGTTAGTAAGTGTTCCGCGGTCCGAGATTCGTATGTTGCGGTCGCAAGGGATATAGCTAAAAGGTTCCTCGGCGTAATAGAAGGAGTTTGAGGTTCCCTGCTCAAAGCTGTAGCGCGTATAGGGTGTAAGGTCGGCAAGGGACAGCTGCGGGCGGCGTGCGAGCGGGTGGCGCTCGCTAACGAAGACGTGGACCGTCGCGTCGAAGAGGGGATGGAAGCTTGCGCGGGCATCGGCGAAGGCCCTCTGCAGGACGCGGGCGTTAAAGTCATCCAGATACAGAATGCCGATATCGCTGCGAAATGCGCGGACGTCATCGATGATCTGCGAGGTGGTGGTCTCGCGCATGATGAACTCAAACTTACTGTCGCGGCAGCGCTCGACGACGTTGACAAAGGCCTCGACCGAAAAAGCGTAGTGCTGGGCCGAGACGGCAAGGCGCGCCTGGGGTGTGCCGCCGTCCTCGTAGCGTGCCTCGAGCATGTCGGCCTGCTCTACGACCTGGCGCGCATAGCCCAATAGCTCGGTGCCGTCGTTGGTGAGCGTGACGCCGCGGCTGGAGCGCGTAAAGATCTCCAGATGGAGCTCCTGTTCCAGGCTTTTGACAGCGTTTGAGATGTTGGACTGTGCCGTATAAAGGCGCTGGGCTGCGGCGTTGATCGATCCGGACTCTGCCACGGCGATCAAAAAACGAAGTTGCTGGAGGGTCATTGACGTCCATCCTCTCGATTGCTATCTAAAAAACCGATAACAAGTTAGCGCTTTTAAGTGATTGACCGAGCAAAACAATGCTCGTACTATTCAAAACACACAAAGGCGGTAGGTAATTAAGCCGACCACGGAACCGGGATGCGAAAGGAGGCCCGCATATGAATTGCTTACCAAGACGAATGCCGGGCTCCTGTTTGCGCCCGTCGGCGTGATCAGGAGACAGCGACTTACTTCTCTTACTCTTATTACTTTTGTTCGATCGAGGAGATCATCATGAGCCAGTTTATCAACAACCCCGAGCACACCTTTGGTTTCGATACCCTGCAGCTGCACGTTGGCCAGGAGAGCGCCGATCCTGCATCCGACTCCCGTGCTGTGCCTATCTATCAAACCACGAGCTATGTGTTTCGCAACTCCCAGCACGCCGCCGACCGCTTTGGTCTTGCCGACGCCGGTAACATCTACGGCCGTCTGACCAACTCCACCCAGGGCGTCTTCGAGGACCGTATCGCCGCGCTCGAGGGTGGCGTGGCCGGTCTTGCCGTCGCCTCCGGTGCCGCTGCCATCACCTATACCCTGCAGGCACTTGCCCAGGCTGGTGACCACGTGGTCGCCCAGAAGACCATCTACGGCGGTTCCTACAACCTGCTGGAGCACACGCTCTCCCAGTTTGGTGTCGAGACCACCTTCGTCGATGCCCATAACCTGGACGAGGTCGAGGGCGCCATCAAGGACAACACCACGGTCATCTATCTCGAGACGCTCGGTAACCCCAACTCCGACATCCCCAACATCGACGCCATCTCCGAGATCGCCAAGAAGCATGGCCTGCCGGTTGTCGTCGACAACACCTTCGGCACCCCGTATCTGTTCCGTCCGCTGGAGCATGGTGCCAACATCGTCGTCCACTCCGCAACCAAGTTTATCGGCGGCCACGGCACCTCGCTGGGCGGTGTGATCGTCGACGGCGGTAACTTCGATTGGAAGGCGAGTGGCAAGTACGCCCAGATCGCTGAGCCCAACCCCTCCTACCACGGTGTTTCTTTTGCCGAGGCTGCCGGTCCCGCCGCCTTTGCAACCTATGTCCGCGCTATCCTGCTGCGTGACGAGGGCGCCTGCATCAGCCCGTTCAACGCCTGGGTCCTGCTCCAGGGCACCGAGACTCTGTCGCTGCGCGTTGACCGTCATGTCGAGAACACCAAGAAGGTCGTTGAGTTCCTGACCGGTGACAGCCACGTCGCCAAGGTGAACCACCCGAGCCTGCCCGAGCATCCCGACCATGAGCTGTACCAGAAGTACTTCCCCAACGGCGGTGCCTCGATCTTTACCTTTGAGGTTAAGGGTGGCCAGGAGGCAGCTTGGAAGTTCATCGATCATCTGCAGGTGTTCTCGCTGCTCGCCAACGTGGCCGACGTCAAGTCGCTCGTCGTGCACCCGGCTACCACCACGCACTCCCAGCTCTCTGCCGAGGAGCTCGCCGAGCAGAACATCACGCCCTCCACGATCCGTCTTTCCATCGGTACCGAGAACGCCGAGGACATCATTTGGGATCTGAAGCAGGCCTTCGCCGCGCTGGACGAGTAAGGCGACTTGTGCAAGGACCCCTTGCGACTCGATGGTATAACTGCATTAAATGCCTGCTCAAGGCGCCTGTGCGAACAATGGTCGCACCGGCGCCTTTTTTGCATAGAGAGGGTGCAAAAACAGGGTTTTTGGCACGCTTTATGCATTCGAGTTGTGGAAAACTCCTGTTGAGAGGATGTGAGTTTTACGCAATTGACGTGCACCTTTTGAGTAAAACCGCAGGTCGCGATTTGCTCGGGGTACTATGCAGCGCGATCGAATCACACACAGCTCAAACGCAGCAAAAACGCACTACGGAGGTTTCCAGCTACATGAGGATTGATTCACGAAAACCGAAAGCCGCCGCCCTTTCCGCCGCTCTGACCGTGGCACTTTTGACGGGCGCCGGCGCAACTGATGTCCACGCGGCAACACTATCCGATACGGTCGGATCCACGCCGTCCGAGGCGACGCTGATGCAGCCCGTCGACTATCGCGGCGACGGCTTTGGCTCCATGCAGGAGTGGAACGCCTCTATGGGGGCCAAGCGCGATTCCCTAGAGGTTCGCGCCCAGATCATCATGAACATGTACGGTGACTATGCCACCGATGACGAGCGCGCTGTACTGCAAGGTTGTATCGATGGTGCGGGCAGTCTTTTGACGATGGAGGAGGTCGACGCGAAGTCGACCGAGCTCGATGAGCTGCGCACGACGCTTGAGGATGCCAAGCGTGAGGCGCTCGAGGTTGCGGCCGCCGAAGCCGAGGCCGCTGAGGCCGTTCAGGCTTTGTATTACAACGCCGGCTCCGGCTCGTCTTACGCGTCTGCTGCGTATTACGCGAACGGCTCGGGCCTGACGCGCTCGAGCGGCGTCAATAACTATAACGGTCGTCGTGAGACCTATTACAGCAGCAACGTGCTCTACCATCACCGCACGGGCGAGTGGACTCAGGATTCCGAGGGCTTTTGGCGCGATTCCGATGGTTACTACGTCGTTGCCGCGGGCGATAAGGCTCAGGGCTCCACGTTTACCGGTTCCAAGGGCGAGTGCAAGGTCTATGACTCCGGCTGCGCAGCCGGAACCACCGACTACTATACCGGTTGGTAATCTGCCATAAGCCAATAGGACATGACGGGCGGGCGTCTTTACCGAGCCTTTGGGCAACGTAAGGGCGTCCGTTTTTTGTGCATGCTTGAGCTAACAGAGCGCTTACCGTGGCAGTACGCCGCGCATATGGGCGCGGGGCACACTGGTTCTTGAGAATTAAGGTCTTTCTCTTGGAGGAAGTGGTCTTGTGAACGCTCGAGATATCGCCGTTGCCGCCGTCGCATTGGTGCTTGGCTGCCTTGGTCCTACGGCCGCGCTCGTTGCGGGCATGCAGGGGGCATGCGGGGCTACTCGAACCGTGGTTGGCGCGCTGATCGCAGCGGCGCTGCTGGGAAGCGCCGGCGTGCTGCTTTGCCGCGATGACGAGGACGAGGTGCCGGAGTCGCAACGCTAACTGTTGAGAGATTGGCCGCCGGTCATAGACGAAGATGAAAGCCGCCGCAGGGGGAACGGTTTCCTTGCGGCGGCTTTGCTGTTAAGGCTGTTGAATGCGGTGCGTTGGCGCTACCAGCTTTTCTCGATATCGCGAATGCGTCGATAGAGCCAATCGTTTTGCGGCACCTGGATATCGTGTTTGGCTGCGAGGCGGCAGATGGTGCCCGCGAACTCATCAACCTCGGTTTTGCGCCTTGCGATGCGGTCTTGAGCCATCGAGGGCATACCGGCGGGGTCGATTCCCTCGATGAGGTGCACCATTTGCGTCAGGTCTGCCTCGGTCAGCTCAATGCTCTCGGCGTTAGCGACCGCAAGCGTTTCGCGCATGGCGGAAACAAAGCAGCGACGCTGCTCGGAGCCCGGCTCCGTGGCGCTTCCGTAGGTCCCGCCGTAGGCCATGCAGGTCTGGTTGATGCCGTCGTTGAGCATGAGTTTGGCCCACATACGGTGCGCAATGTCGCTCTCGACGGTATGGGCGACGCCGCAGCGCGTATAGAGCTCGTCGATGGTGGTAACGGTTGCGGGCTCGGTGCCCGCTGCCGCGCCAAAGCGAATCTCGCCCGCATTGGTAAAGGTGAGCTCTCCGTTGAGGAACACGGCGTCCATGCCTTGGCAGATGCCCAGGACGGTGTGCTCCCAGCCAAAGCGCTCGGCAATCTTTTGCTCGCTCGTAATGCCGTTGCACAGCGAGGCGATGAGCGTATTGGGGCCCACGATGTGTTCCATAGTCTTGAGCGCCTGGTCGAGTCCAGTCGTCTTGACCGTGAGAATGACCAGATCGGCGGGCGTTGCCTCGCTGGCGCGCACGGACTTGAGTGCGCAGGGCTCGCCGTTGACCGTAAGGGCGTCGCCTGCGTGACGCTCGAAACGGGCGTCGTCCATGACGTATTCGACGGCATCGTCGCCGAGTGCCTGGGCGATCATGCTGCCGTAGAGTAGCCCGACGCCGCCCTTGCCGATAAAGGTGACCTTGTTGATCTGCATGTGAATCATCTCCTCATATAAAAGGCGCCCGCGTAAGGGGCGCCTGATGGATTGTATGCTGCCAGGGTGATCGGTGGATGCGCGGGGCTGCTGTTATGAAAAAGAAACTATTGCACTGTGCGCTTATGCCGTGGAACAGGCCGCGAAAACGCGTGCGGGATATCCAACGCCATCGCGCATCTTGGGGAAGGTGCAGAAGATGACGGCGCCTGTGGCGGGAAGCTCGTCCAGATGGTCCATGACCTCGATCTGATAGCGGTCGACCGAGAGGATGTATTGCTCGCCGGGATAGGGGTGGGCATCCTCACGTGTGGTCACGCTCGCCTCCCTTCATCGGGCTTTTTGCTGATGTTAAAGCGGTGCCGTGACAGCTCGATTTCTGCTGCGTTACGATACGTTCTCGATTGCGATTCCACGATGTTTCGGCCGCGTGACCATTGTGTTTCGCCTTGCCGAGCGCTGATGGCGAAGGGAGGGTCCGTGCAATACCGCGTTGACCCCAAAAGTGGTAACCGAATATCTGCTCTGGGTCTGGGCTGCATGAGGTTTCCCGGTGCGCCGGGACATCCCGATGCGAAGACGGCCGATGCCATCATTTCCCGTGCGGTGGAGCAGGGGATTAATTATCTGGATACCGCGTATCTCTATCCCGGCAACGAGGTGTGCGTGGGCGCCTCGCTTGAGCGCTTGGGACTGCGCGACCGGGTGTTGCTGGCGACTAAGTTGCCGCACGCTTCGTGTACTTGCGCAGAGGATTTCGACCGTTTCTTTGACGAACAGCTGCGTCGGCTACGGACCGACCGTATCGACTATTACCTTATGCACAACATTACCTCGCCCGCCCAGTGGGAACGTGTGGTGGCGTTGGGCATCGAGGACTGGATCGCGCGTCAAAAGGCGGCGGGGCGCATTCGCCAGATTGGTTTTTCGTATCACGGCAGCGCGGCGGATTTCCTGACGGTGCTTGACGCATATGACTGGGATTTTTGCCAGATCCAGTACAACTATGCCGGCGAGCGTTACCAAGCGGGAACGGCAGGACTCATGGCGGCTGCGGAGCGCGGTCTTGCGGTGTTTGTGATGGAGCCACTGCTGGGCGGTCGTCTAGCGGGCAAACTTCCGCCGCGGGCACGCGCTGTGCTCGATGGCGCCCGTGACCCGCATTTGCGCACTCCGGCCGCCTGGGGGCTTTCGTGGGTGTGGAACCATCCTCAGGTGACGATGCTGCTTTCGGGTATGACCGATACCGCGCAAGTGGATGAGAACGCGGCGTTGGCCGATCGGGCCCTGCCGGATTCGATGACGGCTGCTCAGCTCGATGCCATCGCACGCGTGCTGAGGGAGTTTGAAAAATCGAATCGCGTGCCCTGCACGGGATGCGGCTATTGCATGCCGTGTCCTAAAGGCATCAATATCCCTGGGTGTTTTGCTGCCTACAACGCAAGCTATGCGCACAGCTGGTTTACGGGGCTGTCTCAATACTTTACGGCGAGCGCGGTGCGGACGAACGAGCCCAAGCTGGTGAGCAATTGCGTCAAGTGCGGCAAATGCGCGCGGCATTGCCCGCAGCACATCGATATCCCCGGGCGCTTGGACGACGTACGCCGCCGTTTTCAGCCTGGCCCCGTGACGGCGGTGCTTAAGGCCTTCGGCAAAACGCGCTCCTCGTGACCCTTTTATAACTTGCGGTGGAATAGTTCCTGCTTGCGGCAGAATAAGGCATCGACAGGAACTATTTCACCGCAACTGAAGGGGGCTGTCGTGGGCCATCGGGATTCATGTGATGATTTGCGTGAGGTTCGTTGGGGCGTTTTGGGCGCTGGACACATTTCGCATCGATTTGCATCGTCGCTCAAGAAGGTCGACGGGGCACGGCTGGTGGCTGCGGCCGGCCGCACTCCTGCACATGTCGAGGAATTTTGCCGAGCGTTTTCGATTGATGTTGCGCATGGCCATGCCTCGGTCGACGATAACGGCGATGCGGCTTATGATGCGCTGATTGCCGACCCCGATGTCGACGCAATCTACTTGGCTCTTCCGCATGGCATGCATGCGCATTGGGTCTGTCGGGCACTGCGCGCGGGAAAGGCCGTACTGTGCGAAAAGCCGGCCGTTTTGAATGAAGAAGAGGCCCATGCGATCGCCTCCGTTTCCCGTGAGTGCGGTGTGCCGTTTATGGAGGCGATGAAAAATCGGTTTTGTCCGATGCGTACTCGCGTGAAGGGCTTGCTTGCGTCGGGCGAGCTCGGCCGTATCGTTTCGATCGAAAGCGTGCAAAAACTCGATTATGGTGAGTCCCCTTCGAGTTATCTACTCGATCCGTTGCAGGGTGGCTGTCTATATGACATGGGCTGCTATGCAGTCGGGTGGTTTGAGGATCTGCTTGCGGGCGCGTGCGATGTTTCGTCTCGTGAAGTTCGCTGGCGTGACGTATCGGGCGGCCGCGTGGATTGGGCCGATGAGATCCATATGAGTGTCGGCGGTATACCCATTCATATGGCGTGTGACGGCAAAGCAGCATATGAAAGCCGCTTAATGATTGCCTGCGAGCGGGGCTCGTTGGAAATCGAGCGCCTCCATCGCCCCGAGCTCGCCCATGTGAGGTACTCCGACGGACGAATGCTCGAAGTAAATGCCCCGTTTGAGGTCGATGATTTCTACGGCGAAATCCAGCATGCGACCCAGCTCATCCGGGCGGGGAAACTCGAGAGTCCCGTCATGCCCCTTGCCGCCACACAGCGCTGCGCGCGCATTATCGATGCAATCCGTCTAGCCCTCTAGGACCTGGCGCTGACGCGTGAGGGATCATGACGCCGGCGCCCGTAGCCGTAGTGCTTGGTGCCCCGCATCTCTGATGCCCCTTTTATAACTTGCGGTGGAATAGTTCCTGTTTGCGGCAGAATAAGGCATCGACAGGAACTATTTCACCGCAACTGAAGAGGGGGAGCTGGGGATGCTGACGATCGGGTGTCATCTATCCACGACGAAGGGCTATCGGGCGATGGGGGAGACGGCGTTGTCAATTGGCGCCAATACCTTTGCATTCTTTACACGCAACCCGCGCGGCGGCAAGGCGAAAGACCTTGACATGGATGACGTGGCCGCCCTGCGCGAGCTTATGGAACAGAACGATTTTGGCCCGCTTGTGGCTCATGCCCCGTATACCTATAACCCTTGCTCGGCCAAAGAGCGGGCGCGCGAGTTTGCCTTGGAGGCCATGGCAGAGGACCTGCGGCGCATGGAAGCGCTGCCCGGCAACTACTACAACTTCCATCCCGGTGCGCATGTGGGGCAGGGCTCCGACGCCGGCATTCAGATGATCGTCGACACCCTGTGCCAGGTGATGTTTGAGGGCCAACAGACGACGGTGCTGCTCGAGACCATGGCCGGCAAGGGCACCGAGGTGGGCCGCAGCTTTGAGGAACTGGCACTCATCATCCAGGGCGTTGCCGACAAGTGCCCCGAGCTGTCGGCCAAGTTGGGCGTTTGCTTGGACACCTGCCATGTGAATGACGCCGGCTACGACATCGTCCACGATCTTGAAGGCGTGCTCGACGAGTTCGATCGTGTGGTGGGTATCGAGCGCCTGCGCGCCGTGCATATCAATGACTCCAAGAACCCCTGCGGCGCCCATAAGGACCGCCACGAATGCATCGGTAAGGGCTACCTGGGTAGCGAAGAGTTTGGCGGCGGTATGCAGGTTATGCAGAATATTGTATCGAATGGCCGCTTGCGCGCATTGCCATTCATTTTGGAGACACCGAACGAACTTGCAGGTTATGCGGCTGAAATCAAATTGTTAAGGTCATTGCAGCAGTGATGACTGTCATAAAGTGGAGTGCTCCATTCACGTTATGGGTTTGTTTCAATCAGTTTTCTAATTGCGGATTCTTCCAAGCGGGTGCATAATAACCCTCAGTTTTTGCAGACCCCTGAATCACGTGGGGTCATTGGAAGGAGACTGATTATGAAGCTGAAGAAGCTTGGCGCATTTGCCGCCACGGGTGCTATGGCGCTCGCCCTTGCTCTGACGGGCTGCGGCTCGTCCAACGCCACCTCTGGTTCTGATGCCAGTTCCAGCAGCTCTGACGACGCTAAGGTCGAGAAGGTCGACGGTTCCAAGGAGTACGCGCTCGTCAAGGACGGTACGCTGACCGTCGGCACC
The DNA here is from genome assembly GCA_027660625.1 of Coriobacteriaceae bacterium AM100-PB1-1D-6A. Lineage (GTDB taxonomy): Bacteria > Actinomycetota > Coriobacteriia > Coriobacteriales > Coriobacteriaceae > Collinsella. The sequence continues at coordinate 26,486 of JAQDNC010000009.1, read as the reverse complement.
TCTGCCGAGTACGCTCCGTTTGAGTACAAGGATGACAATGGCGACTACCAGGGCTTTGACCTTGAACTCATTAAGGCTATCGGCGATAAGCTGGGTCTGGATGTCGAGTATGTCAACAATGATTTTGACACGCTCGTCCCCGGCGTTGCTTCGGGCGCCAAGTACGACGTCGCCATCGCGGCTATCACCGACACGCCCGAGCGTGAGAAGGAAGTCACTTTCTCCGATTCCTACTACATGGACGATCAGGCTATCGTGACCAAGGTCGATAACACCGATATCACGGCCGACAACTTCAGCGAGAAGCTCAACAACGCCGACGCTACCATCATCGTCCAGTCTGGCTCGACCGCCGAGGCCTTTGCCCAGGAGAACTTCCCCAAGGCCAAGATTGTCCCCTACAAGGACGCCACCGAGTGCTTCAGCGCCCTGCAGTCCGATAAGGGCGACGCCGTAGTCACCAACCGCTCCGTTGCCAGCCAGCTGACCGCCGAGCAGTTCAACACCTGCCAGACCATCAAGCAGGTCAGCACCGGCGAGGAGTACGCCATCGCCATCAACCAGGGCAACACCAAGCTCAAGGACGACATCAACCAGGCCATCAAGGACCTGACTGACGACGGTACCGTCGACGCCCTCATGGCTAAGTACAACATCAAGTAAAATAGCTACTTGATTGCGCGCGGGCCCTTTCCGTTTTGGCGGAGAGGGCCTTTGCGCTTCTCTTGACGGAGAGTGTTTCCGTCTCGTTTTGCCGGCAACTTCTACGATAGGAGCCACCTTGTCTCGACTGAACAAAGGGGCTGCGGAGCAGCGTTTTCCACTGCCCGCCTTGCTCCAAAAGCTAGCCTGCGCCATGGCCGTGGCGCTCGCGCTGGTGTGCGTGGGGGCATATGCGCCCACGACCGCCCAGGCGCTTGAGACCGCAAAGATTACCGCCCGACCCAACACCGGTTCGGGCAGCGCTGTGGTCGGCGGCACCGAGACGCGCATTACCTGGGAAGTTCAGGCCGATGCCGACGAGGAGCTGAGCGGTCTTTCTCTGACGTTTGTCGACGGCACAACGTTTGGTACCGATGACACGCGATTGACGATGCTCTCGGGCGAGGACCTCATGGATCGTACGCCCATGAAGCCCACGTGCAAGGCTGACGGCCAGACGCTCAAGATTGACTTTGGCGAGACGGCGCCTGCCGGCGGCTTTTTCCGTGTCGAGGTTTACGGCGTGACGTTCCCCGTCGAGGGCGCCGATGAGGCCTTTAGCGGAACCTATACGCTCGCCGACGGTTCGACCAAGAAGATTTCCAAGATTCCTTCCGTCGAGATTAAGGGCGTGACGGCGTTCGATAACTTCCTGGCCGACCTTAAGGAACAGCCGTGGGTCGAGGCATGGAATTCCAACATGTTCCTTCGCCTGTTCCTGAACCCGGTCATTTTGGTCCAGAGCCTGCCGATCGTCTTCAAGGGCTTCCTTATGTCGCTCTCGATCGTGCTCGTGGCGTTTCCGCTGGCGATCCCCTTTGGCTTTGCCCTGTCGCTTATGCGCATATCCAAATCGCGCATCCTGCGTTGCCTTGCCGGCATCTACGTGAATGTCATCCGCGGTACGCCGGCGTTCCTGCAGATCTATATTGCATTCTTTGGCCTGCCGCTTGCCGGCGTCAAGGTGGACGACTATGTCTTGGGCGTTATCGTCATGGCCATGAACTCGTCTGCGTATCTGTGCGAGATTTTCCGTGCCGGTATTCAATCGATCCCCAAGGGCCAGAACGAGGCCGCTCGTTCGCTGGGTATGAATGCCTTCCAGACGCTGCTCTACGTTATGATTCCGCAGACGTTCCGCAATGTCCTGCCTACGCTGACCAGCGAGTTTATCCTGCTCTACAAGGATACGTCGCTGCTCGCCGCCGTGGGCGTGGTCGAGATCGTCATGAACGCCCGCACCATCGTGGCAACGACGGGCTCCATTACGCCGTATGTGGTTGCCGCCCTGTTCTATCTGGTCATTACCCTGCCGCTTGCGCGCTTGGTGAGCGGTCTTGAGGCGAGGCTGCTGGGTACGGCCGAAACCAAAAAGAAGCGTCCCACCAAGAGCGCCGGACAGGTTGTCGCGACGCCCGCCGACCATATCGCTGGTCTGTAAGGAGGTTCTATTATGAGCGAAACCAATAACTCGAACGAGGTCGTCGTCAGCATCAAGAATCTCCAGAAGGCCTTTGGCGATAACGTGGTCCTGCGCGACATCGACCTTGATGTGCACAAGGGCGAGGTCGTCGTAGTCCTGGGCCCTTCGGGTTCGGGCAAGTCGACGATGCTTCGCTGCATTAACCGTCTCGAGGAGCCCACGAGTGGTTCGATTGTCGTCGAGGGCGTGGATGTGTGCGCCAAGGGCGTTGACCTCAATAAGGTGCGTACGCACTTGGGCATGGTGTTTCAGCAGTTCAACTTGTTCCCGCACCTGTCGGTCAAAAAGAACGTCATGCTTGCGCAGCAAAAGGTGCTCAAGCGCAGCAAGGAAGAGGCCGAGAAGATTGCCATCGAGGAGCTGACCAAGGTCGGCCTGGCCGAGCGCATCGATTTTATGCCGAGTCAGCTTTCGGGCGGTCAGCAGCAGCGCGTGGCCATCGCCCGCGCCCTGTCGATGAATCCGCACGTGATGCTCTTTGACGAGGCCACGTCGGCGCTCGATCCTGAGCTTGTCCGCGATGTATTGGGCGTCATGCGCGATCTTGCGCATGACGGTATGACCATGATCGTGGTGACGCACGAGATGGGCTTTGCCCGCGACGTCGCCGACCGCGTCGTCTTTATGGACGGCGGCGTTATCGTGGAGGATGGCACGCCGAGCGAGGTCTTCGACCATCCTAAGAGCGAGCGCACCAAGGCGTTCTTGGGTAATATCTCGTAGCCGCTTTATATGACTGACACAGCAGAAAACGGGAGCCGGATGTGATCCGGCTCCCGTTTTTGTTGGGACGCGAATGTGTTTTGGTGCAGAGCGCGTTACGGGCGGAGCTCATTGCAGCTAGGCGAGCTCGGCTCCAAGGGCGCGGCAGGCCGCCTCGCCCTCATCGTCGGGGGCGTCGTAACAGATGACGGAGTCGACCACGTTGACGCCTGCCTCGTCGGCGTCCGCCTTCCAATTGTCCATCCATTCGCCTTCGGCCCACGAATAAGAGCCAAAGAGGACGACCTTCTTGTCGCCGAGGGTCTCCTTGACTTCGTCCCACATCGGTTGGAACTCATCGTATTCAAGCTCCTCGGAGCCCATGGCGGGGCAACCGAAGGCGAAGGCATCATAGTCGGCGGCCCTGTCGGCAGAGAAGTCGGCGCAGGGGATGACTTCGGCCTCGGCGCCCGCGGACGTGGTGCCCTCGGCAACGAGGTTTGCCATGGCCTCGGTGTTGCCCGTGCCGCTCCAGTAGACGACGGCGATCTTGCTCATGTTGAGTCCTTTCGGTTGTGCGGCGTGCGGTCGCGGTTTGTACGTTCTATCGGGTCGCCTGGGCAAGTTGCGCCAAGCTGCAGCCCTGCTGATAGATAAAGGTGAGGTGTTGGGTGCAGGCACGGTACGCATCAAACGTCGCAAGCGCCTGCTCGACATTCGTATAGACCTTCCAGGCTCCAAAGATCTTGTAGTTCTCGCCACGCTGAGCGATGAACTCGTATACGTCGTCGCAGGGGTACCCCAGGAAGTAGCCAATCTCGTGTGGAAATTCGCAGGCGCAGTCGTTGTTGCAGCAGACTTGCTGATCCAGTGCGCATCGAGTCTGGCCGCAGGCGCATTCCGCGGCGTTATTGCTCGCGAGCGTGATGCGTGATGCCAGGTGCACAAGACATGCCGAGAGGTTGCCGGTGTCGTAGCCCTTCTTGGCGAGTGCCGTTTTGGCGCGCGGGTCAGCAAGGTAAGTGGCGAGGCTATTGGGCCGATATGCGTATACGAGCGCCCCGCAGGGGCGCCAGACCAAAACGCTCAGATGGATACCGAACGGATTAAGCTCGCGGTTGCACCGGGCGATAACGTTGAGCAGGCGTGCTCGGCGATCCTCGATCGCCGCAGTTACGCTTGAGCCGTCTTGATCGGCATAGACTCCTGGATAGGTAAAGAGCGATGCCGGTTTGATGCCCGCGAGCGTGGGGGAGCAGTTGCGCACGACTGCCGCCTGAAACGTTGGGATGTCTATGGTTCGAGTCACGACGCTCCTTACGGATCTAAACTGTTAGCCTAGGAAAACTTATACACGAAAGTAAGCCTTGGTCAACTAAAAAGTTTGAAGAGGGAAACTAATTGACCGAACGGACATGATTTTGGGTTAAGATGGGAACACCCCATGGGGGTATCTAGATAGGGCTACTTGAAAGGGGAACGCATGAGTGACTTGCTCAACCCTGCGAATCTCATCGTGCTGGCCGTCATTGCCGTCGGCATGTTTTTTGGGCTGCGTCGCATTGCGGCGTCGACGCATGGAAAGAGCTGTTGCAGTGATGGCGCGAGCGGCAAGAAAGCCAAGAAGGTTGTGGTGGCAGACACCGACGAGTCCCACTATCCCTATAGCGATGAGCTGCTCATCGGCGGCATGAGCTGTGACGGCTGCGCTCAGAACGTAGCCAATGCCCTCAATGCACTGGACGGCGTGTGGGCTACGGTGACGTATGCGGACCACACAGCACGCGTACGCTCGAAGCTCCCGGTTGATCGCGACACACTCGAGACGGCGGTGAGGGGCGCGGGCTATTACGTTATGAAAATGTAGGCGTTGCCCTCTCCGGTGGATACCGGCCTCCTGCTCATTGCGACTATCGACATCCAAAAATTTGCGTAAAAAATAACCTTTAGATGCGGTAAAAGTGGAGTTTGGTGACGGTTTGCGCGGAATTCGCTACCAATCGAGCATCTATTAACCCGTCCAAAAAATTACAGGTGTATATTTATACGCTGATTATTGCTGTGCTCAGATTGCAATTAACCGTGGACAGAAATGAAGAATGCTAAAGCTGGGCTTTAGGACAGGGGAGGTTATAGCCTTATGAGACGAGTGGGAGCACTTGGCTTGGTGGCAGCGCTTGCCGCTATCTTGGTATCGCCGCTGCCGGCGCATGCCGAAGACGCTTCGGGTGCCGTTACCTACAATGCGGGAAATGGATATTCCTTTGAGAAGCTCTCGCATCCTACGGTAGGAACGTCGCAGCCGGATGGTATCGTCGACTACCAGGGTAACGGTGCCGTTGCCGTTCCGGGCGCCGATGGTAACACGGCCAACAACGAAGGCGATCGCGGCCAGAGCTACACTTGGGCGGCTGCGAGCTATGGTGACTGGCTTTATGTGGGCACCTGCTATGCGGCGATGGGCAACACACTGACGCTCATGAACGGCACGCTGGGCGATTCCTTTGATGCCGAGACCATGCGCCTGACGCTGGAGGCCATGTTTAACGGCACGTTCTTCTATGGACAGCAGAAGGAGGACGGCACGGCCGACAAGGACAGCGGCGGCATCTTGGTTAAGATCAATACCAAGACCGGTGAGACCAAGCTGCTACTCTCTGAATCGCTCAACGGCGTCGGTCCTTTGTTCCGCAATGCCGTGAGCTATAAGGGTAAGCTCTATTTCTGCGGCAGCGTCAGGACCAATGGCGGCAAAAGCGGCCTGCCTGCTGTATATGAGATCGATCCTAAGACGGATGATTGGAAAGTTGTCTATCAGGGCCTTTCGAGCGCGGACGATTACCGCGATGCCTACAAGCAGGGCATTTCTACCGGTATCCGCGGCATGTGCGTCCATGATGGCCAGCTCGTCATCAGTAATGTGGGTAAAGACGCGAACGGTAATTTTGTGTCGACAATCCTGACGTCGTCTGACCCCTCGAAGGGCCAGGACAGCTTCACCGAGATTGCCAACTCGGGCACGCTGTTTAACTATCCGGCGATTCGCTATAAGGACAGCATCTACGGCGGTGCCATTTGGGATATGGTCTCGTACAATGGTCATCTCTATGCCACCATCTGCACCGGTACGCCTGAGAACGCTCCCGATGATAATTCCATGCAGTCGTTCGCCATGGTCCGTGGCGACAAGAACGCCGACGGCAGCTATGAGTGGACTCCCATTGTTGGCGATAAGGCGGACGGTGCAAAGTACTGCTTCGGCATCGATCCTGCCCGCACCCGTTCTGGTGCTGCCAACCTCATCGTCTACAACGACTACCTCTATATCGGTGAATACAACGACGAGGAGATTGCTCTCGAGCGCATCCTGTTCAACAAGTCCAACACCGAAGAGGGCGGCAAGAGCGGCATGGGCGGCGTTGACTGCTCGTTTGTGAATGCCAATCTTGAGCAGTCGGTCAACATCTATCGCATGGACAAGAACGAGAACATGGAGCTCGTCGTTGGCGATCCCACCGAGATGTTCTCCGAGAAGAATGGCAACGGCCCTCTTTCCGGCCTGGCTTCGGGCTTTGGCCGAAACGAGAACCAGTACATTTGGCGCATGCAGAAGTTCGACGGCAAGCTGTATATCGGTACCTTTGATACCGCGAGCCTGCTCGAGCCGATCGGCCAGTTCTCCAATGGCGACATTATCGATATGACGCCCGAGGAGTGGAACTCTCAGGTTCAGCGCCTTAGGGACCTGCTCGATCACCTGCTCGACAAGAAATCGCCTGACGACCCCATCGTTCCCGTGAACACGCTTGCGGACGATGATTCAAACGAGGCCGTCGAGGTCGATGACGAGAAGGCTGAGGCCGTCGAGGCCGATGACGAGAAGACCGAGGTCGCTAAGGGCTTTGGCGACCTGAGCGATGCGCTGGAGGATGCCGCGGGCGACCTTTGCGATCAGGCCGCGACGATGTCCCAGGACGTTGAGGACGACGCCGCTTACGTCCAGAAGATCGATGGCGAGATCGCGTACTTCAAGTCCTTTGCCGACCAGTATCAGGACATGCTCGATAGCTATGAGAGCCTGAAGCAGCAGTACGAGGATGCCTATGGCACCGAGCTGCCGGGCGATATTCAGGATGCGCTCGATAAGCTGCTGAGTAAGGAGAACCTCAAGAAGCTGCAGAGTGTCCTTACGTGCATGTCTTACCTTCGCAATGCCGAGCGTGGCTTTGATATGTATGTGACCGAGGACGGCGTGAACTTTACGACGCTGACGACCAATGGCTTTAACGATCCGTATAACCATGGTCTGCGCACCTTTGCGGTGACCAACCAGGGTCTGTGCCTCGGTACCGCCAACCCGTTCAATGGCTGCCAGGTTTGGATCCAGCGCAAGGAGAATTCTGAGAATCCGATTGATCCCGGTACTCCGGATCCGACGGAACCCACCAATCCTTCGCAGCCGGGTGGCGGCGATCAGCCTGGTGGCAGCCAGACGGGCGGCAACGGCCAGTCGAGCAGCACCACGACGACCGTTTCGACGACCACTAAGAAGACTCCGAAGGACGGCTCGCTGCCTCACGCTGGCGACTCGACCCTCACGCTGGTCTTGGGATTGCTGGTTGCAGCTGCCGCAGTGCTTGGCATTGCTCTCGTCTTGCGCAAGCGTTCTCGTCGCTAGGCTCGACCACGCAGCTCGATGCCTTGGATGTCGTCGAAGTTGATGGCGATATCCCTGAGTTTGAGCAGCTTGAATGCGGGTAACACTTCGTCGAGGATGCCCGTGCGGCTACGATAACCGTACATATCGTAATAGGTGACGCGCACCAAGTCGCCGCGTTTGAGGCCCTCGAGCTTTTTCGAAAGCTCGAGGGCTTTTTCTTCCGTGAGTTCGCATTTGGGCTCAACAGTGATTTCTTGTTTGCGCACGAGCTCGTAGTATCCCGTGAGGGCGGCAAAGGGCATAAACTGCGCGGCACGGCCGGCGCGGACGGCGCCGTTGGCGGTGAGCTTGGGGTCGGAGGAGCGACGTCTTCCCTCGGGGTCCGCTAGACGTTCAAAAGGCGTCGGTGGCCGCATCGGCTGTTGTTGGGACTTAGGCACGATGTCCTCCTACCTGATCGTTGCGTTCGCGTGCGGTGGCGCCGGCGGTGAAGCTTAATCCCTTGACGAGCGCGTTCTTGCCGTACTTGCCCTTCACGGCCAGGACAGCGCGCGCCAGGTCGCGCTCGCGCTCATCGGCCTTAACATCGCTGAACAGGTCGATAGTGGTAAATTCCTCGGGCATGAGGTTGCCAAATCCCAGGTTGATGCGCTTGACCGGTCGTTTGGGATCGACAGTCTGCGCCCAGAGCTCATCGAAATAGCCCATGATCTTCTTAAACGAATTGGTGCGCTCGGGCAGCTTGCGCGAGGCGTTGGAGTGCGCAAAGAGCGCGGCATAGCCACCACGCGGCTTGCCGCCGTGTTCGCCCACAAAGATGCCGTCAATCGCCTGTGCCTCTCGCACCAAACGTCGGCGTTCGTCGTCGCGTTGGACGGGCTTGGGCGCGCGGGGCGTGAGCTCGGGGCCGTCGGTTGCGGCGGGTTCGATGCTCGACGTGCTCGAACGCAAATGCCCGCATCCGTCTACATATTGTGCTGTGCCGCTGGCGTCGAGGCGGCGTATGTCGGCGCGCTCGCTCGCGTAGCCTACAAAGAGCGAGATACTGTTGCACACCACGTGCTTATCGACTAAGTCCAGCACAGCGTTGTCGACCATCTCGCGCAAGACGGTGTAGGCCTGTTCATAGGCATAGCCTTTCGAGAGCACCTGTCCTGTGGTAGTTGAGGTTGCCTGCGGGCGATAGGCCTGAATATCGGCGATAGTTGTCGGCTCGCGCCCAAAGGCGTGGTCGATAAGATACTCGGCATTGACGCCGAGCTCGTCGTAGAGCAGGTTTTCGTCGAGCGCCGCGACGCCCATCAGATCGTAGACGCCGTATTTTTCGAGTCGTGCTGCCACGCCGGGCCCAATGCCCCAGATGTCGGTGATGGGGCGATGGGGCCAGATCTCCTTGCGAAAGGTCTCGTCATCGAGTATGCCGATGCGGCTGGGTACGTGCTTGGCGGTAATGTCGAGTGCCACCTTGGCCTGGAATAGGTTGGGGCCGATGCCAACCGTTGCCGTGATGCCGGTGCGCGCCAGGACCTCGTCGCGCAACATGCAGGCGAAGCCTTCAGCGTCGGTGTGATAGAGGTCCAGATAGGGCGTCACGTCGATAAAGCATTCGTCGATGGAGTAGACGTGCACGTCCTGTGGGCTGACGAATTCCAGATAGATACCGTAGATTTGCGCCGACACCTCCATGTAGTGCTGCATGCGCGGTACGGCCTTGATGTAGTCGATACCGTCGGGAATCTCGAACAGGCGACAGCGGTTATGGATTCCGAGGTCTTTCATGGCCTGTGTGATGGCAAGGCAGATGGTCGTGCGCCCGCGCGATTCGTCGGCAACGACCAGGTTGGTGGTGAGCGGGTCGAGACCGCGGTCGACGCACTCGACGCTGGCGTAGAACGTCTTGAGGTCGATGCAGATATAGGTGTGACGCTCGTGTCCCACGCGTCCTCCCATCAAACACATGTTCTTATCGAATACTTGTTCGATAATACCCGCTCGTCCGGACATCGTCAAAACCTGTCCCTTTTTGGTCGGTCGCCGTTTGAGGGCGGATTGGCAACGCTCGCTGATTGTAGTCTTGACCTGCGCTAGAATAGTGGCATCTGAATGTCCGGGCGCATGGAGGCGTGCGCCCGTATGCTGAGGAGGACTTTATGGCAACTGTTGCCGCACCTATCGATGCTACGTCGACTGCCGCTTGGAAGGCGCTCGAGGCTCATCAGGAGAAGCTCGAGGCCGAGGGCATCGACCTCAAGGCCTGGTTCGCCGCCGATGCCGAGCGCGTGAACAAGCTGAGCTTTGACGCTGGTGACCTGCACTTCGATCTGTCCAAGAACCTGGTGACCGATGAGACCGTCAAGCTGCTGTGCGATCTTGCCCGCGAGGTGAAGCTCGAGGAGCGCCGCGCCGCCATGTTTTCCGGCGAGCACATCAACACCACCGAGGACCGCGCCGTCCTGCACACCGCGCTGCGCCGCCCGGCAAGCGAGAAGGGCCAGCTCATCGTCGACGGCCAGGACGTCGTCGCCGACGTGCACGAGGTCCTCGACCGCATGTATGCCTTCGCCGAGCGCGTGCGCTCCGGTGAGTGGAAGGGCGTTACCGGCAAGAAGATCGAGCATCTGGTGTCCATCGGCATCGGCGGCTCCGACCTGGGCCCGGTCATGGCTTACGAGGCTCTGCGCCCCTACGCCGACGCCGGTATCGACTGCCGTTACATCTCCAACATTGACCCCAACGATCAGGCAGAGAAGCTCAAGGGCCTCGATCCCGAGACCACGCTCGTGATCATCGTTTCCAAGACTTTCACCACGCTCGAGACCCTCACCAACGCTCGCGAGGTCAAGACCTGGATGCTCGAGCAGCTCAAAGCTCAGGGTGCCATTGACGGTTCCGATGAGCAGAACGCCGAGGCCGTGGCAAAGCACTTTGTCGCCGTTTCCACCGCACTCGAGAAGGTTGAGGCCTTCGGTATCGACCCCGCAAACGCCTTCGGTTTCTGGAACTGGGTCGGCGGCCGCTATTCTGTCGACTCCGCCGTGGGCCTGTCGCTGATCGTCGTGCTCGGCCCCGAGCGCTTCCAGCAGTTCCTCGAGGGCTTCCACGCCATCGACGAGTACTTCTGCAACACGCCGCTCGAGAACAATGCCGTCGCGCTGATGGGTCTGCTCAACGTCTGGTACGTCAACTTCTTCGGTTCCAAGAGCCACGCCGTGCTTCCGTACTGCCAGTATCTGCACCGCTTCCCGGCCTACCTGCAGCAGCTCACCATGGAGTCCAACGGCAAGCATGTCCGCTGGGACGGCAGCGCCGTGACCTCCGACACCGGTGAGATCTTCTGGGGCGAGCCCGGCACCAACGGCCAGCATGCCTTCTACCAGCTGCTGCACCAGGGCACCGTGGTGGTTCCGGCCGATTTCATCGCCTTCGCCAATACCGCCAACCCTGCGACCGATAGCGGCCAGGACGTGCATGAGCTGTTCCTGGGCAACTTCCTGGCCCAGACCAAGGCGCTCGCCTTTGGCAAGACGGCCGACGAGGTTCGTGCCGAGGGCACGCCCGAGCAGATCGTCCCGGCCCGTTGCTTTGAGGGCAACCGCCCGACGACCTCGATCTTCGGCGACACGCTGACCCCGTTTGCGCTCGGCGAGCTCATCGCCCTGTACGAGCACATCACGTTTGTCGAGGGCACGGTCTGGGGCATCGACTCCTACGACCAGTGGGGCGTCGAGCTGGGCAAGCAGCTTGCCAAGCAGATCACCCCGGCCTTCCACGACGACGCCGCCAAGGCCGAGCAGGACGCTTCGACCCAGGCGCTCATCGAGTTCTACCGCGCTCACCGCAAGTAGTCGCTGCTGTTAACGCATCGCGCCTTATAGCCAGGGGCCCGTATCCCATCGGATGCGGGCCCCTTTGCTTTGCCGTGGCCCCGGGGCGCACGGCCTTTGTGGAACATCGCCGGGACGCCGCGCGCTGCGAGAACCCTGCGCCTAGATCTCGGCCTCCGCATGGCCTCGCTGCGCCTCGGGCAGCTCCCCGTAGAGCGGATGGTCTTCGAGCCTAAAGCGCTCGACCTGTTCGGGAGTGCGACCGCGTACAAAGAGCCACGAGCGATCGATCGGCGTCGCCATGAGCGTGCTGGGCAGCGCGTCGGCGCGGTCGGAAAACACCCGGGCACTCTCGGGATCCTGGAACGCCAGCACCAGATGCGTGTCGCAGTTGCCCATGATGGAGCGTGCGCGTGCCTCGCCATAGAGCGCATCGAGCTGGTTGGTCGACTGCAGCAGCAGCGTTGCCCAGATGTTGCGGCTTCGGATAATCGAGAGCACGTTGTCGATCTGGGGGATCTGCAGATTTGCGAAGTCATCGAGCATAAAGCGCACGGGCACGGGCAGGCTGCCATCGGGCTGCCTATCGGCCTCACGAATGAGGCCCATAAACGCCTGCGAAATAAAGAGGCCGGTCAGCGGATCGAGATTGCGGTCAATATCGCTCACGGTTACAAACAGGGCGCAGGGGGTGTGCCCCATGGAAGCGAAGTCCACCTGATGGCACTCACGATAGAGCTGTGCCGCACCGTCGAATCCCAGACACATGACCTTTTCGGCAAGGATGCCGACGATGCTCGCGTGCATGCGCTCGGCATTTTGCGTAATGGCGTAGCGCCGCCATAGCGAGAGGGCATAGCTTTGGGGATCGGTCGTGATCAGGTCGTCAAACAATCGACCCGTGGCACCGTCCTGCAGGTGCTCGATCAGCTTGATGACCGAGCTGATCGTCTGCTCGTCGGCGGGTAGCTGTTCGGTGACGTAGGCGATAAGACACGACAGCAGGTTTGCCGCCGCATGATCCCAAAAAGGCTGGTTGTTGTCCTCGATGGGGCAGATGGCCTTTGCCACCGAGAGGATGTCCTGCTGGTTGGGTCTGCCGTCCGCCTTGCGGCGAATGTGCCTCAGGGGGTTGTAGCCGCAGCGCTCGATGCCGGGCGCAAGGGCCGGGACGGTGTTGAGGTCGGCGAAGTTGAGACATTGCACGCGGTAACCGTGGGCTGCCAGCACGGGTCCCACTTCGCGACAGAGCGTGCCTTTGGTGTCGAGCACGATGTAGCTTGCGTTCATTTGCAGCAGGTTGGGCTTGAGGACGTTTCGGGTCTTGCCGGCTCCCGAGGGGCCGATCACAAGTGCGTTGTTGTTGAGTCCCGTTTGGCGGGTGTTGCAGGAAAGCGTTCGATCCTTGGCGAGGATGGTGGACGATGCGGACTCAGATGCGGCGAGGCGGCTGGCGAGGTTAGACATGGGCGACCTCCTTGGTGGTCGAGAGGATTTCGTGGGCAAAGCCGAGCTCGACGGCGCGCTCGGCCGAAAGGTAGGTGTCTTTTGCGGTGAGGGACTGGATGCGCTTGGGCGTGAGGCCGCTGCGGTCCGAGAGGATTTGCGTGAGGGTCTTGCGGGTCTGCATGAGACGCCGGCTGGTTTCCTGCAGCGCAAGTGCCGAGCCGCCTGCCCCCTGGGGGATCAGCGGGTCGTGAATCATGAGCTCTGCATGGGGCGCCATACGGCGTTCGTCGCCGCCCATAAAGATCACGGCGCCCATGGACGCGGCGAATTCCAGGCAGACGGTGCGGATGGGGCACGATGCGAGGCGCATGGCGTCATAGATCGCAAGACCCGATCGCACGCTTCCGCCGGCGCTGGCGACAAATATGGTGATGGGGCGGCTGGGGTCGGTGGCATCGAGCAGGCGGATCTGCTGGCATAGGTCGTGGGCCATCGGGGTTTCGATGTTTCCCATGACGGAGAGCTCGCGACGGGCGAGCATCTCATCGTAAATGCTGGTGAGCGTGATACCTCGGGCGGATTCACGCATGGTGAGGGGGCTGATGATGGGGGGAATGATTGGTGTCCATGAGGACTCCTTTCTGTTGGTTGTGTTGTGGAATAGGATTGTTGCCCGCGGAGGGGCTGGCGGGCTACAGGGTTCGTCTGAGCCTCAGATCGAGCTCGGTTGTGGGGCAGGCCGCCTGTTCGTGCGGCTCGCAAGTGCCAAGGGCTCCAAAGCGATGGAGCGTTGCGGCGGGCGTGGTGTAGGCGAGCCGCAGCTGATGCTCGACGGGGGCACATCCGTCATTTTTGTAATGAGCAGCGTAGTACTGCGCGATACTGGCGTTCATCTCGCTGCCATTGCGATGGCGCTCAAACTGGCGTCTGCAGGTCTCGATGATCTTTGCTACCGACTTGGGTGCCGTCGCGGGAACAAGGGCGAGATAGCCCTCAAATAGCTCGTTGATGCTCAGGAGGCACAGCAGGTCGATCAGCGTCCTTATGGCTGCTCCCTCGGCGGAAAAGTGCGCGGTCATGCGGTTATATCGGTTGCGGTCGACGATGGCCGCATGGGGTCTTGGAGTTTTCTGCCCCGTGGTCCCGGGCTTTTGCCGCGCCTGTGTATTGAGCTCGACGTTGCAGCGCTTGAGGCCGTCCAACGGAAGGAACAGTGCGGTGCGCAGGGTGTTCCGCTTGCTTTCGAGTTCATGACGCTCGTCGGGTTCCCATTCGAGCTTGAGTTTCGTGTCGAGCGCCGTAAGCATATGGGCTAGGCAGCCTACGGTAAGAACGTACGAATCGCTGTCGCGTTTTGGGGCATAGGGGTCTGTCAGCTTGCGAATGTCGGGGTCGCCCATGATCTTTGTGCAGCGCTTCAGCAGTTGAGGGTGGTCGGCCAAGATCGTCGCGAGCGGTAGCGACGCGTAGTTCTTGATGGTCGCGGCGGCAAAGGCGGCGTCATATTCGTTTGCATATGCTCGCTCAATGCGGGCATCCAGAATGCTTTTCTTGTCGCCGTCTTCAGCGTGGTGGTTTGTCATAGCTTCTCCAATCGGTTGATGTTCGTGCTGTTTGTTGATGTGTTGGTTGTCGTGAGTGATGTGCTTGCCGTGGGTGATGTGCTGACGTTGGGGTGCTATGCGGTTTTCAATGAGCCCGTGAGGCAGTTGCTGCAGGGGCGGGATGGAACGGCCCATGCAAGGCGGAAGGCATCGTGCTCAAAATCGAGACAGCAATGCCCTGGGCGCCTCACATGTGGCAGTTACCTCATTAAGTTGTCATTGCGTTTGGGGTTGTACTTTGCCGATCTTCTTTCTCTTACACGCTGAAAACTGAAACTGAATATGCTCGATCAAACGATGACCACCGGAGCGGTCATCTTTAAAGTACGTTCGTTTTGCTGATTTGACAAGACTAATTTTGAAATTTTTTTCTACGGGGTGAAACGAGGTTCGTGGAACGGTCGCGCTTGGTGTCGCCAGCTATGTATGTGGTGGCTCAGCGTTTGGCTGGAACGATTGAGCCCCGAGATGGCGTCCCGTTCATGTTCGGGACAATATGACTTTTTACCCGTTGCAGACAGAGCCGCCGTGGGTGTTCTGTATGATGGCTCAGACAAGGTTACTCAATGACAGGGAGGCATATATGGCAATCAAAGCCATCGCAATGGATATCGACGGTACGCTCACCAACGACCAAAAGGTCATCAGCCCGCGTACGCGCGAGAAGCTGCTCGCGGCGCAGGAGTCGGGAATTAAGCTCATCTTGGCTTCGGGTCGTCCCGCATGGGGGCTGCACGCCTTGGCGCAGGAGCTCGACCTTCAAAACCATGACGGTCTTCTAGTTGCCTTTAATGGCGCGCATGTGGTCGACGCTCAGACCGATGAGGTCCTTTTTGACCAGGCCATGCCGGCTGACGAGCTGCATCGCCTGATTGATCACCTGCGTAATTTTGACGTGATCCCTATGATTTCGCTCGGTCGTAATCTGCACGTCGAGGATTCGTACCATTGCATGATCACGCTGCCTGACGACTCGCAGAAGAATATCGTCAAGTATGAGCGCGATGCGTGCGATCTTAAGATTCGCGAGGTCGAGAGCTTGCATGAGGTTGTGGACGCTTATCCCGTGGACAAGCTGCTGACGGCGGGCGATCCGGCCTACCTGCAGGCGCATTACGAGGAGATGTATGCGCCCTTTAAGCAGACGCTTTCGGGCATGTTTACGGCCGACTGGTACTTTGAGTACACGGCGCCCGGTATCGACAAGGCCCGTGCGCTCGAGGGTGCCCTGCCCAAGCTCGGCATCGATGCCAGCGATGTCGTATCGTTTGGCGACGGCCAGAACGACAAGTCCATGATTGAGTGGGCCGGCACGGGTGTAGCCATGGGCAACGCCGTCGATGAGGTTAAGGCTGTGGCCCAGATGGTGACCGCTAATAACAACGAAGATGGTATTGCGGTGGCGCTGGATAAGCTGCTGGGCTAGAATCGCCGATTAATGCATGATTCGGGCGCCTGCTCGTGGGCGTCCTTTTGTTAGGGAGGGTGCCGTGTCCGCATTTCCGTTCGACGCCGTTATCTTTGACATGGACGGCGTCATTGTCGATACCGAGTATTACTACTTGGGCGAGACTGCCGCGTTTGCCAAGGAGCTGGGGCTTAATCTGACTCAAGAGGAGTTGAATGGACAGGTCGGTACCTCCCATCAGTTCTTCCTGCATATGCTGGTCGATTGGTTTGAGCGCGCCGGTAAGGGGCATTTCACTGGCGAGGAAGCGTTGGCCCGTTGGGACGAGTGGGCGCATAAACGTCCGCGCGACTATCAGGCTTTGATTAACCCAGGCGCCGTGGATACGATTCGAGAGCTGCCGCGCCGTGGCGTTCGCGTGGCGCTTGCCAGCTCGTCTCCCATGGTTAGCATCGAGGAAGTGCTCAACGCATGCGGGCTGTCGGATGCCTTTGAGTATGTGGTGAGCGGCGAGCAGTTTAAGGAGAGCAAGCCCGAGCCCGACATCTACCTGCATGCGCTGGATCTGCTGGGGCTGCCCGCGAATCGCTGCTGCTGCGTTGAGGACTCGGTGCCTGGCATCACTGCCGGCAAGCGAGCCGGTCTGACAGTCATTGCCAAGCGCGAGGAACGCTTTGGCTTTAGCCAGGATGCCGCGGACAAGATTATCGACCAGCTGCCAGAGCTGCTCACGCTTTCTTAGGAGCGCGGTAGTTGCGCGTTTTTCGGGTCAGATGAGTAAATACCCGACATTTTAGTGCGGCAGCAAGCATACTTAATGCTAATGCGGGCTTAAGGGCTTGCTGAATGCCCTTGGGCCCGCTTTAGACTTAATTGTGCTGGGAGAGGGTATATGCCACCGACTGAAGGGCTAACTGACGGTAAAGCAGCGATACCGCTGTACCAACAGGTTATCGATATCATTAAAAACGAAATTAATTCCGGTGCCTACAAGGCGGGCGCGCGGATACCCAACGAATTCGAATTGGCTGAGAACTATAAAGTTGGCCGCGTTACCGTGCGACGCGCTATTGAGGAGCTCGTCCAGCAGGGCTATCTAACGAAGCGACAGGGGAAAGGCACGTTTGTCAATGCCCCCAAGCTTAAGCGCAAGATTCGCCAGAAGGATGACGTCCAGAGTTTTTCTGACGCATGCCGCGTTAACGGAATGGAGCCGGGGGCGTGCGTCATTTCGAGAAAGATACTGCCGGCGGATTCCACCGAAGCGCAGTTCTTTGGTGTTCCCGTCGGAACTGACTTGATAT
Organism: Coriobacteriaceae bacterium AM100-PB1-1D-6A; assembly: GCA_027660625.1. Classification (GTDB taxonomy): domain Bacteria; phylum Actinomycetota; class Coriobacteriia; order Coriobacteriales; family Coriobacteriaceae; genus Collinsella. The sequence goes on along the minus strand of JAQDNC010000009.1, from coordinate 9,350 downwards.
GCGTTGAGCGTGTGCGTACTGCCGATGGAGTCCCCGTCATGCTCGAGAACAACATATACGTTTATGAGGACAACGCTTATCTATCAACGGCACCTCTATCTAACCAATCTATTTTTGAGTTCGTGCGTAACCGGACGGGCCGTACGCCCGCGTTTACCGACCCGTGCACACTCGAGATCGCGTGCGCGTCGCCCGAGGTCGCTCGGCTGTTGGCAGTTCCCGTTGGCGAACCCTTGTTTTATATGGAAGCCTTCTTTTTCGATGAGCAGCGGCGGCCGTTTATCATCGGTCGTCAGCGGATCGTTGGGTCTCGCTACGTTTTTGACATCTAGGACATTGCGAATGGAAACGCCCGGTGGATCATCTCACCGGGCGTTTCCATACCGTTCACGGCGCGAACGCAACCGTTCAACCGCATCGCGGCAATCAGTTTGAAATTATCTTGATGACAAGAAAAGCTGCTGGTAATCTATGGAACGTCATAGAACGTTTGCCTTGCGCAAACGTTGAAGCGAGATGCGATGCAGTCTCGAGTTCTTTGGAGGTATCTATGTCAGATACGAAGGCGAAGAAGACAAACAGACGTTTTAAGTTCAAATTACCGCATGTCTATACGATCATGTTCTTGCTGATCGTTGTCTTTGCGGTCCTGACTTGGATCGTTCCCTCTGGTCAGTATCAGCGCAAGACGATTTCGACAGCGGCGGGCGAGCGTGAAGTCGCCGTTGCTGGAACCTATGAACAGGTCGATAAGAACTACACCGATTCCGAGACCGGCGAGACCATCAATCTGGGCCAGGATATCTTCGCGGTCCTGCAAGCGCCCACCAAGGGTATCCAAGAGGCTGCCGACGTCGTTGCGTTCGTCTTATTGATTGGCGGATCGTTCGCAATCATCACCAAGACCAACGCTTTGAATGCCGGCATGAGCCGTGTGATTAAAAAGCTTAAGAACAAGGACATCCTCATCATTCCCATCACGATGACGTTGCTGTCCATTTGCGGCACTACGTTTGGTATGTCTGAGGAAGCCCTGCCGTTCTATGCCATCTTCATTCCCATCATGATGGGTATCGGTTATGACTCGATGACGGCATTCATCATCTGCTTCCTTGGTCCTAACTTGGGATATTGTGCTTCGACCATCGACCCGTTTAATGTTTTGATCGCCCAAGGCATCATTGGTATCGAGGGCAATCCTCAACTGTGGCTGCGTGCCGTTTCTTGGGTCATCTTCACTGCCGTCGGTATCGCATGGGCCATGCGCTACGCCATGCGCGTCAAGAAAAATCCCGAGTCGTCCATTGTGTACGAGGACGATAAGCTCAAGCGTATTGAGTTTTCCGTGACCGATGCCTCCATCGAGGAAGAGTTCACTATCCGTCAGAAGCTCGTGCTTATCGATTTTGCTTGCGGTATGGGCATTATCGTCTGGGGTCTTGTTACCCAGGGCTGGTACATGAATGAGATTTCCGCCGTGTTCCTTGGCATGGGCTTGCTTGCCGGTATCCTGGGCGGTCTTGACCAGCAGACGATCGCAGAGGAGTTCGTTAAGGGTCTTGCCGACTTTGCGTACGCTGCCATCGTTATCGGTATCGCTCGCGGTATTCTGGTCATCGCCGAGGGCGGCATGATCATCGACACCATCCTCCAGGCGCTCGCTACTGCGCTTGCCGGTGCACCCGCCGCCGTCTACACCACGTTTATGTATATCGTTCTTGGCCTGCTCTCTTTGCTGGTTCCCTCGAGTTCTGGCCTGGCGGCGCTCACCATGCCCGTTATGGGCCCCCTGACCGAGCTCATGGGCCTCAATCCCGAGGCGGCCGTCACCGCGCTCCAGTTTGCCAACCAGACCATCAACACCATCAGCCCCGTGGCGGGCATGACGGTCGCCGGTCTTGCCGTGGCTAGGATTTCGTTTGGCCAATGGTGGAAGACCATTTGGAAGTTCTTCATTTTCATGGTCGTCTTTGGCCTGATCGTAACGGCAATCTCTGGCATGCTTCCGGTGTAGGTGGTTGTGATGTCTGATCGTTTGACGGTCCTGACGTCTAAGAGCGTCTTTACCGGTACGGGGGACCTGCCGTTTGAAGGTTTCGTAGCGGTCCGTGGCAATCGAATTGAGGCTGTTGGCGCCAAGTGTGAGCTAGCTTCGTATTTGACCCAGGCGGACGAGGTGGTTGACCTGGGCGACCGCACTGTCATGCCTGGCCTGATCGATGTGCATACCTTCTATACAGGTTGGGCGCTGCGGATGTTGGGGTCTGATCTGTCCGGCATCGCTGATGCCAAAGAGGCTGTGTCGCTCTTACGTGCATGGAAAGATGATCATCCGGATTGCGCGGCGGCTTTTGGCCACAACCTGCCCGAAACGTTGGCATCGGATGCCGAGAACGCAAATACAGCAGCTGCGTTTGACGAGTGTTTTGGCGATATCCCTGTCGTCTGCTTTACACCGGGCGCGGAGACCTGCGTTCTCAATGCTGCCGCCAGTGCGCGATACGGCTTTACGCCCCAGGCGTGCTATGCCGAGAAGATCTGGCGCATGATGAGCGATTTCCTCGCGCTGCCCGAGGTGCGTGCGGGGTATTCGGACTACATGAGCATGCTTAACGAGCGCGGCGTTACCGCCATCAAGGAGATGGCATTCGATGACTACTACGGCTTTGCCGACGAAATGGCTCGCCGTGAGGAATCTGGTGAGCTGACGGTTCGCGTCTCTATGATGTCGCAGCCGGTGGGTGCCGGTGCAAATCTGGCATATGCCCGCGAGGCACGAGAGCGCTTCCGGGGACCGTTCGTTCGCTTTTCCGGCTTCAACCGTATGACCGATCGCGGCGTATGGGCGGGGCTTGCCGAGATGATTGACCCCTATGAGGACACGGCCGATGCGGGCGCTGTCGGCAAGACGGTTGTCGAGGAGCCCGAGTGGGATCTGATTGAAAGCGAGCTGCGTGCAATTGATGCTGAGGGCTTCCGATACTCCTTGCATTGCCAGGGCGATGGCGCCGTTCGTCGCACCGTGGCGCTCTATGCCTCGCTGCCTCGAGACGAGCATGGACGGATGCTTCGCCGCCATGCGATTACCGATCTCGAGAACTCTGACCCGACCGATCTTGTCGAGTTTGGCAAGTTAGGTGGAATTTGCGAGGTCTATCCGCAGATTCTGATGCTGGACCGGCGCGAGGATTGCCTGTCGATGATGCGTCGACAAATTGGCGAGACGCGACTTTTGCACAGCTGGAATCGCCGCGGCATGGAAGATTCCGGATGCACAGTGTGCTGTGGAACGGATTTGCCGCTGCTGATTCCGAGCCTGGGCGAGTCAATCTACAGCGCGTGCGGCGGATTCTTCGCCGACGGACTGCCCGTGAATGAGGTCAACGCGCTGACGCTTGTCGAGCTCTTGCGCGCTTGGACTGCCGGGGGCGCGTACGACCTGATGCGCGAAGACGAGTTGGGTACGCTTGAGGTTGGCAAGCTTGCCGATATCTGCGTGCTCGATCGGGATGTGTTTGACCTCGATTATCGCGACGCACGCGATCTTGCGGTTGATATGACGATGTCGGACGGACGAATCGTGTTCGATCGAAATAAGGAGGCATAAGATGCCTGAATCCAAACCGACGCTGCGCCGCGAGCAGATTGCGGGCATGAATATCCACTACATCATGTGGTCGCTCGATTACTTCCTTGATGTGCAGCAGCGTTTGGGCTTTGAGTCCATTGAGCTGTGGTGTGCGGAGCCGCATGTGACACTCGACCACACGGGCTACTTTGAGGCTGAGGTCCTGGCAAAAAAGGCTGCAGACCGTGGGCTTAGGTATCGTACTCTGTGCCCCGAGAATGTTGTCTATCCTTGGCAGTATTGCGCACGCAAACCGCTGCATGAACAGCGCAGCCTGGCGTACTTTAAGCACGGCATTGAGCTTGCCGAGGTACTTGGGTGCGACCGTATGTCCATCAACTCGGGCTGGGGCGACTGGGACGAGGACCGCGAGGAAGCCTGGAAGCGCAGCCGCGAGCACTTGTCCATTCTGGCGGAGTATGCCGGCGAGCACGGTCTGGTGCTTACGATGGAAAGCCTGCGTCCCGAGGAGAGCAACCTTGTGACGACGGTTTCCGATGCGAAGCGCATGATTGACGAGGTCGCGAGCCCGTACTTACAGCCCATGGTTGATACAACCGCGATGGGCGTTGCTGGCGAGACGCTCGAGGACTGGTTTGCCACCTTTGGTGATGGGGCAATTCACGAGATGCACTTTATCGACGGTGACCCGTATGGCCATCTGGTGTGGGGCGATGGCAAGCACGATATGGACGCCTTCGTTGCCACACTCAACGTCCATGGTTTCGACGGCATGCTGGGCCAGGAAATTACGGACGGCCGTTACTACGATGACCCGGCGGCGGCTGATGCCAAGAACATGGCCGCATTCGAGAAATATCTGATTGACTAAAACAACTATCGGCCACGCAACCAACGTCATTGATTGCGGCCCAAACAAGAAAGGAACTGGATATGAACGCACACGATCTGATTAAAGAGGCAATTGCCGAGAAGGGCAAGTTCGACAGCGTCTACTGGATTGCTTGCGGTGGCTCCATGATCGATTTGATCCCGGCTCACGAGCTTCTGCAGCGCGAGGCAACCACCTTCACTTCGTATATCTATACCGCGCGTGAATTCGACATTATGCGTCCGCGTCGTCTGGGCGAGAAGTCCCTGGTCATTGCTTGCAGCCACAGTGGCAATACCCCGGAGGTCGTCGAGGGCTGCGAGATTGCCCTTGCCGCCGGCGCTACGGTGATCGCCCAGACCGACAACGCTGGATCCAAGATCGACTCCGGCAAGTGGACCACGTGGGTCTACCCATGGGGCGAGGGTGTGCCGCAGGCCGAGGTCCCCGCTGGCATTTCGCTGTCGCTTGCGGCAGAGCTGCTCGATCAGCAGGAGGGCTACGCCGATCTTGCCGACATGTATGCCGGTATCGCCGAGATGGATAAGATTCTTCCCCCGGCTCGCGAGAAGGTAAATGCCGAGCTGGGCGATCGCTTTGCCAAGCTTTGCCAGGAGCACGAGTTCTTCTATATTCTGGGCAGCGGTCCCAACTTTAGCCAGACCTATGGTTTCGCTATCTGCTCTCTTATGGAGATGCAGTGGCAGCACTGCAGCTACATCCACTCTGCCGAGTACTTCCATGGCCCCTTTGAGGCTACTCAGGATGGCGTTTTTTACTTCCTGCAGATGGGCTCCAGCGAGTGCCGTGCTATGGACGAGCGCGCCCTGGCGTTCCTTAAGACGCATACCGATACGCTGATGGTGCTCGATGCCAAGGAGTACGGTATGGAAGCCGTGCCGGCGAGCGTCCGTGCCTATCTGGACCCGGTGCTGTTCTACGCTATGAACTGCGAGCTGCGTGCTGCACGCGGCAAGGTGTTTGATCACGATCCCGATTTCCGCCGCTATATGGGTGTTGTCGAGTACTAGAAGGGGCAAAGGCCATGGCATTTAACGTTAACGCGCTCGGATTTGGCGACAACGTCGTCGATCGCTACGAGCATATCCACACCATGTATCCCGGCGGCAATGCGGTGAACTTCGCCGTTTATGCCAAGAAATGCGGTGCCGCACGCTCCGCATACATGGGCATTTTTGGCAATGACGCCGCTGCCGAGCATGTCATTGCAAGCCTCGAGGATGAGGGTATCGAGCTTGACAAGTGCGAGCAGATGATTGGCGAGAACGGAGCGGCTCGCGTGACCGTCGTTGACGGTGACCGTGTCTTCCTCGGCTCCAACGAGGGCGGTATCCGTGGCGATGCGCGCTATGTCCTCGATCGCTTTGACCTTTCGTACATGAAGCAGTTCGATGTGGTTCATTCGGGCAACTATTGCTTTACCGAGCGCGAGCTGCCCAAGTTGAAGGCCGCGGGCGTCACGGTCTCTTTTGACTTTTCGGACGACTCCACCGACGAGTACTACGAGCAGATTGCACCCTACGTCGATTTTGCCTTCTTTAGTGCGGCGGATGCCGCGAGTGAGGACGAGATTCGCGAGCGTCTGGCATGGGTGAAGGGCCTGGGTCCGCGTTTTGTGTCGGCTACGGCGGGTGCCGAGGGCTGCATTGCTTACGACGGCGAGCGTTATTACCGCCAGCTGGCTAAACCGGTAACGGACATGAAGGACACCATGGGAGCGGGCGACTCGTTCCTCACTTCGTTTTTGATGTGCTATCTCGATTCCGCCAAGCGTGGAGAGGATGGCGCCGAGGCCATCGAGCGCGCGCTCGACTTTGCTGCCGGGTTTGCCTCGACCGTGTGCGGCATGGAAGGTTCTTGGGGCCACGGAGCACCAATCGTCGAATAGCTTAAGAAAGCGTACGGCGGTCTGGCTATGAGGCTTTGGACAGCCGATGCAAAACAATAAGCGAAACGCGAAAAGGGGGCTCGCCATGTGGTGGGTCCCCTTTTGAACATTGGAGAAGACCATGGGTATTAAAGCGTGCGCAGCTGGTTTTTGCTGTGCGGACGTCTATCAAAACATCGGCGTGTTCTATCCGACTGGTAATGGCATTGACTGGGGTATCCATCTTGCACGAATGGGCGTTTCGGTATCCGCCGTGTCGGTTGTCGGCAAGGACGAGTACGGAGACAAGATGAGGGAGGCGCTGGCCGCTGAGGGGTTCGATATCTCACATCTGCGGGTGGAGGATGGCGACACCTCGGTGATGCTCATGGCGTTGAAAGACGGCGTCGATCGCGTACATCTCGAGGCAATCGATGGCGTAATGGAGGCATATCGACCGAATGAAGATGACCGGGCGTTTATCCTAGAACATGACATCATTCACACCGACCTGTTTGGCAATTGTTTGGACCTCCTGCCCGAATGGCATGATGCGGGCAAGACGGTGGTTATGGACTTCTCGGTGTTCAGCCAGGATCCCGAATATGCCTGCGAGAACCATTTTCCCTACGTTGACTATGCGTTCATGTCGTTTGAAGAGGACACTCCGGAGCTGCGTGATTGGGTACGTCACGTACAGGAGCTGGGACCGCGGGTGGCAGTTGCCACGCTTGGTGAGAAGGGAAGCATTGCCTATGACGGTGAGCGCTTCTATGAGTGCGGGATCGTGCCGGCGGAGAAGGTCGTTAACACCGTGGGTGCCGGCGACTCGTATATTGCCGGGTTTACCAAGGGCGTGATCGATGGCCTTGATATTCCGGCGTGTATGAAGGCGGGCGCTGAACTGTCGTCCCGAGTGATTGGTTCGTTTGAGCCGTACTAGGGCCAAATGCCTGGAAAGGAGTACGAAATGGTTATCGACATGTTGGTCCATCCTATGCTCTATGGCGAGATCTGTACGCCGGGTGATGAGCCTGATGGATTCGGTTTTTGGTCACGAGAATTTGGTATGGGGCATATGGGCCCCATGGATTGGGATGAGCTTCAAGTCGAGATGGACGTCTGCGACGTGCGGAAGAGCGTGCTCATGCCGCTCGATGTAACCACGGCATGCGGAGGACACTTTGGCACCAATGACCAGATTGCCATGCTGGTTGCCGCGCACCCCGATCGTCTGTGGGGATTTGCGAGCGTAGATCCGCAGGTGAGCGGTGCCGCAGACGAATTGGAGCGCGCCTTTACCGAGTTGGGGGCAAAGGGGCTTTGCCTGCATCCGGCAAAGCAGGGTTTTGCCCCCGATGATGCTGTGGCCGAGCCGCTTTACGAGCTGTGCGAGCGCTATAACAAGCCGGTGGTTTTCCATGCCGGTATGTCTTGGGAGCCGGGCGCAGAGCTCTCGCGCAGTAACCCGCTTGCATTTGAGCACACAATCGCAACGCATCCAAATGTGCGCTTTAGTTTGACCCACTTTGGCTGGCCCTGGGTGCGCGAGACCGTGGCGATGCTGCTCAAGTATCCCAACTGCTACACGGACACCTCTATCACTTACATCGATTCGCCCGAGGAGATGATGCAGCGCCTTTTCACGGTCGATATGGGGCCGCTGTGGTATGAGCGCGCGCTATCGCATCAAGTGATGTTCGCCAGCAATACGCCGCGTTTCCGTGCATTCAAACTCAAGCGGGCGCTCGATACCGTGCTCATGCGCGATGATGCGCGAGAAAGGCTCTACTGGGGTAATGCCCTGCGTTTTCTTGAAGGGGATGAGTAAACATGGTGACGCTCGAGACATTGAGCTATCTATCGACTGCTCCGGACCAGTTCATCGATATTACCGAAGATGTGCACGCTGCCATCGAACGCAGCTCGGTGACCAATGGCTTGGCAGCGATTATTTTGTCGCATACGACCTGTGGAATCGTGGTAAACGAGGGACTGCCCTGCGTGGAGACGGATCTTATGGAGACGCTTGATCGCATCGCCCCACTCGATGCCCCCTATGCGCATGCACACTTCCTGCCGAGCTATGGAGCCACCGGTAACAACTCCTGTGGGCATATCAAGAGCATGATTTGTGGAAACAGTTGCTTCTTTCCCGTCCAAGATGGCCACATCGTGTGCGGAGGTGCCCAGAACATCTATCTTGCGGAGTTTGACGGTCCGCAGAAGCGAAAAGTGTACGTCGAGGTGCTGGGGGAGTAACGTCCCTGCAATGACCCTAAGAAGGAGCACGTTATGTCGTTTCTAACCTCGATGTTCAAGACCGAAAAGCCGGTTATTGGAATGCTGCACCTGCGTCCTCTGCCGGGCGATCCACTGTATTACCCGGGCGGAAGCGTGTCGCAGGTCGTGGAAGCCGCCAAGCGCGATCTCGAGGCGTTGCAGCAGGGCGGTGTCGATGGCATTTTGATTACCAATGAGCTCTCGATGCCCTATGAGCAGCATGTTTCTCCCTCAACCCTTGCATCGATGGGCTATGTAATCGGGGCTCTATCCCATGATTTGTCGACTCCTTGGGGAGCTGAAGCTATTTACGATGGTGATGCCACAATCGAGCTGTGCGCTGCCGTCGACGCGCAGTTCACGCGTTGCAATTTTTGCGGTGCCTGGGCCGGTGATCTCGGGCTGATTAACCGAGATTTCGCTCACACCATGCGTCGCAAGGCGGCGCTGCGCCTGGACGACCTCAAGCTTTTTCACTTCATCACGAGCGAGGGGGAGGTTTATCTCAACGACCGCACGACTGCGGACATTGCCGATTCACTTCTCTTTAATTGCCTACCGGATGCGATGGTCATCGGCGGTTCGGCTGCCGGTCGTGGCGCTTCGGGCGAGCTTGCCGATGAGGTCCGTGAGCGTGTTGGCGAAGTGCCCGTGGTATGTGGTGACGCATAATTTCTTTCGCAAATTGACAACCGCATAGCGGAACACGGCCCGCGCCC
>JAQDNC010000008.1 GCA_027660625.1 Coriobacteriaceae bacterium AM100-PB1-1D-6A | reverse complement strand
CCGGGCCGCGCGGCAAGGAGATATATTGCCAGACCGGAGGGGCCCCGGGGGCGGGAATCATGCACTCCATATTTTGTTCACAAATGAATAGAACCCTCAGTTGCTTCACTGAGGCCGTATTCGAAGCAGCAGCTTCTGATATTGGCGATGACCAGCTGGTTTATAGGTGTTAAGGCATCGGTCATCTCTGGTGCGCCACTTTACTCCAAAAGCATCAGCTATTTGTTTCCCGTCGGTAAAAGGCGGGTTTTGTTCGCCAAGCGTTCTTATATATAGAGAAGTTCGGGTTCGAACCCGTACACCGGCAACAAAAAAGCGACCAACCGAAGTTGATCGCTTTCAATTCTATGCTGGAGCATCTAGAGGGTGTTTCCGAACTCATTTTCTCGCTGCCATTCATGCTTTCGAAGCATCGTTCGACCTCCGCAGCCTCATGTTTTGAGGATCTGCCGTGTTTATCACTGTTATTAATGAGTGTGTGGAAGTGATCCTCATACAGATACGTCGATCCGCCAGATAACTGAGAAGCATCTTTCTGCAGCCCTCGTTGTCTATCCTCACATCTCTCAGGTCTTCCGGAAATTCACAAGCAGTCTTAGGGTCAATTTGTTTCTGCTTTCAGAGACTTGTTTGAGAGTTTTTAAAGACAGTTCAAAACAATAAGTGAGACACCATAAAGCAGAGCAAGATGTGCCGGATAGAAAATGTAGAAGAAATATTTCAGCTTCAGCCCTCGCTTGCCATTATAAAGATTGATAAGCAGCAACGAAACGACCGCGGCGGCAACATCAGGATTTAATACATTAGCTGTAGCAAACTCAAATCCGCCGCCAACTATATGGCACGACGAAAGGAACACTGCGCATACTGCAGCAAAGAACATCTTGGCCTTGTTGTCGTGGAATAAATAGAACGCAGCCACAAGCAGAATGCCATACACACCGCCATCTAGTTTAGTGTATTCAGCTGCCAGTGCCGTCAAAACAATCAGAGCAATTTCTGCGATGTGCCTCTTCCATTTTGAAAGACTTTGTATCTTTTCCAGAATAATCAAAAAGACCAAGGAAAGCAGGAGCTCATACATAACATTCTGTTGCCGAAGGTCAAATAGCTGCCCGGTTTGAACGAAATCGTATATGGGCTCCGCAATGATTGCGAAGACAAGCATATTTCGCAGGTACTTCTTTATGTCATGAGTATGCAAAAATCCCTCAACTATCAAAAAGCAAAATAAGGGAAATGCAATTCTGCCAAGAACATGAAGCACATCCGAAGCCTCGCTTAGAATCGCCCACTGTTCGTCTGATATCTGATTGTACGATGCGTGAGTCATGATTCCATTGGTCAGGACGATCCTGCTTACATGATCGAGAACCATCGAGATGGCCGCTATTATCTTTAATGTGCTGCCGCTAATTCCGTATCTATCTGTTTTCATTTCTTTTTCCTTTCTTTGGGTGGGCCGTCAGGGGTTCAGCCTGCTCCGCAGGCGGCCGCTGCGGCGCTTCGCGCCTTGCGCGCTGCGCTGGCAAACGCTCACGCGTTTACTCAGCTCCGCGCCCCGACGGGTTCGAACCCATGCCTTGGCAACAAAAAAGCGACCAACCGGAGTCGATCGCTTTCTATTCTATGGTGGGCCGTCAGGGGTTCGAACCCTGGACCTTGGGATTAAAAGTCCCCTGCTCTGCCAGCTGAGCTAACGGCCCGCGGGTGGCATTGTACCACGGTCTGGGACTATTCCCAACTCCATTGGCCGTTCTGGAAAATCACAACTTCGCGTCCATCGGGCGTAATGCCCACAATATCGATGTCGTCCGTACCGATCATAAAGTCGACGTGCGTGCTCGAAACGTTGACGCCATGCTCAATGAGCTCCTCTTTGGACATATCATATCCACCCTCAATGCACTCGGGGAAGCCGACTCCCAGTGCAAGATGGCAGCTGGCATTCTCGTCATAGAGCGTGTCATAGAACAGGATGCCGCTTTCGCGAATCGGCGTGTTCTTGGAAATGAGCGCAACCTCTCCCAGATGAGCAGCGCCCTCGTCAGTATCGATGATACTTGCGAGTGTCGCCTTTCCCACACGGGCGTCGTAATCCACCACACGACCGTTCTCGAACTTGATCCAAAAATCGTCGACCTTGTTACCGTGATGGATAAGCGGCATTGCGGAATAGACGATTCCGTCAGCACGCATACGATCGGGCGAGGTGAAGACCTCCTCGGTGGGGATGTTGGGGAAGAAGGGGTGACCGTCGGGGGTCTCGCCCTTACCGCCGGCCCACTCATGCCCCTTCGTCATACCAATTACCAGGTCGGTTCCATTCGAAGCGGTATAGCGCAGGCAGTCGAAACGATTTTCGTTCAAAAAGCGCAGGTTCTTTTCAAACGCCGCATCGTGAAGCTCCCAGTCACTCTCCGGATCTTGGCCGTCAGCACGGGCGGTATGCAGGATCGCAATCCATAGTTTATAGATTGCAACCTCATCGGCGTCTCCCGGGAACACCTCGCGCGCCCAAGCCACGACCGGCGCTCCGGCAATGCACCACGGGTTGATGTTGTAATCCAGTCCGCGGCGGAAAATCTTGCACTGCGTGTTCCTCGCCTTGGAAGCGGCAGCGGGCTTGGCAGGATCGATGCCCTTGAGAGCGGCGGGGTCAGCACCCTCGATAAAGATAAAGCAGGCACCGTCCTGGGCCAGAGAATCCAGCTGTATGCGCTTCCACTCGGGCGTCTGCCCAAAATAGCTTTTCTCGACATGCTCGTACGCAAGCCTCGTCACGGCGTCGTCGGCCCAGATGACCGTCACGTGACCGGCACCGGCGTCATAAGCCTCCGCAACCACCACGCGCGCAAATGATGCGCACTCGACGGGAGACTGAACGACGACCTCCTGGCCGGGCTTAACGTTTACACCCTTGCGGATAACGAGACGCGCATAATTTTTAATCTTGGGCTCAAGGGTCTTCATGCCCTCAAGAGCTTCCTCGACCGTTAGGGCAGCTCGAATCATGTGCCACTCCATCTATCTATAGAACAGTAAAAAGGCGCGCCGCAAAAACGACGCGCCTTATATCTTAGCGATATGTATGGATACAAACGCTACTTCTTCTTGGAGTCCTTCTTGTCCTCCTCGGCAGCCGAGCGCTCGATAAGAGCGTTGAGCTTGTTCTCGGACATGCCCTCGGCCTGCGCGCGGTACATGTTGCGCAAGGGACGAATACGAACGAAGTCGTAGATAAAGTCACCCAGGATGATGACATAGGACAAAACGATGCCGACCATCTGAACAGGACTGGACACCGTGCCGCCGGGAGCGAAGTAGAGCGAAGCCCAAATTGCCACGACGAGTACCATGCCGATGGCGAGCACGGCCCACCAGATACGACGGCGCTTGGTGTAGTCCTCATCCTGCTTGAGAAGAATATTCGACACCGTATAGATACGATCCTCGCGAGCACGCTGCTTGGCCTTGCGGGCGCGCTTCTCCTCCTTGGAAAGGCCTTCCAGGTTTTCACCCTTCTCGAGCTCTTTGCGGCGAGCTTTAGACGAAGCCGGCACGACGCGAACGGAGCTCGCTGCTTGGCGGGCGGGTTTAGCAGATGCGGCGGACTTGCGCGCAACCCCGGTAACTTCGTGGGATTGCGTGCGCTTGTTCGTGGCGCTACGGGTACTCACTTATGCGTTCTCCTTCATGCTTGTGAACTGGGAGCCCGTGATGATCTGGAAGGCCTCGCGATAGCGCTCGGACGTGCCATCGATGACCTCGGCGGGCAGGTGCGGGGTCTCCCCCGTCATATCCCAGTTGGCCTTGAGCCAATTGCGGACGAATTGCTTGTCGTAGCTAGGCTGGATCTTGCCCTCCTCGTAGCTGGCGGCGGGCCAGAAACGGCTGGAGTCGGGCGTGAGGCACTCGTCGATCAGCGTGACCTTGCCATCGATAACACCAAACTCAAACTTGGTGTCGGCAATGATGATGCCACGGGTCGCTGCATACTCGGCAGCAGCCTTGTAGATCTTGAGAGACAGATCGCGAATCTGCGTGGCGATGTCCTCGCCAACGATCTCGCAGCAACGCTCAAACGAGATATTCTCGTCGTGATCACCGATCTCGGCCTTCGTGGACGGCGTGAACAGCGGCTCGGGAAGCTTGGAGGCCTCGGTCAGACCCTCGGGCAGCTGGATGCCGCAGACGGTGCCGTTCTCGTCGTAGGTCTTCTTGCCCGAACCGGTCAGATAGCCGCGGACGATGCATTCGATGGGAATCGTCTGGGCCTTCTTAACCAGCATGGCGCGGCCTGCGAGATAGTCACGATACTCGGCAAACTCCTCGGGGAAATCCGCCGGATCGATGGAGACGAGGTGGTTGGGGACGATATCGGCAAACTTATCGAACCAGAATGCCGAGATGCGGTTGAGCACCTCTCCCTTAAACGGAATCTCGTCGGGGAGAATAAAGTCGAACGCAGAAATGCGATCGGTGGCGACCATCAAAAGGTTTTCGCCGGCATCGTAGATATCACGAACCTTGCCACGGGAATCCGGACGACGCTCCATCGTTGTCACGTGAGTCACTCCTTACCTAAATACGACAGAAATGCGGGTTCTTTCCCGCATGTTTTCGCAAACTCGGAGCGGCAGGAACGCGGCCCCTCCTTCACCGAATAGCGAAAAGCTAGTGCTCCATTGTAGTAGATGCCGCGTCCGCCGTGTGCTCGCGAGGCAGATGAATCGTAAAAGTCGTACCCTTTCCAAGCTCCGACTCCACGGATATGTAGCCATGGTGACGCTCGACGATTTGCTTGGTCACGGCGAGGCCAACGCCCAGGCCGCCGGCTTCGCGGGCGCGGCTGGCATCTGCGCGCCAGAATCGCCCGAAGATGCGCGACAGGTCGTCCTTGGCAATACCGATACCGGTATCCGAAACGGCAATACTGACATGCTTGCGGTCACTGAGCACCGACACCACGACCCAACCGCCCTCGGGGGTGTAGCGCATGGCGTTGCTCATGAGGTTGATGACGCACTGCGTGATCATGTCGGGATCGGCCTCGACGACATCGTCGTGACCTTGGGTCTCGTCAGCAAAGCGCAAGCGCAGATCGCGGTCAACAAATAGGCGCTCCTGAGCGTTGACGATAGACCGCACAAAGGGAACCATGTCCACCGGTTCGAGATTGAGCGGCGCCGTGCTGTTTTCCATACGCGATAGGTCGAGCATCTGCTGCACCAAACGAGCCAGGCGGCGCGTCTCGGAAGCGACCGTCTCCAGATGCTCGTCGTCGGTGGGATACACGCCGTCCTGCATGGCCTCGACCGTTGCAAGCATGGCCATAAGCGGCGTGCGCAGCTCGTGTGCGACATCCGAGGTCAGGCGCTTTTCGTGCTTCATATCTTTCTCGAGCGAGGTGGCCATCTCGTCAAAGGTCTCACCCAGCTGATCGATTTCATCGTCGCCGCGCAAACCGGTACGAGCGGACAGATCGCCGTCGCGAATTTGCTTGGCCGTGCTGGTTATACGATGAATCGGTCTGGTAAGCATGCGCGACACGAACGATCCGATAACAACCGAGATGCAGACCGCAACAACCGCGGCAAGGGCCATGGCGTTAAAAGTCTTCTCCCTAAACGCAGAATCCGCCTTGGTGAGCAGAGCATCGGAGCCGATGGCCCATAGCTTTACCTGTCCGACATGCTCGCCAGAAGACGTTATGATTTCGACGTTGGCGACGCTATCGGAATCGGTGGGCGCCGACGAGACCGGGCTATGCGAGGCCTTTTTACCGCTCGAGCTGCTCGACGGCGATTCGCTCTCGCGCACATCGGCGGTCGCACTTGCCGAAGGCCATGAGTCGTCATAGACGACAACACCCTTTTTGTTGACGACCTGCATACTCAGGTCATCGGACACCAAACTCGATGTCGCGACCGTGCGCAGCTCGCCCGCAGTCCAGCTGCCGTTTTCCTCATACGACGTCGCAAGCTTTTCGGCAGCAGAATTGGCGATCTCGACGATATTGGAGCGCGTGTAATCCGAAAAGACGGTGCCCCACACAACGGAGACAACGCCCACCAGCACCAATACCGTCATGAGCGACGTCAGGGCAAAAGCCAATGCCATGCGCGAGGGATAGCTCATCGCTGGCCGTGAATCGGAACGAGGCGTGTTCCAACTCGCCTTGGAACCCGCCTCGTTCTCCTGCTTGTGCTTTTGTCCAATTTCAAAGCGCGCAGGTGTCATATGTGATTTCCCTATTTCTCGTCCGACTTATCGGTCTTGGCCGGAGCCTCAAAGCGATAACCGACGCCGTGAACGGTGTAGAGCCACTTAGGCTTCTTGGGGTCATCGCCCAGCTTGGCGCGAAGGTTCTTCACATGGCTGTCGATGGTGCGCTCATAGCCCTCAAAGTCGTAGCCGAGCACCTTCTCGACCAGCTCCATGCGGTTATAGACGCGACCGGGATGGCGAGCAAGCGTGGTGAGCAGCTTAAACTCGGAAGCAGTCAGGTCCACTTCCTTGTCCTCGACCAAAATCTTGTGGCCCGAGATATCGATGACCAGATCGCCAAAGTCGAGCACCTCAACGGCGGGCTCATCGGCCTGGTGAGCACGGCGGAACAGGGCACGGACGCGGGCGACGAGCTCGCGAGGCGAGAACGGCTTGATCAGGTAGTCGTCGGCACCAAGCTCGAGGCCGATGATGCGATCCTCGATCTCGCCCTTGGCGGTAAGCATGATAATGGGCACATCCGAGGTATCGCGAATAGTGCGGCAAACGCGCTCGCCGGGAATCTTGGGGAGCATAAGGTCGAGCACAACCAGGTCGAACTGGTGCTTCTCGAACTCCTCGATCGCAGACTGGCCGTCGCCGACGCCAACAACCCAGTAGCCCTCGCGCTCGAGATAGGCAGCGACAGCGTCACGGATTGCCTTCTCGTCCTCGACCAGCAGAATCTTTTTTGCATCTGAAGCCATAACACGGCCCCCCTGTCTCAATTAGCTAAGAACAAGCCCATTTTAACGCACCTATGCCCACCGAGCACCGCTACAGTGCAGCGGCTCGGCGGGCGGCACTCACAATTACAACGCGTTTATTCCCCCGTTGGCGCCCTTTTAACCCCTCGGCGCTAAAGAGAGAACAGGCGGGCGGTAACCGTCTCGGGGATTCCTTGGCTATTACGCACCGTGGCATAGGTTAAAAACGTATTCGATTTACCCGCCGTAGCTGGATAATCGCCATATTCGAGAGCGCGGTCGGGCGACAGCAGCGAACCATAGGTTTTGGCGGAGGTATCGATCAGAAAATGCGATGCCTGAACCTTAACCAGGTATTTGCCTTTTCTGCCGGCAGCACACGCAAGCGGCTCGCGCGACAGGAATAGGAACGTCCCATTCTCGTTACCGATATAGGTGCCCATGTTGCCTAGGCTCCCCACGCCGCTATAGGTGGCCTCGATGGAGAACACAAATGTGTCGCCCATATATACGGCCTCGAAGGGAGACACCGATGAGGGAAGGACCAGCTGAGCCCTCTTGGTATTGTTGCCGTCCGTCAGGTCGATCGCCGTCATGCCGTAGTAGACGCCCTCGTCGTTGCGCACACGCGGAGAAATGGTCAAGATGCCGTCACTCACACGCGGGGCGGATGCAAAGCGGCCCGTTGACTTCCAAATGGCCTCGGCCTTTGCCTCGTCGAGCGAGCGGCGGTAGCAATACGAGTCGTGACTCGTCTTTTTGCCGCCCGCCGAAGGCATCTTGTACCAAATGACGGACGATTCAAACGCCGTAAACAGTGGCGGGTCGTAGTCCTTGCCGCCTCGGTCGAGCTCGACCACATCGCCGACAAGCGACGCACCTGCCGTATTTTGCGCATAGAGCTTCCACGATGCGTTCGCAAAGTTCATTTCGACCCAAGCAAACACGCCATCGCCGGCTCGGACATCGTAAAACGAATACCCTGCACCTTCGACGGGATCCTCGATGAGCGTTGTGAGCGAACCGTCGCCCAGGTTGAGCGCACCGAGTGTGTTGGCATGCCGCGCCGATGCGGGCGCCATCATCGCCGCGGCGTAATCGCCGTCGCAGTAGTACAGCAGCGTACCCAGAGGCAATGTCCATGAAGCTGCAGGCTCGAGGTCGATTTCGACAGCCTCGTACTCATCCGTAATCGAGACGATTTTTGAGTCATCTTTGATAACCTGCGGCTCGCCGGCGGCATCGTCGCTGGTGCCCGTTTTTTTCGAGCATCCGGCAAGTACCGTGGCAGCGCCCGCGGCAGCTCCACCGAGCACAAAGCCGCGGCGCGATATTCCGTTCTTGATGTGGTCGGCGATACCCATTAGGCGATCTCGGCGCGAGCGGCCTCGATAGCGCGGGTAAGCTGGTCGGCGCAGGAGGTCTTTTTCATACCGCAGGTATTACCGGCGAGAACCTCGATTACGCGATCGGCAGGAGCACCCTCAACCAGCTTGGAGATAGCCTTGAGATTGCCGTCGCAGCCGCCGGTAAACTCGACGCCCAGCACTTTGCTGCCGTCATCGGAAAGATTGAGGTGGATATTGCGAGAGCATACACCCTGAGGCTTGTAGTCAAAACTAATCATTGAGATCCCCTCTCAGAAAGAAATTTCAGACGTCTATTATCCCCGCCTGGCCCGACTTATTATCGTAAGCACCGATTCAACATCCTACGATGCATAGATTAGTGGGGGCAAGATTAGCAGCCCGTACCCCGTGCGTGGACTGTGCGCTTCTCCCGATACATATTGTGGTCGGCGACACGATATACATCGGCCAGCGTATTTCCAGCCGTCTCGACGGTCGCCACGCCAATCGATGCGCTGACCGTCAGTGCCTCATCGCTTACCGCGGCAAGACCGAGACGAAGATCCTGTTCCAGCCCGAGCGCAGACTCGTTGTCAGTATGGGGGCAAACCAGCAAAAACTCGTCGCCGCCAACGCGCATCGGCAGGTAATCCGCACCAGCCACCCGCCGCAGCACGGACGCCGTCCGTCGCAGCAGTTCATCCCCCATCTCGTGACCGTAGATATCGTTGGTCCGCTTGAGATAATTGCAGTCCAACATAATCACGCTCACGGGCAAGCCCTCGTTTACCAGGCTATCTCCGCGCGATTCAAGGTAGTTGCGGTTGCGAAGCCCCGTCAGTTTGTCTTGGTATGTCAGCTCCTCGGCATGTTTGACCATCGATATGTTGTGCGTCGCCACGACGACCGACTCCAGCCGGCCTTGCTCATCGCGATGCTGGGGGACAACCTGTAGCGAGTACCAAGCGCCTCGACAATCTCGCACCTCGGCAGCCAAGTACGGTACGCCCTCCATACGTTCGCGAAGCGTACTTATATCTACGAGTCCCACAACCGCTTCGCGGCTTTCGGGGCTCACGACATCCCGGCAGACCGTGTCCATAAAGTCATATGCCTCGCTGTGCTCGGCAAATATCTTCGCTATCGTCGGCGACATATTGATTCCCTCGATCTCGAGGGTGTCGAGATGCAAAAGGAAGGTCGAATCGTAGATGGCGCTTATGGCATTGATAATGCCGAGCTGTTTATCCTTTTCGACCAAATTGCGGCGATCAACGATATTTCGAGCCAACAGTACCACGACCCAAAACGCAAGGCACACCAAGACGCCAGCGGCGACAAATGTGATCCTGCCAGACATGACCTCAGATTTGGGATACAGCGCAAACAGGCGGTAGTCCTTGTATGCCGCACGCACCGCGTACCATTTGTCTCCTCGATATTCGATGCGCGTTAGGCCATCGTCTTTCCACTCAACCCCTGCGCTGGTGAGGAATCGGGCGAGCGACACGTCAGCATCGGCGCTGTTGGATGAGACAATCTCCGCATCCTCCATAACAAGCACCGTGGGGCCCTGGTGGAAGGTGCTGTTCGAAAGCACGTCGGCTATGGCATATGAATAGTCGTCCGCTGGATCGGAAACAAATGAGCGGTATGCCAAGGCAACGCCGTCGCCATACGGGATAGCGCAGACGGCAAAAACGACACCACGGCGCTCGACGACAGTTGAGTAGGTCACTTTGGAACCTTGATACATCGATGCGACCGGCGCACAGGCCAGCTCCTCTCGCCACAACATGAGCGGATCGCGACCATCGATGTCGTAGTGGGCAGCCATATGGCCATCGGAGTCCATGACCATCAGCCCCGAAAGGTTCTCGGCATGGACAAATTGCTCGATAAGATCGTCGTTAACCTCAACGCGATCAGAGGACAGGAACGTCGCAAACGATTCGATCGCGGCGAGCAAATCGTGCGTCTCTTCGGTTTTTCTCCCCTGTTCGTAGCGGTCATATTTTTCGCAAGCGTTTTCCAAAAACGCCATGGTTTCTTGGCCAAACCCAAGCGTTTTTTCGAGGCAGCGATGGGTTCCAACCGTATACAACAGGCCTAACAAGACAGCGCTGACAATAACGCCGACAGCTATGACGGTCAGAGTCTTTCGACGCAAGCGGTGCTCATCATTTGTCATGGATTTGCTCCTTGCCCGCCCGTCGTCGCTCCTGTCTTGTAATTGCCCACAATACGGTCAATCGTGCCATCTCGGTCCATGGCAAACAATGCGGTATTGAGATCCTTTACGATCGGTCCTTCATAGCCGTCATCAAACGCGACGCCCAGATCAACCGTCATAACGTTGTCAGCGAACACGCGGTAAAGGCCGGGATACCGGGCGACAAGTCGGTCAAGCGGCTGAACGTCCGCCATCCAACAGTCGACATACCCTTTGGCGAGGGCGGCTTTGCAGAGTTCGGCAGAACCATACGATTTGATTTGCACGTTCGGCGAGATTTCCAGATCCCCTGCGAGCAATCGGCGTTCACTCACCGAGCCCGCAATTACCGCGATGGTCTTGCTTCCATCGAGATGCGCCAAGGACTTGATGCCACTCGTTTTCTTGGCGGCAACCGAGACCGTCACGGTTAGATACGGCTCGGTCCAGTAATACTTATCCTCGCGATAACAGGGAGAATAATCACACCACAGGCAATCGATATCACCGTTTTCGAGCAGCCGGTCGCGATCGTTCCAGTCAATATCGATAAACTGTGGCTTGAGCCCCGCACGCTCACACGCCTCGCGGGCGATGTCGATATCGATACCGGCGTAATCGCCCGTGGTATCGACATACACATAGGGGTCGTTATCCGTAACGCCGATTTTGAGTACCGGGAGATCTTTGTCGGCTTCATTCGAGGAGGAAGAACTGCTTCGAACGGTATACGTCAGGGCGGCCACACAGGCGGCAACAAGGAGCATGAGCGCAAACGAGACGATGGCGGCTCGCTTGATACGTCCGGGCACAAGCCTCCCTTCATCGAAACAGCAGTCGGATTTCATTGTATACCCGGGGCTGATGCGGCGATAAAAAAGCGCCTCACCCAAGATGGGCAAGGCGCCAAAGGTTGGAATGCATCCGCAAACAGCCGAATTAGGTTAACCCTACTCGAAGCTCACCTGCTCCAGGCGATCGAAGACCGTGTCGATGCGGGTGAGGAAGTCCCACGGATCAAAGATCTCGTCGAGCTTCTCCTGGCTGACGGTGCAGCGCGGATCGGCCTCGAGACGCTCCTTAAAGGTGGGACCGGAAACACAATCCTGCACTTCGTGCCAGGTGGCCATGGCGTTTTCCTGCACGATAGCGTAGGCGTCCTCGCGGGTGATGCCCGTGTCGACGAGGGCGAGCAGCACCTTGGAGGAAAAGATGAGGCCGCGGGTCTTGTTGAGGTTGGCCATCATGCGGGCGGGATACAGCTGCAGGCCGTCGATAACGCGGATGAGGCACTGGAACATGTGGTCGAGCGCAATGAAGCTATCAGCCTGGGCGACACGCTCGGCGGAGGAGTGTGAAATGTCACGCTCGTGCCACAGGGCGACGTTGTCGAAGGCAACCTGCGCGTTGGCCTTCACGACGCGCGACAGGCCGCAAACCTTCTCCATGGTGATGGGGTTGCGCTTGTGCGGCATAGCGGAGCTGCCCTTTTGTCCCTTGCGGAAGGGCTCTTCGGCCTCGAGCGTATCGGTCTTCTGCAGGTTGCGGACCTCGGTCGCGATGCGCTCGCAGGTGGCCGCTGTAGTGGCAAGCACGCCGGCGAGGTAGGCGTGGTGATCGCGGCTGATGACCTGCGTGGACAGCGGATCGTGAACCAGGCCCAAGTGCTCGCAGACGTACTCCTCGACGAACGGCTCGATGGAGCTGTAGGTGCCGACGGCACCGGAGATGGCACCGAAGGCAACGTTCTTGCGAGCGTCCTCAAGACGATCGAGATCGCGCTTGAGCTCCCAGGCCCAAGAGCCAAACTTCATACCGAAGGTCATCGGCTCGGCATGGATGCCGTGAGTACGGCCGGCGCAGAGCGTATTGCGCTCTTCGAAAGCGCGGCGCTTGCAGATCACGCCGAGCTTCTTGACGTCCTCGATAATCAGGTCACAGGCCTGAGTAAGCTGATAGCACAGAGCCGTATCACCCAGGTCGGAGCTGGTCATACCATAGTGAACCCAGCGGCTAGGCTTGGGCTCGCCCTCCGGAACATCGGCGTCGATGTACTCCTTCATGTTGGTCAGGAAGGCGATGACATCGTGGCGCGTGACTTCCTCGATCTCGTCGACCTTTGCCTTCTCAAAGTTGGCATGGTCGCGGATCCATTGGGCCTCGTCTTTGGAAATACCGATCTTGCCGAGCTCCGCCTGGGCCTCGCAGGCCAGGACCTCGATCTCCTGCCAAATGGCGTACTTGTTCTCGAGGGAGAAGATGTGTCCCATCTCCGGGCGGGTATAGCGATCGATCATAGCGGCTCCTTTTTGGTTATTGGCACGTTGGTCGTAACTCGACTATTGTACCGTGCGCAGGCGCCCGTATGAGCAACGGGCATCAACCTAACATGTTGCAGATGGAGCGGTCATGAGGACGTCCGCGTATTTGCGAAGCAAATACGCACCGGCTTCAGGCGAGCCCCTCGGCCTCACGAAGCCGCGGGGGAAACTTTGTTGAATTGGCCGTCCCCATGTCTCCCGTGCCCGGTGGAGCGGGCAACGGGACGTCCGCGTATTTGCTTCGCAAATACGCACCGGCTTTAGGCGCCTGCCGGCGCCTTCGCCTGCTCGCTACAAACGCTTCGCGTTTGCTTTACGCTCACACCCTGGCGGGTTCGAGTCCCGGCACTTTATTGAAAAAGCACGGCACCGTAATGGTGCCGTGCTTGTGCTTTTAACTGGAGCGGGCAACGGGACTCGAACCCGCGAGTGTCAGCTTGGGAAGCTGATGCCTTACCACTTGGCGATGCCCGCATATGTGGAGGATAGTATAACGCGGTTGTCTTGTTCGATACAAGGGTGACGATGCTTGTTTTAGCTGTGGAGAATCGTCCTAAAAACAGGCCAATTGTGAAGATAGGGACCTGTACGTTCTTCTATTTACCGTTGTCTACCTGCAGATTTATTCCATTATCTTTCATAGGCGCCATTTGTCAGATATCGGGCAAGCATTTGGTCAGGTTCCGGTACTTACCCGCATGAACCTTGGGGATAGCCTCATCCTACGCGCCGCGGCCTCCCCGTGCGGCGCACGAGGGATAAGGAGCAGCCATGTCCAACGCACCCACGCACTCTGTCCACAGCGCAATCACAGCAGGATCGCTGCTCCTAGTCCTCTTTTTACTTTTAGGCTGCATGACACCGGATGCCGCGCTCGCCGTCGACGGTTACGAATCGCTCGGATTCCGCACTATCAGCAATGAATGCGGTCCTTTTGGAGTTGGCAAATACGAGGCACAGGATTCTTCGACTGCCTATTGTATGAACCAGGACCGATTTGGCCCCAGCACACCGGGCGGACCCTGGCTCACCTACAATCAGGGCTGGGTATGGCTCGAAGACGAATTCGCGGCCATCATCTGCCATGGCTACCCCACCGCCACATCCTTTGGCGGGCATAACCTGTCCCCCGATCGAGCGCGCGCCGCAACCCAACTTGCCGTCTGGATGCTCAACGGCACCACCCATACCGACGGATCATTCTCATATACAACCGCCCAGGGCGTCACAAAGAGCGGAAACTTTTCCGGCGACAATGAGGTCGTTGCCGCAGCGCGCTGGCTCCACGACAGCGCCAAATCGGGAAGCATTAAAGCCGCACCGCATCGCGCACGGCGCTATTTGGGAACTGTGTCGGGCGGCAGCAAGCGTCAAGACATGCTCTACGTGCTCCCGGCCGTCTCCGCATCCTTCCAAAAACAGTCAGCCAACGCCGCCATCACGAGCGAAAACGATACCTACAGGCTCGACGGAGCGAGGTTCGACATCTATGAGAGCGCCGGCGACAAGCGTGTCGGCAGCATCCAGATGGACAGCAGCGGTCGCGCACAGGCGACACTTTTGCCCAATACGGCATATTATCTGGTCGAAACCAAAGCTCCAGCGGGTTATATCCCCAGGAGTGACCGCATCGCCTTTTCCACCGGCAATGACGGCGGGAATGTCGTCATCGATGAGCAGCCCGGTACCATTACCCTGCGCATCGCAAAGGTCGATGCCGCGACAGGGGCAGGTCCTCAAGTCGGCGCGTCACTTGCCGGCGCTGAGTTCACCTGCGTCTCACAGTCTACCCCGGGCTGGTCGCACACCCTCACGACGGATGAGGACGGCCGGGCAACACTTACCGACATCCCCCTGGGCACCTTTACCATCTATGAGTCAAGAGCTCCCGAGGGCTATCTGCCCTCCGATGAAACCTGGAGCTACACCATCGATGCCGATCAGCTCGGAGACGCGGGCGTCGTTGAGCTCGAGCGCCGCATCCCCAACATCCCCATCGCTTTTGACCTCGAAATTTCAAAGTTCAAGGACTGCGGTAATAGTGACGAATCTGGTGTAGAGCAGCCGGCGGAAAGCGTGGTCTTTGAAGTGGTAAGCAACACTTCGCAGCAAGTTGTTGGAACGCTGACCACCAATATCTACGGTTTCGCATCGACCAAAGACCAGGCTGGAGCATGGTTTGGCGCAGGAAAGCGCCCCGATGGCGTCAGCGGAACCATACCGTATGACCGTGCCGGCTACACCATTCGTGAGGTTGTCGACACTGTGCCCGACGGCTTTAAGCAGGCAGGGGAATGGACTATCACGGCAGAGCAGATCACGGACGGCGCAGAGCTTCAGTACATCGTAGACAACCACGCCCTGTCGACACATCTTCAAATCGTGAAGCGCGATGCTCAGACCGGCAACGCTGTACCACGTGCCGGGTTCACCTTTCAGTTGCTCAATGGCGACCGTGAGCCCATCTCGCAAACATCCTGGCATCCCGCCCATACCGTTATGAATACCTTTGCGACCGATGAAACCGGTACCGTCACCCTGCCCGAATCGCTTAACCCGGGCACGTATTACATACGAGAGACTTCCGCCAAGGAACCGTATCTTGTTGATGAAGATCTGGAGATAACGATTCCCGCCGACATGAACTTAACGCCCGTCGCGGTCGCCTCGTTTTACGACGACGCGGCAACAGGAAGCATCGAGATCGTCAAGAACGATGCCGTAGGTGGGCGCGCCCTTGCCGGTGCTGTTTTTGATATCCGTGCCGTGGGCGATATCGTGCGCCCCGACGGCAGCATTGCTGCCCTGGACGGCGAGACTGTCGCCACCATCACGACCGACGAACGGGGATTTGCGTGCGCAAATCATCTTTCGCTGGGGTGCGGAACCGCCACCTATGAGGTAATCGAGGTGCAGGCACCCGAAGGTTACCTGCTCGACCAAAGCGTCCACACCGTCGAGCTGTCGTATGCCGGTCAGGAAACACCCGTGATCGATGCGCACCTCGACGTTTCTAACGACTACACCAAAATCGACATCTCCAAAGTCGATTTGACCGGCAAACAAGAAGTAGATGGCGCCCGGCTCTCCCTCCACGGTGCCGACGGAACCGAAATAGACGCTTGGACCTCCTCTGACAAACCGCATCGCATCGAGCATCTTTTGCCCGGCACCTACACCCTGCGCGAAGTGATGCCCCCGCGCACTTACGACCTTGCCGAAGACATGACGTTTGAAATTAAGGCCACAGGAGAAGTGCAGACGGTAGCCATGAAGGACGCACCCATCGAGATCGAGGGCAAAGTCGACAAGCGGCAAGAGATCGCCCGCCCTATCGGTAAGGGTCTCGTCGCCAACGGCGATGGCAAAAACCGAGCCGTGGCACAATCCGATGCGGACGGCTCCTTCTCTTATACGCTCGATGCTAAAAATGAGTCGAATACCTGGGTTGATGAATTCACCATCACTGACGATCTCGAATGCGCCAAGGAAGGCACTGCCAAACTCATCGCCATCGAAACCCCTGTCGCGACCGGGGACATCGACGGTCTTTGCAACGTGTGGTATCGAACGTCTCCAGTGGGAAGTATCGATACGGGCGAACAGACCAATGCAACGCTCAGCGACGGGCATGACAACCCCTGGCTCGAAACGGACGAGGTCAAAAAGCTCCTAGGTGACGATTTGCGCATGGTCGATTACGGCGATTGGCATCTTTGGAAAGCCGATATCC
Source organism: Coriobacteriaceae bacterium AM100-PB1-1D-6A (assembly GCA_027660625.1). Taxonomy (GTDB): domain Bacteria; phylum Actinomycetota; class Coriobacteriia; order Coriobacteriales; family Coriobacteriaceae; genus Collinsella. The sequence continues at coordinate 87,280 of JAQDNC010000008.1, read as the reverse complement.
CAACAACGGAGTCGGTCACCCTCGAGGCAAAAGAGCTCGCTCTTTTGGACGATACCGCCGTCACGGGCATTCGTCTTGAGTACGGGGTCGTATCGGCCGACTTCACGACAAGAGGCGCTGCAGAATCTTGGACCCGCGAGGACCTCAAAGACGAGCATGACGACCTTGATGATGTGAGCGCCGTCCTTGACTCGGATATTCACGGTGCCGTCATCCATATGCAGGCCGCGTCGTCTTACACGCCTCAGACCGCACTCGCCAACAGCGCTCGCGTTGACCTCTGTCGCAATGGCGGCGGTAGCAACCTTGAATCACATGACGAGGATCGCGTCATCCAGCGATGCGCCATGCCGCAAGATTTACCGGCAACGGGCTCCCTTCCCATTGCCGCCTGCCTCACCGCCTTCGTGACCTCCGGCGCCGCGGCAATCTGGTTTGCCCATCTAAAGCTGGCGTCAAAACGTCGCTGACGCAATAAAAAAGAGGCGAGCCCGTCTCCCGGCTCGCCTCTTATTCGTTCGTGGCGAAATGGCTATTCCCCAGATGCAGACCCACCGTCGATGAGCGCTTGATCGGACTCGGAGATGCCATCGGCTCCCAAACTCTGCTCGTGCTCCACTTCTTCGCTAATCGTGGACTCAGGCGTTGAGCCTTTAACGCCCACGATATACGCGGCCCCGAAACCAAGGACAATGGCGATCAGGGCCAAGATGAGATAGACGGGCCAGTGGCGCTTGATGTACGAAAACACGCAGACTCCTTATAGGTCAACCTACGAACGACGAATGACCTCGGTCACGACCTCGGACACCGTAGCGATATTTGTCGGATTGACGTTGTACGGCAGATCGTCCTCAGTGTGAGCGCATGCCAAACGTGGGCCGTCGACGCCGGCAATGGTAAGGGCGCGTCGGCTTGCCTCGAGAGCAGCATAGGCATCGGTCTTGGCATAGGGCATCTCAAATGCACCGCAATCGACATGGAACGACTTGCACACCTTGTTGACCAAGTTCATGATGCGTCGGTCACCCTTGAGCAGCTGCTGCTCGCCCTCGACCGTCACGACCGAAAGCCTACCGGCACCAATGGACTCAAGGTTGATAAAGAACACGCCACGGAGCTTGTCGCGATGCGCGGCCAGGAACGCCTTCATGCCGGCGCCGTCGCAATCGGAAGCGCCTGTAGCCACAAACCAGATGTCGTGGCCAAGCAGCTCGTCATCGCCCATGGAGGCAACGGCAGCGAGCATATCCTCGGCGGAAGCTCCATCGGAAGACGTGGCACCGCCCTTCCAGCCGTCGTCGTCATCCTCGAAGTTATCCCACGAGCCGATACCGCGACCAGACTTCTTGGCGTCGTAATCATCCTCGACACCAAGCCAATCGCTCATGCTGTCCTGCTCGTTTTTCTTTTTGCGACCGAACAGACCGCCCAAGCCGCGCTTTTGCGGCTTGGCGGCCGGAGCGGCAGGAGCCGAGATAGTCTCAAGCGGCTGAACATCCGAGCTGACCGGCATGGGGGGAACAACCGGAGCCGATGTGGGCTCGGGCCCCTGTGCCGTCGCGAAGGGATCGTTAACCTGAGCCGAAGGGTCGGGAAGGTCGAACAGCGAGGTGCGCGAGGCGACATTGGCCTGCTGCATCGAAGGCATCGAGGGATCGGGGACCGAGGCCAGCGGAGACGCAGAGGGCATGGGAGCCGGCGCGGATGCCGGGTCGGGAACGTTCATGTTCGGGCGCGGCGACGCCTGAGACGAGATTTGAGCCATCAGAGCATCGACCGTCTCGGCCTGCGACGGAGCAGCATTGGCAACCGTGGCGCCGGGATCACTCGGCGCGGGCATGGTGAAGATCTGCGTAGAGTAGGGCCTCGACTCATCCGCCTGCGGAGCTTCGGGGGCCACGGGCTCAGGCTCTTGCTCGGAGCTGTCCGCAGCGACCTGTTCCGCCACAGATTGATCCTCGACCGTATCGGGCGCAGCGGGCTCGTCCTCGACAGGAGCGGAAAGGGGCTCGGCGATAGCGGTGCCCTGCTTCTCAAACGTCATCGTGGCATCAAACGACACAGTGCTGTCGACCGGCTGTTGGGTTTCGAAAGTCGCCGTCTCCCCGGCAACATCCGCAGGCGAAGGCTGCGGCGCCTCGAAAGACGTCGTGGCGTCGGCAACATCAACAGATACCGGCTGCTCGGCGTCGTTTTGCTCAAATTCCTGTGCCGCGCGCTCGCGCTCGGCCTCGGCCGCCTGTTGCTGGGCTGCAGCCTCGCGCTCGGCTGCCTCGCGGGCAGCGGCGCGCTTTTCCTCAAAGTCGTCAACGAGTTTCTTGCCCTTTTCGAATGCCCCCTTAAAGAAATGGGAGGCGCTGGCACCGATCGAAGAAAACGCGGAAGCGATATCGGCATGGGGCGTCGTCACCGGAAGCTCGGCAGAAAAATCGGTGTCGCTCTCGTAGGACACACGCTGCGGATACGCATCGTAGTCGTCCTCGGTATTATCGAGCTCCTCGGGCGCCGGGGCAGGCGCCATGACGTCCAGACCGGCTGCGGGATCGATAGCAGTCTCCGCATCGGCTTCCGTCTCGACGGCATTGGCCTCATCGGGCTGCGCAGCCACGACCGGATCGGGCTGGGGCGCGGGCTCGAACGTCGGCTCCTCGCCCTCTTCGTAATCGAGCGTACAGGACTCGGGAAGCATTCCCAGGGCACGGATGGCATCCGAGCCAAACCGGATGTTGCCGGCGGCATTGCGATAAAGCTTGGGCTCGGGCTCGGCCTGCTCGGCCGCGGCAGGCTCCTCTGCCGACTCGGCAGCGGACTCGTCTGCAACGGGCTCCTCGGCCGGAATATCTTGGACCTGGGACTCGGGTGCAATGACGCCAATCAGGGTCTCGTCGGCAGAAGCACCTTCGAATCCATCGATTTGCTCATCAAAAGCCTCGCCCTGCTCACCCTCGGGAGCGACCGGCTGGCCATACTCATCCTCGGTATAGGCAGGCTCTTCGTACTCGATGGTATTGCCGTAATCATTTTGCTGCTGGGCTGCGGCGTACTCGGCTGCCGCGCGCGCCATCTCCTCGGCGCGACGCTTCTGCTCGCCAAAATACGTGTCAAACGGAATATCGTCAGGGAACTCGTTCTCGCCCTGATAGGGGGCGACGTTATCCATGACACCCAGCATGGCGGCAACAGAGGACTTGTTGCAAACCGAGCCGGACGTGTAGGGAAGGACAAAACGATTGGAAATGATATTGGCGGCATTGGCGAGCGCCACGAGGGAGGCAAGGATCGCGACAATCCACAGCAGGACCTTCAACGCGCCGGGAAGCGGCAAGATGCGCAGGATGGCAATAGCCGCGGGAGCAATCGTGGCAATCGGGAGCAATTTGGCGATCAGCGCTCGGTACGGCGCATAGGGCTCGCGAGCGAGCAGTTCGGCGCGCGGGGAGTCATAGTGCGCGACGACGACAACCGGGCGATTGCGCGGAGAGGCAAGCGGACCAGAGGCCTTGTGATAGGCGATGACATTTTGGCTCACGCCCGTCTTGCCCAGGCGCGAGATCACGGGGCGCCCGGTTCGCTCGAGCACATAGAGCACGGCTCCGACAATGGCCAACAGGGTGCCGACTAAGCCGATACCGCCACCGATGCCCATAAGCAGGGCACCGGCAAATGCCAGAATGCCCGTAACGGCAAACGCCATCCTGCTCGGCGCGGGAGCATTAAACTCCTGCACCTCGGGATCAAAGCCGTGGTTGCGGAAAATTTGAGCGATATCTTCGGCAGCCAAGCGCTCTTCTTCGCTGCACGCCGGCGTGATGCCAGTGTTCTGCAACAGGTGGTTAATATAGTTCTGGGTGTTCGCCATATGCGCTCCACATCCATAATCCGACAAATAGGCCCAATGTATGCACATTAGAACCGTATATAGTCGAAAGTATACCCCGAGCGGGCGCAAACGGCCGAATTCTGGGCATCTTAACGCCCCAAGCGGACAAGGATATAGCCTAATCTCCATATCGGACTAAAATCATGGCATCAAACACCTTCCCATGCGAGGATTCTATGACGGCAAGCGATACAACCGTAACGAATAAAAATGGGGTGCCGGAACCCGGTTTCGACAAGACCGCCCAGCGCATCCTCAATCTGTTCTTTGTCCTCAACAGCTCTCCCGAGCCATTGACCACAGAGCAAATTGTCCTGGATTCCGATCTTGGCTATGGGTCGGGCAATATCGACTCGGACAAGCGCAAGTTTCGCCGCGATCGCGAAAAACTCCTCGAACGCGGAATCACGATCAAGGAAGTTCGCGCAGCAGGCGCCCAAGAAACCGAAGAAAGCGCGTGGACCATCGATCGCGAGCACACGTTTGCGGCCGGTGGCCTCATCACCGCAGACGACGCGGACATCTTGCTCGACGCTATCGACCAGACCCTTGCGACCGGTTCGGCCGCGTTTGCCACGCCGCTTGCAGACATACGCTCCAAGATCGCCTACCTCACCGGCGCATCGACCGCAGAAGAGCCTCCCGCCCGTCGCTTACCCGCCGTCGATGCGGTGTGGAGCGCTTTCGCCGAACGCTGCGCACTGCGCTTTTTGTATCAAAACGGGCACGGGGAGCAAAAAGAGCGCACCGTCTGCGTATACGGCATGTTTGAGCACGAGGGTGTGGCGTATTTTTGCGGACTCGACAACGCCACCGATGAAATCAGGACGTTTCGCTGCGACCGTATCGTTCGCGCATGGCGCCCCTCGAAGGCCTACTCCATCCCCGCCGACTTTAACCTGAACGATCGCCTGTTCTTTGAGTTTGATTTTGCCGATTGCAAGCCCGTTATGGCGACCTTTTCGTTTGCCCCGCAAGCCCAGGCCGACATGGTCAGCGGCCTAACGCGCGGTCGCGGGGAGCTCACGCACACCGAAGAGGGTTGGACCTGGACCGTCGGCGTGCGCGACCTTAATGCCGCTGCCTCGTTTTGTATGGAGCACGCCATGGACGGCATGAGACCCGTTGCCCCCGATGCACTTAAACTGGCGTGGAACCACCTCATCGAAAGGACGGTGCACGAGCATGCCCGCGCGTAAACTCACCAGCGAGCAAAGGCTCTCGCGTGCGATTGACATCATGGAGGCCCTCTACGCTGCCGGTGGGACCGGTATGACACGAGGGGATATCTGCAGCCGTTTTGATATCACGGGTGCGGCGCTCGACGAAATTATCGATATCGTCTCGACCCTCGCTGACCGTGAGTCGGGCGCACGCATCATCTGCGAACGCCACGGCGAGTGCATCATCCTGACAGGCGATGCGGGGCGTGTGCTGCCCTTGCGCCTAAGTGCCGCCGAAGGTGCCGTGCTCAACCACGAACTCGAATCGATGGGAATCGACTCTCGGGCAGCAGAGCGTATCCGACACGCCCTCCTACCCGAGAAACTCGGCTACAACCAGCGCGTCGTCGATACCGTTGCCCGAGGATCGCACTGGCAACAGCTGAACTGCGCGATTCAAGACGGCGTTCGATGCCGCATCATCTACCGTTCGATGGACGACACACGGCCGCGTGAGCGTCTCATCGACCCCCTGCGCATCGCGACGCATGGCGACCAAACATATCTGATTGCCTGGGATGTCGAAGTTGATGCGCAGCGCTCCTACCGCATGGACAAAATCGAAGGCCTTGCCCTTACCGACGATTCTGTGGAGCGCCACGCGCCCGCGTCCGCATCCCTCCACGAATCCCTTTCCAAAGCGGAGCAGAGCGCAAAACTCCTCATGCCGCTCGACATGGCAGAGCGCCTAGACTGGGCCGGCATCATGTCGATTGAGCCAAACGGGGCAGACATGGCAACAGTGACCGTGCGTTATGGGTCAGAGCACTGGCTGTTCTGCCAGGTAATCGCAGCGGGCGGAGCCATCCGCATACTGGATGACCCCGCCCAGGCATTGCGTCTATGCGATATGGCGAAGAGCCTGACCTGCCCGCTTTAACGGCGTCGCTCGTGGCGCGCACGCCACAGCTGCAAATAATGACCGATCTGCGCCGACTCGATACGCTGGTAGGAAGTCGTGGGCAGCGACGTCAAGAACTTCTTGCCGTAGCCCTTTGTCACCAAGCGCGGATCTGCCAAGATGAGCACGCCGCAATCGGTCGATGAGCGGATAAGACGGCCGGCGGCCTGTTTGACCTCGAGCACCGCCTCGGGCAGCGAGTAGCGCGCCCAGGCGCGGTCCTCACGCAGATTGCGCTCACACGAAAGGGGATCCGTGGGGCTCGAGAACGGCAGCTTGGGGATAATGACGCAACGCAGCGTCTCGCCGCTGGCGTCAAAGCCCTCCCAAAAGGCCTTAAGCGCAAAGAGCGATGAGGTCGGCTCGTTGATAAACCGATCGCGCAGGCGACGCGGGGACGAGTTGCGTTGCTGGCAATTGAGCTCCAGGCCCGCTCGCGCCAATTTGGGCTCGACACGGGCATACAGGTCCTCCATATCGCGCCTGTTGGTGAAAAGCGTGAGCACCGATCCACCCATGGCGAGATGGGCATCGACCAGCACGCACTCGAGCGCCGAGAGATAGCGCTCGCGATCGCGCGGATCGGGAATGTCCCCCGCCACGACCACGGCCATATTCGAGTCAAAGTCATAGCTCGAATCCAGGTGCAGCGATGAGGATGTCGACGCACCGATGCGATCGAGGCCGACAGCATGGTTGAAATGCTCAAAGCTCTTGGACACCGTCATGGTCGCCGAAGCGAAGATGGCCGTGTGCACTTCGGGCAGCCACTCGTTCGCCAAGGCCTCGCCGATATCGATGCGCTCGGCGGTCATAGACTCCCCGCCCGCACGCAGCCGACGGTTAACCTGCAGCGAGTACACATAGTGCTCGTCCGTACCCTCAATGATGAGCTTGAGATTCTCGGCCAGCTCGTGCAGACGGCGCGAAATGTCGCCTAGGTCGACAACGACCTCGGGCTTATCGGCGGCGACGGTCTGCACCAGCGCGTCTACGCTTTTATCCGCCTGGTCCAGCGCATCAATTGCGGTATGGGCCGACTGCAAAAAATCGTGCCAGTCATCCGACTCGCGCAGCTCGGGGCCAATCCACAGATTCGCGTTATCGTAGCTCCCACGGGCGCGACGGCCGAGCTCGCGCACACCATCGAACACATCGGCAATCGCCATGCTCGCGCGGGCAACCGTCGACGTCGCTTTGGCGGTGAGTCCCAGGTAGAGCGTGGAGCCCTCGGAAGTGGCCAAATCACGGGAAACCTGACTCAGCGCGCCGGCACTCGACCCACCCAAGCGCTCAAACAGCACGCGCGACTCATCTGCCGAAACCACGCGCGCCCATTGGCGACGGGCCTCGCGCTCGATGGAATGGGCCTCGTCGACCACCCAGTGACGAATCGGGGGCAAAATCCTCCCCTCGGCGGCCACGTTGCGGAACAACAGAGAATGGTTGGTGACCACCACGTCGGCATGTGCCGCACGACGGCGCGCCCCGTGGACCAGGCATTTGTCAGGGAAGAACGGACACAGACGACGAGCACACTCGCGCGAAGCCGTCGTAAAGTCGGGACGGTTGACGCTGCGCCAGCGAATGCCGAGTGAATCGAGGTCGCCATCGGCAGATTGGCACACATACGCCATGATCACCGCAACCGCCGTGAGCGTGTCAGCAGGATCGCGCTTGGTGGTGATCTCAACCTGACCACGGCTCATGCGCTCGAGCTTGCGCAGACACGGATAGTGGTCATAGCCCTTGAGTGCACAAAACGACAGGCCCCCGTCCAGCTGCTCGGCGAGCTTTGGTAGCTCATGGTACATAAGCTGGTCGGCAAGATTATTCGATTTGGTCGCAATGCCGACGGTAATGTTGTTTCGGCGGGCGGCCTCGGCGAAGGGCACGAGATAGGCCATCGACTTACCGACGCCCGTGCCCGCCTCGATCACGCGATGGGTGCCCGTGACCAGCGCATCGCGAACCTCAACCGCCATCGCGATCTGCTCGTCGCGCGGCTCATAGGTGGGGTACATGCGATTGACCAGGCCGCCGGGGGCGTAATCTGCCTCGATCTCTTCACGACTCGGCATCTTAAGGACCGGCAGCTCGTCCGCATCAACGCGATCGTCTGCGCGATCGGCCTTGAGCACATCGGCACGAGCGGCGCTGAGCGAAAATATCGAACCCGGGTTCTGTCCAGCCAAAAAAGAAAAAATGGGGCGATATGACCAAGGCACGTCCGCGTGCATGTCCGCCAAGCGCGCCATAAGGCCCGAAGGCAGGTCGGTAAGTGCGACCAACAGCACGCGCCACACACCGCACAGGGCATCAACGTCGGCGTTCGCACGGTGCGATACTGAATCGCACCCAAACAAGTCGGCCATAAAAGACAGCTTGTGCGAGGCCAGGCGCGGAAGTGCGATGCGCGACAGTGCCAGCGAATCGATCCAGATGTCGCTGACGTTGACACCGCCCTTGACCGACTCGATAAACGACCGGTCAAACGTGGCGTTATGCGCGATAACAGGACAGCCGCCCACAAAGTCGGCGAGTGCCGCGACGGCCTCGACGGCCGACGGAGCATCTGCCACATCGGCGTTCGTAATGCTCGTGAGCTCGGTAATCTCTGCAGGAATCAGCTGCTTGGGATGCACGAACGTATCAAAGCGGTCAATGACCTCGCGGCCCGAAAGGCGGGCCGCGGAAATCTCAATTAACTCATTGTCCTGCACCGAAAGACCCGTGGTCTCGGTATCGAGGACGATTACGTCCTCCTCGATGAGGCCAAACGATTGCGTCTTAGCGCGCTCGGCGAGCGTGGCGTAAGAATCGATGACGAACTGCGGCGTTCCAGGAGATACGGCGTCCTCGATTAGCATGCAACGCCCGCCCGGCGGAGACCCATACGGATCAGGCTGTCGCACACCTGCGGGAACGTCATGTCGTCGGTATGGCGAATCTCATCGGGATACAGCGACGTATCGGTCATGCCGGGAATGGTGTTGGTCTCGAGAATGACAGGGCCGTCCTCGCTCACGATAAAATCGCTGCGCGAAACGCCCAGACAGCCGAGGGCCTTATGGGCCGCACAGGCAAGTTCCTGGGCACGCGCATAGTTTTCGGGCGAAATCTGCGCCGGAATGCGGTGGATGTCTGTGGGGTCGACGTACTTTACATCCAGGTCGTAGAACTCGCAGTCCTCAGGCTTGCGAATCTCCACAATCGGCAGCGCGCGCACGTCGTCCTCGCCGTACACGCCCACAGTGATCTCGGTTCCCTCGATGCACTTTTCGACCAGCACTTTATCGCCGTACTCAAAAGCCTTGGCGATTGCCGCCGGCAGCTCTGAGGGCTCGTGGACGAGCGAAATGCCGTAGCTGGAGCCGTTGACGGCGGGCTTTACAAAGCAACGCTCGCCACAAATCTCGACGATACGATCAATATCGACCTCGTCGCCCGCCTCAAGCGCCAGGCCGGGGGCAATGGGGATGCCCGCCTTGGCATACAGAAGCTTTGAAACCTCTTTATCGGCGCCACATGCGCTGGCGAGCACGCCTGACGCCGTGTAGGGGATACCCAGCGTCTCCATGGCCCCCTGCATGGCGCCATCCTCGCCGCCGGCGCCGTGCATGGCGATAAACGCCACGTCGAAGCCACCGGTCGCCATAGTCACCATAAAGTCATCGGCGGCGGTGTCGAGCAGCTCCACCGAGGTGTAGCCGGCTTCCTTCAGTGCCACCACGACATTCTTTCCAGAATTGAGCGAAATCTCGCGTTCGGCGGAATGGCCGCCCGCCAAGACCGCTACGTGCATGTTCTCTAGGCTTTTACCCGGCATGGGCAGACTCCTCCTCTATAATTCCTGCAGCTGATACCATATTGTAGCGATACCCTCTACGTTTCCCCAAAATCGAAAGGCTTCCATGAATCCCAGGACTAAATCTCAAGACATTCGCGACTTGAGCCAAAACGATATTCGCGAACTTGTCGCCGAACTCGGCCAACCCGCTTTTCGCGCAAAGCAGCTCATCGAATGGGTTTTTGAGAAGAACGTTTGTTCGTTTGATGACATGACCAACCTTCCCAAGGCCTTCCGCGAGCAGCTGAAGGAGGCATTTGCCTTCGACACGCCGACCGAGCTCGCCAAGCAGGTGTCTAAGGATGGCTCTCGTAAATACCTACTCGAGTACCACGACGGTATCTCCGTCGAGACCGTCGGCATGCCTCGTCGCAACAAGCTGTCTGTCTGCGTATCTACCCAAGCCGGCTGTGGTATGGGCTGCGCTTTTTGCGCTACCGGTCTGAACGGCCTCAAGCGCTCACTGACCGCTCAAGAGATCGTTGACCAGGTACTGCATGTTTCCAACGACTTTGGTGAGCGCGCGACGAGCGTCGTGTTCATGGGCCAGGGTGAGCCTTTCGCCAACTACGACGAGGTCCTCAAGGCACTGCGTATTCTTAATGACCCCGATGGAATCGGTATTGGAGCACGTCATCTCACTGTCTCCACCAGCGGCGTCATTCCTGGTATTCGCAAGTTTGCCGACATTCCCGAGCAGTTCACGCTCGCCGTCTCGCTGCACTCTGCCATTCAGTCCACGCGCAATAAGCTCATGCCGGGCGTTAAGAAGTACACGCTTTTGCGCCTTCACGAGGCCCTTCAGCTCTACACCGAAAAGACCGGCCGCCGTCCGACATACGAATACGCCATGATCGAGGGCGTCAATGACACCAACCCCGAGATGCAGGCGCTCTGCGACTTCTGCGAGGGCACGCTGTGCCACGTCAACCTAATCCAGCTCAACGATATCGAGGGCAGTCCTCTCAAACCGTCACCGATTCATAAGGTTGAAGACCTTCAGCGTCGTCTTGAGTCCCGTGGCATTGAGACCACGATCCGTAACTCTCGCGGCAACGATATCGACGCTGCTTGCGGCCAACTCAAGCAGCGCTTCAAGGTTCAGAAGAACGCGTAGGGGAGACCAACCTAAACGTTTCATGTGAAACATCGAACAGCCCCGGTTGCTTAATTGCAACCGGGGCTGTTTCATATCTATCGCTAATTCGCATCGAGCGATTGTTCAACAACTTTTTCGAAAGAAATAAGGGGTCCTTGTTCTGGCGTTCAGACAAGGACCCCTTAAAAAAGGCTAGTAATTGTTAGGTACCTAAAAGCCTACATTTTCCCATTGATCATTAACCCAATCTTGATTAATCTTGGGATTTTTAGTTACCTGAGCTGTACGCATAGCGACATCCTCAGTCATAACATCCATTTTCTTTTTGGACGTATCGACGATATCTTGCGCTCCGCGAAGCAGACGACCACGCAATTCATCGTCTGTTGCGATCTTAAATCCCGCAAACGCACCAACCGCTACAGTTGCAGCCAAAGCAAGAGCAGTCAGAACTTTATTCTTCATCCTGATCTCCCTGGTCAAATTGAATCATCTCGCCAAGAATGCGAGACAGCTCTTCCTCATCCTTAAACTCGATCTCGATTTTATTCTTGCCGCGTGAGCTCTTGACGCGAACGTTCGTGTTAAACACCTGACGCAGAACGCGTGCAGCCTTCTTAAAAGACTGAGGCGTTGCAGGGCGAGGTGTTTTAGGCGTCTCTCCGGCAGAAAACAGTGGGGCAAGATTTTCTGTCGCACGGACAGACAATCCCTCTGCAACAACCTTCTCAGCAAGATTAATGCGCGCATCTTCATACGGAACCGCAAGAATTGCACGCGCATGACCAGCAGTCAGCTTGCCTTCGAAGATCATCTGCTGAACTACCTCTGGAAGATCAAGCAGGCGCAACGAATTGGTGATTGCGGAACGAGACTTGCTGACAGCCTTTGACAAGGCTTCTTGAGTCATACCGCTCGCATCAATGAGCTGTCGATATCCCTTTGCCTCTTCGACGGGGTTAAGGTCAGAGCGCTGAAGGTTTTCAATCAGCGCGAGTGCAAGCATCTGCTCATCATCAACATCTTTAATGATGACGGGGAGCTCCTCAAGACCCGCAAGTTTCGAAGCCTGATAACGGCGCTCACCCGCGATAATCTCATAGCCATTACCGTGCTTGCGCACAAGAAGCGGCTGAAGAACGCCATGCTCCTGAATTGACTCACTCAACTCTCGAAGCTCGGTCTCGTTGAAGTGAATTCGTGGCTGATTTGGGTTCGGAACGATGTCTTCGATTGGAAGCTTAGTTTCCGAAACGGCATTTGATGCTGACGCTGCAGATCCACCAGTCTCATATTCAGCTTCTGAGACCAGTGCATTGAGACCACGACCCAAGCCGCCGCGCTTCTTAGGACTAGGCACGCTTAATCACCTCTTTAGCAAGGTTCATATACGCCTTTGCGCCCTTGTTCTGTGGCGCATAGGTAATTACTGGCTCACCGAACGAGGGTGCTTCTGAAATTTTAACTGTGCGTGGAATCAAGGTCTTGAATGCCTTGTCACCAAAATACGATTGAACCTCTTCCACAACCTGGTTCGAAAGCGATGTGCGCGAATCGTACATAGTCATGAGCACGCCATAAGTATCAAGGCTCTTATTAAGGCGTGTTTTAACCATCTTCATCGATTCAAGCAGCTTTGTGACACCTTCAAGTGCGTAATATTCGCATTGAATAGGAATCAAAACACTGTCTGCTGCTGTTAACGCATTGATGGTCAGCAAACCAAGCGATGGCGGGCAATCGATGAATATAAAATCAAACTCATCCTGAACAGGCTCAAGCAGATCCTTTAAGCGAGTCTCACGGGCAATCGCACTGACAAGTTCGATTTCCGCACCCGCAAGCTGGATAGTTGCCGGGATTACAAATACCTTATTGCAATTTGTATCAAGAACGAGCGATTCCGCCGGAACATCGTTCAGCAATGCATCATAGATGCAGTGATCGAGTTCTTCTTTTTCGATTCCAAAACCACTCGTACTATTACCCTGCGGGTCAAAATCGACAATTAACGTCTTTCGGCCCAGTTCACCCAACGCTGCTGCAAGATTTACAGCCGTGGTGGACTTACCTACGCCGCCTTTTTGGTTGATGATAGCAATGACACGCGTGTCTTTTGCACTCTTAGAACGCTTAACGTCGCGAAATCCCACGGTCCCTCCTGGTGTATTTAAAGCTGTTGAATGGAGGATGTTTCACGTGAAACAATCCGATTCGACATCGATTGTTATGTTTCACGTGAAACATAACAATCGACACTATCCATTATGTTTCACGTGAAACATCTAGGCAAGCGGATTCTTTTTTGCCATGCCATTAGCACGCGGAAGGGAAACAGATGCCTGACGAGTCTTTTTAAGGATAATAAATTCACGGTGACCCAGACCATTCGGCAAATCAAGGTCGTCCGTCATAAGCGTGGTAAAGCCGCATATCTTTGCAGCAGCAATACCAGATTGAAACTCTTCATCAGATGGATTCCCCTTTGTAATGACAAAGAGGCCACCGTCCTTTAGAAAAGGAGAAGCATACTCAACGAGAACCGGTAATGGTGCAAGTGCGCGGGCGGTAACAACAGCAAATTGTTTCTTATGGGATCGAGCATATTCCTCAAGACGATCGTGAACGGCATAAGCATGCTTGAGTCTAAGCGCACTAACAAAGGAGTTAACAGCATCTACTTTCTTGCCAACGGAATCGATATAGGTAGCCTTTCGCCCACTTGCAATAGTCAACGGAATACCTGGAAATCCAGCACCGGTACCCATATCAAGCAAAGCACCTTCAGGAGCTTTATCAATATAGGGCAGTAAAACAAGTGAGTCCAGAATATGAAGGACGGCTGCATCATCAACATTCAGGATGCGCGTTAGATTAGTAGTCTTATTGGCCTCCAGAACAAGATCAAGATGCTGGATACAGACACGAAGGCTCTCGTCGGAGACCTTCAAAGAATAGTCTTTGCGATACGAAATAAGACGGCCCAGCATTTGGCTTGCCTGCTCATCAGTTAAAACAAACAAGACGACTCCTTTCTGACAAAAATCAGTGTATCGAGAACTTTTGACAAAAAAAGGGGACGTGGAAACCACGTCCCCTTAGCATAGACTCGAGAAGATTATCGAGCAACAATCACAACATGGCGATCGGGGTCAGAACCCTCAGAATGAGTATCGACGGCGTCATTGCCACGAAGTGCAATGTGAACCAGTCGGCGCTCGTAGGCATTCATGGGCGGAAGCGAAACACTTTTATGAGTGCGAATAGCGCGCTCGGCAGCGGACTGGGCCATAGAAGCAACTTTGTCCTGTCGACGGCTCTTATAACCTTCGACGTCGACGACGACCGGATACCTAAAGCCAAGCTTGCGACTCACCAACAGGGAGAACATAACTTGAAGAGCATCGAGGGTACGTCCATGGCGGCCAATGAGAACAGCAAGATCTGGAGCAGTTACGTCCAGGATCAACTCGCCCTCGTCACCCTCATACTCATCGATGGGTGAGTTCGCCGCATCGAAGTGCGAAAGGATGGAACGCAGAATGGAAATAGCCACATCGGCAATGGTGTCGAGCTCCTCATCGGTCAGCTCTTCACCAGCCTTGTAACGCTGTGCAATCTCGGGATAATCGCCCGCGACCCGCGGGGCAACCTCCTCAAGCATATCCTCGACGATCTCTTCAGACATAACGAACTCCAAAAGTTAGGTACCTAAATAAGAATACTATCCCACTACTTCTTCTTGTGCGGGCGCGGCTTCTTCTCGCGACGAGTAACCTCGACCTGCAGCGGAGCGTTCTTAAGACGCTCTTCCTCATCGGCCTTGGCCTTATCGATAACCTTCTGCGTCACGAAGATCTGCTGGACAACCTGCCAGGCGGAAGACACGTCGTAGTACAGCAGAACGCCGACGGGCAGGCTCCAACCCATCCAAAGCATCATGACGGTCATGACAACGGCCATCATGCGCATGCTCTGGGCCTGCTGACCAGTCTGATTGCGTGACATATACAGCTGCGGAATCAGGGTCAAGACAGCGAACAGAATCAGGCAAACCAGCGCAGGCAGCGCAACCATAAAGCCATCGGCAAAGGAAGCGCTCGGCGTGGTGGTAAGGTCAGGCAGGATATTGAAGAACGAGAACGTGCCGTCGCTAAAGTAGTTCGGCAGGTTACGCAGCAGCGTAAACAGGGCGAACAGGACAGGCATCTGGATTAACAGCGGCAGACAACCAGCCATGGGGTTGAACTTGTTCTCGCTGTAGAACTTCTGCATCTCCTCGGCCTGACGCTGGGGATCGTCGGCATAGCGCTCCTGGATCTCGAGCATCTTGGGCTGCAGCACCTGCATGCGAGCCGTCGACTTGGTCGACTTGAGCATAAGCGGCGTCAGCAGCAGACGGATGATGACCACCAGGATGATGATGGACAGGCCCCAGTCGACCGCAAAGGTCTGGATGAGCTTGAGCAGCTCGAAAAGGATGTTAACGATCCAATCCCACATGTAAGTTTTCCTCCGATAGCGAGTGCCCGCTAGGGCACAGGGTCATAACCGCCGACGTGCAGGGGATTGCAGCGAGCGATGCGCCTCACGGCAAGCCAGCAGCCTCTCAAAACACCGTACTTCTCAATCGCCTGAACGGCATATTGCGAGCACGTTGGGTAATAAATGCAGGCGTCAGGCAATAAGGGCGAAATAACCTGTTGATATATGCGAATAGGAGCGATGGCAACACGTCGCAAAACGTGATTGCTCATCGCTCCTCCCCGGCAACGCCGGCGCGTTTCATAAGCGAACGCAATGCCTTGTCCATCTCCTGAGGCGAAGAGATCCTCGTCTTGGGAGTAGCGAACAAGATGATGTCATAACCCGCAACGGGAAATCCGCAGCTGCGGGCGGCCTCGCGCATCACACGCTTAGAACGGTTGCGCACGACTGCGCAACCGAGCCGTTTAGCACCAACGAAGGCGACCCTTCCGGAGTCGCCTTCGCCAACCGATTCACATATGGTCATTCGAATCAGAGGGTGATTGAAACGACGCCCCTGACTGAACACATGCTCGAAATCTTGCCGAGACTTAATAGTCTTCATGCGAGATGTGTGTATCGCTGCTAGACAGTGAGACGCTTGCGGCCCTTGGCGCGGCGACGGGCGAGCACGGCACGACCACCCTTGGTGGCCATACGGGCACGGAAGCCATGGGTCTTGGCACGCTTACGCTTATTAGGCTGATACGTACGCTTCATCTTAAGTTCCTCCTGCTGCATTTCGAGTGTCCGCGGGAGCGCGGACGCAGATATAGACACGTGAGCTTGAAGATTGTAGGGAAATCAATGTTCAAATGTCAAGAAATCAAAGGTAAAAGGTCGCGCAGTTCACACGGTTACCCCATAAGCTCAACCGAAATTTGCGCCGCATTACAACTTTTCACGATATTTCATCGAGTTTTCGACAGGTCATGTTGGCAATGTTGAGAACTTTTCGCCTGTTTTCCAAAGTTTTCAACAGGTTTTGAAAAGTTGTCGAAAGATGAGAAACATTGCACGGTGAGCTACTATTTGTTCGAAACCTTTTGAAAGATTGCGAGCGGCATGTCTGACGACTTTTACACCATGGTCGATTCCGGAGACCCGGCACCCGACAACGAGCACATCACCGGCGTGCGCGAAAAGCGTGGCGAGGAAGAGCAGGCCGCTGCGAAAACGCAGGCTGCCATGTATGCCGCACGCATCGCGGTCTATGACGACATGCTGTCGACGCCGCGCGTCATCGTCATCGAACCTAAGGACGTGCGCACCTATCTGGAAGAGACAACCAACACCGTCTACCAGTGCATGAAAGAACAGGGCGGGCACATCTCGCTCATGGTTATCCGCGAGATTGTCGAAAACTTTATCCACGCCCACTTTGCAGAGCCCATCATCTCGATCCTAGACGGCGGCGACACCATCCGATTCGCAGACCAGGGACCGGGGATCGACGACAAGGAGCGCGCGTTCGACTTTGGCGTTACCAGCGCAAACAGCAACATGAAACGATACATCCGCGGAACCGGAGCCGGGTTTCCCATGGTGCAGGAGTACCTGGAAAACGCCGGCGGCGCTGTATCCATCGAGGACAACATGGGCAACGGCACCGTGGTCACGGTAAGCCTGAATCCCAAGCGCGTACAGGAAATCGAGCGCGCCGGAGGGCGAGGGGCCGCCGTGCGCCCCGAGACGGAGCAGCCGGCGTATCCCCTATCCAGCACGTTTGCACAGCAGCCCGTGGCGCAGCAGATGCAGCAGCCTGGAAGTTTTCCCATGCAAGACCCCCAGACACCGCTGGGCAACCCAGTGCAAAACATGCCGGAGGGGATAGGCTCGGCAGATCCGGACACAGGCGCCGTGCAGCAGACGGCGGCCATGCCAAACGTCGCGCAAATGGGCTACCAACCGTACCCACAAGGGTATCCTCCCCAATATATGCCGCAGCAGGGATATGCCCAGCCGTATCCACAGCAGTATCCTCAGCCGTACCAGCAGCCGTATCAGCAGATGCCGCAGGGAAACCTCAACCCCTGGACTCAGCAGATGCCGCCGCAGCCTTACCAACAGTGGCCGCAAAGTTTTCAACAGCAGATGCCGCCCATGCAGAGTTCTCAACAACCAGCAGCTCAAATGATGTATCCTAATGCGGCGAATCAATACGCACAACCGCAGTCGGACGTGTTTATAAGCGAACGCGGCAACGCTGCATTAGGGTATCTGGCCCAACATCAAGAGTGCGGCGCGACGGACTTGGCGCGGGCGTTTGGAAACTCTGCACCCACCTGGTCGCGCACGCTCAACGATTTGGCGCAGACGGGCTTGATAGTCAAACATGGGCAGAAATACCATCTGACCGAAATCGGAAGCGCTCGCGTGCGGGCCCAAGCTTAAGGAACGGGAGAGACAGTGGACGAGGAAGCAAGCATCATCCTGGGGGATGCCATCGCCTTTTGTCAGCGCGACGGCCAAGATGCGCGCCTCATCAACATGCTGGGGCAATCGCGTGCTGTGAGCCTAACCGAGGACACCTTGACGATTGAGGCCCCCTCACGATTTGCCATCGCTCAGCTCAAAAAGCATCAGCCGACCATCGAGGCGTACCTGGAAGAGATCGCCTTTGCACCGATTGCGCTCAACATCGTGGCACCACAGGGCTCCGCGGCAGATAACGCCGCACCCGCGGCACCCGTCGTTCCCCCGGCGGCGCCAGCTACCACCACAGTGTCGGCTCCCGAGCATCAAATCGGCGATGTTTCCCGTGAAACCATGCCCACCGTCTCGACGCCGGCGGTCCCCATGTCCGCTGCCACGCACATGCCTATCGCGCACGACGCAACACCGGGCGAGGATTCGGGCATCGCAATCAAAAACACGCTTTCGGCCGACGATTTCCGCCGCATGATGAACCAGATGAAAGGCGAGGCGCCTGCAAAGAGTGCAAAACCAGCCTCCACATCGCCCATGAGCGTCCCCGCAGCTGCGGCACCGATCGAGCAGAACACCGACGGCGCGCCGCTCGCGGCCAACTCGAAATTCACCTTCGAAAACTTTGTCTACGGCCCAGAAAACAGCCATGCCTATCGCTCAGCCCTCAAGTTTGCCGCGCTCGCGGACGAACGCGGCACATGCACATCCCTGTTCATCTATGGCAAATCGGGGCTGGGCAAGACCCATCTGCTGCTCGCCATCAAAAACGAGCTCGCCGAAAAGTCGCCCGAGATCAAGGTAAAGTACGCCAACTCACAGGCGTACCTCGATGACCTGATGACGGAGTTCGACCGCCAAAAGAAGAGCAACGCCCCCATCATGCAGGCATACCACGACGTGGACGTGCTCATCATCGACGACATTCAAAACATCATCGGCAAGCGCGCGAGCGTGGACTACTTCTTCCAGCTCATGGACGAGTTTATCCGCAACAACAAAAAAGTCGTCATCGCAGCCGACCGTGCGCCCAAAGACCTGAGCATGGACGAGCGCCTTACCAGCCGTTTTAATGCCGGTATGCTCTGTTTGGTGGCGGAGCCCAGCTACGAGATGAAATACAAGATCTTGCAGCGCTACTACGAGAACACGATAGCCGCCGCACCCGAGGCGGGTGACGACTCGCTGCTGGCGGCCTATGGCGGCGATGGTGGGCGTCTGACCGACGAGCACTTTAAGCACATGGCAGAAGTCTCGGGAACCAACATCCGCGAACTCGAGAGCTTCTGCGAACGCTGCGCCGGCGAGGCAGGAGACCGCGAACGCGAGGGCAGCGAGCTCAGTTTCGACGACATCGACGCCATCGCAAGCCAGTACTTCGATACGTCGGCCAAAAAGATCAACGTGCAGACGGTCCAGTCTGTCATTGAAGAGCAGTACGGCGTGACGCACGAGGAACTCATCGGCCCGCGCCGCAACGCCAACATAGCCAAAGCCCGCCATATCGCCATATATCTGGCCATCGAGATGTGCGAGATGACGACTACGGCGGTGGGCGCGGAGTTTGGCAACCGCAACCACTCAACCGTCAGTACGAGCTATAAAAAGGTTCAGAAGATGATTCAGGAAGACCGCACCATAACCGAGGATCTCAAATCGCTGCGAGATAAAATTACACTGCGCTCGTAGGGAAATAGAGACACCTGTTGAAAACTTGTCGAAACGCCGGGCATAACATGTCTAAAACTCGCCACAAGGCGATGAAAAGTTTTCCGCAGGTTTTGAACGTGGAAAACACGGTCGGTTGCGCACAGGGCGCTGTCGATTCTCTTTTTGGGGTTGACCAGCGCTTTTGGGAGTAATCAACAGTTTCGTCAGTGCTATTACTATTATTAAGATATTTATATCTATAGAAAGGTATTAAAAGATGAAGTTCACCGTCAGCCAAAGCTCGCTCACGCAAGCCATCGGCGTCGTTATGAAAGGCGTCGCTTCGGCATCTACCCTTCCCATCCTGTCGGGCGTGCTCGTTAAGGCGCAGGACGGCATCTTGGAATTCCAAACCTCTAACTACACCATCTCGATTCGTCATCGCATTGCCGCGCATGTCGAAGAAGAGGGCGAGATGGTGATTCCCTGCAAGATGCTCTCGAACATTACGAAGACCCTTCCCGACGCCCCGGTTACCTTTGAGCTCTCGGAGCGTCAGGTGCTGATCGGATGCGAGAAGAGCTCCTTCCGCCTCAACACGCTCGACGCCAACGATTTCCCCGAGTTCCCCGCCTATGCCATCGAAAGTGCGGTGGAGCTCCCGACCGATATCCTGTCCGAGATGGTCGGCCGCGTGTGGCGCGTCACTTCGACCGATAAGGCCCGCCCCATCCTGGGAGGCGTGCACATGAAGGTCGAGAACAACACCGTGCGCCTGGTGGCAACCGACTCCTTCCGTCTGGCTGTATGCGACACCCAGGTCGAGACCTCGACGCTCGAGGGGTCCTTTGAGCTCAACGTTCCGGCCGACGCCTTCAACGACGCCCTGAGCATCATGGCCAGCCAGGCGACCATCATGATCGGCGCCGCGGACACCCAGGTTGTCTTTGAGGCCGGCAACACCACCTACGTGTCGCGCCGTATCGAGGGCGTGTACCCCAACTACAAGCAGCTCATCCCCGATTCGTGCGTGACGAGCGTCAAGATCGACGTGGCGGCTTTTAATGCCGCCCTCAAGCGCGTGGCGGTCATCGCGAGCGCGAACCCCGCAGTCAAGTTCGAGATCGATGTCGAGAACGGCCAGATGGGCCTGTCCTCCATCTCCAATGACCAGGATCTGGCGCAGGAGACAATCGATGTCGAGGCCGAGGGCGAGTCGGGCACCATCGCCTTTAACTACCACTACATCTTTGGCTGCCTCAATGCCCTATCCAAGGAGAAGGAGATCACGCTGGAGCTCAAGAGCTACTCGCAGGCGGGTATCTTTAAGTCCTACGACAAGATCAACTATCTGTACCTGGTCATGCCGGTTCGCATCTAGCGCTGCGCCATGACCATGTTTGCCCGCAACCTTTCCGTCGCGCGCTACCGCAGTTTCGATAGCTACCGTCTTGACCTGGACGAAGGCGTGACGGTGCTTGCGGGACCCAACGCGGCGGGAAAGACCAACCTTATAGAGGCGCTGCAGCTTTTGACGAGCGGCGCCTCGTTTAGGCATCCCACCGCTACCGAGCTCGTGCACGACGGCACGGGCTCGTGCAGGCTCGAGTTGAGACTCGAGGGCGATGGCCGCGTGCTCGATATGGGGCTGGGCGTTGAGGACGGCAAGCGCTCGTTTAGCCGTAACGGCAAGAGATGTTCGGCCGCCGGCGTGCGCGGGGTTTTGCCGAGCGTGCTTTTTTGCCCCGATCATCTGGATATGGTCAAACGCGGTGCCAGCGTGCGTCGGGCCGCCCTCGACGACTTTGGCGTGCAACTGAGCGCCCGTTACGCCGACCTGGCGAGCACCTACGGGCGTTGCGTGACGCAGCGCAACGCCCTGCTCAAGGAGTCCTGGTGCTGCCGCGAGATGCTCGGCGCATGGAATGACTCCATCGCTCGCGCCGGGTCCGCCCTGCTCGTGCATCGTTTGGCCCTGCTCGACCGACTGGCGGGCCATGTGCGCGCCGCGTATGGGCAGGTGGCGTCCGGTGAGGACGCAGGCGTGTCCTATGTGTCCACACTGGGGGATTTGCCTCAAACCGAGGGGCGCGAGGAACTTAAGGGCTGGGCGTACGAGCATATGCTCGCGGCCCTCGATGAGCGTGCCGATGAGGAGATGCGCCGCGGCGTGACGCTTGTGGGTCCGCATCGCGACGAGATTGAGTTTACCGTTGCGGGTCGATCTGCCCGTTCGTTTGCCAGCCAAGGGCAGCAGCGAACGCTGGTGCTTGCCTGGAAGGTGGCAGAAGTGGCCGTGGCGCGCGATATCCTGGGCACCGCGCCACTGCTGCTTTTGGACGACGTGATGAGCGAGCTCGATGCCGGGCGCCGAGGCGCTTTTCTGCAGCTGATCGGTGATGACATCCAGACGGTCATAACCACCACCAACTTGGGGTACTTTACTGATGACCTGCTTGAACGAGCCAAGGTGGTGAGCATGGGTGAGGCGTGCTAATTACGAGCGCGAGAACGGAACGGTTGCCTTTGGCGGCTTTTTGGATGCCGAGCGTCAGCGCATCCTGGCGGCCGCGACACCTGAGCGCCGCGCGCAAATGGAGGCTGCCGAGGAGTCGCGCGCGGTCTATCGTGCCTGGAATGCGGTGTGCTCGGGCACGCGCGAGGGACGCCACGTGACGGGCCTGCGCTACCTGCCCGAGTCCAATGAGCTGCTGGTGTATCTCGATTCGCCCTCGTGGACGCAGGAGATGACGCTGCTGCGCGAGATCATCCGGGCGCGCATGGAGCGGGCCGGCGCGCATGTGGACGGCCTGGTGTTCAAAACGACCGCGCCCGGTCACACGCCGCCGGCTGCCAAGGAGCGCCTGCGCCCGGCCGTGACCGAGCGACCGCCGGTTCCGCACGCCGATCTAAGCGAAGCCGAACGCGGCGAGATCGAGCGCCAAGTGGCGCCCATCGAAGACCAAAAACTGCGCGAGGCCCTCGAGAATGCCATGAGAGCCAGTGCCGAGTGGGCCAAGGGCGTGCAAAGCGAGAAAGAGCCTTAAATCGCATCTGGTGGCCTTGTAGAGCCAAATACCCTCGCTCCCGAGGGTATTTTTTTACGATAAACTAGTAAGGCTGTACACATTTTCTTAGCTGAAGGAGGACGTGTGGCAAACGAAAACGATTACGATGGCGGCGAGATTAAGATTCTCGAAGGTCTCGAGGCCGTTCGTAAGCGCCCGGGCATGTATATCGGCTCGACGAGCGCCAGCGGCCTGCATCACCTGGTGTGGGAGATCGTTGACAACTCCGTTGACGAGGCCATGGCCGGTTTCTGCACCGAGATTCACGTGACGGTCCACGCCGACAACTCCATCACGGTCGTCGACAACGGGCGAGGCATCCCCGTCGACGAGCATCCCATCAAAAAGATCCCGACGCTCGAGGTCGTTATGACGATCCTGCACGCCGGCGGTAAGTTCGATAACTCGGCCTACAAGGTCTCGGGCGGACTGCACGGCGTGGGCATCTCCGTCGTCAACGCACTGTCCAAGCGCGTGGTCGTGCAGGTGCGCCGTGATGGCAGCGTCTACGAGATGGAGTTCTCGCGCGGCAAGACCGTCAAGAAGATGGAGGTCGTGGGCACCTCGGGTTCGACGGGTACCACCGTCAGCTTCTGGCCCGACGACGAGATTTTCGAGACCTGTGTCTACGATTTCGATACGCTGCACAACCGTCTGCAGGAGACGGCGTTCCTCAATAAGAATCTAAAGATTGTGCTGACCGACGAGCGCGAGGCGACTCCCCACGTGGAGGAGTTCTGCTACGAGGGCGGCATCATCGACTTCGTCAAGTTCCTCAACGACGGCAAAGACGTTCCCGAGGCCTTCAAGGAGCCCATCTATATCGAGGGCAAGTCGGATCCGGATGCGCCCGTGACCAAGATGGGCGAGGTCGAGGTGTCCCTGCAGTGGAATGCCGGCTACGGCGAGAACGTCATGTCGTTTGCCAACGACATCTACACCCCCGAGGGCGGCATGCATCTCGAGGGTTTCCGCACCGCTCTCACCCGCGTGATCAACGATTACGCTCGCAAGCAGAACCTACTCAAGGAGAAGGAGGCCAACCTGAGCGGCGACGACGTGCGCGAGGGGCTTTCGGCCGTCATCTCGGTCAAGCTGCCCGACCCGCAGTTTGAGGGCCAAACCAAGGCCAAGCTCGGCAGTTCCTACATGCGCGCGCTCACGCTCAAGATCGTGACCGATGGGCTGACCGATTATCTGGAGGAGCATCCCAAACCCGCCCGCGAGATCGTCAAGAAGGCCCAGCAGGCATGCAAGGCCCGCAACGCCGCCCGCAAGGCGCGTGAGGCGACCCGCCGCAAGAGCCTGCTCGAGACGGCGTCGCTGCCCGGCAAGCTCGCCGACTGCTCGGTACGCGATGCCGAGCTGACCGAGCTCTTTATCGTAGAGGGCGACTCGGCAGGCGGTTCGGCCAAGGACGGCCGTCGCCGAGACATCCAGGCGATTCTGCCCCTGCGCGGCAAGATTTTGAACGTCGAGCGCGTGGGTGACCACCGCGCGTTCTCGAGCGACACCATCCAATCCCTGATCACCGCGATCGGCTGCGGCGTCACGACGAGCGCCGGCGACGGTGGCGACTTCGATATCAGCAAGGCGCGCTACCACAAGATCATCATCATGACCGATGCAGACGTTGACGGTGCGCATATCCGCATCCTGCTGCTGACGTTCTTCTACAAGTACATGCGCCCGCTGATCGATGCCGGCTATGTCTATGTTGCCTGCCCGCCCATCTTTGGCATTAAGGTACGCAACAAGATCCATTACGTGTATCCCAACGGCCGCCAGCCCGAAGACGAGATTCTGCGCGACACCATTCAGAGCCTGGGCCTGAACCCCGACGACAACGACGAGGACGGCAAGGCCAAGGACGGCAAGATCACCAAGAAGCGCAAGGGCTATACCGTTCAGCGCTACAAGGGCCTGGGCGAGATGGACCCCAAGCAGCTTGCCTCGACGACGATGGACCCCAAGACCCGTATCCTGCAGCGCGTGTCGATCGAGGACGCCGTGGTGGCGGACCGCGCCGTGCGCGAGCTCATGGGTTCCGAGGTCGGCTATCGCCGCGAGTACATTGAAAAGCATGCGCATGATGCTCGGTTCCTTGACGCTTAAGAGGAGGTAACGTGGCAGACGATATCAACAACAACGAGGGTATGGACGAGGCCGGCGACGCCGGCATGCCCGATGATCTGAAGCGCCTACTCGCCCGCGCCGAGCAGGGCGAGGACGGCGATCCGGATTCCTATAACCCCGACGCCGAGGATGAAGATGATGAGGATGACGACGCCGAGCTCGAGGAGAGCTTCGGCGCGGTCGATCGTGGCGCTTCGGCCGGCGAGGACATCAACGGCGGTCAGCTCCAGATTTCAGAGTTCGGCCGCGAGATGAAGCAGTCGTTCATCGAGTACTCGATGTCGGTCATCACGGCGCGCGCCCTGCCGGACGTGCGCGACGGACTAAAGCCGGTGCACCGCCGCATCCTGTACGCCATGAACGAGAGCGGCATCTACCCCAACCGCCCGCATAAGAAGTCGGCCTGGACGGTCGGAGAAGTTATCGGCAAGTACCATCCGCACGGTGACTTCGCGGTTTACGAGGCCATGGTTCGTCTGGCGCAGTGGTTCTCCATGCGCACGCCGCTCATCGATGGCCACGGCAACTTCGGCAACATCGATGGCGACGGCGCGGCGGCCATGCGTTATACCGAGAGCCGCCTGGCAAAGCCTGCCATGGAGCTGCTGCGCGACCTGCAAAAGGATACCGTCGACTGGCAGCCCAACTACGACGAGTCGCTCGCCGAGCCCGTGGCGCTGCCCGCGCGCTTTCCCAACCTGCTGGTCAACGGTAGTCAGGGCATCGCCGTCGGCATGGCCACCAATATCGCCCCGCATAACCTCACCGAGGCGATCGAGGCCACCTGCTACCTGATCGACAATCCCGACGCCACCGTCGACGAGCTTATGCAGATCATGCCCGGTCCGGACTTCCCCACCGGCGCCATCATCATGGGCAGCGCCGGCATTAGGCAGAGCTACGAGACCGGTCGCGGCTCCATTACCGTGCGTGCCAAGGCCCACGTGGAATCCACCAAGACCGGTCGCAGCCGCCTGGTCTTTACCGAGATTCCCTACATGGTCAACAAGGGCACCTTGCAGGAGAAGATCGCCCAGCTCGTAAACGACAAGCGCATCGAGGGCATCTCGGACATGCGCGACGAGTCCAACCAAAAGGGCATCCGTCTGGTCATCGAGCTCAAGAAGGGCGTCATTCCGCAGGTCGTGCTCAACAACCTGTATAAGTACACCTCGCTGCAGACGACCTTTGGCGCCAACAACCTGGCACTCGTCAACGGCGTTCCCAAATGCCTGAGCTTGCGCGAGATGCTGCAGCACTACATCGACCACCAGGTCGACGTCGTCACCCGCCGCACTCGCTTTGACCTTAAGAAGGCCCAGGCACGTGCCCATATCCTCGAGGGCTACTTGATGGCTCTCGACCATATCGACGAGGTCATCAGCATTATCCGTTCCTCGCAGACCGACTCCGAGGCAAGCGGCCGCCTGATCGAGCGCTTTGGCTTTACGCCCGAGCAGACCACGGCCATCCTCGAGATGAAGCTGCGCCGCCTGACTGGCCTGGAGCGCGACAAGATCCAGGAAGAGCTGGACGGTCTGCGCCGCGCCATCGCCTACTACGAGGACCTGCTGGCGCATGAGGAGAAGATCCTGGGCGTCATCAAGGAGGAGATGCGCGAGATTTCGAAAAAGTTCGGCGACAAACGCCGCACCGAGATCAGCCATGTCGAAAAGGATCTGGATGTCGAGGACCTCATCGCCGACGAGGACATGGTCGTGACCATCACCCACACCGGCTACGTGAAGCGCATCCCGGTGGCTGCCTACCGCGCCCAGAAGCGCGGCGGCAAGGGCGTGTCGGGCGTCAACCTTAAAGAGGACGACGTCATCGACGAGATGTTTATCGCGTCCACGCACGAGTACGTGCTGTTCTTCTCGAGCAAGGGCAAGGTCTACCGCCTGAAGGTGCACGAGCTGCCGGTGGGTACGCGCCAGGCGCGCGGCACCGCGATCGTCAACCTGCTGCCCTTTGAGGAAGGCGAGAAGATCGCGAGTGTCATCAGCTGCCGCGAGTTCCCCGCCGACGAGTACCTGATGTTTGCCACCAAGAGCGGCATGGTCAAGAAGACCGTGATGAGCGCTTACGACCGCAGCCGCCGTGATGGCCTGATCGCCATCAATCTGAGAGACGACGACGCGCTGCTCGCCGTGCGCCGTGTGCGCGAGGGCGACAAGATCATCCTGGCCACCACTGCGGGCAAGGCGATCATGTTCCCAGAGGACCAGGTTCGCGCCACGGGACGCGACACCAGCGGCGTTCGCGGTATTAGCATGAAGGACGGCGTGAGCGTTTTGGGTATGGAGGTTACCAACGGCAACGGCGACCTGTTTGTCATCACCGAGCGCGGCTACGGCAAGCGCACGCCGGTCGCGGACTATCCGGAGCAGAACCGCGGCGGCCAGGGCGTCTACACCATCCAGATGACCGAGCGCAAGGGAAACCTCGCGGCCATGAAGACGGTGGGTCCGCAGCACGAGCTGTTCATCGTGACGGAAGGCGCGACGGTCATTCGCGTCAAGACCGATGAGATTAGCCAGACCGGCCGAGCCACCCAGGGCGTCAAGATGATGACCGTCGACGACAACGACCGTGTGTGCGCTGTCGCCCGCATGACGGCAGCTAAGGAAAAGCCCGAAGGCGAAGGCGCCGAGGCCGAGGCAACGGTCGATGCCGAAAATACCCCAGTCGACCTAGGCGACGGCAACGACATGCCAGAGGATCTCCTAGACGAGTAAGAGGCCCTAGCTGGTAGAAAATATCAGACCCCATATATCGGCGGTCGGCGCACTGCGCGCCGACCGCTTTTTTGAAAACCTCGGGACTCGCGTTCGCCCCGGCCACACGGCGGCATGCGAAGTCGATCGCGAGTTCCGCACGAGCCAGAGAGCACTTAATGTGCTCTCTGCGCGAGTCAGGACTGTCCGAGCAGGCGACTTCACATGCCGCCGTGCGGCCGGGGCGAACACCCTCCAAAGATTTTCAAAAAAGTTGTTGACGCGCGCGTAACGACTCGTCTAATATATCCCTTGCGCGATGGACCTGTAGCTCAGTTGGTTAGAGCGTCCGGCTGATAACCGGGAGGTCACAAGTTCGAATCTTGTCAGGTCCACCACTTTCTTTCGCAATAAACACCCCAGCGAGAGCCGAGTCGCCGCTGGGGTGTTTATTACTGTCTCCGTGGGGGTTTAGCTCAGCTGGGAGAGCGCGGGCTTTGCAAGCCTGAGGTCAGGGGTTCGATCCCCCTAACCTCCACCATGATGGACCTGTAGCTCAGTTGGTTAGAGCGTCCGGCTGATAACCGGGAGGTCACAAGTTCGAATCTTGTCAGGTCCACCATCAAAACTGTGAAGAGCCTCGAGGCATGGCCTCGGGGCTTTTTTCTTGTGTGTGATAAAACTCATTTTGGTTTTGTGTGCTGTGCGAAAGATTGGGTAGTATAGCTATTCAATGCGGCGAAGGCGCCGCGTGTTAACCGCTACGTACCGGAGGTGTTCCATGGTTCGTGTCGACATAGAGACCATCGTCATGGCCGCCGGTCCCGTGCCATCGCTTATCGTACTTCGCGAGCGCTGCAGCAAATCGG
This sequence comes from Coriobacteriaceae bacterium AM100-PB1-1D-6A, assembly GCA_027660625.1. Lineage (GTDB taxonomy): Bacteria > Actinomycetota > Coriobacteriia > Coriobacteriales > Coriobacteriaceae > Collinsella. The sequence goes on along the minus strand of JAQDNC010000008.1, from coordinate 58,930 downwards.
ACTCCCCTGCGCCGCTGCGCTCCCTTTCTATCCAAACTGGTTCGTTTGAGGCTGCGGCTATTAGCCGCGGTATCGACAGCGGTCGTGCCGAGCGCCCGATCGCCCATGACCTGCTGCTCGACACGCTTGATGCCCTGGATGCAAAACTCGAGCGCATCGAGATTGTCCGTGCCGAGCCTCCCGTGTTCTATGCGACGGTCGTTGTTTTGGCCGACAGCAACGAGCATAGGATCGATGCGCGTCCGAGCGATGCCATCGCCCTCGCCGTGCGCAGCAATGCTCCCATGTTTGTTGAGGACGACATCATGAACCGCCTGGGGACCGTCTCTCCGGTTGCCGAGGAAGTCGATGACGAGCAGGAATTTGAGAAGTTCGACGAGTTCGTCCATACGCTCTCGCCCGATGATTTTTAAATGACGAGTAGCCATGAGACGGAGTGTGCACTGATGGGTCGCGGCGTTTCAGCCGAAGCCGCCGCCATTGCCCGCGAGGCCCAGATGCGCTCGGAGGCATCCGAGGCCGCACGCATCGCCTATGTGACGCAGGCCCGTACGCTTCGCGAGCGCCGTGCCTCCTTTATCAAGATGGTTGCCGTCTCCGCACTTGTCGCGGCAATCTCCTCGCGCCTTCGTGGTACAGTTGGTGCGCTTGGGTTTTCGATTTCGACGGGCTTGGTCATCTGGGGCGTGGTCGATGCCGTGATGCTGACCAACCAGATCAAGGTACTCGATAAGCGCGCCGCCGATATGATGCGCGCCCGCGACGCCGCCGCCGAGATCGCTGCCGAGGCACAAGAGATGTAACGACGCCGGACTCGATGGGAAGGTCTAAAAATGGCACAGGATATGCAGGACGCCGGAAACGTCTCCGCCGAGCTCGACGCCATGGTGTGCGACCTCATCGGGGCATTTTTAGACGACCTGGCCGCTGGTGAGAACCCCGGTGTTGTCGTTGCGATCGAAGACGCCGCGTCCAACCGCTATCTGGCGGCACTCGACGAGGACGGCGAGGAGGCATGCCTCGAGGCTGCCACCAACTTTATCTCCGAGCACAAGATGGGCCTTAAGGACGAGGGCCTGGGTCGCATCGCCCGTTACGCCATCGGCTACACCGGTTGTGTCGAAATTGATGGCGGCTACCATGACGCCCTGCTTGTGAGTTTCTTTGAGACGACGCTCGAGAGCGGCTTTTCGGCATATGTACTGTACGAAGGTGTGGGCGCCGGCGATGGTTTTATGTGGAGCGACCCTGAACCTGCAGGCGAGGAAACCCCTCTTATCTAAAATCGCTAAAATAAACGAGTTTTCGGTAAAAGGCTCAAAATTCCCGCCGAGCGTTGTGTTACTGGGCGGGTCGCATACGCGTGCCGGTTGTATATAGATAGAAGATAGGGGAACTACATGCGCGTAGACAATCTGAGGAACATCGCCATCATCGCTCACGTCGACCACGGCAAGACGACGATGGTCGACAAGCTCCTGCGTGCCACGGACGCCTTCCGTGCCAACCAGCAGGTCGAGGACCGCGTCCTGGATTCTAACGACCAGGAGCGCGAGCGCGGCATTACGATTCTCGCCAAGAACATCTCTATCGAGTACAAGGACGTTAAGATCAACGTCATCGACACCCCGGGCCACGCTGACTTTGGCGGCGAGGTCGAGCGCGTGCTGCGTATGGCCGACGGCGCCCTGCTGCTGGTCGATGCCTTTGAGGGCCCCATGCCCCAGACCCGCTTCGTGCTGCGTCACGCCATCGACACCGGCCTCAAGATCATGATCGTCATCAACAAGATCGACCGTCCGGGCGCCAACCCCGAGAAGGCCTACAACGACTGCCTGGACCTGATGGCCGACCTGGGCGCCACCGACGACCAGCTTGAGTTTGCCATGGAGCACGTGGTCTACGCCAGCGCCATGAATGGCTTTGCCCGCCTTGACCCCAACGACGGCAACATGGACATGTATCCGCTGCTCGATATGATCATCGACGACATGCCCGCGCCCGAGGTTGACGAGAACGCCCCGCTGGCCATGCAGTGTGTGACCATCGACCACTCCAACTTCGTTGGCCGCATCGGTATCGGTCGCGTGTACTCCGGCACCATTCACCAGGGCGATCAGATCCTGGTCGTCAAGAACGACGGTTCCAGCGCTACCGCTACCGTCAAGCAGCTCTTTACTTTCGACTACCTGGGTCGCACCGAGTGCCAGGAAGTCGGCGCCGGTGATATCGCCGCCGTCGTGGGCATCGACCGCACCGATATCGGCGATGTCTACACCGATCCCGAGAACCCCGTTGAGCTCGAACCCATCGAGATCGACCCGCCGACCCTGTCCATCGTCTTTGAGGCTTCGACCTCCCCGCTCGTCGGCCGCGACGGCGACATCGTGGGTGCCCGTCAGCTCAAGGAGCGCCTGTTCAACGAGGCCGAGAACAACGTGACCATGAAGATCGAGGAGCTCGAGGACAAGAGCGGCGTCGAGGTCTCGGGCCGCGGCATTCTGCACCTGTCCGTCCTGATGGAGTCCATGCGTCGCGAGGGCTTTGAGTTCCAGGTCGGCCGTCCCCGCGTTCTGTTTAAGAAGGACGAGAACGGCAATAAGATGGAGCCCGTCGAGCAGGCCGTCGTCGAGTGCCCGGACGAGTATTCGGGCAAGGTCGTTGAGGTCTTCGGCACCTCCGGCGGCATCATGACGAGCATGGATACCTCGGGTATCGTGACGCACCTCGAGTTTAAGATCCCGACCCGCGGCATCATGGGTCTTAAGAACCGCATCATGAACGTCACTCACGGCGAGGGCGTGTTCTACCACACCTTCCTGGAGTACGGCCCCTATGCCGGCGAGATCGGCAACCGCCAGAACGGCGCCATGATCTCCATGACCACCGAGAAAGCCGTTGCCTACGCTCTGGGCACGCTGCAGGAGCGCGGCCAGCTGTTTGTTGAGCCGGGTACCGAATGCTACGAGGGCATGATCGTGGGCGAGCGCAGCAAGGCCGGCGACATGGTCGTCAACATCGCCCGTACCAAGAACCTGGGCAACCAGCGTTCCTCGACCTCCGATATCTCCGTCCAGCTGGTGCCGCCCCGCACCTTCTCGCTGGAGGAGGCGCTGGAGTACATCGCCGACGACGAGCTGGTGGAGATCACTCCCAAGAACATCCGCCTGCGCAAGCGTCTGCTCAATGCTACCGACCGCAAGAAGGCCGCAGTCCGCGCCGGTCAGGTCAACAAATAAGCGCCGAGCTTTATAGCGACTAACAAGAAAGGGCGCCGACCATCGCGGTCGGTGCCCTTTTTGGTGCACAGGGATTGAGTTGGTCTGCACCACCGCAAAGGTGTCTGTCCCCTTTGTGGTGGTTGACGGCTAGGCGGAAGGAAGGCCCGGAGTATTGGCGGCCTGCTGCGGCTTGAGGCGGGCGTTGCGCCAGATGATCTGGATGACGTAGCCGAGCGTAAAGACGAAGGCTACGCCGCTGACAAAGCTGCCCATAAGGGGAAGTGCCGTGAGTGCGCCCGCGGCGATACCGCCCACGGCGGCCATGGCGTAGCGGTTCTGGCTGTGTCCGATCATGCGTGCGATCGCGGTGCCCGTAAACGCCGCCGAGACCAGAGCGATACCGATCACGGCGCACATGAGAGCTCCGGCGAGTGACAGACCTGCAATCGAGATGATGAGTAACAGGACGGCGGGAACGGCGGCCACCGTGCCCAAAAGACCGCTCACCCACAGAGGGGTAGGTCGTTGACGAAGCATGCCGGCGGCGCTGGCGGTCGCGCGCGGAAAGACGAGCTCGAGGAGGATCGCGACAAAGCAAGTGGAAAGCGCCGCGGCGACGATGCCGCCGATGGTGTCGTTAATCGTTGAGGTGTTCTCGTTCTCGGTACGGTCGATCTTGAGGGCTCCGACCTGAGCGCCCTCGGCCCGCTCGGGGTCCTCGGAAACATGCGCGCTCACGGTGCCGGTGATGCGGGCGTTTTTGCCCAAGACGAGCTTATCGGCCCAAACCTCGACATCGCCCTCGACGGTGCCGTCGATGGTCACCGTATCGCCTGCAAGTGCTGCCGACTTGGTGGAGCCTCGCAGGGCAACAGTATCGCCCATCGCGTAAAAACAGTTGGCGGTGCTACCGGTGTTGAGCACGACGTGCTGACCGGCTACCGTCACGCTGCCATCGATTGCGGTTTTGGAGATATCGATGGTGCGCGCCGCCAGGCGAATGGCGCCGCCTACGGTGCAGTCGCGAATCGATAGGCTGTCGCCTGCCGCGATAATATCGCGGCCGATGGAGGCATCGTCCAGGTTAAGGCTTTGGCCAGCCCAGTACAGGTCGCCCGCGACGCCAGACGGATTTGAGTCAGCTTCGGTTGCGAGTACGTTGCCCGCGGTGTCTGTGCCGGCGAACGACGCCGTGGGAAGTACGGTCAGCGCAAGCGCAATCAGTACGAATAGGAGGGCGATGCGGGCCTGCGCTTTGCGGCGCTTGTTCGACGGTTCTAGGTTGCAAGGCATAGTGAATCCTTCGTTAGATACTCGGCATATATCTAACAGGGTACCCAACGTGCGAGCGCTCTAAAAGAACCTCTCGGTTGCATTTCGAAAGGTCGTGCCTTGCTATCTACTTTTTGCGATGTAAAAAGTGCGCGATGTCTTCTTCGGTGGGGCTTTTGATGTCAAAGCGCAGCGAGAGCCAGCGCAGACCCATGGTCACGATAACGCATACGACCAGCGCGGCGACATTGCTGACCAAGCCACTCATGACGAGGCTTACATAGCTTGCCGATCCGGCGATGGCCGCGATGGCATAAAAGTTGGTGCGTTGGAAAATGCCCGGAACCACGCCCATAAAGCCGTCGCGCAGCATGCCGCCGCCCACCGCGGTGAAAAAGCCCATCATGATGCAAACGACGGGTGCAAATCCGTAGACCAGTGCCTTGTCTGCGCCGGTTGCCGCATAGATGCCGACCGAGATGATGTCGAGCAGGGGGATGAGTTTGTCGGGCTTATCGACGATTGCCGGGAAGATGTAAATGATGGCCGCCGTGGCGATGGAGAGCGGCAGCGCCATTGGCTGGTTGAGGATGTAGACGTTGCCGACCTGGAGTGTCATGTCGCGCAAAAGACCGCCGCCCAAGCCGCAAACCACGGCGAGCGCGACGGCGCCCACCAGGTCAAGCTTGTGCTCGCGCGCAACCAGAACGCCTGAGATCGATGCCGCGACAACGGCGAACATCTCAAGCCAAAATGGGATAGCGACCATGGCATCCGAGGCATGTGAGGTAACGGTTATGGCGGCGACGACGGGCAAGATGGGGTCCTTTGGGTTACGGGTTTGGACAATGCCCGTACATAGTACATGTTCGGCGCCGATTGCGACCCTATTGCTCGGCAAACGGTCGGGACTGGGTGCGGTCATAGGTTTCAAGTATGTACATCAGCCTCCAAAGATGTCGAAAAATATCGTTTTTGGAGGGTGATGTACATGTTTGGGGATCTGGGTTGATGCTGAACGCGATGGGGACGTGGCTGAATAGGAGGGATGTCTAAATTTTGAGCGGCGCTCAAAATTTATCCGGTCGGCTTACGCCGACCGCGCTGCGCTAAAAACGCGCCACTGGTGCGTTTTCTTTACGCTTTGCGCCCTGGCGGGTTCGAACCCCTCCTTCTTCGCCGTATTTGCTTGTTAGGGACTCAAAACAAAAAAGCTCCCATTCCTGGGAGCTTTCACAACCAAAATGGCGGAGGAGGAGGGATTCGAACCCTCGTGACCTTATACAGGCCAAACGGTTTTCGAGACCGCCGCATTCAACCACTCTGCCACCCCTCCGCGTGGGGTAAAAACAAAGCAGGCACTAAGGCCTGCTTTGGAATTAACTGGCGGAGAGTCAGGGATTTGAACCCTGGAGACGCTTTTGACGCCTACACGATTTCCAATCGTGCTCCTTCGGCCACTCGGACAACTCTCCGTTAAATGCGAAAGTCAGTATACACGAGGAATCGAAAAGTGCAAACAGAAAACTTGGCATTTTTTAAAGCGCTCGCTCCGCACCCGTATCCGGCATGTGCCAGATGAGTACTAAAAAAGCATCCTGACCAGCCAGATCCCGCTCGATGATCTGTTCAAAATAGGTATTCATGAATGACGTGGCAGCGAATTTAAAAATTTTGAGGCAATCGATCGAACCGGTGGTATGCATTTCGCGACCACAACCCTGCAATCGGCGACCTGCGGTTTGACTCAGGTTGTCCTCGCCGCAGCGTATCTTGCTATCGAATTCGTCAAGCTCTTGGTCAGCATTTGGTTGGAATACGCGAGAAGTGCCGTGTAAGCATGGGTATATGTGGAGGTCATGAGGTTGTAGCTGCATATTCTTGCAGCCTGGGAGGTTGAAAGATATTATTACCAAGTCTTTTCCTGCTTCAGGCGCACCTTCACGACCTGAAGCCACATTTGCCCAGAGGAGGTGACAATATGAAGGCTTATGAACTGCTGTTCTTTGTTGACCCGTCGCTCGACCCCGAGACTCGTCTCGCTGTTATGAAGCGTATCGATACCACGATCGCTGAGGGCGCTGGCAAGGTCGACTCCGTTGACGAGTGGGGCAAGCGCAAGCTCGCCTACGAGATCAACGACCTCACCGATGGTGACTACACCCTCATCAACTTCCACGCAGATCCTACCCAGATCGCCGAGCTTGATCGCGTCCTGCGCATCACCGACGCTGTGGTCCGCCACATGATCGTCCGTCGCGACGACCAGGAGTAAGACTGTCGTTTTGGACTGGGCTTGTGCCCCAAGAGGAAGTAGTGAGTTATGAGCATCAATCGAGTGAACATCACCGGTAATCTCACCCGCGATCCCGAGCTGCGCGCCACCGCCGGCGGAACCCAGGTTCTGTCCTTTGGCGTCGCCGTGAACGATCGTCGCCGCAACGCGCAGACTGGCGAGTGGGAGGACTATCCCAACTTTGTCGACTGCACTATGTTCGGCACCCGCGCCGAGGCCGTGAGCCGTTTCCTGGCAAAGGGAAACAAGGTCGCGATCGAGGGCAAGCTGCGCTACAGCTCTTGGGAGCGCGACGGCCAGCGCAGGAGCAAGCTTGAGGTCATCGTCGATGAAATCGAGTTTATGAGCTCCCGTGGTGGCCAGGGTGGCTACGATCAGGGCGGTTACGCCCCCGCAGCTCCCGCGCCCGCAGCACGTCCTGCCGCACCGGTGGCCACGCCGCCCGCGGTCGACGTCTACGATGAGGACATCCCGTTCTAAGGGTTGTTCACCTATTTTTGAGTGAGAGGCGGCTTCGGTTCGCCGAAGTTGCCAAACGAAAGGTATTTTGACATGGCTAATGATTTTTCTGCACGTCAGCCGCGTCGTAAGTACTGCCAGTTCTGCAAGGAGAACACTGAGTTCATCGACTATAAGGACACTCAGCTTCTCCGTAAGTACATGACCGACCGTGGCAAGATCAAGCCCCGTCGCGTCACTGGCGCTTGCACGCAGCATCAGCATGACATCGCCAACGCCATCAAGCGCGCCCGCGAGATGGCTCTCCTGCCGTACACCGTCCCCGTGGTTTCCTCTCGTGGCAACCGCGACCGCGGCTAAGAAGGGAGACGCATCATGAAGGTTATTCTTCTCGATGAGATCAAGGGCAAGGGCGGCGAGGGTGACGTCGTAGAGGTCGCTCAGGGTTACGCTGAGAACTTCCTGTTCCCCAAGAAGCTCGCTGTTGCCGCCACCAAGGGCAACCTCAAGCAGCTTGACGAGCGTCGCAACAACATCGCCAAGCGCGAGGCCATCCGTCTGGCTACCGCCAACGAGACCAAGGCTGCCTTCGAGGGCAAGACGGTCACCGTTGACGTCAAGGTCGGCGACGAGGGCATCCTCTTTGGCTCCGTTACCGCCGCTATGATCGCTGACGCCATCAAGGCTCAGCTCGGTATGGACATCGACCGCAAGCGCGTCGAGCTCGGTAAGCCCATCAAGGTTGCCGGTGCCCACACCGTTGCCATCTCGCTGTACCGCGAGATCAAGGCCGAGGTTGTCGTTCTCGTCGGCGTTACCGCCGAGGAGCTCGCTGCCGAGGCTGAGGTCGAGGAGGCCGCTGAGGTCGCCGAGGCCGAGACCGCCGAGGTCGAGACTGAGGCTGCTGCCGAGTAGCATTTGCTGCAACGCAACAATCTTGTTCTAAGAAGGGCGCTCTGGGAAACCAGGGCGCCCTTTTGTTTTATTTGCGCTGAGTGAGTGTCATGGTGGACGCTGCGTCGAAGTCCTATACACAGGACCGTTCATCCGTTTGGTTCGGTGATGATTGGCGGCGCGCGGCGCGTTTTGGGACCGTGGCTGATACTATGGATGCTCGCAAGCGATATGAATGAGGATGCTCATGGCATACGACGATAGGGAGACCGGGCTGACGGTTGAGGACCGCGGCTCAAAGTTGGGTCTTCCCCAAAACCAAGATGCAGAGGCCAATGTACTGGCCGCTATGCTGCTATCGCCCGAGGTAGTCGAAGAGGCCCAGGTCGAGCTGCAGCCCGATGACTTCTACCGGCCCATTCATAAGACCATCTATACCGCGATGGTCGATATGTACAACAGCCGCATTCCCATCGACTCCATCTCGCTGATCGATTACCTGCGAAGCATCAACAAGCTTGATGCCGTGGGCGGCGAGGCCTACATTTTGGAGTTGATGGGTCAGACCCTGTCGCTCGTCAACTGGCAGCACCATGCCGCTATCGTTCGCCGCGATTCGATGCTGCGTGAGCTGATCGGCGCCACCAACGAGATCAACGCGCTGGCCTATAACGCTCCCACCGATACCAAAGAGGTCGTGGAGCTGGCCGAGAGCAAGTTGCTCAAGGTCACGGCGCGCGAGGTCAAGTCGAGCTACAAGACGCTGACCGAGTTTATGGTCGAGGCCTATAACGAGGCCGAGGAAGTGTGCCAGGCAGGCGGCCAGGCTGCGGGCGTGCCCACGGGCTTCCCGTCGCTCGACCGCATGCTCATGGGTTTTCGCGAGGGCCAGCTCATCATCATCGGCGCCCGCCCTGCTGTGGGTAAGACGTCGTTCGCCCTGAATCTGGCGCTCAACGCTGCCGCGGCCGGTTATACCGTCGGCTTCTTCTCGCTGGAGATGTCGGGCAAGGAAATTGCCCAGCGTCTGATTTGCGCCTACGCCATGATTTCGATCAGTGACTTCCGCATGGGCCGCATTAGCCCCGAGCAGTGGGCAAATATCAACGAGGCCACGCAGACCTTGTCCAAGCTCGATATTCTGATTGACGATACGCCCGGCACCACAGTGACCGAGATTCGCGCCAAGAGCCGCCGCATGCTCCACAACAAGGAGAAGGCCATCATCATCCTGGACTACCTGCAGCTGGTGAGTCCTCCGCCGGGACGCCGCTCCGAGAGCCGTACCGTCGAGGTCTCCGAGATGTCGCGTGGTCTGAAGATCATGGCCAAGGAACTCAAGATCCCGCTCATCGCGCTGTCGCAGCTCTCGCGTCAGGTCGAATCCCGTACCGGCAAGCGCCCGCAGCTTTCCGACCTTCGTGAATCGGGCTCCATCGAGCAGGACGCCGATATCGTTATGTTCTTGGACCGCTCCGCCGACGAGGCCGAAGCCTCGCGCGACGATCGACCCGACGAGGGCGTTACGCGTATCGTCGTGGCCAAGAACCGTTCGGGCCCGATCGGCGACGTCGACCTGATGTTCCTGCCGGCATCCACCAAGTTCTATGAGCTTGATGGGGCACATGCCGAGGAGTAGGACAGGCGCCCGTTGCACGGGTATACTGGGAATGTTTTGTGCTTCTGCGTGCCGGCGTGGCGCGTAGACAGTCCATGAATGTAAGGAGTAAACATGCCGTCAACCGTTTTGGTCGGTGCCCAGTGGGGCGATGAGGGCAAGGGTAAGATTTGCGACCTGGTCGCCGGCGACTTCGATGCCGTCGTGCGCTACTCGGGCGGCAACAACGCCGGCCACACCATCGTCGTCAACGGCAAGAAGTACGGCCTGCACCAGGTGCCCTCCGGCATCATGTATTCCGACCATGTGTCGGTGATCGGTAACGGCTGCGTCGTCAACCCCAAGGTTGTCCTTGAGGAGATCGACATGTTCGAGGCCGACGGCATCACCACCAAGAACCTCAAGATTAGCGGCAACGCGCATGTCATCATGCCGTACCACATCGACCTGGATGGCGCCTTTGAGCAGAAGCTCGGCAAGAAGAACATCGGTACCACCAAGCGCGGTATCGGTCCGTGCTATCAGGACAAGATGGCCCGCATTGGCCTGCGCATGCAGGATATGCTGGACGAGGCGCTGTTCCGCGACAAGCTGGAGACCGCTCTCGCCCGCGTGAACCCCGAGCTTGAGCTCATCTACAACCTGCCCACCTACACCGTGGACCAGATTTGCGACGAGTACCTGCCCATGGCCGAGCGCCTGCGTCCCTACATCACCGAGACGAGCCTGCTGCTCAACAACATGATCGATGAGGGCAAGGACCTGCTGTTTGAGGGCGCCCAGGCGACGTTGCTCGACATCGACCACGGCACCTATCCGTACGTGACGTCTTCCAACTGCACCGCCGGCGGCGCCATCACCGGCTCCGGCGTGGGCATGAAGAACGTCGACCGCGTGCTGGGCGTCATGAAGGCCTATATCACCCGCGTCGGTTCGGGCCCCATGCCCACCGAGCTTTCCTATGAGTCCGAGGCCGGTCACACGCTGACCGAGGAGGGCTATGAGTACGGTGTGACCACCGGTCGCCGTCGTCGCTGCGGCTGGTTCGACGGCCCCATCGCCAACTACGCCTCACGCGTCAACGGCCTCACCGATATCGCCCTGACTAAGCTCGACGTGCTTTCGGCCTTCGACACCATCAAGGTGTGCGTGGCCTACGACGTCGATGGCGAGCGCTACACCAGCGTGCCCGAGCATCAGGTGCGCTTTGAGCATGCCAAGCCCATCTACGAGGAGCTCCCCGGCTGGAAGTGCGACATCACCGGTTGCCGCAGCTTTGATGAGCTGCCGCAAGAGGCTCAGGACTACGTGGCGTTTATCGAGGATCTGGCACACACCCGCGTGACGTTCATTGGCGTCGGCGCCGGTCGCGAGCAGATCATCAACCGATTCTGGAAGTAATCGGGACTATTTGGTTATTGCGATATACCCCTTTGCAGCCCAAGCGGGCGGCCGAGGGGTATATTTGCTTGCAAAGGGCTCGCGCGGAGCGGGCCATTCATCCATAGAGGAGGCACCCTTGAAGGCGGACACTCAAACCATCGACATCCTGTTGTTGGGCAGCGGCGGCCGTGAGCATGCTTTGGCAGCTAAGCTCGCAGCATCACCGCGCGCCGGCAAGCTCTACATCGCGCCGGGCAACGGCGGCACCGCGAGCTGCGGCGAGAACGTTGTTCTCGACGACTGCGATCCTGCGGCCGTGGCGGCGTTTGCGCAGAGCCACGGATGCGGACTCGTGGTAATTGGCCCCGAGGCTCCGCTCGTGGCGGGCGTGGCCGACGCCGTGCGCGCGGCGGGTATTCCCTGCTTTGGCCCGGGTGCCGAGGGTGCCCAGATGGAGGGCTCCAAGCTGTTCTCCAAGCAGCTCATGGAGCGCGCCGGTATCCCGACGGCAGCCTACGGCTCGTTCACCGACGAGGCTTCGGCTCTCGCCTACGTGCGCGAGCAGGGCGCCCCGCTGGTCGTCAAGGCCGACGGCCTTGCCGCGGGCAAGGGCGTCATCGTGGCGATCGAACTTGAGCAGGCCGAGGAGGCCGTGCGCGAGTGCTTTGGCGGCACCTTTGGCGATGCCGGCAATACTGTGGTCATCGAGGAGATGCTGACCGGCCCCGAGTGCTCGCTGCTCGCCTTTACCGACGGCAAGACCGTGCGCCCCATGGCCACCTCGCAGGACCACAAGCGCGCGCTCGAGGGCGACAAGGGCCCCAACACCGGCGGCATGGGCGTCTACAGCCCGGTGCCCATCGTGACCGACGAGGAGCACGCCACCATGGTGAAGGTCATGGAGCAGACCGTGGCCGAGCTCGCTGCCGAGAGCATCGACTACCGCGGCTGCCTGTATGGCGGCTTTATGCTCACACCTGCCGGCCCCAAGGTGCTGGAGTTCAATGCCCGCTTTGGCGACCCCGAGACGCAGGTCGTGCTGCCGCGCCTTAAGAACGACCTGGTTGAGGTCATGCTCGCCTGCGCCAACTGCGAGCTCGATCAGATTGAGCTCGACTGGCGTGACGAGTGGGCTGTGGCCGTTGTCCTGACGAGCGCGGGCTATCCCGGCAGCTACGAGAAGGGCAAGGTCATCACCGGTATCACCGATGCCGAGGCCATGGAGAACGTGACCGTGTACCACGCGGGCACTGCTGTGGTGAACGGCCAGCTCTTGACCAATGGTGGTCGCGTGCTTGCCGTGACCGCTCTGGGCGACACGTTCGAGAACGCTCGCAACCTTGCCTACGAGGCCTGCGAGAAGATTGATTTTGAGGGTAAGACCCTGCGTCACGACATCGGCCTGCGCGCGCTGCGCGGCCGCGACGCCTGGGATGCCTAAAGTCCGAGAGGAATGAGACGGATGGACGAAAAGAACGAAGAGCTCGTGGACGCACAGATCGTCGAGGAGGACAGCCGCATGTATGGGCACGCCGAGGGCGAACCTGGTGGCGAGGTCGCTGACGAGCCGGCGCTGGTGCTGGGCGACGACGACCCGCACGATGCCGAGCTGCACGAGAAGATTCTTTCGGAGGAGTGCGCCTGGAAGGGCAAGATCCTCGACGTCCACCGTCTTGAGGTTGAGCTGCCTAACGGTCGCCGCAGCGCCCGCGATATCGTTCGCCATCCGGGTGCGGCGGCCGTTGTGGCGCTGACCGAGAGCGGCAAGATTGTGCTGGTGCGTCAGTACCGCACCGCCATCGACCGTGTGACGGTCGAGATTCCCGCCGGCAAGCTCGATCCAGGCGAGGACCCGCTCGATTGCGCCAAACGCGAGCTGCATGAGGAGACGGGCTTTAGGGCTGGTCGCATTCGCTTTTTGACGTCGATTGTCACGTCCTGTGGTTTTTGCGACGAGATCATTCACATCTACTTGGCTACCAAGCTGGAGTTTGATGCGCCCAACCCCGATGATGACGAGTTTGTCAACGTGGACCTGGTGCCGCTGCACGAGCTGATCGACGCCGTGCTCGACGGCAAGATCGAAGACGCCAAGACCGTCGTGGGCGCTCTTGCCTGCGACAGTATCGCTCACCGACTAGGCGGGGCAGAGCTGTAACGAGCGGGGATGATCCCGCAGGTTTGTGTAAGTCAGCGAAAGTGCTCCATTTGAGACAAGGTGGTCTAAAAGAGGAGGGAAGCGTATGGATATACGCGACCGACGATTGAAGGCCAGATTGTCTAAATGGGGCGCTTGCAGCGTCGAGACGAAACGCGGTTTGGTAAAACCGCGTAAGGTGATTATGCTGAAGAGGTTTCTTTCTTACTACAAGCCCCAGATGGGGCTTTTTGTTGCTGATACTGTTTGTGCTCTGGTGCTTGCCGCCATTGACCTGGCGTTCCCCATTATCCTGCGCAATTTGACCGGTGGGCTCTTTACTCAGGGTCAGGCTGTCATTATGCAGGCGCTCGGCATGATTGCGGTGGGCTTGGTGCTGATGTATGCCGCCCGCTGCGCCTGCCGCTATTTTGTGAGCTATTGGGGTCACGTGATGGGCGCGCGTATGGAGTCCAAGATGCGCGAGGACCTGTTTGACCAGTATGAGCGCTTTAGCTTTGCGTACTTTGACCGCAACAGCTCGGGCGACATGATGAGCCGCGTGGTCAACGACCTGTTCGATATCTGCGAGGCGGCGCACCACGTGCCCGAGTGGATCATCATCTGCGGCATCGAGATTATCGGCTCGTTTGTGATCCTCTTTACCATCGCCCCGGTGCTGGCGCTCGCCATGGCCGTGGTGACGGCGGCGTTTGCGGTCATCATGTTTTGGCAGAACATGCGCATGCGCGAGGTCTTTAGCGACAACCGCAAAAAGATCAGCGGCATCAATGCGCAGCTGCAGGATTCGCTGGCGGGCATGCGCGTGGTCAAGAGTTTTGCCAATGAGGAGACCGAGCGCGCCAAATTCCGTGCCTCTAACGACCGCTACCTTTCGTCCAAGGAAAACATGTACCACGCCATGGGCGTCTATACTGCGACGTATGGCCTGCTCTCGGGCGTGCTGTACGTGATCGTGGTGCTGCTGGGTGGTTGGCTCGTTGCCCAGGGTCAGCTGCAGGCGGTCGATATGGCGACGTTTGCACTCTACATTTCGCTGTTCTGCACGCCGCTCGAGACACTCGTCAATTCGGCCGAAACGTATCAGAAGGCCATCGCCGGCTTTAAGCGCATGGACGAGGTGCTCTCGACCGCGCCGGATATCCAGGACAAGCCGGGCGCTACGGATCTGCAGGTGACTGCCGGCGCCGTGGAGTATCACGACGTGTGCTTTAACTACGAGGACGTTGAGCTGGGCGAGGGCGATGCCGAAGAGCGTCCCGTTATCGACCATATGAATCTGTCCATCAAGCCCGGGCAGACCATCGCTTTGGTTGGCCCTTCGGGCGGCGGCAAGTCCACGACCTGTTCGCTGCTGCCGCGCTTTTATGACGTGGCTGCCGGATCCATTAGCATCGACGGCCAGGACGTGCGCGATGTGACGCAGCAGAGCCTGCGTCGCGCCATCGGCCTGGTGCAGCAGGATGTCTATCTGTTTGACGGCACGATTGGCGAGAACATCGCCTACGGCAAGCCGGGCGCTACGGCAGAAGAGATCGCCGAGGCCGCCCGTCGCGCCAACATCGATGCCTTTATCGAGTCGCTTCCACAGGGTTATGACACGGTCGTGGGCGAGCGTGGCAGCCGTCTTTCGGGCGGACAGAAGCAACGCGTTGCCATTGCGCGCGTGTTTCTCAAGAACCCCAAGATCCTGATTTTGGACGAGGCGACGAGTGCTTTGGATAACGAGAGCGAGGAGGCGGTGCAGGAGTCACTCGAGGAGCTGGCACGCGGCCGTACCACAATCATCATTGCCCACCGTCTTTCGACCATTAAGCATGCCGATGAGATTGCGACCGTTGAGCATGGTCGCGTTGTGGAGCGTGGCACGCACGAGGAGCTTCTCGCCCGTGGCGGCACCTATGCCCGTTACTATCGAATGCAGTTCGAAGGTGCGCGTGCGCACGAGCTCGACTGATTGATATGACAGGAAGTTTATGGCTGACAAGAACCCTTTGACTCCGGAAGAAGTGACGGAGTTATTCTCCGAAATCGATGCATCCGGTGTCTTGGATCCCACGCTTGCCAAAAAGCGAACCGAGCGCATGCGTGAGAAGGAGGCTGCGGCCAAGCGCGGTGACAAAGCGGCGCTAGCGCAGCTGCGCAGCGAGGACCGTGCGAGCCAGGCAAAACATATCGACCCGCTGTCCGAGGACGATCCTTCGGGTTCGCAGGTGAGTCATACCATTACGAAGACCGCGATGGCCGTGGTCATTGGTATTTTGGTGCTGATCGTGGGCATGCAGATTGGCTACGGCGTGATGCGTCGTCTGAACACCGCCAACCTGTCCGAGAGCGTTTCAGTCGATACCGTTTCGACGGCGCTGAAGGGCGGCCTTGAGTGGGGTAACGGCTTTACGCAGTTCCCGCTCGACTTTACCGTCGATGAAGCTGATGAGCGTACGGGCACGGTCGAGGTGACGGTGTTGGACACATCGTCTGCCAACGAGCTCGAGCTGCTGTCCAACGGGCAGATTCAGGCCGCTGCGCTTGCGACCAACGCGCTGCTCAACGATAAGATCGACCGCGTGGTGTATAACGTTCACGCCTATATCGACGAGGATAGCAACATTCAGCACGATTCCTTCTTTGGCATGTTTCCCGCGCGGGGTCATCAGAGCGCCATTTTGACGTTTGTGTGGACCAAGAGCTCATCCAACGCCACGAGTATCGACTGGAAGATGCGCATCGTAAGCATGGACGACACCATTGCCGAGCGCATTCAAAAACAGGTGAACTCGGTTTCGTCGCTGATCGAGGACCCGGTGGTGAGCCAGACCAAGATTGACGAGGAAAAGGCCGAACGTGACCTGGAGCATCGTCTGCATGGCCGCGAGATTTTCCGCGGCGGCAAGCCCGATCGCTCACCGTCCGATCTGCTGGAACAGGACAAGCAAAAGTAAGAGGCCATTATCCCGCGTGAGCCACAAGCCCACGCGGGATAATTTTTCTGGGACGGGGATTAAATAATCATTATGCATAGAAAGTCATAATTATCATTTCGTAAACATTTCGATGAAATTAACGCCATGAGGCATGCTTGCGGTTACAATACCGCGAGGCCTAACTACACACCTTTAAGCCGGTCCTGTGAGACCGGGAAGGAGAATTATGGCGAACAACCATACCGCGGGCGCTGCCGCCTGCACCTTCGCGCCCAGCGAGCTTTGCCAGCGTATGCTGGCCAAAACCAGCAAGGGCACCTGCGGTCCCTGTATCCTGTATCTTGAGGATGGGACCATTTTTTATGGACGTGCATGCGGCGCCGAGGGCACCGCGACCGGCGAAGTCTGCTTCAACACCTCGCTCGAGGGCTACTTTGAGGTCATGACCGACCCGAGTTATGCTGGCCAAATTGTAACCATGACCTATCCGCAGATCGGCAATTACGGTATCGACGAGACCGATGTCCAGTCGGCCTTCCCCGGCGACGCCGTGCGCCCTGCGAGCGCTCCGGCTATGCGCGGCATGATCGTTCGCGACATGTGCGCCACGCCTTCTAACTGGCGCTCGGCCGTCAGCGTGCCGGAGTACCTGCGCGCTCACGGCATCGTCGCTATCGAGGGTGTCGACACCCGCGCTCTGGTGCGCCATCTGCGCGACAATGGTTCCAAGATGGGCATTATCTCGACAGAGATCTTCGACGTCGACGAGCTCGCCGAGCGTCTGGACGCAGCGCCCACGCTGGTGGGCGAGAACCTGGTCAAGACCGTGAGCTGTCCCGTGCCTCACGAGTTTGTGGCCGCCGACCTGCCTGCCACGCATGGCTTTGCGCTTGTGGCTGCCGCTCCTGCCCGTCACAAAGTGGTCGCCTACGACTGCGGTGTGAAGCGCGGTATTCTGGAGGGCCTGGTCCGTGCCGGCTGCGACCTCACCGTCGTGCCGTGGGATACGCCCGCCCAGCAGGTGCTCGACATGAATCCTGATGGCGTCTTTTTGTCCAACGGCCCCGGCGACCCCGATGCCGTGGTGGAGACCTACGAGCAGGTGCAGCAGCTGATCGGCAAGGTGCCGGTCTTTGGTATTTGCCTGGGTCACCAGATGATCAGCTTGGCCTGCGGCGCCCAAATGGAAAAGCTTAAATTCGGTCACCGTGGCGGTAACCAGCCGGTTATGAATCTGGTGAGCCGTCGCGTGGAGATCACCGCGCAAAACCACGGCTTTGGCCTGCTGTTCCCCAGTCTGGGCAAACTGATTCCGGAGCTTTCCGGCGGCGAAACCGAGCATGCGGCCGACGGCGACCTGCGCGCCTGGGTGCGTCGCGGCGTCGCGCCGGTCGTGATGAACGAGCGCTTTGGTCGCATTCGCCTGACACATGTGAACCTCAACGACGGCACCGCCGAGGGCATCCAGCTGCTCGACGCCCCGTGTTTCTCGGTCCAGTACCACCCCGAGGCTTCGCCCGGCCCCACCGATGCCCACTATCTCTTTACCGCCTTTACGCGACTCATGGACGGCGAGGAGAACTACCTGGACATCGATACCGCCAAGGACCGCCTTGCCGGTTGGAACTTTGCCGATAGTGGTTCCGCCGTTCTACCGAACGGCGGACCTGTCGACGCTGCGGCTGCATCTGGCACATCATCTTGCCGTTCTGCTTCGGACGCGCGGGCATAAGCCCAGCGCGCCCTCGCATCACGGCAACCTGATGCACCAGCTGCACCCTCGCTGACTTTTCCAAAACATTGAGTCAGCCTCTCTAGGAGGTTTTAAACATGCCTAAACGTACCGACATCAAGCGTATCCTCGTCATTGGTTCGGGCCCCATCGTTATCGGTCAGGCCTGCGAGTTCGATTACTCCGGCGCCCAGGCCTGCAAGGTGCTCAAGGAGGATGGCTTTGAGGTCATCCTGGTCAACTCCAACCCGGCGACCATCATGACCGATCCGGGCTTGGCCGACTGCACCTATGTCGAGCCCATCACCGCCGAATTTATCGAGCGCGTGATCAAGAAGGAGCGCCCGGATGCGCTGCTGCCCACGCTGGGCGGCCAGACCGGTCTGAATGCCGCCGTCGAGCTGGCAAAGGACGGCACACTCGACAAGTACGGCGTCGAGATGATCGGCTGTGACCTTGCCGCCATCGAGCGCGGTGAGGACCGCAAGCTCTTTAACGAGGCCATGGCCGAGATCGGCCTGGAGGTCGCGCGCTCGGGCTATGCCTACAGCGTGGCTGACGCCGAGGCCATCGCCGAGCGTGTGGGCTATCCCTGCGTGCTGCGTCCGAGCTTTACCTTGGGCGGCGCCGGTGGTGGCATCGCGCATACTCACGAAGAGCTCGTCTCCATCGTGAGCCAAGGTCTCGAACTTTCGCCTGCCCATGAGGTGCTGGTCGAGGAATCCATCGAGGGTTGGAAAGAGTACGAGATGGAGGTTATGCGTGACCACGCCGGCAACGGCATCATCGTGTGCTCCATCGAGAACCTCGACCCCATGGGCGTGCATACCGGTGACTCCATCACCGTG
The DNA here is from genome assembly GCA_027660625.1 of Coriobacteriaceae bacterium AM100-PB1-1D-6A. Lineage (GTDB taxonomy): Bacteria > Actinomycetota > Coriobacteriia > Coriobacteriales > Coriobacteriaceae > Collinsella. Next base: position 40,125 of record JAQDNC010000008.1, on the reverse strand, counting down.
GCGCCGGCGCAGACCCTCTCCGACCTTGAGTATCAGCGCATGCGTGTCGCCTCGCTCGCTATCTTGGAGAAGATCGGCGTCGAGACCGGTGGCTCTAACGTGCAGTTTGCCGTGAACCCCCAGACCGGCCGCCTGATTGTCATCGAGATGAACCCGCGCGTGAGTCGTTCGTCCGCGCTGGCCTCCAAGGCCACGGGCTTCCCCATCGCCAAGGCCGCCGCTCGCCTGGCCGTGGGCTATACGCTCGACGAGATCGTCAACGACATCACCAAGGCCACGCCCGCCTGCTTTGAGCCCGCGATCGACTACTGTGTGGTCAAGGTGCCGCGCTTTGCCTTCGAGAAGTTCAAGGGCACCGACCCCACGCTCACCACGCGCATGAAGGCCGTGGGCGAGATCATGGCGATCGGCCGCACCTTTGAGGAAGCCTTTGGCAAGGCCATGCGCTCGCTGGAGGACGGGCACCAGGGTATTTGCGCCGGTGGCAAGGAGGGCGCCGATAAGCTGAGCGACGATGAACTCGCCCAGGCCGTGGGCACCCCGACCGAGCACCGCATCTTCTTTGTGGTCGAGGCCCTGCGCCGTGGCTGGGATGTTGCGCGCATCCACACCATCTGCGGTATCGATCCGTGGTATCTCAACCGCATCAACGATATGGTGCAGGTCCAGGAGAGCATCCGCGGCCTGCGCGTGGAGGACATTGACGCCGACGCGATGCGCCTGCTCAAGCAGTATGGCACGAGCGATGCCGAGATTGCCGCGCTGACCGGCTCGGACGAGCGCTTTGTTCGCGCTTACCGTAAGGGTCTGGGCGTGGTTCCCAGCATGAAGACGGTCGACACCTGCGCCGCCGAGTTCTCGAGTGCCACGGAATACCACTATAAGACCTACGAGAACATTTACCGCACGAGCCCGGTCGCCAAGAAGTGCGTTGCCCCCGACGAGACCACGCCGGCAAGCAAGCCCAAGGCGATGATTCTGGGTGCCGGTCCCAACCGTATCGGCCAGGGTATTGAGTTCGACTACTGCTGCGTGCACGCGAGCTATGCGCTGGCGGCCCGCGGCTTCGAGACCATCATGGTCAACTGCAACCCCGAGACCGTCTCGACCGACTATGACACGTCCGACCGCCTGTACTTTGAGCCGCTTACCTACGAGGACGTCATGGACGTTATCGATGTCGAGCGCCCCGACGGCGTCGTGGTGACGCTCGGCGGCCAGACCCCGCTTAAGCTGGCGCGTATGCTCGAGGAGAGCGGCGTGAACATCATGGGTACCAAGCCCGACGCCATCGATTTTGCCGAGGACCGCGAGCGTTTTGCCGCCCTGCTCGACAAACTGGGCATTATGTATCCGCCGGCGGGTCAGGCCACCTCGTTTGAGGAGGCCGAGGCCGTTGCTGCGCACATTGGCTACCCGCTGCTGGTGCGTCCGAGCTATGTGTTGGGCGGCCGCGGCATGATGATCGCCTACGATGCCGAGCATCTGCGCGATTACATGGCAGAGGCTGCGCGCATTAGCCCCGACTACCCGGTGTACCTGGACCGCTTCCTGGAGGGTGCAATCGAGTCCGATGTCGACGCCCTGTGCGATGGTGAAGAGGTTTACATCGGCGGCATCCTGGAGCATATCGAGGAGGCCGGTATTCACTCCGGCGACTCCGCGACCTGCATCCCGCCGTTCAGCTTTAGCGAGAGCCTGCAGGCGAAGCTTCGCGAGACCACGCGCCGCATCGCGATGGCGCTGGGCGTACGCGGCCTGGTCAACGTGCAGTACGCCATCAAGGGCGAGACCGTCTACGTGATCGAGGCCAACCCGCGCGCGAGCCGCACCGTGCCGTTTATCTCCAAGGCCACCGGCGTGCCGCTGGCCAAGTGCGCGGCGCGTATCATGGCGGGCGATTCCATCGCGAGCCTGGGCCTGCCGAGCGACGAGCGTCAGCTGGACTGGTTCTGCATGAAGGAAGCCGTTATGCCCTGGGGTCGTTTCCCCGGTGCCGACGTTATCCTGGGGCCCGAGATGAAGTCGACGGGCGAGGTCATGGGTATCGCCAAGAGCTATCCCGAGGCATACGCCAAGACGCAGCTGGCGATCGACTACAAGCTGTCCGACCCCAGCGCCGGCAAGGTGTTCATCAGCGTGTGCGACCGCGACAAGCGTCACATCCTTTCGGTCGCCCGCATCCTGCGCTACCTGGGCTTTGACATCTGCTCCACCGAGGGCACGGCGCGCGTGCTGCGCGGCGGCAACGTGACGTGCGAGGTCGTGGAGAAGATCAGCGGCCCGCACGACGGCGAGCGTCCCAACATCGGTGACCTCATCGCCGATGGCAAGATAGCGGTGATCATCAACACGCCGTACGGTCCGGGTTCGCGCGGCGACGGCTATCTGCTGCGCACCGAGGCGGTGCGCCGCGGCGTAACTTGCGTGACGGCGATGTCTGCCGCCAACACATACGTGAGTGCCATCGAGGCCGTGCGCGAGGACCAGCAGGGTCACGGCAGCGCCAACGACATGGGCATGGACGTCATCGCCCTGCAGGACCTGCCGCAGTACACGGTGTAGTGTGACCTGTCCGGCCGGGGCGGGAGGGGCCGAGATTTCCCCCTTTCGCTCCGGCTGCAAGCAGAGTCGCTCAGGAGGAAACTCGGCCCCTCCCGCCCCGGCCTACGGTGACTCGGCTGCACCGTGTACTGCCGAAGGGACTTTGCGCGATGGCTAGGGCTGAAAAAGAAAGTGAGTGTGGGCGCCGTCGTTCGTTTGGACGACGGCGCCCACGTTTTGGATTTATTGGGCTGTGGCGGTGAAGGTTGTTTTGTCGGCGGCGATGTGCACGTGCAGCTTTGCCTGACCGTCGCAGCTGATGAGCACGCCTACCTCGAACGGGGTTCCCGTCTTGTCGTAGGTCGAACGCACGATGCGCATCGCCGCCTTACCGGTGTTCTGTCCCAAAAGGCGCGCCTCATGCTTGTCGAGGTTGACCGTCTCGTAGACGGCATCGACGCTTGCGGGCAGGATGCCGGTCTTTTCCGCGATGTAGGCGTACAGCGAGCCATCCACGTCTTTGCGTGTGAGCTCGGGGCAAAGTGACACGGGGATATAGACGTAGTTGAGCTCCATGGGTTTGTCGTTGGCGAGACGCAGGCGGCGAATCTCCCAGACGGGTGTCCCTTCGGGCACTTTGAGCCCAGAGGCGATGCCGCGGACGGCCGGTATGCTTGAAAAGGCGAGAATCTGCGAGCTCGGAACCCGTCCCGCTTCGCGCATCCGCGCGCTGAAATTCAGGGCCAGGTCGATGCCGGGTGCTGAGGTTTGGGGTTTGATGAACGTGCCCTGCCCACGTTTGCGCACCACGCGCCCCTCGATGACGAGATCTTGGAAGCAACGGCGCACGGTCGCGCGCGATAACTCCAGCCGCTCACAGATTTCGAGCTCGCGCGGCAGCGGCGTCTTGGTGTCGAACGCCTGGCTGGCGATAAGCAGGGCGATTCGATGTTTAAGTTGGACATAGAGCGGCGTATCACCGCTGCGGTCGAAGGGTTCTGAGGCGAGAAACGAGATCATGTCCATGGGGTACCTCCATGTCGTGAGCATACGTAACATGGTCTGACACTGCGGGACAAACCGGTGATGTCAGGCCCGATTCTTGTTTGTATGTATGGTACATAAGGAACATAGAATATTTACCAGGCAATCTACCTGCTATTTTAAAAATAATTAGAAGAAAAAATAATTTAGGCACAAGAATAGTTGCTACCGTTAACCGATGAATAGTTGCCGTTCGCAACTATTTTCTTGTACCGAACATGCCCCAGCGCAACAATAATCTCGGCAAAAAGCAAAGCCGTGCGATACACGGCAGGTCGAGAGGAGACCGCATGCGGTATCTGGTAATGGTCAGTCACGGAACGCTCGCTCCCGGACTGCACAGTGTCCTCAAGATGCTCGGCAATGACGCCCCGAACATCTTGTCGGCGAGTCTCGTGGACGGCATGGGCGCTGACGAGTATGTCGAGAACGTCAAGGCGATGCTCGCTCCCGTTACCGCCGATGACGAGGTTGTCCTGCTTGGTGACATCCTGGGCGGATCGCCGCTCACCAATGCCATGAACACGCTGGCCGAGAAGGGCCTGCTCGCCCACACCATTGCCTTCGGCGGCATGAACCTGCCCATGGCTATGACCGCCATGATGGGGCTTGCCACCATGGACCTGGATTCCCTCAAGCAGATGATGCTGCAGGAGGGCAAGAACGGTATGTCCGAACTTGTGGTCCCGACCGATGACACCGACGACGAGGACGACGACATCTAGGCAGCGCATCCGCCCCAATTTTTGTGATGGAGCGGGGGTTAAGAGGAAAGACCCCCGGTGATAAGGAAAGGGAGAACGCATGATTTCGTTCATCCGCATTGACGACCGCATGATCCATGGACAGACCGTTACCCGTTGGGCCCTCGAGTATCCCTGCGACGGTCTTATCGCCGTCAACGACGCCGCGGCGTCGAACCCCGTGCTCAAGGAGGCCTACAAGAGCGCCTCGGGCAAGAAGACGTTCGTGTGGACCAAGGAGCACTTCAAGGAGGTCTCCGAGAAGGTTCTCAAGTCCAACACCAAGTACTTCCTGATCACTAAGAACCCGCTCGACATGAAGGAACTTCTCGTCGATTTTGGCTTTAAGCCCGGCATGGACCGCATCATCGTCGGTCCCTGCAACGATCGTCCCGGCACCACCAAGCTCGGCAACAACCAGTCGATCACGCAGGAAGAGGCCCAGGCACTCGAGGACCTCACCAATGCGGGCTACACGGTCGAGTTCGCCCTTATCAAGGAGAAATCCATCGGTGAGTGGCCCAAGTTCCGCGGTCAGTTTGGCTTCTAGTTAGGCGCCAGCCGCATTTTGGTATCTACAGCCCTTGGTGAAAGGGGCTGAGGAATAAAGAAAGGGGAAAGCATGGCAATCAATGCATTCCAAGCCGCGCTGTTCGGCCTGTTCGCCTGCCTGGCATCACTGCCTGGCATGGGCGGCACGACGATCGGCAACTACACTTTGGGTCGTCCTCTGGTCGCCGGCCTCATCGTCGGCATCATCATGGGCGATATGCAGACGGGCATCCTCGTCGGCGCTGCCATCCAGGTTGTCTACATCGCTCTCGTGACCCCCGGCGGAACCGTCTCCGCCGACGTCCGCGCCGTGTCCTATATCGGCATCCCGCTGGCAATCCTCGCCATCAAGAACTCGGGCATCGATCCTGCCTCCGCTGAGGCTGCCGGCATGGCCGCATCCCTCGGTGCCGCCGTCGGCACGCTCGGCACTGTGCTCTTCTATGGCACCGCCACCATTAACCTGGTGTGGCAGGGCATGGGCTGGAAGTGGCTCGAGAAGGGCGACCTCCACAAGCTCTACCTGGTCAACAACGTTCTGCCTTGGATCGGTCACATCGTCTGCTCGTTCCTCCCGACGTTCATCATCACCATGGGCGGCACCGCCATGGTCGACCTCATGAAGACCTACATGCCCATGGACGGCATCGCGATGAAGACGCTGTTCACCGTCGGCTCGCTGCTGCCTACCGTCGGTATCGCCATCCTGCTCAAGCAGGTCATCTCTAAGCCCACGGACTTCCTCACGTTCTTCTTCGGCTTCACCCTGTCCGCTGTCATGGGATGCAACCTGATTGCCGCCGCCGGCATCGGCTGCTTCTTCGCTCTGATCAACTATGAGATCGCTTCGCTCAAGATCGACCTCGCAAACGCTCCCAAGGCAGCTATCGCCTCGGGCTCCGATGATGAGGAAGAGGAGGACATCTAATGGCAGAGAAGAAGAAACTCTCTAAGAAAACGCTTGCCAAGTCGTTCCGCAACTGGTCCTATGGCAACCTGACTTGCTTCTCGCAGGAGCACATGCAGACCTTCGGTTACCTGTGCGCCATGCTTCCGATCGTCGAGGAGCTCTACGACACGCCCGAGGAGCAGAAGCAGGCCCTCCAGACCTACTCCGCGTTCTTCAACACCGAGCCGCAGATCGGCACCATGATTGTCGGCGTCACCGCCGGCCTCGAGGAGGCTCGCGCAAACGGCGAGGCCATCGACGACGACGCCATCAACGGCATCCGCGCCGGCCTCATGGGCCCGCTCGCCGGCCTTGGCGACTCGCTGATCGTCGGTACCCTGATCCCGATCCTGCTCGGTATCGCCCTCGGTCTCTCGACCGGCGGCTCTCCGCTCGGTGCCATCTTCTATATTGTCGTGTGGAATCTGCTCATGTTCCTTGGCATGCGCTTTGCCTACAACCAGGGCTATGAGCTCGGCGGCAAGGCGGTTGAGGCACTGGTCGGCCCCAAGGCAAAGGCTCTGCGTGATTCCATCGTGATGGTCGGTACCATGGTCATCGGTGCCGTGGGCGCAACTTGGGTCTCCATCACCTGCAGCCCCAACCTGGTGCTGCCCGGCGGCGGTAAGTTCCAGGACACCCTCGATGGCATCTATCCGCACCTGCTGCCGATGGTCTTCATCATCTTCTGCTGGTACATGATGACCAAGAAGAAGGTCAACCCCATCGTTATGATGCTGATCCTCGTTGTGATCGCATTTGTGGGCGTTCTCATTGGCTTCTTCGACCCGGCACTGAGCTACTAGTCATCATCCCCTGGCCCCCTGTAAGGCCGTGCGGCCTCAACCGCACGGCCTTCTGATTTTGCGCCGCCCTTCAAGGGCAATATGGCCAGCGACCTCCATCGCCTACACGACACCCGCTATATTGCTCTTGAAAGATGACGTATTCGACAAACGATGCACTTGCGCATGATGCACACTTTGCACGAGGAGGACCATATGCACGAGAAACATGGACACGACCTTTCGCGCGACGACTTGATTCGCGAGGCAAAGATGCAGACCGATGCTATTCAGCGGCTCAATGTTTGGCTGCGCCTGGGCTATTCGCTCGTGGCGATTGGCTTTTTGATGGGGATGTGGGGTATGCAGGGCGGCCCCGGCTGGGGTGTCCCCGTGGGCATCGTGTGCCTGGTGGTGGGCACTCCGCTTTCGATCGTGCTTAAGGTCGGCACGACCAACGCCAAAAAGAATGTCGAGCGCATGCTCGAGGCCGCTGGTGTCGACGTTGAGGAGCTTATGCGACGCAAGAAGGACGAGCAATAGACTTCCGCGTTGGGGTATCATAAATAATTGTTGCGAATGTTAACTAATGTACGGCAAATGACGGTTTTATGGCCCTTCTAGAGTTGCAAAGGACAATATCCCCAGTGGATTACGATGACGTCGCTCGAAAACTGATTGTGTACTCACGTTCCCTTGCCAAGGGATCCTTGAGTGCTGCCGGCGGCGCCAGTGTGGGCGAGGCACCGGTTTTACAGTATCTATCGGGTATTGACGGTGATGTCATTCCCTCCGAGATTGCCAAGAAGCTGAAATTCTCCCGTGCGCGCATGTCGCATATCTTGGATTCACTCGAGAGTAAGGGTTACGTTCAGCGCAGGACTGATCCAAACGATCGTCGGTGTGTGCTGGTGAGCATTACCGAGGAAGGCCGTGATTTCGCGGCGAAAAAAAATGCCGAGAGTGTGGCATCGCTCTCGAAACAACTCTCAGCGCTCGGCGAGCACGATGCCCAGGAGCTCGTGCGCATCCTGAATAAAGCTTACAGCCTTACCTATGATGCCGACGACTACCTGGACAATCTATAAGGATAAAGACAGACATTTAGGTGCATCTTGAAATGCACCCGGGACAGTTGTGCCCATCAGCCACCGTCAACATCTCATTCCAAACCAAATCAGCCAACGTACGTCATGGCAATCCCCGGTAGGTTGCAGGATGGCGGCTGAGCCTTTCCCTCGGGAAACTTCGCGAAGCCCAGTTCCCGAGGGAAAGGTATGGTCTGTGTAATACCAGATAAACAGTACATTTTTGCTAGATTGGTATTTGACTGAAGAACCAATTGGTATGGCTTATTAAGCCCACCTTGCCGTTGACGCTTATTTTGCTGCCGCTGGGAGAATTCCGAACTTGGGTGCGCAAGTGCTCCCATATGTTGATATGACCTAGTAGGTGGCTATCTGGTTACTACCAGTTGGCCCCTTGGTAACGGGTGGCCCCCATTGTGCGGAATGTACCGAACATCTCCGTTTGATACGTTTTTCCATGCTGCCGGGGGGGGGCGTCCTCGGCACCTCAGCATGTCGGAAGAAAGGAGACCAGATGCGCAGGAATTCCATTTTTACGAAACGGTGGGTGAAGGGAAGCGCGGTCCTCGTTGCCACTGCAGCGACGCTCGTGTTTGCCAATCCCCAGCAGGCGATTGCCACGCCACTCAAGGGCGTCGACTCGGCGACCGTGTCCCAGTCTGCCTCGAATGTCGTCGACATCGATTTCGCTGACGGCATCAAGGGCCGTATTACGTTCCTCGAGGACGGTATTTTCCGTTATAACGTCGACCCCAAGGGTGAGTTTTCCGAGTACGCCACGCCGCGCAGTAAGTCCCACACGGCTAAGATCCAGGCTCAGCCCGATACCTCGGACACCTACAGCAAGCCGAGTGCGACGGTTGCCGACAAGGGCGACACTATCGAGATCACCGGCGGAAAGGCGACCGTGATCCTGGACAAGGCGACTGGCAAGATGAGTATCAAGTCAGGCGACCGTGTCGTGGTTTCCGAGTCCGCGTCCCTCGACCTTGATAAGAAGGGTACCGTCCAGACGCTCGCCAAGGAGAAGTCCGAGAACTTCTTTGGCGGCGGCACCCAGAACGGACGCTTCCTGCACACCAACCAGACCATCGCCATCTCCAACACGAACAACTGGACCGATGGCGGCGTTGCCTCGCCCAACCCGTTTTATTGGACGAGTGACGGCTACGGCGTGCTCCGAAACACGTTTGCAGAGGGTTCCTACGACTTCGGTTCCACGGACTCATCGACGGTCACGACTTTGCACAGCGAGAATGAGTTTGATGCCTACTACTTCGTGGCGACCAACGAGGGAGCTTCGAACGTGGCAACTGAGATGCTGCAGGACTACTACAAGGTGACCGGTAACCCGGTACTGCTGCCCGAGTACGGGTTCTACCTTGGTCATCTTAATGCCTATAACCGTGATGGCTGGTCAACGACCTCGGGTCAAAAGAAGTGGGAGACCAAGGGCAGCAAGTCCTCGAGCGAGAAGGGCGACGTTAAGTACGAGTCTGGCATGTCGACGGGCTACAAGCTCGACGGCACACTTGCGGCCGAGACGCTCAACGGTGAGGGCCCTACGGTTGATACCGAGAACATGAAAGCGACCGATTTCGACCGCCAGTTCTCTGCTCGTCAGGTTATCGATGACTACGAGGACAACGACATGCCGCTCGGCTGGTTCCTGCCGAACGACGGTTACGGCGCCGGCTATGGCCAGAACGGTTACTACAAGACCGGCGGCGTCAACTCCGACGGAGCGAGCTCGGCCGACCGTCTTAACGCTGTGCGTGCCAATGTCGACAACCTTAAGAAGTTCACCGAGTATGCCAACTCCAAGGGTGTGAGCACGGGCTTGTGGACCCAGTCCAACCTTGAGCCCGACAGCAACCCTGAGACCCCGTGGCATCTGCTTCGCGACTTCGACGCCGAGGTCAAGACGGGAGGCATCACTACCCTTAAGACCGACGTTGCCTGGGTTGGATCTGGCTACTCCTTTGGTCTTAATGGCATCAAGACAGCTTATGACACGGTGACGACCGGCGCTAACAAGCGCCCCAACATCATCACGCTCGATGGTTGGGCCGGCACGCAGCGCTTTGGTGGCATTTGGACCGGCGACCAGTATGGCGGTAACTGGGAGTACATTCGCTTCCATATCCCCACGTATATCGGTCAGAGTCTTTCGGGCAACCCCAACATCGGCTCCGACATGGATGGCATCTTTGGCGGCGACCCCATCATCTCTGCGCGTGACTACCAGTGGAAGACGTTCACGCCCTCTATGCTTGACATGGACGGTTGGGGCACCTACCGTAAATCGCCCATGACGCACGGCGATCCCTACACAGGCATCTCGCGCTTCTACCTCAAGCTCAAGGCGCAGCTCATGCCCTATATCTACACGAGCGCGGCCTCGGCGGCCAACATCGACACGGGTAACGGCGATGCCGGCCTGCCCATGATCCGCGCCATGCTGCTTTCCGACAACTCCGAGTACGCCGCAAGCACTTCGACGCAGTACCAGTATATGTTCGGTGAGAACTTCCTAGTGGCACCGGTGTATCAGGATACCCAGGCAGACGAGAACGGCAACGACATTCGCAATGGGATTTACCTCCCCAACTACGGCACCGACGAGAATCCCACCATCTGGATCGATTACTTCTCGGGTAAGCAGTATCGCGGCGGCCAGGTTCTCAACAACTACGAGGCTCCGCTTTGGAAGCTGCCGCTGTTTGTGAAGGCCAACGCTATCGTGCCGATGTACGCCGAGAACAACAACCCCGAGGCCGTGAGCGACACCAACACCAAGGGTACCGACCGCAGCCAGCGTATCGTCGAGTTCTTCGCCACCGAGGGCGACGGCACCTTTACGCAGTACGAGGACGACGGCTCCTCCATCGAGAACAACACGACTGAGGACGATTCCTACGGCACGATCGACAATATCTCCTACGGTGAGCATGTGAGCACCGTCTACAGCTCCAAGGCCGCAGGCGGCACCGCGACCTTTACCGCCGAGGCCTCGCAGGGCGGCTACAACGGCTACGACTCCAACCGCACCACGACCTTCGTGGCCAATGTGTCCGCCAAGCCCACGAGCGTTGTCGCCAAGAACGGCGGATCCGCACTCAACGTGGTTGAGGTCGACTCGCAGGAGACCTTTGACGCCGCGACCCCCGAGGCCGGCCAGGCGGTCTACTTCTACAGCGAGACCCCCAACCTCAACCACTACGGCAGCGATGCGGACGGCACCGAGGCCGAGCAGGGCGAGAGCTTCAACAACACCAAGATCACCACGAACCCCAAGGTCTACGTCAAGTTCGCGAAGACCGATGTTGCTGCAGCGGCGCAGACGCTTGAGCTGGGCGGTTTCGTGAACGCCGACGTCACGCTCACAGCCGATCGCCTCAACGAGAACCTCTCCGCACCCACGAACCTTGCTGCCCCCGAGGACGCCACGACCCCAACGAGCATCAAGCTCACCTGGGGAAAGGTCGATGGTGCTACCTCCTACGACCTTAAGGTCGACGGCACTGTGTTTGCCGTGGGTGATGCGGCCGAGTTCACGCACACCGACCTCGCCTACAATAGCAAGCACACCTACCAGATTCGTTCGCGCAACGCCGAAGGTTACTCCGCCTGGAGCGATGTGCTCGAGGCGAACTCCGCACTCGATCCGTGGCGGAACGTCCCCGACGCCGAGGAAATCACCTGGGAGGGCTCACTTTACGGCAGCCATAAGGCCGAGCTCGCCTTCGACCATGAGTTCCAGTCGGGCGACGGCGGTTTCCACTCCGGTGGCAACGATCTGGGCAAGGCGCTTACCGTTGACTATGGACGCGCTTACAAGCTCGATAAGCTCGAGTACTATCCGCGCGATGACGCCGGCAACGGCACCGTGACCAAGATGCGTGTTGAGACGAGTCTCGATGGCGTCCACTGGACGAGCCAGGAGGTCGATTGGGCACGTTCCGCTGATTGTAAGACGGTAGCGTTTGACGGCACCGTGGCCGCCCGTTACGTGCGCATGACACCGCTCGCCTCGGTCGGCAATTTCTTCTCCGCGTCCGAGATTGCCATCTACAAGACCGACGGCACGGATGGCTTCGCCGTGGGCTCCAACCTCAACAAGGCCACGATCTCCGACGGAGACTACTCCAACATGAAGAACTATCTGGGCCTCGAGAATCGCGAGCCCGATACCCCGACGTTCGGTTCGCAGATCCGCGACCACTTCGCCGACCTCAACGATAACGGCGTTTACGACGTCTACGATTACTCGTTCACCATGGCGGGTCTTGACGGCGGCACTAAACAAAAGGGCAAGGTCGCAGGTTCGCTCGCGGTGATTCCGAGCAAGACCGAGGTCGAGGCCGGTGATGAGATCACCGTTGATGTCTATGCGGCCGACGCCAAGAACGTCAACGCCCTGGGCGCCCTCGTCAACTTCAAGAGCGACCAGTTCGAGTTTGTGTCCGAGAGCATCGCGCAGGACGGCTCGACTGCCGGCATGGAGAACCTGTCTCGCGAGAAGGTCCAGTTCGTGGACGGAACGCAGACTATCAATCTCGCCTTTGCCAACCGCGGCGATGGCAAGCTCTACAACGGTACTGGCGCGGTGGCGAGTTTCAAGCTCAAGGCCAAGACCGCCGGAAAGGTCGAACTGCCCTCGACATCTTGGCTTATCGGCCCGGCATGCGACGCACTTGAGTTTGCGAGCGACGGCACGGTGACGATGCCGGACGTTCCTCAGCCAACGGTCGCCGAGTACGCCCAGGATGCCTTCAACATCACGATGACCAACGATGAGCTCACGACCGACGACGGGACCAACGTCGAGAAACTTATCCAGCAGAAGAGCTATAACGCGCTGTTCGATAATAACGAGGGCGACAACGGCTTTGAGTTCCTGTGGAACTGGAGTGGCAACTGGGACAGCGAGGGTAAGCTACCGAGTTACGTGAAGCTTCCCACCACGATGACATTCGCATTTAAGACGCCGTCGAAACTCGATAGCGTCGAGGTCGTTAACCGCAACGGCGGCAACGGAACCGTACAGAAGATCAAGGCCGTCGTGACGTTCGAGGATGGCTCGATCCAAGAGTTCGCGGGCGGGGAGTACGATTCCTTCCTGGCTCGCTACGCCTTTGACCTCTCTGCCGAGAACAAGGGCAAGAAGGCGACCAAGGTCGAGGTCACGCCGCTTGAGGCATCGGGTGACCAGATGCTCACACTGCGTGAGGTCAACTTCAACTACACGCAGGGTGTCGAGGCCATCGAGGGTGTCGAGCTAGGCAAGAACCAGACCGAGTTCTTTGAAGGCGACATTACGCCCGTCGACGCCAAGGCTACGCCTGAGAGCGCTGGCTACCCCTATGTGACGGTCGAGAGCTCCGACCCCTCTGTGGTAAGCGTCTCCGCTGTTCAGGCTGGCGATAGCGTGAGCTACTACCTGCGTGCCAACAAGGCCGGCAAGGCAAAGATCACGGTGGCGTCGGTACTCGACCCCTCCAAGACCGCATCCTATGAGGTCGAGGTCAAGGCTGGTGTCGATACCTCTGCGCTCGTGGCAGCGCTTTCCAAGGCCGCGGGCTACAGCGAGTCCGTCTACACCAAGGATTCCTATGCAGCTCTCACCACTGCGGTCGAGGCGGCTCGGAAGCTCCTCGACAGCGGCCAGGGCAGCTATAGCAAGAAGGATGTCGCAGACGCCACTGCCAAGATCGAGAAGGCAATCGACGGCCTCAAGATGCGCCCTGTCGATGAGAAGATCCTCATCAACACGCCCGAGAACCGCAAGAACGTCAAGGTGGCCGACTTCTCGAGTGAGGCCGACTACGAGGGCAGCAACGCCGTCAACGCTCTCGACGGCGACGAGCGGACGCTTTGGCACAGCGACTGGGCCCATGGGACCGGTATGCCCCAGTATCTGAGTGTCGACCTGGGCCGCGACTACGATCTCACCGACGTTACATTCCTGCCGCGCCAGGACGGCGGCACTAACGGCGATATCTTCGAGGCCGAGATACTGGTCTCCGACACTGCCGACGGTTATGAGATGGGCACCGCCGCGTCGATGGGTACGTTCGCCTTCGACAACGACGGCCGCGTGCTCACCGACCGTGGCGACTGGAAGCAGATGAGCTTTGGCGCCGCGCGCGGTCGCTACGTGACCGTCAAGGTGATTCACGCCGGCGGTGGCGACGTTGATGCCTACTGCAGCATGGCGGAGCTCAAGTTCTACGGTACGGCCGTCCCCGATCCGGTGGCGAAGGATGATCTCGCTACCGCGATCGAAAAGGTTGATGCCGAGGTTGCTGCCGGCGACCTCAAGGCCGGTGACTACACCGAGGCCTCCTGGACGGCGCTCGAGAACGCCCTGGCGAGCGCCCGCGCCATCTTGAGTGACGAGAACGCCACGCAGGACGAGGTCGACCAGGCGCTCAGGGCGCTCGAGAGCGCCCGCGGCGCGCTCGAGAAGACCCCGGTGGCCCCGGTCGAGAATCCGACTAAGAAGCAGCTCAAGGCTCTGGTCAAGCAGGCGAAGGAGACTGACACCAGGGGCAAGACGGCCGAGTCTGTCAAGGCCCTGACGGATGCCATTACCTACGCCGAGGACGTCTTGGGTGATGAGGATGCTTCCGACACCCAGATCCAGGCGGCCTATGGCCAGCTCAAGCTGGCCATTGAGAGCCTCAAGGATGCCGATTCCGGCAACCAGGGCGGCTCGGGCAACCAGGGTTCCGGCAATGGCTCGAACGGCGGCAACCAGGCGGGCAAGCCCGCAGGCGACAAGGCCCAGGGCAGCAAGAAGAACGGTTCGGCGATTCCCAATACCGGAGACCAGACGGCGGCGACCGTCGCGACCGTCGGTGGTCTTGGCGCCATCATCGCCGCGATCGGCGCTTTCTTCCATCGTCGCAGCAAGGCTAAGTAGCCCCAGCAACAGCTAAGCAAGCGTGCCCGCCGCCCCACCCAAGGACGGTGGGCACGCTTTTTGAATGTAGGCAGAAAGCTCCGACCCTTCGGCCCTAATCTCGCAAAGCGTTCCGTCTCCCGCCGAACACATCAGCATCGGCGGCTATACTTGATTTATTTGCAGTTAAGGGTCGCGGATCCGCCGCGTCGCCGCTCTCAACAGGAGGTCTTTGTTTATGGCAGATCAAAAGCCGGTTGTCGGGATCATCATGGGTTCCAAGTCCGATCTGGGCGTTATGGAAGGTTGCACCGCCGAGCTCGAGGCGCTGGGCGTGCCCTATGAGCTTGTCATTGCGAGCGCACACCGCACACCGGCGAAGGTCCACGAGTGGGCTTCGACTGCCGCCGATCGCGGTATCAAAGTGATTATCGCCGCTGCCGGCAAGGCCGCCCACTTGGGTGGTGTCGTGGCTGCCTTTACGCCGCTGCCGGTTATCGGCGTGCCTATGAAGACGAGTGACCTGGGCGGCATGGATTCGCTGCTGTCGATGGTGCAGATGCCTTCGGGCGTGCCCGTGGCCTGCGTTGCCATCAACGGCGCCAAGAACGCCGCCATCTATGCCACACAGATTCTGGGTGCTTGCGACCCCGAGTACCGCAAGGTTATCGAGAAGATGAAGCAGGAGATGGCTGACGCCTAAGCGTTCCGCCGTTTCACCGCAGTATAAGGAGAGCCATGTCCGATTATCAGGGAAAACGATTCAAGGCTTCTCAGATTCCCGATCCGTCGAAGCCGGGTGCTGCCCGTGCGGCACAGCAGGGTCGGACATCCTCTCCTCAGCAGCCGCGCGCGCCGCGCCCCGTGACACCGGCGACGCATCGTCGACAGGACGCGCCGGCCGCATATCGTCCTTCGTCTTATAGCTCCGCTAAGAAGCCGCCCCGGTCTTCATCGCATGCCGCGCCGTCGGATTGCACCGAGCCGCCGCGCAAAAAGCGCCGCTCCATTATTCCCATTCTGCTCATCATCATCGGTATCGGTCTGATTGTCGCCGCCGCCGCTATTTTTATTAATGCCCAGATTGGCTATAAGCAGGCGAGCGATTCGTATCAGAAAATCGAGAAGCAATATGTAAGCGATAAGGACGCCAGCGGCGTGCCGATTATCGACTTTGATGCGCTTGCTCAGACGAACCCCGAGATTGTGGGTTGGATTTACGTGCCGGGAACCAACATCAACTATCCCGTGGTGCAGACCAACAACAACTCCAAATACCTCAACACGCTGTTCGACGGAACGGCTAACGCGTCCGGTGCTATTTTCCTGGATAGCGATGACACCGCGCCGGGAATGGTCGACCAGCAGACCACGATCTACGGCCACCATATGAACGATGGGTCGATGTTCAACGTGATTTCGGACACCACTGATCAGGCGACGTTCGATAGCATCGAGTTTGTGTATTACATCACACGGGATGCTACGTATAAGCTGCGACCACTGGCGACCAAAGTTGTCGAGGACACGTATGCCAAGGCGCGCACGCCCAATTTTGAGGGCGATGACGGGCTCAAGAACTACCTGTCCGAGATGTTCGACGGTGCCTCTGCCGTGGCGAGTGATGCCACCGATCGTGCCGCTTCGGCAACCAAGGTTGTAACGCTCGTGACCTGTCGTTCGCTGTCGCTGAGCAACACACGCGCCGTCATGGTGCTCACGCCGGTCGAGGAATAAGTTGTTCGAGAGTAGCTAAAAAGGCCCCGTCCCAAATTGGCTACTCGACGACGGTAAGGGAGAAATGATGCTCGAGAGTGGCAAATTGATGCCTTCGATTGATGCTTGGCTGCGCGAGGCCAAGGCCGATGCTTCGGCGGCAGGCTGTGGGATGTATCTGACGCATAACGGTGTGGTGCGCGCGACGCCCAAGGCCGAGGTGCGCGGAGTCGAGACCGATGGCGTGGCGCCAGGCCACAGGGTGGGCGGCATGGTCTTTGACTACGACGCCGAAAAGGTACGGTCTGCTATCGAGGCCACGCGCGCGATGCCGGGTATCGGCTATGTGCGCGTGTGGCTGGCAAGCGGCGAGCTTACCGTAGGTGACGACATCATGCTCGTGCTTATCGGCGGGGACATTCGCCCACACGTGGTCGATGCACTGCAGGCGCTCGTTGGCACCATCAAGAACGAATGCGTGAGTGAGGTCGAGCGCGAGGCATAGAGGATTGCGTCGATAGAAGGATCGTTTATAAAAATGCCCACCGGTACATGTGATACCGGCGGGCATTTTGCGTTTTGGGCGCGGTGGGCGCTACACGCGCGTCGCATCCTTGGGGCTCATGGTCATGCTCTGGAAGCGGTTTTCCATGTACTCGTTATCGAAGTGCTCTCCGTAGAACTGTGCGACGGGAATGTCCGGCTCCGTGCCGTTAACGCGCTGGTACCAGTAGTCGAGCGACTGCAGCGTCATGACGCCGTCGACCAGCATGATAACGGTAAAGATGACGGTGGCCGAGTAGCGGCTCTTCCAGGGGATCTTGTTGATAAGCTTAAGCAGCCTCGGCAGCAGCAGCTTGATCCAGATGAGGCCGCCCAGGCCCCACAGGCAGGCGAAGCCCGTGCAGGTGCGTCCGCCCGTGAGGACCACGAGCGGATCGGGCAAACCGAACAGCGTTATGTGCGAGTAGCTCCACGAGACCACGCCAAACGCGGTCTGCATAAACCAGCCCACGAACACCTCAAAGCTGGCGCCGAGCAGGGCGCTCACCAGGAAAATGATGATGGGGTTCTTTTTGTAGAAGCGGTTAAGCACCATGGTCATGAGCACGGCGCCAAATCCGTAGATGGGGCTGAAGGGGCCAAACAGCATGCCGGCGCGGTTCTGATAGACGCCCGGGTCGTCGACCGTCATGTGCCAGATGTCCTCGGCGATCAGGCCGAGTATGCAGCAGACAAAGAACACCCAGAACAGGTTGAAGTAGTTGAGCTTGATGTAGCCCTCGCCGGTTTCATCGCGGCCGAGCATGCCCTCGGCGGCGGCGTCGCGGTCGAGCATCTCCTGCAGGCGGCGCTGCAGTTCGCGCTCCTGACGCAGCGTGGGGTCGACGGTTGCCGAAAGTGCAACAAGGATGCCGAGCTGGACCGCGGGACGCAGCAGGAAGGGCCCGATGCCCTGGAGCATCACGTCGACCAAAAGCTCGACGACGGTGAATGCAATAAGGATGTAGGACAGGCGGGCGGCGTTGCGGCGCTGGTTTTTGATAAGGTCCAGGCCAAAGATGATTAAGATGACGGCACTTGCCGCAGAGAGCATGATGCCGGCGACGATAAGGCCGACTGCGACGAGCGTGTTGTCGCCGAGCTTTTCGGTGGCGTTGCCGTTAACAAGTGCCGTGATGACCTGCCACATAAAGGCAGCGACCGACGGGAGCGTGCCCACGCCGGAAAGGATGCACAGGACGGCGTACACCTTAATGATGAGGGGAATCTTCTTGACCTCTGTGGCGCTGGGGACGCTGGGGTCGAGTTCGTTTCGATCCATACAGAACCTTTCTCGCTTTGTTGTAGGTTATAAGGATACGCCGCCGACCTGCCAAAAGACGGGGCGAACGTCCCAATTGCAACTTTGTAATCCCCAACGGCGGACGCGGCGGCCATCTGGGGGCGCGGGCACTTACACTGGACAGACCGATAAAATGTTTGGCAACAAAACTGATTATTAGCTCGGTGGGCTTTTAAAAAGCGCTGCTCATGCGCTGGGGAGCACGTCGCGCCGTGCGTATAATAAGGCGGGTAACGCCAAAAATACGAGGCTCTGAGGGGATACCATGTCTCAAGAAACCATCCGCGCGGCCGAGCGTGCCGCGGGACAGGTGAACACCATGTCGACGTATGATCCGGACTCCGACCAGCTGCATGAGGAATGTGGCATTTTCGGCGTATGGGCGCCCGATCGCGACGTGGCTCGACTGACGTACTTTGGCCTGCGTGCGCTGCAGCACCGTGGCCAGGAATCGGCTGGAATCGCCGTGGGTGACGGCGGCACGGTTATGGTCCGCAAAGATCTGGGCCTGCTCGACCGCGTGTTCTCCAACGCCGACCTGTCGACGCTCTCCGGCCAGCTGGCCGTGGGTCATGTGCGCTACGGCACTGCCGGCGCCAAGAGCTGGGAAGCCTCTCAGCCGCACCTCTCTACCATCAATAGCGTCATTATCGCGCTCGCGCACAACGGCACCCTCGTCAACACCGACGAGCTGCGCCGTCAGCTGATCGAGCTGGGCGTGCCGTTCCTCTCCAATTCGGATTCCGAGGTCGCGACCAAGCTTATCGGCTACTTTACCCAGCGTACGGGCCACCTGCGCGAGGGTATTCGCAAGACCATGGAGCTCGTGCGCGGCGGCTACGCCATGACGCTCATCAACGAGCAGGCGCTCTACGCATTCCGCGATCCACACGGCATTCGCCCGCTCGTGCTGGGCAAGCTGGTGGACGAGGGTCTGGACCAGGCCGATGCCGCAGCCGTTTCGCAGCTGCCGTCGCAGGACGGCGCCGCGACGGTCGACTCCGCCGTCCGTGTCACGCGCGCCGGCGGCTGGGTCGTTGCTTCCGAGACCTGCGCACTCGACATCGTGGGTGCCGAGTACGTCCGTGACGTCCGTCCCGGCGAGATCTTGCGCATCAGCGCCGAGGGCCTGGTATCCGAGCAGGGCGTGCCTGCAGCCGAAGAGCCCGCCAACTGCATCTTTGAGCAGGTCTACTTTGCCCGCCCCGACTCCATCATGAACGGCAAGAGCGTCTATGCCTGCCGTTACGACATGGGTCGTCAGCTGGCACATGAGGAGCCTGTCGAGGCCGACCTGGTCATCGGCGTGCCCGACTCCGGCCTGCCGCCTGCGGAGGGGTATTCGCACGAGAGCGGTATTCCCTTTGGCGAGGGCCTTATCAAGAACCGCTACGTGGGCCGTACGTTTATCGAGCCTACGCAGGAGTTGCGCGCCATGGGCGTGCGCATGAAGCTCAACCCGCTGCGCGACAACATCGAGGGCAAGCGCCTGGTCGTCATCGACGACTCCATCGTGCGCGGCACCACCATGGTGCAGCTCGTCAAGATGCTGCGCAACGCCGGCGCCAAGGAGATTCATATCCGCATCAACTCGCCCGAGGTCATCTGGCCGTGCTTCTACGGTATCGATACCGACGTGCAGTCGCAGCTTATCAGCGCCAACAAGACGGTCGACGAGATTTGCGAGTATATCGGCGCCGATTCGCTGGCCTTCCTTTCGGTCGAGGGCCTGCTTAAGGTCATGCCCAAGGGCGGTTACTGCGATGCGTGCTTTACCGGCCGCTACCCCGTGGCGATTCCCGAGAGCTTTGGCCGCGACAAGTTTATGGAGGGCTTTAAGCCCCGCAACCTGGACAAGCCGCTGCACTTTGACGACGACGCCGTGATCGAGAAATACGACGACCGCAGCTGGGAAGAGGAGCACGGCGAGGCATAAAACCTGCCATATGGGGACAGGTTTATTTTGGTAGGTTTTACCTGCTGTTTTGTTGATATGACGGCGCGTGCTGTTATGGCGCGCGCCGAAATGAACGCAACTATGAGCACCGTTTGGCGCCCGTGCGGCGCCACGGTAGTGGGAGAGGAAGGCTCAGATGAGCGACAGCAAGCATGTGACGTACGAGGACGCCGGCGTCGACACCGCCGAGGGCGGTCGCGCCGTCGACGCGATTAAGCAGATGGTCAAGGACACTAACCGTTCCGAGGTTATCGGTGGCATCGGCGGCTTTGGCGGCCTGTTCTCGGCCGCCGCGCTCAAGGATATGGAAGACCCGATCCTGATTAGCGGTACCGACGGCGTGGGCACCAAGCTCGTGCTCGCCCAGATCATGGACCGTCACGAGACGGTTGGCCAGGACCTGGTCGCTATGTGCGTCAACGATATTCTGGCTTCGGGCGCCGAGCCGCTGTTCTTCCTGGACTACGTTGCCATCGGCCACATTGAGGCCGAGCACATGGCAAAGATCATCAAGGGCGTGGCCGACGGCTGCAAGCTCGCGGGCTGTGCGCTCGTGGGCGGCGAGATGGCCGAGCACCCGGGCGTCATGGCTCCCGCCGACTACGATCTCGCCGGCTTTACCGTGGGCGTCGTCGACCGTCCCAAGATGCTCGACCCCGCAAACGTCCGCCCCGGCGACGTAATCCTGGGCCTGCCTTCCACCGGCGTGCACTCCAACGGCTACTCGCTCGTGCGTAAGGTCATTGGCGTCGACGGCGTTAAGCCGGGCACGCCCGAGGCCGTCGCTAAGGCCGAGGAGCTGAGCCGTCCGCTCGAGGAGCTCGGCGGTGCATCGCTGGCAGACGCTCTGTTGGCCCCCACGCGCATCTACGTCAAGCCGATCCTGGAGCTGCTGCGCGGCGGCGCCAACGTGCACGCCATCGCCCACATCACTGGCGGCGGTATTACCGAGAACCTCAACCGTGCGCTCGCCGATGACGTCGACGCCGTGGTCACCCGCAACGGTGCCGAGATGGGTTGGGACGTTCCGCCCGTCATCACCTACGTGTCGCGCCAGGCCGAGCTCGCGCCCAACGAGGCATGCAAGACCTTCAACATGGGCGTCGGCCTGTGCCTGATCGTCGCCCCCGAGGACGAGGCCGCGGTTACCGAGGCCCTGGTCGCGCTGGGCGAGAAGCCGTTCCGCGTGGGCGAGTGCGTTGAGGGTTCCGGTAAGGTCGTGTACTCCGATGAGCGCTAACGAGCAGATGACTGCCGGCGAAGGCCTGGACTTTGTGCCCTATACCCGTCCGACCGGCACCGATACGGCCGAGCCGCTCAAGATCGGTGTGCTCATCAGCGGTTCGGGTACCAACCTGCAGGCGCTGATCGATCTGATCGCCGCCGGCAAGCTTAACGCTTCGATTGAGCTTGTGGTGTCGAGCCGGCCTTCGGCTAAGGGTTTGCAGCGCGCTGAGCGCGCGGGCATCCAGACGCTCACGCTTTCCAAGGACGTCTATGCCGACCCTATTGCCGCCGACGAGATCATCGCGCACGAGCTGCTCGAACGCGGCTGCGAGTATGTGGTCATGGCCGGCTACATGCGCATGGTGCACACGCCGCTGCTGGCGGCGTTTCCCAACCGCGTGGTCAACTTGCATCCGGCGCTGCTGCCGAGCTTTACCGGCGCGCATGCGATCGACGATGCCTTTGCGCGCGGCGTCAAGGTAACTGGCGTGACCGTGCATTTTGCCAACGAGATCTACGACAACGGCCCCATCATCGCCCAGCGCGCGCTGGCTGTCGAGGAAGATTGGGATGTCGATACGCTCGAGGAGCATATCCACGCGATTGAGCACGTGCTGTATCCCGAGGTAGTTCAGATGCTCGCCGACGGCCGCGTCCACGTGCTGGAGAGCGGCAAGGTGGCAATTGACGCGCCTCGCGGCTAGCGGCGCACAGTACAATTTAGCTGAGTGGTCAGGGTGGTCATTGGCGCCAAGGCGTGCGTGGCCACCTTTTGTTTTGGGTAGTCATCGGGGACGTTCTTGAATGACTGGTCGTTTAAGAACGTCGCAGGTGACTAGGTGAGAGAGGTGAGCGCATGGCGGATAACGAAGCGCTGTTTACGCCCGAGCTGGTGTTTTTTGATTGGGAGTGCGCGACGCCGGGTGAGGTGTTTGCGCAACTCGAGAGTGAGCTTGCTCCGCGCGGCTACATTGCCGACGGTTGGCTCGATGCCGTCCGCACGCGCGAGGATGCCTATCCCACGGGTCTTGCCATGCCGGCGGCCAACATCGCCATCCCGCACACCGATCCCGGATTTGTGGCTAAGCCCTATATCGCGGTGGTAAAGCCCGCGGCGCCCGTGGTGTTCAGTGCAATGGCGGGCATGGGTGCCCCCGTGCCGGCGCAGATCATCATCAATCTGGGCATCGCCGAGCCGAGCGGCCAGGTCGAGGCCCTGCAATCGCTTATGAATATCTTTATGGATGCCGCCGCCGCAGCCGATGTGCTCGGCCAGACCACATGCCAGGGCATGGTCGACGCCATCCGTCGCCACTTTTAGGGCCGGCACTTGGGGACTGTCCCCAACTGCCGGCAGAAAAGGAATGTCCCTAACTGCCGACAGCCAGAAGAGCCCCCTTTGCACCAAAATGGTGCAGATTGACCTGTCCCCCATGCACCAGGTGTGTCGCGGGGTCCGCGTTGTGACACAATGGCGTTTGTTCGATTCGTGATGCGAAAGGCCAACTATGGCAAACAAGAAAAAGAACTCCGAGGCCGCGCCGACGCCCGAGCAGCAGGCTCGCGCTGCCTCCAGCTCTCGTAAGAAGCAGCGCAAGACGTACGTGTCTAAGACCGTCAAGATCGTCCTGGTGGTTATCGGCGTGCTGGCAATGCTGCTTTCCGTCTCGGCCATGGCATGCTCCGGTCTCATGTCGCAGGCAGAGGATACCTCGAGCTACAAGCTTACCGGCGGTGTCGCCGCCACCATCAACGGCACCAACCTCACCGAGGACACCGTGACCAAGCAGATCATGAGCATGCGCACGTCCTACGGTTACACCAAGGACAAGGACTGGGCGCAGTATCTGGTCGACAACGACCTGACGCCCAAAAAGTACCGCAAACAGCTCATCGATTCCTACGCGCAGCAGATTCTGCTTCAGCAGGCGCAGAAGGAAAACGGGGTGACGGTATCGGACGAGGAGGTCGAGAAGGCATGGAAGGACGCGTGCAAGAGCGCGGGCGGTGCCAAGGCCTTTAAGAAGACCCTTAAGACCTACGGCTATACCGAGGACACCTACAAGGACTCGCTCAAGGAGAGCCTGGCACAGCAAAAGCTCAAGGACGCCGTGGCGCCCACCAGCAAGCCCAAGGACAGCGAGATCGTCGATTACATCAACGAGAACCTGTCTAACTACAACGATGCCCGCCGCTCGTCGAACATCCTGATCAAGGTCGATTCCGACGCATCTGACGAGGACAAGGCCGCCGCCAAGGCCAAGGCACAGGAGTGCCTGGACAAGATCAACTCCGGCGAGCTGAGCTTTGAGGACGCCGTGAAGCAGTATTCAGACGACACCGGCTCCAAGGAGAAGAAGGGCGATGTGGGTTGGGATAAGCTCACCACCTTCGTCGACAGCTACCAGGCGGCGCTCGAGGGGCTCAACAAGGGCGACGTGAGTGACGTGGTCGAGTCGACCTATGGTTACCACATCATCAAGTGCACCGACTACTTCCATGTCGATAATCAGGTCGATGACATTAAGCAGGTGCCCAAGGACATCAAGAAGTACGTCTCTAACGTGGTGAAGACGCAAGCGGCCAGCACCGCGTACAGCGAGTGGCTGGAGCAGTACAAGAAGGACGCCGACATCACCGTTAACCCCATGCCCAAGGACGTGCCGTACAACGTCAGCCTGAAGGGCGTCACCAAGAGTTCGACCGACGATTCGTCGACGACTGAGTAATCATGGGGCGGCGCTCGTGCGAGTGCCGCCCGCACTATTGAGGAGGATTTGCAGATGACCAACGAAGAGCTGCAGAAGGAAATGATTGCGGCCATGAAGGCCAAGGACAAGGTTCGCCTGTCCATCATTCGCCAGGTTAAGACCGAGGTGAAGAACATCGAGGTCAACGAGCGCCGCGATGTGACCGAGGAAGACGTCAACAGCATGATCAAGCGTCTGATTAAGCAGACGAGCGAGACGCTGGAGATGTCCATTAAGGCCGGTACCGACCAGGACCGTACCGACAACCTGACCGAGCAGGTCAAGATTCTGGAGAGCCTGCTGCCTGCGCAGGTTTCGGGCGAGGAACTCGAGGCTCTGATCGAGCAGGTCATCGCCGAGCTGGGCGCGACGTCCAAGAAGCAGATGGGCCAGGTCATGGGTGCACTCGGCAAGGCCACCGGCGGCAACTTCGATAAGCCTGCCGCGGCAAAGATCGTCGGCGCCAAACTTGCGTAATTTGTTACGCGGTTTTACCAAACCGCGTAACGGCTCGACGCTGCAAACCCGTACACACGGCAATCTGACGTTCAATTTCAAGGGCGCGACCATAAGGTCTGCGCCCTTTCATTTCACGTCACCTTGCTCGCGTGTACGGGTTTTCGCTGACCTATGCTCAACAAGGGCGGTTGTGGGCGCTCATTGGGGACAGGCTTAAATGAGTACCCAATGAGCGGGTACTCATTTAAGCCTGTCCCCAATGACTAGGTGGAAGGTTGCGGGTTCTTTACGGGAATGTAGTGTGGGCTGCGGAAACGTGGTTCTTTCCGTAAAATAGAGCAATTCGTGTAAGCGCAGGGAAGGGACATTCATGGCAGACATGATCGAGATCAAGCATCTCAACAAGTACTTTGGCGACCTGCATGTGCTCAAAGATATCAATCTCACCGTCAAGCGCGGCGAGAAGCTCGTAATGATCGGGCCTTCCGGCTCGGGTAAGTCGACGCTCATCCGTTGCGTCGATTATCTTGAGGAGCCCACGTCGGGCGAGGTCGTCATCGACGGTACGCCGCTCACCAAGAAGAATCACCTGGAGATGGCTCGCAAGTATAGCTCTATGGTGTTTCAGCAGTTTAACCTGTATCCCAACATGACGGTGCTGGGCAACCTGACGCTCGCGCCCATCAAGCTGCAAAAGAAGAGCAAGGAGGAGGCGACCGAGATCGCCATCGCCGCGCTCAAGCGCGTCGGCATGGCGCATAAGGCCGGCGAGTATCCGCAGAATCTCTCGGGCGGTCAGCAGCAGCGCATCGCCATCGCCCGTGCCCTGTGCACCAAGCAGCCCATCATCCTGTTTGACGAGCCGACCTCGGCGCTCGACCCCGAGATGGTCCAGGAGGTTCTGGACGTTATGATTGAGCTCGCGCAGGAGGACATCACCATGATCTGCGTGACGCACGAGATGGGCTTTGCGCGCCAGGTGGCCGACCGCGTCATCTTTATGGAGGACGGCCGCATCCTGGAGGAGGGCACGCCCGAGCACTTCTTCGATAACCCCGAGAACCCGCGCTGCCGCGAGTTCCTGTCCAAGATTTTGCACTAGGCGCGGTGATGGACATGACGGATATGACGAGGGCGGCCGTGTCACGCCGTCACTTTTTGCAGCTGGCTGGCGCCAGCATGCTTGCGCTGACGGGGACCGCGCTTGCCGGTTGCGGCAACTCCACCAGCGGCGAGGGCTCCGACAAGGGGTCCAAGCTTGCGGCCATCAAGTCGCGTGGCCACCTGAATGCCGGCGTTAAGAAGGACGTTCCCGGCTATGGCTATTACGACACCGCCAAGGGCCGCTTTGAGGGCATGGAAGTCGATTTGTGCTACCAAATCGCCGCTGCCGTCTTTGGCGTGAGCTACAAGGAGGCCCGCGCCAAGGAGCTTGTCGAGTTTACCGATGTAACGCCCAAGACGCGCGGCCCGCTGATCGATAACGGCCAACTCGACGTGGTCGCGGCGACCTACACCATCACCGACGAGCGCAAGAAGAGCTGGGATTTCTCGACGCCGTACCGCACCGACTACGTGGGACTTATGGTCAAGAAGCGTTCGGGCTTTACCTCGATTGAGGACCTGGATGGCAAGGTCATTGGCGTGAGCCAGGGCGCCACCACGCAGAGCCTGATCGAGCAGATGATCAAGGACAACGGCTTTAGCTGCAAGCCCGAGTTTAGGGCCTTTAGCGGCTACCCCATCATCAAGAGCTCACTCGACGCCGGCAATATCGACGTCTTTGCCATGGACCGCTCCACGCTGGCCGGTTACATGAACGAGACCGTTGAGCTGCTGCAGCCCGAAGTCAAGTTTGGCGAGCAGGGCTACGGCGTGGCGACCAAGAAGGGCTGCGACCTTTCGGCCGTGGTCGATCAGGTGATTTGCGATCGCCTGGCCGATGGCTGGCTCGACCAAGAGGTCAAGACCTGGGGTCTTGTATAGGCGCATCGTCCAAGGAGGGAATCAAATGCTCGAAGGATTATTTGACGCCGACCGTTGGTCGACGACATTTCAAAACATGGGGCCCTTCTGGGAGGGCTTTGGCGTGACGCTGCAAGTGGTCGTTGCCGGTCTGTTGCTGTCGCTGGTGCTGGGCACGCTGCTGGGCGTGTTCTCTACCACTCGCTCGCGCGTGCTGCGCGCCATAAGCCGCGTGTACGTGGAGTTTTACCAGAACACCCCGTTGCCCGTGCAGGTGCTCTTTATGTACATGGCCGGTCCGCAGTTTTTGCAGGTCATAACCGGTGCCGACCAGCCGGTGCGCATCGCGCCGTTCGTGCTGGGCTTCTTGGGCGTGGGCCTGTATCACGCGGCCTACATCTCCGAGGTCATCCGCACCGGTATCGAGGCGGTTCCGCGCGGTCAGATGGAGGCGGCCCAGAGCCAGGGCTTCACCCGTGCGCAGGCGTATTGGTACATCGTGCTGCCCCAGACATTCAAGATCATTCTGCCGCCGCTGTGTAACCAGGCGCTCAACCTGGTCAAGAACACGTCGGTGCTGGCGCTTGTGGCCGGCGGCGACCTTATGTACCGTTCCGACAACTTTGTGAGTCTGTACGGTTACCTGCAGGGATACATCGTCTGCTGCCTCATGTACTTCATCATCTGCTTTCCGCTCGCCATGCTGGTGCAGTGGCTCGAGCGCCGCTCCAAGGAGCGTCCGCGCGGCGTAAGTCTGGCCGAGCTGGGGCTCGACAACGTAGAGGAGGCCTAGCGCATGGAAATCTTCAACGCGACCAACCTGCTCTACATTTGGGGCGGCTTTGTTAAGACCATCGAGATCTCGGCGCTGTCGATCTTTTTCTCGCTCATCTTTGGCACGGCGCTGGCGCTCGTTAAAAGCTATGCGCCCCGCCCGTTCCGTATTTTGGTGAGCGCCTATATCGAGCTGTTCCGCTGCACGCCGAACCTGCTGTGGATCCTGTTTATCTACTTTACGGTGCAGGGTTTGGACATTGTGATTTCGACCATCGCCTTTACGCTGTTTACCAGCGCCGTTATGGCCGAGATTGTGCGCGGCGGCCTCAACTCGATTCCGCGCGGCCAGTTTGAGGCAGCGCAGAGCCAAGGCTTCGGCTTCTTTGCCACCATGCGCTACATCATTCTGCCGCAGACGTTTAAGACGATCATTCCGGCGCTGTTTAGCCAGTGCACGACCGTCATCAAGGACAGCTCGTATCTTTCGGGCATTAACGTGGCCGAGCTCATGTACACGGCAAATGTCGTGATGGCCCATGCGATCGATCTGTCGCAGGTGCTTATGCTCTACGGCCTGGTGTTTGCGATGTACTTTGTGCTCAACTTTGGTATCTCGCTGCTGGTGAGGGCATATCAGAGGCGAATGGTGGCAGCGTAGAATGTGACAAAGGGACAGTCCCTTTGTCACATAGAGAAAGGAATCGCGATGAGCGATCTGGAGAACAAGAAGAGTCCTGTGGTCATTACCATCGCGCGCGACTTTGGTGCCGAGGGCCACGAGATCGGACGCATCCTCGCCAACGAGTTGGGGATTCCGCTGTACGACAACGAGCTGCTGGTACGCGCGTCTCTGCGCGCGGGCGAGTCGCTCGATAAGATGGCCGCCTATGACGAACGCCTGGCCGTGGAGAACATGGCGTTTCTGCCTGACCGCTATGACGCGCGTTCGTACTCGGACAAGTTGTTCCAAAAGATGAGCCAGGTGATTTTGGATCTGGGCGAGACCGAGAGCTGCATTATCGAAGGCCGCCTGTCCGATTACCTGCTGCGTAACAACCCCAACCACATTGCCGTGCTGGTGACCGCACCCTTTGAGGACCGCGTCGAGATTGTGCGCAAAAAGCGCGGCCTCAACAAAAAGAAGGGCGCCAAGCTGGTCAAGCAGCAGCAGAAGGCGCGCGAGGCGTTCTATAAGCGCTACAGCGCCGGAAAGTGGAAGATGACGAGCGGCAAGGACATCGTCGTCAACCGCGCCAAGCTGGGTCGCGAGGGCTGCAAGGACGTCATCGCCGCAGCCTACCGCTACAAAGTAGCTCAGCTCGAAGGCTAACCGACCAAAACCACCACAAGGGGACAGACACCTTTGTGGTGGTTTTTGTTTTAAGCCGAGGGGAAGGCTTTGGTGAGACCGGCGCGCGTCTGCGTGTCGGTCTTTTGGTAGATGGAGCTCAGGTGACGCTGCACCATGCGCATCGAGATGCCGAGCTCATCAGCAATCTGTTTGAGCGGGCGCTCGTCCTGGGTCACGGCCATGAGCACGTCGACTTCACGCGGGGTGAGAGTGTGGTTGGCGATGAAGGCCTGGCGCTGCTCCTCGATGGTGGGGGCGGCGAGTGCTTCTTCTGCCAGCTGCTCGCGCTCGCGCTCCTGCTCGGTTTGGGGCAGGCGGAACAGGCCCGCAGCTACAAACGCCACACTTGCCGCCACAAGCAGCATGAGTGCACCGATCATGATGATGGCGACATTGCCCGAGGTCACAAGTGCCAGCGAGATGCCCGACGTAGTGAACGCGCACACGTTGTTGGCTGCGCGGCCCATGCCAGCCCACAGTGCGGGCGTATGCATGCGCGGTGCCAGCTGTGTAAAGGTGGCAGTAAAGAACGTGACAAAAAAGCCCGAGCTCAGGTAAAAGACGACAAGGCCCAGGTTGGGATCGGCGCCGGCCTCTACGGCTAGGATGGAAATGGTCGAGAGTACGGCGATGCCGAGCATGACAAGTCCCATGTAGCGGCGCTCGGCAAGATCAAAGATAATGCCGGCGGCAAGGCCGCTCGCCGCCAAAAAGAGGCGCGGCCAAGTCTGCACGGCAATGGTGCCATGAGCGTTGGAGAGCGTTACCACGTTGTCGAGGGTCGAGAACAAGCAGGCAAGAATCATGACG
Organism: Coriobacteriaceae bacterium AM100-PB1-1D-6A; assembly: GCA_027660625.1. Classification (GTDB taxonomy): domain Bacteria; phylum Actinomycetota; class Coriobacteriia; order Coriobacteriales; family Coriobacteriaceae; genus Collinsella. The sequence continues at coordinate 10,655 of JAQDNC010000008.1, read as the reverse complement.
AGCGCGATGCTCCAGCACGCCTGCTTGGCGAGGGCGTGCGAGGACTCAACAAAGGGATTGATAGTGGGGTTGGAGCTCTCGGCGGCCTTTTGGGGAACGACGCTGAGGACGGAGATGGCGATAGTCGCTGAGCCAAGGACGATGAGCTCTGCGATACCGCCGCAATTGAGCAGGTTGACGGCGAACTGCATCAGGATGCCCGCGGCATAGGCTGCTCCTGCGCCAGTGGCAAGCTTGGAATCGTCTTGGAATGCCGTCGCGAAGGTGTGGTGAGCGGCGGCACCCAGCAGGCCGAGTCCAAGGAATGCCACGCAGCCCAGAATCTCGAGGGCAAGCGGGGCCGTAGGGAACTGAATTTGGGTCAGGCCCACGATGACGATAGGGACGCCGGCGGCGTTGACGGCTGCTAGTGAGTGGCCTTTGCGCTGTGCGAGCCCGAGCAGCGGCGCGTATCCGATAAAGCCGAGCACGCTCGCACCTAGAATAAGACCCTGTGCGATTACAACGCGTTCGGCACCGGCGAGCAGGCCGACGTTGACGTCGAAGCGAAACTCGGCGGCAAGGAAGGCGAAAGTGAAGAGCGCGAGTGCCAGAAGCGCGTTGATTTTAGGCCTGCTCAGGTTCAAGGACGGTCCTTTGGGTGGACGAATGATCGTGTCCTCGATTGTAGCGTTCCCGGGACGAGTGTGGCGATGGCGAAATCATATTGAATTAAACCGCAGGTAGAGACCTAGGTTCACATCTGCGAACCTAGGCATACGGAGCCATTTGGCACATCTTGGTGGTACAGAACCACCACAAAGGGGACGGACACCTTTGTGGTGGTATGTCCCTACGACCAAGGAGGCCGTTATGAACGAAAGTCACTTTGACAAGCAAGCTCAACGTGAGTCCACCTGCTCGCTGGTTCACGGTACTTGGCGTTGTGTGGGTGCCAAAATAGCTTGCGCCGGCGCGTGTGCGCTTATGGTCGGTCAGTTGCTGCTGCCGAGCGTGGCGCTGGCGACGGAATGCGCCGATCCCGCCGCTGGGACGGATGGGGTTGCCGCGGCTCCGGTGACGCCGACGGTTGCGGAGGATGCGGCCGCAACGACCGCACCAGCCGCTTCGACCGCGCCTGCAACCGATGCTGCTCCGGCGGCGCAAGCCACCGCTGAGCCTCAGCAGACGGCCCCGACTGGCGCCACCGATGAATCCAACGATGCGGCACCCGCTGAACAAAATACTCCCAGCGACAACGCCGCCACGCCGGCGAATGACGCCATCATGCCCTGTGGCGTGACCGATGTTGTTGGCGGCAGCGGCGTTAGGGTCAATATTACGGTGCGGAACAATTACACCGACATCAAGAAAGAAGAAACGATTGAGTATGTGAAGGGGATTGCCCTTGTAGATGGAGACCAGTCTGCTCTCGATGGTAGCGCTTTGACTTTTATCGGCCTGGGGGACTTGAGCGTCCATGCGGCGTATGACGGTGCGAGCAATAAAACAACGCTTACCCTGGATATCAGCAAGATTCAGAGACAGAAGGAGGAACAGAAGTACTTTACGGAGTACAAGGAGAATAAGTCCAAGATGACGACCACCTATGATGGATCCAAGCTTACGTATACGGGTACAGAGCCCGGGAATATCATCATCGGTGATCCGGACGACGCCTTTAAAGGAGACACCGAGGCGACCGGGAAACCCACTATTAACGAGATCCGGGATGACTACTACACCCGCACCCATGTCTACGAGAGGGCGTGCCTTGTTATCCCGGCAGTGGAATCAGAATCGGAATCCATCTCCTTTGCCAATGTTCAGAATACGAACTTCAATTGGCAGCTGGATACTGGTCCGCAGGCGACGGCAGGTGTCCCTAACTACGATGCAGATAAATACGAAATCGCTTATGAATGCTGGCAGGAATTTGAAAACAACGAACCCGTTGCTGCCTGGTATTCCGATAACGGCTCACATGGTTCCCTGCCGACTATTACAAAGTTTAAAAGCGGGAAAGAGTACGTGTATTCTCTTATGCTGAAGCCAAAAGACGGATATTCCTTCAGCGATGAAACCGTTGTTACCGTAAACGGGGAAACCGTAAAGTCGAGTCTAAGCGGAGAATTCCTGTATGTCCCTGCCATTAAAACAATCACGATGCCTGCTTCGTCGGAAAACGAAGCTCTTGAGAATCTAAACGTCAACGACGTGAAGACCGACTACGCGCCCGGCGAGGCGCCGCGCGCGACCGCGACGGTCCCCGCTGCCGATGCCGACAAGTACGAGATCGCCTATGAGTGTTGGGAGGAAATGGAGCTCGATATGGAATCCGGGGAGTCGGTACCCGTTGCCTTCTGGTATTCCGACCCCGCAAAGTACGCGCCGGGCATGAAGAAGATTGACCACTTCGAAGAGGGTAAGTTCTACATGTATTCCGTTGAGCTGAGGCTCAAGGGCGACAATACCGTGGGCAATGACTGCATGATGTACGTCAACGGCCATTGGGCGCACCACATCAAGACCGTCAACGGCGTCTTCGCGCCAAACGCTGACAATATGCTGTGCGAGCAGCCGATCGACGAATGGCGTGCCATCGACGTTATCGAGATCAACGGTGCTACGACCGCCTTCAAGGCTGGCGATAAGCCGGTCTTTACGGCGAATGTTCCGACGGGCTCCAACTCCCTTCCTCAGTGTGAGTTCTGGACGGGTAGCGATGGCAGCGAAGTGAACTCTCAGAAGTTCTGGGATCAGAACATCACGAACCACATCGACGCCTTTAAGCCCGGCGTGGCCTATCGCTACGGTATCTACCTCAAGCCCGCGCGCGGCTTCTACTTCACGCCCGACACCAAGCTGGTGATCAACGGTCAGGAGTGCGGCTACCAGGTGGGCGAAGCGAGTGTAGTTGATCCCGAGAGCGGCTGGATCTACACCCTGTGGCTCAACACCGATTTGACGTTTACGCCCGAAGCCACGCCGACCCCCGATCCGCAGCCTACGCCGGATCCCAAGCCGACGCCGCAGCCTGAGGTTAAGCCTGAGACCAAGCCCGAGGTGAAGCCCGCGGCCAAGCCGGCCACGACAACCGCCACGACCAAGACTGTTGAGAAAACCACGCAGGCCAAGAAGGGCGATGCTGTCCTGGCTACCACGGGGGATACCACCGCGATGACGGTCGCCGCCCTAGGCGTCGCCGGCGCAACCGTAGCCGCCGCCGGCCTCGCCGCGACCAAGCGCCGCAAGCATTAGAGCTGGGTGACGGCTCTCGTTCTCGGCCTCAGCAAAATCTCAATCTGTAACACCAAACTGCCCAAAACGGCTCTAGATGTTACAGATTGAGATGAACCGAATGGCCGCCAATCTAATGTCTCGATCTGTAACACCAAGCGGGGAATTTGACCTCTAACTGTTACAGATCGAGACAAACTGGCCGGCCAAGTCCAGAACCGCCACAAAGGCGCCTGTCCCTTTTGTGGTGGTTTGCGCAGGTAGAACGGTAGGTTCGTATATATGAACCTACCGTTCGCTTTGTTTTTGGACGACGATTACGCTGGATAACTTTTGGTTTGCAGGAAAGGAACGACCATGAGGTGGACCACTGTTCGAGCGCTTTGCCGCTGCCTGACCGTTGCCGCTGTGACCCTCACCATGGTGACGGGTTCGTTGCCCGCGGGCGCGTTTGCCGAGACCCTCACCACCGACGGCACTTTTGTGCAGACGGATAACGGCCAAGCAGCCAACGCTGCTCCCGCCGATTCGGCTGACGCCCAAATGTCAGACTCTGCTTCCGCCGACCCCGCGCCCGATGCCGGCGCTGCCGACCCCACAGCGCTCGATGCCGGTGACGCCCCTGCGCCCCCGGACTCCGAGATTGCATCGGCGGCGGGCCTGACGGGCGCCGGACAGACCGAGAGCACACCTGCGGGTACGCTTGCCACCGATCTTGTCGAGGGCAAGGAGCTCGCCGAGCAGCAAAAGCAAGAGGAGGCTTCCGGCACCGAGGCGACCTGGAACGAGGAACTTGAACTCTGGGCAACCTCGAAGGGCGCCACGGGCGTAAAGGACGAATACGACGATGGCTACGTGGCCGACGAGCAGACCCCCGCGCAGTACTACTTCTCGATTGATAGCCTCACCAACGAAATTTCTATCGAGTATGGCGACGCGGGCATTACCACGTTGGAGGTGCCCTCGACCATCGACGACAAAAATGTCGTAAGCCTTACGGGTATGGGAAGCGCTGCGCTCACATCGATCACCTTCGCCCCTAATTCGCATGTCCGCTCGGTTGGAGGCTTGGGCGGCAGCAGCATCAAAGAGATCGCACTGCCCGATTCGGTCGAGGAGCTCAAGAGCTATGCATTCTACAAAAGCAAGACGCTCCAAACGGTAACCTGGCCCAACAACGCGGCCTTTACCACGATTCCCGAGCAGGCCTTTAAGGAATGTGAACAACTTGACGACAATGTGGTGGCAACGCTGCCGCCTTCGGTCAAAACTATCGACTATCTTGCATTCGCCTATTGCGGCGTGCCACAGTTCTATGTCTCGGACACAACGGTACTCACCTTTACGCAGGTCGATGTGCCGGGCACGGTGGAGCGGATTGAGCAACATGCCTTTGACGGGTGCTCCTTTGTGTCGTCGGTGACGATCAGCGACGGCGTTAAATATATCGGAGCGCACGCGTTCGCCTCTCTTGATCCTGCGATTGCCGGCAAAGAGATTGTGCTACCCAAAAGCGTGGAAATGATAGAGTGGAGAGCTTTTGAGAACACGAGATACGGAAACGAGACGAACCATAATGCCGTTGCCCTGCGCGTGATGAACCCCGATCTTCAGTTTGGTGAGGCGGGCTATCCGGGCGACTATAATGAGCGCGTGACAATCGATGGCGTAACGTATGCGATTCCCTTTAGTGAAGGCCAGACCATCTATGCCTATGCGACCGATTCGGCTGGCAACCCCTCGATGGTCAAAAAGCTTGCCGATGCCGTGGCCGATCGCAAGGACTCCGTCGATTCCTCGAAGCCTGCCTACACGTTTGAGTGGATGGGCGAGTCGGCCCAGGTGACGGGCAAACTTCCCCAGAGCGCGACGGCTACACTCGTGCAGGCGGGGCAGTCCGCGCCGCTGGCGGTTGGTGATGACGGCAGCTTTACAGCGGACGCTCTCTCCAAGACAGCAGCCACCCTGCGCATTTCGCTCAGCGGTTACTATGACATGGTGCTGGCGCGCCCGGGCGACCAGATGACGGGCACATGGAATATCGGAGAGATTAAGGCGGAGGACTTTACCAAGATTCCGGCCTCGCGCGCGATTGAGCTCAACGTGGGCTATCTTGAACCGATTGTGGGCCAGGATAAGACCGAACGCATTGAGCTCGATAGTCTCGATAACATCGATCTAACGGTGAAGAGCGGCGGCAAGACGCTTAAGCCTGCCAGGGGCGACAAAGAAAACGACTTCCGTATCCAGGGCACAGCGCTCGTGGTGTCGCAGGCCATTGCCGACGCGGACCAGGATCTGGAGATAACGCTCGAGCCCAAAGACAGCCTCAGGCTGGGTGGGGCGACGGCGACGGTGAAGCCTTCGGCCGGCAAGGTCGATATCGACTTGAAGCCTTGGGGTACGGCGACGGTCACGACCAAGGGCGACTACCAGGGCGCCAACCGCGTGCTGGTGTTCCGTACGTCCGACGGCAAGCTAGTTGCCGACGGTGTCACCTATTTGATGGGTTACGAAGACGATGGCACCACGCCTATCATGAAGGCCGAGACGCCGCGCCTTAAGGCCGGTTCGTACACCATCGTCGCCTTTAACAAGACGAGCTACGACATCCAAGCGACGAGCTATTCCACGTTTAGCCGCCTAGGGCTGACCGTGGGTAAGCATATCGCGCAAAAGCAGGTGATGATTGAGGACGGCAAACAGCTCGACGTGACGCTCGACGTCCCCACGTTTGACGTGGAGACGTATCGTGCCGAGCGTGGGCTGACGGCGGGCTCGGTTATCGCTGATTCGTCCGCGGTCGTTGGCGTGGAGACCGAGCTGCGCATTCATTACGAGCTCAAGGACAGCCAGGCTGCCAAGATTGAGATTCCGCTGGCCAAGGATGCCGTCGAGGATGTGTCCGCAGGCGCTCGCGAAGCCGGCGCCAGCTCCGATGCCATGTGGGCTGGCACAACTTGGGAGGGCGACAACCTCGTTCTCAATATGAAGAAGGGCATGGGCGCCGATGTGTTTGTGCGCTTTAAGCCTAAGACCGCAGGCATCTATGCCATCTTGCCGCTTATTACGCTGGGCGAGGTGACATTGCCGCTGGGAAGCACCACACTCGAGGTTAGCGGATCGCGCATCGAGGTCGACAACACCGACGTTCACAGCCTGCTGGGCAATGTGGCCTACGTTTATGCAGCACCGGGCAAGAGCGTGCAGCTCACCGTGGGGACGGGCGCCTCGGCTGCAAAGTACACCGACAAGACCAATAAACTCGGCCGTGCCAAGATTGAATACGACCTGCCGCAGGATACGCTTGCCGCCGAGCGTGTGACGCTCGAGGCGCGCGTGGGCTCGACCGATGTTGCCGCCGCTGCCGCAGGGGTGACGGCTCGCAACTATGTGCGCTATGTTCCGGGCGCTTCGGTCTGGAACTTTGATGTGACGTATCGTGGCGGTACGCAAAACTTGGTCAAGGACGGCAAGGACACCGGCAAGAGCCTGTGGACCTTCCATCATCTACCACAAAAGAAGAGCGCCTACTGGACCTTTGATATCACGCTCGAGGTGGGAAACGAAGAGGCCGCCGACACGCTCGACCTGTACGTGGACTGCGTGGATGGCAAGACGGTGACGATTCCTCTGACTCAAAAGTCGCGCGAGGGCACCCGTGTGCGCTATGTGGCGGAGTATGTGGACGAGGGCTACCTTAAGCTGCTCGACGAGTTTAACAAGGCGAATGACTCGACCTATGTGAACTGCGGTAACTTTGAGCAAATCTTTATGCCGCAGACCTACCGCATCTCCAATGCTCAGCTTATGACCATGCTGAGTTTTGACGCCAACGCTTCGGCCAAAAAGCATTCCGCTGCGGCCGAGGAGCGCCAGCAGGAGTTCTCGAATGCCGTGCAGCAGTGGCACGAGTATATGATGGATAACTCGTTTAATGATGTCGACGAGGCCTTTAACGATGCGATTGACCAGATGGTCGCCGATGCGTTTGCCGAGGAGGACAAGGACGGTAAAGAGGACGAAGCCAGCAAGGAGGGCGAAGCCCAAGGTGGAGCTGTCCGTAAGGCTCGTCGCGCCCCTGCCGCCAGCGACGGCGAGGGTGATGATGCTGGCAACGACGAGGCGGCGCAGTTTGCCGCCGAGCTCAAGGCTGCGGTTGGCGGCTCGTCGGCGCTGCTGACCAAGCAGGGCGACAGCTACGGCGTCAATGTGGACAAGATGATCTTTGAGGATGCTTATGGTACCAGCGAGGATTGGTATCAGGAACTTGCGGCGGCCCAGGGCGCGGACGCAGCGGACGCGGCGGCGCTCAAGGAGCTTGTTGACCATGCATCGCGAGCGGAGTTTATTGCCCAGCAGGCCGAGGATCTGGTGGGCCAGTCGATGGGTATCGGCCAGCTCAACCAATATGGAAGCTGGAATGACGCAACCGCTGCGGCGCTCAACAAGTGTGCGGGCATTAAGGCCAGCGAGTACAACGGCCAGTCGACGAGCGGGTTTAACGATTTGGGCCAGGCGCTCGGCAGCTCGCTGAGCTACAAGGCGGCTGACGACGATACCGTCAAGGGCTTTAAAGTCGCCGCGCCCGATGGCGAGCAGACGGCCTATATCGAGTCGGAGTTTATCGAGAACTCCAATAACAACAAGAACCAGGCGCTTCTGTTTAACTCGATCGCCATGCAGTGCGACATTCTGGACAACCTGTACGACAACTGGAATGTGGTCCATAGCCTCAATAACTCTACGATTCGCGGCTGGCTTATGGCTTGGAAGCGCAACGGCGACGTGAGCGCCCATATGAAGCTCATCCGCACGATTCGCTCACTCAAGAGCTATAAGATCGAGTGCGAGATGTTCGGCCAGGTCTTTAAGACCGATGCGTGGAAGGCGGCCGGCCAGGCGTTTCCCGCGGCGACCCAGGGCATCGGCATCTTTACCGGCATTTACGGCGTGAACGATGCCAGCAAGAACTGGGAGAACGTGAACGTCCGTATGCAGAAGGTGAAGGGCGAGCGCGAGGGCTATGAGCTTCAGCATACGCGCTTGCTTGCCAAGCCCGAAAAGACCGAGGACGACTGGAAGTGCATTTACGCGCTGCGCGACGCCATGGAGAAGGCGCGTGCGTTTGAGGATCTGCTGTATCGCCAGCTCTGCCACGACAGCACCGATGTGGCGGTGGGCTCCATTATGACAATCGCCGGCGTGCTGACGGCCGGTTCGGCGGGTACTGTGGTGGGCGCTGCCTATGACGCGGCTTCGACCAGCGTAGGTTCGGAGCGCGCGATTAAGCTGACCAATGCCGAATGCGCCTACGATGTTGCCTGCGAGCAGGTGGAGCGCGCGTGCCAGAATCGTATTACGGTCAACTGGGGCGAGCTGACCGATGCCGAGGTCTACAAGGCCAACAAGGACGGCTTGATCTCGGACGAGAAGATGCAGTCGATCTTTGAGGCGCGTTATCGCAATGTGGCTGCCAAGGCGGCACCCGACCCTGCGGGCGTGGTGTACGAGGGTCTGCTGTCCAATACGGTTGAAGGCGCGACGGTTGAGCTGTGGAGCGCCGACGATGCGACCGGTACCAATGCCGTGCGTTGGGATGCCGAGGAGTATGAACAGGACAATCCACTTGCAACGGGTGCGGACGGTGCGTACAACTGGAATACGCCGACCGGCTGGTATCAGGTGCGCGTGACCAAGGACGGGTATGAGGAGGCGCGTTCGGCTTGGCTGCGCGTGCCGCCGATTCAGACTGAGGTGAACATTGGTTTGGTGCCGACGGCGGCGCCCGAGGTGGCTTCGGCCCATGCCTATACCGATTGCGTCGAGGTTGAGTTTGCGCAGTATATGGATGCGAGCGACGATGCCCTGGTCGCATTGTGCGCGCAGGGCTTGGGTGACGTGACGTATACGTGGCTCGACAAGCAGGACGATCCCAATGGCAAGCCGCTGTCGCGCGTGCTGCGTATTCGCTATGCCGATGCGCGTGAGGCGGGCTCGACGGTGGCGTTTGAGCTCGACGGTGCTCGCAACTACGCCGGTACGGCCATGTCGCGCTGGGCAAGCGGGGAGCTTGCCGTGGGCGTTCGTGCCGACAAGCTCAGGCTCAACGTGGAGCAGGCCGTGACCATGCTTGAGGGCAGTGACTTTGAGCTGGTGGCGCACGTGACCGATAAGGCGGGCAAGCCGTTTGCGGGCGCCAAGGTTAGTGTTGGGCTGGAGTCCTCGGCTATCTGCTCTGTCGATGCCACCCAAGCCGTGACGGGCGAGGACGGCGCGGCGACGTTTGTGCTGCATGGTGCTCTGCCCGGTTTGACGACGTTGACGGCGGCGGTGGACGGCACGGCGCTGTCCAAGCAGGTCGACGTGCGCGTGTCTGCCGAGGCAGTGCGACCGGCGCGACCGGTGGCGACGATTGGTGCGACGACGTTTGGTGCATGGTCGCCCAAGGAGAACTACATTACGGTGCCCAAGGGTACGAAGCTGGAGCTTTCGGCCGAGGATGGCACGACGATTTGGTACACCACCAACGACACCTGCCCCTGCCGTGACGAAGGCCGCGTAAAGTACACCGAGCCTATTGCGCTCGATAGCAATATGTATGTGCGCATTGCGGCGCAGCGTCCCGGCATGTCGTATAGCGAGTATTCGGAGCGCTTGAACATTACGATTACGGTGACCGATGAGGCGACACCCGATCCCGAGCCGGAGCCCGCGCCGGAGCCCGAGCCCAAGCCGGAACCCAAGCCGACGCCTGGCGGCGGCGAGCAGGGTGGCGGTGCGGATGGCTCTGGCGGTATCGGGGTTCCTGCGGGTGGTTCGACTTCGACGACGACAACGGTGGCGACGGACAAGTCCAAGGGTAAGGGCAAGAACGGCAAGAAGTCCGGCGGCGCGGAGCTCGCCAGCACGGGTGACTTCGCCGCGATGACGGTCGCCGCCCTGGGCATCGCCGGCGCAACTGTTGCTGCGGCAGGCATCGCTGCGACCAAGCGCCGCAAGCGCTAGGGTTGGGTGGCGGTGCCTATCCGCGGCTTCGGCAAAATCTCAACCTGTAACACCTGGCTGCCCAAAACGGCCCCAGATGTTACAGATTTAGATGAACCGAATGGCCGCCAACCTAACGTCTCGATCTGTAACATGTAGCGAGGAATTTGGCCTCTAACTGTTACAGATCGAGATGAACAGGCGGATGTTCGCACAATATCTTGATCTGTAACAACTACAAGGCTCAACAGGCTCTAACTGTTACAGATCGAGACAAAACGACCGACCAGACCCCAGATCACCATAAAGGCACCTGCCCCCTTTGTGGTGATGGGTTGGCCGGCATAGAAAAAGTCCCCGCCGGGCGTGTGCTCGACGGGGACTTTGCCGTTTACAGGCTTTAGCCTGTGCGGGGCGCGCAGCGCGCCGCATCAGAAACCACCCGCTAT
>JAQDNC010000007.1:5350-141206 GCA_027660625.1 Coriobacteriaceae bacterium AM100-PB1-1D-6A | reverse complement strand
GGAAATCCAAGGGTTATACCCTAAGAGCAAACCACCCCTTTTAGGGGTGGTTTTGATTTGGTGGCTAGCACTGCAGGTGATTACTCGCCCAGCAGGCTCTTGGTGATGGAAGCGGCGGCCTTCTTGCCGGCGCCCATCGCCAGAATGACCGTAGCGGCACCGGTGACGATGTCGCCGCCGGCCCAGATGCGGGGATCGGTGGTCTGGCCGGTCTCCTCGTCGGCGACGATGTAGCCCCACTTGTTGAGCTCCATCTTGCCGCCGATCTTGGCAGCGAAGGGGTTGGCGTTGGTGCCGATAGCCGAGATCGCGACGTCGCAGGGAATCTCCTCGATGGCGCCCTCGATGGCAACCGGACGACGACGGCCGGACTCGTCAGGCTCGCCGAGCTCCATCTTCTGGACCTTGACGGCGCACACGGAGCCGTCCTCGCCAGCGACAAACTCGAGCGGGGAGACGAGCGGCAGAACCTCGACGCCCTCGGCCTTGGCGTGGTGCAGCTCGGCGCGACGGCAGGGCATCTCGTCCTCGGTACGACGGTAGGCGATGATGGCGTGCTCGGCGCCCAGGCGCTTGGCGGTACGGACGGCGTCCATAGCCACGTTGCCGCCACCAAAGACAACGACGTTCTTGCCGTGCTTGGTGGGGGTGTCGTACTCGGGGAACTTGTTAGCCTTCATCAGGTTCACGCGGGTGAGGTACTCGTTGGCGAAGAAGACGTTGGGCAGGTTCTCGCCGGGGACGTTGAGGAACTTGGGCAGGCCAGCGCCGGTCGCAACGTAGATGGCGTCGAAGCCCTGCTCGAACAGCTCCTCGGCCGTGGCCATGTTGCCCACGACGGAGTTGTACTCAAACTTGACGCCCATGTCCTCCAGGCCGTCAATCTCGCGCTTGACGACTGCCTTGGGCAGACGGAACTCGGGGATGCCGTAGACCAGTACGCCGCCGCCGGTAAAGAAGGCCTCAAAGACGGTGACGTCAAAGCCGTTGCGGGCGAGCTCGCCGGCGCAGGTGATGCCGGACGGGCCAGAGCCGACGACGGCGACCTTCTTGCCGTTCTTGGGAGCCATCTTGGGCGTGGAGGCGAGCTCGGGGCGGTCGCCCAGGAAGCGCTCGAGCTGGCCGATGGCCACGGGCTCGGACTTCTTGCCACGGATGCACTTGCCCTCGCACTGGTTCTCCTGCGGGCAGACGCGGCCGCAGATGGCGGGAAGCATGGAGTCCTCGCGGATGGTATCGAGAGCGCCGCCGAAGTCCTTCGCGCGGATCTGCTCGATAAAGCGGGGGATGTTGATGTTGACGGGGCAGCCCTCAACACAGAACGGCTTCTTGCAGTTGAGGCAGCGCTCGGCCTCAGCCAGCGCCATCTCCTCGGTGAAGCCCTTGTCGACGGGGCGGAAGTCGCAGGCGCGCTCGGCAGCCGGCTCCTCGTTATCGGGGGTGCGGGGCGACTTCATATCGGCAACGAAACGACCGTTAACTAGTGGCATGCGCAGCTCTTTTCCTCATAGGCCTTGAGGGACTCGCCCTCTTCGGAACGGTAAGCGGCCTGGCGGGCACGAAGGTCATCCCAGTCGACCAGGGTGGCATCGAAGTCGGGGCCGTCGACGCAAGCGAACTTGGTCACGCCGCCCACCTCGACGCGGCAGCAGCCGCACATGCCGGTGCCGTCAACCATGATGGGGTTGAGCGACGCGGTGATGGGGGTGTCGTACTTCTGGGCGGTGAGGGTCGAGAACTTCATCATCGGAACGGGGCCGACGCAGAAGACCTGGCTCACGGCCTTGTCCTGCAGCAGGCGCTCCAGCGGAGCGGTGACAACGCCCTGCTCGCCGTAGGAGCCGTCGTCGGTGGTGATGTGGATGTGGTCCTCGTCGAGGAGCTCGCGGAACTGGTCCTCCATGAGCAGGAGGTCCTTGGTGCGGGCGCCCATGATGGCGTGCACCTCGTGACCGGTCTCGACCAGGTGCTTGGCGACCGGGAAGGCAATTGCCAGGCCGACGCCGCCGCCAATGACGGCGCAGGGGCCCTCGGCCATCTCGGTGGGAACGCCCAGCGGGCCCACGACGTCGCGCAGCGACTCGCCGGCCTCGTAGGTGGAAAGCATCTCGGTGGTCTTGCCGATCACCATGAAGATGAACTCGACCCAGCCCTCGTCACCGTTCCAGCCGGCCAGGGTAAACGGGACACGCTCGCCCGTCTCGTTGGCGCGAACCATGAGGAACTGTCCAGCGTGCGCATGTTTGGCGATTGCGGGCGCCTCGATGCGGAACTTGAACACCTTCTCCGAGAACTGCGTCTTCTCCAGGATCTTATACATAGAACCCCTCTCTTGTTAGGGCCGCCGAACCGTGCCTCCACGGAAATGGACGGTAGCCCGAGTAAAACCGTACGCGCACAGGCGTTGTGCAGACATACGGTGCAAATTATACCCTCATGGACATGCTGTTTACGTGTGTCTTCGGCGGTTGGGAAAAGGGTTTATCCCGACCTACCAAAAAGGGACAGGTTTATTTTGGTCGGTTTTATCAGGCAAAACGGCAAAGGGGGCCGGCCTCGCGCATCGGTGGGGCCGGCCCCCTTTGGGGCGCTGCATATGTATGGCGGCGCAGGACTTATTGCGATGCGGCCGCGGCGGCGTTTTCGCATATAAAACCTGCCAAAATTAACATCCCTAAATGGTAGGTTTTAGTGCTTGCCGTTGGCGGAAGCGGCACCGTTTACGTGATCGCGGGCGTAGATTACGCCGTGGACGATGGCCAAACCGGCGGCATCTGCGGCGCGGGTGCAGGTGTCCTGGAAGCCCTCGGCCTCGCGGGCGCGCAGCTGCTTAAGCACATAGTCTGCGACGGCCATCTTGCCGGGAGGGTTGCCGATGCCGGTGCGGATGCGGCTGAAGTCGCGGCTGCCCATCTTGTCGATGATGGAACGCAGGCCGTTGTGGCCAGCATGGCCGCCGCCCACCTTAACACGCACGTCGCCGGCGGGAATATCGAGCTCGTCGTGGATTACGAGCAGCTCCTCGGCCTTGATCTTGTACTCGCGGCAGAGCTTGGAGATGGGGCCGCCCGAGGTGTTCATGAATGACTGCGGCTTGACCAGCACAATCTGGCGTTTGCCGCCCTCTTCCTCGGCATCGTTGATATTGATGAGCGCGACCTCGGCACCGGCCTGATTTTTCCAATACGTGACACCGGCCTGACGGGCCAGCTCGTCGATTGCCTTAAAGCCGGCGTTGTGGCGGGTCTCGGCATATTCCTCGCCCGGGTTGCCAAGCCCGGCAACCATGCGAATCTTAAGCGGCTGTGCAGCTGCCATGTTCATCCTTTCGTTGATTTGTCGCCTGCTATGGTGAGCGACCCTGTTGCCGCTGTCAAATGGAGGGCAATTGAGGTGAGTTGAGGGCGTTTGAGCGGTTGCAGGAAACCGGGGTGGACAGTTAGTTCAGATTTGTATAAAGCAAGAGGCTCTCGGCTGCCAAAATCGGAGACATGGAGCCGTTTCGGTGCTTTGGGGCGCACGTTTTGCGCTATTTCGAAGCCATTCGAGCCTTTAAATGAGGTGATTGGCCCCGAGATGGCAGCAAAGCGCCTTGAAATAAGCCGTCTGTTTATACAAATCTGAACTAACTGTCCAGCCTTGCTCGGCGATGTTGTCGAGATACGCTTTCTAGACCGGCGCGAGGCCGATTCCGGCCCGAAGGGCGTTGAGCCATGCGGCTTGACGTTTGCGATAACCCTTGATGCGATAGCGGAACCGAACCCCAGCGAGTCGATGCATCATTTGTGCGAAGGCTTCGAGCGCAACAAGGTCTTTCATTTGGTCGCGATTGATAACCAGGACGTGGATGCCCATTGCCTTGAGTCCATTATTTCGATTGCCATCGTGGATGCGAGCATTTTGAAGCTCATGCCCAATTCCGTTGTATTCGTTGTCGACTCCGGCTGCCGGGCAATATAGGTCGCAGATGGCATAGGGGATGCCTGAGGACATGTTGACCGCAAGAGTGTCGAAGTCGATTCGATGGTTGAGTAGCAGGCCTCCCATGGGCAGGCTGCAGCATCCGAATCCGCCAAAGCGCATGGGCGCGCCCAGGACGGCGAACATTAAGGACTCCGCTGGGGATGCGGATCCTGCTCGGGCGAGTCTGACGGCCGTGCGAAACGAGGCGTAGGAGCTACTTTTGGCAAACTGTGCGACTGCCTCGAGCTCATTTATGGTTGTGGCAGGCTCGCATTTGTAGTGCGCCTGTTCGTAGCGGGTTTCGTCTTGCTTTCCGGGTGCCGGCTGGCCGCCATGACAATCAAGATCGTCCATCGCTTCGGAGCTACCGGCCTTGGGCCACGTGTCGTCGTGGGCGATGGGGTTGGTTATCTCGGGCGGAAGGGAGTAGGACCCCAGCAGCTCCATGAGAAGCATCAGGACTTTGGCTACAGGCTCATTCCTAGAGCACAACATGGCTGTCATGGCGGGAGACGTTGCGTAGATGTCAGCTTCGATGTGCATGATTGCTTCCGCGGGAAGCGGGGCGGTGACGCTGTGCTGGAGAAGACGTCCGTCGGGCCGTCTGTTGTTGCCGCCGGCAACAAGGAGATCTAGGCGCTCGGAGTCGTCTTCGCTCCAGGCGTCAAGCATCGCAAGAGCTACAAAGTCTATGGCGTCCTTGTTGGGAACACAACTTGCAAGGGCTTGTGCCTGTTGCCTGTCATCGATGATGCCCCACGGAAGCGCAGAGTACGCCCGTCGAGCGCGGCGAATTGCGCGGAGGGCGGAGAAATGTGAGATCACAGTGGTCATAGCTATAAAGTACTAAGCCGTCGGCGAAATGATGCAGCCGTGGCGTTCTTTTCGCTCAAAGGGGCGTCGTGCGCCGCAGACGGTAGCAGATCGTGCGAGGGGCCTTGAAAAAGCGGGGCTCAGGGCGCTTGTTTGACCTTGGAGGCATGGATCGAGATAGGTGTTGGACAGTTAGTTCAGATTTGTATAAGGCGATTGAAGCGTTCCGCCATTGTCGAAGGGTTCGGTGGGCAAAATAGAGTGAATGGCATAGTGAAGACGTCCATAAGAGGAGAGATTGGCCGAGATTATGCCGGCAGGTGAACCTTTGGCGCATCAAGTGGTCCATGTGGGCGCCCAAGAAAATACAAATTTGAACTAATTGTCCAGGGAAGGTTGGCGAGGGATAGAAAAAGGGTCGGAAGCGAGCTTCCGACCCTTTAAAAGCATCAAAGATGATGCGATGCGTGGCAGGCTACAGCGCGAAGTCGCCGCCGACGAGCGTGGAGACGGGCTCCTCGTGGTAAACGGCGGAGATGGCCTGAGCGAACTCCTCGGCGACCGAGATGGTCTTAATCTTGCCGCCGACCTCGACGGGAATGGCATCGGTGACGACGCACTCGACGATGGGGGCGTCGTTCAGACGCTCGATGGCCGGACCGGAGAAGATGCCGTGGGTGGCGCACACGTAGATGTCGCCGGCGCCCATAGCCTTGAGCTCCTTGACGTTGGCGCACAGGGTGCCAGCGGTGTCGATCATGTCGTCGTTGATGATGCAGGTCTTGCCCTTGATGTCACCGATGATGCCCATGACCTCGGCGGCGTTGTGGCGCGGACGGCCCTTGTGGGCGATGGCCAGGTCGCAGCCGAGCATGTCGGACAGCTTCTTGGCGGCCTTGGCTCGACCCACGTCGGGGGAGACGACAACCAGGTTGTCGGTGTCGAAGTGCATGTCGTTGTAGTACTGGCCAAACAGCGGCAGTGCGGACAGGTGGTTAACCGGGATATCAAAGAAGCCCTGGATCTGACCCTGGTGCAGGTCGAGGGTGATGATGCGGTTGACGCCGGCGCGCTCGAGCAGGTTGGCAACGAGGCGGGCGGTGATGGGCTCGCGCGGGCCGGCCTTGCGGTCCTGGCGGGCATAGCCGTAGTGGGTGATGACGGCGGTGATGGAGCGGGCGGATGCACGCTTGGCAGCGTCGGTGGCGATGAGCAGCTCCATGAGCATGTCGTTGACGTTGCCGCCGGCCACGGACTGAATCAGGAAGACGTCGGCGCCGCGGACAGTCTCGTCGTAGCGGGCGTAAATCTCACCATTGGCGAACTGCTTTAACGTAAGGCCCGAAAGCTCGACCCCAAGGTACTCAGCGATCTTCTGAGCGAGGGGACGGTTGGAGGAACCGGAATACACGCGGATGGACTTGCGCATATTCTCCGACTTCTCGGGATCATTAATCGGCATTACCCTTCTCCTTTATATCGAATGCCATATAGATGCCTTGTTGCATTGTAACCGCGCGGCGGGGTTTATCGGGTCCTGATAACGTCTTTACCGTCAACGGACACGAACCGACCACTCATCCGGTCGCGCAGGTCACGATAGAAAAAAGGAGCCGTCCCCATGGAACAGCTCCTTTTGTGCTTGATAAAACGTTATACCTCGTCGTCCTCGTGCAGGCGGCGGCGGTAATCGGCGGCCCAGCCCTCAATATTTACCTGACGGGCGCGGCCCAGACCGAGCGCGTCTGCCGGGACCGGCTCGGTGATGACGGAGCCAGCGGCCACGAGCGCGCCGTCGCCGATCTGGGCGGGCGCGACCATCATGGTGTCGGAGCCAATGAAGGCGTCCTTGCCGATGACGGTCTTGTGCTTGTGCACGCCATCGTAGTTGCAGGTGATGGAGCCCGCGCCCACGTTGACGCCGGAGCCCATGGTGGTGTCGCCGATGTAGGACAGGTGCGGCACCTTTGAGCCCTCGCCGATCGTGGACTTCTTGATCTCCACGTGCGTGCCGGCCTTGGAGCCGTCGAGCATGTGGGTGCCCGGGCGCAGGTAGGCGCGCGGGCCGCAGTCGACGCCGTTCTCGATGACGGCCTCGATGGCGATGGTCTCATCGATGGTGCAGCCGCTGCCGACGGTGGTGTCGGTGAGGCGGCTGTTGGGGCCGAGCTGGCACTCCTCGCCCACGGTGACGTGGCCGATCAGGTGCGTCTGCGGCCACACGACGGTGTCGCGGCCGATGACGGCGTCGGGGCCGATCCAGGCCTGCGTGGGGTCGATGAAGGTGACGCCCTCGGCCATCCAGTGCTCGTTGATGCGGTCGCGAGCGATGGCAGTGAGCTGCGCGAGCTGGATGCGGCTGTTGACGCCCAGGCCATCGCGGTAGTCGTCGCAGTGGAAGATGGAGACCGCCTGGCCATGGCCTTTGAGGATCTCGAGCATGTCGGGCAGGTAGTACTCGGCCTGCGCGTTGTCGTTGCCGATCTCGTCAATGTGGGCGGCGAGCTGCGCGCCGTCGAAGGCGTAGCAGCCGGCGTTGCACTCGAGTAGCTCGGCGGCCTGCTCGGGCGTGCAGTCCTTCTGCTCGATGATGCGCTCGATCTGACCATCGGCGCCCAGTTTGATGCGGCCGTAGCCAAAAGGATCGGGCGGGGTCATGGTCATGACGGTGCAGGCGAGCTCGCCGGTGGCGACGGTCTGTGCGAACTTGGCGACGGTGTCGGCGGTGATGAGCGGCAGGTCGCCGTTGAGCACGACGACGGGGCCTTGCGTGATGCCGCAGGCCTCGAGCGCGACCTTGACGGCGTGGCCGGTGCCCAGGCGCTCGGTCTGCTCGACGCACTCGACCTTGGTGGCGCTGTTGGCGTAGGCGCCATCGATGAGGGCACGCATCTCGTCGGCGTGGCTGCCGATGACGACCACGACGCGGCTGCAGCCGGCCTTGATGGTGGCGTCGACGATCCACTGAACCATGGGCTTGCCCAGGATCTTGTGCGAAACCTTGCAGTGGTTCGACTTCATGCGGGTGCCCTCGCCGGCAGCGAGGATAATTGCGGTTGCGTCCATGTGATCTCCTGTTACGTTATAGAGACGTGTGTTTGGAAACGATACACGGCGCAATATGATACCGCAGGCATATGATGAGCGCGTAACGATTGGTTTGCGGCGGTTGAGGCTTGCGCCGCCGGCGTGGCGTTTGCACTGCGTGCGTGCGGCGTTGGCGGTGCTGCGGAGCTGTTGTTTGAGCGAGGGAACGGGGGTGCCCGTGGATAACATACGAGAGGAGTTTGGCGGCGGGCCCGTCGCGGCATTCTCGATGTCGCACCCGGCGGTGCCTGCGCTCTACATGGCGCTAACGCTGGGGCTCACCATGTTCTCGATGCAACCGGTGCTGATCGCGCTGTCGCTCGCGGGCGGGCTGGCGTACGGGCTTGCGACGCGCGGTGCCGCGCGTACGTTGGGGGCGCTTCGCTGGCAGCTGCCGGTGATTTTGATCATTGCACTGGTCAACCCGCTGTTTAGTGCATCGGGCTCGACGGAGCTGTTTCATATTGGCATGCGCGTGGTGTATTTGGAGAGCATGATGTACGGCCTGTGCATGGGCGGGCTGTTTGTGGCGAGCGTGCTGTGGTTTGAGGCCGCGGCGTCGATGCTCGAATACGACAAGGTGCTTGCGCTTTTGGGCAACGCCGCGCCGGTGATCGCGCTCATGATCTCGATGTGCATGCGGCTTATCCCACAGTTTTTGCGCCGCGGCCGCACGGTGCTGGCGGTGCAGGATGCGATTGATGTACCGGGACGCGCGCCGGCTGACCCCGTGCGCTCGCGCCTGCGGGCGTCGAGCGTGTTGATGGGCTGGGGCATGGAAGATTCGCTTGAGCGCGCGGATGCCATGCGCTCGCGCGGGTGGGGTGCTGCGTCGCGCCGTACGACGTATGCGCGGTATCGGCTGGCGCGCGGCGATGCTGCCGCGCTGGTTGGACTTGCGGTGTTTGGTGCCGCCGCGGTGGCGGTGGCGTGGACCGCGACGACGCAGTATTCGTTTTATCCGCAGCTCTCGGTGCCCGCGCCGTGGCTGGGCTATGTCGTGTATGCTGCCTGGATGGTGCTGCCCTGCGTGTTGCATGCGATTGACGAGAAGAGGTTTGGCTGATGGCTCGGTTGGATAGGGGCCCGGTGTCGGGTGCGGCGTGCGGCCCGGATATGCCGGCGATTGAGGTGCGGAGCCTGAGCTTTGCCTACCCCGGGGCTGATGCTGCGGTGCTCGAGGGGCTCGACTGGTCTGTTCCCCAAGGTGCATTTGCGCTGCTTGTTGGCGGTACCGGATCGGGTAAGTCGACGCTGCTGTCGCTGCTCAAGCCCGAGATCGCTCCGGCGGGCGAGCGCACCGGCGATGCGCGCGTGCTGGGCGAGAACGTTGCCGACATGGACGTGCGCGCGTCTGCGGAGTGCGTGGGCTATGTGTTCCAGGATCCCGAGAACCAGATCGTGTGCGAAACCGTGTGGCACGAGATGGCGTTTGGCCTGGAAAACTTGGGGCTAGCACGTGATGAGATGCGCCGTCGCGTAGCTGAGACCAGCTATTTCTTTGGTCTGGAGGACTGGCTTCATCGCGATACCGATACGCTTTCGGGCGGCCGCAAGCAGCTGCTGTCGCTTGCCGCCGTCCTGGCGCTGCGTCCGCGTGTGCTGCTACTCGACGAGCCCACGTCTCAGCTCGATCCCGTTGCCGAGAAGAATTTTCTGCACGCGCTGTTTCGCGTGAACCGTGAGTTGGGCTGCACGGTTGTTGTGGCTACGCATCAACCGCGTCCAATGCTCGAGTATGCGACGTGTGCGTACCGGATTGAGGACGGTCGTGTGCGCGAGGTGGCGGATATGGCTTCTTTGGGACGCCGAGAATCGTTGTTTTCCGACGACATGTTGGGGTGGGGTGCCGTCCGATGTGCAAAAAACGGAGTATTCAGCAGGCGTGAGGACAATTTGGGCTCTCTGGAGCCGCCCGGGGACGTATCGAGCGCGAAAAAAAGTTTGGAATTGGACAAATCGTCCGAATTTGTGGCACAAACGTCGCTCGAGAACGGCTCGGAAGCCTTCCCGAGTACGGATGGAAGCAGAATACTCCAAAAAATGCACGACGGGTCGGCTACCACCCTGTCGGAAGGCTGGTTTCGCTACGATCGCGTTGGCGGCTGGGTGCTGCGCGGGCTCGATGTGACGTTTTCAGCCGGCGCGGTGCATGCGGTCGTGGGCGGAAACGGCTGCGGCAAGTCGACGATGCTCTCGGTGCTGGCCAAGACGGCTAAGCTGCAGCGTGGCCGCATGGTGCGCGGGGCGGCCTCGGCTGCGCTGCTGCCACAGAATCCCAAGGCATTGCTGGTCGCCGAAACGGTGCGCGACGAGCTGATGGAATGGGCTTCGGCCTGCGGATACAACGAGGCCGCAGCACGGGAGCAGACAGCGCGCCTGGGCCTGGCGGGCTTGGAGGCGCGTCACCCGTACGATCTTTCGGGCGGTCAGCGCCAGCTGCTTGCGTTGGCAAAGCTGCTGTTGATTGGTCCGGAGCTGCTACTGCTTGATGAGCCCACCAAGGGTTTGGACTTGGCCAGTCGCCGCATCATCGCTCGCGCCCTGCGTGACCATGCAAATGCCGGCGGTACCGTCATCATGGCCACGCACGACTTAGACTTTGCCGAGCAGGTGTCCGACGACGTTGCCATGATGTTTGACGGCGAGATTGCCTGCATGGAGCCCCCGGCCGACTTCTTTGCCGACAACGTGTTCTATAGGGCGTGATGGGATGACGGACTGTCGTTTCTCGCGCTTGCTTGCAAAACTGGAGATCCCGCTGCTGCTGGCGGTGCCAGCCGTGATGGCTGCGGCGTTGCTGGCGGGCGTTGAGCAGGCGGCGCTTGCCATGCTTGTCGTGGTGGCGCTGGTGCTTGCGCTGTTCTTTGCGGGTTACGAGGTGTCGCGCCCGGGCCTGCGCCAGATTATGCCCACGCTGGTGTTGGCGGCGTTGGCCGTGGCGGGGCGCATCTTGTTTGGCCCCATTCCCGACTTTAAACCGGTGAGCGCCATCGCCATTATCGCGGGGGCGACGCTTGGTCGCCGCAATGGTTTTATGGTTGGCGCGCTGGCGGCGCTGACCAGCAATTTCTTTTTTGGACAGGGCATGTGGACGCCGTGGCAGATGTATGCCTGGGGTCTGGTTGGCTATGTTGGCGGCGCGCTGGCGCATGCGGGCGCGTTCGACCGTGCGGATGGAACCGTGCGCATGCCGGCGCTGATGGCGTACGGCTTTGCCTCGGGCTTGCTCTACGGCGTTGTGATCAACGCCTACGACATTATCGGTTTTGTTCAACCGCTCACGTGGGCGGGCGCCATAGCGCGTCTTGCTACGGCGGTGCCGTTCGACATCACGCATGGCCTCGCGACCTGCGTGTTCTTGGCCGCTCTGTACAAGCCCTGGTGTCGCCGCATCAACCGCGTCGTCGTGAAATACGGGCTGTAGGGCTGGTTGCGCCGGGGCGGGAATCAATACTGCCGAAGTGCCATTTCAAAACTATGCCGGTTTACGGGGCTAGATTGGCACAGGCAGACCATACCGGCTTTTTTCGAAATAGAGCAAGCCGTTTACCTGCAGTTTTACTATTTTGGAATTGCGTATGGTTGGGGATTCGCGATTTATCCCCGTAAACCGGCGTAGTTTTGAAATGGCCGGTTGATATGACGGGCATCATAGCCCTCAGAGGGTCAATTGATCCGTTTTCTTCCGTCCCCAGACGTCCCCAGGGAATCAGTTGACGGCGCTCGCCACGAAACTGGCCCATCTACTACGTTTAGCCCGACACCCCCAAGCACAACCGCGTTTTATGAAAAACCGCAGGCTTTCTACCTGCGGTTTTCTTTTTGCGTTGTTCGCTGTGGTTGAGGATGGCGGCCTAAACGTAGTAGATGGGCGGGTTTCGTGGCGGGCGGGTTGCGCGAACACGCTCGCAAGACGAAAACGACCCGCCTTTCTCCGCCTTTGGGAGATCAGTTGGGCTAGAGCTCCAGGGCGAGCGTGACGGGGCAGTGGTCGCTGCCGAAGATGTCGCCGCGGATGCCGGTGTCGCGTACGTTGCCGGCGATTGCGTCGCTCACCAGGAAGTAATCGATGCGCCAACCTGCGTTATTCTTGCGGGCATTAAAGCGGTAGCTCCACCAGCTGTAGACGCCCTCGACGTCCGGATTAGCCGCGCGCCAGGTATCGGTAAAACCGGCGTCGAGCAGCTCGGTAAACTTGCCACGCTCCTCGTCCGAAAAGCCTGCGTTGCCGCGGTTGGACTTGGGGTTCTTAAGGTCGATCTCCTCGTGTGCCACGTTAAAGTCGCCGCAGGTTACGACGGGCTTGCCGGTTTCGCGCTCAAGCGCGCTCAAAAAGCCGCGGTAGGCATCGTCCCAAGCCATGCGCACGTCGATGCGCGCGAGCTCATTTTGGGCGTTGGGCGTATAGACGTCCACAAACCAAAACTTGTCGAACTCGAGCGCGCAGACGCGGCCCTCGGTTGCGGCTTGGGCGACGAGCTCGGCGGCCCCACCCTCGCCGGCGTAGGGCAGCAGTGCATCGGCGCGCAGCACGCGCAGCGGTTTCTGGCGGCTAAAGACCGCGGTGCCCGAGTAGCCCTTGCGCTCGGCGTAGCTCCAGGTTTGGTGATAGCCGGGCAGGTCGATATCGACCTGGCCCTCCTGCAGCTTGGTTTCCTGCAGCGCTAGGATATCGACATCGAGTTCCTGTGCGATCTGGGTAAAGCTCGGGTCCTTTTTGAGCACGGCGCGCAGACCGTTAACGTTCCACGAGGCAAAGGTGTAAGTCTGAGGCATGGTGTCCTTTCGACGGGGTTGGCAGGCTTAAGATTAACGCAACTAGAGCGGGGCGGAGTCCGCGAGTGATAGTGCGAACGCCGCCGTCCCGGAGACACGGACGGAGGACATATATGACGCAGGCAATATCGGATCCCAAGCAGGCCTCCGCCGCGCTGGCGGAGCTGTTCGAAACCCATAGCCACGTGGTCTTCTTTGGCGGCGCGGGTGTTTCCACGGCAAGCGGCATTCCCGATTTCCGCAGCGTGGACGGTCTGTATCACCAGCGGTTTTCCTATCCGCCCGAGACTATGCTCTCGCATAGCTTTTACGAGACGCATCCGGCCGAGTTCTTCGACTTCTACCGCACCAAGATGATCGCGCTTGGCGCCAAGCCCAACTGCTGCCACACCAAGCTGGCCGAGCTGGAGCGTGCCGGCAAGCTCGACGCCGTGGTGACGCAAAACATCGATGGCCTGCATCAGGTGGCCGGTTCACGGCGCGTGTTTGAGCTGCACGGCTCGGTCCACCGCAATATCTGCCAGACGTGCGGCGCGGTCTACAGCGCCGAATGGATTTGCGCGCGCGAGCACGAGGATGCCGTGGGCGTGCCCGTGTGTCCTGCGTGCGGCGGTCGCATCAAGCCCGATGTGGTCCTCTACGAAGAGCCGCTCGATGAGCGTGTGCTTACCGGCGCCGTTGCTGCCATCGCCGCAGCCGACGCCCTCGTCGTGGGCGGAACCTCGCTCGTAGTGTATCCGGCGGCGGGCCTTACGCGTTACTTTACTGGCGATACGCTGGCCATTTGCAATTTGGCGCCCACCGATCAGGATGCAAATGCCGACCTGCTGATTTCTTGCGACATCGCGGCCGCGTTTGCGTTCTAGTCCGCGCGCGCGGATACAATAGAAAGACTGATTGCAAAGCGACCCCGCCGTCAGCGCCCGAGCGCGGCGGCGTGGGCATTTTAGGAGGATGTTCATGGCGAACGACAGCAAGACATGGCGGTGCGGAAAGTACGAGCTCAGCTTTGATCGTCCGCGCATCATGGGCGTCCTCAACGTGACGCCCGATTCGTTTAGCGATGGCGGGGAGCACTTCGACCCGGATGCCGCCATCGAGTATGGCCTGTCGATGCTCGACGCCGGCGCCGACATCATCGACGTGGGCGGTGAGTCCACGCGTCCCGGCTTTACCCCGGTCAATCCCGATGAGGAAGCGCGCCGCGTGCTGCCCGTGGTGCGCGCGCTGGCCAAGGAGGGCGCCATCGTCTCGATCGACACGCGTCACGTGGCGGTTGCTAAGGCGGCCGTGCGCTGTGGCGCCTCGATCGTCAACGACGTGACGGGCTTCACCGACCCCAAGATGGTCGAGTTTGTCGCGACGAGCACCTGCGGCGTCATCGTGATGCACGCCGGCGAGGTCGCGGTGCCCACGCGCACGCATGCAACGGTGCAGCTCGATACCTCTGCCGCGGCGTTTGTTGCCGAGAAGGCGCGCGAAGCGGCCGCCGAGGCTGCGCGCGAGGCCGAGAAGCCGGCGCGCCGCCGTCGCGGCAAGCTGCTAGGCGAGCCCAAGACGGAGGCTAAGCTGCCGGGTGGCGTGGTGCAGCCCTCGCTGCCGTTTGGCGATCCGGAGCCTGTGCCCGAGTCCGAGCCAGAGACGCCGGATGCCGAGCGGACTGCCCCTGTCGCCGAGGCCGCCACGGCCCCTGAGCCCACGCCGGAGCCCAATGACCACCTGGCCGCCATGATGCGCCGCAGCGCCCGCCGCGAGGAGGCCTACGTGCCCACCTCGCAGCTCCGCCGCTTCACCCTGCCCGATTCGGCGCCCATCATGCGCCGCGTCATGGGCTTTCTGTCCGACCAGGCCCGCACACTCATCCATGCCGGCGTGTCGCGCGACCGCATCTGCATCGATCCTGGTCCGGGCTTTGGTAAGTCGGCTAACGAGGACATCGTCATCCAGCGCGAGACTGCCAAGATGGCGTCACTGGGCTATCCGCTCATGTGCGCCGTGTCGCGCAAGCGCTTTGTGGGCGCCGTCTCGGGCGTGACCGAGGCCGTCGCGCGCGATGCCGCTACGTTTGGTGTGTGCCTGGGCGCTATCCAGGCCGGTGCCAACATCGTGCGTGTACATGACGTTACCGGCTTTGCGCAGTTTCTGAACGGTTACTGGGCTGTCGCCAAGCCGCAGCCGCGCCGCGCGTTTGTGGCCGTGGGCTCCAACCTGGGGCATCGTTGCGACAACATCCGCGCCGCGCGCGACATGATCGCCGAGATTCCGCTCACCTGCGTGTCCAACTGCTCGCGCATCTACGAGAGCGAGCCGGCCTACGAGACGCGCCAGGATGCATTTGCCAACGCCGTTATCGAGATCAAGACCGAGCTGGCGCCGCTGGTGCTGCTTGACGAGCTGCAGAAGATCGAGCTCGAGCTGGGCCGCGACCGCTCCAAGAAGGCCAAGGTCAACGGCCCGCGCACCATCGACCTGGACCTGCTGTGGATGGACGGCGAGACTCACGGCGGCAAGAAGCTGCGCCTGCCGCATCCGCTGATCGGCGAGCGCGACTTTGTGCTGGTGCCGCTCGAGGACTTGATGCACGACCCGGCGCGGTTCTTCCGCTTCAACGGTGTCGATGTCAAGGAGCCCGAGGACCGCGTAGGCCATATCGTGGGCGAATTGGGGCGTATGTAGATGATCGAGATGAATGCTGTTGCCGCTGGCACCGAGCTCGACGCGGCGCGCGACGCGGGCCGCGAGGGTGCGTCTGCGGGTTGGTGCGCTTGGAGCGCGGGCGAGGCGTCGTTGACGTTTTCGCTGGTCGTGCGCCCGGACGTGAATATGCATGCCTTCCACGGCCTGCCGTTTGTGGCGGCGATGGGCATGATGGACGCGCTGGTGGGCACGGCTTCGACGCCGGGGCTGGGCCTTGCCGGCAAGGTGGGCATTGAGTGGCCGAGCAACATCGTGTGCAGCGCGCCCGCGTTCGAGACGCCGTTCGCGCGTGTCGCCGTGAATGGCGGCGCCGGTGCTGCGGGCATGTTTGGTGCCGTGACGGTGGATATTGAGCGCGCGGCGCTGAGCGAGCTTGGCGTGGATGTGGCTGACGAGGCGCTGGTCGAGGCGCTGTCCGCCGCCGTGCTGACCCGCGTGGACGCTTGGGCGGTTGTTGCCAACACGCCGCAGGGCGCTGCTGGCCCGCTGGCTCCGGTGCTGGGCGAGTACTTCGACATGGTGCCGCTGTTGGGCCGTCAGGTTGCGGCGGTGTCGCCCAACGGCTTGCCGCTCGCGGTCGGTGTGTTTGCGGGCCTGGACATCTGGGGTCGCGCGACCATCAAGACCGATGCCGGCGAGCAGGAGTTTCCGCCCGAGGCCGTACGGATTCGCGGACTGTAACGCGAGGCGCCCGCGCTCAAAGATAACGATGACAACGAAGCCCTCTTCGGCCTGTGCCGGGGAGGGTTTCGCCTATCTGGTGAATGGGTTGCCAGCGCCCTATTCCTCAAAATTGAAAATTTTTCAGTTTTGAGGAATAGGCTTGGCGAACGTTTGCGGGGCTGTGACATCGGGCGTGCTCGACTTATGTCCCTGTTTTACCCCCAGCTTCTGCATGCGGCGGTAGATTTCGCAGATGCCCTTGATGGTGAGTTGGCCGTCTACCACGTCGAAGGCATCGGTCGAATCGGCGACGATGCTGGCGAGGCCGCCCGTGGCGATAACGGTGGCGTCCTCGCGGCCCAGCTCGCGCTTCATGCGCGCGACCAGGCCCTCGGCCATGGCGGCAGCGCCCACCACGGCGCCGACCTTGATGCACTCTTCGGTGTCGCGACCGATGGCGTGCTCGGGCGCCTCGAGCGGCACGCTGGCGAGCTTGGCGGCACGGGCGGCAAGCGCGTCCATGGAGATGCGGATGCCCGGCGCAATCGCCCCGCCAATGTAATAACCGTCCTCATCGATGACGTCGATATTGGTCGCGGTGCCAAAGTCCACCACGATCGCCGGCGCGCCGTAGAAAGTCTCGGCCGCAACGGCGTTGGCGACGCGGTCGGCGCCCACGGCCTGGGGGCGCGCCGCGCGCAGCTTGGTCACGGCGGCCGTCTGCGGCCCGATGACGATGGCGTCTGCGGCAATGCGGTCGGCCACGGCGTGCCACTCGCGCGAGAGCTGCGGCACCACGCCCGCAAAGGCGATCGCGTCAACCGCATCGAGCGAGAGGCCGTACATCTTAAAGAAACCCATCAGGCGCACGTGGATCTCGTCGGCGGTATAGGAGCGATCGGTGGGCATACGCCACGACTGCACCAGCTCGTCTCCGTCAAACAGGCCCATGGCCGTCTGCGTATTTCCCATATCGATAGCGAGCAGCATGTCTACTCCCGGTGTTGGCATAAAAGGACGCGCACCATTGTATACGTGCCGTCGACGGCGCTCGGCTGCGATTCGTTTACGGTGATAGGGGCTGAGGGGTTTAAATATGAAGGAATTATGCTCTACGAGATTTTCCTTGCCGTTTACCGAACTCCCGCGTAATATTCTTTCTTGCGCACATGAGGTGCCCAGACATTGCGGGGTGGAGCAGTCTGGTAGCTCGCCGGGCTCATAACCCGGAGGTCGTAGGTTCAAATCCTGCCCCCGCGACCAAGAACTTGCAGCTCGTCGGCCTACCCGGCGAGCTTTTTTGTTATTCCGGGACCGTGTTTTCGGTCCAATTCTCGGCCTCTCAAACAAAATCTCGATCTGTAACATCTAGACCCGATTTGGGCGGCTAGGTGTTACAGATCGAGATGTTGAGTCCCCGCCTGGACGGTTTGTCTAAATCTGTAACACGAGGGACGGTTTTTGCCGAGTTGTTGTTATAGATTGAGATTTTCTGGCAGGCGGGTTTGGTTTGTCTCGATCTGTAACAGTTAGGGCTGATTTTGGTCTGCAAATGTTGCAGATCGAGACATTTCGCCGGGACGCCTCCCGTTATACCGAGGGAGTGGACCGCGTATCCAATCTGACGCACACCAGCAAGGTGTGAACCGGGGAACTTGTACTAGGGAACCAGGGGCTACTGCTGACCGAGTTTCATTCCGGAAACGGGTCAAAAATGTCCGGAAAGAGGCTGGAATGTCCGGAATTGAGGGGTTGCCCCTGCACTCGAGATGACGTGGCGCAGCTGTCGGTGCGGGATCGGGGCGAGGCCGCCGCTTCGTCCGCGGCTCCCCCTCCGGTACCCCTCGGCCCAGTCCTCAGCGCCAATCAAAATCTCAATCTGCAGCACCTGGGCCCGATTTGGGTGGCTAACTGTTACAGATTAAGGCACGCCGACGGGCATGGCTTCATGTTCGGCTTGGGTTTGCCGCGGCAGGGGCGAAATCCGACGCGACAGCAAGCGGCGCGAGACCCAGTGATGGCGGTTTTGGTAAAGCGGGGACAGCAAGGTTGATCGGCGCTGATGTCCATTGCGTGCGCTAATAGGGGGGGCTAATAAATCAACTGAATCTCCCGTTCAACTTCATTGAATTGTAGAAAACTAAAGAGTGGCTAGTGGTATTAAATAGAGACTACCAGCGGTTCTGATAATTAATACCAATTGGTATGTAAAAAAAGATGAGACGAATAACGAATGCCATTTGGGGGGGGGGGGGGAACCTACCATTCGCCGATTTAGCTGGCCCGCTACAAACCGTGTTAAACAGCTTCTTTATCATGAATGAGATTACTCATACTGCGTCGGTAGGTTGCGCCTGAGAACTATGGGGCGTCGCACGGATTAAATGAAAGGGGAGCACATGCTCAAAAAACGCTATCTTGTGGCTGCCGTGTTTGCAGTGGCGGGCTTTCTGGGGTTGTCGGCCCCGCCCGCCGCTCTTGCGGCCGGCTATGGCAACGTGGTGGTGAATGAATCGAACGGCAACGTGACCATTGGCAACAATGCGATTTCGAGAACGTTCAGCACCGCTGCCGGTAAGCTCAAGACTGTCGAAATCAACAACAAGCTCGCCTCTACCACTCTCGTTCCCGGGTCGGGGTCCGAGGAATTTGTTATTCAATCGCTTGCCGAGGCCACGCGACTTGAGCCGGCCGGTGCTCTCACGAGCGTCAGGCCCACGGCCGTGACAGTTGCGGGCTCCTCCGTTGACACGAGCGAGGCCGCTTTGGCGTCGAAGGCCATCGATGGGGATGCTGGCACTTATTGGGCGTCTTCTTCGGAGGCCGCAGGAACAGCAAACCTCATTGTGGATTTTGGCGGTACTAAGACCATTGCAAGCGTTAGCTATACGCCGCGCCATCATGAATCGGTGGGCTATAACTGCACGGGTCGCGTTAAGACTTACAAGCTCGAGTACCAGATGGCCGATGGCACATGGGCGACGCTCGTAGAGAACGGCACCATGAACGACACGGGCACCACGGTCATTAAGTTCGCTGCCGTGCAGGGTAAGGCGGTCCGCCTGACCGGTCTCACGACCTATCATTGGCAGCCCTCCAACGAGAACAAGTACATGAACGTGGCGGAGCTCGATGTGCTTGACGCCTCGGACAACTCCGTCGTGCACGGATCTAAGGGCTGGACCGTGACGGGCACGTCCGTTGCCACCAACGAGGGCGGCGGTTACGAAGCGCTGGTCGATGGCGACTTCACCACCTACTATCACTCTCGCTACGGCGCGGGTGAGGGCGATACGAAGAAGCTGCCTGTCGATTTGACGATTGACCGCGGTGAGGGAGCGAAGAGTTCCTTCCAGACGGTTGGCTACGCGGGCCGCAATGTCAAGGGTGCCAACGGCACCTTTAAGAAGTTCGCGGTGTATGTCTCGGATAGCAAGGACGGCTTGTTCGATGATTCGAACAAGAAAGGGACGTTCTCGGTCGACTTGAGCTCTTCCTATAACGACGACGGAACCTGCAAGATGACCTACTTTGGGCTCGATAAGGTTCAGACCGGCCGTTATGTAGGCATCCGGGTGCTCGAGGCTCAGGGAGGCAGTTTTGCTTCTGGTGCCGAGCTCGATTTGTATCAAGAGAAGTTCGACACGTTCGAGAACGCTTCGGGCAAACCGCAACTCAAGACGAGCAATCTTGAGTTGGACGGACCGGTGCAGGTTAGCGATACCACCGCGACGATTAACGACGTCGAGAAATCTGGCAAGATGTTGACGTTCACCTTCAAGCCGGTGCAGTTTGGTAACGGTCTTGCGACGGTGACTGAGAAGGTCGTCATGTACGATGACGATCACTTTATGCGTAAGTTCCTTGAGGTCAATTCCGAGGATAAGGACATCCGTTTCAACTACATCGATGGCGAACACCTCAACGTCAAGGATGCGAGCTACACCTGGACTATCCCCACGGGTAAAGGTGGGGTTGTCGAGATGACCGAGGCGCGCGCCAACCTGGGCCAGCCCATTTATGTCAACGGCTTATTCTTGGGTTCGGAGTTCCCTGAAACCGACACTCAGATTGTCGATGACTTGGGCCGTATGCGCTATTGGACTGGCAAGAATTTCACCGATTTTGAGCGCGATGGGCAGCTCACCTCGGACGGCAAGTACGTTTCGTGGCAGACTGTTGTGGGTGCCACCCACTCCGACGGCTCGAACAACGACGTGGTTCGTACCGACTTCTACAGCTATATCAAGGGCATCTCAAAGCCGAGCGAGTTCCGCATTCAGTACAACTCTTGGTTCGACAATATGATGCTCATCGACGAGAATAACATTCTCGATTCGTTCAAGGCGGTGGACAAGAACCTTTCCTCCACGGGCGTTCGTCCGCTCGACTCCTATGTCGTTGACGACGGCTGGAACAACTACAACAACACCGAGGCGTCGGTTGACCCGGGCCGTTCTGGCACGGGTAAAAACACCGACGGGTTTTGGACGTTTAACTCTAAGTTCCCCAATAAGCTCACGACGTCTTCATCGCTTGTGGAGAAACTCGGATCGAACTTCGGCGTCTGGGTTGGCCCGCGCGGCGGTTACAACTTCTATGGTCAACTTGCAGATATTATTTCCAAGGCGGGTAACGGTTCGGCCGCTGGTGGCTCGATTGATGTTGCTGACCAGCGTTACGTTGACAATTTCCAGAATCTTGCCTTGCAGTG
The DNA here is from genome assembly GCA_027660625.1 of Coriobacteriaceae bacterium AM100-PB1-1D-6A. Taxonomy (GTDB): domain Bacteria; phylum Actinomycetota; class Coriobacteriia; order Coriobacteriales; family Coriobacteriaceae; genus Collinsella. The sequence goes on along the minus strand of JAQDNC010000007.1, from coordinate 120,490 downwards.
GATGGCTGATTACGGCGTCAACTACTGGAAATGGGATGGCTATGCTGACAACGCGCAGTACAACGCATTCTCTCAGGGCGAGGGCGTTGTAGGCTACGACGAGAATCACCATCACATGTACGGTGGCCCGAACGGTTTCTATCACGCTACCGACTTGTGGGAAAAGTGGATTGTCCTGTTTGAGAACGTGTGGGACAAGGCAGACGATCTTGGTATTGATAACCTGTGGGTCTCTCTTACCTGCTATGTGAACCCGAGCCCTTGGTTCTTGCAGTGGTCCAACTCGGTGTGGATTCAGTGCACGCATGACCGCGGCGAGGTTTCCAACTCCACGCTTAACAACAAGATGGACAACATGCTGAGCTATCGAGACGGAGCCTACTATGACTTCGTCAAGAACCACGATTTCCAGTTCCCGCTGTCCAACCTCTACAACCACGACCCGATTTACGGCAAAGAGGGTACGGGCATCAGTGCCAACTCCATGAACGGCGCCCAGTTCCGCAACTATCTGTACATGATGGCAACGCGCGGTACGTCGTTCTGGGAGCTCTATTACTCCGACAGCCTGTTAGATGACGAGAAATATCTGGTGAACGCCGACTTCCTCGAGTGGGCCGAAACGAGCTTCGACAAGCTTCAGAACGCTAAGATGATTGGCGGCGTCCCTGCTTCGGGCGTTAAGCTCGGCGGTATCAGCGGCGCGGGAACGCAGGATGCCTACGGTTTTGCCTGCTTCAACAGCAAGGGCGACGAGGGCATCATTTCGATGCGCAACCCGTCGGCTAGCGAGAAGACCATTACCTTCAAGCTCGATGCCGGTGTGGGCGCCTCGCATGCTGGCACCTTTAAGCGCTCGATCGTTGAATCCTACACCTCGGACGGAAGCGCGCTCGGTGCTTCGAAGGACAGCTATGCTCAGGGTGATACGGCTACCGTGACGCTTAAGCCCGGCGAGACCCAGATTTGGAATCTGAGCCAGAAGGGCGATACCGAGGCTCCAAAGCTTGACACCATGTATGTTAAGGGCGTAAAGAGCCTTCGCGTTCAGGCAAGCAAGCACGTGACCAATGCACAGTTCACCGTAACGGTCGACGGCAAACAGGTTGAGTGCGAGAGCGTCGAGGCATCCGCCGACATGCGCACGTTCGACATCAAGCTGAAAAACGGTGTGAAGAACGGCAGCAAGATCGAGGTCGCGGCTGCTCAGGGCCAGGATGCTTGTGGCAACAGCCTTGAGGGAAGTGTCTCGGGTATTTATCACAAGGATGGGGTCATTGCCTCTGCTGCCACCTCAGCTGGTGGCGAGCTCTCGGATGCCGAGAATAGCGTTGAAGGCAAGAACGGTTTCACCGTTGCCACAAACGTTTCTGATGCTGCAGCTTCGACGGTGCTCCTTTCTCAGGGCGATGAATGGAAGCTCGGTATCGACAACGACGGCAAGGCATGGTTTACCGTTAACGGTACGACCGCTACCTCCGATGTGACGGTCGCGGGCGGCAGTGTTACAGTCGCGGGCGTCCGTGAGAATAACGGCATGCTTAAGATCTACGTTGATGGTGAGCTTGCCGGCAGCGCCTACCTGGGTGAAAATAACGCCGACCACGCTGTGAGCACCGGTGCGATCACGGCAGGCGGCGGCGCGAAGCAGTCTTCGCTTGCCGTCTATGATCATGCTCTTGGTTACGACGAGGTTCCCACTTCTGCACTGGCGGAGTTGATCGAGACCGTTGAGGCGAAGAAGGACCAGGTAAGCGATGCGTCCTGGGCAAACGCCGATATGGATAACCTGATCGATCAGGCGAAGGCGGCGCTGAAGGGTGACGCTGCTGCCAAAAAGACCGCATACGACAACCTTTACGCGGGTTACCTCAAGCTTGTTCCTGCAAACAAAACCGTGAACCTTGCCCTGGGCAAGGTGCCGACGGCTGCTTGGGTCGACGGTGACACCACGACTCCGGTGACGAATTCCGACGCTTCTCGTGCCCTGACCGTTGCGACTGATGGCAACAATGCGGACACTAACGGCTATTGTATCTTTGGCAACGATGGTAAGGAAGCGGGCTCGTACATGCAGGTCGACCTCGGCTCCGATTACGAGATTACCGGCGTGAACCTATGGCGCTATTGGGCGGACTCGCGCACCTATAAGGCGACTGCGCTCGTGGTTGCAAGCAAGTCTGATTTCTCGGACGCTCAGGTGCTCTACTATTCGGGCGATAGCGATGTGTTTGGCCTGGGCGAGGATCCGAAGGACAGCCTGTATGCCGAGACAGCTGAGGGCAAGCAGCTCTTCGACGCCTCCGGTTCTACGGCAGCGACGACAGCACGCTATGTGCGTCTGTATGCCTCCGGTGTCAAGGGCACGGGCGTCTCGAAGGAAAACCATGTGGTCGAGCTTCAGGTTTTCGGAGTCACCAAGCAAAACGATCCGTATGGCCTGAACGGTGAGAACGGACTGCTCTCTCTGATCGCTCGCGCAGAGACCGCTCAGAAGAATGCCGATTCGTATGAGTCGGTGGAGGGTCTTACCGATCCCTTGAAGCGCGCACATGACGTCATCGACCGTATCAATGCCGGGCAGGATGTGACGTACGGCGAGGTCAAGGATGCTACTGACTCTCTCAAGGCAGCGCTTGACGCTTTGGTTGCCAAGGCTCCTGTAAAGAAGGTAACCGTGACGTTTGACGACGGTTGCGGGAACAAGTCTACGGTCGAGCTTAACGAGGGCGGCAAATTGGCCAAGCCTGCTGACCCCACGCGAGAAGGTTATGACTTCGCTGGGTGGTGCACTGACAAGGACGGTGAGTATGCGTTTGATTTCGATGCTGCCGTGAATGCTGACACTACGCTCTACGCCAAGTGGAATAAGCAGCAGTCCGGCGGCTCCGGCTCCGGTAGCGAGGGCGGCTCCGGCTCCGGTGGCGCTTCTACAGACAAGGACAGCACGGGTTCCCAGAACAAGGGTGACAAGAAGGGCACCAAGGCCGATCTTCCCGGTACGGGTGACAGCTCCATGTTCTTCGCGGGTCTTGCCTTTTGCGTTGGTGCTGCGGCCATCGCGGCTTCTCGTCTGCTTAAGCGCAGAAGCGAGCGCTAAGCGTCAACAATAAGTTCTGGAAGGGACTTGTGCTAGCGAACGGGCGCGGTACGTGAGTGTCGCGCCCGTTTTTGGTACGTTTTGGGCGGCTAACTGTTACAGATTTTGCCGAGTTACTGTTACAGATTGAGATTTTCTGACGGGTAAGTTTGGTTTGTCTCGATCTGTAACAGTAAGACCCGTTTTTTCCGAGTTACTGTTACAGATTGAGACAAGCCGACGGGCCGCCCCACCCCATCTACCTGCCGCTACTTGCTATCCGCCGATTTTCGTTGTGCTGCTGTGCCCCCATGCCATATCCTCTAGACAACTACGCGGCACCATCGCCGCCGCGCCTACAAGAGAGGAATGTCCATGACTGCACCTGCCACTAAGCTGCTTCAGCCCATTACGGTTGGCCCCCTTGAGCTCAAGAACCGCATCATGTTCCCGCCGCTGACCACCGGCTACGAGGAGCGCGACGGCTCCATTGGCGAGCGCAGCCTGGCCTTTTACGAGCGCCTGGCCCGTGGCGGCGTGAGCTACATCGTCATCGGCGACGTCGCTCCCGTCATGACCGCGAGCCCCACGCCCAAGCTGGCGACCGACGCCCAGATCCCCACGTTTAAGGCGCTGGCCGACGCCGTCCACAAGCACGGTGCCAAGGTCGCGCTGCAGCTGTTCCACCCCGAGTACGACGTGCCCGGCGTCGGCCGTATGGTCATGGGTTCCATGACCGCCGCCAAGGCCGCGCAGGAGGCCAAGGCCGCCGGCGACGAGGAGACCTTCGCCGCCAAGATGGCCGAGTCCAACGAGATCCGCAAGCAGGCCTACGCCAAGCTGCACCACGACATGCAGCACTTTGTGAACGAGGCCACCGTGGAGCAGCTCACCCAGATCAAGGAGGCTATCGCCGCCTCGGCCGCTCGCGCACAGCAGGCCGGGATCGACGCCATCGAGGTCCACGGTGACCGTCTGGTGGGTTCGCTGTGCTCCGCCATCCTCAACAAGCGCACGGACGAGTATGGTGGCTCGTTCGAGAACCGCGTCCGTTATGCGCTGGAGGTCGTCGCCGCCATTAAGGAGGCCGCGCCGGAGCTGATGGTGGAGTACAAGCTCCCCGTGATCATGGAGAACCCCGACGGTACGCCGCGCGGCAAGGGCGGCCTGCAGCCCGACGAGGCCTGCGAGTTTGCCAAGCTGCTCGAGGGCGCGGGCATCGATATGATCCAGGTCGCACAGGCCAACCACACCGGCAACATGGGTGACACCATTCCGCCCATGGGTGCCATGCCCTACAACTGGACGCTGCCGGTGGCCGAGCGCGTTAAGGCCCTGGTCTCCGTGCCGGTGGCAACCGTCGGTCGCGTGGTCTCGGTCGAGGCCGGCGAGAAGATTCTGGAAGACGGCGCGGCTGACATCATCGCCTATGGCCGCTCACTCATGTGCGACCCCGACATTGCGCTGAAGGCCGCCACGGGTGAGCCCATCCGCGAGTGCCTCAACTGCAACAAGGGCTGCGTCGACGCGATTCAAAACCGCAAGTACATTTCGTGCGTGCTTAATGCCGAGAACGGCGACGAGGCGACCGTCGCCATCAAGCCGGGCGAGGGCGACAAGAAGATCGCCGTGGTGGGCGGCGGTATTGCCGGCCTGGAGGCCGCGCGCGTGGCGGCCAAGCGCGGCTACGACGTGACTGTCTACGAGGCGAGCGATCATCTGGGCGGCCAGATTGTGCTGGCGGCCGCGCCTCCGCGCAAGGACGAGATTATGCGCTCGGTCGAGTACTACGAGAAGATCCTGCCCGGCCTGGGCGTGAAGGCTGAGCTCAACCACGCCGCTACGGCCGAGGAACTCAACGCCGCCGACGCCGCGATTGTGGCCGTGGGTGCACACGACGTGGTCATCCCCGTTCCGGGTGCCGACTCGGAGAAGGTCGTCTCGAGCTGGGACGTGCTGGCCGGCAAGGTGGAGCTTACGGGCCGCGTCGCCGTTATCGGCGGCGGCCTGGTGGGCACCGAGACTGCCGAGTACCTGCTGCAGCACGGCTGCGAGGTGGCGATTGTCGAGATGCTCGACAAGATTGCCGCGGGCGAGTCCGAGACCATTCTGCCGCTGATCATGAGCGACTTCGCAGAGCACAACGTGGAGCAGCACGTTAAGACCCGCCTGACCGCCATTACCGACGAGGGCGTGGAGGCCATTCGCACCACCGAGGACGGCGCCGAGGAGCCGGTGAAGATCGCCTGCGATTACGTGGTGATGGCCGTAGGCTCCAAGGCCAACGCGTTTGACCTGGACGGCGTGACGGTGCCCGTGACCTGCGTGGGCGACTGCTCGGGCGAGCGCACCGCCGACATTGCGAGCGCCATTCGCACGGCATATCACGCGGCCAACGAGCTCTAGGCAAGAAAGCTATCGCGTATTGAGTGGGCGGGGGGTGCCGTTATCGGTGCTCCCCGCCTTTTTGCCAATGAGGGCGCCCACTGACCAGCTGGTTCAGAAAATCCGAATCTTGAGCACCAGAAAATCCGAATACTTAGAACATGAAAATCCGAATTATATGAACACGAAAATCCGAATCGCAACCACCCGAAAATCCGAATTTGCTACAGTGGAATAGAAGAATCAGAAAGCAGGACCTGGAAATCTGCGGGGGTGGCTCATGGCAGGCGAGAGGCTACATCGGGACGGATACATCCCACGTATCGTGGATGCGCAAATCGAGCGCTACCTTCGTGTCTTTGGCGCGGTCGAGATTGCGGGCATCAAGTGGTGCGGCAAGACGTGGGCCGCGCTTGAGCACGGGGCGTCCGCCTCGTATGTCGACGAGAATCTCGACCTCGCACGTGCCGACCCGGCGATGATGTTGCTGGGAGACCGTCCGCATATTATCGATGAGTGGCAGCGCGTTCCCCAAATTTGGGACTACGTTAGACACGAGGTTGACCGCACCCGGGGCACGCGCGGCGCCTATATCCTCACGGGTTCCGCCACGCCTGCGTTTGGCTCAAAGGCGGAGGCGCCCGCGCATAGTGGAGCCGGACGCATCGGTCGCGTCCGCATGCACCCCATGACGCTTGCCGAGACAGGTGAGTCCAACGGCAAGGTGAGCCTGGCGGGCTTGTTTGAGCATCGTTTTGAGCCCTGCCGGTGCAATGGCGATACACCGGGGCTTGTCGAAGCCGCCTGCCGCGGCGGATGGCCCGAGGCGATCGATATGGTTTCGGCTGACGCCCAGCTCATCGCCCGCGAATATCTCAACACCGCGTTTTCGAGCAGCTTCCCGGCGGTCGGTCTCGACCCCGATATTGCTCGTCGAGTCTCCGCATCGATCGCGCGCAATCTGGGACAGGCGACCACGTATAAAACGATTCTTATGAATATGTTCGGTGCCGAGGAGGAACCCGCAGCGTTTGCCGACGAGACCAAGGTGCGTAGGTACCTGGATGCCCTCAAAGGCATGTTCATTCTCGAGGAGGTCCCCGGTTGGGTTCCCGCCGCGCGCGACAAACGACGCTTTACCGTCAAGCCCAAGCGCTATCTGGCAGATCCGAGCCTTGCTTGCGCCTTGCTAGGTATGTCCTTGCAGGCGTTGCTTGCCGACTGGCAGACATTTGGTCTGGTGTTTGAGAATTTGGTCATACGCGACCTTTCGGTCTACGCGCGGTCGCTCGACCTGCTGGATAGCACGCCTGTGCGCTATTATCGCGACGATTCGGGCCTTGAGTGCGATGCTATCGTGCAGCTAGCCGACGGACGGTGGGCCGCCTTTGAGATTAAGGTGAGTGAAGATAAGGCGAGCGCCGGCGTCGAGAGCCTCAAGCGCGTTCGCAAGAAGGTCTGTGGAAATCCTCGTTCACGCACACGCGAACCGGAGTTTATGGCCGTGATTGTGGGGGTGGGTGAGTACGCCCGCGAGGTCGAGGACGGTATCTACGTGATACCCGTTCGCGCGTTGGGGTGTTAAGGGGCGGCACGCCGTGTGTCCGCTGCCCGGCGCTACGGATTGGTGCAAGGGGGTCAGGTTTGTTTGCACCATGTTGGCGCGAAGTAACCTGACCACTTGCACCAAGGGTTTGACTTTTAAGACATCATTAAGGCTTGCGTTGTGGAGCGAACCGCAGGTCAATGCTATTCTTTTACCTTATCGTACGGTGTTGTATTCTGCCTGAATTCTCTACCTGCGAACAACGGATAAACGCGACCGAGCGGAAAGGATGGCACGCCCGCAAGCAGGGCAAATGTAAGCGATGAGTGGCATGGACCGACATAGCGAGCTCCAGCAGCACAAGACGGCGGCCGAGTACCGCCAAGCTGCCGACGAGCACGTGCGGACCCTCAAGGATTTCTGGAAGGATTTCCTGGTGAGCGGTCTGTTTGTGTTGGCCGCCATCGTTGCCATCTTTGCGTGTCTGGCCTGGTTTGCCGCGAATAACCGAGTGAGCGCCACGGGGGGTACGATCGGGGCGAAGGCGGATCGGTACACGCTGACCGCCGCGGGCGAGGGTGAGTCCGGCGCGCACGTGGGCTATTACGAGCGCTCCGAGCGCACGCCCGAGGAAAAGTATGCCATCGATGGCCTGGATACGACCGACGCCATGACGGTAACGCTCGGCTCCAACCTCAACAACGAGACCGCGGGCTCTCTGTACCCGGGTGCTCGCGGCAAGATTACATTTACGGTGAAGCCGCTGGTGAGTGACCTGGACGGGGTCACGATCAGTCTGTCGCGCTTGCTTAAGGTCACGAACACTGTTGGCGTTGTTGGGGACGGGGGAACGCTGGCGCCCGAGGCGGAGGCGCTCCTTGGCTTGATCAAAGGCCACTTGCTGTTCTTTACGAGCTGCGACCAGAACGGGTATTACTCGGGCCGCGTGGTTGATAGCAAGATCGAGATTCGCAAGTGCGAATTTTGCGAAAACGGCGATGTGAACAAGCCAACGAACAAACCCGTCACCATCAGCCTGTACTGGGTGTGGCCGGAGTACTTCCAAAACTTCGTCCTTACCGGCAACACGAATTACTACAAGAACCTGTTTGCGGCGGCGGGCGACGCAAAGTCTGACTACGGCGCTCTGCAGGCAGATATGAACGCGCATAAAGCGAACTACTTCTATGGCGCGGCAAACGGCACGAGCGCCGCCAACGCTCCTGCGGTTTCGGCTGACATATCCTTCGGCGACACCGCCATCTGCTCGGCGCTGTACAACAATGCCGACGAGCAGATCGGCAATAAGGTCAAATACATCCAACTTAGAATTAGCGCTCAGGAGGGCGTGAGCTCATGAGCACCATGCAAACGCGCCTCGGCGATGCCCGCAATTGGATAGAAAACCACCGCGCACAGGCCCTTGCGGTCCTGATATTGCTGGCGGCAATCGCTCTTATCATCGGCTTGTCGCTCTCGTGGTTTGTGGGCAGCAAAAGTCTGTCTACGGTGGGCAAGATCCAAACGCCCGCGCAGCTTAAGATCATGGGTCCCAACCAGACGAGCATCGAGCCCATCGAGATTTCGTATGACGAGTCACGGGGCGATGTTAAAAACATAGACGGCACCGTGACCGTTCGTCGCGCGTTTTGTGTGCAGAGCGACAATGGCGATCCCGCTGCCGGCGGTCAAGCGTTTGAGCTGCAGATTGCCAACACAACGAATATCACGGGGCTGACAATCAACGTGTATCACGTGACGGTCAATAATCCGAACGATAAAAACGGCACTGTGGTCGGCCTCGACGGGCTCAACCGCACCTACTCATGGAGCAAGAAGAGCAGCACCCCGATTGAGTTTGCTTTTATCAACTCCGCGGACGGGACAAGTGCGTTGGCTAAAGAGCTTGAGGCAAACGACCCGACGTACGGCTCGTACGTGAATGTCCAGAAAAACGCCCGTCCGCTGTATCGGTACCACAAGTTCGCAGGGAGTGGGCTCGATGGCTGGAATGGCAAAACAGCCAACGTCGCCACGAACTTCATCATCGAGTGCACATGGAATCCGGGCGTTGTGACCGTAAACGGAAAGACGGTCTCCAACGTCAAAGAGACCGACATGGTTTATCTAATTGCTCGCGGCACGAGTGGCAACTAATAACAAGAAGGGAGGGGCGCCAGATGCGAAAAGACAAGAAAGAGCAAAATGAAATCGCGAGGCCTGTTGGCAAGCACTTTGCGCAGGTGGATGATTCTAAGGCAGAGCCTTGCTGCGTAGAGTCGGCGGCCCCTGCTTCCAAAATGCGCAAGCGCCTGTGGGCGGTTGCGGTGCTGCTATGCGCCGTCGCGATTGCGGCGGGTACCCACCTTACTTACACGGCCTTTTTGGCGGGCGACTTCCTTAAGTCGGTCGCTGTCTCGGGCACGTCACAGGCGCTGTTTGCCTCGGACATGCTTACGGGCTACACGAATGAGACGCTGAATGATGAGGGTATTGCCGTCCGAAGCGTCATCGCCGACACGAGTGGGGAAAACTGCTCTTTTACCTTTCGCATTTACAACCATCTGCTGGGCGACAAGAACAAGGTCAACGACAAGGACGTTAACGCGACGCTGAGCGTGAAGGCGACGGGAACGACGAAAGCTTGGAGCATAAGCGGTTCGCCCACGCTGACGGCGGGCGGCACGGTCGACCTTTCCTTCCCTGCCAACAGGGCAACCATGTATACCTATAAGGTTACATTTTCCAAGGCGGACCTCAACAAAGCATCCTTCACCGTTAAGGCCCAGGTCGGCTCCAATAGCCCCGGCACCAATCTTAAATGGCTCGCCGCCAAGATTGCGCCTTCCGAGCGTGCAGAGGTAACGGCTTCGGGCGTTTCGGGCGAGTGGGTCGACAAGAACTCGGATATCAACGCTTTCGACGCTTACAACTATCGCGCGACCGTTACGGGCGCGCCAACAAAAATCAAGCTTACATGGGGCGACAAGGTTGAGCTTGACCCATTTTTGGCGACGAATCATTCCGACGCGACCTTTGATGGAAGGTCGGTTACGTTCACCATGGATCCCGGGTCGGAGATTATTACCTTTTACCGTTCGACGGATGCCGCGCCCGGCAGCTTGGATGACATCGGTGTTACGTGCAGGGCTGCGTAGGCCAACCGCAATCTGTGATTTTGAGACCCCGCACGGGGCATGAGATAGAACGAGGTAGGACCAGATGAGAACGGCAAAGCGCATAACAACCGCATGCCTGACCGCGATCATGATTTTCCAGGCGCTTGCGCCCTCCACGGAGGTGTTCGCGCAAGAGCTCGACGCCGTCATGGAGGCATCCGTCTCCGCCGCGCGCGCCGCGGGCAACACGGCGCGCTCCGTACAGGATGCTGTGGCCACCGCGCTGCAAGATGCTGACCAGACTACATCTGATGATGTCGCAACGACTCCGGGCGCCGACGCTGGCGCTACCGAGGGCAGCGACGGTTCTACCAACGCTGGCGAATCACAGGACTCCACGACCGATGGAACCACTAACGGCGATACCCCAACGGAGGGCGACGCGTCCCAAGACGATGCGGCTGCCGATGAGGGTGCTGCTGACGGAGAACAAGCGGATGACGCGGACGCGGATGCTGCTGATCAGGCAAACACCGCCCCCACCATCGCTACTGTCGAGGATCTCAGGCACGCGTTGGGTGACGGCAATGTCATCACTGACGACTTGGGCGCCGTCACGGCCATTACCTTTGAGTCCAACGCCGACCTTATCGCCATCTCCAACACCGATCCCGCCATCTACCAGAACGCGAACATCTCCAAAGGTGGCTCGACCGGTATCGACTTCGACGTGTGCGGCGCGGAGATCGTGGACGGCCTGGGTAGCCTCACGTTCCAGGGCTTCGGCAGCGATGCCTACCCTTTCAAAGGCGCGCTCAACCTCGGCGACAGGACCCTGACCGTCAACAAGACGCTCTTCAACAACATCGAGCTCAGCGACGCCAACAGCACCGTAAAGCTCACCTGGAAGGGTACCGATGCCCAGCCCATCGTGGCCGCAAAGGTCACGGGCGCGGACAAGACGCTTGCTGCCACCGTAACCGTGGGCACGCCCAAGAGCGATACCGAAAAGGACATCTGCAAGCTCGCCTCGCCACTTGTGGGCGAGGTCACGGGCGCGCTCACGCTTAACGCAACCTACGTGACAAGCGCGAACAGCCCCCTGGCGATCGATATGCAATCGAGCACAGGCAACATGGGCTTGCTTGTGAACACCCTTGCCGAAGGAGCATCGCTTACGCTTGCGGGCCTCGCCCTGCCGGACAAACTCGACGGTACCCCCACTATCAACGCGACAGCCGCTGATGCCAACGCGGGGGGTCTTATCGGCGAGGCGCGGGAGGGTGCCACCGTCGCCCTACCAACTGGCATCGATGTCTCGGCGCTGAGCGTCGCAGGTAAAAACGCGGCGGGCGGTCTTATCGGTAAGGCCACCAACCTCACGCTCAACATCGCTGATGGCGTAACGGTTAAGCCGGCGTGCAACGTCGGCGATAAAGACAGCGCTTGCTCCGGTGGCGTCATCGGCGACGTGAGCTTTGCGCAAGGATTTATCGTTAAGCCCAATATGTTCGACCTGGGCAAGCTTGTGACGCTTGGTGCATCGCAACGCGCCGGCGCCCTTTTTGGTGTGGCCGATATTTCTAATGGCGACATCGTGGTGCAAGGCGGAACGTATAAGAGCAAGTTCACCTTACCGGAAGAAGTTAGCTTCAACGGCAGCTACGGCGGCCTTGTCGGCAAGGTGTTTGCGACGGCAAAAGGCGTCGATGAGTCGCTGCGCGCCTTTGTGGTCCAAAAGGATGCGGATAAGAAAACGTGCTCAATTGAGTTTGAACTTGCGGGCAAGCTGTCCGATACGGGCGGTGTTGTTGGCTATGTTGGCGATAGCGCGGACTCCAATTCGCAGCCTGTCGCCGTTGTGCTCGACGGCGTGACGGTTGCGTGCAAGGGAGATGCCCCGACGCGAACGGACGCCGGAAAGTTCGGTGGTGCCGTGGGCGTTGTCGACGCGCGCAATGTCCTTGACGTGCGAGATTTCAAACTTACAAGCGACAATCCTATCGGTAAGGCGCAAAGCAACCGTGCCGCGGGAATTGCAGGCTCCGCGTGGAATGCTGTAATCAAATTCAGCGGCATCACGGATCTGTCGGGCGCAAGTTTTGCCGAAAACAGCACGACGGGCCAGCTCGTATACGAGAATCACAACGCGCTGATTTTTGCTGTCGGCGATGGCTCTGACGCTGACAAGGGTGCAGCGGGCTGGACCTTCAAACGTAGCAATACTGCCTCGAAGACGGACGACATCGCGACCTACGGCGAAGTTATTCGTCTGGGCGGCGACTTCATTAAGCTTGATGTGGACACTCATAAGTTGACCTTGCCGGATTCGTTGACGGCAGCTAACGGTGCCTACACCCTAACCTCTGTTGAGGATTTCGCCAAACTTGCAATCACCTGGCAAACCAACGGCTACTACTCCATGGTCGAGGGCGTTTCCGAAAACAACCCGAACATCTTGCAGTCCTCGACCATTACGGTGAACGGCACTATTGATCTCAAGGGCACGGGCCTGACGGGTTTCACGCAGGATCGTGCAGACGGCTCGCAAGTTTTCTCGGGAACGTTGAACGGCGGCGGCACAAATGGCAACGGCACAATCAACCTTGCCGTCGGCGAGCCGTACGGCAAGCGTGGTGAAGCTGTGCTCGACGGCAATGACACGAGCAACGGCAACGGCAAAATCTACCGCCACGGCCGCTTGGGCTTGTTCGCGGCCGTCAACGGCGCAACCATCTCCAACGTCACAATCGCTGGTTCCATGAAGTTTGATAACGGTTCGGCTATCGATGCCGGGTCGCTTGCAGGTACCATCGTCGGCAACCTGCCATTGTCTGGCGTAACGTGCAAAACGAATATCGCGTGTGATGATACGTTCGGCAACGAAGTGAACATTGGTGGTATTGCGGGCAGCGTGTCGGCGGCTTCTACGGTTGCGTTTAAGGATAACAGCAGGGCTCAAGCGACCATCGCTGCAACTAAAACGCTTAACGGCAATAGTCGCATTGGCGGCGCCATTGGTTATGTGGGCGATTATGGCTCGTCATTCAATGTTGCGGGCCTCGAAGTCGCCGGATCAATCGAAACCGGCAATTGCACCAGCGGCAAGATTGCCCAGGTCGGCGGTCTTATCGGCTGCATCGCACAGAGCACCTATGGGGCTGATGGGGCAATAGCCAACTCGGCCAAAAAGGACGTTAACATTACGGGCCTTTCGTTCAACTCGTTCAAGATGGGAGTCGGAAAGAACGGCGATAAGCTCAATGGCGTGGGCGGTCTCTTGGGTTATAGCTGGGGCAACGCGGTCGTAACTATCGGAGATGACAACATTAACAAGAGTGAAAACTCCTATGCTTTGAAAACGACCAACGCTTCTATAATCGCGACTGTGGATGATTCCAAGGAGCTTGGCGGCCTTGTATACGCAGCCAGCGGTCACTGGATTATCAACAACTACGCCATCGATCTCTCGGGCACAAAGATTAATGCAGGCGCCGCTCAGACGCTCGGCGTTCTAGTTTGCCGCGGCTGCAAGGTGGATGATAAGACGACATATGGCGTCGAGAGCTACCTAGGCCTGTACTTGGAGGACAGGGCTTATTGGGATACCGCCTATAGGGTGCCCACCGGCGAGGGGGCCATCGTTGCGTCGGGCGTAACGTCCTTCGATGAATGGGTTGGCAGCGGTGTAAAACCAAACAACGGCAGCAAGCTCATGGACGCCGACTGGAACACGGTCGTTTCGCTACACACACAGAAAAACAAGCTGGACATGGACGGCGATTCCACAAAAGACAACAGCTACCATAATCGCTCGTCTTTCGGTCGAAGCCAGAATACGAACGGCAATACCCGCTACTTCTACAACCTCGACATAGCCTCTAAGAATTGTGAAGGCGGCTTTAGTGGCAGTCAAATCGATACAGCGGACAAGCTGCTCTTATGGTCTGCTTTCTGCTATGCTCCCGCCGGTATTCGTTCGACAATCGTTCCCGATGGTACGACAGGGCTCGATGATTCCATAACCATAACGGGCACAATCGATTTGGCCGGCTACAGCTACTATCCCACTCAACCGATCGGAGAGGTGACGGTTAATAATGCGGCCATCACCTTCTACTACTCCAAGATCAAGGCCGAGCAGAATGGCAACAAGCTAAACTCCGATGCCACCCAGCACGAGAACATGCACTGCGGTCTTTTTCAAACGGTGGCAGACGGCGATCTCACAGTAAGCAACGTCACTTTGGGTGGTACCGTTGGGCCCGTTATCAATGACGGAAAGAGCTCTACTGACGCTATTGGCGCGGGCGGAAGCTCATCGGGCGCGCTCGTGTGCCGCTACGTGTATGGGTCCAGCGACGGCAATGGCACCAAGATTAGAAAGATCTCAATTGATGATCTTACACTCAACAATCTGATTGTCGACGGCGCCAACAGCGCCACGGACGCTAACGCCTATATGCCTCTGCTCATCAACGAGATGCAGAAGTACGTGAGCCTGAACGCGAAGAATATCAAGACTACTGGGTACACGAGTGGCACCAAGGCGGCTACGTCGCTGTTCGGAAAGCTTGGTGTAGGCAGTGAGGCCGATCAGGTGACGGCGAAGTTTGAGCAAATCAGCTTGCCCAGCCAAGAGAACAATACGATCTTCACCCATGCGAGCCTGCTGGAGAGTTTTGGCTACGGAAGCACGGGCACGGGCTCTGCGGACTACACCTTTACTAGGGCTGATGCCGATGCGGGCAAGGTGACCTACGGATCCGAGATTGATGGGAGTACGGAGTACCCGGGCAAGCAGCTTTGGTATTACGACGAAGCGACGTATGGTGCCGTGAGCGGCTATGTGACGGTTGATGGTAAGAAGGACGGTGACGTCAGGCCTTGGTTCGGTGACTACCTTCCTTATGTTTACAAGGGAAAAGCCGCCGAGGATGGCGTCCAGTATCACGAAATTAAAGTCAACCAGCGCATTCCAAAGCTGGTAATGGGATGTGGTACCTACGGCGATCCTTATTCCGTCACAAACGCGGCGGAGATGAATGCCATTGCCAACTACATTAATAACATGACGGCGCTTGACGGCTGGGAGGTCACCATTGTCGCCGACCAGGGTAGGCTCTGCACTCGCCGCAGCAGCGATCACTCGACCGACAATGAGGTTACGTACGTCTACAAGCAGGCGAACGGTACCGATAATAAATGGGAGAAGAAGACCGGAGACGCGTCGACCAATTCCCCGCAGACGCTGAGCGACGAAACCATGCACCGCTATATGCAGAGCGCGTATTACAGCATCGAGCCTACTGAGGGCAATACGATTACTCTCGACGGCGCATCGTTTGGCGGTTTTGGAAATAGGGCCAACCCGTTTAGGGGCGTCATCGTTGGCAACTTTGGCAGTGATAATAAAAACGCAACCATCAAGATAGAGAATAACGAGGGTTCGCTTCGCGGCCTTATTCCCTATAGTTACGGCAGCGTGGTGCGCGATCTGAATATTCGCTATGTGAACGCGTCGGCGACTATTACTTATTCTGCCAAGGATGCCGACGGCGTTCCGACGGCGTTTTTCGGTGGCGTTGTCGGCTGCATCCTTGGTGGCGATAACATTATCGATGGCGTGGTCGTTAATGGGACGACGGCCGAAAACCCTACAACGGGATTTACCGTCACGGGCGGTGGCGACAAGCCGCATCTTGTTCCCATTGGTGGCTACGTCGGTGCCATTGCGGGTGGCGGCGTGATTTTCCGCAATATGGACAAAAGCGGAAAATCTTCCTGGCGTGCTGGAACTGGTGACAAATCTCGTGGTCTGGGAAAGGGCAACTTTGATCTCTACAACAATCCCTACGTCGGTCGCGTGATTGATGGCTATGCCTTTAGCGAGGGCTGTAAGGTTGAAAACGGTAACGCTAACTACCAGATTAACGAGCTCACAAAAAAAGGAACCCCCTGTGTCACCACCACGGGCACCGACAACAAGTACCTCGGCACTAACGCCGAGGCTCCTGTGACCATGGTGAAAAACGCCCAGGGCCTTTTGGTGCTCTCGGCCATCATCAGCTCGGGTGCGGGTGCTGGCGCGGCACATACCAACTACTCCAATAATGGCGTGTTCCGCGGTTCCAAGGCTTACTGGGGCAGCGATTCGCAAGACCCGGCGATATGCGGCTACCTGTTTGGCAACAAGGAATATGGCAAGGTACGGAATGCTAACTACGCAAATGTGGGCAAGCCTGAGAGTGCTGCCGGCGATTTCGAAATCGCCAAAAACGACGACCAGAAGGCCCCCGGCAAGCAGGGGTGGCACGGCCCGCTCGACCATGATGACGATGTAAATTCGCCCTACCTGGTGGCGTCCTACGCTGCCGACTACCAAACGGGCTATGTGTGCGCGTCGAAATCGATCGGCATGAGCTTGGAGTTCAAGCAGGGCGACACCTACGATATGACCGACTACGGCACGGGGTACGTGGGCCTAAACGGCCGCTACTATTCCAATGCCTGCAATTCGAACCAGCCGGGCACCGACCGCGACCGTATTACGCCGCACGTAGCCACGATCGACGGTAACGGCGCCACCATCACGGTGGGTACCGAAGGCACCGCCTACGGCGTCGTCGAATACGCCGACGACGACTATAAGGTCTCGGGCGTGGGTGGTCTATTCAGCACCGTGATGTTCACCTCCACCAATGTGGGGCAGAGCGTCACCGCGAACGACGGCGCGCAGGTCAAAGACCTCACCTTTAGCAACTGCAACGTAGCGCTCACCTATATCGACACCAACGGCGAAGCCAAACCAGGAGAGGCGCCGAACGACCTTACCGGTGCCGGCCTTTTGGCGGGTGCAACGGCCAACTACGACGACGGCACGTGCGGCATCTACCGCAACGTGCAGATGAAGAACTGCACCGTGTCGGGCGCAAAGAGCGTAGGAGGGCTTCTTGGCAGCTCGGGCCGCGCCAGACGAACTACGAGCGAAGACAGAACCTATATGGTCGAGTTCGGGGACGGGTGGGGCCCCGCGTATCTCTATGACTGCTCATACACTGGCCTTAACGTCACGGGCGAGAAGAATGTCGGTGGCTATGTGGGTACGGTCGCCTCGGCGTGCGGTGTGTGGACAACCGCAGGCACAGGGGTGAGCGAAAGGACCGTTGGCAAAAACTCGACCATAACTGCCACAGGGACAGTGCCCTACGTGGGCGGCGTGCTCGGCTATGTCGAAAGAAGCGATATCTCGGTCAACACCAACATCGGCACCACCACAGCGGCCCAGTCGTCGTGCACGGCAGTCATCTCTGGGGTAAACGTGCTAGCCACCGGGTCGAACTCCGATGACCATATGGGCGCCGGCGGCGTGGTCGGACGCGCCCGTGGCGGCGTTATTTCTATGAGCAACGTGCGCATTGATGGCGGAAACGGCACCGAGAACGCCGTCATCGGCGATAAGGCCGGAACGAACAATAGCATCTACAATGCGGGCGGCCTGATTGGTGAGGTTACGAGTAGCGGTAGCCCCAACAAGTACTGGTTCGACGACTGCAGTGTCAAGAATGTCAGCATCGCCGGCACCGGCAAATGCTCGGGCGGGCTTATCGGCTACTTCTTCAGCAATGTGAATATAGCCTGCAACAACATCGCGATCGAGAACGCTACGATTAAGGGTAACTGGAGCGGCGGTCTGCTGGGCGCGAATAACGCGAGTAACAGCGGATCCGTCGTCATTGACGTTACCAACACAAAGGTATCCAACACCACGTTTAGCGAAAGGTCCAACGGCGGCATTATGGGCGACGGGCGCGGCCAGTTCCATCTGTTAAACGTGCTCATGGATAGCAATAGCTACAATGCGGGCAAAACCCAGGGCGTACTCTTGGGCGAGGTTGACACGGGGGATGGTAAGTACAGCCTTTCCGCAGCGGGCGTGGAAGTAAAGCCCGGTAGTGGCAAGACCACGAGCGACCTGCCGCCGATGGTTTACACGACCAATACGAATACGGCTGCTGTTAACGAGAAAACTTATATTGCCTTCGGCGACTACAACGGCACGGCTGCCGCGCCCAACGAGAACAAAACGCTTTACGGCGCAGGCGATACTGCTACCACGGCAACGAGTCCGTACGTGACCACGAGGCCCGTGAGCACGCTGGCGGTGCGTGCCTCCGACGGCGACACCACCGACCGCTACCTGTTTGGCGACGGCGCCGCCATTGACACCGCGACGACCATCCAAAGCCAAGCGGGTGCCCGCGTTCCCGGCCGCTACACCTACACCAACATCGCCGGCATCAATGATGCCGGCGCATACCAAAACACGAGCACCTATAGCGCGGACAGCTCGCGTAGCACCTATAACGCTAACAACATTACTTCGGGCAAGAAGGCCAAAACTGACTTCCCCGTGCTCGTGATTCCGGGCAACGATACCACGACGGTGGAGAGCTACCTGAACATCGTGACCAATGGCGGCTTCTCCGATGCCCGCCGCCTCAACGGCAGCACCGCGCATGTGACCGCCACCGCCGAGGTCTTCTCGCTCGCCGATAACGGCACCTTCGTCAAGGACGTAGCCGCCTCGCAAGCGCCCACGCTCAAGGTGCTCAACAATGGCACGAGCTCTATGGCATTCCGCGCGAGCACCGACTGGGACAATGAGCAGGGGCGCTTCACGCTGCTTACGGTCACCTTTAGCGAGGCCGGCCAGAGCTACCGTGTACAGGTACCCATCATCGTCAAGCGCATGCTCGAGATCGACTTTACCGCCACCTACTCCGAAGGTGCGAACTTCAAGGCTGCCGACTATGCGACAAAATACGACAAGCACGTACTTGTGAGCAGCGGCGACACCATGACCGGCTACCTTACCTGGACCTATGGCAGCGCTCGGGGCAAGCCGGTCGATTACGGCTGGAACACGCTGCTCGAAGCCGGCGGCTCTATGGGTCCGCTCAACAAGAGCATTACCTTCGGTGCCACGCTGCCCGAGGGTACACAGCTCACACTCGTGGACACGGCCAACAACAGCCGCGAATATCACTACACGGTGGGCACGGGTGGCGCGACGTCAGTCAAGCTCACCGAGTTTGTGGACGCTGGCAACAAGGCTTACTACACCGAACCGTGGCTGAGCGAAATCGTGGGCGTGAAGGCCGATGAGGCCAAGGAGGACAAGGACGGCGCTTGGGTCAAGCTCGCCGATGACGAGGTCAAGGACAAGAGCCAGGCCGAACTCGCGAAGATGGCTGGCGCCAAGGTCGATGGCGCGTACTACCGCGCGCGCACTTCTTCCGACGCGACGGGCACGTTCTATACCCTCTCCGTTGATAAGGAAGAGCCCAAGAGCGAAAACTTC
This sequence comes from Coriobacteriaceae bacterium AM100-PB1-1D-6A, assembly GCA_027660625.1. Lineage (GTDB taxonomy): Bacteria > Actinomycetota > Coriobacteriia > Coriobacteriales > Coriobacteriaceae > Collinsella. The sequence continues at coordinate 100,997 of JAQDNC010000007.1, read as the reverse complement.
TACTTGGTGGTGCGCACGCCGGCGGGGTCCGCGGGCGTCAACGGCTACACCGCCACCACGGTGGACACGAGCCTCAACGAGCACATCAACTACCTGCTGCGAGGCAAGAAAGCAGCCGACGGCAAGGCTGCCGAGGATGGGCACCAGAATACGCCCTCGACCTACAGCGTGGCATCAAACTACACGCACAGCCTCGTTGACAACAAGCGTAACCTCGTCGACAACAGGGACAGCATCAACCGGATGGAGCTCAAGGAAGCCACCTATTCGCTTTCCATGAACGTGAGCGACACCGTGACGTTTGACTCGAGCCAGCAATACACGAGCTCTGACGCGCTGTATTATCAGCTCGATTCGTCGCTTGTCACCTATCACGATGGCGTCATCGCGGACTCGGTAGGATACCCCACGGGCACGCAGGGCACGTATGAGTTCTACGTTAAGGTGGGTGATAACTACTACACCTGGGGCGGGTCGGGTTGGAATCTGGCCGGCACGAAGGAGACCCCAGTGGTGTCGGGCCTTAGTTGGACTGCGAACGGTGGCGACATGTCACTGGTGCTTACCGATGCTGAGGGTAATCCCATCGATATGTCGGGCCTGCGCGAGATCGCCAAGAACCATGTCAACGCCTTCACCGTTACCATGAGGGCCGCGCTCACCATGACGGAGCCTGCCTGCCAGGCGGGTATCGTGGCCTCGCAGAACAGCGGCACCGACCGCTACACCAAACCCAACTACCGCGCGTACCTTTCCACGCATGCCGACACGCTCAGCACCAGTAGCAACTCGGCATACAACGATGGCGGCGCCGGCTACTACCGTATGGATGTGGGCTCATCGACCATCGCGCTCGAGGCGTCTAAGAAATCCCAGTTGGGCATCAACATCGATGACCTCAAGTCCGCTGACGGCGAGATCGCTCTGGTGGGTACCTACGACCTGAGCAAGCTCACGGGCGCCGAGGCTAAGATCGACGCCGCAAACACGGTGACCTACACGCTGAGCCTGGAGCAGCGGCAAGATAATGGCGGCTATGCTCCGGTCGGCGATATCTCGAACTACATTACGGTGCTCGGCAGCGATTACCTAGGCACGGGTGCGGCATCCGCCGACGGCAACAGCTATGTGTTCACCGACACCAAGACCAACGGCGCGTTCCTCACGCGCGACGGCAACAGCCTTGCCTTTAAGCATGCCTTCCGCGTTAAAGTGAATACGAATGTTGAGGGTGAGAACCAAACTTACGCAAACTACCGCTTGGTGCTTACGGCCAATATTATGACCGGCAACGTTGTCGACGACACACCGGTCAACGTTAGCAACCTTGATGGCTATTCGCACTCCGACTACGTGACGTACACGCTAGCGCGCATCAACACCGAGGGCATTCGGCACGAGACGAAAACCAACTAGCTACGCGAGGGGCGGCAACCACCCGGTTGCCGCCCTTTTTCTTGTTCGCTTGGCCTACTGCTGCCCCAGCTCTCCACCAACTTTCCAGCTGTCCACTTAACTTACCACTCAAGGTGGAAAGCTGGAAAGTTAAGTGGAAAGCTGGTAAGTTAGGTGGAAAGTTGGAAAGTTGGGAGGTTCGGCATGAATGAGGAGTGGTTGGCGCAGGTTATCCATCATCTGCGGGCAATAGGAAACGACACCCAGCAGTACGAAGTAAAAGAAGCCAAGGGCGCGCTCCCCAAAAGCATCGTCGAGACGCTTTCGGCATTTTCCAACGCGCAGGGCGGCTTTATCATCCTCGGCATTTCCGAAAAGAACGGGTTTATGCCCGTCGAGGGTTTTGATGCCCGCAAGATGCAAGACGCCCTCTCTTCTGCATGTGAAAAGCTGACGCCCGTTGTGAGGCCGGATATCCAAGTGCTCCCCTTCGAGGGTAAGCTGGTGCTTTGCGCGCGCATCAAAGAAATGCATCCACGCGATAAACCCTGCTATATTGCGGCACGCGGAATGTACGATTCGTCCTTTATCCGTACGGGCGACGGCGACCGGCGCATGACTCCCTACGAAATCGATCGCTTTATGGAGGAGCATGTTCAGCCTACATACGACGACGAGCCGGTCGAAGGTGCCACGCTCGATGACCTTGACGCCGATCTTTTGCAAGGGTTTATAAAACGCCAGCGCGAGCTACACCCTAGGCTTTTGGGCACCAGAAGCGACGATGAGATTCTCCTTGACCTGCATGTGACCAAAAGGGTGGACGACGCAATCGTGCCGACGCTTGCTGCAATTGTCGCGATGGGACGGTTTCCGCAAAAGTTCTTCCCACGTCTCAATGTGACCTTTACGGCGTACCCCGGGACCACAAAAACGCAGCGAGTAAGTGATAACAAGCGTTTTGTGGATTCTCAGACCATTTTGGGTCCGATCCCTTTCATGATTGAGGACGTGCTTGCCGCCGTTGCGAGAAACACCCGAAACGCAGCGGTTATCGAGGGCGCGTTCCGGAAAGATGTGCCCGATTATCCGCCCGTGGCGCTGCGCGAGGCGGTGGCGAACGCGCTCATGCACCGCGACTACTCTTCCGCCGCGCGCGGCTCACAAGTGCAGGTCAACTTGTATATCGACCGCGTCGAGATTCTCAATCCCGGCGGGCTGTACGGCGACGTAACGATCGATTCGCTGGGAGTTTCTGGGGTTTCGTCATCCAGAAACCAGTTCCTTTCAAATATCCTCGAGACCACGCCGTACCCAGACGGTGGCTACGTGGTCGAAAATCGCGGCACTGGTTATCAGGAGATAGGTGAGCAGCTCGAGCGGGCAAACATGTTGCCGCCCGAACCAAAGAACTCGACAGTTTCTTTTTCGTTGACGTTCGATAAGCGAAAGATAATGCGGGCGGAACAGGTGACGTCTGTGGGGCATGTGGACGAGGCAATCTTGGATTACCTGGCAACACATTCTTCGGCCTCGACCAAGGAGCTCACCGACGCTTCGGGTTTGAGCAGGAGCGCCGTTTCCAACCACATAAAAGGCTTGATTGGTGCGGGCAAGATTGAGGCGATGGAGCCTCCGCGCAGCCCGCGACAACGGTATCGACTCGCGAAGTAGGGCTGTCCGTCGCCCATGCTTCGGTCTCCCAACTTCTTTCCAGCTTTCCACTTAACTTACCACTTAAGGTGGAAAGCTGGAAAGTTAAGTGGAAAGTTGGGAAGCAAGTGGAAAGCTGACATGTTAGGTGCGGACTGACGAGGGGTTAATAATTGCACAAACCATACCAGCTAAACAAAAAGATACCAATCTGGTTGGTAAAACACCGTCAATGAGCCGCGAGCCAACTAGCTGCGTAAATAAAACCTAAAGAACTGTTGCAAATGAATGGCAAATACCCAGATGCCGCCGTTGCGATTTTCAATTAACTGTTACGCGGGAACAGCAAAATGCTACTATCTAACAAGCACGTAAGAAAGCAAATTAACGGTTAAGGCTAAGAAGTGGCAGGTATGTCGGAAGCAACTAGGACTCGCACGCATGCGCCCGAGGTTAGGCAGCGCGCCGTCGAGATCCTCCAAGAGGGGGTCGGTCACCGCGCCCTCGCCGCAAAGCTTGGCATTCCCCAGGCCACGGCTCGTCAGTGGGCCCGCGCATATGCCGTGGGCGGTGCCGACGCCGTGCTCAACGCGGGCGCTCGTCATCACACCTATTCGTACGACGTAAAGCTCGCCGTGGTTAAGGACCGTTTGGAAAACGGCCTGACGGTTCGCGAGGCTATGATCAAGCACAAGATTCCCAGCGAGTCTTCAGTCAAGGCTTGGTGCCGCCAGTATCGCGAGAGCGGTGAGTCCGCGCTGGTCGATAAGCCGCGCGGTCGCAAGCCGCGCGTTAAAAAGGCGGAATAGCGAACGGGATGGTGCGCCCACAGGGGCGCATTTTTCTTGCCGCCCCTCTGCTCCAATGCGGACAGACTCCTTGCCCCGTACGCCTAAAACTCCCCAGTTGACCGAAAACCCGCCGCCGCTACTCCTCAATTGAGCTATAACGTTAAACAATTGCAGCGTTTTTGCATGGGGGAGTGATGGTATGACGCTACTGTATTTCCTTACCCTGTTTCCGCTGGTACCGGCGCTGGGCATGCTGCTCGCGCACGGTGACCGCGCCCGCGATGCGGTGGGGCTCATAGGTTCCGGCATCATTATGGCGGTGACAGTTGTAGTCGCCGTCATGTTTTTTGGCGCGGGCCCGCAGAGCTTTGAGGTTGCCTCCGACACCTCGCATGTGCTCTCGATCATCAGCTCCGCCATCGATGTCATTCTGTGCGCCGTCATCCTGTACAACGCGTACAAATATAGGAACGTGCTCACCACGGTGCTCGGCATAGTCCAGCTGGTGGGCTCGCTCGCCTTTGCAGCCATGACGCTGCCCGCGGCCGAAGCCGTCACGGCGACGCCGCTCTACCTGGATTACATGAGCGTGATCATGGTCCTCGCCGTCGGCATTGTCGGCAGCCTAATCTGCGTGTATGCCCTGGGCTACATGAAGGACTTCCAGGCCCACGACGAGCACGAGGCCGCGCTGCGCGGGCAGACCGCGCCCGACCGACGCCCTCAGTTCCTGGCGCTTATGTTCCTGTTCCTCTCGGCTATGTTCGTCATCGTGACGAGCGACAACCTTGAGTGGCTGTTCTGCGGCTGGGAAATCACCACCGTGTGCTCGTTCCTTATGATTGGCTATACGCGCACGCCCGAGGCCATCAAGAACGCCTTCACCCAGATCATCCTCAACATGCTGGGCGGCATCGCGTTTTTGGCCGGCCTCATGTACCTGCACGTTAACGGCATGCCGCTGACCATCTCGGGCATGATCGAGCTTTCCGGCGCCGGAACCGCGCAATCCGCGCTGCTGGTGATGCCGGTCATCCTGTTGTCGCTCGCCGCACTCACCAAGGCCGCACAGATGCCGTTCCACACTTGGCTGCTCGGTGCCATGGTTGCCCCCACCCCCACGAGCGCCCTGCTGCACTCGTCCACCATGGTCAAAGCTGGCGTGTTCCTGATGGTCAAGCTGAGCCCGCTCTATGCCATCTATCCTGTGACCGGCTTTATGGTCACGAGTGTGGGTGCCATCACGTTTTTGCTCGCTGCCCTCATGGCCATCTCGCAGAGCAACGCCAAACGCGTGCTCGCGTACTCCACCATTTCCAACTTGGGACTCATCAGTGCCTGCTTGGGTGTCGGCGCGCCCGAGGCCGTGTGGGCGGCCATCTTCCTGATCCTGTTCCACACGGTGGCCAAGTCGCTGCTGTTCCTGTGCGTGGGCACGGCCGAGCATCATATCGGCAGCCGCAATATCGAGGACATGGACGGTATGTTCAGCCGCATGCCGCACCTGACGCGTCTGATGATGCTGGGCATCATGGGCATGTTTGTGGCGCCGTTTGGCATGCTCGTGTCCAAGTGGGGCGCCCTGGTGGCGTTTGCCCAGACCGGCAACGTGCTCATGATCATGGTGTTGGCCTTTGGCTCGGCTGCGACGTTTTACTTCTGGGGCAAGTGGCTTGCCAAGCTTTCGGGCGTCGACCCCACGGCTCAAAACGTTGAGGTCAATGTCCATAAGACAGAATGGATGGCGCTCAACACCATCGCCGCGCTGCTGATTCTGTGCTGCGTGGCGTTCCCGGTTATCTCGAGCGGTCTGGTGTCGCCTTACTTGGCCATGGTGTTTGGCCGCGTGCCGTACGTTATCGGCAAGGACGCCATGTATCTGATGGTGGTTATCGTGGCGTTTATCGCCGTGGTGCTGCTGACTTCATTCCGCGTGAGCAACAAACCGCACGTAAACGTATATCTTTCGGGTGTGGGAACCGAAAATTACCGCCATTTCCGCGGCTCGATGGGCCACGAGGTAAAGGCCGAAAAGCGCAATTGGTACTCGGAGGACGCCCTTGGCGAGAAGCGTATTGGCCCCGCGGGTAGCGTCGTGTGCTGCAGCATTATCTTGTTTGCGCTGCTGTGCTGCGCGTGGATTGGGCCCGAGCGGCTTGCCATGAGTGCGCCCTCGGTGCTGCGCGGTAAGTATTTTGAAGGTTCGGGTGTCGTGGGCATCTTTATTGGTACCGTGGCGTTTGCCTTGATTGCGCCGCTTGTGGGCGGCCTGATCGACGGCGTTGACCGCAAGCTGTCCGCCCGCATGCAGGGCCGCGTGGGACCGCGTCTGCTGCAACCGTTCTACGATGTGGCCAAGCTGCTGTGTAAAGCCCCTGCCAGCGTAAACACCATGGACGATACCTACATGGCGTGCGCGCTCATCTTTACCGTGGTGGGCGGCGGCATCTTTGTGTCGGGCTCCAACACGTTGCTGTGCGCCTTTATGGTTACGCTCGCCGCGATCTTTGTGGTGCTGGCGTCCGCCTCGACGCAAAGTCCGTTTGCCCAGGTTGGCGCCGACCGCGAGCTGCTGCAGGTCATGAGTTACGAGCCCGCCGTTCTGCTGATGAGCGTGGGCCTGTACCTTGCCACCGATAGCTTCGATTCCATTGCCGTGACGGGGCAGTCGGCCCCCATCATCGTGTACAGCGCGCCCATTTTCCTCGCACTGCTCGCGGTGCTTACCATCAAGCTGCGCAAGTCGCCGTTTGACCTTTCGTACTCGCATCACGCGCACCAGGAGATCGTCCAGGGCGTCGCCACCGAGATGAGCGGCGGCACGCTGGCCAAGATGACCCTTATGCACTGGTGCGAGACCGTGCTGTTTTTGATGTGGGTGGGCATGTTCTTTGTCTGGGACAACCCGGTGAGCTGGGTCGTGGCCCTGGTCGTGATGGCTGCGACATATTTTGTCGAGGTGCTGATCGACAACACCTTCGCACGCAGCACCTGGCGCAGCTGCTTTAAGCTCGGCTGGGGCGTGGCGCTAGTGTTTGGCCTGCTCAACCTTATGCCCATCCTCGTCGACGTGTTTATTTAGGAGGCGGCATCCATGGATCATAAAATGTCGCGCTCGCCGTGGGTTATTCATTACGACGGCTCGAGCTGCAACGGATGCGATATCGAGGTGCTGGCCTCGCTCACGCCGCTGTTCGATGCGGAGCGCTTTGGCGTGGTCAACACCGGCAACCCCAAGCATGCGGACATCTTTTTGGTGACGGGGTCGGTCAATGCCCAGAACCTGCCCGTCGTGCGCCAGATCTACAACCAGATGCTCGAGCCCAAGTGCGTGGTGGCGTGCGGCATCTGCGCGTGCTCGGGCGGCGTATTCCGCGATGCCTACAACGTGATCGGAGGCGTGGACCGCGCGATTCCCGTGGACGTATACGCGCCCGGGTGCGCCATTCGTCCCGAGACGGTGATTGATGCCATCGTGGAGGCGTGCGGCATCCTGGACCAGAAGGAGGCCGTGATGCGTGCTGGCGGCGACCCGCTCACCGTGGGCGGTGCCGCTACCTGGGACGGTGGCGTTGAGCTGGGCGAGGACGGGTTTGTGGCTGCGGGGGCCGGGGCTGACGGTGCCGGTGACGCGCCTGCCGGGAAGCCCGCCGCGCCCGTCGCTGGCGACGCATCTGCTGAGACGCCCGCCGCTGCAAAGGAGGCCGAGTAATGCAAAAGGCTATCTATACCACCGTCGGGATCGACGAGCTCCTGTCGCATGTCCAGGCGCTCAAGGGCGTCGGCGCGCGCTTTGTGCAGATGCACGCCGAGCGCAAAGTCGACGACGGCACGTATCGCCTGGTCTATACGTTTATTAACGTTCGTGCTGCTCAGGAGCAGAGCGCTCAGGACGGCAGCTATGCGATCGAGAACCTTGTGGTTGAGGGCATCGACCAGAATCAGGAGATTCCGTCCATCAGCTCGTACTATCCGGCGGTGTTCCCGTTTGAGAACGAGGCACACGATCTGTTTGGGCTTGCCATTGCCGATATGCAGATCGACTTTAAGGGCTTTTTCTACCAGGTCTCGACTGCCGAGCCCATGAGCGTTATCACACCCGAGGTGAAGGCCGCGCGCGAGAAAGCCATGAAGGTCCGTGCCGCCGCAGAGGCCAAGGCGCGCAAGGCTGCGGCCGAGAAGGCCGCTGCCGCCGCTGCTGCGGGGGAGGGCGCCGCAGGCGCCGGCGATGCTGCGGGCGCTGCCGTCGCCCAGTCCGCTGCGACTGCCGGCTCCTATACTCAACACGATGAAGCTGCTGCGAAGGCCGCGCTCAAGGCCGCCGAGCTGGAGGCAAAGCTCGCCGCCATGGATCCCGAGAAAGCGGCCAAGGTCCGCGCGGCGCTTGCCGCCAAGGCCGCCCGCGACAAGCAGAAAAAGGAGGCGTAAGGTCCATGGCACATCGCTCCGTTATTCCGTTTGGCCCGCAACACCCGGTGCTGCCCGAGCCGCTTCATCTGGACCTGGTGATCGAGGACGACCGCGTCATCGAGGCAATTCCGCAGATCGGCTTTGTGCACCGCGGACTCGAGAAGCTCACCGAAAAGCGCGACATGCACCAGTTTGGCTACATCGCCGAGCGCATCTGCGGCATCTGCGCCGTGGGCCACAGCTATGGCTATGCCAGCGCCTGCGAGCGCATGCTCGACATCGAGGTGCCCGGCCGCGCGCAGTATATCCGCACCATTTTGCACGAGCTTTCGCGCATCCACTCGCATCTGCTGTGGCTGGGCCTGCTCGCCGATGCCTTTGGCTTCGAGGCGCTGTTCTATCGTTCGTGGACGCTGCGCGAGCAGATTCTCAAGATCTTCGAGAGCACGTGCGGTGGTCGCGTGATTCTGTCGATCAACGAGATCGGCGGCCTTAAGCACGACATTGAGGACTCCGAGCTGGCGGGTATTGTCCAGACGCTCGATGCCATGCGTCCCGACTACGAGGCCCTGGTGCATACGTTTTTGGACGACAATAGCTGCGGCGAGCGCCTGCATGGCGTGGGCGTGATCAGCAAGAAGGACGCGCTGAATCTGTCGATGGTCGGCCCGTTCGGTCGCGCCTCGGGCGTGGATTACGACGTGCGCATGTTTGGCGACGGTGCCTATGCAGGCCTGGCAGCATTTGAGCCCATCGTTGCTACCGACGGCGACTGCTATGCCCGCTGCCAGGTGCGTTGTGCCGAGGTCACGCAGGCCATGGACATCATCAAGGAGCTTGTGGGCAAGATCCCGCACGACGGTATCGGCGGGCGCACCAAGCTCACGCCGGCCGACGGCGCGCGCGGCGAGGTTGTGATTGAGCAGCCGCGCGGCGAGGCGTACTACTATGTGCGCGGTAACGGCACCAAGAATCTGGACCGTTTTCGCGTGCGAACGCCGACGTCGCAAAACCTGGCGGGTCTGACACATGCGCTGCAGGGCGTGCTCCTTGCCAACGTTCCTATGATTATCCTGACCATCGACCCCTGCATTAGCTGCACGGAAAGGTAGACGCGGCATGAGTTTACTGACATTTGCCAAGACGGCCTTGGGCTCTATGGTCAAGCAGCCGGTCACGGTGTGCTATCCGCAGGAGAAACTGACGACGCCCGAGCGCTTGCGCGGACATATCGTTAACGACATGGACGTGTGCATTTGCTGCGGCATGTGCGCGCGTCGCTGCCCGGCGGGCGCGCTCGCGGTCGATCGCAAAGGCGGCGCCTGGTCGATTGACCCGTACGCCTGCGTGGTGTGCGGCGAGTGCATCGAAAGCTGTCCCAAGCACTGCCTGACTATGGATACCGCCCGCACTCCAGTTGCGGCGGATAAGACTCCCACGGTAGAAACTAAGCCGGAGTAGCGCTGGAATAGAGCTGGAATAGGGGCCGGTGGGGCAAAATTGCCCCACCGGCCCCGCGCGTGAACGCGCGGTTGGGCCGCTACGAATAAAACTATGCCGGATTACGGGACTGGATTGCGAATCCCCAACCATATCGAAGACCACGAAAATAAAACCGCAGGTAGATAGCTTGCCGTTTTTGAAAAAATGAAGGTATGGATGAGGGCTCCGGCTTTAGCCCCGTAATCCGACATAGTTATGAAATGGCACCATATCAGTACCAGCCCCTGATCCCTCGGGGACGGAGAAAACGGATCATTTTGGCCTTGCGATGGCTGCCGCGTGACCTGTCTGCCGATCTCCGCGGGCGGAAGAAAAGGGATCATTTTGGTCCCGCGAGGTTTGTGGAGGTGCTCGTGCAGGGCCGCCCGAACAAAACTATGTCGGTTTACTACGATGAATTCGACATTCCCGACCATGACTGCATTTTTCTAAATATTGCAAGCGCTCTACCTGCGGTTTTGCAAGTGCGCAATTTGCTGTGGTCGAAGGTGGGCGATTCATCGTAGTAAACCGACATAGTCTCGAAATGGTATTAAATCGGTGACAGCCATTTTACTCTGCCGGGGCGGTCGGTCGCTGGGTAATTACCCTCGCAGGTAGGCGATGGCAATCTGCGTGCGGTTGCGCAGGCCCATTTTGGCAAGGATCGAGCTGATGTGGTTGCGCACGGTGCCTTCGCCCATGTATGCCGTGGCGGCAATCTCCTTGTTGTCGAGGCCACGGGCGATGAGCTCTGCGACTTCGAACTCGCGGTCGGTCAGGCTGACAAAGGCCGCGGGCCGGCGGGTCGTGCCGGCCTCGACGCCCGTTCCGTCAAAATCGATGTCCTCGATCGCCTTGCCCTCGAGCACGCGTTTACCGTCCATGACCTGCGCCAACGCCGGTGGAATGGCGGCGACATCGGTCTTGATCAGGTAGCCGCGGGCGCCCAGCTTGAGCGCCGACACTATGTACTCGTCATCCGAGAATGTCGTCAGAAACACCACGCGTGCTGCAGGATCACGCTCAAGGATCTCGCGTGCCGCCGAAAGGCCGTCGCGCTCCGGCATCTGGATGTCGAGCAGTGCGATATCGGGTGCGTGTTCGGCATAGAGAGCCACTGCGTCGTTGCCGTTGGCACCGGTGCCCACCACCTCGATCTGCGGCTGGGCGCCCAGGATAATCTTGAGCGAATCGACCACTAGGCGGTCGTCGTCGACAACGATGAGCCTCATCGGCCCTCATCTCCTTGCTGTTTGGGAACGGTGGCAAACACACGCCAGCCGCCGGCACCGGCGCGCGGGCCGGCGGTGAAAGTGCCGCCAAGCGCCTCGATGCGTTCGCGCATGGAGGCGAGCCCCATGCCCTCCGCGGCGCCGCGACCGCTTGCCTGGGCTCCGCCCGTGCCGTCGTCGGCAACGATGAGCTGGTAAAACGACGGATGCTCCATGCACCGTACGGTGACAGTACGGGCGCAAGCGTGGCGCATGGTGTTGGAGAGCGCCTCGCGCAGGACTGCCGCAAAGCAGTTGGCGACGTTTGCGGGCGCATGTTCGGCCATAACTTCAAGCTCAATCTGCGGGCCGCCGTCCGAGTGCGCGCCTTCGACAATGCGTTTGAGCTGCACGGAAAGGTCGACGGCGTTGTCGTTGAGCGCGTGGACGCTGGTGCGTACGAGCTGGAGCGCTTCGTCAACCGTGCGTTTGACGTCGGCGAAATCGGCGGCGACACCGGGCTCGTCGGCGTGGACCACGCGCAGGGCTTCGGCCTGCAGCGAGGTGCGCGTGAGCTGGTGCCCGACATTATCGTGGATCTCGCGCGCGATGCGGGCGCGTTCGGCGAGCGTCGCGAGCTCGACTTCGTAGTCCTGGCGATCGGCAAGATCGCGGTTGCGCGCCTCGAGCGCGAGGGCTCGTTCCTGCAGCTCGTCACGGGTACGGCGCATGCGCTGCTGCTCGCGCTCCAACTGGGCGGTACGTAGCGATAGCAAGGTTGCGGCAACCGAAAGGATGGTGGTCAGCAGGAGCGTTCGGGCGGTAAGCGCGTCGGCGCGAAGGTCCGCGATGAGTGCAAAGACAAAGGCGACGCCAATGCCCAACGCGACCCAAACGCGTTCACGGCGCACGCGCCGCGCGATGTCATAAAAGGCGAGGGGCGCAAACGGCACAAACGGCGGCACGAAGACAGCCGCGATGATGTAAGCGTAGCTCGCGGCCTCGCTTGTGCGGCGTGTGCGTTCCCCCTGTGCGACCTCGGCCAGCGAGGTGGCGATAACGCCAAGGCAAAACGCCGCGACCAGGCGAGCGTCCACAGTAAGGCCCATAGCGGCCGCAATGCAGCACGCCAGCACAATCGATTTGTCGAAAAGCCTGTTCATACGGGTATTGTACGCGATGCTGCGCGCGGGGGAGGCGCCGCCTACGCAACCGTGACATTCCTCCCGCGCGGCAAAGCGGGGCGCCGGCGGGCAACGCGACCAAGCCCCGCACTCGTGACAAAGCTCACTGGCGCGCGCCGGCGGCTCCTGCGATGATGCAATCGTACCGGGCCGCAATCAACGGAAGGGCCGCCTCATGACAGACATCGTCCACGTCGAAAACCTCGTCAAGCGCTATGACGACCTTATTGCGCTCGACCACTTTAACCTGAGCATCGCCCCCGGCGAGATCTTTGGCCTGCTCGGCCCCAACGGCTCGGGTAAGACTACGTCCATCAACTGCATCCTGCAGCTGCTCGCCTACGACAAAGGCACCATCGAGCTGTTCGGCGAGCCCATGACGCCCGCCCGCTATGACCTCAAGCGTCGCATCGGCGTGGTGCCGCAGCAGGTGGCGGTATTCGACGAGCTTACGGTGCGCGAGAACATCGACTATTTCTGCAGCCTTTACGTTAGCGATCGCAAGCGCCGCCGTGCGCTGGTGGACGAGGCGATCGACTTTGTTGGCCTGGGCGACTTTACCAAGTTCCGCCCCGGCAAGCTCTCGGGCGGCCTGGCGCGTCGCCTCAACATCGCCTGCGGTATCGCGCACAAGCCCGAGCTCATCTTCTTTGACGAGCCCACGGTGGCGGTCGATCCGCAGAGCCGCAACGCCATCCTGGAGGGCATCTGCCGCCTGCGCGACGAGGGCGCCACGGTGGTGTATACCAGCCATTACATGGAGGAAGTCGAGCAGATTTGCAGCCGCATCATGATCATGGACGGCGGCCGTGTGCTGGCGCAGGGCACCAACGACGAGCTCAAGCGCATGATTCAAATGGGCGAGCGCGTGACCGTCGAGGTCGGCGCCGTCGAGACCGCCACGGTTGAGCGCCTGCGCGCCCTCGAGCACGTGCTTTCGGTCGAGCTGTCCGGCGGCGAGCTCGTCTGCACCTGCGAAGCGAGTCCGCACAATCTGGTCGACATCCTCGACACGTTGCGCGCCGCCGACGTGGCGCTCGGCCGCGTGTGGAGCGAGCCGCCGACTCTCAACGACGTGTTCCTCGAGATCACCGGCCGCGAGCTGCGCGACTAGGGGGCGGCCATGTTCAACACCATCATCACCACGCTCAAGACGCTACTGCGTCGACCGAGTACATGGGTCTGGGGCGCGATCTTTCCCATTGCACTTTCAACGATGTTCATGTTTATGTTCGCGAACCTGAGCTCTGACGGAAAAGTCGACCCGGTGCCGGTAGCCGTTGTCGCTGACGAAGCCTGGGGCGCTTCGTCCTTTAAGAACGTGGCGACGTCGCTTGCCAAGGAGGGCGACGATCAGCTGCTCGAGATCCACGAGTGCGACGACGCAGCCGCCGCGAACCGTGCGCTTAAGGCTGGCGAGGTCGCGGGCATCTATACGGTCGACGATTCGGGCGCACCCAAGCTCACGCTGCTATCGAGCTACGACAGCTCGCGTGCCTCGTCGGTGCTCACCGATCGCAGCATTCTGGAGACGGTGGCAAGCTCGTATACGCAAAATGCCGAGCTCATGTCCCAGATTGCCCAAGACAACCCGGCCGCCCTTGCCGACCCGGAGGCGGTTGCGCGCGCCCTGTCGCTCGAGGGCGGAACCCGCCGCGTGAGCCTGACGCGCACCACGCCCGACGGCACGACCATTTACTACTACGCGCTCTTTGGCCTGGTCGCGATGATGTCTGCCGAGTTTGCCGCCTTGAGCGTCGTCGACCTGCAGCCCAATCTGTCGGGCCTTGGAGCGCGCCGCTGCGTGGGTGGCCTTTCCAAGACGGCGTCGCTGGCCGGCATCTTTGTCGGCTCGTGGCTGGTTTCCTTTGCCTCGATGGCGGTCGCGATTGGCTACGTGCGCCTAGTCGTTGGCGTCGACTTTGGCGGGCGCGAGGGGCTGTGCCTGCTGGGCGGTGCTGCATCCGCGCTTGCCGCCACGGGCCTGGGGCTCTTTGTGGGTACGCTTCCCGTTAAGGGTGGCAAGGCATCCAAGTCGGGCATCCTCACGGGCTTTGCCACCACGTGCGCCCTGTTTGCCGGGCTCTACGGCGAGCCGGCGATGGCGCTTGCCGACGATGTCGCCCGCGCCTGCCCGGCCGAGTGCTGGCTCAACCCCGTCAAGCTCATCTGCGACATGTTCAATCGCCTGTATTTCTTTGAGGACCTGGGGCCCTTCGCCGTCCGCGTCGGCGCGCTCGTCCTGATGGCCCTGGTGTTTGTCGTCGCCGCTACGCTGATCTTTGGAAGGAGCCGCTATGAGCACCTTTAAGACCGCGCTTCGCATGGCGCTGGCGCACCCGTTCTACCTGCTCATCTATACGGTGTTCATCTCGCTCATGGGCGTATTCATCGCGGCCTCGGTGAGCTGGAACTCGTCGCAGCTCACCGAGTACAAGCCCTACGATGCCAACGTGATCGTGGTCGACCGCGACAATAGCGACCTTTCGCGGGCGCTTACCAAGCACCTGGGCTCACGCTTTGACCTGGTCACGGGCGTCGGCGACGACACGTACGACCTTGCGGATGCGCTCGCCAAGAGCAACAGCGCCAAGGGCAGCGCCGATTGCGTGTTCTTTATCCCGGAGGGGTTTGAGGACGATCTTGTTGCAGCCGCCCGTGCGGGGGAGGCCCTGTCCAAACTTGACGTGACGTACGGCTCCGGCACTATGGCGGCGGCGCTCTCGTCTGCCGAGGCCTCGCGGTGGGTCTCGCTCGCGGGCGCTGCGGCGGCGCTTGAACCCGCTGCCTCCAACGGTGGCGTCGCAAGGGCCGCCGAGCACGCGGCCGCCAAGCGCGCGGAAGTCGAGATCGAGCAGGTCAAGGTCGACTCGACTGCCGCTGCCACGCTCGAGTCGTATTTCAACTTTGGTGCATACGCGATCATCTCGTCGGTCATCGTGTCGGTGGGACTGGTGTTCTCGGGCATGAACGAGCCCGAGCGCGTGCGCCGCATGGAGGCCGGCCCGGTCTCCGAGCGCCAGCGTTCGCTTGCCGTGTTCGCGGCCGCTGCCGTGCTCACCGTCTGCATTTGGCTCGTGTCGAGCATGATGGGCATCGTGGGCTTTGCCGGCGCGGTCGCCGAGGTCGGCGTGGGGCGTGTGTGCTTGGCACTGGCGGCGACGTTTGCCCTGGCGTGCACGCCGCTGGCCGTTGGCTTTGCGCTTTCGAGCCTGGGTGCGCGCGAGGAGCTGCTCAACGGTGTGGGTAACCTGCTTGGCATGCTCATGACGTTTTTGGGCGGCGCTTGGATGCCGCTGTCGCTGATGGGCCCGGCCGTGCAGACGGTGGCGCACTTTGTGCCGACATATTGGGTGAACGACGCGATCAGCAAGGCGCTTGCCTCGGATTTGACGTCTGCCATGCTGGGCGACATCGCCTGCGACCTGGGCGTAACGGCACTCTTTGCCGTGGCCATTGCCGCCGTAGGCCTAGCCCTCTCGCGCACCAAATCCCACGCCTAGCCACAACCCGTCACTTGGGGACGTTCCTTTTCTGCCGGCAGATAGGGACACTCCTTTCCGCCTAGTCATTGGGGACAGTCTTTGCCGATTCGCCGGCTCGCCGGCCGGGCTGGCAAGAGCTGTCCCTGGCGGCACTCATGGGGGACAGACTTAAATGAGTGAAATCGCTCATTTAAGTCTGTCCCCAATGAGTAGGTTGGAAAATAGTTCGCCCGGGTTTACTATTACCCTATTAAAGTAGCAACAGGCTAACAATGGGGGATAGCATGGCAGCGAAGCAAGCCTACGTCCAGGTCAAGGGGCTCAAGAAGCACTACGGCGATGGCGATGCGCGCCTGACGGTACTCGATGGCATCGACACGTCCATTAACCGCGGCGAGATCTGCGTCATGCTGGGACCTTCGGGTTCGGGCAAGTCGACGTTTCTTAACCTAATCGGCGGCCTGGAGGATGCCGACGCCGGCTCTATTCTGGTGGACGGCTGCGACCTCACGGTGCTCAAGCCTACCGACCTGGGCGAGTATCGCCGCCGTGAGCTGGGCTTTGTCTTCCAGTTTTACAACCTGGTGCCCGATCTCACCATCAAGGAAAACATCGAGGTCACGGCACACCTGTCCAAAAAGCCGCTCAATGTCGACGACCTGCTGCGTTCACTGGGCCTCTACGAGCACCGCAACAAGTTCCCGCGCCAGGTCTCGGGCGGCCAACAGCAGCGCTGTGCCATCGGCCGCGCGCTCGTCAAAAACCCGGGCCTGCTGCTGTGCGACGAGCCCACGGGCGCGCTCGACTACAAGACGTCCAAGGAAATCTTGCAGCTCATGGAGGATGTCAACCGCACCTACGGCTGCACCATCATCATTGTCACCCACAATGCCGCCATCGCGCGCATGGCCAATCGCGTGCTGCGCCTGCGCGACGGGCGCATCGTCGAGGATGAGCTCAACGAGTCGCCCGTCGCGGCCGCCGAGCTCGATTGGTAGGCGGCGCCATGACACCTCTCACAAAACGTCTCCCGCGCGAGCTGCGCCGCAATATCGGCAAGTACCTGGGCATCTTTTTGCTTATGTGCGGAAGCATCGCCCTTACCTCGGGCTTTTTGCTCGCAGCGTATTCCATCGGTTGCCTTATCGACGACATGCGCGATGCGTACACGATTGAGGACGGCCGCGTGACCACCTCTTTCGAGGCCACCAAAGACCAGCTCAAGGCAGCCGAGGGTGCAGCCGGCGACGTCGGCGGCGTCACGCTCTACAAGAATTTCTCCATCGACGCCATCATCAAAAAGACCGCCGGCGACGATGGCACCAAGCGCACGCTGCGCACCTACGCACACCGCACCAAGGTCGATATCGCGTCCTACTGTGAGGGCAAGGAGCCCAAGACGGACGATGAGGTGGCCATCGACCGTGTCTTCGCCACCAATAACAACCTGTCCGTGGGCGATAAAGTCGAGCTCGAGGGTCGCACCTACACCATCTGCGGCATCATAACTCAGCCCGATAACCAGGCGCTGTTCCTCAACAACTCCGACTTTACGGTGAACACCATCACCTATGGCGTGGCCGAGGTCACCGACGCTGGCTTTGCCGCGCTCGAGGACGTCGGCGGCGCGCCCGCCTACACCTACTCCTTTACCTTTACCGATCGCGACCTCTCCACTGCGGACCGCATCGATGCGGAGCAGGATATGGTCGAGGCGCTGACCGATGCCGATGCGCGCGTGGACGATCTGATCGACGCCGATTCGAATCAGGGCATTGGCTATGCGCGCGACGACGTAGACGGCGACTCTATGATGTGGATGACGCTGCTCGACATCATCATCGTGATCATGGCGTTCGTCTTTGTGGTCCTTACCGACGCCACCATCGAGGAGGAGAGCGCCATCATCGGCACGCTGCTCGCCAGCGGCTATCGCCGCCGCGAGATCGTGCTGCACTACCTTGCACTTCCCGCCATCTTGGGCGTGGTCGCGGCGCTTTTGGGCACTGCGCTCGGCGTTGTGTTCTTTACCGAGCCCATGCGCAGCCTCTATTACGGTTCGTACAGCCTGCCGCCCTTCCAGGTGTACTGGAGCTGGGAGATCTTTGTGAAGTGCGCCGTGGTTCCCGCCGCTGCGCTCATCCTCATCACGCTGGTGGGCTTGCTTCGCAAAATGGGCAAGACGCCGTTGCAATTCCTTCGTCACGAGGCGAGCGGCAAATCGGGCACCAAGCGCGGCCTGCAGCTGCCGGAGCGCATGGGCTTTGTCTCGCGCTTCCGCCTGCGCATCTTCCTGCGCAACCTGGGCAACTTCGCCACGCTCTTCGTGGGCATTGCGTTTGCCTCGCTGCTGCTGCTCTTTGGCCTGGCGATTCTGCCCACGATGACGCACTACGCGGACAACCTCGAGACGAGCTTGGTCGCCGAGCACCAGTACACGCTCAAGGCGCCGCTGGAGCTCGAGGGCACCGCCGAGGAGCGCGAGCAGTGGTCGGCACTCGAACGCTTGCAGTCGGTTGACGGCGCGCTGCTAACCGCTGCCCAGGATGCCGATGACGAGCTTGACGACGCGGCCGATGCGGCGCAGACGGCAGCCGATGCCGCGACCGCATCTCCGTCTGCCGAGAGCCTGACTGCGGCGCAGGATGCGCTTGCCAAGGTCCAGGACAAGAAGGATGCGCTTTATGCGCGCCTCGATGATCTTGCCGATGCCCTCGGCTGCAACCGTGATGAGGCTATCGACCTGATCGACAAAGCCTCCAAGATTGACACTGACAACGACGATATTCACCCGGTCAATACGACCGACAACGGCGCGGGCGCAATCGCACAGGCTGAGAAATACGCCGTTTACCAGCTGCAATACGACCGCGGCGATGGAAATGGCGAGGAGACGATTTCCGTCTACGGCATTTCAACCGATTCGCGCTATTGGAAAGACCTCAACGTCGGCGATGGGCGCATCGTCTTTGGCGGCGGTCTGCTCGATAAGTTTGGCTGGAGCGAGGGTCAGAAGGTCACGCTCGGCGACAAGTACGAGGGCGAGCATTATTCCCTTGAGTACGCGGGCAAGGACTGTGCCTGGGGCTCCAAGTCGGACATGAATATCTATATGAGTATCGACGACTTTAACGAGCTGTTCGACAACGACGCCGCCTACTTTAACGGCTATGTGAGCGACGAGAAGCTCGATCTCGATGCGCGTTACTTTGCCGGCGACACCACGCCCGACGACATGCGCGCCGTGGGCGACCAGTTTATCGGCATGATGAGCAAAATGATCGGAATGATGGTTGGGCTCGCGGTGTTTATCTTTCTGCTGTTTATGTACCTGCTGACCAAGGCTGTGATCGACCACAGCGCCCGGTCGATCAGCTACATGAAGGTCTTTGGCTATCGCGATAGCGAGATCTCGCATCTGTACATCCGCTCGATCACGCTGTGCGTGGTGGCGTCGCTTGTGCTGAGCCTGCCGGTCATTATTGGCTCGCTTACGGCCATCTTCCGCTCGATGCTGCTCGCCTACAACGGCAATATCGAGATCTACGTGCCCGCTTGGTCCATGACGGCGTGCGTGGGCATTGGCTTTGCGACCTACCTGGTCGTGGCGCTGCTACACACGCGTTCTATCAGGCGCGTCAGCCTGGCCGAAGCCCTCAAAGTCCAAGAGTAGTCATCGGGGACGTTCTTAAACGACTAGTCATCGGGGACGGTCTTTGCCGATTCGCCGGCTCGCTGGCCGGGCCGGCAAGGACTGTCCCTGGCGGCACTCATTTAAGTCTGTCCCCAATGAGTGGTTTCAGTCATTTAAGTCTGTCCCCAATGACTACCCAATGACTGGGCGCCGTGCTTGACATTAACCCTGCTTCAACGGGTACCATCCTCTTATGTCTGTAACGCCATATAGACCGAGGGGATAGATCTATGACCGCAACCGCACCCGCAGCACCGGCAAAGGTGTACTTTACCAACCTGCGCACGCATGCTCGCGAGAGCCAGCTCGACAAGCTCAAGCGCCTCATCCGTCACGCCGGTATCGAGCAGATCGACTTTGAGAACAAGTTCGTCGCCATCAAGATTCACTTTGGCGAGCTGGGCAATCTGAGCTTTTTGCGCCCCAACTACGCTCGCGCCGTCGCGGATGTCGTGAAGGAGCTGGGAGGCAAGCCCTTCCTCACCGACTGCAATACGCTCTATGTGGGTAGCCGCAAAAACGCGCTCGAGCACATCGATACCGCCTACCAGAACGGTTTTACCCCGTATGCCACGGGCTGCCAGATCATCATCGCCGACGGCCTCAAGGGCACCGACGAGGCACTCGTCCCGGTCGAGGGCGGCGAGTACGTGCGCGAGGCCAAGATCGGTCAGGCTCTCATGGACGCCGATATCGTGATCAGCCTCACCCACTTTAAGGGCCATGAGCAGGCCGGCTTTGGCGGCGCCATGAAGAACCTGGGCATGGGAGGCGGCAGCCGTGCCGGCAAGATGGAGCAGCATGCCGCCGGCAAGCCGAACGTCGCGACCGAGCACTGTGTTGGCTGCCGTGCCTGCGAAAAGGTCTGTGCGCACAACGCTATCTCGTTTGACGACACCCGCGAGCGCGAGCTTGCCAACGGTAACACCCGCACGGTCCACGTGGCCGCCATCGACCACGATCGCTGCGTGGGTTGCGGCCGCTGCATCGGCGTGTGCAACCAGGACGCCATCAAGCCCGGCTATGACGCCGCGGCCGACGTGCTCAACTGTAAGATCGCCGAGTACACCAAGGCCGTCGTCGACGGCCGCCCGAGCTTCCACATTTCGCTCGCCATGGACATTAGCCCCAACTGCGACTGCCATCCCGAAAACGACACGCCCATCGTCAACGATATCGGCATGTTCGCGAGCTTCGACCCGGTCGCCATCGACCAGGCCTGCGCCGACGCCGTCATGGCATCCGAGCTGCTGCCCAACACCGAGCTCACCGATAGCGCGGCCAAGATGGAGCACAACCACGAGCATCTGGAGGGCGATCAGGCCAAGGACCCCTTCTGCATCACGCATCCCGACACCGACTGGCGCACCTGCATCGCGCACGCCGAGAAGATCGGCCTGGGCACGAGCAAGTACGAGCTCATCGAGGTCAAATAGCGCCTATCTATTGGACAAAACAAGCGCCTTTGTAGCGTTAGTTGAGCAAAAGCCGCCCGTGAGCACAGCGCTCGCGGTCGGCTTTCCGGAAGTATGCGGCAAATTTCGAGACCGCCGAACACACGACATTTTTTGGCAACAAAACCCCTGATAAATTGTTGGTAAAACTGTGGTCTGGTCGGCAGTTCCAGATTTTGCCGCATACTTCCGAAAATAGGGGGTCAGATAAAGCCTCAGACGTTGCTATTCGCCTAAAAATACTCGTCGAGGAAGTTGTTGACTGTGTTCCAGTAGAGCTCGGGGTCAACTTGCGCACTCTTGGCGTGGGTGGCGCCATGGATGGTGAGCTTTTGCTTGACCTTGCTGGCGCACGCGTCGTAGTTTTGGTCGAGCATGCTGTACGGCACAAAGGTGTCCTGGTCGCCGTGGATAAACAGCATGGGAACCGTCGCGTGTTTGAGTTGCTCCACACTGCTCGCCTTATGAAAGTCGTAGCCCGCGCGCACGTTGCACACCAAGTTTGCTACATCGAGCAAGGGAAAGCTGGGCAGGCCGAACACGTCCTTGAGTTGCAGGGAAAACTCGTCCCAAACACTCGTATAACCACAGTCCTCGATAATGCATTTTACGTTTGCGGGTAGAGATTCCCCCGCGACGTTCATGGCAGTTGCTGCACCCATCGACTCGCCAAAGACCAGGATGCGCGCCTCGGGGTCGGCCGCAACGATCCGCCCAATCCATGCAACGATATCGAGCCGCTCGGGCCAGCCCATGCCGATATAGTCGCCGCCGGAGCGCTCGTGGGCGCGGGCGGCAGGCGCGAGCACGTTCATGCCGCGGTCGTGGAATCGCTTGACGTATCGGGCCATGCCGATGGGCTCGTTGGTATATCCATGCAGGCAGACGGCGTAATCGTGGGTGTTCTCCGAGGCGGCAAAAAACCAAGCGGCGAGCTCGGTTCCGTCATCTGCGGTGAGGCTGCTGCTCTTGCGGTTTTCTTTAAACCATGCCCGCGCCTCGGTGTCCTCGGCATCCGGCTGCTCGCCTTCTTTGTCGTTCTTGCTATTCTGCATCATCTTCATGGTGTACGGCGCTTGGGGATTCAGCGCGAAGTCAAACAGAAAGTTGCCGGCAAATCCGAGCAGCACAACGACAACCACCAGTGCAACGATGCCGGCCATCTTGAGCTTTCGATGGGAACGTGCGTTTTGAGCCATGCGGTATTCTCCTATAAGATGTTAATACGTCAACATTTAATGCAAGCGCATTATGGACGTTCGCCGTTGATGCGTCAACAGGCAAAGAATGGGTAAACAAAGGGTCACGTATGGTGCAAATTTCGCACGTACCTAGACGCTTTGATATAGTGTTGAGAACTCTTTACGTTGGAGGATATAACCGGCATGTCCGATTCGAGCGACAGTTCTAAGCCGCGACCCAAGACCGCGGCCGTTCCACACTACACGGTGGGCGAGGAGATCATGAACTCCGTCACCCATGGTGTCGGCTGCCTGCTGGGTATCGCGGGCCTGGTACTCCTGATCGTATTTGCTGCCCTGCGCGGCGGAGGCCCGGCCCACATGGCCGCGGCGATTGTCTATGGTGTCAGCATTATCCTCGAATACCTTGCCTCCACGCTCTACCATGCGATTCAGCCCGCTCGCGCCAAGCGCGTGTTTCGCATTATCGACCACAGCTGCATCTACCTGCTCATAGCCGGCAGCTATACGCCGTTTTGTCTCATCACGCTCGCAAACGACGGCGGTCCTATGCTGTTCTTTGCCGTATGGGCCATCGCCATTATCGGCATCGCCCTCGAGTGCTTTATGCGCGAGCGTCAACCGCACTGGGTAAGTGGCCTGGTCTACCTGCTGATGGGCTGGCTCGTTGTCTTTAAGCTGCCCGAACTTGTGGCACTGCTCAACCCCGTGGCGCTTGCCCTGCTCGCCGTCGGCGGCGTGTGCTACACCGCGGGCGTGCCGTTCTATATCGCCAAAAACGTGCGCTATCTGCACAGCGTGTTTCACCTGTGGGTGCTCGCCGGCAGCATCTTCCAGTTCATGGCGGTGATCCTCTTCGTAATCTAGCGACCACGCCAGCGCCCGTGCCCCCGCTCGGTCGCCAGCGCAATTGCCCTATCCGCCATCAACGTTTTACCCTAACGTCCCGAATCTTGGAGGTTCGAGAAACTCCCGATGGACATAACCATCTCCCTTATCACCACCCTCGTTTTGACCCTCATCAACGGCTACTTCTCCATGTCCGAGATGGCGCTCACCACGGCTAAGCGCGCCGTGTTGGAGCACGATGCCGAGGAAGGCGACAAGCGCGCCGAGCGCGCCATTAAGCTGGCCGCCGACTCCGACCAGCTGCTCGCCACCATCCAGGTCGCCATCACGCTCGTGGGCTTCGCCTCGTCCGCCGTCGCCTCGACGAGCCTGTCCGACCCGCTTGCCACGTGGCTCATGAGCTTTGGCATCGCGCCGCTCTCTGCCATCGCGCGCGGCCTGGCGCCGGTCATCATCACCGTCGCCGTCGCCTTCGTGTCCATCGTGGTTGGCGAGCTTGTGCCCAAGCGCATCGGCCTGGCTAATGCCGAAGGCGTATCCAAGCAGGTCGTGGGACCGCTCTCCGTGTTCCAAAAGATCGCCCGCCCGCTCGTGTGGCTGACCGGTGCCTGCTCCGACGGCCTGGCCCGCATCCTGCGCATCAAGAGCGCCGACGACCGCCAAAACGTCTCGGAGGAAGAGATCAAATACATGGTCTCGGAGCAGGACGATCTGCTCGACGAGGAAAAGCGCATGATCCACGAGATCTTCGACCTGGGAGACACCGTTGCCCGCGAGGTCATGGTGCCGCGCGTGGACACCACCATGTGCGAGGACGACGAAACGGTCGCCGACGTGCTGTCCGCCATGCGCCAGACCGGCTTTAGCCGCATCCCCGTCTATCACGAGGATCCCGACAACGTCGCCGGCATCGCGCACATCAAGGACCTGATCCAGCCTTCGCTCGACGGCAAGGGCGACCAGCCCATCGCCGACTTTTTGCGCGACGCCACCTTTGTGCCCGACACCAAGGACATCCTGCCGCTGCTGTCCGAGATGCAGACCTCGCACGACCAGATCGTAGTGGTCGTGGACGAGTACGGTGGCACGGCCGGCATCATCACCATCGAGGACATCGTCGAGGAGATCGTGGGTGAGATCGAGGACGAGTTCGACCCCGACAACAAGTACCTCACGCGCCTTTCGCGCCGCGAGTGGCTCGTCGATGGGCGTTTTTCGTGCGATGACGCGATTGAGCTTGGTTGGCCGCTCGAGGAAAGCGATGATTATGAGACCATCGCCGGCTGGATTTTGGAGCTTTGCGACTCGGTGCCCGACATCGGAGAGGTGTTTGAGGTTGCGGGGTACAAGTTTAAGGTGCAGTCGATGCGTGGCCAGCGCATCTCGCTCATTCGCGTGATCGCTCCGGCCGAAACCGATAAGAAGGATTCCGAGCCCTCGGCAGACGAGCCGACGGCGTCTGGTGCGGGCTCTGCGGACCCGCACGACGGCGACGAGTAGGGTAAGGAAGAGTAGGGGAGAGTTATGGCAGGCCTGTTCAACATCCTTAAGGTCACCGTCAACGAGGACAAGATCTGCGCGCACGTGCTGGTGAACCCCGGCATGCCGCTCATGACCTCGGAGGACATCGAGGCCACGGCGCGCGTGTATTACCTGGTGCCCGCGATTGCCAAGCACCTGTGCCTGGGCGATTCCGGTCGCGAATTCCAGGACTGCATGGGCCAGACCGAGCTTTGCCATCTGCTGGAGCACGTGACAGTCGAGCTCATGAACGAGACCGGTCTCGCTGGCAGCATTTCGTGCGGCCGCACTCGCGTGAGTGAGCACGATGAGCGTGTCTTTGAGGTCGAGCTTTCGTGTCCCGACGACGCGCTGGCCATCGGCGCGCTGTCTTCGGCGACCTTTATGATGGATTGGGCCTATCTGCATGCCGACCAGCCCGCTCCCGATGTGGACGGTACGGTCGCGGGCCTGCGTAACCTGGTACTGGGCATGCGTGCCGAGGCCGAGGGCAAGGACCCGCACGAGGCCGTCGCCGCCGCGAACGCCGAAGGCGAGGCCGGGGACACGACCGAGGGCGAGGCGCCTGCCGAGGTTGCCGCCGAGTCTGTCAACGATGCCCCTGCCGAGGAGGCCGTCGAGGTCGAGCCCGCGGAGCCCCAGGGCGTCCCGAGCTTTGACGACGAGCCGCAGGAGGTAATCGATACCGAGGGCGCGACCGCTGAGAGCCATGAGGCCCCCGCTGCCGTCTACGGTGGTGCGGCGACGGCTCCGGTGGCCCCCGCGCGCGAGGGAGCGCTGCCGCTCGTTGACGGCGCCGGCGAGGACCCGGGCGCTACAGTGGCCATGCCTGCCATGCCGCAGGAGTAGGCTCACCCGCTTATCACCATCATGTACCTGCGCCTTTACCGTACGCAGATGAGCAAGACGGCAAGCGCTGTGCTGCGGGTATAATGGACAGCATTCAAACGGTGGGCGCCGAGGTGCCCGCAGGAGAGGAATGAACATGGGTAAGACTTTCAACTTTATCTCGGGTGCGCTCTTCGGTGCCGCCGCCGGCGCCATCATCGGCGTTGCCCTGGCTCCGCGCTCGGGCGCCGAGACCCGCGCCATGGCTGCCGATATCGCCAACGACGCCTGGGATAACATGCGCGACACCTACGAGCACGGTGCCGAGGAGGCCCGCGCTGCGGTCAACGATTTTGGCCCGATGGTCGACGCCAAGACCGATGACCTGCGTGCCAAGGTTGACCTTGCCCGCGAGCGCATGGACCAGCTGCGCGAGCAGCTCAACGACGCCATATCGGGCGGTAACGTGACGCCCGCCGCCGATGTCGTGGTCGAGAACGCCGTCGAGGCCGACGCCGAGGCCGCGGAGCCTTCGACCGAGGCATAATGCGCGCCGGGGATTTTGTCGGCGCCAAGATCTATCGCAAGCCTACCGAGGATAAGCGCACCAAAAAAGACGGCACGCCGCGCAGCCCTAAAAAGCTCGGCAAGATTCACTTTCCGGTCTTTACCCCGGGCGGTACGCGCGTGGTGGGCTTTATGGTGCGCCAGTCCGATATCGCGGGCATGATCGAGCGCCCCGACCGATTTGTGGCGCTCGATGCCATTGGCGTCTACGAGGGCGCCATCGCGGTTGACGACGTCAAGGGTACCTACGATGCCGCTGCGGCCAAGCGCCTCGACATCAACCTGGACGATTGCATTATCTGGGTTGGCATGGACGTGCGCACGGAGTCGGGCGATGTCGTGGGCTATTGCTCGGATGTGGAGTTCAAGCCGCGTTCGGGCATCGTGCAGACGTTCTACGTGACCGCCGGCACTGCCTCGAGTGTGCTGGTGGGCGACACGCAGATGCCGCCGACGATGCTGCGCGGCTATGCGGACGGCGCGATGATCGTTTCGGACGAGGTCAAGTCGCTCGGGTATTCGGGCGGCGCCGCCGCAAAGGCTGCCGAGGCAAGCGTCGTGGTGGGCGATAAGGTCAAGAAGGGCGCTAAGGTGCTCGATGACAAGGGTTCGGTCGCCGTGGACAAGGGCAGTCGCGCGCTGGGCAAGCAGCTCGGCAAGACGCGCGGTATGTTCAAGGCCTTTAAGGACGAATATCAAAAGGCGAGCGGGGGCTCGTCAAAAGCTAGCAAATAGCGACGTACCAATTGATGGGAGGCAAGCCGGAGACCTGTTGCTCCGGCTTGCTGCGTTTATGGGGGAGGGCACATGCGCCAAAACGGATCTAACTTAAACGGGCGCTCGGGTGCGCGTCCGACGGCGCGCCGCGACCTGGGGCAGCTGCCCAGCGGTCAGCGCAAGCGTCACCGTAAGCCCGGCGCGATGTATCTCAACCATAGCCGCGGCTTTAGCGACCGCAGCGCTCGCATCGGAAACAGCCGCACGCCCCGTCGTCCGTCTCGCCTGCCCTATGCGCTCATCGCCGTGGGCTGCGCACTCGTGCTGTTCATCGCTGCCGTCGTGGGCTACGTCAACCGCAGCGTGGATGTCGTCCTTAACGGCCAGGAGACTGCGGTGCGCATCGGCTCTACGCTGCAAAATCTCATCGACGACCAGGAGCTGACCGATACCTACGACGCCGGGGACTTGCTGGCCGTTGACGACAGCGTGCTTACTCGCCATGGCGGCGAAAAGCTGTCGGTTAAGGTGGACGGCAAGCGCATAAAACAGGGCAAGTGGAAAAGCCGCGAGCTTACGGGCGGCGAGAAGGTGACGGTCAAAGACGGCCGCGACACGTATGAGAAGCATGAGGTCCAGGCGACGGTTATCGAGCCCAAGCTCAAGGTCGAGGGCACGGGTGCTATCGAGTACGTCAAGACGTGGGGCATCCAAGGTCGCTCCGAGGTGTGGGTCGGCGAGCAGTCGGGTAAGACGCAGGACCGCGGCGAGGTCGTGCCCGCCACCGATTGCGTGGTCGAGTGCGCGAGCGTGGCGCCCAAGGGCAACGAAAAGTACGTGGCGCTGACGTTTGATGAGGGCCCGAGCGGAGCGACCAAGCAGATCTTGCAGGTGCTCAAGGAAGAGGGCGTCACCGCGACGTTCTTCCTGTCGGGCGATGCGGCCGAGGCCTCGCCCGCCACGGCCAAGGCGATTGTCGATGCCGGCTGCGAGGTCGGCTCCAACAGTTACAGCGACGAATCGCTCAAGGGCAAGGATCGCGATGCGGTGCGCGAACAGGTTTCGAAGGGCACCGAGGCGATCAAGTCCGCGACCGGAACGTCGACGATGCTTTTGCGTGCTCCCTACGCAGCCTTTGACGAGCAAAACTGGATTGATGCGATGGACCTTGTGTCTGCCGTGGTCTCGTGGAATATCGATTCGGGCGACTGGCTGCTCAACGGTGCCGACGAGCAGGTCTCGACGGTGCTCGATTCGGTGACGCCGGGCAACATTGTGTTGCTGACCGATAACGATGAATGCGCCGAGCAGACGCTCGAGGCGCTGCCGCAGATTATCGACGGGCTTATTGCCGACGGCTACAAAATCGTGACATTGAGCGATCTGGTCAAGACGGATACATCGCTGAGCAAAAAGCTCACCTCGCTGACGAAGGCCGCCATGCCCAAAAACGCCGTGTTCCCCCAGCTCGCCGAAGATGACGACACCACAGACTAGTCATGTAAGAACGTCCCCAATGACTATGTCACGGTTGCGTCAGCGTTTGGTATGCCTGCGATGTTTGGAGCATAAATTTGGCGCCACGGCGCGATGCTGATGCTATAGTTACTGCGGATAACAAGGGTCAAGAGAAAGGTTGCAGGTGAAATCCAAACCTCGACCATACAGTCGATGACCCCATGCAGGTGCTTCTTGCGCATGTACGGGGTGTGAGCGCCGAGCGGCGTGCCGCCCGCGCATGCGTATACATATCTAATAGTCCACGGACGGCGTGCCGGCATGGCCGCAGTTCGAAGGGATAATGATGGGGAGCACCAGTGAATTATCTGAGTGAGATGCTCAAACTGCCGGTCTTGGACGTCGATGGCGAAAAGCTCGGCGTTGTGAATGATTTTGGCATTGCTACCGGCGAAGTTTTTCCGCACGTGACGTCGCTCGCGTTCCGCGGACCCGGCAAGACGCCGTTTATGATCAGCTGGCGCAAATGGGTCGACCGTATCGACGAGACGGGCGTACACCTTAAGTCGCCGGCCACCGAAATCCGTTTTTCGTACCTGCAGCCGACCGAACTCTTGCTCGCGCGCGACGTGCTCAACAAGCAGATTGTCGACACGCAGGGCATGAAGGTCGTGCGCGTAAACGACATCAAGTTTTCCATGTCGGGCGAAAATCAGCTGCGTCTGCTGGGTGCCGAAGTTGGCGCCCGTGGTCTGCTGCGCGCGATCAGCCCCGCCCTCGAGCATGTCGTCGAGAGCTTTATGAAGCACCTGGGCAAACCGCTCGGCGAGGACATCATCGCCTGGTCCTACATGGACCTGCTCGACCGTTCGACTAAGAACATCCAGCTTTCGGTGTCGCACAAGACGCTCGGCGAGCTGCACCCTGCTGACATCGCCGACATTATCGAGCAGCTCGACCCGCGCCTGCGTGCGCAGGTGTTCGCGCAGCTCGACACCGCCCAGGCCGCCGAGGCCATCTCGGAGTTCGATGACGACGAACTTATGACCGAGATGCTCGAGGGCCTGTCCGACACCGATGCATCGTCGATGCTGGCCATGATGGATCCGGACGACGCCGCTGACCTGATCGACGAACTCGATTACGAGAAGGCCGAGAAGCTTCTGCGCCTGATGGGCGTTCAGGAGGAGAAGGCGATTCGTAACCTGTTGGGCTATGAGGACAACACTGCCGGTCGCATCATGACCTCGGAGTTTGTCTCCCTGCCCGCCACGGCGACGGTCGGTGACGCCATCGAGGCGATCCGCAAGCTCGACGAGGACTTCGAGAGCGTCTACTACGTCTATACCGAGGACCCGAGCGGCATGCTCACCGGCGTCCTTTCGCTGCGCACGTTGATCGTGGCCGACCGCGACGCCACGCTGGGCCAGCTGGCCTATCGCGACCTGGTTTATGTGTCGCCCGACGATGACCAGGAAGACGTAACGGACGAGATGACCAAGTACGACCTGGTCGCCATCCCCGTTTGCGACGAGAACCGTCACATCCTTGGCATCGTGACCTTCGACGACGCCATGGACGTTATCGCCGAGGAACACCAGGAGGACCTGCAGATCGCGGGCGTCGGCTCGGGCGATAGCGCGTCCGACGACTCGACGAATGTGCTCAGCTGGTTTGTGCATCGCCAGTACTGGGTTGTCGTGTGGGGCATCGCCTCGTGCATCATGGCAACGGTGCTGGGGACGGCAGGGGGCTCCGCGCATCTGGTGGTGTTCCCCATGTGCGCCATGCCGCTCGTGCTGCTGGCTGCCTCGCGTATGGTGTCGTTCGTCAAGAACTACTTCCTGGAATACGACGGCCACGACGACGAGCCTAAGCCCTACCTGGGATTCTTCTTCCAGAGCACCGGTATGGGCCTGATTTTGTCGCTCGTGACCTATCTGTGCGCGCAACTGGTGCGTACCGCCGCGTTCCCCGGTGCCCCTATGTTTGAGGAACAACTCTTTACCGGCTGCTTTAATATCGCTGCCGTCATTTGCCTGGTTGGCAACATGAGTGCCGTGATTTATCTGATGGTGCTGTTCTGGCGCGACGAGCACGATCTCAACACGTCGGGCACCGCCATGAACGTCATTGCCGTCATGATCTCGTGCGTGGCGTACTGCGTCGCCGCGGTGCTGCTCACCATGTCAGTCATGGGTTAGGTGGTCGCGTGCAAAACACGAAGCAAAAGGCGAGCACCAAACAAAAGCTGACCATTGCGGCCATCTTTGGCGCCATGGGCCCCGGTCTGTTGGCGGCGCTTTCGGGTAATGACGCCGGCGGCATCGCCACGTATTCCAGCGCCGGCGCCAGCTATGGCTACAAGATGCTCTGGATGCTTCCCGTCATGACCGTGCTGCTCATCGTGACGCAGGAGACTGCGGCGCGTTGCGGCTGCGTCACGGGCAAGGGCCTGGCGTCGCTCATTCGCGAGCGCTTTGGCGTGCGCAGGAGCGTGCTGGCCATGGCGGCGCTGCTGATCGCCAATACAGCCGTGACCATTTCGGAGTTTGCGGGTATCGCGAGCGGCCTGGCCCTGTTTGGGGTGCCGGCGAGTATTTCGGTGCCATTGGTGGCCCTGCTGGTTTGGATGCTTACCATGTCGGGCAGTTTCCAGCGCATCGAGAAGATTTTACTGCTGGTGAGCTGCGTGTTCGTGACCTATATCGTTGCCGCCTTTATGGCCGGCCCCAACTGGGGCGAGGTCGCGGTCGACTTGGTCGTACCCAATATTCAAAACGACCCCAGCTACGTGTCGCTGGTAGTTGCCACGATCGGCACCACCATTGCGCCGTGGATGATTTTTTTGGCGCAGAACAACGTGGTCGATAAGAATGCGGGCGAGGACGATATCGTGTTGCAGCGCATCGATACCGTGAGCGGTTCAATTGCCGCCGACATCATCGCCGGCTTTATCATCATCACGACCGGTACAGTATTGTTTCCGGCGGGCGTCCAGATTAGCGACGCTGCCGATGCGGCCCGCGCGCTGGAGCCCATCGCCGGTCAGTGGTCCACGGTGCTGTTCGCCTCGGGTCTGGTCGCGGCGAGCTTTTTGGCCGCTTGCGTGCTGCCGGGCGTTACGTCGAGCGCTATCTGCGAGGCATTTGGCTGGGAGCGCGGCGCCGACCGCAGCTGGGACGAGGCTCCGGTCTATCGCGGCATCATTACGGCCATCATTGGCATCTCTGCCGTGCTGGTGCTTATGCCCGGCGTCGACCTGTTCCAGATTATGATGACCTCGCAGGTCATTAACGGTGTGCTGCTGCCCGTAGTGCTGGTGTTCCAGGTGGTTATCGCTGCCGATCGCCATATTATGGGCGGCAACCGTAACGGCCGCGTGTGGAATGTACTCACGTGGGCGACCATTGGCGTGATTACGGTGCTGACGGTTGTCATGTTTGTCCTGCAAGCGATGGGCTACAGCGCTTAACGACTGCTTTTGCTTCCGAACAGGCCGCAGCGATGGGCTGCGGCCTGTTTTTTGCCTGCTATAGGGTGTTAGTTATATGGCAGTGGGCAAAAAATGCCAAATATGAGTACTGCTGCTAAGCGAATAGCATTTACATTCAAAAAGATAATGAACATAACATATAATATGTTCATTAAAATTGGCTTCAATACGCCATAAACCAGTCAGATTGGCTGCTTTCGGGGGTTGTAGGGGTCGCTCGGTCGTCATTTTGGGTGGTTTTGCCTGCTACTAAAATGGTAACAGTACTCATATTTGCCCTTTTTGCCCACGACCTCTTGGAGCCGGCTCGAAAAGAGCGATTTTGGGGCTTGGAAACAACGCTCGGGGCGGCGAGGCGTCCAGAATTCGGTTACAAGGAGGGCGTTCCTCGGCTGTGTCAGGAGTGTCCCTAAGTGCCGGCACATAAGGAGCGTCCCTAACTGCCGCAGGGGGCGTCGGCCGTGGCCGACGCCCCCTGCGGGTGTAAGCAGATTTGGCTGCGCGTTACTTGTCGCCGCCGAGCTTGTGCGGCTTGTAGGCGAGAGCGTTGACGAGCGCGTCGCCGGCGGACTTGACGGCTGCCGGTTGCGGATCGTTAACGTGGTCCTCGGGGTGCACGGGCAGGTCTTTCTTGACTGCATCGTGGATGAGATTGAGGTACTCGGTCACGCCGGTAGTCGACAGGTGCGTGCCGTCGCCGTCGAACAGGTCGTTGCGATTGGCGCTGTATCCGTACCAGTCGATAACGCGCACGTTCTTGTAGCGCGTGGCGGCATTTGCGATAGCCTGGTTGGTGGAACCCACCCACGGCTGCGGACTGCGTGTGTTCACAAACGCGACGATACGCTTGTCGCCGGCATCGGCCATGATGGCATCGATCTGGTCATCAGTTACCAGACCATTGGTGCCCAGTGCAAAGACCACGACCTTGCCGGCAAGGTTCTGTTGGAGATAGCCCTCAAATGTTGCGCGGCCTGCATCGAACTGGCGGCCCTTTTCGGCATCGATGTGACTGTGGGGGAACACGCCGTCAAAGGAATCGACGGCGCGCAGCGACACGGAGTCGCCGATCATCAGCAGGTCGTAGGATCCGTCGGGGAAGCCGTCGTTGTCCTTGTCGGTGTCGTCGGCTGCCTGCTGGTCTTTGGGTGCGGTATTCTTGGCTTCTTTGTTGAGGATTTCGGCACCTTCACCACTTAACGCGGAGGTCTCCGGCACAAAGATGAGGCCTCCTAGGGCAATGATCAGCACGACGCCGCAAGTGGCGCACACGGGAATATGCGCACGCACCCAGCTTGCGGGCGTGGCGGTTCCGTCGCGGAACTCGGAAACGGTGCGCCCAAAGGCGCCTTTCCTAAACGGAGTCTCGATAAAGCGATAGCAGCACTCTGCCACGGCGACCACCACAAGTACCTGCAAGATGTACTGCCACCAGGGCGTATCGTTGATGTTGGCGACCGGGTTCATAAGCAGCAGCAGCGGATAGTGCCACAGATAGATACTGTACGAGCGCTTGCCGACCCACACGAGCGGCTCGGCGGCAAGAGCGCGCGCGACCAAGCTCTGGGGCTGTACGCAGGCGGCGATGACCATGAGCGTGAGGATGGAGCATAACAGCGTGCCGCCGCGATACTGAAACGCGGTGTAGCCGTTGGTGAGCGCGACCATGGCGGCAAGGCCAACCAGACCCACGACGCCCAACACATTGATGGATGCGGGCGAGGACCAAAAGCGCACGAGGGCGCTCGGCTGTGCCGGGGTGGTATCGGCTGATTCGTCGACCTTCTTGCCAGGCTTGCCCTCGGCGTTCTTGCCATGCTTGGCGGCGCCAGCCAGGCGATTGAGTCCCAAGCGATGAGCGAGACGCACCGGCGCCAGGTCGCGATCGGGGATAAAGGCCATCCAGGCGCCCAGCAGCAGCGAGAAGACGCGGGTGTCGGTGCCGTAGTACACGCGGCTGGGGTCGGCGGCAGGGTTATAGAGCACCATCATGGCGATGGCGGAGACAGCAGCCAGGCCCAGAACCATGCGGCGCGTGTTGGGCTTGCTCATGTGCATGGATACCATAGCGAGCAGCAGCGGTGGCCAAACCAGGTAGAACTGTTCCTCGATGGCGAGCGACCAAAAGTGCGTAAGCGGCGAGGGGTCGCCCAGGGCGTTGAAGTACGAGACGTCCTGCATAATCTGCCACCAGTTGTTAAAGAACAGCAGCGACGGCAGAATGTCGGGACGCATCTTGGTGAGCATCACGTGGTTAAAGATGGTGCACAGCGCGCAGGTCACGAACACTACCGTTACCACGGCGGGGACCAGGCGACGGATGCGGCGAATCCAGAAGCTCTTAAGGTCGATGCGACCGGTCTTAGCGACTTCGTTGAGCAGCAAGCGCGTGATCAGATAGCCCGAAAGCACAAAGAAGATCGTGACGCCGAGCAGGCCGCCCTGAGCCCACGTGAGGTTGAGGTGATAGAGCACCACTGCGACGACGGCAAGCGTGCGCAGGCCGTCGAGGGCGGGGATATAGCGAGATTTGGGGCGCGTGGGCGCCTGTTCTTTTGCAGCGCTGTTGGTGCGATCACCCTTGTTGGCGGGCACGCGATGAGAGCCTGCGGCTCGGCTCGGCTCGGTGGCTTGTCGGTTAGCGCGCGAACGTTCGTGCGGCGCTCGTTGATCGCTCGCGTGGCGTGAGCTGCGTGAGCTCGATCGCGGGAATTGTTCCATAAAACTTCATCCAATGACGAGAATAATCAGCACGCCTTCATTGTAGCCGCCTGCTCCTGTGAATGCTTGCTGCCGGTGCAAGCTCAAGCGCGCGTTCACATCAAAGTGAACTAAAGTTATAGAGGCGCGAGAGCGCACGATTGACGGCCAACAGCGGGCGCAGAGCCCGCGGACGAGGAGGTTTCCATGGCAGATTGCGGCATCGTTGCGGTGTTCGGCAGCATGAACATGGACCTTTCGGTGGCGTGCGAGCGCATGCCGCGTGCGGGCGAGACCGTCGGCGGCAGCGGATTTATCAGCAATGCCGGCGGTAAGGGCGCCAACCAGGCCGTGGCAGCTGCACGCATGGGCGCGCGCACGTGCATGATCGGCGCGGTCGGGCGCGATGCGTTTGGCATGTCGCTCGTGGCGGGGCTCCAAGATGCTGGCGTGGACTGTGACTTTGTGGCGCGTCGCGATGATGTGGAGACGGGAACGGCGACCATCATTCGCTGTGAGGGCGACAACCGCATCGTGCTGTCGCCGGGCGCCAATCATGCGCTTGCGGGCGAGGACGTTGCCCGCGCGCTGAGACGCCTGGTGGCCGATGAGCTCGACGGCGACGCCAGCGAGATTGCCCCGGCTGCCGGAAGCGTCTTTATCGCCCAGGGCGAATGTGACCTTGCGGCGACTGCCGAGGTGCTTGTTTGCGCTCACGAGCTGGGGTTCTATACGGTCTTTAATCCAGCGCCTGCCTGTGAGTTGCCTGCGGAGGTCTGGTCTGCAGCCGACCTGGTCTGCCCCAACGAGACTGAGTGCCAGGTGCTGACGGGCATCTTGCCCGCGGATGATGCGAGCTGCGTCGCGGCGCTCAATGCCCTGCTCGTCAAGGGTGCCGGAGCTGCGGTCATCACGTTGGGCGGCGCCGGGTCGGTTACGCTTGGCGATGACGGTGAGCTGCTGCGCATGCCGGCGCTTTCGAGTGCGGTGGTCGATACGACGGCCGCGGGCGATACATTTATCGGTGCGCTTGCTGAAGCTCGTCTGGAGGGCCTGCCGCTCTTTGAGTGCATGGCGGTGGGCGCACGCGCCGCGGCGGTGACGGTGTCGCGCCTGGGCGCACAGCAGTCGATTCCCACGCGTGCCGAAGTTGAGCGCGTGTTTGATTTAGACGATTTAGTACAAGACGGAGAAGCGGAGTAGAACAATGGCAATTAAGAAGCTGATCCTTGATCTGGATATGGGTGTGGACGATGCGATGGCGCTCGCCTATGCCGTTGCGAGCCCCGAGGTGGAGCTCGTCGGCATAACCACGTGTTTTGGCAACGTGCGCGTCGACCAGTCGGCGCATAACTGCTTGGCGGTGCTTGACCTGTTGGGTCGTCCCGAGGTGCCGGTGTATCTGGGTGCCGACCGCCCCATTAAGGCGACCGAGCCCTATACGCCGCCGGCGTCAACCACGCTCATCCACGGCAAGAACGGCATCGGCGGTGCGAGCGTGCCCGCGTCGCCCTATGAGCCGGTGGGGGCAACGTCGGCCGACGGCAACGCTGCGGTCGATTATCTGATCGATGCCGCGCGCACCTATGGCCCCGACCTGGTCTATGTGGCGACCGGCCCGCTCTCCAATCTGGCGCTCGCCCTGGAGCGCGATGCGGCCGCGATGATGTCTATCGGCCGCGTGGTGGTGATGGGCGGCGCCCTGACCGTGCCCGGTAACGTGAGCGCGGGCGCCGAGGCCAACATGGCGAGCGACCCCGAGGCTGCCGATGCCGTGCTGCGCTCGGGCCGCAAGCTCACCATGGTGGGTTTGGATGTGACGCATCGCGTGGTGCTCACGCGCCGCGATATTGCCGGCTGGACGGGCTCGGGCACTATGGCCGGCTGCGCGTTTGCGAGCATGGTCGAGCACTACATTGGCTCGTACGAGATGAACGCACCTTACCTGGGTGGTTGTGCGCTGCACGATCCGCTGGCTGTTGCCGTGGCAATCGATCCCACGCTCGTGGGTGCGCTCGGCTGCAATCTACGCGTCGACCTGCTGGGCGAGTACCGCGGTCGCACCATCTGCGATGAGCGCCGTGTGGCAGATCCCGACAAGAGCGCGCTTGTGGCGCTGACCGTTGATGCCCCGCGCTTCCTTTCCGAGTTCAAGGCACGCATGGCCCGCGTCCTGGGCTAAGTTGTCTTTTTGGGACGGGGCTTTTTGGCTGGTATGATTGGTGCGGCCATTCGAACCAGCTAAAAGAGCCCCGTCCCAATTTGACTACCGAGAGGATTTGCCATGGAGCGCATCGCCAGCTTTTCCGTTGATCATCTGCTACTTGAGCCCGGCGTGTATGTGAGCCGCATCGACCGCGATCCGGCGACCGGTGCTGCCGTCACCACGTTTGACCTGCGCCTGACCACGCCCAACAAGGAGCCGGTCATGAACACGGCCGAGTGCCACACCATCGAGCACCTGGGCGCGACGTTCCTTCGCAACCATGCCGAGTGGTCGAGCCGCATTGTCTACTTTGGCCCCATGGGCTGCCGCACGGGCTTTTACCTCATCGTGTTTGGCGAGCTGACGAGCGAGGAGATCTTGCCGCTCGTGCGCGAGCTGTTTGAGTTTGTCGCCGACTTCGAGGGCGATGTCCCCGGTGCCGCTCCCGAGGAGTGCGGCAACTACCTGGACCAGAACCTTCCCATGGCTAACTGGCTCGCGCGCCGCTACCTCGACCGCGATCTGGCCGATATCGACGAGAAGCACCTGCATTATCAGCAGGCGTAAGGGCTTTATCGCCTAAAACGTGCGCATTGGGCGCCTTCGCTTATGCGGGGGCGCCTTTTTGTTGAGTAGTCGGGACGAGCGTTCAAAATCGCTCATGTTTGTTCTAGAATGTTCATACTGTCACATAAACGAACAGGAGTGAACATGCATATCTATTCTGTCGAGGATTCCGAGTTCAAGTCCTATGGCAACGTTTGGGATAACGTTCCGTCCGAGCTCACGTCGCCTGTGCTCGAGGCGCTTTCTGCCACGCCCATTCCCGAGGGCAGCAAGTACGTAGCAAGTGCGCCGGAGCTCGAGGGCGTCAAGGATGCCGATAAGCTGGGCTTTCTCATGTACGGTGGCCGTCCCTTCCAGTTCGGCTGGTGCAACGGCCACAACACGCGTCTCAACTGCCTGGAGTATCATCGTGCCAGCGAGTTCAACTTGGGCGCGCGCGACTTTATCCTGCTCGTGGCGCATCGTTGGGAGATCGAGGACGGCAAGCTCGACACCGCGTGCGTCAAGGCGTTCCGCGTGCCGGCCGGCAAGGTCGTCGAGGTTTTCAACACCACGCTTCACTACACGCCGTGCATGGTCGACGACGGCGGCTTCCAGGTGATGGTGGCGCTGCCCGCCGGCACCAACGGTCCGCGTCCCGAGGCCGCAACCGACATGCCTGCCGCCGGTGACAGCTACTGCTATTGGAAGGCTGACAAGTGGGTTCTCTGCCATGCTGACAGCCCCAAAGCTGCCGAGGGCGGCTACGTAGGCCTCACCGGAAAGAACCTCGACATCGCCTGCGACTAGAATCTTCTGTCTCGATTTGTAACATCTAACGGGCTAAATCGTCTCTACCTGTTACAGATCGAGACAAACCGTAGAGGGCCGCCCGAAAATCTCGATCTGTAACACCAGGCCCGATTTTGGCGGTCTAGATGTTACAGATCGAGACAAACCGGGCCCAAGCCGCCACAAAGGTGCCTGTCCCCTTTGTGGTGGATTGGGCAGGCGGGTATCAAAAAGTGTCAGACGGGGCGGTTGCCGGGCGCCTGCACGCGAAAAGAAGTATCGGCCTGCGCCGTTGCCGTTGAGCGGCGCGTTGTTTGCAGGGATACTGAGCCTATGACAACAGCGTGCGAAAGGATTGATGCATGGCTTTCCGTAATGACTTCCTGTGGGGCGGCGCGACGGCTGCCAACCAGTGCGAGGGCGCCTACAACGTGGACGGCCGCGGCCTTGCCAACGTGGACGTGGCTCCGCACGGCCCCGAGCGCTATGCGGTGGTCTCCGGCCAGCGCAAGATGCTCGACTTCGAGGACGGCTATTACTATCCCGCGCAGACCGGCATCGATTTCTATCACCACTACAAGGAGGACATTGCTCTCTTTGCCGAGATGGGCTTTAAGACCTTCCGCATGAGCCTGGCGTGGACCCGCATCTTCCCCAACGGTGACGAGACCGAGCCCAACGAGGCCGGCTTGGCCTTCTACGAGGACGTGTTCCGCGAGTGCCAGGCGCACGGCATCGAGCCGCTCGTGACCATCACGCACTTCGACTGCCCGATTCACCTCATCAAGGAGTACGGCGGCTGGCGCAACCGCAAGCTCATCGACTTCTACAAGAACCTCGCGACCACGATCTTTACCCGCTACAAGGGTCTGGTGAAGTACTGGCTCACCTTTAACGAGATCAATATGATCCTGCACCTGCCGTTTATGGGTGCCGGTCTGGTCTTTGAGGAGGGCGAGAACAAGGAGGCCGTCGAGTACCTGGCCGCCCACAACGAGCTCGTCGCCAGCGCTTGGGCAACCAAGATCGCTCACGAGATCGACCCCGAGATCAAGATCGGCTGTATGCTCGCCGCAGGTAGCTACTACCCCTACAGCTGCCGTCCGGGCGACGTGCGCCAAGCGCAGATTGACAACCAGAGCAACTATTTCTTCGTCGACGTCCAGAGCCGCGGCTACTACCCGGCCTATGCCGTCAAGAAGCTCGAGCGTCTGGGCATCGATGTGGGCATGACGGACGAGGACCGCGAGATCCTGGCCGCCAACACCGTCGACTTCATCAGCTTTAGCTACTACAGCACCCGCTGCTCTGCCGGTGCCGATAACCCCGATGTCGAGCGCACCCAGGGCAACGCCTTCGCCGGCGCCAAGAATCCCTATCTGCAGGAGAGCCAGTGGGGCTGGGCCATCGATCCGCTGGGCTTCCGCATCACCCTTAACGACCTGTACGACCGTTATCAGAAGCCGCTGTTTGTGGTCGAGAACGGTCTGGGCGCCAAGGATGTTGTCGAGGAGGGTGGCTCCATCAACGACGACTACCGTATCGACTACCTGCGCCAGCATATTGCCGCGATGCGTGATGCTGTGACCGAGGACGGCGTTGACCTGCTGGGGTACACCACCTGGGGCCCGATTGACCTGGTGAGCGCCGGCACGGGCGAGATGTCCAAGCGCTACGGCTTTATCTACGTGGACCGCGACGACGCAGGCAACGGCACCCTCAAGCGCTCAAAAAAGAAGAGCTTCGACTGGTACAAGCACGTCATTGAGACGAATGGTGAGGACCTGTCCTAAGGAAGCTGAGACACTCAACTTCAGAGTCTCCTAATCAAGGCGCCCGGCGAGCAGTTAATGCTCACTGGGCACCTTGCCGTCTGCGGATTTTGGGACATGCGGCCCGCTTTTTCGGCCCATCTGTCGGTACACTAAAGGGACTATGGGTACCCGCGAGCGACATATCGGCCACGCGGCCGCCCGGACCGCGCCAGTTGCGGATCCCAGGGGTGGCAGGCTCTTCGCCATGCCGCGATTCCTTGTTGGCATAACACATCAGGTGTACCGTCATCGCGTCTTTGCTATCGCCGGCGCCATCACCGCGCTGTTCCTCATGCTTTTGGCGGTCTTGCCGGCGCTGTTCGCCTTCGACCCCAAACTTTCTAACGCCGTGCCCGCCTATAGCAAGGTGTCCGAAGAGGTCGTGGATGCGCTCGCCCATTCGAGCTCTCTCCCGCTGCTTGTCGCCGCAATTGTATTTTCGATCTGGGGCGTATCGGTCTATCTGCGCTGTTTGGACTATGTGTTGCGTCGCCGCCTTGTTGCCGTCGCCACCATCTGCGCCCTGTGGATGATCGAAGTCATTCTCAAGTACAAGTCGTTCACGCCGTTCTATGCCACCGTGCTGTGGTATCTGTACTACGTGCCCATGACGCTCATTCCGCTGCTCTACCAGCTCTGCGGCCTGCGCCTTGCGGGCCTGGAACAACACCGCCTGGGTCGCCGCTACTGCGCTGCGCTGTGGATTGCGGCCATCCTGCTTATCGGATTTGTGCTCACCAACGATTTTCATCAGCAGGTCTTCCGCTTTGATCGCACAAGCGACACCTGGAGCAACGATTACACGTACGGCTGGGGTTATTTCGCCGTCCTCGTGTGGACGGCCTTTGACTTCGTGGCCTTTTTTATCCTGGTTGGTCGGTCCTCTTCCTTTCGCATCCAGCGTTTCTCGGGCACGGCGGCGCTCGTACTACTGGGCGGCGCATTCTTTGCCGTCTCGTATGCTCTGCGCGTGCCCTGGGCATGGAGGCTCAACTTTTCGCTCGTCTATTGCGTCCTGTGCGTGGTGGCGATGGAAATCTGTCTCGATTGCGGTGTCATTCCGTCGTATCACGACATCGCCGGCATCTTCGACACCTTACCGCTTGACCTCAAAGTTCTAACGCGCGACCTGCAGGAAGTCTATGCCACGCCGGTGTCAAAGCCAATGCCGGTAGGCGTGTGCGAGGAGTTGCGGACCCAGGAGCACGGCCGCGCCCATGCCTTTGCCGTGGCGTCCGATCCCGATGTGATGTACCGTGCCTTTCCACTGCTGGGCGGATCGGCCCTGCTTGCCCAAGACGTGTCGGAGCTCAACGAGCTTAACCGTGAACTGGCACATCGTCGCATGGAGCTGCAGCGTCAAAACGAGCTGCTCGCCGC
This sequence comes from Coriobacteriaceae bacterium AM100-PB1-1D-6A, assembly GCA_027660625.1. Classification (GTDB taxonomy): domain Bacteria; phylum Actinomycetota; class Coriobacteriia; order Coriobacteriales; family Coriobacteriaceae; genus Collinsella. Next base: position 60,159 of record JAQDNC010000007.1, on the reverse strand, counting down.
CGACTACGACCTTAAGACGCATTTGGCAGATCAAGAGGCCGAGACCTTGCTGGTCCAAGACGTGGACCAAGCGCTTGCCCGCGCGCTCGAAGGGATGTACGACCTGCTGAGCTCGCTGCCGCCGTTGACCGACGAAGCGTCTTCGCACGAGCGTTACCGCATGCTGCAGCGCGCCAAGATGCTCGTCGCCTATTGCAAGCGCAAGGGGTCGCTCACGTTGGCACAGCACGGGGAGAGCGGTTTTGATCGAGACCGCATCCAGCTCATTGCCAACGAGCTCGCAAGCGACCTGCGCACCATCGATATCGATTGCGCCTCGATTATCGCCATACGGCGCCCGATGCATGCCAGTACGGTAAGCGCCCTGTACGACTGCGTGTATGACTTTGCGTTTTTTGCCTACACCACCGACCATCCGGCGCTTATGTATCACTTGGGCGACCATGACCGATGCAGTGTCGAGCTGCGCGCCACGCTTTTTTCCAACGATGATGCAGATCTTTCGCAGACGCCCGCTGCGCAAGAGCTCGAAAGCGCTTTGCAAGGGCGCAACGTGGCATATCGCCTTGAGGGCGAGCCCGGCCAGCTGCGCATGATCGTCTTGATGCCGAGGGCGGGTGAGTGACGATGCAGATTTCGCTCATCCTTCCCCAAATCGTTGCGCTCGATGTTGTCTTTGCCCTGACTGCGTGTCTGCAGACGATCCACGTCCCGCTCATCGCATCGCGCCGCTCGTCCTATAACCGTAAGGTGATTTGCGCCTACGAGGCGAGTCTTGTGCTTCACCTGATGATTTCGGCGCTCATCTTATTCGCGTCGTCTGGCTCGTATCTGGTGGCGCCGCTTGACGTTTGCGCCAGGGCAATGGGCGGAGTGCTGTGGCTCAATGCCGCGATTTTTGCCTATGGCGTGGTGCTTATGGTGCGCTATCGTCGCCCCGTCATGCTGGTCGAGCTGCTGCTTGTTGTCGCCGTTACACCGCCGGTGGTTTTTGCCATGGGCTCGGCGTGGACCGTTGTCCTTATCGCAGAGGGAGCGTTCTTCCTGTTCCGCTCCATCGCGGCGCTCTTGATGGACGTCCGTAACCGCCAGGAGGATATCACCGCGTTCTCGACGATCGAGACCATCAACGTGATTCCCGTGGGCATCCTGTATCTGGACCCGAGGGGCCGTCCGCTGCTCATGAACCGCTGCATGCGCAAAAACCTGGTGGAACTTCATATGCCCACCGATCTAGGTGACATGAGCGGCACATGGAACGACCTGCGCAAACTTAGCATGCAAATGCCCGAAAGCAGTAGGAACCGTGTGCGGATTAACTTGGATCGTTTTGGTGATGCTCGCGCCGTGATCGAGATTTCTCCCGCCGAGATTCGCCTATTTGTGCACGATGAGGTTATGGTTTCGGGCCGCCTCTTTGAGCGCATTATCGGCTTGGACGTGACGGAATACGCACACGCCTACGACCGCCTGGCGCAAGCCAACCACCTGCTTGAGCTTGCGGGCCAAGAGCTCCAGGCCCAGATCGAAGAAGTTAAAAAGGTTGCCGACAATGCGGCCTACCTACGTATGCGTGCCCGCGTGCACGACGTGATCGGGCAGCGCCTGTCCATTCTTCATCGCTATTTGGAGGAGGGACGTCTGGACGATGAGTCGCTCGAGCAGATTGACCCGTTGCTGCGTTCAATCGCCGCCGATTTGCGCAGTGGCGGTGCTAGCGAGCCTGCAGAGCAGCTGGGTGATATCGTCCATGCTTTTGGCCTGGTGAGTGTGCAGATCGATGTTGAGGGCGCGCTGCCTGAGGACGCGCGTGTCGCCGTCGCATTTTTGCAGATCATTCGCGAGGCCTCGATCAATGCCACCAAGCATGCGCAGGCGCATCGGGTCCATGTACGCCTGTGGCAGGAGGGGACGGATGCTGACGCCGTCGCGCGCATGACGATTTCTAACGACGGGTCCCCGGCCCCCGTATCGTATCGCGAGGGAACGGGTATCCCAGGTATGAGGCATGTCGCGCAAGATCTGGGTGGCAGCCTAGAGGTCCACGCCGCCCCACCCTTTACGCTTACGGTATCCATCCCGCTCGCTTCCAACGCCACGGTCCAAAGGAGAAGCTCATGATCCGCGTCCTTATAGTCGAAGACCAGGCCATCCTGCGCGAGAGCCTGGCGCGCTCCGTTGGCGACCAGCCCGATATGGCCGTTGTTTCCGCAATCGCCGATGCCTCCGAGGCCTTGGGTGTCGCGCTCAGGGAGCGCCCGGACATGATACTGATGGACGTATGCACCGAGCATGATTCCAACGGCATCGTGGCGGCGGCGCGCATCAAGGAGCAGCTGCCCGAGTGCCGCATCATTATCATGACCGGCATGCCCGAGATCACCTTTGTCGATCAGGCCCGCGAGGCGGGCGTCGATAGCTTTGTGTACAAGAACGTCGGTATCGACGAGCTGTTCGCCGTGATGCGCTCCACGCTGGCGGGCTATTGCACGTTTCCCAAGCCGCCCGAGAGCATTTTTTCGGGTACGGCGGCGCTCGACGATGTCGAGCTGTCGATTTTGCGCCTTGCCTGCGAGGGCAAGAGCCGCCGCGAGATCGCGGCCGAGCTGTTTATGAGCGAGGGCACCATCAAGCGCCGCATCTCGGAGATCCTAAGCAAGACCGGCTACGACAACATCATGCGCCTGGCCGTGCATGCGGTGACCGAGGGCAGCATCGTCCCCAATATGGAGCGCCCGTAGTCGGTGCGCCGCCCATGCTCCAACGCCAAAGATAGGCCGCCCGCCGTTTTGCATCAGAAAACGGCGGGCGGCCTGCTTGTATGGGCAGTGCTGTCGGCATAAAGCGGCGGGGCCGCAGGATTATCTCCTGCGGCCCCGCCTGGCAAGTGCGCGGATGTGTCCGCCAATCCGCGGCTGATGTTACGTGCCGTTACGCGAGGGTTGCGCTGTAGGAGGCGACGTCCTCGTAGGAATCGGTCAGGTAGGCGTCGATGCCGATGGTCGTATTGACGAGGTCGTCAAGGCTGTCAAGCTCGCCGCTCGAGAACGTGAATTCCTCGGTGGCGTTGGTGCCGGGCATCAGGTGAGCCGAGAACCAGGGTTCCTTCATGGTGCCGTTGACGTTGGTCTTGCCGGAAGGAGCGTAGAAGGTCAGGTCCTTGTCGCTCTTGTTGGTGATGTTGACGACAAATCCGATGTCGCCCCAGTCGTCCTTGAACTTCTCGGTGATGGTGATGGTGCACAGGTCGTCATCGGCGACGGTGACGGCGGGGGAGATTTCGATGCTCTGGACGTCGTCGTCTTCGACGGCCTCATCGATCTCTTCTTCCTTCTCGGCGTTCTCGCGATCCTTCTTCACCGTACCGGACAGATCCTTGTCGGACTTCGTAAAGATAAGCTTGTCGCCTTCCACCTCGAGGACGAGCTTGTCGTCCTTGAGCTTCAGGTCGTGCGACTCATCTTCGGCGGTAATCGTTACGGTGGTGGCGTCCTTGGCCTCCCATTTCAGGTCGGCGACCTCAAGGAACATGTCGAGGACGCCCGTGCCGTCTTCGTCGAGGATCAGGATACAGTTGAGGCCCCACTCCTTGAGCATATCCATGTACTCATCGGTGAGCTCTTCGCCGTCCAAGGTTCCACCCGAGTACTGCCAGCTGCCGACGAAGTTGGCCTTGGGGTCCTTGCCGCCGCCGCTGCAGCCCGTCAGGGCAAAGGCGAGCGCCAGGACGCATGTCAGGAATGCGAGTACGGACTTTTTGAACGTTGTCTTCATGGTGTCCTCCTTTATCGAACGAAACCCATAGAAGCAAATGCGGGGGTGGCGGAACCCCCGCCAATTACCAGATAAAGGGGTTAGGGCCTGGGTGTTCCGCAGTTGCTGCAGAACTTGCCGCCGTTTTCGCTACCGCAGTTGGGGCAGAACCACTTGGCCGGTGCCGGGGTGGGTGCGGGGCTGCCGCACTCGGAGCAGAACTTGCCGGTGTTGGTGGCGCCGCAGCTGCAGGTCCATGCGCCGGCCGCAGGTGCGGCAGCGGGTGCCGGTGCGGGGGCGGGAGCCGGAGACGGCTGCGGGGCAGCCTGCTGCTGTGCCTGGCCGGCGGCGAACAGCTGACTGGCATTCATGCCGCCCATGCCACCTGCCATGCCCATGCCCATAAAGCCGGCCATCGCGCCGTTGGGGTTGGCGGCTGCCGCGCGCATCGCATCGCTCTGGGCGCTGGCGATGTTGGCGGCCGCCATGGTGGGATCGCGCATGACCGCGGCCTTCTGCAGGTCCTTGATCATCTGCTCGTCTTCTTGCGAAGCGGCGATGGAGTTGACGCCAAAGCTCACGATCTCGACACCGCGCAGGTCGCGCCAGTCGGCCGAGAGGACCTCGTTGAGCGCGCGGGCGAGCTCGGTGGTGTGACCGGGGATGGCGCTGTAGCGAATGCCCATTTCCGAGATCTTGGCAAAGGCGGGCTGCAGGGCGGTGAGCAGCTCGGACTTAAGCTGGCTGTCGATCTTATCGCGCGTGTAGCTATCGGTCACGTTGCCGCACACGTTGGTGTAGAACAGCAGCGGGTTGGTGATGCGGTACGAATACTCGCCGTTGCAGCGAACGGAGATGTCGACGTCCAGGCCAATGTTGTTATCGACCACGCGGAAAGGCACGGGCGAGGCGGTGCCGTACTTGTTACCGATGATCTCCTTGGTGTTGATGAAGTAGACGCGCTGGTCCTTGCCTGCGTCGCCGCCAAAGGTAAAGCGGCTGCCGATATTGGCGAACGTCTCCTTGATGGAGTCGCCCAGGTTGCCGCTAAAGACGCTCGGCTCGCTGCCGGTGTCGAAGACGAACTCGCCAGGCTCCAGCGCAACCTCGATGATTTTGCCGTTTTGCACCACGAGCATGCCCTGGCCGTCGTTGACGGCGATGACGGAGCCGTTGGAGATGACGTTGTCCTCGCCGCGCGTGTTGGAGCTGCGGCCGCCGGTGCGCTTGCTGCCCTTGCAGGCCAAGACGTCAGCGGGCATCGATTCGCAATAGATAAATTCCTTCCACTGGTCGGCCATGACGCCGCCGGCAGCACCCAATCCAGCTTTCAAGAGTCCCATGGTGATCTTCCTTTCTCGTCAAAGGCCGGGTGGTATTGGTCAGAATGGCTAATCGTCCTTGTTGTCCTTCATGACAACGGTGGTCTCGGTGTGGCTGAAGGTGTCGTGCTTCTCGGTCAGGTCGAGCTCGCCGCAGTAGCAGTCGGCGTGGGTGGCCTCGTTGGCCGTCTTGAGCTGGCCTACCAGCAGCACGTCTGCGATGATCGCGATGATCAGCGGCGCGACGATGTTGATGAGGATGCCCTCGACATCAAAGGTGAGGTAATCCGGATCGAAGGCGTTCTCGCCCATAAAGAGAATCTGGGAAAGGACAAATCCGATCGCAAAGAACAGCACCGAGGCGATAGCGAGCTTGGGCTTGGAGCAGGGAAGCTCGCCGACCATGCGGCCGGTTTGGCCGTTCATGGCAAACAGGTAACTCTTGCCGTTCCACGAGGTAGAGAGCATCCACACGGGGAACAGAGCATAATCGTTTTCTTCCCAGGTGTAGTCGAGCTGCTTGCTTTCGACCGTGGCGTCGTCGTACTCGTCGACGACGGTCTCGCGCAGGGCCGAGATCGTGCTCTCCTCCATGCGGCGCTCGGCGCGCGCCTTGCAGGTTTCGCAATCCTCGTCATAGCGGTTGGCGATGTAGCCGGGCATATAGGCGACCGAGAACGGGCGCAGCGCGTCGTAGTCAAACGGCTCGATGGCGTCCATGTGGCCGTCGGGCATCTTGGACGATCCGTCGACGGGCACGCGCTCAAACGAGATATTGCCCTTACGGTAGGCGTCGTAGTGGTCGGTGGTCGTGACGGTGCGGTCGGATTCCTCGGTCACGGCCTCGTTGGTCGCGTCAAAGTACACTTCGCCGGCAACGCGGGCGCCGTAGAGCCAAAACGGCACGTAAACGCCTTGGACCTCGTCGATGTGGTTGCCGGTGACAAAGCTCTTGGGCAGCAGGATTTTACCCTTGTAGTGGTCTTTGAGCGCGGCCATGACATCGTCGCGCCCGAGCTTAAACGGAATCACCAGGTCGGGTGAGAAGTCGCCCGAGAGCTGGCCGGGTGCCACGGCGGAGTTGCCGCAGTACGGGCAGGTGGTGACGGCGACGGTGCCGTCGGACACGAGCTCGGCGCCGCACGACGAGCAGATGTAGCCGGCGTTTTGAGCCAGCTCCTGCACGGCATCGTCGACAGCAGGCTTGGGGGCCGCGGCTGCGGCATCGGCTTTGGCATCTGCCTTGTCCTGGCGCTCGCGATAGAGGGCCTCGACTTCTTCGACTTCAAAACGCGAATCGCAGTAGTCGCAGACGAGCTTTTGCTCGGCACTGGCAAAGTGAAGGGGGCCGCCACACGCGGGGCACTGATAGTTGACGCTCTCGAAGGCCATGATCGGTCCTTTCGCTGCCGGAGGCTATGCGCCGATGGCGCCGCCGCAGTATTCGCAGCGCCCGCTGGCATCGGGAATGGTGGTTGCACCGCAGAAGGGGCAGGTGACCGCGGTCTTGGGGGCCTTAGCGGCCACGACGCTGTCGCGCGTTTCCTGACGCAGCTGCACCAGCGCGTCGCGGACCTCGGTTGCCTGGCGCTTGGCCTCGCGGTATTCGATGGAACCGCGCTGATCGATGGTGGAGTCGTTCACGCGCAGGTTGATCTCGGTAAAGTACGGCGTGTTGACGTGGATGGTCAGGTTAAAGTCGTAATCCAGGTCGTAGCGCGGCGGATTGTAGCTCTCGCGCTCGCCGTCCTTGGTCTCGCGATAGATTTCGGTGCGGTGCTCGTCGATATCCATATCGCAGCCGAGTACCTGCGAGAACTCGATGATGTCGGGATTGGCGTCGCGCCAGCGGCTCTGCGAAGTGATGATCAGCAGGCCCGCGTCTTCGTCGAGCATGATGTTGGTGCGCCCGGCCGAGAGTGTGCGCGTGGGGTTGAACGACGCCAGGCGCTCGGCATTGGCCTCGCGGTAGGCGAGTTGCTCGCGGATATCGTCCGCGGTGCTGGAGCGATAGCCGTGGAAGTAGGGGGAGAGCTTGCCGGCACACTCTTTGCACAGGTAGCCTTCGCTGATCTTGGTCTTTCCCAAAAGTCCCAGCTCGGTACCGCAAATCGCGCACTCTTTCTTCTCGAACATCTTGTCAAAGAAGCCCATGGCTGCCTCCCATCAACAGGTAGCGTGTGTCACTTTTGATGATGGGGGAGTGCGCGATCTTTCACGATACCCAGACGGCTCAACGAGTCTCCACAACTGGGACACATGGCCCATTTTTGACTAGTCGCTGGGGACACTCTTCGGCCACTCATTGGGGACGTACGCTGCTGGGGCAGTTGGGGCGACGAGCCGATGATGTCGTGATGTGGGATGGACTGGCACTTGCTACCGACGATTTTGGTGAGGATTTTGCACCCGCATGTTCCGATTCCGCGCCCGTGGAGGCAGCGGAGTTCACGCCCGATGAGTGCCTCGATGCCTTCGTTGCCGCCTTTGGGCTTACAGAGCACGAGCGCGATATTCTTGAGGTCTTGGTCGTTTCGGACCAGAGCGTTCAGGACATCGCCGCAACGCTCTTCCTTTCGCGCTCAACGCTCTACCGTCACATTTCCTCGATCAACAAAAAGACCGGCACCACCTCACGTGTGGCCCTTATCAACTTCTTCTGGTCCTGGACGCCCAAGGACTAGCTAATCCTCCAATAAGTTGCGGTGGAATAGTCCCTAAATCAAAGTCATGGGGCTTTAAACAGGAACTATTCCACCGCAACTGCTGAGGGGACAGACTGCGGCAGCGGCAGAGGCGTTGGCAGCTGTGGTAGTGGCAACGGCAGCTGGCAGGGTGTTTTCCGTCTGCTCGCTACAGCAGCTCGCCGTGGCGGGCAATGTAGCGGCGCTTTGCCAGCTGGGTGAGCGCGATATAGGCGGTAACGATGCCAATGAGCAGCCCAAAAAAGCTCGTGGGCAGCGTCATGAGGCCGAGCGCATCGGCGATGGGGCTTGCCGGCAGCCAGGTGACAAGCGCCAGGCCTAGCACGGTGAGAGCGCACAGTGCCGGCGCGGCGTGGTCACGTGGGCTCGGCAGATGCGGGGAGCGCAGCATGTGGACCACGAGTGTCTGCGACCACATGGACTCGACAAACCAGCCGCTCTGGAAGAGTGCAGCGAAGGTCGCCATACCCGCGACGTTGCCCGTCCCGGAGAGCTCGGACCAGCTTGCGCCCACGGTGGCGGGGCACACCACAAAGAAGAGCGCGGCGAAGGTCACGATGTCAAACAGCGAGCTCACAGGGCCCAGCTCGAGCATAAAGCCCTTGATGGACGCGGCGTCCCAGGCGCGCGGGCGGGCAGTCCAGGCGTCATCGACGGTGTCCCACGGCAGCGCGATGCACACGATCTCGTAGACCAGCGACAGCAGCACCAGCTGTAGGGCACTCATGGGCAAAAACGGCAAGAACAGGCTCGCGACGGTCACGGACAGCACGTTGCCAAAGTTGGAGCTCACTGTGGTCTTGAGGTACTTGAGCAGGTTGCCGTAGGTGCGGCGGCCTTCGATGATTCCGCGTTCGAGCACGCCCAGGTCCTTCTGAAGCAAGATGATATCGGCGGATTCCTTGGCAATGTCGACGGCCGAATCGACTGAGATGCCGCAATCGCTCGCACGCATGGCGGCGGCGTCGTTGATGCCGTCGCCCATAAAGCCCACGGTGTGGCCGAGTAGCTCGCGCATGACGCGCACCAGGCGCGCCTTCTGCAACGGCGAGAGCTTGGCGAAGAGGTGGGTTTTCTCGGCGCGCTCGGCAAGCTCGGCGTCGTCGAGCGCATCGATCTCGGAGCCGAGCAAGACGTTGCTCGCATCGATGCCGATCTGCGCGCAGACGGTGGCGGCGACGCGGTCGTTGTCGCCGGTCAGGACCTTGACCGCCACGCCCTTGGCCTCGAGGGTGGCGACGGCGCCCGCGGCACTTGCTTTGGGCGGATCGAGGAAGGCCAAAAAGCCCATCAGCACCATGTCGCATTCGTCGGCGATGCCAAACTCGCCCACGCAGCGCGGATCGGTCTTCTGTGCCACGGCAATCACACGCAGGCCCTCGGCGTTAAGATCGGCGACCTGCTTGCGAATCTGGGCGAGCTTGTCTTCGGCGAGCGGCCGGGCGATGCCATCGACCTCGACAAAGGAGCAGATCTCGAGCATTTCCTCGGCAGCTCCCTTGGTAACCATCTGGGTTTTGCCTTGGGAGTCGGCGACAACTACGCTCAGGCGACGGCGCGAGAAATCGAAGGGCACCTCGCCGACCTTGGTATAGCGGTCGCGCAGGCTCTGGCCCAGCATGGAATCGGGCACGACGGTCGAGGGCGTCACATCGGCACGGTCGATTACGGCCAGGTCGATAAGGTTTTTGAGGCCGGTCTGGAAGAAGCTGTTCAAAAACGCATGGCGCAGCACGCGCGCGTCCTCGTTGCCATCGGTGTTGAGGTAGCGCTCGAGCACGATGCGGTCTTCGGTGAGGGTGCCGGTCTTGTCGCAGCACAGGACGTCCATCGCGCCGAGGTTTTGAATCGCCGGCAGCTCCTTGACGATAACCTGGCGACGGGCGAGGTCCTTGGCGCCCTGCGACAGGCTTGTGGTCACGATGACGGGAAGCATCTGCGGCGTGATGCCCACGGCCACGCTCGTGGCGAACAGCAGCGCGTCGATGACGTTGCCCTTGGTGGCGGCGTTGATGGCAAAGACGGCCGGCGCCATAACGAGCATGAGGCGTACGAGCAGCATGGAGACGCTCGAGACGCCGTGGTCAAACGCGCTCTTCTCGCCGCGCCCGTTGAGCATCTTGGCGATGCCGCCCAGGTAGGTGTCCGAGCCGGTGGCAACGACAAGCGCCATGGCGGTGCCGTTTTGCACGGAGGTGCCGGTAAAGACGATGTTCTTGCAGGCAGAGAGCGGCAGCGCGGAGCCGTCGGCACCATCGACGACGGTGACGGCAGCGGTCTTCTCGACGGCCTCGCTCTCGCCGGTGAGTGCGGACTCGATCACAAACAGGTCGCGCGCGGTGATGACGCGGGCATCGGCCGGCACCATATCGCCGGCAGAGAGGCGGATCACATCGCCGGGGACGAGCTCGTCGAAGAGGATCTCGACGCGCTCGCCGTCGCGCAGGACGGTGCAAGTGTTGGAGACCAGGTCCTTGAGGGCCTCTGCCGCATTGCCGCTGCGGGCTTCCTGGATAAACTTCATACCGCCCGATACCAGCAGCATGATGCCGATGACGATGACCGTGGAGGGGTCGCGCTGCGGCTCGGGCACGGCGAGCACGTCGATGTAGAGTGAGACCAGCGCGAGCGCGGCGAGGATGCCGGCGAAGGGATCGATGAACGCGTCGGCGATGCGGCGGGCGAGCGTCTTGGTCGGCGCTTCGATGGTGTTGGGGCCGGCGGCATCCAGGCGCTCGGTTGCCTGCTCGGCGGTGAGGCCGTTTGCCGTGGCGTCAAGCAGTACGAGAGCGTCCTCGGCGCTATGGGTGGCGGCGAATATGGTGTTCTTGGACAGGCCGGTGCGAGCGGCAGGGCGCGCCGTGCGGCGGCGCTTGGAGATGGCTTCGAGAACCGTGGCGGTTTTGAGCATCAGCATAGGGTCCTCCTTGTTGAAGGGAGTTAGCGTACGTGTCGTATTGAGTTGCAAAAAACCTAGATGTCGCTCACGTCAAGCTCACGAACCACCACAAAGGGGGCAGGCACCTTTGTGGGGGGGGGTTGACGATCTGCCGGTGGCGTTTATGCGTGTGCGGAGTCCTCGCGGCGTGCCGAGGGCGACATGCAGGTTTTTCGACTAGGACTGCCTTCCATGGCACACCTCCTAAAGGCTGAGCGCAGCGCGCTTTGGGTATCTCGTACCCCTTTTTAATCCGCCCGTATTCTTGATGAGGGGGTTTGACATGTCAACCCCATTGTTCGGAAAACCATTCCCTCTGACAAAGCCTTTACAGAATGCCGTGGCCCCAAAGCGCGCTCGCATCGACGCTTCGCCTGCGCTAAACTGGAAGGCACGTACGCGATTACGAGAGGAGCCCGCATGGAGGCTTACAAGCAAGAGTTCATCAAGTTTATGGTTGAGTCCGACGTCCTTAAGTTCGGCAGCTTTACGCTCAAGAGCGGCCGTCAGTCTCCGTTCTTTATGAATGCCGGCGCTTACGTGACGGGCTATCAGCTCAAGAAGCTGGGCGAGTATTACGCCCAGGCCATCCACGATAACTTTGGCGACGATTTTGACGTGCTGTTTGGGCCGGCCTACAAGGGCATTCCGCTGGCCGTCGTGACCGCAATTGCCTACCACGAGCTGTACGGCAAGGAGGTCAAGTACTGCTGCGACCGCAAGGAGGCCAAGGACCACGGCGCCGACAAGGGCAACCTGCTGGGCTATGAGCCCCAGGACGGCGATCGCGTGGTCATGGTCGAGGATGTCACCACCAGCGGCAAGTCCATCGACGAGACCTATCCCAAGGTTAAGGCTGCTGCCGACGTCGAAATCAAGGGCCTGATCGTGTCCCTCAACCGCATGGAGGTCGGCAAGGGCGGCGTGACCACCGCGCAGAAGGAGATCGAGGCCAAGTACGGTTTCCCCGTCGCGAGCATCGTTTCCATGGCCGAGGTCGTCGAGACCCTCTACAACCACGAGATCGATGGCAAGGTCGTCATCGATGACGAGCTCAAGGCCGCCATCGACGCCTACTACGAGCAGTACGGAGCACGCTAGTTACGGCGTTTTACCAAACGCCGTAACCGGCCGACGCTGCGCGCCGCCCAGGACGACAATTTGTCATTCAAAAGGCGAGGCATGACCAGAAGGTCTATGCCTCGCCTTTTTCATGCCAACTTGTTCGTCCTGGACGGCGCTCGCTGTCCGTCCTCTACCTGCGTCGTTGTCTCGCTTCGGATGGGTGGTCATTGGGGACGTTCTTAAATGACTAGTCAGAAATGAGCGTGGATAATCTCCCGTTTTTGGCCCCCGTGTGGACTCAAAGTGGGAGATTATCCACGCTCGTTTTAATATGGCTGGGCTGCGGTGCCTATCTAATCGGCTCAGCGTCTTCCCTGAGAATCGAAAGATACTCTTCATACCCGTACTGTCGGTATCTCTGTCTTGACTCGTCGAGTGGACGGAGGATACCCAATTCTTCGAATGATTTGACGAGCGAGCTCGCGGTGCTCCTACCGATATCGAGTCGGGCAGCGATAAATGCGGTGTCGAGGATGGGATGCTCTTCAAGAAGGCTCAGCAGCCTTTGTCCGTTTGCGGCAGTCCTTCCGAGATTTTCGGTAATAGCTGCCGTCGAACGGTTGTGGAGATCAACAAGACTCTTTAAAGACCCTACCGAGTCCTTCGCACTCTCAAGAAGACTGGCGCAGAAAAACTCTATCCATTCCTCGTAAGTTCCTCGTTCCCTTACGGATGTGAGTTGTCGGTAGTACTCGCTTCGATTTTTCTTGAACTGGAACGATGGATAGAACAAGCAAGAATGAAGAACGCCATCATTGATGAGCATAAGTGTAATGAGAAGCCTGCCCAGGCGACCGTTTCCGTCTAGGAATGGATGGGCAGTTTCAAATTGGTAATGGACGAGCGCCGCCCGCACGATCGGATCCATTTCGACTTGAGGCTCATTGATAAATCGTTCGAGGTCCTGGAGCGTGTTGCTCAAATCTTCAATGTTTGGAGGGACGAACGGTGCAGTTGCAATGGTGCAGCCTGAAGGGCCAATCCAGTTTTGTGAGGAGCGCAGCTCGCCTGGATTCTTCTCCGTTCCGCGCACTCCGTCCAGCAGGACCGCATGAACCTGCCTGAGAAGCCTCGTACACAAGGGCATCTTTTTGAGCAGTTCTACGCCGCGGTCGACAGCACGGACATAATTCACGACATCTGCGACATCTTTATGATGGAGTTGGGTTTGCGATGGACTAAGTAGGTCGTCAAACGTGCACTGGGTTCCCTCAATTTGCGAAGAAAGGAGTGCTTCTTTGCGCACATACATTGTCAGATACATGTCGGCGTTGGGAACAAAGTAGAGCATGCCTTCAAGCTCTCCAAGCTTTCGTGAGCATGTGGAAAGCGTGCGATAGGTTTCCTCAGTGAGGTTTAGCTGCCTCAATGATTGCAAGGGCGTTGGCAAAAACGAATAGTAAGCCAATTTCCCCGATAGATTATTGCGGAGCGTTCCCTGGCCGTTCTCCTCGATTTGCATCGCGCCCTCCATATCTTTAGTGCCGGAAACTCGCTATTAGGCTAATCATATCAATTCTAATAACGAGTTTATGGCGAAAATAGTTATTAGAGTCGATTTGAATAATCTAATGACGAGAAGTCGTTATTGCTTTGGTGCAAGGTGGTCGAGTGGTCCCTCGGGCGCAGAGGAAAACGGAGCATTCAACACGAGCGTGGATAATCTCCCGGTTTTGGCCTGTGTGCGGGCTCAAAGTGGGAGATTATCCACGCTCGTTAGATATGCGTCCGAAAATCCACGCTCGTCGCTACTTAAGCCCCGGGAGGCGGGTGTAGGGAAACGAGTGCTCCAGGAATTCGGAGCAGCGGGCGTAGTCTTTGGCGAAGTAGCTGCTGTAGAGCGAATCGAGCACGTATTGCACGGCGATGTGGCTGGCGAACTGCGTGATGCGATGCGTCATACTCTCGTGGTCACTCACCGTGAGGTAGGCGGCAAAGCCAGGGTGAATGCGAGCGCAATAAGGCGTGCCGATGACGATGACCGGGACATGCCGGCTGCTGAGAATCGGCAAGATGTCCTTGAGGTTGGGGGCAAGGCCGCTGTAGGAGATGACGATTGCCGCATGGTCGGGACCCGAGGCGAGCGCCGTACGCACCTGGGCCTCAGCGCCGTCGTGGCACGTTGCGCTTTTGCCGGCGGAGAGCAGGCGGTCGCGGAACATTCCTGCTGGATAGAGGTTGTGCGAGCCCGTGTAGATGTCGACCTGTCGGGCGTTCGCGATGAGCTTGGCGGCGTGGTCAAGCTGCGTGGGGTCGAGCAGCTCCTGCGTTTCGGCCAGCGTGGTCTGGTAGAGCCCTTCCATGCGCTCCATAACCTGCAGGCGATACTCAGCTTATCGACCCGCGATGCAAAGGAGATACTCATCCCACGAGCACTACCGGGAAGGGCTTGCGATTCGAGCCCTCACCTTAGCAATTTGATCATTTGGCACTATAATCACCATAGGCATGCGCATAACGTTGCGCTTAATCAAGAGGAGAAAACATATGGGTCTGTTTGACATGTTTAAGAAGAAGGCTGAGCCCGCGACTGCCGCTGCTCCGTCCTCCATCTCTGCTTCTGCCGGCGCCGACGTGCTGTGCTCGCCCGTCAAGGGCAAGGTCATCAAGATGGCCGACGTGCCCGATCCCGTCTTTGGCGGCGAGGTTCTGGGCAAGGGCTGCGCCGTGTGGCCCGAGGACGATCTGGTCTACGCTCCCTGCGACGGCAAGGTGACCGTCACCATGGGCCACGCCGTGGGTCTGCAGTCCGATAGCGGCATCGAGGTTCTGGTGCACGTTGGCGTCGATACCGTCAACATGAACGGCGACGGCTTCGAGGGCTTCGTCAAGGCCGACGACGTCGTGAAGGCCGGCCAGCCCATGCTCAAGATCGACCGTGCCAAGATCGCTGCCGCCGGTTACAAGGACTGCGTCGTCGTGGCCGTGTCCAACACCGCCGAGTTTGCCGATGTCGAACTCGCCGTCGAGGCCGACTCCGCTGTCGCCGCCGGTGACGCCATCGTTAAGGTCGTCCGCAAGTAAACTGCGGCATCCAAAGGATGTGCAAAGGTGGTCGGGTTTTCCGGCCACCTTTTTTATTGCACCGTGGGGAAGCGTTTTATTGCACGTTGGGCGGGCTTGCAAACCGTTCGGACGTTAAATCGAGCCGACTGCGCCTTTGCTTTGCCGGGAGTGTTCGTTATCGGCTAGTATGGCCTTATTGTTACGACGCGCACCGCGTCGGGAAGCGCGGTGCCGCTTGTTGGGAGGAATGTCATGAAGAAGAAGCTGCTGCTTGCGCCCCTGATGGCTGTTCTGGTCGCGTGCGTGGTTGTGCTTTCCGGCTGCGGAGGTCCTTCGGTTGAGGAGCTCATCACCGAGGATCTTACGACGCAGTTTGACGAGGTCAAGAACGGCGGCGACGACTTCCTCGCCGGCCTGGAAGAGGCCTCGGGCGACGAGTTCGAGCAGCTGGGCATCGATCCCAAGGAGTACGCCAAGAGCTATCTCGAGGGTTTTGACTACAAGATCGGCGATGTGACGGTCGACGAGGACAAGGGCACCGCGACTGCCGATGTCACCATTACCTGCAAGTCCATGAACAAGATCGTTGAAGATTTCGCCACCCAGTATCAGGAGAAGATCGCGGCGCTCGATACGATGCCTTCCGAGGACGACCTGTACAAGATGGCCGGCCAGGTCATGGTCGACGTGACCAAGGCCGCTAAGACCAAGGACACCAAGGTTACCTTCAAGTACACCGCCAATGACGATGGCGAGTGGTCTGCTGACGATTCCGCAACCACCGAGATGATGAATGCAATGATGAACTAGGGGAGTTACGCGGTAGTTCGTTGCGGCGTTTTACCAAACGCCGCAACTGCTCGACGCTGCAAACGCCCCTAAGCGGCAATCTGACGTTCAATTTCAAGGGCGCGACCAGAAGGTCAGCGCCCTTTCATTTCACGTCACCTTGCTCGCTTAGGGGCGTTTTCGCTGTCCGTCCTCTACCTGCGACGTTGCCATTGTTTGACTAGTCGTTTAAGAACGTCCCCAACGACTACTTTCCGCGCAACGGTATTGCGGCGGCTGGGTTGAGCAGCACCAGCGTTACTCGCCCAGAATCAGCGCCGCGAGCTCATCCTGGGTGTCCACCACGTAGTCGGCGCCGGCGGCTTCCAGCTCTGCGCGGCCACGGAAGCCCCAGCTGACACCGGCGCTCTTGAGGCCGGCATTGTGACCGGTCAGGACGTCGACATTGGAATCGCCCACATAGAGTGTGGTTGCCGGGTCGGCGCCTAGCTCTTTCATCACATGCAGCGTAACAGGTGCCTCGGGCTTGGGAGGAAACGCATCGACGCGGCCCTGCACCAGCGCAAAGCGCTCGGAACCAAAGTACTTCTCGATAAGCGGAGCCGCCGAGACGTGGTCCTTGTTGGTGAGCACGGCAAGCTGCACGCCCGCGGCACGCAGGCGGTCGAGCATCTCGATCGTGCCGGCGTACGGTGCGGTGTGGTCTTCCTTGTGCTCGCCGTAATAAGCCCTAAACTCGGCAAGCGTCTGCTCAAACATACGGCCGTCGCCCGCATACTCGGCGGGCATAAAGCGCTCGACCAGCTTGAGCATGCCGTTTCCCACCTTGTAGCGGTACTCGTCTACGGCAAACGTGGGCCAGCCGTGCATCTCGCAGGTATGGTTGCCGGCGGCTGCCAGGTCCTCGAGCGTGTTGAGAATGGTGCCGTCCAGGTCAAAGATCACATGGGAAAAAGCTGCTGCCATGGGTGCTCCTGCCGCTTGAGTTGTAAAACGCACCCCATGATACTGGGCATGCGTGCCGGGCATGTTTGGAATCTGAATATCTTTAATAGCCCTGAGCCTTTGTCGTTAGCAAATCCTCGGCAGCTGCTCTCCCACGAGCATGTCGAGGATGCGGGTCGAGCCCCAGCCGGTGCGTACGCGCACGGCGGGGCGGGCGTCCTCGGCAAGCGGCAGCACGCGACCGATAATGGCGGCATTCTCGCCGTAGCGCGCGGCGCGCATGGCTGCCAGCGCGGCATCGGCCTGCTCGGCCGGCACCACGGCAACCATCTTGCCCTCGTTTGCTACCTGCAGCACATCGTAGCCGAGCATCTCACATGCCGCCTGTACGTCAGGGCGCACGGGCACGGCATCCTCGTCGATTTCCATGGCAACGCCGCTGGCCTGCGCAAATTCGTTGAGCGTGGACGCCAGGCCACCGCGCGTGGGGTCGCGGAAGCAGCGTGTTTCGGGTGCTGCGGCAAGCACATCGGCAATCAGGTGGTTGAGCGGCGCGGCATCGCTTTCGATGGCGCTCGAAAACGCCAAGCCCTCGCGTTGGCTCATGATGGCGATGCCGTGGTCGCCGAGTGTACCCGACACCAGGATGATATCGCCAGGCTGGCAGTTGGCGCCGCCGAGCGTCACGCCCGCGGGCACCTCGCCCACGCCGGCGGTATTGATGTAGATGCCGTCGGCCCCGCCGCGCTCGACCACCTTGGTGTCGCCCGTGATGATCGCCACGTCCGCCTCGCGCGCCGTTTCGGCCATGGTCTGCACGATTTGACGCAGCTTGTCCATGGGGTAGCCCTCTTCGAGGATAAAACCGCATGAGAGGTAGCGCACGTTGGCGCCCGAGGTCGCGACGTCGTTAACGGTTCCGCACACGGCGAGTCGGCCGATATTGCCGCCGGGGAAGAACTGCGGCGAGACTACAAAGCTGTCGGTCGACATGGCGATGCGCCCGCTCGCGGGCAGCGCAGCGACGCCGGCATCGTTGCCCTCGAGCAGTTCGGGCGACCCAAAGGCATCCAAAAAGACCTCATCGATGATGCGTTTCATCATCTGGCCGCCAGAGCCGTGGCCCAACAGGACAGTGCTATCGGTGGCAGTACGGGACATATCGAAAACTCCAATCGTGGGGGGTCGGCAATAGCTGAGTGTGGCAGAATCGATGTTAAGTAAAAGTCAGCGAGCGCCATTCAGGCGAAGTGAGTTGCCTTGAAAGAGGAGGCTGCTGGGCTTTTGCCCGCAGCCGACGATTGAAAGGCAAATCGCTCGCCTGAATGGCGCGCAGCGTCGACCGGTCCGCCGTTCGTTAGAACGGCGGAACCTAACAGCCTCGGTAGCGGAAATATGCTGCACAGCTGCCCTCGGAACTCACCATGCAGGGGCCGACGGGATGCTCGGGTGTACAAGCTTGGCCGAACAGAGGGCAGTCGCTCGGCGTAATGGCCCCGCGCAGCACGTCGCCGCAGCGGCACCCACGCGGCTCGACCGTCGTCTCAACGGGCACGTCAAAGCGAGTGCGGGCATCAAAGCGCGAGAACTCGGGGCGGATGGAAAGGCCCGAGTTGGCAATCGGCCCCAGCCCGCGCCACGTGGTGTCGCATGGCTCAAACACCTGCTCGACCAGCTGGCGCGCCACGGGGTTGCCGTTCGCATTGACACCGCGGCGGTAGGCGTTGTCGATCGCCGGCCTGCTCTCGACAACCATCTGGACCAGCATGCAGATGCCCTGCAAGATGTCGACCGGCTCAAATCCCGTGACCACGCCTGGGGTCTTAAACTCGTCGACCAAAAAGCCAAAGGGCGTTAAGCCCGTGATGGTGGCGACGTGCCCCGGAAGGATAAAGCCGTCGATAGTGGTCTCGGGATCGTTGGCGATGGCGCGTAGCGCCGGCGGTGTGGTCTTATGGGCACAGTAGACCGAGAAGTTCTGCAGCCCGCGCGCGCCTGCCTCCAAAATGGCGGCGGCGATGGTGGGCGTCGTGGTCTCAAAGCCGACGCCCATAAAGATGACCGGGCGATCGGGGTTGTGTTCGGCGATATCGAGTGCATCGAGCGGGGAGTACACAATGCGAATATCGCGCCCCGCCGCCTTTTGCGCGGCAAGCGAGGTGGACGATCCTGGCACGCGCATCATGTCGCCAAAGGTGGTGATGATGGCGCCGTCCATCTTGGCGAGCGCGATTGCATGGTCGATATCGCGGTTGGCGGTAACGCAGACGGGGCAACCCGGACCGCTCAGCAGTTTGAGCCCGGCAGGCATAATGGAGCGAAAGCCATAGCGCCCGATGTTCACGGTATGCGTGCCGCAGACTTCCATAAGGTTGATGCTGCGGCTGCCGACAAGCGCATGAATACGATCGATGAGCTCGCGAGCCAGCCTGGGGTCGCGAAATGGCGAAAAGTCGATACCGGAGCGCGCCGGCTGTCCGGCCGCCACTAGTATGCCTCGGCCGGATTGCTGGCCAGTTGGTCTTCTTCGGCCAGTTCGGTCATGGCGTTAACGAGCTCGAGCGTTTCTTGCGCTTCCTGCTCGTCGACGATCTGGATGCCAAAGCCGGCGTGTACGAGAATATAGTCGCCAACCTGCGCCGTCGGTACGAGACGCAGCGAAATGGGGCGCTCGATGCCCATCATGTCGACGGTCGCCTTAAGGTCGTCGTCGCGTTTGACCACTTTACCGGGAACGGCAAGGCACATAATGTTCCCCTTTTATACGTTTTGCGCTGGATAGGCGCCTAATTACCCATCAGTTGATGGTAGCGCTCGCGGGAGTCACGAGCAAACGCGTTACACCTGTGAGACGGCGGCGCGCAGGCTGGCAAAACAGCCTATCGCAACGCCGTCTGCGCGAGGCGAGCGCGAGCGATGACGGCCTGACCGTAGGCGATACAGCCGTCGTTGACGGGCACGGAGCGGGGAATCAAGACAGTGAGACCCATGCTTTTGAGCTCGCGGGTGAGGAGCCGAAGCAAAAGTCGGTTCATGAACACGCCGCCCGAGAGCGCGACGGTGTCGAGGCCTTCACGGGCGCAGATTTCGCGTGCGATTCGTGCCGAGGAGCGCGCGATGGTGACGTGGAAGTCGAGCGCGAGCTTGCCGGCGGGCACGCCGGTCCTGATTCCCTCCAAAAGCGCCTCAAAAAGCGGTCTGGAGTTCAGAACATGGCAGTCGTCCGGACGGGATGATTCGGTTACGGAAAAGCTGACCATATTGCCGGTGGGGCAGGCACTTTCACTGCTGAACGCGCGCCAGGCGGCGGCTTCGAGTTCTATGGCGGGTTCGCCCTCGTAGGTTGCCTTGTCGCAGATGCCCAGAATTGCTGCCGCGGCATCAAAGAGACGTCCCATGCTGCTGGTACGCGGGCTGTTGATGCCGCGCTCGATCATGGTGGCTGTCACGCTACGCGTTTGCTCGTCGAGGCTGTCCAAAAGCTGAGCGGCGCCTGGGTGCTCGAGTAGGCCGAGTTCGCTGAGCAGGGCAAAGGCGTTGCGTCGAGCGTCGCGTACGGAGGCCGCCCCGCCGGGGAGCGCCCAGGTGAGCAAATGCGCGGTGCGCTCAAAGCCGTCAAGGCTGGCAACAAGAAACTCGCCGCCCCAAATGGTCCCATCGGTGCCGGCGCCGGTGCCGTCGAAGGCGATGCCAAGGACACGCGTGTCGGTTGTAAGCTGGCCCGCGGCGATGGCCTCGGCCATTACGCTCGCGATATGCGCATGATGGTGCTGCACTTCGACGAGCGGCAGATTGCATTTTCGCGCCTGCTCGCGCGCCCACTGGTCCGATAGATAGCTGGGGTGTAAATCGCAGGCCAAGGCGGCGGGCGCCAAGTCAAAGAGATCTTCCAAGCGCGTGCGCGCGGCGTTCCAGGCATCGAAGGTCCCGCCGTTTTCAACATCGCCGATATGCTGCGACACAAAACAGGTTGCCTCGCCGTTCGTCCCTTCGCGCGTGAGCGCAATCGTGGCCTTTTGTTGTGGCCCGCAGGCGAGCACGCAGGACGGAGCGCCGTCGAGCGCCGGCAACGGCAGCGGCTGGGGTGCATATCCGCGGGCACGGCGCACGGGCATAATGGCGCCGTTGACCACGCGCACCACGGAGTCGTCGTAGCGCGAGAGGATCGCGCGGTCGTTGCCGAGTAGCGCATCAGCAATGCCGGCGGCAACGAGGCGCTCCCAGGCAAGGTCGTCATCGGTCTCGATGGGCTCTTCGCTCAGGTTTCCGCTGGTCATGACGAGTGCGTGCACACCGCGGGCTTCTGCTGCGGCAAGCAACAGATGCTGAAGCGGGGTGTAGGGGAGCATAACGCCGAGCTCGGGAAGGTCGTGCGCGACGGACGGCGCGAGCGCGAGGGCGTCGGGGGAGCCGCCGCTCTCGCAAACAGCACGTCGGCGCAGCAGCACAATGGGGCGAATGCTGCCGGCCAGCAAGCCGCGCTCAACGTCGTTGACATGGCACAGGCGTTCAACGTCGGCAAGGTCGCGCACCATAACGGCAAGCGGCTTGTTGCTGCGGCGTTTGCGACGACGAAGCTCGGCTACCGCCTGCTCGTTGGAGGCGTCACATGCCAAGTGAAATCCGCCCAGGCCCTTGATGGCGACGATGCCACCGCCGGCCAGCAGCTCAATGCAGCGCTCGATGATAGCGTCGCTGGCTTCGCGTGTGGTGCCGACGGCCGGCAACGCGGCGGCTTCGCCCGGCTCACCGCCCACGCTCGCTTCGCGCCACGTGATATGCGGCCCGCAATCAAAGCAGGCATCGGGCTGCGCGTGAAAACGCCGGTCGAGTGGGTCGGCATACTCCGCGGCACACTCAGGACACATGGGAAAACAATTCATCGACGTGGCCGCTCGGTCATAAGGCAGCGACCGGATGATGGTAAAGCGCGGTCCGCAGTTGGTACAGTTGATAAAAGGGTAGTGATAGCGCCGATCGGCGGGGTCGAACAACTCGCGCAGACAATCATCGCAGGTGGCGATATCGGGCGAGACGAGCGTCGTGTGCGCGGTCTGGTCCTGCGATGCCACAATACGAAAGCCCTGCTCATCGGCAGCGCTCCAGCCGCTAGGCTTCAAATCCGCAATATCGACTCGCTCAACGCGAGCCGCCGCGGGCGCATGCTCAGAAAGAGCAGCGACAAATCCGTCAACCGCCTCGGCACGGGCGTGCGCCTCGATATGCACGCCGTCGCCCGCGTTGAGCACCCATCCGCAAATGCCATGCGCCATGGCCTCGCGATACACAAACGGCCGCATGCCAACGCCCTGCACAATGCCCGTCACATGAATATGCACATGTCGCATGCGACACCCCTCATCAAAACCGACCAAATAGGGACAGGTGCGCTACAGCCCCAGGCTCTGCTTGGTGGCGGCGCACGTGAGCTCACCGTGCTTAACGCCGCGCAGGCCCAGCAGGCGGTCGGCTAGTTCGTAGACGCGCTCGCCGCGACCCTTGAGCGCCAGAATCTCTAAGCAGTTGTGGTGATCCAGATGCACGTGCATGGTCGATACGATCTCGTCGGTGTAGTCGTGCTGCACTTCGTCCAGACGGCGCGTCAGGTCGCCGGTATGGTGGTCGTAGATCATGGTGAGCGACCCGATAACATGCTCGTCGGGCGTGCGCATCTGCTCCTTGGCGATCGAGGCGCGAATCAGATCGCGTACGGCCTCGGATCGGTTAGCCACGTCACCGCGGCGCGCGATCTGCTCGTCAAAGCGGCGCAGCAGGTCGCCGGGCGCGGTGACCGAAAAGCGGACCAGCTCGGAGCTGGAGCCGCTGTAGCGGCAGCTTGCATCGTCGTCCGCACCGTGATTGTGCGCGTGCTCGTGCTCGGCCACGTTACACCAGTTTCACAGAGCCGACGGAGTTGTGGTCGGCCTCGATGGCCTCCTCGTAGCCCTCGAGCGCATCGTGCGCCTCGTGGAGTGCCGCCATGGCGGCCTCGAGCTTGGCGCCAATGCGCTCCATGTCAAAGTTCTCGGTCGCATGCAGCAGCTGATGGCTCCACTCGTGAGCGAGCTCAATGGTGTCGTCGACCTGCTTGACGCTCATGGCAAGCTGGCTCATGTTCATTCCGACGTCATGCATGGGGAGTCTCCTTTTGTACGGGGCGATATGGTGGTTCAGATTCTACTACGCCCGCCTTGAGCGCCGCCGCATAAGAAAACGGGTGCGAGTCCGTCTGACCCGCACCCGTTCACTGGGGGCTGTTTGTATCTACCATACTATCCGTGGTCGCATACCTTGCGTTTGGCACTCCGGCGAGCGGTGCGAAACCGCTCATGGACGGCAGATGGGTAACAAGCGTATTACAGATGTTTCTCCAGCAGTGCCTGAAGTCTTGCCTTGGGCAAGGCGCCGACCGAGCGGTCGACCTCCTCGCCGTTCTTAAAGACGATCAGCGTGGGGATGCTCATGACGCCAAACTTCATGGCCAGGTCCTGGTTGTCGTCGACGTTGCACTTGGCCACAGCCAACTTGCCGGCCAGCTCGTCGGCAACCTCGTCTACGATGGGCGAGAGCGAGCGGCAGGGGCCGCACCACGGGGCCCAAAAATCAACCAGTACGGGCAGGCTGTCGTTAACGATGGAATCGAAGTTCTCGGGGGTAATCTGCTTAATGTCAGCCATGGTGACCTCCATAATACGACGCGGCTCGGCCGCGTAAAACTCAGTACGACCGTGCTTATACCCAGCGGCCCGCAAAGCAACCACTCGCGGGCGGCTCTTTTATATAATGGTGGGCACGCAAACGATTGGAGAGCGCATGCCCACGTCACAAAGCCAGAAAAAAGAAGCCATCGCTCAGGCGGCCGAGCAGGAGCTCGCGTCGCTTGCAGGTCGCGGTGTGCGTATCGCGGGCAACGCGTGCTCGCCGATTGTGCTGGTCAAAGGCGATTTGGATGAAGCCGAGTGCTCGGGCGGCGAGCTGGCTGCCGGCGCGGATGGCGCCGCGTTGCGCAAGGCGCTCGGCGCCATCGGATATGCCCCCGAGGACTTTTGCGTGCTGGCAAGCGTCGCCGGCGCGGGTGACGGAGCGGTCGCGGTGGGCGAGACTCTGCCGTGCGACCTGTTCCGCGAGGCGCTGGAGGCTCTGGACCCCGAGGCGGTGCTGCTGCTCGACAACAGTGCGGCCGATGTCATGCGCGAAACCTACGCCGATATGCTCGTGGCGATTGATGACTTCGACACCGCCATGCTCAAGCCCGGCCTGGTCGCCCATGTGCAGGGCCGCCGCGTGCTCGCGCTCGATGGCTTTGAGGCGGCGCTGACCGACAAAGCGGCCAAGCAGCGTATGTGGGCCTACATCAAGCAGCTGACCCCGGCGGTCGCTCCACTGTAGCGGATCGGCACCGGCGAGCGATTGCCTGGCGGGCGAGGCGCGCCGCGAGATCGGCGCCGTACTTCTACATCACAGCGCGCAGCTCAAACCGATCGCCGTTAATGCGGAACTGGCAGTTGCCGTTCATGCGCTCCACGGCAAGTTTGATGCTCTTGGTTCCAAAGCCGTGGCCCGCATGCCGGGTCACGGGCATGCCGTCGACCATGCGCGGCGCGCGGTCAAACGTGTTGGAAACTAACAGCAACAGCTGGCCGTCCTCAAGTCGCAGGTCAAGGTCGACGAATCGCTTTCCTTGGGGTGCGGCGCTTGCGGCGGTGA
The DNA here is from genome assembly GCA_027660625.1 of Coriobacteriaceae bacterium AM100-PB1-1D-6A. GTDB lineage: Bacteria > Actinomycetota > Coriobacteriia > Coriobacteriales > Coriobacteriaceae > Collinsella. The sequence goes on along the minus strand of JAQDNC010000007.1, from coordinate 35,869 downwards.
TAGCGTTTTCCAAGGCATTTGAGAGCACGCTAAACAGGTCGGCGTCACCTACGTGGACGGTTTCGGGTACGGCGGCGCGCAGGTTGGCGGTAATGCCGTTTCTATTGATATCTGAGTTGAATGACGAAAGCGCGATGTTTACGGTCTCGTTGGCGCAGAAGCGGCGTACGGCGGTGCGGTCGCCGGCTTCGCAGAGTTCGTCGATGCGGTTGAGCGCCTCGTCGGTGTGGCCCTCCTCAATTAAAGTGGCCAGGCCGCGTAGGAAGTGGCGCATATCGTGGCGAAGAATCGACAGCTCGCGCCCAGATTGACGCCAAGCCTCGAGCTCTTTGATGGCGGCGCTGTCGCGGGTTTCGAGCATCCAACGCTCTCGCTCGGCGGTTTCCTTTTCTTCGTATTCGCGCAGGTAAACGGCAAGAAACATAAGATAGAAGGCACAGAGCGCAAATGCCAAAAACTCAACTGTCACCACCGAGCCCGAGTGGAACAGCGTGGTGTAGACGTTGGTGGCGTAGTCAAAGATGTAATAGACGAGCGGCAGGATTAAAAGGATGCCCAGCTCGGTGGGGCTTTTAATCGCCAGGCGGGGTCCAATGTCGCCGGCCCAATGCAGCAGGACGGCAAAGACGCCGAGCGTGGTAGCGATGCGTGCCAGATAGTACGCGATCTGAGAATCGGTTGCGGCAAATGCGGCGATGCCCATCCAATTGCTGAACTGGCAGCTCAGATAGGCGCTGGTGACGCCCAACGTCGCGAGTAGCGGACTCAAGTGGTAGCGCGCGCATAGGTAGACGGTAAGCGGCAAGTGCACGACGAGCGGATAGACCTGACGGGCAAAAAGCTCTCCGCCAACGACATTGGCGATCGAAAAGGCAGCGCCGGTTGCGGCTCCGACCCCCACCAACTCGAGTGCATGGCGTCGATTGATTTCGATACCGCACAGCGCCGCCGAGGCAAAGACGCCAAAGAGCAGCGTCGTGGCGTGGTGGATTGCCCAAAGGACCATTTCGACCGAGGAGATCATCAGCGCCTCCCGCCCTCAAAGCGCACCGCAAAGTAGGCGTCTTGGAACCCCTGCTTGCTGCTGCGCGACAGCGGAATGCACGCGCCCGAGCGCATGACGATGTCTGTGCGATCGAAGTGGTCGATGTTGCGCAAGTTGACCTGGTAGCTACGGTGGCATTTAAAGAAGGTGGCATTTTGCGCCAAACGGTCCTCGACGCTGCGGAACGATTCGAGTGCCTCGATATCGCGTCCGTCGCGCAGATGGAAGACCACGTGCTTGTTGCGCGCCTCGGCATATTCGATGTCGGACAGGCGCAGGGCGTGGTAGCCAAAGGACGTTTTGATCACGAGCTCGTCGGTTGCCGCCGGGCGCATGCTCGAAAGTTCGTCGAGTAACTGCGCCAGGCGTTCGTAAGTCACGGGCTTGAGCAGATAGTCGAAGGCGCGGACCTCGTAGGACTCCAGTGCAAACTCGGGCGACGAGGTGAGGAACACCAGGCGCACGGCGGTGTCGGCCTGGCGCAATTCGCGTGCGGTGTCCATGCCGTTGACGAGCGGCATGATCATGTCGAGCAGGATGATGTCGGCGCGCGACGCGGCATGGCGCGCCAGCAGGTCCTCGCCGCGCGTGACGAGCGCAACATCGACCGCCGTGCCCGTCTCGATCGACCAACGGTCGATCATCCGGTGCAGTCTATCTAGAAAAGCGGCGTCATCGTCGCAGGCAATAATCTTGAGCATTCTGAGCCCCCTTAGTAGTTCGATTTTGCCACATTGGGCGCGGACCACTCGCGGGGGAGCGCCCGTTCGTGCCTCACGGTGCGCAACTCGCGCCGAGCGGTATTGCGGTGGCGAAAGATGCCTCCTGCGCTATCGAGAGCTCGGCTATCCTCAGCTTGCCAGTTCGAAAATGGACCTGCCGCATGATTGAATCTTTATTTCAACCTTACACCTAGGTTTACAGCTGTCTTGTCAGCTGTAAACCTAGGTGTCATACTAAAGCCCCAAGATTCGCCAAAAGAGAGGGGCCTTGATGGCACAGAGCGCGAACATGGATGCGTCGGAGCTTGCACGCGATATCGCGGCCGGCCTAGCATCGGCAACGACGGCAACGGAGCGCGCGGCACTGGTGCCCGCAGAGCTCGTCGAGGCCATTCAGCAATTAAAAACCCAGCGTGATGCGGTGATTCTGGCGCACTACTATGTGGCGCCCGAGGTCCAAGCCGTTGCCGATTACGTCGGCGACAGCTTCTACTTGGCAAAGCTTGCCAAGAGCTTACCGCAGCAGACTATCGTGCTGTGCGGCGTGGAGTTTATGGGCGAGAGCGCCAAGCTGCTCAACCCCACCAAGACCGTGCTGCTGCCCGAGCCGGGCGCGGACTGCCCCATGGCTCACATGGTCAAGCGCGAGACGGTCGACGCGGCGCGCGCCGAGTACGGCGACGACCTTGCCGTGGTCTGCTACGTCAACTCGACGGTCGAGATCAAGAGCTGGAGCGACGTGTGCGTCACCAGCTCCAACGCCGTTAAGATCGTGTCCGAGCTGCCGCAGCAGCATATCCTGTTCATTCCCGACCAAAACCTGGGCCGTTTCGTAGCCGAGCAGGTGCCGCAAAAGCACGTCATCCTCAACAACGGCTACTGCCCGCGCCATCACATCATCACCGTCGAGCAGATCGTCGACGCGACGGAGGCCCACCCCGACGCGCTCGTGCTGGCGCATCCCGAGTGCAAGGCTGACGTCCTGGCCGAGGCCGACTACATCGGCTCCACCGCCGGCATTATCAAGTACGCCGAGGAGTCGGACGCGAGCGAGTTCATTATCGTGACGGTCCGCGGTGTGCTCTACGAGCTCGAGCGCCGCTGCCAGGGCACCGGCAAGAAGTTCTACTTCCCCGCGGTGCAGCCCACCTGCGTCAACATGGATCTCATCACGCTTGAAAAGCTCGTGCGCTGCCTGGAGACGGGTGAGGGCGAGGTGCAGATCGGCGTGTCGGACGAGGCTGCCGACCAGGCCAAACTTACGCTCGACCGCATGCTCGAGTACGCAGCACGCTAGAACAATGTGGCATGAGGGACGGTTTCTTATGTCACATTCAAGGGAGAGGATTCCTGTGGAAACCAAGCAATACCCCGATATGGAGTGCGACGTCGTCATTGCCGGCTGCGGCGTAGCGGGCCTGTACGCGGCGCTCAACCTGCCGACGAGCACGCGCGTGATCATGCTCTCCAAGGGCGCGGTCGACGAGTGCGATTCGATGCTCGCGCAGGGCGGCATCTGCGTGCTGCCCGAGGGCTCGGACTACGATGCCTTCTTTGAGGACACCATGCACGCCGGCCATTACGAGAACCGCCGCGAGAGCGTCGACATCATGATTCGCTCGAGCCGCTCGGTCATCAACGACCTGCTAGCGATGGGCGTGGATTTTGAGCGCAAGGCCGATGGCGGCCTCGACTTTACCCGCGAGGGCGCGCACAGCCGTCCGCGCATTGCCTTCCATGCCGACATTACGGGCAAGGAGATTACGACCAAGCTGCTTCAGGCCGTCCGCAAGCTGGACAACGTGCAGATTCTCGAACACGTTGCCATGACCGACATCCTGACGGCCGAGCGCGATGGGGCCACGGTGTGCACTGGTGTCGTCGCTGTTGCCGTGGACGAGGACGATTCAGCTCGCCCCGCCGACGAGCTGGCAAATGCCGCTGAGGGCGTGCATGTCGGTAAGCCGTTTAAGATCCATGCCCGCCATACGCTGTGGGCGACGGGCGGCATCGGTGGCGTATACGACCATTCGACCAACTACCCGCAGCTCACGGGCGACGCCTGCTACATCGCGCAGGAGCACGGCATTAAGATGGAGCACCTGGACTACGTGCAGATCCATCCCACGGGCCTGTTCTCGCCGCAGCCAGGCCGTACGTTCCTGATCAGCGAGAGCTGCCGCGGTGAGGGCGCGATTCTGCTCAATGCCGCCGGCGAGCGTTTTACCGACGAGTTGCAGCCGCGCGACGTTGTCGCTGCCGCCATCCGCGAGCAGATGAAGCAGGACGGCACCGAGCACGAGTGGCTGAGCTTTGCCCCCGTCGAGCGCGACGTGGTGACTGGGCACTTTGCCAACATTCGCGCGCGCTGCCTTGAGGACGGCCGCGACATCTTGGACGAGCCCATCCCCGTTACGCCCACGCAGCACTACTTTATGGGCGGCGTATGGGTCGATAAGGACGGCCGCACTTCGATGCCCGAGCTCTACGCCGCGGGCGAGACGGCTTGCAACGGCGTTCACGGCAAGAATCGCCTTGCATCAAATAGTCTGCTCGAGGCGCTGGTCTGGGGTCGTCGCGCCGCGTGGTACATGCGCACCGGCGAGTCGCTGGCCGTGGAGCAGGCGGGCGAGCCCGCGCTCGATGGACGCCATCGCGCCCTGAGTGCCCATACCCTTGCAATCGATGATTTGGCTCGTGCCGCCGGCACGCAGGCCGTGGAGGAGTAGACCATGAATCCCATTACCATGAAACTCGTCGTCGATGATCTGATTCTGCAGGCTCTGCGCGAGGACATTACCTTTGAGGACGTGAGCACGGCGAGCGTGTGCCCCACGGCGCGTCCCGCCACGGTGGAGCTTATCGCCAAGGCCGATGGCATCATCGCCGGCCTGGATGTGTTCGCTCGCACCTTTGAGCTGCTGGATTCGCAGAGCTCGGTGCTGTTTGATGTTGCCGACGGTGACGAGGTGCACGCCGGCGACCACGTGGGCCAGGTGCGCGGCGATGCGCGCGTGCTGCTTTCGGGCGAGCGCGTGGCGCTCAACTACCTGCAGCGCATGAGCGGTATCGCTACCTATACGCACAGAATGGCTGCGGTGCTCGAGGGCACCAAGACCGTGCTTGTCGACACACGTAAGACCACGCCGGGCATGCGCGTCTTCGAGAAGGCCGCGGTTGAGATTGGCGGCGGCAGCAACCACCGCTACAACCTGTCGACGGCCGTCATGCTCAAGGACAACCACATCGATGCCGCCGGTGGCGTGACGCGCGCGATCGAGATGGCGCGCGCCCATGCGTCGTTTACCACGACAGTTGAGATTGAGTGCGAGAACCTGGACATGGTGCGCGAAGCCGTGGAGGCCGGTGCCGACATTATCATGCTCGACAACATGACCCATGACGACATGGCCGCCGCCATCGAGCTTATCGCCGGTCGCGCCAAGACCGAGTGCTCGGGCAACGTGGACGCCAGCAACATTCGCGCCCTGGCCGATCTGGGTGTCGACTATATTAGCTCGGGCGCCCTGACGCACTCTGCGCCGATCCTCGACCTCTCGCTTAAGCACCTGCGTCTGCTGGACGGTAAATAATGAACGCCCGCGAGCGTCGCCGTGCCATCATGGCCGTGCTCGAAGGAGCCAAGGAGCCCGTTTCGGGCAGCGCACTTGCCCGCGAGGTTGGCGTGAGCCGTCAGGTCGTGGTTCAGGATATTGCCCTGTTGCGTGCCGATGGGCACGATATCGTGGCGACCAACCGCGGCTACGTGCTGCAGGAAGCCGCGAGTAGCCCCGCCGTGCCCACGCGTCTTGTTAAGGTGCGCCACGGCGTGGAGCAGGCGGGCGACGAGCTTACGAGTATCGTCGACGCGGGTGGCGCCGTGCTCAACGTGATCGTCAACCATCGTGTGTACGGCAAGATCACGGCCGACCTGGACATCCGCAATCGTCGCGATGTTGAGCGCTACCTGCACGATATCGAGAGCGGCAAGAGCTTTCCACTACTAACGGTGACGAGCGGCTACCACTTCCATCGCATCGCGGCGGAGGACGAGCAGACCCTCGACGAGATCGAGGCCATACTCAAGGAGAAGGGCTACCTTGCCGATTTAATGCCCTACGAGGATGATTTGTCCTAACCCGATACTGTATTTATAAGTTGCGGTGAAATAGTTCCTACAATCGGCACCTAAGCAATGAGCCAGGAACTATTCCACCGCAACTGCCAAGGTAGCCCCGTCCCCAATTAGCTGCCTATACAAACAAAAGGAGGCCTCCGCGGCGATGCGGAAGCCTCCTTTTTTGTGCACGGTGTACTTTTGAGTGTGCAAGTGGGGGAGTTGTTACTCCTCGACGATCTCGGTGATCGCGCCAGCGGGGCAAGCGTCCTGGCAAGCGCCACAGGCGACGCAGGAGTCCTCGTCGGCGACGGTAGCGACGTCCTGGAGCTCCAGAACGCCAGCGGGGCAGGAGTCGACGCAAACGCCACAAGCGATGCACTCGTCGGCATCAATTACGGGATGAGCCATGGTAGTTTCCTCTCTGTTGACCGACGCTACAGGCGATGCGCGCCGGTTTGATTCGGGCAAAAACATACCACGGGAGCGACCGTTTGCAATACCCTCTGGCCGGCATCTTCATACCGTTCGCCGAGTATGCCAAGGTTTACTAAAAAACGCGCAGGTGGGGCCGTTGAGCTGCGCAAATGTTAGCTAAAGGTGACTTGTAATATTGAGCTATTGAGCGCGCCTGCGGAAAGGGCATCCCGTTATTTGGCCGAAAACCGGGTCGCAGTTTCCGGTTAGGCCCGCTAGCGGAAACTGCGAGCCGGCATCAGCTCTCAAAACGGGACGAGCTTTCCGCAAGGCAGCTCCAGACACCTTCGGACCCAAGCCTCAGCCATCTCTACATAGATCTCAATAGATTTGCCGAGAACTCAATCAGCGCATCTACCTGCGCATTTAAGAACCTAAACTCTCAGCAATAAGAAATCTTATATGAATTGACTTAGATTTTGTATATTCCGGCCCATAAGGGGATACACTACATCCTGAAAGACAAGCCGAAGCGCCGCGCGACAGATCGTCGAGGCGGCGCGAACGCAAAAGAGAGAGGGAATTTCTAATGAGTAAGATTCTTGGTATCGACCTTGGTACTACTAACTCCGCAATGGCCGTTCTCGAGGGCGGTTCTCCGACCATTATCGTGAACGCCGAGGGCGACCGCACCACCCCGTCCGTCGTGGGCTTCCGTGCCGACGGCGACCGCGTCGTGGGTAAGGCCGCTAAGAACCAGGCTGTCACCAACCCCAAGAACACCGTGTTCTCCATCAAGCGCTTCATGGGCCGCAAGTACTCCGAGTGCACCTCCGAGATCAAGACCGTGCCGTATGAGGTCAAGGAGGGCCAGGGTGGCCGTGCCGTCGTCGATATCGAGGGCAAGGATTACACCGCCGAGCAGGTGAGCGCCATGACGCTCGCCAAGATGAAGGCTGACGCCGAGAAGTATCTGGGCGAGACCGTCACCGACGCCGTCATCACCGTCCCGGCCTACTTCAACGACGCCCAGCGTCAGGCCACCAAGGACGCCGGTAAGATCGCCGGCCTCAACGTCAAGCGTATCGTCAACGAGCCGACTGCTGCTGCTCTTGCCTATGGCCTGGACAAGCAGGGCACCGACCAGCGCATCCTGGTCTTCGACCTGGGCGGCGGCACCTTCGACGTCTCCATCCTCGACCTCGCCGACGGCGTGTTTGAGGTTCTGTCCACCTCGGGCGACAACCACCTGGGCGGCGACGACTGGGATCAGCGCGTCATCGACTGGATGGCCGATAAGTTCCAGCAGGAGAACGGTGTCGACCTGCGTCAGGACCCCATGGCCCTGCAGCGTCTGAAGGAGGCCGCCGAGAACGCCAAGAAGGAGCTCTCCGCAGCCCAGCAGTCCACCATCAACCTGCCGTTCATCACCATGAACCAGTCTGGCCCGCTGCACCTCAACTACACGCTGACCCGCGCCGAGTTCGAGAAGATCACCCGCGACCTGCTCGAGCGCTGCAAGCAGCCTGTCACCAACGCTCTGCGCGACGCTAAGCTCAAGCTCTCCGATCTGACCGAGGTCATCCTCGTCGGCGGCTCCACCCGTATGCCCGCCGTCCAGGAGCTCGTCAAGACCATGACCGGCAAGCAGCCCAACATGTCCGTGAACCCCGACGAGGTCGTTGCCGACGGCGCTGCCGTCCAGGGCGGCGTGCTCACCGGCGACGTCGAGGGCATCCTGCTGCTCGACGTTACCCCGCTGTCGCTGGGCGTCGAGACCATGGGCGGCATCATGACCAAGATGATCGACCGCAACACCACGATCCCGACCTCCAAGACCGAGGTCTACTCCACCGCTGCCGACAACCAGACCAGCGTCGAGATCAACGTGCTCCAGGGCGAGCGCGAGCTTGCCCGCGACAACAAGTCGCTCGGTAAGTTCCAGCTGACCGGTATCCCGGCTGCCCGCCGCGGCGTGCCGCAGATCGAGGTCACCTTCGACATCGACGCCAACGGCATCGTCAAGGTCTCCGCTAAGGACAAGGGCACCGGCAAGGAGCAGCAGATCACCATCTCCGGCTCTACCGCTCTGTCCGACGACGAAGTCGATCGTATGGTCAAGGACGCCGAGGCTCATGCCGAGGAGGACAAGAAGCAGAAGGAAGAGGTCGAGGTCCGCAACCAGACCGACAGCCTGTGCTACTCCACCGAGCAGACCCTCAACGAGCTGGGCGACAAGGTTTCCGCCGACGTGAAGTCCAAGGCCGAGGCCGCTATCGCCGACGCCAAGAAGGCGCTCGAGGGCTCTGACGTCGAGGCCATCAAGGCCGCCGGCGAGTCCCTGCAGTCTGTGGCCTACGAGCTGGCTCAGGTTGTCTACGCCGATGCTCAGCAGCAGACCGACGGTGCCGCCGGCGCCCAGGCTGCCGACGATGACGTTGTCGACGCCGACTACGAGGTTGTGGACGACGAGGACAAGTAATCATGTCCGCCCGTAAAGCTCGCACGGAGGCGGCTGCCGCTGGCGCCGCCCCCGTTGACTCTGAGGAGAAGGACGTGAAGATTCCCGTAGAGGCCGTCGACGATACCGAGGCCAACGAGGCCGAGGCCGCCGAGGCTGCCGAGAACCAGGTAGAGGATTCCAACAAGGAGGCGACGATGACCGAGGACGAGATGGTGGAAGCCGCTATCCGCGCCGGTGAGGAGGCCGCCGACAACGACTTTAAGCTCAAGTTCGAGCAGGCCCAAAAGGAGCTTGCCGACGTGCGCAATGAGCTCGATGCTGCGGCAGAGGCTCAGAAGGCCGCCGAGGACAAGGCGAAGGACGCTACCGAGCGAACCGCTCGTCTGCAGGCCGACTGGGAGAACTTCCGTCGCCGCACCGCCAACGAGCGCATCGCCGAGCGCGAGCGCGCGACCGAGAAGCTTGTCACCGCGCTGTTGCCGGTGATCGACGATATCGAGCGCGCGATCGACCATGCCCGCAGCCAGGAGCTTTCCGACGACTTTAAGCAGTTCGTCGATGGCGTTGACGCGGTTCATGCCAAGCTGCTCGACGTGTTTGCGCACGAGGGCGTTGAGCCCATCGACCCCAAGGGCGAGGCGTTCGATCCGCTCGAGCATCAGGCTGTGGGTCGCGTCGAGGACGCATCGCAGTATGACGAGACCGTCAACGATGTGTACCAGAAGGGCTACCGCATGGCGGATCGCATCCTGCGTTCCGCGATGGTGACGGTGACCTACGGTGGCGAGAAGCGCCCCGCACCGGAGCCCGAAGCGGCGCCCGAGGATGCTACGGCCGATACGGCCGAGAGCACCGAGGAGTAATTGAGAAGGGCCCCGGGGCAACACCCGGGGCCCTTTCTGGCCTAGTGCCATATGACAGTATGAGCCGCCGTCCGCAGGGGCGGCGGATATAACAGGAGAGGAGCTACGATGGCTGCAGGCAAAACCTTCTATGACATCCTGGGCGTATCCAAGAGCGCCTCCGACAAAGAGATCAAGAGCGCGTTTCGCAAGCTCGCGCAAAAATATCACCCCGATGCCGGCGGCGACGAGGCCAAGTTCAAGGAGATCAGCGAGGCCTACGAGACGCTTTCGGACGAGAAGAAGCGCAAAGAGTACGACCAGATGCTCATGTTTGGCGGCATGCCGGGCGCAGGCGGCGCGTATGGCGGCGGCTACGGTGCCGGCGCGGGCGCCAGCGGCTGGGGCGATATCTTCGACAGCATCTTTAGCGGCAACGGCGCCTGGGGCAGCGATTGGGGCTCGGGCTTTGCCGGGGCTGCGGGTAACGCCGGTGCCGGCGCGGGTCGCAGCCGTGCTCGCAAGGGCGGCGACCTGTCACTGACCGTCGATGTGACAGCCGAGGACGCGTTCCGCGGCGTGACGCACAAGGTCACCTACCGCATTCCCTCGACGGGCGAACAGCAGACCATTACGGTCTCGGTGCCCGCGGGCGCGGTCGACGGCGGCAAGCTGCGCTACAAACGTCGCGGCGAGTATGGCGTTGCCGGTGGCGAGCGCGGCGACCTGGTCGTGACCACGCACGTGGAGGAGCACCCGCTGTTTAAGCGCAAAGGTGCCGACGTGACCATGGAGGTACCGGTCTCGGTCTATGAGGCGGCGCTCGGCTGCACGGTGGACGTGCCCACGCCCGGCGGTGCGACGGTTCGTTTGAAAGTGCCTGCGGGCACCCAGACGGGCAAGAAGTTCCGCTTTAAGGAGATGGGTGCGCCCGATGTTAAGCACCGTGGCCGCACAGGCGCGCTGCTCGTCGAGATCAAGGTGCAGGTTCCCACGAACCTGTCCAATGACGAGCGCGACGCCATGACCAAGCTGCGCGAGGCCGACACGCGCGACTATCGCGAGAAGGTCAACCGTTACAAGGCGACGTACTAGGGCGCCTGTGGCGCACGCCCGCGCCCGCGGGCTTATGATGGACGATAACGAGACGGAAAGGGGTCAGGTAGCATGGCCGAGGACAATAGGAATAAACCGCTGTACATGATCAGCGTGGCGGCCGAGTTGACCGGCATGCATCCGCAGACTCTGCGCGTCTACGAGTCCAAGGGCCTGGTGAACCCCCAGCGCTCGGGCGGCAACACGCGTCTGTATTCGCGTGCCGATATCGAGCGCTTGGAGCTCATCAACCAGCTGACCGACGAGGGCATCAACCTTGCCGGCGTGGTACGCATTCTCGATATGAAAGAGCGTGCCGAGGAGCGCGAGCGCGAAAACGAGAAGCTCCGCGCCCGCGTGCGCCAGCTCGAGGACGAGCTGCACGAGTACAAGATGCAGAAGAAGATCACCGCCCTGGCCCCGCGCGATGGCTCAGTCAACCCCGAGCAAGTCATGCGCAAACTGCTAGGTACGGGTGGCGATTTGTAGTTACGCGGTTTTACCAAACCGCGTAACGGGCCGACGCTGCGCGCCGCCCAGAGCGACAATTTGTCATTCAAAAGGCAAGGCATGACCAGAAGGTCTATGCCTTGCCTTTTTCAAGCCAACTTGTTCGCTCTGGACGTCGCCCGCTGTCCGTCCTCTACCTGCGGCGTTGTCTTGCTCCGGATGTGGTAGTCATTGGGGACGTTCTTAAATGACTAGTCGAAAGGGACACTCTTGCACCAAATCTGCCGGCCCACGCCGGACTCGTCCTATGCTTTACCGAGATAAAGTGAACGCGCAGATTCGTAGCCCACTCGCAACCGTTCTATGGCACGATATTGAACGAATGTATGCTATGCGCCCAAATTGGTTGGGCAGAGTGGGAGACAGTATGGTCAAGCTGTACGAGGACGGCATCTACCTGCGCCGTGGCAGCGAGGTTGTGCCTGCGGCCGAGGCTGCTGAGCGCGGTATTACGCAGACGCCCGAGGATGCCAAGCGTGGCACCATCGCGTATTCGATCCTTCAGGCACACAATACGTCCGGCGACCCCGAGGCGCTCAAGATTCGCTTCGATGCCATGGCGAGCCACGATATCACCTTCGTCGGTATCATCCAGACGGCGCGCGCCTCGGGCATGGAGCAGTTCCCGCTGCCCTACGTGCTCACCAACTGCCATAACTCGCTGTGCGCCGTGGGCGGCACCATCAACGAGGATGATCACGTCTTTGGCCTTTCCGCTGCCAAGAAGTACGGCGGCATCTTCGTTCCGCCGCACATCGCCGTCATCCACTCCTTTATGCGCGAGAACTTCGCCGGTTGCGGCAAGATGATCCTGGGTTCCGACTCGCACACCCGCTACGGCGCCCTGGGCACCATGGCCGTGGGCGAGGGCGGCGGCGAGCTGGCAAAACAGCTGCTGCGCGACACCTACGACGTCGCCTATCCCGGCGTTGTCGCCATCTACCTCACGGGCGCCCCGCGCCCCGGCGTCGGCCCGCACGACGTGGCGCTCGCCATCATCCGCGCCGTCTTTGCCAAGGGTTATGTCAAGAACAAGGTCATGGAGTTCGTGGGCCCCGGCATCGCGAGCATGACGACCGACTACCGTAACGGCGTCGACGTCATGACCACCGAGACCACCTGCCTGTCGAGCATCTGGGCCACCGACGAGGACACGCACGCGTTTTTGACCATGCACGGCCGCGGCGACGACTACCGCGAGCTCAAGCCCGCCGATGTTGCCTACTACGACGGCTGCGTCGAGGTCGACCTGTCGAGCATCAAGCCCATGATCGCGCTGCCGTTCCATCCTTCCAACGGCTTTGAGATCGACGAGCTCAACGAGAACCTCGAGGACATCCTGCACGAGGTGGAACTCGAGGCCGCCAAGATCGGCGAGGGCAAGACGCACTTTAGCCTGCTCGACAAGATCGTCGACGGCAAGCTGCATGTGCAGCAGGGCGTTATCGCTGGCTGCTCGGGCGGCAACTACGACTCCGTGGTCCAGGCCGCCCGCGTGCTCAAGGGCGCCAACACCGGCTGCGGCGAGTTCTCGCTGTCGGTCTATCCCACGAGCCAGTCTGTGGCGCTTGAGCTCACGCGCCGCGGCTATATCTACGACCTTATGGAGGCCGGCGCGATCGTACGCACGGCATTCTGCGGCCCGTGCTTCGGCGCCGGCGACACGCCCGCCAACAACGGCCTGTCCATCCGCCACACCACGCGCAACTTCCCCAACCGCGAGGGTTCCAAGCCGGGCAATGGCCAGCTGAGCGCCGTGGCCCTGATGGACGCTCGCTCCATTGCGGCGACGGCTGCCAACGGCGGCGTGCTCACCCCGGCGACCGACCTGCCCGAGGACACTTGGGACGAGGCCTGCGAGTACACCTTCGATGACGCTCCCTACAAGAAGCGCGTGTACTGGGGCTTTGGCAAGGCCGAGCCCGCAGATGAGCTGGTCGAGGGCCCCAACATCAAGCCGTGGCCCGCGATGGAGCCCCTCGGCGACGACATCCTGCTCAAGGTGTGCTCCAAGATCATGGACCCGGTCACCACGACCGACGAGCTCATTCCCTCGGGCGAGACGAGCTCCTTCCGCTCCAATCCGCTGGGCCTGGCTGAGTTTACGCTCAGCCGCCGCGACCCGGCCTACGTGGGTCGTTCCAAGGAGGTCGACGCCGTGGAGAAGCGTCGTGTGGCCGGCGAGGCCGCGGGCGACCTAGCGGCGCTCGATGCCGAGCTTGCCGGCGTGTTTGAGGTGCTGGCCGGCGTGGGCGTCGCGGCCGATGCCAAGGCGACCGAGTACGGCTCCATGCTCTACGCCAAGAAGCCGGGCGACGGTTCTGCCCGCGAGCAGGCTGCGAGCTGCCAGCGCGTGATCGGCGGCCTGGCCAACATCGTCCACGAGTACGCCACCAAGCGCTATCGCTCCAACGTCATGAACTGGGGCATGGTTCCCTTCCAGATGGAGGCCGAGCCCAGCTTTGAGGTGGGCGACTACGTCTTTGTGCCGGGTATCCGTGCCGCGCTCGATGGCGACCTAAAGGACATCGCCGCCTACGTGGTGCGCGCCGATGGTGCGGTCGAGCGGATTGAGCTCTACATTGCCGATATGACGGCCGAGGAGCGTGCCATCGTCAAGGCCGGCTGCCTGATCAACTACAACAAGTTCAAGGCCGCTGCCGAGTAACTCTGCTGTACGCCCCGGCCACACCTTTCCCTCGTGCTCACGCGCTTCGCGAGGGTCGCCCGAGGGAAAGGTGTGGCAGGGGCTACCGCGACGTTCTCGTTGGGTCTTGAGGGACGCTAATAAATAGACTTGCTTGATGCTGCCTCTGTTATCGGGGCGGCTTCTTTTTGTCGAAAACCGCCACAAAGGGGACAGGCACCTTTGTGGTGGTCCCGTTTGTCTCGACCTGTAACATCTGGGCCCCTATTTGACGAGCGGTTGTTACAGATTGAGACAAACGATCGCTGCCGATCATTTCATCTCAATCTGTAACATCTAGGATCGAAAAGGGCCGCTAGATGTTACAGATCGAGACAGTCGAGTGCCAGAGTCGAAAACCACCACAAAGGGGCCTGTCCCTTTCGTGGTGGTGGGGGCGAGCTCGATGCTGCCGTGCTCGCTGAACGACATTCTAATGAGCGTCTCTACAGGATTTTATCTGGGCTGGCGGGCTTGGTTGTTTTGGGGATGCCGAGTTTGGATGACGCGAAATCGTCAACATTGTCCTTAATTCCGTCTTTGGTGTAGACAGTGACCATATAGGTGCTGTGTCCGAATTCGCTCTTGTCGCGTGTTGCCCAGGCATCCCAGTAGGCGGCCCCGTTTCGCCCTTTGATTTTTCCGACACGGCGGAGTTCTGTTCGCTTTAATTTCTGGTTGCTATAGATGGTTCGACCGGCCTCCTCGGTGAGCCCGCACTGTCCAAGCATCTTGTCGAGGACTTGGTTCATGTGGCGCTCATCGGTGTTTGGTGCGTAGTCGTAGGCGAGGGTGATGGAGTCGAGTGGCTGGTCGTCGATTAGATAGTTTAGCGCCTGAGGTCCAAGGCAGAAATAGGGGGAGCATCCGTCGATCTGACCGAGCAGTGGCAACCTTGACCGCCAAATTCCGGTGGGAATTCCATCTTCGTAAAACACGCCGCGACAGATAAAGGAAAGCGAGGTGGCACGCGAGCCGGCGTCGACCATTCCGCATAAATCGAAGGGCGAGGCGATACCAAGGGAAAAGGGCGTGATGACGATAAGGAAGAGCATCACGATGGGTACGGCGAGAATGGCGATGACGTTGCGACCGGTGGAATGAGGCGGCTTCATATGCGCTCCTCGAGACTAAGAGCAGGCAAGCTCGATGACAAATGAATAGTCTCAGCTAACAAGTCAATTTTAATCTCATAACGTGCGACAGCTGGCCGTCGAAACCGAGAACCACCACAAAGGCGCCTGTCCCCTTTGTGGTGGTGAGGAGCGCGCGGCTTCTTTTGGTAATAATGCTGGCTGGCGATATCATTAGTGCAGGTAGCGAAGGTTTGCGTTGCGAGGTGCTTTGCTGTGAGAAGTCCTGCCCGTATTGGATTGATTGTTTTGGCGCTTGCGATTACCGTGGTTGGCATGGGCACTGTCGGCATGGCGTTTCTACCTGCTGCGGTGACGGAGCCGGTGGTCAAGCCTGTGACTCAATCTGTCGAACTTCTGACCGGCGACGACAAGCCCGAGACCATTACCGTTGATTTTGATGAGCAGCCGGCTGTGCTGGGTATTAGCAATTATCCGCGTATTCAGCTTGGGGCCATGCGCTATACCACGGATACAAGCCTGATCGATAGGGCGTCCGAGCTACTCAAGGGCAAAACATTTAAGCGTTGGTACGGATATGCGTCCTATCGGGCAAAAGCGAACGACATGGTTGGCGGATGCCACTCTTCCATCGAGCTGGACACTGCAAACGGCGCAAAGTTATGTGATGTCTCGTACGATCCGGGCTACGAGGGCAATGAGGGTCCGGGCATCTACATCATGGACGGCGATGTCGCCTATGTCATGGAGGGCGACCAGACCGAGCTCAACGATTTTATGGGTCAGTGTATCCAAGATGCCTATAAACAGACCTGCTTGCCTGACCCGCAGACTGCACGCGATAGTGGGTCTGCCCGTACATGGCTGTTCGAGGATGAGATGCCCTGGACCGTCGAATCGGGAAGTACGGGTTCGGCGAAGGAGTAGAGACCGCGACTACCACAAAGGTGCCTGTCCTCTTTGTGGTGGTTTTCGGTCTGTCTCGATCTGTAACATCTTGGCCGCTAAAAGTGGGCCTGGTGTTACAGATTTAGATTTTTGATCCGGGTGTTTTCTGTTCGTCTCGATTTGTAACAGATAGAGCTCTATTTGCTGACTAGATGTTACAGATTTAGATAAACGGGTGCCGCTGGTCATTTCATCTCGATCTGTAACATCTGGAGCCATAAACAGTCGCTAGATGTTACAGATTGAGATAGTAAGGGGACGAGGCCGTAGCGGGTGAGCGCACCTGCTCCCTATCCCTCAATCACTCAGAAAATCTTATATATAGAGACTTAGATTTATGTATAAGATCGTATAAAGCTGGCAACAATACTTCTCGAACAACGTGAAGCCGCCCCGTAGGGCGGCCGCCCCAAGAGAGGTGATTCCATGAGAATCGATAAGCTGGCAATGACGTCGCGCGAGGCGCTGCAGACCGCCATGAGCACGGCTGCCGATGCGCAGGCCGGCGCGGTGGAGCCGATTCACCTGCTGTCCGCCCTGCTCGGTGCCGGCGAGCGCAATATCTCCGTGATCATCGAGCGCATCGGCGCCGACCCGGCCCAGCTTGCGCGCTCCACGCAAGATGCCATCGACCGCGCGCCCAAGGTTTCGGGCGAGGGTCAGCAGATGGGTCTTTCCAATGAGCTCGTCCGCGTCATCGAGAAGGCCGAGAAAAAGGCCACCAAGATGGGCGACAGCTTTGTGGTGACCGAGCACCTGCTGATGGCGCTTGCCGAGGACAAGGGCGAGGCTGGTCGTGTGCTGCGCGATGCCGGCGTGACCAAGGAGCGTATCGAGCAGGTCTACGAGGAGCTGCGTGGCGATGACCGCGTGACGTCTGCCGAGGACAAGACCCAGTTTGAGGCGCTGGAACAATACGGACGCAACATCTGCGACCTTGCCCGCGCCGGCAAGCTCGACCCTGTCATCGGCCGTACCGACGAAATCCGTCGTACCATCCAGGTCCTGTCTCGCCGCACCAAGAACAACCCCGTGCTCATCGGTGAGCCGGGCGTCGGCAAGACGGCCATCGTCGAGGGCATCGCCCAGCGTATCGTGGCCGGCGACGTGCCGAGCACGTTGCGCGACCGCGACCTCATCGAGCTCGACATGAGCGCGCTGGTCGCCGGCGCCAAGTACCGCGGTGAGTTCGAGGACCGCTTGAAGGCTGTGCTCAAGGAAGTGCAAAAGTCCGAGGGCAAGGTCATCCTGTTCATCGATGAGCTCCACACCATCGTGGGTGCGGGTGCCACCGAGGGCTCCATGGACGCCGGCAACATCCTCAAGCCGGCGCTCGCCCGTGGCGATCTGCACGCGATCGGCGCGACCACGCTCGACGAATACCGCAAGTACATCGAGAAGGACGCGGCGCTCGCCCGTCGTTTCCAGACGGTGATGGTGAGCGAGCCCACCGTCGAGGACACCATCTCCATCCTGCGTGGCCTCAAGGAGAAGTACGAGATCTTCCACGGCGTGCATATCACCGATAGCGCGCTCGTGGCAGCTGCCGACCTCTCCGATCGCTACATCGCCGACCGCTTCCTGCCCGACAAGGCCATCGACCTGGTCGATGAGGCGGCAAGCCGCTTGCGCATGGAGCTCGACAGCATGCCGGTCGAGATCGACGCCACCACGCGTCAGCTCACCCAGCTGCAGATCGAGGAACAGGCGCTCATGAAGGAGACCGACGACGCCTCCAAGGAGCGTCTGGAGGCCCTGCGCCAAGAGATCGCCGAGGTCCAGGAAAAGCTCAACGTGCAAAAGGCCGGCTGGCTCAACCAGAAGAACGCCATCGACCACGTGCAGGAGCTTAAGGGACAGCTCGACGAGGCCAAGAGCGAAGAGGAGCGCGCGACGCGCAACGGCGACCTGGGCCGTGCGTCCGAGCTGCGCTACTCCGTGATTCCGGGCCTGCAGCAGCAGATTCAGGATTCCGAGGCCGCGCTCGAGGCGCAAAAGCAGCAGGACGGCGAGGGCCTCAATGAACAGGTGACCTCCGATGAGATCGCCGAGGTCGTGAGCGCCTGGACCGGCGTGCCCGTGTCCAAGATGATGCAGGGCGAGCTCGACAAGCTCAAGGGCTTGGAGGGTGAGCTGCATAAGCGCGTCATCGGCCAGGACGAGGCCGTCTCCGCCGTCGCCGCAGCCGTGCGCCGCAGCCGTGCGGGCCTCTCCGATCCGGACAAGCCCATCGGCAGCTTCTTCTTCCTGGGCCCCACCGGCGTGGGCAAGACCGAGCTCGCCAAGGCGCTTGCCGAGTGCCTGTTCGACGACGAGCGCGCGCTCGTGCGTATCGACATGTCCGAGTACATGGAGAAGTTCAGCGTCCAGCGTCTGATCGGTGCGCCCCCGGGATACGTGGGCTACGACGAGGGTGGCCAGCTCACCGAGGCCGTGCGCCGTCGTCCGTACTCCGTGATCTTGCTCGACGAGATGGAGAAGGCTCATCCGGATGTCTTTAACGTGCTGCTGCAGGTGCTTGACGACGGCCGTCTAACCGATGGTCAGGGTCGCCAGGTGTCCTTCAAGAACACGATTATCATCATGACGTCCAACGTGGGCTCCAAGGCCATCGCCGAGCTTTCCGGCAAGGACGAGGAGGAGATGCGCCATCAGGTCAACGCGGCCATGGCTCAGACCTTCCGCCCCGAGTTCCTCAACCGTATCGACGATATCGTGGTGTTCCATCCGCTCGGCATGGCGCAGATCGAGAAGATCGTCGATATCCAGCTTGCCGACGTCCGCGCGCGCCTGGCCAAGGAGCGCATGACGCTTGCCATCACCCCGGCGGCCAAGCAGATGCTCGCCGTGGGCGGCCTGGACCCGGTCTTTGGTGCCCGTCCGCTCAAGCGTCTGGTCCAGCGCGAGGTCGTGGATGCCATCGCGGCCGCTATCATCGACGGCACGGTGCGCGAGGGCGATCAGGTGACGGTCGATGTCGACAAGGACGGCGGCTTTACCGTCGTGTGCGACAACACGCCGGCGGCCACCTACGAAGTCCCCGACGCCGAGTAGATTTTGGGCCGGCTTTAAAACCGCCCATCATCGCAAAACGCCAAGGGCGGCGGATCCGATTGGGTCCGCCGCCCTTTTTCGTGCGACAATCGATGATGTTGAGCGGATGCGATGTAAGGAGCTATGCAGATGAAAGACGAGAACAAGACAAGTGCGCCGGCGCCCAAGCCCACGTCCAAACCGGCACCCAAGCCGCGCGACCCCTATATCCGCGCCGAGAACGAGGACGACGACGGCTACGATCCCTACAGCGATCGCCGCCCCGAGCGCGAGCCGATGTTCGAAGCCGACCCCTGGCGCTGAGTGCCACCCAAAAGGCCACCAATAAGTTGCGGTGAAATAGGGACTGTTTTGCGGTTTGACCAGCAAAAACAATCTCTATTTCACCGCAACTGCGTTAGGGATGTGGATGTTGGGCGGCTGTCTTCGGGCCGGCTAGTCCTGGGCTTTGATGCTCGGCAGGAGAATCTGGGCGAGGTAGTCGGTCTCGAGTTTGGTCGCGGCGTCTGCGTTGCCGTCTTTACCGACCAGGTCGTTCTTAATCTGGCTATAGGTGTAGCGGTTGCCGGTCGTAAGCTCGACAAGCTCAATGGCCGTGTCCATGGGGTAGGTCGACACGGGGTTCTGCGTGTGTCCATTAACGGTTTGCGGAATCACGTACGGATAGACAGGGCCGCTGGCGTAGACGGTGTAGCCGTTGCCTAGGCTGACCGTGCCCAAAACCGTATCGCCGTCGTCGGGCGTAAAGGTCTCGCCATCGCGCACCGCGACGAGCGTCACGAGCGGTGTGTTGGTGTCGCCGTCCAGATAAATGCACAGCGTGTTGCCGTTCTGCCAGGTTGCGACCTTGCCATACCACTCAACCGGAATATCGAGCTGATACAGGTTCGTCGCCTTGTGCCGAGCGTCGGCATCGCGGGCGGACTGAGCCTCGCTTGCGCTTACGGCGTTGGCGGCGGCATCGCGGCGCGTAATTGCCGCCTGCTGGAGTATCTTTGCCGCGGCGGCAGAGCTCGCGCCGCCTTCTTCGGCGTACTTGGCGGCGGCATCGATCTGGTCGTCGGTCACCGTGTCGGCTGAGGGCACCTTAAGCATAAAGGTGGCTTGAGCGCGCAGATCCTGCCCGTCATTCTTGACCGTAACCTGGGCCTTGGTGGTCGGGACGGTGTAGATGGTGCCGTCGGCCGCGATGGGGGAGGCGGCGATGGAGAACGTGTAATCGCCGGGCAGCAGCTTAATGCCGCGACCGTGCTCGTCAACGTAGAGCGTTTCGCTCACGGAAGAACCGTCGGAATCCTGCCCGCTCACCTGCACGGGAATCTTGGAGCCAGTTGAGCAGTCGAGGCCCGCGGCATGCACGCCAATCTGCACCGACATCATGGTATGGGCGTTTGCGGCAACCACGGCGGCCTGCTCTTGCTGATATCCGTTCCAAGCCGCATAGCCCGCGCCGCCGGCGACGAGCGCGATGGCAACAACGCCTGCCACCATCAGGTTGCGTCGCTTGGGCGACATCTTGCGATGGCGAACCTCGGCCTCGCGTGCCGAGGGAACGGACGGCAGGGGAATATCGCCCATGGCGATGGTCTCGTCTACGGCTGGTGCGGAACCCAGGCCAGGAAGCTCGCGGGTCAGCGAATCCTCGGCCGGCAAGCTGTCGAGCAAGACGGTTTTCTCGCCCGTGTCGGATTCGGGCTGGTCGTCGGCCTCGCATTCGGATTCCTCGTGCCCCGCCTCGTCTTCGGTGGGCGCGGCGCCATCGTCTTTTGCATCCTGATCATCGGGCTGCGCTTCGATTTCCGGCTCATCTCGCACATCAACGCTCGAATCGTCAAACGCAATCTCGGCCAGTGCAATCCGGTCAAGGCTCTCCAGGGCCTCGGCACACGCTTCTGCATCTTGGGCCGCATCCTCTTGGCCCATCGTCTCATCTTTCATATATCCCCCAAGCTCAATATCGGGACAACACTGTACCCAAAAATGGAGCTATATAAAGCGCATGCGAAATATAAGATCCGATTTAACCCGAGTGCATCGTTTAGCCGCATCCTCGCGGCAGCAAAAAGCCCCCGGAACGCGGACGAATCACATTCCGGGGGCTCTGCAATGCGTTGAGTTGCGCGGAGCCGGCTACGCGGCTTCGTGCTCAAGCGATGTTTGCGCCAGGCGCGTTACTCGGCGTGAGCGTAATCAACCTTGGCGCGGCGAGCGGTAGCCTTCTCCCAATCGCTGGTGCCCTCAAAGACATCCTGCTTGTAGGGATTGCGGCCGAGCTTCTTGGCGCGGTAGGCGATGTAGATGATCGCGGCGACGTTGGCGACCAGCGCGGCGATCGAGACCGCGGTGGCGGCGCCGGGGTCGAGCGTGGAGTGGGTCACAAAGATGGACTCCTCCTGGAAGTACGGGAACACCTGGGCGAACATGCACCAAATAGCAAGCGTAAAGGCGCGGTTCTGGATCCAGCCGCCCTTGTTCCAGATAAAGGCGGCGACGGTGGGCGCCAGCAGCAGCGCAAAGCCGCAGAACCAGGAGTGGGTGGGCAGGCAGTTGTAGGTGTAGCAGAAGTTCCAGATATCGTAGGCGATGATGTAGACCCAGGTCATGTCGGGCCACAGCATATCGGTCTGATCCTCGGAGGCGTAGACGCTCCACCAACCGGTCATGCAGAAGATGTTGATGATGCCGGCGATGCCGTTGAACACGTTGTTCCAGCCGGCCAGCTGCGTAGCACCTTCGGAGGTGACCCAGGTGGACTCGCCCAGGACAAAGAAGTGATAGGCGCTCTCGAAGTCGGACACGACGGCGATCAAGATGTTGATGGCGACGATCACAAACGGCCACGCGCGGAACCAATGCGCCTTGCCGATCTTGCCCCACTGGTACTTAATGGTAATGAAGCCCCAGCAACCGGCCAGCGCCGCGTACACCTTGGCGTAGTGGAACCAGCTGTTCTGGTACACGTGGGTGGGGTTGGTGAGCGCCCACTCGGCACCCTGCGAAACGCCCACGGCGATGGCGACGCAGTAGATGGTCATGGCCAGCGGAGCCACGCCAAAGATGATTGCCGCGCCCAGCTTGGTGCGGCGGCCGACCTCGTTGAGCACGATCAGGCCAATAAAGACCATGGCCCAGCCAGCCCAGTGGATAAGGGTATCGCTACCCCAAACGTCGAACAGCATGCTGCTCTCCATTCACACGCCCGCGGCCCCTCTTCTGATCGCGGGCAGTTTGGCCAAATGTCGTCAGTTCTGGGGCTTGCGCTCCGGATACTTGGCGGTATAGCCCTCGATGTGGAGTGTCGAGGCGATGATTTCCTTGACCGTCTCGTCGGGCACATCGGGGTGTGTGCGGATATACATCAACAACCCCATGATGAGGGTGTAGAACGTCTCGTAGACATGGCCGATGCGTAGCTCATGATGGGCGACAAAATCCACCACGGTGGTGTCGCAGATATACTGCGCCACGCGCTGGACCACGTTGTGCAAAAAGCCGCCGTAGAGCGCACCGCTGCTCGAGGTGAGCGTGCTCGGCAGCTCGTGGCCGCTCACGACCAGACGCTTAAAGAGCGGGGCGACGGTGTCGAGCGCGCCTTCGATATCACCGACGGTGCGGCCGGCGTTCCACCGCTCGAGCTCGGAGATAAAACCGTCGATTGCCTCGTCCATGACAGCGGTGACGGCGGCGTCCATATCAGCAAAGTAGTGGTAGAACAATGAGCGCGTGCAGCCGGCTCGCTTGGTCACGGCCGATACCGAAAGATGAGACACGCCCAGCTCGGAGCTCACGGTGCGCACGGCGGCGAGGATCTCGCGACGGCGTTCGTCGCCCGTCAAGCGCTTTGCCGCGCTATCGGATGCGGGGACGGCATCGACCACAGAGGTATCTGCTGTGTTGTCGCCCATGTTTTGCCGCCTTTCATCCTCTTTTGCCTGACCGTTCACCTAACAGTCTTGAATATTGTTGACGGTTCGTCAATACTATTTTTGACACAATGTCAACAATGGCGGGTGAACGGCATGGGGCATGCCCGACCTGCAAAAAAAGAGGGGCGCTGCGGCCTCGTCGGGCTGCGGCAAGAGAAGGGACAACCATGATTCTCAACGGACCGGGAATTAGCTACACCGAGCCCGATATCGGTTCGGAGTTCGTGCCGCCGCTGCCGGAGCATCCGCGCGAGGCAATTGTCAAGCTGTGCGAGCACTGCACCAACCGTCTGCTGCATCGCGACGAGCTGCTGGGCTACGAGTACTGGTCGTTTGCCGAGGCCGCGACCGACGAGCAGGCCGAGGTGCTCTGCAAGATGAAGATGCGCCGTCCCTACACGCTGCCCGAGATGGTCAAGCTCACCGGCATGCCCGAGGCCCAGATCGAGAAGATGCTCGACGACATGAGCTACACGGGTCTGCTCGAGTACAACTGGGAAAACCCCGAGCGCGCCAAGCAGTGGGTGCTGCCCATGCTGGTACCGGGTTCCGCCGAGTTCCTCAACATGCGCGTGAGCCAGCTCGAAGAGCACCCGGTCTACGCCAAGTTCTTTGAGCAGGCGTCCAAGGGACCGCTGTCCAAGGCCACGCCGATGGTGCCGCCCGGAGGCGCCGGCATCGGCATGCATGTCATTCCGGTCGAGAAGGCCATTGATGCCACGAGCACCTCGGTGCCGATTGAGCATATCGAGCATTGGCTCGACAAATACGAGGGTAAGTATGCCGCCAGCACCTGTAGCTGCCGCGCGAGCCGTCGCGTGATGGGCGAGGGCTGCGCCGACGACCCTGCCGACTGGTGCATTGCCGTGGGCGATATGGCCGACTATGTGGTCGAGACCGATCGCGGCCACTATGTGACGCGCGAGGAAGTCTATGACATTTTGCGCCAGGCCGAGGACAACGGCTTTGTGCACCAGATCACCAATATCGACGGCGAAAACAAGATCTTCGCCATCTGCAACTGCAACGTCAACGTGTGTTACGCCCTGCGCACCTCGCAGCTGTTCAACGCGCCCAACCTGTCGCGCTCGGCCTATGTCGCCAAGGTCGAGAAGGACAAGTGCGTGGCCTGCGGTCGCTGCGTCGAGGTGTGCCCGGCCGGCGCCGCCAAGCTCGGCCAGAAGCTCTGCAGCAAAAAGGCCGGCGGACAGGTGCCCGAGTATCCGCGCCAGGAGCTGCCCGATGCCACCAAGTGGGACCACACCAAGTGGTCGCCCAACTACCGCAACGATAACCGTATCGAGACGCACGAGTCCGGCACCGCGCCCTGCAAGACGGCTTGCCCCGCGCACGTTGCCGTTCAGGGCTATCTGAAGCTTGCGGCACAGGGGCGCTATGACGAGGCGCTGGCGCTCATCAAGCGCGAGAACCCGCTGCCCGCTATCTGCGGCCGCGTGTGCAACCGCCGCTGCGAGGATGCCTGCACCCGCGGCCGTGTGGACGCCGCCGTGGCTATCGACGAGGTCAAGAAGTTTATCGCCCAGCGCGATCTTGATGCCGCGACCCGCTATGTCCCACCCGTGGTGACCCCGACGCGTGCCGGCGGCTTCGACCAGAAGATCGCCATCATCGGTGCCGGTCCGGCCGGTCTGTCCTGTGCTTTCTATCTGGCCGAGAAGGGCTACAAGCCCGTCGTGTTCGAGAAGAACGAGCGCCCGGGCGGCATGCTCACCTACGGCATTCCCAGCTTTAAGCTGGAGAAGGACGTTATCGAGGCAGAGGTCGAGATCATTCGCCTGATGGGCGCCGAGTTCCGCTATGGCGTGGAGGTCGGTCGCGATGTGACGCTCGACGAGCTGCGCGCGCAGGGTTTTAAGGCCTTTTATGTTGCCATCGGCTGCCAGGGCGGCCGCTTCGCCGGTATTCCGGGCGAGGATGCCGAGGACGTGACCGTGGCCGTCGACTTTTTGCGCGAGGTCAACAGTGGCAAGATCGACGCGCTGCCCGGCCGCACCATCGTGGTGGGCGGCGGCAACGTGGCCATCGACGCCGCGCGCAACGCCTGCCGTCTGGGTTCCGAGCACGTTGAGATGTTCTGCCTGGAGAGCGAGGCCCAGATGCCCGCCAGCGAGGAGGAGCGTCGCGAGGCCGTTGAGGACGGCGCTCACATCAGCTGCGGCTGGGGCCCCAAGGAGGTTCACCTGGACGAGGCCGGTCGTGTGTGCGGTATCACCTTCAAGCGCTGCACGCGTGTCTTTGACGACGAGGGCCGGTTTGCGCCCGAGTACGACGAGAACGATCTGCGCCGCGTCGATGCCGACCGCGTGGTCATGTCGATTGGCCAGTCCATTGTGTGGGGTGACCTGCTGGCTGGCTCCAAGGTGGAGCTCGGCCGCGGCCAGGGTGCTCTTGCCGACCCCCAGACCTATCAGACCGCTGAGCCCGACATCTTTGTGGGCGGCGACGTCTACACCGGTCCGAGCTTTGCCATCGACGCCATCGCCGCCGGTCACGAGGCCGCCGTGTCCATCCATCGCTTTGTGCAGCCGGGATCCACGCTCACCATCGGCCGCAACCAGCGCCACTACACCGCGCTCGACCGCGACGATGTCGTGATCGAGAGCTACGACAACGCGAGCCGCGAGGTGGCGCATGTCGACCGCGAGCGCGAGAAGGCTGCACCCTTTAGCGAGCACGTCGAGACCTTTACCGAGGAGCAGGTGCGCGCCGAGACCGCCCGCTGCCTGGGCTGCGGTGCCTCGATCGTCGACCCCAACAAGTGCATCGGCTGCGGCTTGTGCACCACCAAGTGCGCGTTCGATGCCATCCACCTGGATCGCGATCGCCCCGAGTGCTCCACGATGGTCAAATACGAGCAAAAGCTCCCAAGCCTGGGTAAGTACGCGCTCAAGCGCGCCATCAAAATCAAATTCGGTCGCAAGTAAGTAGTCATAACGGGAACGGCGGAAGGAATTAAAAGTGCACGAGCTCGGAATCGTTTACCACATCATTCGCGATGTCGAGAACGTGGCGCGCGCCAATGGCGTGAGTCGCGTTTCGAGCGTCACGCTGCTGCTGGGCGAGGTCTCGGGCGTCGTTCCCGACTTGCTGCTCGACGCCTGGCGCTGGGCGGCAGATAAAAAGTCCATCGCGCAGGGTGCGGAGCTTCTTGTGGAGCCTGTCGAGGCCGTGACGCATTGCGAGGCGTGCGGCCGCGACTATGCGACAGTCGAGCACGGCAAGACCTGCCCTCATTGCGGCAGCGGCGAGACATACCTGCTGCAGGGCCAGGAGGTCATGATTAAGCAGATTGAGACCCCCGACGAGGAACCGGCAGACGCTGCCCCCGACGGCCCTTCCGACGTCCTCGACGCCGTCGATGCCGCCCACCCCCTCCACATCGTCTAGGATTCCCTATAAGTTGCGGTGAAATAGTTCCTAAATCCAGCCTTCTGGCTCTTAAACAAGAACTATTCCACCGCAACTTTTTTGAGTGGTTTCGTAGATCATAAGTCGCGCAAATAGTCAAGTCATACCTGTTTGAACAAAGTAGCGGCAGTACAAGCGCATTCGCGCTTGCCTAAAATCGATATTAATGAACAGCCTGCTTGTATCTGTAAAGTACATGGCTTGATGAGTGACGTTTTGGCGGGTAATGAGTCGAAAAGCAGCAACGTAATCAATTTGTAACAAACTTAGACGTTTAAACAAATAATGTAACCTTTTACGAATTTAGCTATAATTCCACAAACCAAACAGGTATACTTCCTTCATGTCATGTAGGAAATACGTAGACAAAAAGGAGGTTATGTGATGGTAAGTATTGTTCTTGCTAGCCACGGGGACTTGGCAGCTGGAATCAAGCAGACGGGCTCGATGGTCTTTGGCGATCAGCCGTCTGTTGCCGTGGTCTCGCTCGAGCCGAGCATGGGCCCCGACGACTTCCGTGCTAAGGTCGAGGAAGCAATCGCTTCCTTCGAGGACCAGGAGCAGGTGCTCTTCCTCGTTGATCTGTGGGGCGGCACGCCGTTCAACCAGATTAGCGGGCTCATCGAGGGCCATGATTCCTGGGCTATCGTCACCGGTGTCAACCTGCCTATGCTCATCGAGGCATATTCGCAGCGCTTTGATGCAAAGAACACTGCACATGCGATCGCAAAACATCTCGTGACTGAGGCTAAGGCTGGCGTGCGCGTCAAGCCCGAGTCTCTGGAGCCCGAGGAGAAGAAGCCGGCTACGGCCGCCGCTGCTCCTGCAGGCGCCATCCCTCCGGGAACGGTCATCGGCGACGGGCACATCAAGATTGCCCACGTCCGTATCGACACCCGTCTGCTGCATGGTCAGGTGGCCACCACGTGGACCAAGCAGATCAACCCCAACCGCATCATCGTGGTTTCCGACGGCGTTGCTCACGACGAGCTCCGCAAGACCATGATCGAGCAGGCTGCCCCTCCGGGAGTCCATGCCAACGTCGTGCCTATCAAGAAGATGGCCGAGGTCGTCAAGGACACGCGTTTTGGTGACACCAAGGCCATGCTGCTCTTCGAGAACCCGCAGGATCTGCTCAAGGCCATCGAGGCCGGCGTCGACATCAAGGAAGTCAACATCGGTTCCATGGCTCACTCCAAGGGCAAGGTCGTCGTCACCAACGCCGTCGCTATGGGCGATGACGACGTTAAGACCCTCGAGGCCCTCAAGGCCAAGGGCGTCAAGTTCGAGGTCCGCAAGGTTCCTTCGGATGCCTCCGAGGATCTCGACGCCATGTTGAAGAAAGCTAAGGCCGAACTGGCCGCTCAAGCATAGTAAAGGAGGGTCCGATACATGTCTGCAATCACTATTCTGCTTGTTGCGATTGTCGCGTTGCTTGCCGGTATGGAAGGCATTCTGGATGAGTTCCAGTTCCATCAGCCGCTCGTGGCATGCACGCTTATCGGTCTCGTAACCGGTCACCTTCAGGAGGGCATCCTCCTGGGCGGTTCGCTCCAGATGATGGCCCTTGGCTGGGCTAACGTCGGCGCCGCCGTCGCGCCTGACGCCGCTCTGGCCTCGGTCGCTTCTTCGATCATCATGGTGCTCGCCCTCAACGGCGGCGCCACTGATTCGGCCAAGGCCGTTACCGCGGCCATCGCCGTCGCCGTCCCGCTGTCGGTCGCTGGTCTGTTCCTGACCATGATCTGCCGTACCATTGCTACCGCTATCGCTCACGCCATGGACGGTTGCGCCGAGAAGGGCGACTTCTCCGGCATCGAGCGCTGGCAGTACGCTGCCATCCTCATGCAGGGCCTTCGTATCGCCATCCCGGCAGTACTTCTGTGCGTTATCCCGGCCGAGGCTGTTACCAACGCGCTTAACGCTATGCCCGACTGGCTGTCCGGCGGCATGGCCGTCGGCGGCGGCATGGTCGCTTCCGTCGGTTACGCCATGGTCATCAACATGATGGCCACCAAGGAGACCTGGCCGTTCTTCATCCTCGGCTTTGTCCTTGCTGCCATCCCTCAGCTCACGCTGATCGCCCTTGGCCTCATCGGCATCTCCCTTGCCCTCATCTACCTTGGCCTTAAGGATCTGGCCAAGCAGGGTGGCGGCACGGGCGGTGGCTCCGGCGACCCGCTCGGCGACATTCTGAACGATTACGAGTAGGAGGGGAGTGATACATATGGCAGAGAACAAGATTCAGCTCACCAAGGCTGACCGTAAGAAGGTTTGCTTCCGTCATCAGTTCCTTCAGGGCTCGTGGAACTACGAGCGTATGCAGAACGGCGGCTGGTGCTTCGCAATGATCCCTGCGATCAAGAAGCTCTACACCAGCAAGGATGACCAGATTGCCGCGCTTAAGCGCCACCTGGAGTTCTATAACACCCACCCCTATGTTTCCGCCCCCGTCATTGGCGTTACCCTCGCCCTCGAGGAGGAGCGCGCCAACGGTGCTCCGATCGATGACGTCGCCATCCAGGGCGTCAAGGTCGGTATGATGGGCCCGCTCGCCGGCGTCGGTGACCCCGTCTTCTGGTTCACCCTTCGCCCGATTCTGGGCGCTCTGGGCGCTTCCCTGGCCATGTCCGGCAGCATCGTCGGTCCGTTGCTGTTCTTCTTCGCGTGGAACATCATCCGTTACGCTTTCCTGTGGTACACACAGGAGTTTGGCTACAAGGTCGGCTCCTCTATCGCCAAGGACCTCTCCGGCGGTCTGATGGGCAAGGTCACCGAGGGCGCTTCCATCCTGGGTATGTTCATCATCGGCGCCCTGGTCGAGCGCTGGGTGTCCATTTCCTTCACCCCGATCGTCTCCACGGTCAAGCAGTCTGCTGGCGCCTTTATCGACTGGGCTAGCCTGCCTTCCGGTTCCGAGGGTATCAAGGAAGCGCTGACGATGTACAACTCCGTCGGTGCTACCGCCCTTGATCAGATGAAGGTCACCACGCTCCAGGGTAACCTCGATCAGCTCATCCCCGGCCTTGCCGCCGTGTGCCTGACCCTGCTGGTCTGCAAGCTCCTCAAGAAGAAGGTCAGCCCGATCGTCATCATCCTGGCTCTCTTCGCCGTCGGCATCATCGGTCGCTTCTGCGGCTTCATGTAAGCACGCTTCGGCTTAAGACCGAGAGTTGCTAGGTAAGGGCTTTTGAGCCATTGAAACGGACCGCACCCGGTGGGTACACTGGATGCGGTCCGATTGTTTTTATTGGAGGGCGAGGCGCGTATGGCGCAATCTCAGAACAGCACGGTCGATCTGGCAACGCCGGCAACCTGCCTGATGGGGCTTACCAGCCACGGTAACGTGATGGTGGGCAATAAGGCGTTTGAGTACTATAACGAGCGCAATCCCGAGGATTATATTCAAATCCCGTGGGACGAGGTCGACTATATTGCCGCCGAGGTTTTGCGCGGCACCAAGAAGATTACGCGTTTTGCCATCTTCACCAAGGACAACGGTCACTTTACGTTTTCGACGCGCGACGACAAAGAGACGCTTCGCGCGGTCCGCAAGTACGTCGACGAGAATAAGCTCGTGCGTTCGCCCGACTTTATCGATGTGACGGCCAAGGGCGCCAAGAGCATCCCCTCCGTCATCAAAGGCCTCTTCCACAAAGGCAACTAGCTCCTCATAAGTTGCGGTGAAATAGTTTCTAAATACGGCTTTAGATGCTTCAGACAGGAACTATTCCACCGCAACTTCGAAGTCTAGTCATGCGACGTATGGCGATGCAGTAAATCTGCTACACTAGTACAACATGCCTCCGTAGCTCAGGGGATAGAGCACCGCTCTCCTAAAGCGGGTGTCGACGGTTCGAATCCGCCCGGGG
The DNA here is from genome assembly GCA_027660625.1 of Coriobacteriaceae bacterium AM100-PB1-1D-6A. GTDB lineage: Bacteria > Actinomycetota > Coriobacteriia > Coriobacteriales > Coriobacteriaceae > Collinsella. Next base: position 5,648 of record JAQDNC010000007.1, on the reverse strand, counting down.
GCACCAGAGAAATCGCAGGTCAGGAGTTATTTTTGCTTCTGACCTGTTCTGCTTTTAGGGCTAAGAACTGCTTTTGTTTGTAAATCTGGTAAGTAAATAACTTAACTTACCGAGTTTTCCACTGAAAACAGGAAATCACCATTTTGGGGATAAAAAGTTTTCAACAGCCGTTAGTCGGTTCCATTTTGGTGAAGCGCTTCCCCATTTAGGGTAAAAAATGTCACCATTTTGATGATTCGACTGCTTTGAGTTTTTGAGAAAAACGCCTGTTCAGAAGCTTGTGCTATACCCATTTTGG
>JAQDNC010000007.1:0-5340 GCA_027660625.1 Coriobacteriaceae bacterium AM100-PB1-1D-6A | reverse complement strand
CGCTGCGCGGTCACGTGCCGTGACCTTGCCGTCGGCTACGCCGCCGATAAAGAAAGGGGACAGCGATGCTGCCCCCTTCGCTTGCAGAGCTCGCTGCGCGGTCACGTGCCGTGACCTTGCCGCCGGCTACGCCGTCGATTGATACGCTCACTGCGTTCGCTGATGATGATGGACTAATCCGTTTTATCGCTGACACCAGTCATAAGTGCAGCAATTGATATGTTGAATCCATTGGCAATTTTAGAGAGGTTAGAAAGACTGACATTTCTTCGTCCGACCTCTATCGAGGCATAGTAAGACCTGTCCATGTCAATGCGGTTCGCAAATTGCTCCTGTGAGTAACCAGACTCTGATCTGAGTTCTTTGCACCGTAGACCAAAGGATTGTTGTAGCGGCGAGATATCCATGACAAAAAGAGTCATGGATTGTTGTATTTATGCCAACGGACTATATACAACAATCCCAGTTAAGGCGCATAATTATATCTATTGGAAAGCGCTCTGATGCCCAGTCGGATAGGGCACGGAAAAGGAATGGAACAGCACAATGACTCAGGGAAAGCATTTCGCTACCGGCGGCGATCACTTCGCCGCACTGCCAAACAAGAAGATTCACGCCCCGAAGGGGATCGCGCGTCTGACCGTCACCGCGGCGACCATGGCCGCCATGACCGGGTCGAGCCTCATCTCACCGTTCACGGCATTCGCCCAGACCGGTGACGGGGGCACGCAGCACCCCGCCGTGATGTCGCCGATCGCCGCCCACGCCGGCGCGGCGTCCGGTACCGGCGCGAAATCCGCCGCCCAGACCATCGCGGACCTGCAGAAGGCGGTCGACGAGGCGAAGGCGAAGGAGGACGCCGCCAAGGCATCCTACGATGAGGCCGCCGGTCCCTACAACGAGGCGGCTTCCGCCCGCGACCAGGCCAAGGCATCCTACGATTCGGCAGTCAGCGCCGGCACGGCAGCCGACCGAGCGGCAATGGACGAGTACGCCCGTCAGGTCGCGGAGGGCAAGGATGCCGCCGATGCCGCCGGCAAGAACCTCGAGCAGGCGAAGGCGGGTCTCGCAGACGCCAAGGCGGATGCATCCGAGAAGGACGAAGCGTACCAGTCCGCCATCAAGGCGGCCCAGGATGCCAAGGACGCCCTCGATAAAGCCAAGGCCGATGCCGTAGGCGCCACCCCGGAGGCTATCCGTGCCGCCGAGCAGGCGGTACGCGACGCCCGGGATGCCGTGAGCAGGGCACAGGCCGAACTCGCCAACGCCAATGCGACGCTTGCCGATGCCCAGTCCAAGCTGGTTGCGGCCCAGTCTGCAAAGGATTCCGCCGATGCCGTCCTCGCCGCAGCCCAGCAGAACAAGGACGCGGCGGATGCGAAGGCCGCGGCCGCCAGCGCCGCCTACGAGAAGGCGAAAGCCGACCTCGCCGCAGCGGAGGCAGGCGCCAGCGGTCCGGAGTACGATGCGGCAAAACAGAAGGTCGCGGACGCGGAGGCAGTCCTCGCCGCCGCACGAGCGGTGCAGTCCCAGTGCGAGTCCGAGCTCGAGCAGGCCCAGTCCGCTGAGGCAACGGCACAAGCCGACCTGAATGATGCCCAGGCGTCCCTCTCCGCGAAGCAGCAGGCCGCGGCCGATGCCGAATCCGGCGTGAACGCCGCCCAGTCCGCACTCGATGCCGCGAACGCCGACCTCGATGCGGCAAAGCAGGCGAATGCCGACGCCGTCGCCAAGCTGGATGCCGCGAAGCAGGCTGTCAAGGACGCCGAGTCCGCCAAGGCAGCCGCCGACGTAGAGCTCGCGAACGCCAAGACCGCAAAGGATACCGCAGACGCCGCCGTGACCGCCGCGCAGCAGAAGGTCGACGAGGCACAGGCAAAACTCGATACCGCCGACGCGCAGCTCAAACAGGGAGCCATCGGCTTCTTCCGCGCCATGGGCGCTGACGATGCGGCGGACATTATTCTGAATGCGAAGTACGCCAGCTATACCGAAGTGGGCAACGAGAAGGACGCCACCTCCCTCACCAACATGATCGACGCGATCAAGTGGATGAGGTCCGTCAACGATTACCGCAAGAGCGTTGGCCTCCCCGAGCTGCAGGTCACCTACAAGCTGATCGCGGCTGCCATCGCGGATGCCAACTATAGCGACACCATCTTCGGTCATGCCCGCCAGTACAGCCTCACCGAGAACGTGGCATGGAACTACGGGATCGACCCGAAAGGGCAATGGGTCGACCAGGAGAAGGGTTTCTTCGATCAGGCGGTGGAAGCGCTTTACGGCATCACCGGACTCACCGGTAAGGACGCCTACGACTTCTACGCCAAGAACGGCTCTGCGATCAGGAAATGGGTTGCGAACAACTGCCATTGGGAGGACGGCAGCAGCGGCACCATCGGCCATTACCTGAACATCATCAATCCCGACCTTGTGACCATGGGAACTGCAATCTGCACCAAGGGCACCATGCGTGGATACCAAACACACTGCTACACCGCGGGCGAATCACCGGATTCCGCCTGGAAACAGAACCCCATCTCCGTCGACGAGTACGAGCAAAAGCTGACCTCCTATATCAACGGTCTCAAGAACGCCAAGAGCGCACTCGACGCAGCCAAGGCCGATCTCGCATCCAAGCAGCAGGCAGCCACCGACGCCGCTGAAACCGTCCAGCAGAAGCAGGACGCAGCGGATTCCGCACAGGCAGGTGTCGATGCCGCGAAGCAGGACGTCACCGATGCCCAGCGTGCCGTCGATGCCGCAAAGGCCGATCTCGCATCCAAGCAGCAGGGCGTCACGGATGCCCAGACCGAGCTTGATGCGGCGAAATCGGACCTCGATGCCGCCAACGCGGCAGTCGATACGGCAAAGTCGACCGTCCAGCAGAAGCAGGTCGCCTTTGATGCCGCCAATGCGATCGTAACGGGCGCACAGATCAAGCTGGACTCCGCCAAGGCGGACACCGAGGCCAAGCAGCAGGACGTCACGGATGCGAACGCCGATCTCGCGAAGTTCTTCCAGGACGTCGCCGACGCCAAGGAGGCGCTCGATACCGCAAAGAGCGTCCATGACGCGGCGGCAGCCGATCAGGTCGAGAAGGCGACCGTCCTCGCCGCCGCCGAGCAAAAGGCAGACGCCACCGCACGCGCCCTAGCGGATGCCCAGCGTGCCGTCGATGCCGCAAAGACCGACACCGGCGTTGCCGCCGACAGGCTTACCGGCTCCCAGACCGATCTCGAGGACGCACAGTCGAACCTCGACATCCTCACCGGTCTTGCCGCGAAGCTCGCAGAGGCACAGCAGCGCGAGCAGGATGCAGTAAAGGCCGTCAATGACACCAAGGCCGCCCTCGATGCCGCGAAGGCGGATACCGCCGCCGCCGAGTCCCTGGTCTCCGCCGCCGAACAGGCGAAGGCGCGGGCAGACGCCAAGCTGTCGAAGCTGAACTCCATCGATGCCGGCGCGGCGATCGCTTCCGGCCATGATGTGAACGCGGATGACGCCCTCAACGCACTTTTCGCCGCCGCCGTCGAGGCACGTGCCAAGGTCGCGCCCGCCAAGGCCATCCTGGACGAGAAGCAGGCCGCGGTGGACGAGCTCCAGCCCGGCTACGATGCGACACTCGCCGCCTACGAGCAGGCGAAGTCCGACCGCATCGCGGCGGAGCGGGAGCTTTCCGATGAGATCGCACGACAGGAGGCAGAGGAGGCCGCAAAGCAACAGGTGGCATACAGCCCGAAGCATCTCGCCGGCACGGAGACCGCCCAGCCCGGCAACCTCGCCCAGACCGGCGACCGCACGGGCCTCATCGGCGAGACGTTCGCCATCGGCGGTACCGTCCTCGTGGCAGCCGGCGTCTTCCTCGATCAAAAGAAGCGCCGCGAGCAGATGTAGATGCGAGCCGGGCGTTGGACACTGACTAGTGACCAACGCCCGGTTTCAGTGACTGGGAGATTGATATGAGAACAAGGGCCATTGTCGTTGCGCTTTTAGTGTGCCTCTCGGCGCCTCAGCTCGGATGCGCCAGCGTTGCAAAGCAGGAGAGCGGTTCTGCGGAAGGGGCCATTGCGGCAGTAAAAGCTAAAGAAAAAAAGAAGCCAAGTGGAGAAAAGGCTTCGCAAACCTCTGGAACCAAGACCGAGGAGAAGAAAGAATCCGACGACAAGGACCAGAAGTCCGATGACTCCAAGAAGGAGGATAACAAGTCTTCCGATTCCTCGAAGTCGGACAACAAGGGCGATTCCTCCCAGTCCAAGCAGAATTCCGGCAATTCGCAGAGTTCCGGCAGCAACAATTCCTCTTCCAACGGCGGCAGCCAGAAGAAGTGGGTTGCCGAGCAGGGCCACTGGGAGACAGATTACAGCCAGGTCTGGGTGCCGAATGTGGTTTATACGCGCCATGAACGTTGGATCTGCAGTGCATGCCACGCAGCATTTGGATCTGCAGCCGAAATGGACGCTCACGCTCACGCTACTTTTGGCGATGCGCAGCATCCTAACGGCGGTTCTGCAATCAATGATTCGTATACCACCTCTGAGGACCAAGGACATTATGAACAGCAGGCTACGGGACAACATTGGGTTGTCGACGTCGCCGGTCACTGGGAGTAATGAGCATTTGTTCCCCTTCTCTTACGTTCGGTGAATGTTTATTTATTTGCGGGCGGCCGGTTCGGCCACCTTTTTTAGACGCCCAGTCTGGGAGCAAACGATAGGAAAGCAATCAAACGAGAGGCCGTTCCAAAAGAATCCGGCGGTGCCGGATGTTCCGGGTAAAAACTTCCGCAAATCGGTAAGGTCTTCCATCAACTTGCTCCAGCCCTCGCCCGCAGTCCGCTGCGCGGTAATGCAAACGCTCGGCATCCCTCGCATTCGCATTACCGCTCCGCTCTCGCTACAGCGAATTTCTAACGCTCAGCATCCTTCGCGTTAAAAATTCGCTTCCGCTCACGGTCTCCGCTGACACTACGACACCGCGAAGCCTTTCGCTCGAAACGAGGCCTCTCGTTTCGTGTCTACGCTACGCTCCGCCCAATCGCCGTTCCGGTGATTGCAAGATTGGTGTTGGGCTAGATAAATGGGGCCATACTCGCCCCATTTATCTGCCAACACATCTTGTTTATCGCCTCCCACGGCGATAAAGTTAGAAATGAAGTTCGCCTTTCATTTCTAAGTAAAGTGACGGCGTCACTTCAAAAATCGGCGCGACGTCAGTCGCTCCCAAAAAGGAAAGCAATCTCATATTGGTTTTGAATCGGTGGCCTCACCGATTCGCTTTGCTTTTACAGGCTTTAGCCTGTGCGGGGCGCGCAGCGCGCCGCATCAGAAACCACCCGCT
>JAQDNC010000006.1 GCA_027660625.1 Coriobacteriaceae bacterium AM100-PB1-1D-6A | reverse complement strand
TCCCGCGGTCGTGGTAGTGAGCGCGCCGTTATGGAAGAAGGCGATCGGGTACCCGATCTGCCCGAAGCCGTTTAGGGCCAAGGCGTAAATACTCCCGGGCGCAAGGCCGGCGAGGAGCATCGCGGTCCCCGCGCCAATTATCGAAAACACGGTTTGGATAAGGCGCCGGAATTTGGGCACGGGCGCCTTCGCCGCCAGGGTCCCGGGCCTTGTGGCGCCGAGCACGAGTATCGACGAGAGAAGGAAGGGGATGAAGGGAAGGAAGGACGGCGCCTGGGCAATGGCGTAGGGCAGGAAGGAGAGGAACGGCAGGTCGTTTGCGGAGGCCGGGATATCCGCGATGCCGGAGCTGCTCAGAGCGCGGCAATATGCGAGCTCTGCGTCATTGGTCTCCTGGTCCCCCACGATGGACCCGGATTGGAAGCCCTCGTCCATGAGCGCGTAGTAGCTCTCGGCAGAGTCGAGAAAGGCGGCGTCGGTTTGAGCGGCGAGGGCGGCGTTCGCGTATCTTGCAAGCTCCGCGTCGACTTGCTGCTCTGGCGATAGGTCTGTGCCGCTGGCCTGGGGCGCGCGCGTATTGAATGCGTCGACAAAGCCCTGCATGCCCTGCTTCATAAAGAAGGGGCCGTAGATGGGTGAATTGAACGCAATGGGGACGGAAAAGGCTGCAGCAAGAACGAGCGTGGAAATCCATACGGCCTTGTCTCTTAGGATTAGTTTGAGAAGAAGTCGACAGTACATTCAGAAGCACCTGCATTCCTCAAAGAATCGTTAGATTAAAAGTAACAGATTGAATGAAGATGCGCGCGGCGGGGGCGAGGCGAATGGCTGAACGGTATCGATATGCGGGTTTAACGGCATATCGACCACATAGATTATTAACTCGCATTTCTAACAGTTAAGGAGACGGGTGCTTTACAGCGCACTCCTTCGATGACACCTTCCGCTAGCCGCTATGATGGTTTCATCCAACAAAGAATGTGCCCTGGCGTTCAGGTTCACCGCTAGCGTTGACAACATATGAGATGGGCCCGGCCCTTGCCGCGCGCCGATTGCGCGGCAAGGGCCGGGCCCCCATGTTTATTCCACCTGCTTGTTATCAGCCAGCTTCGTTCAACGTCAGACATTCAAGATGTCAGACGTTGAACCTGCGCCAAAGACGCAGCTGGGGCTACTAGATGCCTACAATCGCTCGCGAAGCTCGCCTGTTCGTGCGTGAATGTCTGACAGCTCCGTCAGACATTGTCGGACATTTGATTGTTCGACAAATGCGCACGTGGTCGCGTTCGCAAAGATTACTGAACGGTCGATGGGTGCGTTGAGACCGGAGCAAACGGCGGATGCCAGAAAAATGGCCTCACAGAATCGCACCCATGGTTGATAAAATTGACCGCCCGGGCGCAAATACCCGGGCGGTCAATTCATCCCCTCGTTCGCGATCCTGTGGGGTTTGGGGCTTTGACATGTTGTTGACGGATGGATCAGCCGTACAGCTTGATCTCCCGGGGTTCCATGCGGTCGTCCCCCAATAAGACGTCCCTGATGTAGCTCTGCGGCAGGAACTCGACGGGCAGCACTGGGTCGTCGACGTAGCCGGGCACTGGGAGTAGGCGTGGCCTTTGGACATAGCGTGGCCGCCTGCCGGCGGTCGGACTGCCACTTCAGCCAAAAGCTCAGGCGCGCGCATTAAAATAATGGATATATCGCTTGATGGGCTTTTGACCAAGCATGAACATCGCAGGTAAATCCGTGTACCAATTTTTGGTACACGGATTTACCTGCGGTTTGTTGAAAGCTCTGACATGCGCTGTAGACTTCATTAAAATCGATTGCCGATCAAGTCTTCCTATATATGCGAGCCCCAAGAAACTGCGCTGTGAACCTGAGTCCTCTATCGATCGGCCCGGTGCACCGGGCCGCTGTCCTCGAGCCGGCAACAGCTTGCCGGTCTCAAAACGTATACTTGATTTAAGGCGGAGTGGAATGTGGGCGCGCAAGGAGATGCGGAATCGATGAGAGCCTCAAAAAAAAATACTGCAGTGTTATCATCTTTCATCCTCTCTATTCTTCCATTTCTGATTCTATGGGCGGCTTGGTCAGTCCTCCCTGATACAATTCCCGCTCATTGGAGTGGGGGTGTGGTTGATCGATGGGGTAATAAGCTTGAATTGCTGGTTGTTCCGCTGTTTTCTCTGATTGGTTCTATTGCAATTTCGGTGTACCTTATTGTTTCCACGCGGCGAAGAGAGTTCGCGGATTTCTCTGTTCGAATGCGACGGGACTTTGTTGCGTGCTATATTTCTAGTCTTCTTTTATCGACAACCTGCTCAGTGATAATTGCCGTTTGGGTTCAGTTGATTCTTACGCAAAACACTGCGGTTGATGGGGGGCTTGGACTATCGATCCTGTATTCCCTTCCCGGGCTATATGTGATCTTGTGCGCTTTGCCGCCTTTTTATGCGAGCGGCGAGAGCAAAAAGGCAGAGCGCCTGATAACAGTTCTTATTGGCGGCGCGGAGATTGTTCTTTGTGGAATAGTGCTTGAAGGTTCGGCTGCCTCTTATGCGATGATTGGACTGATGATTCTGTTCTGTGCGTTTGAGATTGTGTCACAGGTAAGGGATAGCCGGTCCTTATGAGTTGAATTACGCGCGTGCGGATATAAAGGGTGGCATGTTAAATTTGTTGAAAACTCTGACATGCGCTGCCGACTTCATTAAAATCGATTGCCAATCAAGTCTTCCTATATATGCGAGCCCTGAGAAACTGCGCTGTGAACCTGAGACCGCTATCGATCGGCCCGGTGCACCGGGCCGCTGTCCTCGAGCCGGCATCAGCTTGCCGGTCTCAAAACGTATGCCGTCCGGTACGACCAACAGCCGAGTCTTGCGCCCAGTTCGAGCAGCGCCAGAGCCCCGTGCCGGAACCCACGCAGCCGATGGCAGGGGAATTCAGCCGCGGCCATCGAGGAGCCGGCCTGGGGACGGCGCCCTCAGTCCTCAAAGGATTTCCACCGCCCCTTGCAGGCCTGGATTGATTTAACGGTTGATTTAATCCGGCTGAACAAGCCGAGCACGGCCCGGTTGACATAATGTAAGGTAAAAAAGCAGATGCGGCCGTACGCCGATGCGGGGTTCGGGTGATGTGATAGAAAGTAATACACGTATTACATCTAACCGGGAGGTGCGTCATGGCAACCGCCACCGCAGCCCAGAGAATCCCCGAGGACCTCGCGAACAGGTACGACCGCCTGGCGAAGTCGACGGGCCGCACGAAAACCTTCTACATGACGGAGGCGCTTGCCGCAGAGATAGGCAGGCTCGAATACGAGTACGGCCTCATGAATTATCCGGGAAGCGTTTGATTGCGAGGCACGCCGGTGTGCGGGCCTGAGTCGTCAGGCCCGCACAGGGGGACCGCGATGGTGGCCACCGCGCCGCCCGAGGGGCTGTTGGCGAGCGAGACGGAGCCCCCGTGGGCGCTCGCGGCCTCGGAGGCGGCGTGGAGGCCGAGCCCGTAGTGGCGGCCTCCGTCGCGCGAGGAGCGGGAGGAGTCGTCTGTGAAGAGGCGCTCACAGCCGCGTTCGAGGGCGGCGGGAGAGAAGCCCGGTCCGTCGTCGGCCACCTCGATGACGAGGTGGCCGCCCTCGACGTCGCAGGAGACCGCCACGCGCGAGCGCGCGTGCTCGGCGGCGTTGACCACAAGGTTCGCGGCGGCTCGCGCCAGGGCGGTTCGGTCGAGCGGGGCCTCGGGCGCGCCCGCGACAGCGGGGCCCGTGGCCGCGTCGAGCGTCACGCCTCGCGCCCGGGCGATCTGGGCGGCCTCGGCGAGGACCTGTTCGCAGAGCTCGGCCGGCCGCATGGGGGCCCTCTCCGCCCCGCCGGACCCGCGCGAGGCCTCGATGAGCAGGCGCACGTAGCCGTCGAGCCTTTCGATACTGCCGGCTATGTCGCGCGCGGCGGCTGCGAGGTCGGCGTCTTTCTCGTCTTCAAGCTCCTCCGCCACGAAGTCGGCGTTGGCGCGCAGCACGGTGAGCGGCGTCTTGAGGTCGTGGGCGAGTGACGCCATCTGCTCGCGCTGCCCCCGCTCCGCGGCCCAGCGGGCCTCGAGCGACTCGGCGAGGGAGGCCCGCATGGCGTCCATCGCTGCGAGGACGTCGTTCACCTCGCGCACGTTGGTGCTGCCGACCGCGAAGTCGAGATCCCCCGCGCCGACGCGCCCCGCCGCCTCCGCGAGCGGCGCCATCTTGCGCGAGATCACGCGGCTCGCGCGGCGCGCCACGAGCGCGAGCGCGAGCGCGCTTCCCGCCGTGGCGCCGACGAGCATGAGGTTCTGCGGGTTGGGAAGCAGGCCGGCGAGGTCGCGCGAGACCCACTGCGGCAGGTACTCGCTGGCGAGTGCGCAGGCCCCGCCGCCCTTGAGCGGGAATGCGGCGTAGGTGAGGCCCGAGCCCCCGCCCTCGATCTCCACTGTGCCCGGATCAGCGGCGAGTGCCGCTCGGGCCATTTCCGTCGCGTCCTCGAGCCGCGTGCCCTCGAGGTCTGTCATCAGCACGTATCCGTCCTTATTCAGGATGAGGTAGCGGTACGCCGTCGGCACGTCCTGCTGCCCGCAGACGCCGTCGCGTGCCAGGCCCTCCGCGACCTCGCGCGCATTGGCCGGCCCCCAGCTTGCCTCGTAGACGAAGCCCGCGTTGATCGCCGCGGAGAGCGCCATGAACGAGGCGAGCCACGCCGTGGCGACCGCCGCGAACGCGTAGGCGAAGTAGCGCGCGATGACGAAGGAGAGCGGCATGCCCCCGCGACCTCGCGCCCCGGTCCTCAAAGCTGCCACTTGTACCCCATCCCCCAGACGGTCGCGATCGGATCGGCGCCGGCCTCGGAGAGTTTCCTCCGGGCGCGGCTGACCTGCATGGATATGGCCGCGTCGTCGGCGTCGCTCTCCCAGCCGAGCACCGCCTCGCGGATCTGCGCGCGGCTCATGACCTGCCCGGGGTGGCGGGCGAGGTACTCGCAGATGGCGTACTCGGTGGGCGTGAGCGGTACGGCCTCGCCGCCCACGGCGAGGCCGCGCGCCCCGAGGTCGATCCGCACCTCCCCGAAGGAGAGGGCGTGCGAGCGCGGCCGGCGCTCACGGCGTAGATGGGCCGCGACCTTGGCGCGCAGCTCCGCGGCCCCGAAGGGCTTGCGGACGTAGTCGTCGGCGCCCAGGCCGTAGCCGGCCACGGCGTCCTCCTCGGCCACGCGCGCGGTCAGGAATATGATGGGCCCGTCGAAGTCCGGGCGGATCTGCCGCACGAGCTCGAAGCCATCGAGCCCCGGCATCATGACGTCGCAGAGCACGAGGTCGAAGCGCGAGAGGTCCATCCCCGGGACCGCCGTCGGGTCCGCCGCCTTGACGACCTCATGGCCGTCGCGGCCGAGGACGCGCGCGAGCGCGTCGAGGATCGCCCGCTCATCATCCACTGCCAGTATCCTCGCCATATTCGACCTCCTGAAACTCCCGTTGCATTGTACTTGCGCCGCGCTCAGCGGTCCAGAGCCCTGCGCGCAGTCGCGGGCGCGGGCGCCCACATGGTGACCTCTGGGTTGGGCAGCACGCGGTCGGTGATCGAGCGCAGCACCGACCCCCAGCCGGCGTCGAGCAGGGCATTCCCGCCCAGGATGAGCGCTGCGGAGAGGAGGGCGAGCACGGCGGCGAGCGGCCTCCTACGCATCTACCCTCCCGTCCTCGAAGCGGCAGAACCAGGCCAGAAGGACGGCGGCGGCTGCCAGGGTGAGCACGAGGCCAGCGAGCGCAGTCGTGAGGAGAGGGCCCGCCGCGCGTGCGGCGTCGATGAAGGCCTCCACCCCGAGCGACCCCAGGCGCGCGGGCCAGGCGAACGGCACCCAGCTCAGGGGCGTCGCCAGGGCACCGGTGAGCTCGCCGGTCATGAGGCCGTGCGCAAGTCCGCCCACCGAGAAGAACGCGAGGAGCACCCCCGCCGCGCCGGCGCCGATGGCGGCGTTGCGGCCAAGGCGCAGGGCCACGCCGAGCCCCAGCGCGTAGAGGGGCAGGCTGCCCAGCACGATGCCCGCCCAGGCGGCCGCAAGCGGAGCGGGCCCGAGCGGCAGGCGCCCGGCGGCGGCGAGCACGGCCCCGAACACGCCGAGCGCCACGGCCAGCGCGCCCGCGCCGAGCGCCGCAAGGGCGAGCAGCTTCGCCGCGACGGCGCGCCCGCGCGAGGGGACCGCCGTGAGGTTGGCGAGGCGCCCGGCAGCGCGCTCCTCGTCCACGGCGAGCCCGCAGACGATGGCGGACATGAGCGGCATGAGGGCGCCGAGGAACTGGGCGTAGGCGTCCGCGCCCAGCGCCGGGTCCCATCGGGTAACGGAGAAGTACTCGCCGCAGGCAAGACCGGCTGCCAGGCCGCAGACGAGGTGCACCGCCGTGAGCGGGGAGCGCGCCAGGCGCAGGGCCTCGGAGAGCAGGGCCCGCGGGAGAGTCATGCGCGGCGTCGGGTCGGGGAGTCGTGCCATGGCCATCACCTCTCCTCGGAGCGCGCGAACCAGGCCGCGCCCGCCGCCGTGAGCGCGGCGAACGCGAGCGCGCAGACCGCAAGGCCCGCCAGTGTGAGCATGCCGTCCGCCGTGAGCGCCCCGCCGAGCGCCATGTCCGCCGCGAGTGGCTCGCCGCTCGGCAGCACGGGGATGAAGCTCGTGGGGATGACCATGCTCGCCGACGGCGGAAAGAGCTGCGGCAGCGGCACCAGCGACCAGGCGAAACCACCCACGAGCTGCGCGGCGAGCGGGCAGAAGATGCCCGCGAGCATGCCGAGCCGCGCCGTGAGGAAGAGCCCTGCGGGGATCATCCACGCCGCGGTCACCGTGTTGGCGAGCGCGCAGAGGAGCATCGTGAGCGTGCCCGCGGCCGTGAGGCCCTGCGAGGAGAACGCCGATCCCGCGAGGTAGATGCCGAAGACCACGAGGTTCGAGAGCGCGCAGAGCGCGAGGCACCAGAGCGCCTTGGCCCACCAGGCGCGCCTGAGCGGGAAGCCCAGGCCCAGAAGCCCCCGCATCCGCGTGCGCGCGTCCGCCCGCGCGACGCACGCCACCACGAGCGAGAGAGCCACGGGCAGGAAGAGCGCGTACCAGTAGTTCCACGCGCTGAAGATCTGCACGCCCCGGTAGGGCATCGCGCCGAGCAGCGGCATCGGCAGCGCCATGAGCACGGCCAGGCGAACCGGTGCCGCGTGGCGCGACTTCAGGGCCTCGGCGCGCAGGCCCGCGAGCAGGCCGCCTTTCTCGCCCGTCATGCCGCCACCTCCCCGCGCGCTCGACGCCCCTCCCGGCAGACGCTCATGAAGAGTTCCTCGAGGTCCTGCCCGGGCCGAAGCGCATCCTCGTAGGCGAGGCGCCCCCCGTAGATGATGCCGATGGTGTCCGCCATCTGCTGCACCTCGGAGAGGATGTGGCTCGAGACGATCACCGTCGTGCCCGCCGCCGCGAAGCCGCGGATCTGGTCGCGCAGCTCCTCGATGCCGATGGGGTCGAGGCCGTTGGTGGGCTCGTCGAGCACGAGCAGGCGTGGCCGGGCGATCAGCGCCAGCGCGAGCCCCAGACGCTGCCGCATGCCCATCGAGAAGCGCCCGGCGCGCTTCTTCCCGGTGTCCGCGAGGTCCACGGCGGCGAGCACCTCATCTACGCGGCTCTCGGGAAGGCCCAGCAGCGTGGTGCGCACGCGCAGGTTCTCGCGCGCGGTGAGGTTGGGGTAGAGCGGCGCCTCCTCGATGAGGCTGCCGATTGCGTAGAGGTCCTCGCGGCGCCAGGCGTGCCCGGCAAAGAGGATCTCCCCGGCCGTCGGCCGCAGCATCCCGCAGATCATCTTGAGCGTTGTCGACTTGCCGGCGCCGTTGGGGCCGAGCAGCCCGTACACCTCGCCCTCGCGGATATGAAGGCTCACGTCGGCCACGGCATCCTGCGCCTGGTCGCCGCGGCCGAAGCGCTTGGTGAGCCCGCGCGTCTCGAGCATGTAGCCCATGGGTTCGTCCTTTCTCTTCCGGGCGCGCGGGCCGAGTCGCCGTGCCCGCGCGCCTTGCCTTTCGGGTTCACCATCCATGGTGGGGCGCGTTTCTAACGAAGCTGTAACGGCCGTTGGGCTCTTTTGGCGCCAGCCCTTCACGACCCGTACGCCACTCATGGTATGTTTATCGCGATAACAAGGACGGAGGTGCCCATGGCGCGCACTTAGTGCCTGACTTTTTTGTTTAAAAATCAATTACTTAAAGCAACGAAGAATCAACGACTTTCCCCCTTAATTCGTCTGCGCAACAAAAACCTGTACACCAGCCTCCAAAAAAGACATGTTTGGTATGTTTGGTGGCTGATGTACACAAAAGCGATAGACATCCCGTCCGATACCGTCCTCATGTCTGGACTCTCTATGCTCGCGCTGGATAGACATCGCTAGAACGGGTATAGTATCGAAAGTTTTGTCGTTTACCAGCGGGGGAGTCCTGTGGGCATCAAAAAGAAGATCAAAAAGGAGCTTATCGGCACTTCCGATTACCCGTCGAATAAGATCTTCACGATCTCCAATTTCATTACCTTCACGCGTCTGATCCTCACGCTGGTCTTCCTGTACCTGTTTGTGACGGACAACAACCGTGTCGTCGCCATCGTCATCTATGCCATCGCGGCCTCCACCGACTGGATGGACGGCCAGATTGCCCGCATGACCAAAACGGTCTCGTGGCTCGGCAAGGTTATGGATCCCATCTGCGACCGTGCGCTGCTATTTACCGGCGTACTGGGCCTGGTGGTCCGCGGCGAGCTTCCCATCTGGGTCTGCGTGCTCATCATTGGTCGCGATATCTACCTTGGTATCGGCACGCTCATCGTGCGCCACTATCACCGCCGCCCCATCGACGTCGTCTTTCCCGGCAAGATTGCGACGGCGCTGCTCATGACCGGCTTCTCGCTCATGCTGTTAGGCTTTCCCACTGTGGATGGCTGGCATCTGCTGCCCGCCACGTTCACGGCCTTCCCGGGCCTCAACGGCAGCCCGGTACCGCTTGGCATCTTCTTTGTGTACGGCGGCGTCATCTTCTCCATGCTCACCGCCGTCATCTATTCCATTAAGGGTGGAGCGGCCATTAAACAAGCCGTGGCGCATCCCGAGGACGAAGACATCGACTTTCTTAACCCCGAAATCGAAGACTAAGTCGTTGGGGTATGATTACGTACAGTTCATTCTTTGCGGCATGTCCGCGTTAAGTTAGGGGTTGTCATGGACAACATGGTTAACAATATGCCTCAGAACGATAAGGCCTCAGACGCCACCTGCGTTTTCCGCGTTCCTTCGAGCGATGTCACCGTTCCCGACCTCATGGCCAACGTGCACATCACCGCGCCCGTCTTATCTATCGTCAAAGGCCCTCAAACCGGTGCAGCCTTTGAGCTCGAGGATAATGTGACCACCATCGGCCGCGATCCCGCTAACGGCATCTTCCTCAACGACATGACCGTGTCGCGTAGCCATGCGCGCATTATTCGCGAGGGTCTGGGTGCCCGCATCGAGGACCTGGGCTCGCTCAACGGTACGTGGGTTGATGGCGCCATCGTCAACGGTGCACCGCTGCACGATGGTTCTTCCGTCCAGATCGGTACGTTTACGCTCATCTACCACGAGAGCACGCCGGAGCGCATCGAAACCGGTGAGTAGGGCATGGCCGAACGCAACTATCTGAGTATCGGCCAGGTCGTCAATCTACTTCGAGGCGCATACCCCGATCTTTCGAACTCAAAAATTAGATTTCTCGAAGATGAGGGGCTCATCACCCCTCATCGCACGCCTAAGGGCTATCGTCAGTACTCCAAGGAGGACGTTGACCGCCTTGAGGTCATTCTGCACCTCCAGAAGACTCGCTACATGCCGCTCAATGTGATCAAGCAGCGCCTGGAAAACGCCACGGACCTGTCTACGCTCGCCTACGAGGTGGGTCTGCTGTCCGATGTTCCGCTCAAGACGGAACCCAAAGAGACTAAGCAAAAGCTGCATCCCATCGAGACCATCCCCGATATGCTTGGCGTCGAGATCTCGTTTATCCGCTCCCTGGCCGAAAACGACCTTATTCGCATCATCAAGAGCCCGCAGAATCGCGAGCTTGTCGATGGCCGCGATTTCCCGATCATCCGCTATTGCTCCGAGCTTTCGCGCTTCCATATCGAGCCGCGCAACCTGCGCCAGTACGTATCGTCCGCAAACCGCGAGTCCTCGATGTTTGAGCAGGTGCTCGTAAGCATGCTCGGTATGGATACTTCCGACGACGAGCGCGATGCCAAGCTCGAGCGTGCATTTAAGAAGCTGCATGACCTCACCGAGGGCGTCCATACCGCTCTGCTCAAGAACCGTGTATTTGAGTCACTCAACGCCGTGGTGGAGGATGCCGATATCGATGCCCTCGACGAGGAGATCGCACGCTCCGAGTCAACCAAGGCCAAAAGCGAAGAGGCATCTACCTCCGCGGTCCCCGTGCGTGAGGAATCCCTCGTGCAGCCGCTCAAGGTTGTCACCCCCTCACGCGCCGGCACCGCCAGCGCGGCCAAATAGACGCTGCTACAAACCAGCCTCCCCTGAAAGGTCATGCCATGTACGACTTCGAATCTCACATCGTCGACATCCCCGACTATCCCGAGCCCGGAGTCATCTTTAAGGACATCACGCCGCTCTTTGGTAATCCCGAGGCGCTAAAGGCCATGGTTGATGCCCTGGCTGAGCATTTTGCCGGCATGGGCATCACCAAGGTCGTGGGTCCCGAGGCCCGCGGCTTTATGGTCGGCGTGCCCGTGGCCGTCGCCCTGGGCGCTGGCTTTGTGCCCGCACGCAAGCCGGGCAAGCTGCCGCGCAAGACGGTAAGCGAGAGCTACGAGCTCGAATATGGCACCGACTCTATCGAGATCCACGCCGATGCCATTACCTCTAAAGATACCGTGTTGATTCTGGATGACTTGGTCGCGACGGGCGGAACCGTCGAGGCAACAGGTAAACTGGTGCGAGATATGGGCGCAAAGCTTGTGGGTTACGGTTGTATCCTCGAGCTTGCGTTTCTCAACCCGCGCGAGAAGCTCACGCCTTCCAACGAGGACGTTGAGCTCTTTAGCCTGGTAACGGTGGACTAGACGTTACCCTTAGATACCGGAAAGGAAGCTCCATGCGCACAGCAAACACGCATAAAAACATGGCACGCTGCGCTGCTACGGCAACCCTCGCTTGTGTTTTGGGCCTGGGCCTCGCGGCTCCTGCCTATGCCGATACCGCATCCGACCTTGCCGCCGCTCGTACCAAACTCGAGCAGATCGGCACGCAAACCCAGCAAATTCATGAAGAACTCTCCGCACAGACGCAGGAGCTTGATCAGACTGCAGGCGAGATCACGCAAAAGCAGCAAGAGATTGCCGAGGGCCAGGCAAAGCTTTCGAGCTACGTTGCCGGTGAGTACAAGACCGGCGGTCTGAGTCTCCTTCAGGTTCTGACGGGCGTCGACGATCTGGGCGACATGCTCAACCGTCTGTTCTATTACGGCAAGGTTTCCGACAAGCAGGCCCAGACCATTCAGGATGTCAAGGACCTTAAGCAGCAGCTCACCGATAAGCAGGCCGAGCAGGAGAAGAACGTCGCCGCGACGCAGAAGAAGGTCGACGAGCTCAACGCCCAGCAGGCTGAGGCCCAGAGTGTCGTGAGCTCCCTGGACTCCCAGCTGCAGGCCGAGCTTGCCGCCGAGGCTGAAGCCAACGCAGCACTTCAGGCCGGCATTAACGCCAGCACCGCCGAGAAGGCTACGGTGAGCAACGACACCGCCGGTACGACTGAGAACACCAACGATGGCGGCAATACGCCCGCGCCCACTCCTACGCCCGCTCCGGCCCCTACGCCGCAGCCCGCCCCGGCTCCGGCTCCGGCTCCGACGCCTTCCGCACCGAACCAGTCTGTTGACGGCGGCTCCGTTGTTTCGCGTGCCTACAGCAAGCTGGGTTGCGCTTATTCCTGGGGCGGCATTGGACCGGACAGCTTTGACTGCTCCGGTTTTGTAAGCTACTGTCTCACGGGCCGCTACTGCCGTCTGGGCACCACCGGCACCTTCATGGGTTGGACCCGCGTGTCCGACCCGCAACCGGGCGATGTCGTGGTTAACTCCTACCATACTGGCATCTATATCGGTAATGGTCAGATGATCCATGCTTCCGACTACAAGACGGGCGTCATCATCAGCTCCGTCGCAGCCGGCATGAACAACAACTACATTTTCGTGCGCTACTAAGTCACTCTGTATAGCAAACGAATGTGAACCTCGTGGCCTTTGGGCTGCGAGGTTCATTTATTTGTGACCGTGCTCCATACATGACCCCAATGAGCTAGTTTTCAATACTAGATGCACGTTTCAAAGGTAAGCAAGATGGCTATAATAAATGAGAAACATCTAGAAAGGACCCTCTATGAGCTGGGCACTTATCTCCGATTCGAGCTGCAACCTCCGCGATTGGCAACCGACCGCGCCCCATACCACCTTTGCATTTGCACCCCTCAAAATTCGAGTGGGGGAGCGCGAGTTCGTCGATGACCTCACGCTCGATGTTCACGAACTCAATTGCGCCGTGCAGGCGGAGTCGAGCGCTTCTTCGAGCGCCTGTCCGAGCGTAGGCGAGTGGACCGAACTCTTTAGGCTTGCCGACAAGACGATTTGCATGCCCATCTCCGAGGGAGTCTCGGGAAGCTACAATGCCGCGGCCACCGCACGTGACATGGTGCTTGCCGAGGAGCCGGACCGTCAGATTCATTTGGTTAACTCGCGAGCCGCAGGTGGCAAAATGGATTTGATCTTCCTGCTGTTCGACCGCTATCTTGCAAGCAACCCAGATACCTCCTTTGAGGACGCCTGCGCCTATTTCGATAGCTTGGAGCAGAACAGCAAGATCCTCTTTAGTTTGTGCAATTACGAAAACCTTGCGAAGGCCGGACGTATCCCTAAGGCGGCCGGCGTTATTGCTAACAAGCTCAATATCCGCATTTTGGGCACGGCGAGCGAAGCGGGCAAAATTGAACTCGTTGGTCACACCCGCGGCGAAAAGAAGATGCTCACCAAGATTGTCGACACCATGGAGGCCGAAGGCTTTACTGGCGGCGAGGTCGTTATCGACCACGTCGAGAATGAGGTAGGCGCCCAGGCACTTGCCAGCCGAATTGCGGAGCGCTGGCCAGGCTCCAAGACTATCATCATGCCCTGTAACGGGCTAGATTCATACTATGCCGAGATGCACGGCCTCATCATCGGCTACGGCATGGGCGTGGCTTCGGGCCGATAATTTCCAACTAGACAAACGCACGGGCGGGATAAGGGGCCAATGGCTCTTTATCCCGCCCGTCTTATGCCTCGATTAGCTATTAAACCCATTAAACTTAAGGTAGCTCATCAGGTATGCCTTCGAAACGAAGGACGATACCGCACTGCGCACGAGCAGCGACTCGCGCGTGACCTGATGGGCGGTATCGGGCACGGGAGTCTGCTCGACGGAAAACGCCGCACGAATCGATGCCTCAAGTTGATCGACTACATAATCGAAAGCAGTCGGAGCGTCGTAACTCAAGCGCTGAATATTAAAGAGTGCCTGAACCGCAGCGATGGGCAGCACCTGCTTAAAGATACAAATGGCGATGAGACGCGCAATCTGCTCACGGCCATACTGCTTTTTAACCGGAGCAGGAACGAGACCGACCTTCACGTAGTTATTGATCATCGATGGTGTGATAACGGGCTGCTCTACGCAAATCGAAAGCGGCTCCATCCACAGCGCAACATATTCAATAACCTGATCGCGATAGAGCGTTACGTTGGGCAGCTGGTCATAGCGTGGCAGGCTCAAAGCGTTGAGCTTACCCACCATATCGGACTGAATAAATGCATCCGGCAGCACCGTCGGCTGAATATCCTCCGGCTTAATGCTGACCGATGTATCGGACATTGGGATAACATGTTTGACGTGGTTCATAAGGATCCTCCGTTCGTTATCTATATTGTATTCTAGGTCATCTAGTTTTGCATATCACATAGCCGCTAAGTAAAAGTGGTTTGACAGCACATTGATGCACTGCCCAACCACTTTGTTTGAAGATAACAACCTTACATAAGATATATTATCGTACTTATCCGTGTAGGAAAGCGTATGCGCTGGTAGCCGCTATGGCTCCGTCCGAAACGGCGGTCACAACTTGGCGTAAACGCTTGGAACGGATATCGCCGGCAGCAAATAAGCCAGGCGTGCGGGTGGCCATCGATTCGTCGGTCACAATACCGCCGTCGGGCGCCAGATCCACCAGATGCTCTACAAGCTCGGTATGGGGCTGCGTGCCAGCAAAGACAAATATGCCAAACGAACCAGGATCAAAGGACTCAGCGTGCATTTCACTAGTCGCATTGTCCTTAAACGTGATTGTCGTGGGCATCGCCTCACCAGAAAGCTCAACAATACTAGTTTGGTACCTAACTAAAATATTATCTTTTGCGAGCACCTTTTGAACCACGCCATCGGGGGCACGGAACTGATCGCGGCGCAAGACGATGGTCACGCTGCTGGCGATTTCTGACAAGAACAGGGCTTCCTCACAGGCAGCATTACCGCCACCGATGACAAAGACCTGTTTACCGCGAAAGAACATGCCATCGCACGTCGCGCAATAAGAAACGCCACGACCGCGATACGTATCCTCGCCAACAAAACCAGCAGATCGCGGCGTGGCACCCATGCAAGCGATAACGCTCGAGGCCAGCGTAACGCCCATATCGTGATGCACCGTAAACAGCGCCGCATCCGCATCGTAATCGATACCTGTAACCATGCTCCATGCAACCTGTGCCCCCAGGCCCTCTGCATGTTGCTGAAACCGCTCGCCGAGTTCGGCGCCACTCAAGAGCGGAATGCCCGGATAGTTCTCGACCTCATTGGTTGTGGCGATCTGTCCTCCCGACATACCTTGCTCTATCACGGTCGTCGTTAGGTTGGCGCGCGCCGCGTAAATGGCTGCAGCATAGCCCGCAGGCCCGCCGCCGATAATCGCAACATCGATCGGCTGATGAGTAGTCATGAAGAGACCTCCTGTCGAAAGATTGGCGTTCTTTGCGCTCATACCCAAATTTATGCGAACGTGACACTCATGCACTACAATGATTCTCTGTGAAACAAAGATGAAGGGGAGATATCGATGGATCAGACGCAGACGAGCGACGACGCTCCCCTGCCCACGCACAGCACTCCCCAATCGGAACAAACCACGCTCTTGGCTCAGCAAAAACCTCTCGTGACTATCGTGCACGCCTCGGTCGGCTCGGGCCACAAGGCCGCCGCAAATGCAATTGCGCAGGCATTCGACCTCATCCGCGGCACCAATGGCATCCCAGAGGATATTGAGATTGAAGTGCTCGATATCCTTGATTTTGGACGCATAAAATTCGACGGCAACAAAACGGCCGCCTCGTTTACCGGCGCCACGCGCCCAATCTATGACTTGACCTGGCGTTATACCCTTACCGGACACCTGCTTTGGGGCGGTGGCACGGCATGGTCGCGCATCATGTTCCCCGCATTTAACGAATACGTTCGAACTCGCAGGCCCATTGCCGTGGTAGCCACACATATCACGGCAGCCAACGTCGCCGTCGGCGCGCGCGTCATTACGGGAATCGACTATCCCGTCATTTGCGTACCGACCGATTACGAGGTCGAGGGTTGGTGGCCCCATAAGGACGCCGACCTATTCTGCGTGGCAAACGAGTTTATGGCCGAAACACTCCGACCCCGTAAGGTTCCCGAGGCAAAGATCCGCATTACGGGCATCCCCATTCGCGCCGGGTTTGATACGGACTATAACCGCGAGGAAGAACTCGAGAAGTTCAATCTCCCCACAGACAAGCTCGTTGTGCTGGTGATGGCCGGCGCCAGTTTGCCTCAACCGTACGTTCGCTTTCGCGCGGAGATGGACCGCACCCTCCCCTTCCTGCGCAGCTTCGAGGACATGCACTTTGTCTTTTTGCCGGGCAAGGATGCCGAATATGCCACCCGTCTCAAAACGCTTTTCGATGCCATGAAACTCGAGAACGTCACGGTTCTTGACTACGTCGATGACATGGCAGCGCTTATGCACGGCTGTGACCTAGCAATTCTCAAATCGGGCGGACTCACTGTTACCGAATGCCTGTGCGCACACCTGCCGATGATTCTGCTGGGCAAGTCCTACGGCCAGGAAAAGGCCAACACCACCATGCTCACCGGCATGGGCGCCAGCATGCATGTCACGACCGCACGCGAGCTCATCGTGACACTGCGCCATCTCCACGATCATCCCGAATCGCTCAAGGCACTACTCATTAACGGCGAAGTGCTGCGCCGTCCACGCGCAGCCGAGGATATCGCCATCGCAACCATGGAGCTTGCAGGCAAACCCCAAAAACGTAAACGTGCCTTCTGCCGCTTCTACTGGGGCGGGAAGCCCGCGCATATCCGCTAGCTTCGGACTGTCCGCTTGCCTGTGGGGGGGGGCATATATATCATCCCGTGCTCAAACATTCTCGCTTCGCTGCGAAACTGCGCGCGGGACGATATATATGCCCCCCCCCACAGGCAAGCTGCGTTTACGTACTAGCACCTACACTAGATTCCCCTCCAGTAGAACCAACAAAGGCGAGACCGGAAAAGATAAATACAGTTAGCCGACGCGACAAAGAGACTAGTCCTTTGTCGCGTCGGCTAACTAGAATGTAAATATTTTTTCAAGCGAGTAGCCGCCCGCCTGCCTCTCTCGCATATCGTTCCACGCGCAGTTTCGCAGCGAGCGAAGCGAAGCGAGAATGTTTGAGCATGGAATGATATGTGTGAGAGGCAGGCGGGAGGGATACGAGTGCCCCACGAGAATGTTTGAGCACGGGCTGATATATAGGGCCCTCCCACGGGTGAGCGAACAGAAGCAACTAGGCGACGCCGCTGGAGCCGAAGCCTCCGTTGCCTCTGTCGGTTTTATCTAGTTCGTCTACCTCTACGAGATTGACTGTAGGGACTTCTTGGATGACGAGTTGGGCGATGCGGTCGCCTTTGCTGATCTGGATATTGTTGGTGGGATCCAGGTTGATGAGGATGACCTTAAGCTCGCCTCGATAGTGGGCGTCGATGAGACCGGGCGTGTTGACTATAGACAGGCCCTGCTTAATGGCTAGACCGCTGCGGGGCTGGACAAAGCCGGCGTAGCCATCGGGCAGCGCAATGGCCAAGCCAGTGGAGACCAAGCGGCGCTCAAAGGGCTTGAGGGTGCAGTCTTCGTTGGCACGGAGGTCAAGGCCGGCATCCGTGGGATGTGCGTATTTGGGAAGCTCGACCGTGGGATCGAGACGCTTAATGTTAACGGTAATGTTGGACATGAAATCACCTTAGCTTGTCGAGCTCTTGCAAAAACTCGTCGACGTCTTTGAAATCGCGATAGACCGAGGCAAAGCGAATGTAGGCCACCTTGTCGATCTTGGCCAGGCGCTTGAGCACCATATCGCCCAGTTCGTGGGACGTAACAGCCGTCAGCGTACGCGAACGCAACTCCACCTCGATATCATCGATGATCTCGTTGAGCTTTTTCGTGTCGATATCGCGCTTAATCGTGGCGCGCATCAGGCCGACCAGCAGCTTGTTGCGATCGAACCGCTGCTTAGACCCGTCGGATTTGATAACCTCGATGGGATCTTCGCAGCGCTCGAACGTCGTAAAACGATAATTGCACGAACAGCATTCGCGACGACGCTTGATAGTGTTGTTCGACTCCTGCATGCGGGAATCGACAACGCGGGTATGTGCCTTGCCGCATTTGGGACAGCGCATGGTACCTCCTCCTAAACGATAACAAGGGTACCATGCGACCGAGCGGAAATCTTACGAACGAGCCGGAACTTTCAGAACTGCACCGGCATCAAGGGAGCCGCGATCGAGGTGATTGACACTACGAATCATGTCGGAAGTCTCCTGCGTGGAAAGGCCATCGATGGGATGCTCCTGGGCAAGCGACCACAGGGAATCGCCGGACTGCACACGAACCGTCTCGTAGGTGACGTTGGCTACGGAATCGGCATACGATGCTTGACGAGCAGAAAAAACTGACGTGGCGAGCACAAAGAACAGGGTGAATGCTACAGCAACAGCAACAATCGTCGAAGCCTTCAGGGCAACAGGAGCCGAAGCAGCGGCTGCACGCTGGGTGCGAACAGGTTTAGTGGCCACGGCCTGAAAATGAGAGCGTCCACCCTTCACGACCGTGAAGGCAGGCGAGGCAGGCGCCTCGAGCTTAAGGGCAAGGTTTCCCTGGACCATATCCGCTGCGTTCATTCTGTTCCCCTCTCGTTTGTTTTGACGAGAACTGTTTTATCAAGCCGCGGGGACAAAAAAGTCTAGCGCGGGAACGAGTGTTCGGTTATTATTATCTTCGAACAGTTGTTCCTGTCAAGCAATAATAGAACATTTGTTTGGTATGGGTAGAGAGGAATCCCTGATGGCTCGCAAAATTACCAAGCGTCAGCAGCAAATTTACGACTTCATCAAGGAATATCAGCAGGAAAAGGGCTATCCGCCCAGTGTGCGCGAGATGGCTTCGGCTGTGGGCCTTTCCTCCCCCAGCACCGTACATGCGCATCTCTCCGCACTCGAAGCGCGAGGCTTGCTCAAGCGTGACGCCACCAAGCCTCGCGCCCTCGAGCTCTTTGACGAGGACGGATCTTCCGTATCCATCTCAAAGTCCGATGAGCCCACGGCGCCTCGCGGCACCGTATCGCTGCCTCTCGTAGGCCGTGTCGCTGCAGGGATTCCTATTCTTGCCGAGCAGAATATCGAGGACACCTTTACCATCCCAACCGAGATCGCAACGGACCAGGGGTCCTTTATCCTCGAGGTCCACGGCAATTCGATGATTAACGTCGGTATCTATAACGGCGACTACATCATCGTCCGCGAGCAGAAGAGCGCCATGAATGGCGAGATTGTCGTGGCCATGATCGATGGTTCCGCAACAGTCAAAACGTTCTATAAGGAACAGGGACGCGTTCGCCTGCAGCCCGAAAACGACACTATGGAGCCTATCTATGCGACAAATCCCACAATCCTGGGCAAGGTCGTCGGCTTGATGCGCCGGTTCTCGTAATGCAAAAACGCATCACGGTCTTTGATACCATTCGCGGGTTTACCATGCTGTCGATGGCGGGATTTCATGCCTGCTACGACCTTGCCTACCTATATGGTTGGAAGATGCCCTGGTTTACCCAGACCATCTTCCAAGACATCTGGCGCGCCAGCATCAGTTGGGTATTTTTGTTTATTGCCGGCTGGATGTGCACTCTCTCGCGCAACAACATCAAGCGTGCCGCCAAATATGCCGTTGCCACTTTAATTGTATGGGTCGCAACGACGCTCGTCTCGGTCGATGACTCGGTGAACTTCGGCATCATTTTCTGCATGGCGGCATGCACAGCCATTGTTGCACTCGCGCGCCCGGCTCTCGATAGGTTGCCGGCGGTATGGGGTATATCGATTTGCCTCATACTCTTTGCCTGTACCTGGAGCATTCCTAAAGCGGTCTACCCTATCCCCTATCTAGCTTGGCTGGGTTTCCCAAGTCCAGACTTCGTCTCCGGTGATTACTATCCTCTCATACCATTCTTATTTATGTACCTCACAGGCTTCTTTGCCGCCCGCACGGTACAAAAAGCAAACCGTAAAGCGCCAGCATGGGCCTATGTGAATCCCATCCCGGCGCTCGCAAGCCTCGGACGCCATGCGCTGCCGTTCTATCTGCTTCATCAACCGGTTATCTTGGGTGTACTGGAGCTGATTTATTCCGTTCGGTAACGCTCGAGACGCGGTGCGATACGGGCCGGAATCTTTACCACAATACGAACGCCGTCCTCAAGATATTCCTCGTGCAGAAGAGTTCCCTGTTCGTGCACGAGCGTGATTAACGCGCCCTCTCGATACGGAATATCGGCCGAGAGCAACACGTCTGTAGCGGCCGCTTCACGAGCGATACGGTCGACTAAGTCATCAAGACCCTCACCCGTCTGAGCCGAGAACAGCACCGCCTCGGGATAGCGCCGGCGAAAGCTCAAGCGATCGACGCTATCGAGCAGATCAATTTTATTGAACACGGTAAGCGTCAAGCGCTCACCGGCACCGATCTCGTCAAGGACACGATCAACCGCCTCGAGCTGACGCTCGTAATCCTCATCGGAAGCATCTACAACTTTAAGAATCAAATCGGCGCCGAGCACCTCGGAAAGCGTAGATTTAAACGCGTCGACAAGACCATGGGGCAGCTTTTGAATAAAGCCGACGGTATCGGTGATCGTCATGCCACGACCACCGGGCAAACGGTACGAGCGCGTTGTAGGATCGAGCGTGGCAAACAGCTTATCCTGCGAAAGTACCGTGGATCCCGTCAAACGATTAAGCAACGTCGACTTACCGGCATTGGTGTAGCCAGCCAACGCCACACGAAACGCCGGCGATTCAATACGACTTTTCGATTGCACATCGCGACGTTGTTCAACCTGTTTCAGTTCGCGTCGAAGCGCGGCGATCTTGTTGCGAATCAGGCGACGGTCAACCTCGAGCTGGCTTTCGCCCTGGCCAAAGCGCGAGCCAATACCGCCACGCGTCTGTTCCTTGGCAAGATGGCTCCACATACCTCGCAGACGAGGTAGCAGGTACTGCAGCTGTGCTAGCTGCACCTGCAAGCGACCCTCACGAGTCTGGGCATGCAGACCAAAGATATCCAAAATCAACGCCGTACGGTCAATAATCTTAAACGGTTCGCCCACGGCTTTCTCAAGATAGGACTGCTGTGAGGGCGTCAGGTCGTCGTCGAAGATAACAACATCCGCATCCATGCGATGAACCAAACCGCACAGCTCCTCGACCTTGCCGGAGCCGATAAACGATTTGGGATAGGGCTTGACCAGGCGCTGCGACAAGCGTGCCACGCATTGGGCTCCAGCAGTGTGGGCCAAGCGCTCAAGCTCATCGAGCGAACGGTCGAGCGGCCAGGCGTTATCGCGCCACTCAACACCAACCAAGATGGCGCGCTCGGGTTCAGGCGCCGTGGGGACCAAAGGGAAACGAGCCATTAGGCAGCCTCGATGCGACGGTAGATATCATCGACGACCTCATCGATCGTAAACTCATCCATATCGAACCACACAATGCGATGGTCGCGCTTAAACCAGGAAAGCTGGCGCTTTGCATAGCGACGTGAGCGCATCTTGATAAGCTCACGGGCCTCATCCATGGTAATAGCGCCACGCAAGGAATCAATAATCTCTTTGTAACCAATTGCCTGCATCGACGTAAGCGCATCGCCCAGGCCCTGATCCATAAGGCCACGGACCTCATCAACCAGCCCCTGCTCAAACATAAGGTCGACACGCAGGTTAATGCGCTCATAGAGCACTTCACGACTACGCGTCAGACCAAACCACAAGGCGTGATAACGCTCGCGCGGAACGCTGAATTTCGACTTCTGCTGGGCATATGACACGCCGTCATCGTGCATCTCGAGCGCACGAATCACACGACGCACGTTATGGGGATGAATCACGGCAGCAGATTCCGGGTCGCGCTCGGCAAGCAAGGCATGCAATGCTTCCTCGCCAATGCGCTCGGCAAGCTCCTGATAGCCCACGCGGCGTTCGTCCTCGAGTTCTCCCGAAGGAAAATCCATTTCATCGAGAGCAGCTTTAAGATACAAGCCCGTACCGCCGCAAAAGACTGGAAGACGCTGCTCGCCAAGCAAACGCTCGATATGCGCTCGGGCGTCCGACTGATAGAGCGCGGCAGAATATGTGACGCCCGGATCAACGATATCGACAAGGCGCAGAGGAGCCGAGCACTCCTCGGGCATCATCTTGGCCGTACCAATGTCCATACCGCGGTAGATTTGCATCGCGTCACACGACAACACTTCAGACGACAGGCGAGCAGCCAGACGGTCGGCAACATCGCTCTTGCCGACCGCCGTCGGACCGACGATCGCTACGGCAGAAAGGCTTGCACCAGGAGAGATCATTAGCGGGGCTCGCCCACGACGGAGCCAGACAGATACCACGTCTTGGCGACATCAATATCAACATCGACGATTTTGCCGATGAGTTGATCGATGCTATAGCCAGCAGGAATCGGCGCATGCACCGTCTGGTTCTTGGGGCTCTTGCCCAGAAGGACAGCGTCGTTCTTCTTGCTCGTGCCCTCAATAAGTGCAGGCACCACGGTGTGAAGCTCGCCCTGGTTATACTCGTGCGCCGTCGTCTCGATAACCTTGACCAGACGGTTAAAGCGCTCAAGGATAACCTCATGCGGGGTGGGATCATAAATCTCAGCTGCCGGGGTACCGGCGCGCTTGGAGTAAATAAACGTGTAGGCCTGGGCATAGCGCACCGTCTCGGCAAGCGAGAGCGTCTGTTCAAAGTCTTCCTCAGTCTCGCCCGGGAAGCCCACAATGATGTCGGTCGAAAGCGCAATATCGGGCATACGGTTACGAATACGATCGACCAGGCCCAGATAATCCTCGCGCGTGTACCGACGATTCATCTCTTTAAGAATGCGCGTGGAGCCCGACTGAACGGCCAGGTGAAGCTGCGGCATGACGGCAGGTGTCTCGGCCATAGCATCAATGGTCTCGGGCAGCAGATCCTTAGGATGCGAAGAGGTAAAGAAGATGCGCTCGACGCCCGTATCGCCCACCGCGCGCAGCAGATCGGCAAAGCGCGGCTTGCCAAAGAGATCGCGACCGTAGGAGT
Organism: Coriobacteriaceae bacterium AM100-PB1-1D-6A; assembly: GCA_027660625.1. Lineage (GTDB taxonomy): Bacteria > Actinomycetota > Coriobacteriia > Coriobacteriales > Coriobacteriaceae > Collinsella. Next base: position 122,510 of record JAQDNC010000006.1, on the reverse strand, counting down.
TAACGTTTTGGCCCAGAAGCGTAATCTCGCGCACGCCCTGACGCACGAGCCCGGTCACCTCGTCGACAATCTCCTCGAAGGGACGGCTCTTCTCACGACCACGGACGTACGGCACGATGCAGTACGTACAGAAATTGTTGCAGCCCGTCATGATGGGCACCCAGGCGTGATACTGCGTCTCGCGATGCCACGGCATACTCATGGCGTCGGTATCCTCATGCTCATTCGTACGGATATGGCGCTTACCATCCAAAAACGCCTCGGCGATAAGCTCAGCCACGTGAGCAATAGAATGGGTGCCGAAAATGACGTTGACGTTATCGACGTTGGTGAGCAAGCCCTCACCATCGCGCTGGGCGATGCAGCCGCCCACGGCGACAACACGCTTACCCGAAGGCGAAGGAGGAAGGCTCTTGCAGGAATTGCACTGACCATACAGGCGCGTATCGGCAGCCTCGCGCACACAGCACGTCATGAACACGACAATATCGGCATGCTCCGGATCGAGCGCCATAAGACAGCCATACGAATCGAGCAAACCGCTCACGCGCTCAGAGTCGTGCTGGTTCATCTGGCAGCCGAATGTGCGTATAAAGTAGGTTTTACCGGCAAGAATATCGCGTACGGAACGCTGGTCCATGAGCTTACATCCTAACGATGGTGTCGACGGGGCGCATAGGTGCTACAAGCGTGCAAATGGCTTGTTTACGCAACAGGCTTAACGTCGTCCATGACGACGTTATCCATGGCAGCCCGATTAATCTGGTGAACGTAGATAGAGAGACGGATTGCCGTGCGCGACTCCCCGTTAATGAGGATGTCGGAGAACACCGGCGCGCAGGAGACATCAAAGCCGGTCGGAATCAGAAAGCCGCGCGCAATGGCGACGGCCTTGATGGCCTGGTTGACGGCACCGGCGCCGACGCATTGAATGTTGACGGGGACGCCATCTTTGACCATGCCGGCAATGGCGCCGGCTACGGACGCGGGCGATGATTTGCTTGATACCTTCAGGCAATCCATGAAGAAACTCCTGCGTTTAAAAGTACGTTTTAACTGCAATAACTGTATCGTACCGAGCGGACTCGGTAAAGATTTTATTCCTCTTTGGCAAGATCGAACGTCACCGTGATGCGATCACGCGAAACGCGAATCTTAGGGTCGCCGCATAGATTGAGGTAATACCGGGCGGCAAGGTCGTTAAAGTCACGCTCGACCGCACGCGAAAACTGCGCCATATCATCCTTGGCGATACGAAGGCCTCGACGGTCCTTGGCAAGATCGATGGGAGCCGGCGCATGAGAGGTGGAGTCGCGCTCGCGCAGCAGACGCGCAGTCACGCCGCGAACGGGCTTAATCTGACCCGACAGAATTCGGTGGGCAGTGCGCTCGGACATCTCAAGGCCCAGACCGGAGCAGATCCGGATAAAGTCCTCGGCATCCGAGGCAAGGCCCAAGCGATCGATAACTGGAAGCTCGCACTCGTCATCGATAAAGAGCAGGCGCGACGTATCGAGACGACTCGAAGCCTGAGCGTACAGGGTCGCAGCGATCTCGGACGGAGAGCCCAGATACACATCGCAGCAACGCAGCTCCTCAAGGGCAAACTCACAGGCCGCGCGAATGATGTTGTGGGGGCCGCGAGCACATACATAGCGACCGTCTTCGTCTTTAACCGCCTGAGGCCAGCTCGACTGGTCGGCGCGCTCACCCAAGCGTTCGGTGGCAACGCGCACCTTAAACGAAGAGCCCAAATCGACGCCCGATGAAACAACGCGCGCCTCATCCGTGTTCTGCTTGATAGAGAACAGCGCCATACCACGACCGTGAACACCCCAACGGTCCATTTTCATGCTCTCGAGCTTGGAAGTGACACGAGCATCGAAGATACGCTCCTGCATATCCTGCGGCACACCAGAACCGTTATCCAGGAAGAGGAGGGTGCGAACACCCTCCTCCTTGGTCGTGGCAAGATAGACCTTATCGGCTCCGGCATCGCGAGCATTACGCAGCATCTCGATGACAATGTCCTCTACATGCTGAATGTCATGCTTGGCCTGACGGCGCTCGGCCTCCGAAACGCGGAGGCGGACATACCCCTCGCCAAGGTTTTCCTCGACGCGAAGGTTGCCCTCCCCCGACATCGACGCGATAAATGAGATGAGCTCGTTCGCGTCGTTCATGTTATTTAGCGATATCGACGGCACGGCTCTCGCGAATCACGACAACGCGAACCTGACCGGGATACTCCATCTCTTCCTCGATCTGATGGGCGATATCGTGCGCAAGCACCGTGGACTGGGCATCGGAGATCTTGTCAGGCTGAACCATGACATGAACCTCGCGACCGGCCTGCATGGCATAGGTACGCTCGACGCCGTCGTGAGAGTTGGCAATCTCCTCGAGCTTCTCAAGACGCTTGATGTAGTTCTCGGCCGACTCGCGGCGGGCACCGGGACGAGAAGCAGAAACGGCATCGGCAGCCTGGACCAGAACGTCGAGCACCGTGTTGGGGTCGACATCGGCATGATGGGCTTCGATCGCGTGGACGATAACGGGCTTCTCGCCATAACGGCGGGCAAGCTCGGCGCCAATGACAGCATGCGGTCCCTCAACGTCGTGGTCGATGGCCTTGCCCAGGTCGTGCAGAAGACCGGCGCGCTTGGCGGTCACAACATCCAGACCAAGCTCGGAGGCCATAACGCCGCACAGGTCGGAGACCTCAAGCGAGTGCTGCAGAACGTTCTGGCCAAACGAAGTGCGGTAGCGAAGAGCACCCAGGGTCTTGACGATCTCGGGATGCAGGTCGTGGATACCGGTATCGAAGGCGGCCTGCTCGCCGGCCTCGCGCACACGCTGCTGAACCAAGTCGGCGGCCTTGTGATACATCTCCTCGATGCGGGCGGGGTGAATGCGGCCATCGGCAATGAGGTTCTCAAGCGCCACGCGGGCAGTCTCACGACGGACCGGATCGAAGCTCGAGAGTACGACGGTCTCGGGAGTGTCGTCAATCACGAGGTTGACGCCGGACACCTGCTCAAAGGTGCGGATGTTGCGACCCTCGCGACCGATAATGCGACCCTTGAGGTCATCGGAGGGAATATGAACGGAAGTGACGGTGACCTCGGCGGTATGGTCGGCGGCGCAACGCTGAATCGCCAGGGAGAGAATCTCCTGGGCGGTCTTATGGCACTCGGCGCGGACCTGCTGCTCGGACTCGCGGATGATGGTGGCCGCCTCGTGGGTAACCTCACCACGGACCTTGTCGAGCAACTCCTTGTGAGCATCCTCACGCGTAAGGTCGGCAATACGCTCGAGCTCTGAGGTCTGCCTGGCGCAGAGCTCCTCAAGCTCGCGAGAGCGCTTCTCGACCTGACCGGCCTGGCTGGACAGCTGATGCTCGCGCTTATCGAGCGCATCGTTGCGACGATCGAGCGATTCCTCGCGCTGCATCACACGATTTTCGAGCGTGCGAATCTCGCTCTTACGCTGCTTGTCCTCGGCCTCGGCGGCCTGCTTGTTCTTGATGATCTCTTCCTTGGCCTCGAGCAGAGCCTCTTTTTTGAGGGTCTCGGCCTGACGCTTTGCATCACCGATCAGGGACTCTGCCTGCGCGTGTGCCGACTGGATCTTTTCGTCGGCCTCGTGAAGACTACCCTGCTTGGCGGTGCGCATGTAGGCAATGGCGGCGATGGCACCCAAAACGAGGCCAACGAGCGCTGCAATGATAGGCATGCTCACTCCTTTTTATGGATTCGTTACACAGCAAAGCGAACCGTCCTTACGAACGGCTCGCGACATTTGAGTAATATGGGCGCAGCTTATGCGGGTCGGATACAGATAAACATATAAACAAACTCATCACAGATGAGCACATATCACAAAGCAAATGACGGTATTTATCCTACGTTGAACCGCAACAACTGTCAAATAAACGCACCCGGCACGGCGCCAATCGAGCGGTGAACGGCAAGGGCGTAACACGTGCACGTTTACACGGCACACTCCTCGCTTAAGGCATCGAGACGTGCCTTAACGGCATCGGCGGCGATGCGATACGAGAAGCCTTTACCCATCAAAAACCTGACGAGCTTTTCGAATGCACGCGCCTCGGGAATGCGACGTTTAGCGAGCAAGGCCGAAGCGCGGGCCAAGTCGTCATCCACAGCAAAATACGCCTCGGGATAGCCGGGGATATCGTCAAGCACGACATGACGACGCTTGAGCTCAACCTCGATCTTGCGCTGTCCCCAGCCGCGACGTTTGCGCTCTTCGATAAAGTACGAGCAAAAACGGTTCTCGTCCAAAAATCGATACTCAGTCGCTCGAGCAACGGCAAAATCGATCGCAGGCTGTCGAAAGCCATAGCGAGCCAACTTATCCCGTACCTCGCCCGTGGCATGATCGCGACGCGAAAGCATCTCGGTCACCATGGTGAGTGCACATTTGCGTTCGATAAGCTGCACCGCCTCGCGAAAGTCATCCCAAGCACAGGGAAGATCGGGGCGGTTCTTAACGTACAGGCGCGCCACGCGCACGGGAATCCAAATGGAACGTTCGTAACCGCCCTCAAGATCGCAATCGATATGCGCGCAGGGCTTTTTAGACGCATAACCGCTCGAGAACGAGGAGGCCGCTTTCTTATCGGGAAAGACGACCGTAGCCTCGGTCACCGTATACGACATGTCGGCATCCGCTACTCGTCGTCATCGTCGAGCATTGCGGAGCCATCGATGGCGTACAGCTCATCAAACTCCTCGGGGGCGGGCTGGTCGGTCAACTCAACCTCGGAGGGGGCATCGTCGTCATACTCAAGGCCGCAGGCAAGGCGAACCTTGTGCTCGATCTCGTCAGCGCAATCGGGATGCTCGCGCAGGAACGTCTTGGCGGCCTCGCGACCGTTGCCGAGCTTGTCCTCGCCATAGGCAAACCAGGACCCCATCTTTTTACAGATGCCGCACTCGACGGCCATATCCAGAATCGAGCCCTCTTTGGAGATGCCGGTGCCGTACATGATGTCAAACTCGGCCGAACGGAACGGAGCGGCCACCTTGTTCTTAACGACCTTGGCACGAACGCGATTGCCGATAACCTCGTCCTTGAGCTTGATGGTATCGATTTTGCGAATATCGATTCGCACGGAAGAGAAGAACTTGAGCGCGCGGCCTCCCGTGGTGGTCTCGGGGTTGCCGAACATGACGCCGATCTTCTCGCGCAGCTGGTTAATGAAGATGCAGGTCGTGTTGGACTTGGCAAGCGAGCCGGCGAGCTTGCGGAGTGCCTGGCTCATCAAGCGAGCCTGCAGACCCACCGTCGTGTCACCGATCTCGCCCTCGATCTCGGCACGTGGAGTCAAGGCGGCAACAGAGTCGACGACGATGGCGTCGATGGCACCTGAGCGCACAAGCATATCGACGATCTCGAGCGCCTGCTCGCCCGTATCGGGCTGGGAAATGAGGACCTCATCGATATCAACACCGATGCGCGCGGCATAGGTGGGATCAAGCGCGTGCTCGGCATCGATAAATGCAACGACGCCGCCCATGGCCTGTGCTTCTGCAAGGATCTCGAGCGAAAGCGTCGTCTTACCGGAGGACTCGGGGCCATAAATCTCGACGATACGGCCGCGCGGCACGCCGCCGATACCCAAGGCGGCATCGAGCGCCAGAGAGCCCGTCGGAATAGCCTCGACCTCGAGCTCGGGACCGCCGTCGCCATACCTCATGATAGAGCCCTGGCCGAACTTCTTCTCGATCTCGGCCTTGGTGGTGGCGATCATCTCATCGCGCTCTTTACCCGTCGTGCGTGCATGAACGGTACGTACGGGACCTGAATTCTTGGCCATGAATAGCCCTCCTCTTAACAACCTGAAACGATAATAAACGAACGGCTGTTCGTGGTCAACCGTTCAGATTCATCATATGCAGCCGTACATTCCAAAACCCGACCAAACGCCGACCAATCACCGACCAAACGCTTGACCGTGCCAATCACAAATACGACCGCTCGAACAAATTTAGGCCATATACCAGCGCAAACACCAATACCGTCAAAGGTCCCTATCTCCACAATTAAGGGGCCCTAAGGCCCCTTAAACCACGTCTATTCCATAGAATTGAGCACGCGGACAATGCACTCCAAAGCCTCCGCGACCGCATAGGCCCGAACGCACGACCGATCGCCCTCATAATGGCAACGTGCAGACTCGACAACCGGCGCTCCCCCATCGGCCGCACGATACGCCCAGCCAATATAGAACGTGCCGGCAGGGTCTTGCTCGGTGCCGCCACCGGGCCCAGCGTAGCCCGTTGCGCTTACGGCAATATCGCTCTGATAGAGTTCAAGCGAGCCCGCGGCCATCTCGCGCGCCGTCTGATGCGACACGGCACTAAACCGATCGAGCGTTTCCTGCTCGACGCCGAGCACGCGATGTTTGATCTCATCGCAGTAGGTCACCGCACCGCCACGAAGCACCGCCGAGGCACCCGGGATATCGGCAATCGTCGAGGCGATCATGCCCGCCGTCAGCGACTCCGCCGTCGACACCGTCACACCACGGGCACTCGCGTGCTCGACAAGATCGCGCGCCAAGTCCTCGTTGTTTGCGGCGATCTGCAAATAAGACTCCGTCATACCCACCAGGACCTAGACCGAAAAGACGATCTTACGGCAGTTCCAGAAGTACTGGGCACCCGAGACAATGGTCAAAATCACGGCGATGACGTACAGGAAGCGCGACACCGAATAGACACCGAGCAGCAGCGACACCGGCCCCAGCTGAAGACCGGCCATCGCAAAGACGCACAGATAGCCGCAGATGGAGACCATCGTGGTCGCCGTCTTGTACTTGCCGAGCTTATCGGCGGCAACGACCACACCGGCAGCACTTGCGACCATACGAAGGGCGCTCACCAACAGCTCACGAAACAGGATAATGAACACGGACCACACGGTCACCGCGCCAAAATCCAGGAACAGCAGCAGGGCCGAGAACACCAGCAGCTTGTCGGCGATGGGGTCCAAGAACTTGCCGAAATCGGTGATCTCGTTGCGCGAGCGCGCCAGATAGCCGTCGACCTTATCGGTGCACGACAGGATCACATACAAAATGAAGGCAGCGGCGGCGAGCGGGCCGTCGAAGGTGCTCCAGTCCGTACCGGCAACGCATGCGTGAGACAGGGCCGAGACGATCATGAACACCGGGATAAAGACGATGCGAACGCACGTCACGATGTTGGCGGGCGTCCAAACACTCGTCAGTTCCTTATTGCTCTCGTTTGCCACGACGCTCTCCTACTCCACAACATGACCGATAAGCTCATAGCAGAAGCTATCGGTAAACTCGACGGTCAGAATATCGCCCACGGACGCCTCGCTGGCGTCCAGATGCACCGCGCCATCGGAATCGGGCGCCTGGAACCAGGCGTGACCGATCAGCTCGGCGCCGTCCTCAGTCTCTTCGATGCCATCGACGATCACCTGTGCGCGCTCGCCCACATGGGCCGCCGTGGCGGCAAAACCGAGCGACTCGGCCAGATCCATGGCCTCCTGGGCACGCTCGAGCTTGACCTCCTCATCGACCTGGCCCTCCATCTTGGCGGCCAGGCTGCCCTCCTCACGCGAGTAGGCAAAGACGCTCGTGTAGTCAAAGCCGACGGTGTCCATAAAGTCGATAAGATCGCGAAACTCGTCGTCGGTCTCGGTCGGGAAGCCGACCATGGCCGTGGAGCGAATCACAATACCGGGGATGCGCTCGCGAAGGTCGCGGAACAGATCCTCGAGCTCCTGGCGCGAACCGGAGCGACGCATGGCCTTGAGGATGCGCGCATCGCAGTGCTGTACGGGGATATCGATATAGGGCAGTACCTCGGGCGTATCGCGAATCGTCTCGATAAGCTCGTCGGTCATGCCCTCGGGCTGCAGATAGAGCACGCGGACCCAGACGTTATGCGGGCGCACAGCCTCGGCGACGGCACGCAGCAGCTGCGCCAGATTGCGCGGCGAGCCCTCGGCGAAGTCCTCGTCGGCAAAGTCGGTGCCCCAAATGCCCGTGTCCTGGCCGATCAGCACGATCTCGCGCACACCGCCGGCAACCAGGTCGCGCACCTCGGAGATAATGCTCTCGGCATTGCGCGAATGATAGCGACCGCGAATGTAGGGGATCATGCAGAAGCTGCAAAAACGATTGCAGCCATCGGAAATCTTGACGTAGGCAACAGCGCCCTCGACGGTACGCTTGACCTGCGGGATATAGGCCGCGATCTCACGTTCGAAACCCAGCACGCCATCGATGACCGCCACGATGCCGTCCTCCTCGTCGGCCTTCACAAAGGCAGCGACCTCAGGCAGCTCGTCAGGCAGGTCATCGCCATAGCGCGACGGCACACAGCCGCACATGACGATGGGGCAGGCGCGAACGCCGTCCTGCACCTCATTGGCGAGCTCGAGCGTGGTCTCGATGCTCTCGGACGTTGCGGAGGCGAGGAACGAGCATGTATTGACGATGGCGATATCGGCATCCTGCGGGTCGAATGCCTCCTCGTAGCCCGCAGCGGTCAGCAGCGAACGCATGCGGTCGGTGTCAACCTCGTTCTTAGCGCACCCGAGGGTGATGTAGAGCACGGAGCCCAAAGGTGTATCCATGTTGGAGAGCGGTCCTTTCGAATGTTATTAGCGGTAGTTGGTGAACTGCAGCGGCTGGCCGTAGTCCTGGTCGCGCAGGAACTGGATCACCGTCTGAAGCGCATCCTTAGAGGCCGAGGTAACGCGCAGTTTATCGGCCTCGATGGTCACCTTGACCTTGAGCTTTTGATCCTTGATGTCCTTATTGATCTTCTTGGCGGTCGCCTGGTCAATGCCCTCGACGATATGGCCGAGCACGCGCACGGTACCGCCCGAAGCCGCCTGCGACGCGTCCCAAGAGACAGCCTTAAGATCGATGCCGCGCTTGATGAGCTTAGAGCTCAGCACGTCAATGATCTGCTTGGAGACAAAATCGGCCGGGGCATTGATCGTAAAGAGCTTGTCGCCCTTCGAAAGCTCGATGGTGGCGCCGGAGTCCTTGAGGTCATAGCGCTGAGAGATCTCGCGGGTGGTCTGTTGGAAGGCGTTATCGACCTCCTGCATATTGACCTCGGACACAACGTCGAAGCTGGAATCTTTAGCCATGGTTCTTCCTTTCGGTACGGGGAGCCTTAGTAGCTGTCGTACGAATAGTCATCTGAATCGTTTGCAGTCTGGCCGTCGGATGCCGTGTCGGTACCGTCGGTAGATTGGGCGTCGGTGCCGTCGGTAGACTGGGCGTCGGCGCCGTCGACAGCATCGGTACCGTCGGTACTCTCGCCGTCCTCGGAGTCTGTGGTCTCCTTCTTGGGAACGGTAATGGTCACGCGCGCCACGCCCGATGTCTTGGTGTCGTAGCGAACCTTTTCACCGTTCTTGGTAACCGTGACATCGGAGGGCTTGGACGTGGTGATCTCGATCGAGGACTCGGGCGTGTACTCCTGCTCAAAGGGACCGGTTGCCTGGGCGCCAAAGACCGATTTACCGTCGACCTTGACCTCGATCCAGGCGGTCTTGCCCTTGGCAACGGAGACCTTGACCTTGATAACCTCGTCCTCTTTCTTTTTCGCGTTCGCCTTGGCGGCATCGGAATCGGCAGAATCCGTCGCCTCGTCGATGCCTTCATCCTCGTCAACAGATTCGGTCGTCTTGGAAGACTTCTTGGTCGTCGTCTTGGTGGCCGCGGGCGTCTCGGGCGTCGACTCGGGTGCAGAAGAGCCGCAGCCACGCAGGAGGACCACGATGAGCAGAATCAACAAAAGCGCCACGGCACCGATGCCGGCGTAGATGATGCGCGGATCGAGTCCATTGTTCTGGGGGGCACGTCCACCGCCGCGTCCGCGATTAGAGCCACCGCGACCGTTTACCTGCGGCATACGGCCGCGACTGCTATCGGGACGACCACGATATCCGCCTTGGCTCTGCGAGCCGCGCTGACCCGAACGCGGCGCAAGCTCGCCACGGTTCTGATAGCCACGCTGGCCAGAGCGAGGCGCCGAAGAGCGTTGCCCGTAAGGCTGCGATTGAGAACGGAGGCGCGGCGTCACCTGCGTGGTATCGGCGTCGGCATATCCACCATGGGAACGCCCGGCAGAAACTCCGCGATAACCACGACCGGAGTAGCCACCGTCGCCGTAACCGGCGCGGGGATCGCGACTCAACCCGCGAGCGGCGGGAAGCGCACGATCATCCGGCATGGGCGTACTGCGAAAGCGATCTCGCTGAGAACGAATCTCCTCGCTGGAGCCCGTCTCGGTGATATAGCCCGCCTGCGGAGGGCGCTGGCCGTACCGCGTCGAGCGACCACCCTGAACCATCAGAAAGCGTCCGTTATCGACCGACGAACGCGAGTTAACGTAGCCGGCAGCATCCTGAAAACGACCGCCCTGCTGCGAGGTCTCGCGTTCATATGCCATGAGGTCATCAAAATAAGCGTTGACGACCTCGCGCGGGTTAAGCCCCAAAAAGCGAGCATAGCTCGAAATCATGCCCTGCGCATAGCCGCGCGGAGGCATCGATGCAAAGTTACCGGTCTCGAAAAACTCGATGATCTGCGGCCTGATTTTGATGGTGTTGGCGACCTGCTGGATGGAAAGGCCCATCCGGCGACGCTGCTCGAGCAGCATGTCACCAAAGCGTGCAGCCATCAGAATCCTCCAAACTCACGATCTTCACGTGCCATCTCGGCGTCGACAGACTCCAACGCGGCGAGCCCCTCCTCGTCCAGCAGGACCTCGCGCGGCTTGGAACCATCGGGCGGGCCGACGACACCCTTTTCTTCCAGCATGTCCATAATACGCCCGGCGCGCGCATAGCCAACCTTGAGGCGGCGTTGCAGCCCAGATGTGGAGCCCAGCTGCGATTCCACCACAATATGGGCGGCCTCCCAGATAAGCGGGTCGTCATCTTGCGGTTCGGCAACGCCCGTGCGAACAATGCCGCCACCAGCCATGGACATGGAAGCGGGCGCCACGGCAGAGAGAATCTCCTCATGGTAGTCGGGCTCGCTTTGCGACTTAACGAACTCGACGATCTCGTTGATCTCGTCGTCCGAAACAAAGCAGCCCTGGATACGGCGGGGCTTACCCCAGTCGACTTTGGAGAACAGCATGTCGCCCAAACCAGTAAGCTTTTCGGCGCCCATCTGGTCGATAATGACGCGGGAATCGATGCCCGTAGCCACGTTAAAGGCAATACGATTGGTGATGTTGGCCTTGATAAGGCCCGTCACCACGTTGGAGCTGGGGCGCTGCGTAGCCACGATAAGGTGAATACCGGCGGCACGGCCCAGCTGGGCGATACGGACGATCGAGGCCTCGACATCCTTGCCGGCTACCATCATCAGGTCCGAAAGCTCGTCGATGATGATGACCAGATAGGGCATCTTTTGCGGCGGGTTATCGTAATGCTCGAACTCGCCGGCAGCCTGCTTTTCGTTATAGGTCGAAATCTTGCGAACGTTGAGGCGCTCGAAGACCTTCAGGCGACGCTCCATCTCGGACACGGCCCACTGCAGCGCACTGGCAGCCTGCTTGGGCTCGGTCACCACGGGCACATAGAGATGCGGCAGGCCGTTATAGCCCGCAAGCTCGACGCGCTTGGGGTCGACCATGATAAGGCGAACGTCCTCGGGAAGGGCGCGCATGAGCAAGGTCGTGATGATGGAGTTGATCATGACCGACTTACCCGAACCGGTGGTGCCGGCGATCAGCAGATGGGGCATCTTGGCGAGGTCGGCGACAACCGGCGTGCCCTCGGCATCGCGACCGATGGCAAGCTCGAGCGGACCGCCCTTCACATAGGGAAGCACGTCGCCCAGGTTGACGTTCTGACGCTTGCGATTGGGGATCTCGATACCCACAAGCGAGGTGCCGGGAATCGGCGCAAAAATGCGCACCGACTGGGCGGCAAGCGAAAGCGCGATATCGTCCTCGAGGCTCGAGATCTTACTCACGCGCTCGCCCTCACCGGGCTGCAGCTTAAAGGTCGTGACCGTGGGGCCGGCAATCCAGCCGACGACGCGGGCGCTACGGCCAAACTCAAGCAAGGTGGACTGCAGCGACTCGGCAGTCTGTTCCAGCTCCTTGTCAGAAGACGCGGAGGACGCCGACTGCGGGTTGGCATGCAGGATTTCGAGCGGCGGGAGCTTGAGGCCGTCCTCTTGGTCGCCCTCGGCATCGGCATTGGTACCGTCCGCTCCCCCATCGCCGGCTGCAACAGAAGCAGCGGAAGCCGTGGGGGCGGAGGCATCGGAAACCTTGGGATGCTTTAGGAAGTCAGGGATCTGCGGAGCTGCCGAAACGGGATTCACGGCAAACGGCGGCTCGGACTCGTCAGCCTTGTCCGGATCGTCTTCCATCGAAAACTGTCCGGTGACCTGTCCTGCCTTGGCACGGCGACGCGGCAGTAAGGTTGTCTTGGCGGTCTCGAGCGGAGCCTCGTCGTCCTCGTCATCGCCCTCGGTGAGTTCGATTTCGCTATCGGACCAAGACGGGTCGGGCTCGCTCGTGTTGAGCTTGGGCACGGCCTTGCCCTTCTTGGTATGGCGGCGCGGCAGCAACGTGGTCTTGGCTCGCTCGGCCTCCACGGTCTCGGACACATCGACAAACGGGTCATCGTCCTCGTCGTCATCCAAAACCGAATCGACATCGCCACCCATGACCGTGGTCACGGCGGCGTCAGTTGCCTTCTGACGCAGGATGCTCAGGTGCGGACGGGCGACGCCGGGAACCGACAGGGCCTCTTCGTCGCCCCACGGGCTCGCATTGACATCGGCACGACGGCGCTCGGCAAAATCGGCGGCGCGATCGCGTGCGGAGCGCAAAACGCCGCCCACCGAGAAGCCGATAATGACCAGGCCAACGACGACAAGGCCCAGCAAGACAACCATGGCAATAGGTTTACCCAGGGCGTTTTGCAAGGTACTTGCGATAAAGGCGCCAATGTAGCCGCCCGAGGCGGAAAGGTTCTGCGGCGTAAACATGAGGTCACACGAATCGCTCGTGCCCGGCACCATCAGCGACAGGATAGAGACAATGGCCACAAAGACCACGGCGCCGCCCGCGACCGAGCGAATGTTGAGCGGCGAGTCCTCACCCAAAAAGAGCGTGGCGGCGAACAGCAAGATGACGATCGGCAGCACGTAAGCGCCCAGGCCAAAGCCGAGGTGATAGAAGCCGGCGACAGCAGCCGTCACGGGCGCCGTTGCCGGCGAAATCACGGCAATGAAGGATGCAATCGCCAAAACGGCAATGACCACGCCGGCGATATCGCGATTGGCCGAAGGCTCGACCAGGGGCTCGAACTCATCGAACTCGGACTCGTGGCCCTTATTGGCACGCAGATGGGAACCGGCACCCTTCGCAGATGCCGGTTGGTTGTTGGCCTTATTGCCTTTGGCGTTTTGTGCAGATCCGCGCGCCAAACTAAACCTCCATGACGACCGGGATGATCATCGGGCGAGTGCGCGTACGGCTCCAGATAAAGTTGGAGAGCGAATCGCGCACGGCTTTGCGAATGGCATCGGAGCCGCTGCTGGTAAAGCTAAACTTGCCCTTCTCGATCGTCTTCATGATGGCTGCGGAGGCATCCTCGGAGAACTGATCGTCGATGGCAAACGAAACGCCGCGGCCCGAGAACTCGATAGCCTCGATCTTCTTGTGCTTGAGCGAGACGATGGCAACGGCCGTGACCATACCGTCGTTGGCGAGCTTTTGGCGATCGCGCAGGACGATGGGATCGGTGTCACCGATGCGCAGACCGTCGACATAGACGACGCCGGACTCGACGGGCGTACCGCGCTTTACGATACCACCGCGCATCTCGAGCGTGTCACCGTTGTCGAGGATAAAGATGTGATCGTCCTTGATGCCCATCTTACGGGCAAGCTGGGCATGGGCGCGCAGATGCACGGCTTCGCCGTGAACCGGCATAAAGTAGGTAGGCTTGGCCATGGCCATCAGAAGCTTGAGCTCCTCCTGGCTGCCGTGGCCCGAGACATGAACGAGTGCGCGATTCTTATCCCAGACGTCGCAGCCGAGCTTGGCCAGGCTGTTGACGACCTGCTGGACGGCCTTCTCGTTGCCGGGAACGGGAGTTGCCGAGAGGATGACGGTATCGCCCTCGTGGATGGAGAGCGTCTTGTGCTCGCCGTTAGCCATGCGGGACAGGGCCGACAGCGGCTCGCCCTGCGAACCGGTGCACATGACGACGATCTTATCGTCAGGCAGGTTATCGATATCGAAGGCATCGAGGATATCGGCATCGTCGATGTTGAGGTAGCCCAGCTCGCGCGCCACGCGGGTGTTGGTGAGCATGGAGCGTCCGGTCACGACGACCTTGCGGCCGCACTTGCGAGCGGCGTCGCAAATCTGCTGTAGGCGATGGATGTGGCTCGAGAACGACGCGACGAACACGCGGCCCGGGGCGTTCTTGATGGCGTGCAGCAGGTTGGGGCCGACTTCGGCCTCGGACTTGGTAAAGCCCGGAACCGTGGCGTTGGTGGAGTCGGAAAGCAGCAGGTCGATGCCCTGTTTAGCAAAGCGGCTGATGGCGGCATAGTCGGGCGTGACGCCATCGATGGGCGTCTGGTCGAGCTTAAAATCGCCCGTGTGCATGACGGTGCCCTGATTGGTGCGAATGAACACGCCCAGAGCGCCGGGGATGGAGTGCGTCATGGAGAAGAAATCGAGCGAGATGCCACCGAGATTGACGTGGCTGCCGCCCTTGACCTCACGGAACTTGGGCGCGCGAATGCGGAACTCGGAGAGCTTACCCTCGATAAAACCGAGCGTCAGCTTGCTCGAGAAGATGGGCACCTTGTTGTTGAGGTCCTGCAGCAGGTACGGAAGCGAACCGGTGTGGTCCTCGTGGCCGTGGGTGACGACGATGCCGCGGAGCTTCTCCTCGTTCTCCAGGACATAGGTGTAGTCGGGAAGCACCAGGTCGATACCGGGCTGGGAGTCGTCGGGGAACATGAGGCCGGCGTCGACGAGCACCATGTCGTCGCCGCACTCGAAGACCGTCATGTTCTTGCCGATGCCGTCAAGGCCGCCGAGCGGAATGATCTTCAAGGGAGATGATTTTTTAGCTGCCATAGGTTCGTGTGGTTTCCTTTCTTCGAAACGGGTCTGGAACAACCGACGGGGCGCTTCTGGCAAACCGACCGCCGGGAACGTACAAACATGCACCATAGAGTCGATGCAGTAACCACAGTATGATACCCATTTGCATACCAACAGACCACCCATGCATCAAAGCCCCATCTGAACTGGTCTATCCCGCCGGTCTGGGCCATCGGGGGCCGGGGCGGGTTAAGTTTGCTGCTCTACAGTCCTGCGCAAGACGGAAAGCACATTAAGTGCTTTCCTTTGCGTGCGGAACTCGCGACAAACTTAACCCGCCCCGGCCTCCGATGGCCCAGACCTGCCAAAAAGGACAGGTTTATTTTGGTCGGTTTTATCTAGGGATATGCCGAGAGCACGGCTATCGACAATTCAGAAAATAAGAAAACCTGAATAGACTATCTGACACAATCGCAAGCGGTACCCACCAGCCCTTTTGCTATTCCCGGTGGGGGCCGCGGGTAAAGTTTATCGCGAGTTCCGCACGAACAGGAGGCCACTTAATGTGGCCTCCGTCGTGAGCAGGACTGTAGAGCAGGAAACTTTACCCGCGGACCCCGCCGGGAATAGCAAAAGGGCGACCCCTGTCCGGAGTCGCCCTTGTTGAGCTGCTTATATGCGGCTGTTACTCGGCGTCGTGGTGACGGCGGGGCTTGCGGCCTCCGTTGTCGCCGGGACGGCGCGGACGGTCACTGCGCTCGGAGCGCTCGCGACGCGAACGCTCACGGCGCTGGAAGTGCTCGCCGTCGCCCTCGGAGGCACCCTCGGCGCGAGCAGGGGCCTCGGGCTTGTCAAGACGATCGAGCGAGATCTTGCCGCGATCGTCGACCTCGATGACGACGACCTTGACCTCGTCGCCCACATTGAGGACGTCCTCGACCTTCTCCACGCGACCCTTGGCGACGCGGGAGATGTGCAGCAGGCCGTCCTTGCCGGGCAGCAGGTTGACGAAGGCGCCGAAGGGCTGGATGGAGACCACGCGACCGGTGTACTCCTCGCCCGGCTCGGGAACCTTGATGATGAGCTTGATGCGCTCGACGGCCTGGTCGACGGACTCGCCGGTGCCGCCGACAAAGACGGTGCCGTCCTCCTGGATGTCGACCGAAGCGCCGGTCTCGTCCTGGATACCGCGGATGACCTTGCCGCCGGAGCCAATGACGTCGCGAATCTTATCGGTAGGAACCTGGATGGAGACGATGCGCGGAGCGGTGCTGCGTGTGGTGTGGCGCGGCTCGGGAATCACATCGAGCATCTTCTGCAGGATGAAGGCGCGACCCTCCTTGGCCTGCTGCAGGGCGCGGGCCAGGATGTCGAAGGTAAGGCCGGTGGCCTTGTTGTCCATCTGCAGGGCGGTGATGCCCTCGGTGGTGCCGGTGACCTTAAAGTCCATGTCGCCCAGGAAGTCCTCGAGACCCTGGATGTCGGACAGGACCACGGTCTTGCCCTCCTCCTGGATCAGACCCATGGCGATACCGGAGACCGGGCGCTTAATGGGCACGCCGCCGTCCATAAGGGCGAGCGTGGAGCCGCAGGTCGAAGCCATCGAAGAGGAGCCGTTGGACTCCATGACCTCGGAGACCACGCGGATGGCGTAGGGGAACTCGTTCTCGTCGGGGAGCACCGGGAGCAGGGCGCGCTCGGCAAGGTTGCCGTGGCCGATCTCGCGGCGCTTGGGGCTGCCCATGCGGCCGGTCTCGCCGGTGCAGAACGGCGGGAAGTTATAGTGGTGCATGTAGCGCTTGCCCTCGGTGGGCTCGATGGTATCAAGACGCTGACCCTCGTTGAGCATGCCGAGCGACAGGACGGAGAGCACCTGGGTCTGGCCGCGCTGGAACAGGCCGGAGCCGTGAACGAGCGGCAGGTAGTTGTCCTTCACCATGATGGGACGGATCTCATCGGCGGCACGGCCGTCGACGCGCTCACCGGTCTCGACGACCATGGTGCGCATGGCCTTCTTCTCGAGCTTCTTGAGCGCCACAGGGATCTCGCGCTCCCAAGCGGCCTGCTCCTCCTCGGTGAACTCGGCACGGATGGACTCCTTCAGAGCCTCGATCTTGCCGATACGGGAGAGCTTGTCGGCGTCGCGAAGGGCGGCTGCCATCTCGTCGTAGTGAGCGAAGATGCGCTCCTGGACCTCCTCGACGGGTTGGTCGAGCGGGTACTCCTTCTTGACGATGGGGCCGTTGACCTGCTCCCACTCGGCGACGAACTCGTGTTGAGCCTGGCAGAAGGCAGCAAGGGCTTCCTGGCCAAACTTCATGGCGGCGAGCATATCATCCTCGGAGATCTCCTCGGCGCCGGCCTCGACCATCGAGATATAGTCGGCAGAGCCGCCCAGCTCCAGGTCCAGATCCGAGTTCTCGCGCTCCTCGTAGGTGGGGTTGACGATAAACTCGCCGGTCTCCACGTTACGGCCGATGCGCACGCAGGCAAGCGGGCCCTCGAAGGGCACGCCGCCGAGCGTCATGGCCAGGGAAGCACCCATGACGTTGATGACGTCGAAGGGGTTGACCTGGTCGGCGACGAGCGAGGTGGCGACGATGTGCACCTCGTTGCGGAAGCCGTCCGGGAAGCTCGGGCGAATCGGGCGGTCGATCATGCGTGCGGTGAGCGTGGCCTTCTCGCTGGGACGGCCCTCACGCTTGAGGTAACCACCCGGGATGCGGCCGGCTGCGTACATCTTCTCATTGAAGTCGACGGTCAGCGGGAAGAAGTCGTAGTTCTTGCGCTCCTTGGAGACGACCACGGTGTCGAGCATCGTGGTGTCGCCCTGCTTGACCAGGCACGCGCCGGTGGCCTGCTTGGCAAGCTCGCCCGACTCAAAGGTGTAGGTCTTGCCGTACAGCTCAAAGGTCTTGGATACGAGTGTCATTGTTCTCCTTTACCCCACAGGCCCCTTGCCTGCGGGCTTCTCATGTGACGCGGGCCCCCTGCCCCCGCCACGCTTCAGAGCGTGAGTGTTCACGCCCTTACACAAAAAGAGCGCCCCGCTGCGCAGGACGCTCTTAGCATGTACAAATCCTTACTGGATGTTGTCGCGGATGCCCAGAGCCTTGATGAGCTCACGGTACTCGACGATGTCGTTCTTCTTGATGTAGGAGAGAAGACGACGACGACGGCCGACGAGCATGAGCAGGCCACGACGGGTGTGGAAGTCCTTCTGGTGGGACTTCATGTGCTCGGTCAGCTCCTTGATGCGCTCGGACAGGATGGCGACCTGAACCTTGGGGTTGCCGGTGTCGACCGGGGTGTTACCGAACTGGGCAGTCAGCTCAGCCTTGCGCTCTTTGGAAACAGTCATTGTTTCACCTTTCGTTTCTTGTCGCCCGCGGGCGACATTATTCGCCTCGGACTGGGAAGCCGCCGGTGGAGCGAGCATCCAAGGTCGAGGTACCAACAGGTCGGTATGTTACCACAAGCGGCCCGCGCCTGCGCATCATCACCGACCCAACATGAATTCCATCGCACGGAGGCGCTGATCGGTGTGCGTCGCAGCCCAAACATGCGAAAGCCCCAATAAAAAGGCAGCGGTATGGGGATCGATCCTCTCGGCCATGAGTGCATCGAAGGTCATGGACATGAGGGCGCGCAGCCACGCGACCTCACCGGTCGACACCAGCTCGGCACCCGGAACGCTCGACGCGCACGACCCGCACATGAGCCCGCCCGCCCGGGGCGAAAAATACGACAGCATGGGGTCTCCGCACAGCACGCAGGCCGAAAAATCGGGTCGATAGCCAACGTGCGACAGCAGCTTAAAGACATATGCCGCCACAAGTAGATCCATATGCGCCGTGTCGAGCCCGCTGCCCACCAGGGCAAGCGCTCGCTGCGTTATGGCAAAGGTAAACGGGTCCTCGGCGTCCTCGAACGAGCACACACGAGCGACCTCGGCGATTGCGCTTGCGGCGCAGGTCGTCTCGTAATCGGGCGTAGCGCCGAGCGGCGCCTCCATAAGCTCGGCCTGGGAAACCACATCGAGCGACCGTCCATGCGCGAGCAGCATATCGACAGTACAGAACAGCTCGCAGCGCGCCGCCAGGCGCCCACCGGGTTTGCGGGCGCCCTTTGCCACGGCGCGAACCTGCCGACCCCGCTCGTCAAGCATCGTCAAGATCAGGTCCGTCTCTTTGAGCTTCGTCTTATCGAGGACGAGCACCTTCGTGCGATATGTCCGGGAGCCTGCCATGCGCGCCGCGCGCCCTTAGTCCTCGGCGTTGTAGCCAAAGCGACGAATCTGGGCCTCGTCGTCACGCCAGCCGGCCTTGACCTTCACGTCCAGCTCCAAAAAGACCTGCGTGCCAAAGATGCGCTCAAGATCGCGACGGGCGTCGATACCGATATGCTTAATCATCTCGCCGCCCTTGCCGATGATGATGCCCTTTTGGCCCTCGCGCTCGACGTAAATGGTGGCGTGCACGCGCAGCACCTTCTTGGTCTGCTCGAGCGCATCGCAGATTACGCCAACGGAGTGCGGAATCTCATCACGCGTGCGGCGCAAAACCTTCTCGCGCACAAACTCGGCAACGAGGGTCTCATCGGAAGCGTCGGTACCCATGCCCTCGGGGAACCAACGCGGACCCTCGGGCAAAAAGTGCGCAACGGTCTCGATGAAGGCGTCGACGTTGAAGTTCTTGACCGACGACGTCACGATCTCATCGTCATAGTCCATGAGCTCGTGGGCGGCCTTTAGCTGCTCCATGACCTGTGCGGGATCAGCCTCATCGGCCTTGGTGAGCACCAAGACTTTCTTGGAACGGGCGCTCTTGACGCGATCGGCAACCCAGGCGTCTCCCCTGCCGATCGGCTTGGTGGCATCAATCAAAAACGCGACGACATCGACATCGTTCAGCTCGAACAGCGCGCTCTTGTTGAGCTCGGACCCAAGGCCGTCCTTGGGCTTGTGAATACCCGGGGTATCGACAAAGACCAGCTGGTAGCCGGGACGGTTGACGACGGCGCGCATGCGGCGGCGGGTCGTCTGGGCCACCGGCGAGGTGATGGCGACCTTTTTGCCATAGCAGGCGTTGAGCAGCGTGGACTTGCCGGCGTTGGGGCGGCCGACAAGCGCCACGAAGCCGCTGCGGAAACCGGGCTCAACGTCGCCAAAGCCCAGAGACGTCTCGTCCTCGTCACATAGGGCATCGAGCTCCTCGTCGCTCATACCCTCAAACGGGTCGAATTCCTCGACCTCGTCAAGCGAATCGGTATCCTCGACCTCATCGAGGACCTCGTCGTCCAAAACCTCGTCAGTAGGCTGCATATTGTCGGACATGGGAATCCCTTTCTAAATAAAGCCAAGCGCGTGGGCAAAGACTAGCAGGCCCACGATTGCGGCGGTAATGGAAAGAACGTACACGGAAGCGGCGGCGATATCCTTGGCGCGCTTTGC
This sequence comes from Coriobacteriaceae bacterium AM100-PB1-1D-6A, assembly GCA_027660625.1. Lineage (GTDB taxonomy): Bacteria > Actinomycetota > Coriobacteriia > Coriobacteriales > Coriobacteriaceae > Collinsella. The sequence continues at coordinate 101,933 of JAQDNC010000006.1, read as the reverse complement.
CAGCGGATGAAGTTCCTGGGTCGCCAGGTCGACGATCGCCTCCATAGCGGTATTGCACAGCTCGCCGTGAATCACCAGGCCACAGCAGATGATAACCGTGGCCCACTCGGCAATGTCGAGGCCGACAACGCAGCCGGCAATGACGGTACACACGCCCGCCACGAGCATGACTTTGATGTTGCGCTCGGTTTTAACGGCGGTGACAAAGCCCTCCATGGCGTAGGAGAACGACTTTAAAAAGGACGGATGGTCCTTGTTCGATCCGGGAATCATAGACGGCTCCTAGTCGTGGGCATGGTTGGTGATGGGACCGACGTGGACCAACTTGGGGTCCTCGCCGCGCTCGAGCGCCAGATCGCGCAGGATGGCATCCTCGCGGGCCTCCATGACCTCGGCCTCGTCGTCCTCGATGTGGTCATAGCCCAGCAGGTGCAGCATGCCGTGCACGAGCATCAACCGGCACTCGTCGGCGGGACTGTTGCCAAAACCGGGAGCCTGACGGGCGATGACCTGCGGGGCCAAGATAATATCGCCGAGCTCGATCGTCTCGTCGGCGGGAATATCCTCGTCAAAGGCAGAGTCGCACTCAAACGAGAGCACATCGGTGGTGCGGTCGATACCGCGCCACTCGTGGTTGAGCTCGTGCATCTCGTCCTCGTCGACATACGAAAGGGAAATCTCGACTTCACGCTCAACGCCCTCCGCCGCAAGCACAAACGCGCAAATGTGCTCAACCTCCTGGGCGTCGAGCAGCGTATCGAGCTCGGCATCGTTGCTGATCAATACACTCAACGGGACTCCTTTCGGTCGCGCGAGCGCTGCTCACGCACGTCATCATACGCATCATAGGCCTCGACGATCCTGCCCACCAGGGCATGGCGCACCACATCGGCGCGCTCCAGGTGCGAAAATGCCACATCGTCGACACGGCCCAAAATCTTCTCGACGTCGGCCAGGCCGCCGCGACGACCCACGAGGTCGCGCTGGCTCAAATCGCCGGTAATCACAAACTTGGAGTTAAAACCCAAGCGCGTCAGGAACATCTTCATCTGCTCAGGCGTCGTGTTTTGTGCCTCGTCGAGCACCACGAAGGCGTCGCTCAGTGTTCGGCCGCGCATGTAGGCAAGCGGGGCGATCTCGATCACGCCACGCTCCATGAGCTCATCGGTGCGCTCACGGTCCATCATGTCAAACAGGGCATCGTAGAGCGGACGCATGTAAGGGTCGATCTTTTCCTCGAGGGTGCCGGGCAAAAAGCCCAGGTTCTCCCCCGCCTCGACAACGGGCCGCGTAAGGACCAGGCGACCCACCTCGCGGCGCTTGAGCGCGGCGACGGCGAGCGCCATGGCTAGATAGGTCTTACCGGTACCGGCGGGGCCCAGGCCAAACGTGATGGTATGCGAGCGGATGGCGTCAACATAGCGCTTTTGGCCGAGCGTCTTGGGACGAATGACGCAGCCGCGATACGAAAGCAGCACGTCATCGCGAAGCGACGAAGCGTCGTGCTCACCATCGCGCAGGACAGCCAAGCAACGCGAGACGTCGTCGGCAGACAGCGTGCGACCGGCAGCCGCCTCACGAAAAGCGTGTTCGAAAAAACGCGCCACGAGTTCTACCTCGTCCGGGTCGCCGCTCACGGCAATCTGGTCACCGCGCGCAACCACATGGGCGCGAACCAAGTCTTCGACCGCGCGAAGGACAGCGTCGCCGGCGCCCAAGACGCGCGAGGGGTCAATCCCCTCGGGAACGGTAAGTCTAATCTTCGAGGCTTCCATGGACCTCCCTGCGAGCATGGACTAAGCCGGAATCGTCGACTCCGATGATAGCAACATCGAGCAGGCACGGGGCCTTGAGCCCGCAGACATCGTCAAGACGGGCATGATGGAACGAGCCGAGCGTCAGGTTGTCGCCATACTCGAGCACCGCACGCTCGACCGTGCCCACGCGGCGGCGGGCATCGGCGATCGCAAGCTCCTGAGCGGCGGCACGCATGCGGCGGCTGCGTTCGGCCATAATCTCGGGCGGCACCTGGTCGGACATATCGGCTGCAAGCGTGCCGGGACGCTTGCTATAGCGGAAGACATGCATGCGCGAAAAGCCCACGCGACGGCACAACGCCAGCGACTCCTCGAACTCCTCGTCCGTCTCGCCGGGGAAGCCGACGATGATGTCGCAAGAAAGCGACGCCTGCGGCAGATTGGTGCGAATCATGCGTACCGTGTCCTCAAAGGCCTCCGCACTATAGGGACGACCCATGCGATGCAGGGTCGCCGTACAGCCGGACTGCACGGGAAGATGCAAGAACGGCGCGATACGCTGCGGATAGCGCGCCATCACCTTGAGCAGGCGCTCGGAGATATCCATGGGCTCCACTGAGGAAATGCGCACGTGGACAATCGTAGTGCGCTCCATAATGGCCTCGAGCAGCTCATCGATCTCCACGTGCTCGTCAGTCGCGCTCTTGCCGTCATAGGCGCCCAGGTTCACGCCAGTCAGCACTACCTCGGGCACACCGGCCTCCTGGGCCTCGCGCACCTGCTCGAGCACGGACTCGACGGGCACGGAGCGCTCGGGGCCGCGCGCCTTCCACACGATGCAATACGTGCAGCGGTGATTGCAGCCGTCTTGGATCTTCACGCCCAGACGCGAGCGCCCCAGAGCATCGACCACATCGCTGTCGTTGCAGGCGGCCACATTATCGGATTCGACACCCAGCACCTCGCAGACACGCTCGGCGACGTCGATTTTCGACGGCTCGGCAATCACGCGCTCCGAAAGCTCTAGGAGCTCTTCGGGATGCAAGTTGACGACGCAGCCGGTCACGACCACGTAGGGCTCGCCTGGATATGACAGCGCATGACGGACGGCCTTGCGGGTCTTGGCCTCGGCCTCGCCCGTCACGGCGCAGGTATTGATGACGATCAGGTCGGCATCCTCGGGCTCCACCATCGCAAAGCCCTGGCGCATAAGATCGGCAGTGATACGGTCGGACTCAACCCGGTTGACACGGCAGCCGAGGTTGACGACAGAGATATGAGGTGCGAGCACGCGGGCTCCTTAATCGAGGATGTCGTCGAGGGCACTCTTGATACGGTCGGTCACCGACTTCTTACCGGATGCGACGTCATCGCCCATCTCGTCGGCAAAGGCGCGAAGCAGCTCGCGCTGCTTGTTGGAGAGATTGGTGGGGACGACCACGCGCATCTGCACGATCAGACGACCGCGCGAACCGCCACCGCCGATACGCGGCATGCCGTAATTGTTGACGCTCACGGTGTCACCGTACTGTGTGCCGGCGGGGACGCACACCTTGACGACCTCATCGGGCATAATGCCCTCGACCTCGATCTCGCAACCGAGCGCGGCCTGCGCAATCGAGATATCGCTCACCAAGTACAGATCATCGCCATTACGCTTAAAACGCTCGTGGTCGGCGACACGCACGTTGACGATCAGGTCGCCCGATGGCTCGCCGCGAAGGCCGGCCTCGCCAAAACCACTCACGCGCAGCTGACGACCGGTCGAAACACCGGCGGGAATATCGATGTCGATCTTTTCGTGCGAAGGCGTGCGGCCCTGGCCGTCGCAGGTCTCGCAGGGATGGTCGATAACCGTACCCTCGCCATGGCAGTCGGGACAAGGCGAAGAGGACTGAACCTGGCCCAGGAACGAACGCTGAACCGTCGTGACATAGCCCGTGCCGTGGCAGCGGCTGCATTGCTTTTCCTGTGCGCCCTCGGCCCTACCGGTGCCGTTGCAATCCTCGCAGGGAGCAAGGCGGTCATAGCTGATCGTCTTTTTGCAACCGAGTGCCGCCTCCTCAAGGGTCACCGAAAGGGAAATGGCCATATCGCGGCCGCGACGACGCTCACGGCGATTTCGAGCGCCACCACCGGCGCCACCACCAAAGAACGACGAGAACAGGTCGTCCATGCCCATGCCGCCAAAGATATCGTTGATGTCGACATAGCCAGAGCCACCAGGGCCATCGGCAGTGCCGTAACGGTCGTAGTTAGCACGCTTCTGCTCGTCGGAAAGAACGGAATATGCCTCGTTGAGCTCCTTGAACTTGGCTTCGGCCTCGGGGTCGTCCGAAACGTCCGGGTGTACGGTACGGGCCTTCTTTAGAAACGCGCGCTTAATCGTCCGCGCGTCGGCATCCTTGTCGACGCCAAGTACCTCGTAGTAATCCCTATTTTCCGACACGACCGAATCCTTCCGACTTTCATTATTGTCACAGTGCGTCCTATACCCAAGCTGGGCCGGCCGCAAACAGAGGGGTTGATGTTATTGCATTGCGTAGGGCGAAAGCATGGCACGTTGCGAGCAGCTCGCAAACCAAACCGACACGAGCGCAAACATAAATCCGTTGGCAAAACCGTTGGCAAACTGCATCGCGCCGCGCTTCCACCACAGCAGGCTGCGGTGCAGCACGCCGTCCGAGACCACCATGAACAGGCCCATGGCAAACGGAATAAAGCACATCACGGCAAAGGCCGAGAACACGCCCGAGATGGCCGACAGCACCAAAAACGGCGCCACGATGCCCATCAGGTAAAAACCGGTACGGGCCTTGCCCTCCAGACGCTCGGCCTCGACATGAGCGCGGCCGACCAGATCGCCACCCGAGGCACCGTTGGTGCCGGCGTGACCCATGCCGCCAATGCGGACCTCGTCGCCATCGTGCGTACCGGCAGGAAACTCAATCGTCTGCTCGGAGGTCACACGGACACGGCCGCTGCCGCCGCAATCGGGGCAGGGGTCGGCGACGACCTTACCGGAACCGCCGCACTCGGGGCAGACCGACTGAAACGTGCCGGCACCGAACAGGAAGGACAGGTCGACATCGATGTGGCCGCGACCACCGCAGCTCGGACAGGTATGTGCATGCTCGGACGAAACAGAACCCGAGCCGCCACAGTGGCCACAGGTATCGAAGCGCGTATAGCGGACGGTCTTGCGGGCACCGCCCTTGGCCTCCTTAGCGTCGAGCTTGATATCGACGACCACGTTGGCGCCGTTCTCGGGATTATAGGCAGCCTGCCCGCGACGCGGCTGGCCCCAGGCGCCACCAAAGGGAAAGCCGCCCTCAAAGGGATTGCCATAGCCTGCGCTGCCGGCGTAGCCGCCGCCATAGGGCGAAGCCGTAGGAGCGCCGGCGAAGGGGTTGCCCGAGCGCATGGCGTCGTAGCGCGCACGCTTCTGCTCGTCCGAAAGCACGGCGTAGGCCTCGGAAACCTCTTTAAACTTTTCCTCGGCATCAGGTTCTTTGTTGACGTCCGGATGGAGCTTGCGGGCCTTTTGCTGGAAGGCCTTCTGTATATCACGCGAGGTGGCGTCCTTGGAGACACCCAAAATCTCGTAGTAATCTTTTTCGTTCATCGTCGCCATGCGCGGCAACCTCCTGCTCACAGCAGCGTATATATTGCGGTAATTCTACCCGAGCGGCCTAAGCTAGACCCCAAAACAGCTCGAACAGCACATTTCCATCGAGCCAGCCCAAGTGGGTGGGCGCTAAACGGGCGTGGGCACGACCTGCGATAACGTCTTTCGAGGCGACGCACCCCGCATGCCCCTCGACATAATCGGGCACCCAAGTGGCAAGACCCAACTCGAGCGCACGGTCACAGGCCGCCACCAGCTCGTCTGCAGCGATCACGCTTGCCGAGCGAACCAACAGATCGGGCCCAATGCCACGCGTCATGCGGCAGGCGAGCATCAAATCCTCGGCCGCAGCCTCGCGCTGCGACAGATACTCGGCATCAAACGTCGTCGCGGCGTCGTCGCGTTGCACCAAGCGCACGCGATACGCATCGCCGCGAGCAGGCACGTCGGGAAACAGCCCGGCCAAGCGATCGAAATCCTCGGCGTCGAGCATACCGGCGGCAGAGCGGCCCAAGCCCAGATAGCCCCGTCCTGTCCAATAGGCAATGTTGTGGGCACACTCATGTCCGTCGAGCGCGTAGCTTGCCACCTCATACGGGTGATAGCCGGCCGCACCCAGGCACTCACGCGCCGCGTCCATGCACGCAGCCTGAAAATCCTCGTCGGGCTCGAGCGACTCGTCGCGACACGCCATGTGGTAGAGCGGCGTGCCCTCCTCGAGCGTGAGCGGGTACACCGACACATGATGCGGCGCCGCCGCCAGCACGCCATCGAGCGTGCGTTGCCAGCTTACGGCGGTCTGCCCGGGAAGTCCGCACATCAGGTCGCAGGACACATCGAGCCCAGCGTCCTTAACCGTCGTGATGGCAGCGAGCGCCCGATCGGCATCGTGAATACGGCCAATCGCAGCAAGCTCGGCGTTGTCAAGGGTTTGAACTCCCAGAGAGACGCGTGTGACACCGACCTTGGCAAGCGCAGTGGCAAGCCCGGCGGTCAACGACTCGGGATTGGCCTCGCAGGTAAACTCAACGGGCTTGCACCACATGCAAATACGCCGGGCAAGCTCCACCAGACGCTCTCCTGCCAGCGACGGCGTACCGCCGCCAACATAGACGGTGCGGACCTGCGCAAGCGCGCCTGCGTCGCCAAAGGCATCGAGGCGCGCATACAGTTGCTCAAAATAGACATCGAGCGCAGCACTCAGGTCGCACGAAGCAAAACTGCGTGAGTCAAAGTCGCAGTATCGGCACTTTTGGGCGCAAAACGGCACGTGGACGTACAGCGCGGTAACGGCCACCGTTAGGCCTCCAGCGGATGAGCGGGCACCGACTCGCCGGCGGCAAGCGCGGCCTCGCAGGCCACCACATCGCGCTCGATATCATCGACCAATGCCATGAACTCCTCGTATGTGGAGCAGCGCACCACCTGCGCGCGCCAGGCGGCGGCATGGGGCATGCCCTTAAGATACCAGCTCGCGTACGTGCGGGCACGTGACATAAGCGGCAACAGCTCATGCGTGAGCGTCAGGTGCTCGCGCAGGGCATCCAGGCGCTCGACCGAGCTACGCACCGGTACTGGCGTGCCATCGAGTGCAAGGGCTCGAGCATCACCGAACACCCAGGGGTTGCCATAGATACCGCGCGCGATAAACACGGCACTGGCGCCCGAGTTGCGCAGGCGTTCCGCCGCATCCTCGGCGCAGAACACATCGCCCGAACCGATAACGGGAATCTCGACGGCGTCGGCCACCTCATCGACGACCGACCAATCGGCCTGGCCCGTATAGAGCTGCGTGGCACAGCGGCCGTGCACCGCCACCGCAGCTGCCCCTGCCCCCTCGAGCATCTGGGCAAACGTCGCGGCATTGCGGTCTTCGGCGTAAAAGCCCTTGCGAATCTTCACGGTCACGGGAACATGCGCCGCGCCCACCGCTGCCTCGACAATCTGCTCGGCCAGGTCGGGCGTACGCATAAGCGCCGAGCCCTCGCCCTTGGTAACGACCTTGCGAGCCGGACAGGCCATGTTGATATCAATCAATGACAGGCGATCGCCCACGCGTTCCTCGACGGCAGCGACGGCACCCGCAAACTGATCGGGCTTGGAACCAAAGAGCTGCACGCAGATCTGCTGCTCCTCGTCGGCCGGCAACACCAGGCGCCACGTCTTGTTGCTGGCATAGGCAAGGCCCGCAACGCTCACCATCTCGCTGTAGGCAAGGTTGGCACCGCGGCGGCGACACATGATGCGATAGGCGGGGTCGGTTACGCCCGCCATGGGAGCCATAAGGAACGGCTGCTCGGCATAGGCGCCCAGCAGACGCTTGCTGTATTCAGAAAGCGCCATGGACTTACTCGTCTACCTTTAGGATCGCCATAAAGGCCTCCTGCGGGACCTCGACCGAACCGATGGCCTTCATGCGCTTCTTGCCCTCTTTCTGCTTCTCGAGCAGCTTGCGCTTTCGCGAGATATCGCCGCCATAGCACTTGGCCAAAACGTCCTTGCGACGCGCCTTGACGGTAGAGCGGGCAATGATCTTGTTGCCGATGGCGCCCTGAATAGGCACCTCGAACAGCTGGCGCGGGATGATTTCCTTGAGCTTGTCACACAGGCCGCGGGCCAGGCCATAGGCCTTATCCTTGTGCACGATAAACGAAAGCGCGTCCACCTCATCGCCCGAAAGCAAAATATCGAGCTTGACGAGTTCGGAGGGACGGTACTCGTTGAACTCGTAGTCGAGTGAGGCATAGCCCTTGGTGCGACTCTTGAGCTGGTCAAAGAAGTCCAGGATGAGCTCGGCGAGCGGCATGTCAAAGCGCATCTCGACCGATTTGCTCGTGAGATGGATCATGTCAGTTGTAATGCCGCGGTGCTCGATAGCGAGCTGCATGACGGCACCCGTATACTCGGGCGGGCAGATAATTTTGGCCTTGAGGTAAGGCTCCTCAATGCGCTCGATGCGCGTAGCCTCGGGCAGATCCTGCGGGCTGCGAACATCAATCATCTCGCCGTCGGTCTTATAGACGTGATAGTCCACCGAAGGGCTCGTAGCAATGAGGTCAAGGTTGAACTCGCGCTCCAGGCGCTCCTTGACGACTTCCATATGCAGCAGGCCTAAGAAGCCCACGCGGAAGCCAAAGCCGAGCGCCACCGAGGTCTCGGGCTCCCACACCAACGACGGGTCGTTGACGTGCAGCTTATCGAGAGCGTCGCGCAGGTTCTCGTAATCCTTGTTGTCGATCGGAAACAGGCCCGTATAGACCATGGGCTTGGCCTCGCGGTAACCGGGAAGCGGCTCGGGGCAGGGATTAGACGCCCACGTGAGGGTATCGCCCACGTGCACGGCCTCAGGATCCTTCAGACCCGTGACCACGTAGCCGACCTCGCCAACCGTCAGTGCGTCAACCGGGGTCTCGGCAGGACGCTTGACGCCCACGCCGTCGACCAAGAAGTCACCTTCTGCCTGCATCATGCGCAGGGTATCGCCCTTCTTGATGGAGCCGTCAAAGACGCGGACCGTGGCAACGACGCCGCGGTACTCATCGAAATACGAATCCAGGATAAGCGCCTTGAGCGGCGCGTTCGCATCGCCCTTGGGCGGAGAGATCAAAAAGACGATAGACTCCAGCAAATCGTGAATGCCCTCGCCGGTCTTGCCCGATACGCATACGGCATCGTCGGCAGGGATCGCCAGGTCGTCCTCGATCTCGGTCTTGACCTCGTCGGGGTGTGCCGACGGCAGGTCGATCTTGTTGATAGCGGGCACGATATCCAAGTTGGCGTTCATGGCGAGCGTCGCGTTGGAGACGGTCTGCGCCTCGACGCCCTGCGTGGCGTCGACGACAAGCACCGCACCCTCGCAGGCGGCAAGCGAACGCGAGACCTCGTAGGTAAAGTCCACGTGGCCCGGCGTATCGATCAGGTTGAACTGATACGTCTCACCATCGTCGGCGTCATAGGACACGCGAACGGCATTAGACTTGATCGTGATGCCGCGCTCGCGCTCGATATCCATGGTGTCGAGCAGCTGCGACTCCATATCGCGCTCGTCGACGGTATGGGTGAGCTCGAGGATGCGGTCACTGATCGTGGACTTGCCATGGTCGATGTGCGCAACGATCGAGAAGTTGCGGATGTGGGAAATGTCAATTGAAGTATTCATGCGGACTATCTTACCCGAGCGGTACAAAAAATGGAGCCTGTTCCATAAAACAGGCTCCATTTATGCGCGTAATCTGTGTGGTGTGAAATTTACAACTTAGGCGTTGATGCTGTTCACGAGCTTGGCAAGACCGGACTTGCGGTTGGAAGCCTGGTTCTTGTGGATAACATGCTTGGCGGCAGCCATGTCGAGACGCTTGGTGACGGTCTTGAGGGCAGCCTGGGCCTTCTCGGCGTCGCCCTCGGCGACGGCGGACTGGACGTGCTTGGTCAGCGTCTTGAGCTCGGACTTGACAGCCTTGTTACGCATGCGAGCTGCCTCATTGGTGCGGATACGCTTCTTCTGAGACTTGATGTTTGCCACTTCTGGAGTTCCTTTCGAGTTCCTTGCAAAAAATGTATGACACCTCTGAGACACGGTGAGGTCATGCAAGCGCCTACTATAGCACGCTCCCCCTCAAAGGGATAGAACGAATTTGTCAAATAGGCAGGTATCATCACGATTTTCTCAAGATGTTCGTAATCCAGAGCAAAAGCGCGGTCTCCGAATCGGCAGAACCCTTCAGTGCGAGCTCCACATCGACCGCGCCCTCGAGCGCAGCGACAAGCTCCTCCATCGAAAAGCGGCGTGCCCAGGTCAGGTGATTTTTGACCTGCCAGGCCTGAAGCTTGAGTGTCGCGGCGAGCTCACGCCCCTGCCCACGAGAGTCGAGCGCCTTGGCGACGATCAACTCGCGGATGCGACCGCATAGCAGCGTGTAGGTCCACACATAGCTCTTGGCGGGCAGCAGCCCAAAGAGCTCAAGCGAGCGGCGCATATCGCGGGCCGAGACGGCATTGAGGAAGTCCCAGGGCTGAACTTCGGCCGTGCGCACGATCCAGCGCTCCACATCGGCAAGCTCAATTTGCGGCGCCTCGACCATCTGGGCAAGCTTGGCCAAGTCGTTATCGAGCATGCGGGTGTTCTCGCCCGAGCGCGAGACGAGCTCCTCGGCAGCAGCCGTCGAGATGGACTTACCGCGCTGCGTCGCCATCTGCTGAACGCGGCGCGGCAGTTCCCAGCGCTTGGTACCCGAACAATCGACGATAGCCTTCTTGTCGATCTTGGCGATTGCCTTATACAGGCGCGTATTCTTGGCAAGTGAGTCGGCAATAATGAGACAGACCGTCGTGGGGCTGGGACTTGCGAGGTACTCGACAAGCGGTTCCGAGACCGCCTTGGCAAGCTTGGAGCAGCCGTCGAGGATCACCAGGCGAAACTCGCTGCCCATGGGAAAGGTATTGAGCGAGCCGATGATCGACTCGATATCGGGATCTTTCGTCATGTCGCGTTCATCGAGGTTGAACTCAACCATACCCGACTTTTCCAAGCGAGCTTTCATACGCGAGACGGCGTGGTCGCGCTTGACCCCATCGGTACCGACGATCAGATATGCCGGCAGCAGACCGGTTTCGGACATTGCGCTCCCCTCTCGCACACACTCGAATTCGTACCGTGCCATTTTAGCCCAGGGGTCCACCGCGCGCCAACGATGTCATCACGGTCGCTGGCATCGCATGGCAAAGCCCTTCGCAGTCGGCGTGACGGTAATGTCGCCGTGTTCGATGGTGCATGCGAACGCACCACCCGCTTCCTTAACTGCATCGATGCAGGCATCCGACGGATGGCCGTAACGATTCCCCTCGCCGGCGCTCGCGATAGAGAACTCGGGCTTAAGCGTGCCCAGCAGGTCTGTGTCGACGGAAACTTTTGAGCCATGATGCCCCAGCTTGAGCACATCGATATCGCCCACCTCCTGTACAAACTCGCGCTCCTGATCGAGCTCGGCGTCACCAGTAAGGAGCACACGCAGGCTCTTGCCTTCCTGAGCGTAGGAGAGCAGCAAAACAAGAGAGTCCTCATTGCCCTCGCCATCCACCGTGTCAAACGGCCACATCACACGAGCCCGAAATGCGCCGATATCGACCGTGTCTCCGCGAGCCACCTGCCGATACGTTACACCCGGGCGATTCAGAACCTCAGTAGGCGCGCCGTCAAGTGCATCGGCCGCGACCGCAATGGTTCCAACCGAAAAACGATCGAGTACGTCGGGAAGACCGCCCCAATGGTCTTCATCCCAATGCGTCACGAAGACGGCGTCGATATGGTGGACGTTATTGCGAACCAACGCCGACACCACGCGGTCATCGAGCCCACAGTCGACGAGTGCCACGGCGCCACCCTGACGAACCAGAATCGCATCGGCCTGGCCAACATCGAGGACCGTTACCGAAGGCGGCGCACATCGATCCCAATAGACATACGGGACACCCGCTGCGAGCATTAAACACAGCAGCCCCGCTGCCATGCTCCGCGCGCGGGGGCGTGGCCACCAGACCAAGAGGGCCACCAGCGCGAACGGCACCACATATACCAAGGGCGTATCGGGCGGCACGCTTACGGATGCGCCCGGAACGGCAGCAAAGAGCTGTTCAAAGAACAGCGCACAGCGGGCGACAATCATGGGCACCACGAGCGCCCCGTGACGCAGCAGCGGCACAAGCGAGCAGGGCACCAGCACAACCGATACAGCGAGCAGCACGCTTATCACCGGACCGATCACGGCATTTGCAAGTGGGGCAATGAGCGAAAACGTCTCAAATGCGGGAATCGTAACGGGAAGTGTCGCCAGCTGCGAGCACAGCGTGACAGACAAAACGCTGGCGACACCCGATGGCATGCCCAGCTCGCCCAAGGCGTAGGTGGCGTAGGGGCAAAAACAAAGGATGGCAAAGACACTGGCGCACGAAAGCTGAAAACCCATTTCGAACAATACCGTCGGACGCAGCAACACAAAGATTGCCATGGTGACGAACAGAGCCGAGAGGCCATGCCGACGACGCCCGGCGCCGTTGGCGACAAGCGACGCCGCCACCATGCAGCACGCGCGCACGGCCGAGGGCGAAGCGCCCGTAAAAACGGCATAGGCAGCGAGGGCCAGCACCAACAGCCCCCGCTGCAGCCCACGAGAGAGGCGTGTCTTTTGCAGGGCGCTCTCAATCACAAACCCCACGATGGCAAGATGACTACCCGAGACAGCGATAAGATGTGCGGTGCCCGTTACCGAAAACCAATCGCCCGCCGGTTGGGCACGCAGCTCGGCCGAGCGTCCGCAGACAACGCCGGCAATGAGCGAGCGCGCTGGATCGGTCGCGGGCGCGATAACGGCAAGGAGCTCGTTTCGAAGCCAAGACAACGGGCCTGGAGGGCCCTCGTCGATCGATACCAACCGGACGACTTTAACCTTTCGAAGCTCGCCCCGAAGCACGCGTGAGCGCCCATACGCATCATTCTCAAAGCGCGAAATTCGACCGATAGCACGTACATGCGAACCGACGCCGAGCTCACGATCGCACGACAGCCATACCTGACCCAAATGCTTTTCGCCCGCAAACGCATCGCAGGTATAGGAGTACACACCGTCATTGATGGACGGATCGCCGTGCACAACAAACTCAAGACTGCTCGCAGCCCGATTATCCAGTGCCCTCGATGCGTGTAGCGCTCCTATCGCCCAAGCCGCGGACACGACCGCTCCCGCAACGAGGCCAAGGGCCGCGGCATACAGCCATCGCTTCCACCGCACAAGACGCATACAGGACCGTGCCAATACGATGCACGTCGCAGCCGCGAAGGGAATGGCCATAAGCAATGTGACGGGCGCCGCCCGCTCTCCCAGCAGCGCATCGGCCGCCATGTTAAGCACTAACCCACAGCTCGCACACAAGCCGGCACAAAGGGCTATCGCCCACGGCATCAATGGGCGCGGTGGCATCACATGCTCGCGCTCGGTCGCACTCATACGCAGATGCAATCTTTAATTTTGGCGAGTTTCTTCTCACCGATCCCCGATACGCGCATAAGGTCATCGACCGAGGCAAAGGCCCCGTTTTGCGTCCGTTCGTCGATAATTGACTGGGCCATAGAAGGCCCGATGCCCGAAAGCGTCTGCAGCTCCGCCGCACTTGCCGTATTGATATTCACAAGTCCCGACGAAGACCCTGTACCAGGGGTCGTGGAAGCACTGCTTTCGGCGGCGCCGACGGCCGCAGCCGTTTGTTGCTCCCCTACCGTCGGCACATAGATCTTTTGACCATCGGTGATCTTGGACGCACGGTTAAGAACCGTCACATCCGCCTCGGCCGTAAGCCCTCCGGCGGCATCAATCGCCTGGGACACCCGTGCTCCATCTTTAAGCCGGTACACGCCAGGCTTCACAACGGCGCCATCAACATCGACGTACACCTCGGCAGCAGAGGAGCTCTTGGCAGACGGCTCATCGGCATCGTCAGGAGAGGCATCCCCGGCCCCGCGCACATCCGAGGCGCTCGCCTCATCACTACGCTCAAACGATACGTCGCTGGAGTGACCACCAAAACCTGCCATCGCCAAGCCGCTCGCGGCGGCAATGACAACCAGGATCGCCACGACCATCGCCTTATGGCCGAGCAGCTTTTCTGCCCAGCGGTCCATCCGTTTAACCCGTTCGTGTTGCTCGCGCTGCGCCATAGCAAACACCTCCCAACACCATCGTGTCAGGAAACGAACGCCGCAGCCTCCGCACGCCCACACCGGTTTTCGCGGTCAAACCAAAAGCTGACCAAAACCTTGCGGAAAAGTGTCCATTTATTCAGGCACACGTCGACAAATGAACCGTTTATCGCCTAATGCCCAGATAGAAAAAGACCGACGATGCAAAATCACCGCCGGTCTATACACAACATTATTCGTGATCTTGGTAAATCTCACGTGGAGCGAGCTCGGAATGTTTGCGTTTTAAGGTCTTAGGGGCCTTATACGTGTTGCTCTCGAAGTCGATATACTCGGTCTGCTTGAGCAAGCGCTCAATCATCTCCTCGTGATCGAACAGCTCCCACGCCTCATGCACGGCATCGAGTTTGGCGTGCGTCTCGGGGCGGCGCGGCATAAAGAGCGTGCAGCAATCGGGAGCGGCCTCGGTCGAGATATCGAAGGTACCGATTTCCTCGGCACGCGCGATGATCTCCTGCTTGTCCGAACCAATCAGCGGGCGGAACACGGGGATCTTGACGGCCTCGTTGACGGCCATGATGTTCTCGAGCGTCTGGGAAGCAACCTGACCGAGCGATTCACCGGTCACAATAGCCTTGGCGCCCTCGATATGCGCAATGCGCTCGGCAACCGAATACATAATGCGACGGTACATGATCACGCGCAGGTTGCTGGGGCAGGTCACCGAGATCTCACGCTGACAATCGCCAAACGGCACCACGTACAGGCGGCCGATCTGGACACCCGGCTCAAGCGCACGGATGATGTCCTGCACCAAATACTCGCTCGTGTCGGGCGTCTGCGGACGACCGGAGAAATGTACCGGCACGCACACCGCGCCGCGACGCGCGAGCATCCAGGTCGCTACCGGAGAATCGATACCCGACGACAGTAGCGTCACGACCTTGCCGGCAGATCCCACCGGCAGACCGCCCACGCCGCGCTCGGAGCGCGCGTACACATAAACGCTACCCTGGACCACCAGCACGTGCACCATTGCGTCGGGGTCGTGCATCTGGACCTTTTTATCGGGAAACGCCTCGCACAACACCTCTCCCACCTGACGATTGATATCAATCGAGGTGAGCTCGTAGTCGGTGTTAGAGCGCTTGGCATGCACCTTAAACGACTCAAAGGGACCAAACTCGCGCAGCGCCTTTACAGCCGCCGCGCAGTACTCCTGCGGGTCGCGATTGGTGTGATAGGCCAGGGACACGCGGGCAACGCCAGGCACAGTGCGGATAACGCGCGCCGCCTCGTCGGCCTGATGCTCGTTAAAGGTCACGAGGATATAACCGGAAATTCGAGACACGGCGTTCACGGAAAAGGCGGCCAAGGCCGCCTTGATGTTATCCATGAGGATATGCTCAAAATGTGCGCGGTTCTTGCCCTTCAGTCCAACCTCGTGATAGTGGACCAGGCAGACGCGGGCTGCCATTTAGGCTTCAGCAACCTTGTGGCCGAGCGCCTTCTCGTAACGGGCCTCGTCGTAGGAGATGTCGCCGTCGACAATCTCGTCCATAGCCATCGAGATGGTATCGGCGCCGGAAAGCGCAATGGTGATGTCGTCGACATCCTGGACAGCAAGCACGCGGTTGTGCTGGCCACGCAGCATGCTGTTAATGTCGCAGGCGCGCTTGGAGGCAAGCGAGGCGAGCAGGAAGCGGTTGTGATCGGTCTTCTCCAGAAGATCGTCAATGCAAGGCTTTACAACGGACACGGACCTCAGATCCTTTCATGCATATCGAGAACGCGAACGAGCTCATCGGTCGCGCGGTCGAGATCGTCATTCACCACGACGTCGTCGTAGCGGTCGGCAAGGGCAAGTTCATCGGCGGCGTTTGCCATACGCAGCTCGATCGTCTCGGGCGTCTCGGTACCGCGACCGACAAGACGCTCACGAAGCACCTCGAGCGAGGGCGGCTTGATAAAGATCAACACGGCCTCGGGGAAACGCTCCTTGACCTGCAGGGCACCTTGGACATCGATCTCCAAGATCAGAGACGAGCCAGAGGCGAGCTTGGATGTGACCTCGCTCACCAACGTGCCGTAGCAGTTGCCGTGGACCTCAGCCCACTCAACAAACTCACCGTTTGCCACGCGGCGGTCGAACTCCTCGCGCGTCAGGAAAAAATAGTTGACGCCGTCGACCTCACCTTTGCGTGGTGCTCGCGTGGTAGCCGAAACCGTCAGGCCCAGGTTCGAGCGACGCTCGCGCACACGAGTGACGAGCGTGCCCTTGCCTGCACCTGACGGTCCAGAAATCACAAAGAGCTTTGAATCCTGAGCGCTCACTTATTTGGTCAGCTGCTCGAGGAGCTGCTCGCGCTGACGGACGCCGAGGCCCTGGACGCGACGGGTAGCGGAGATGCCGAGCTCCTCCATGATCTTGGCGGCCTTGGCCTTGCCATAACCGGGGAGAGACTCGATGAGGGTGGAAACCTTCATGCGGGAAGCGATGGGGTCATCGGAGTTGAGCACGGACTCGAGGGACTTCTCGCCCTTCTTGATCTGCTCGCGAAGCTCAGCGCGGGCGTGACGTGCGGCGGCAGCCTTCTCAAGAGCCTGCTTGCGCTGCTCGTCGGTAAGCTGAGGGAGTGCCATTCGAACCTCCAAATAGTTGGGTTATATCTGATGCAATAATTAGCATTTTAGCACGTCAAACGCACTAAATGCCCAATCGACGGCTCCATAGGTTAGACGATACCTGCAAAAAGTGCAATATACAGAGGTCAAAGTTGAGCCCCTGACCTGCGATTCCACACAAAGGATGGGAAAGTTTTCGCAGGCACAGGGGCCAATTTATGCTATTGAAACCCAAAAGTGGTGACTTGAGGGAATCTTTTAGGCGACGTTTTCGACCAGCTCGGCAACGATAGCGTCAAGTGCGGCAACCGGGTCGTCGGCACCGGTGATGGGTCGGCCCACCACGATGTGGCTCGCACCGCGCTCGATAGCCTGGGAAGGCGTCGCCACACGGGATTGATCGCCTAGGGCGGCACCCACCGGACGCACGCCCGGAGTCACGATCAGCGCGTCGGGGCCGAGCAGCTCGCGCATGTCATGGGCCTCCATCGGCGAGCACACGATGCCGTCGATGCCGTTAGCCTGGGCAAGCTTTGCCAGGCGGGCGGCCTCCTCGGCCACGGGCGACTCGACACCGATCTCGGTCAGCGCATCCTGGTTCATGCTCGTGAGCACGGTAATGGCAACGAGCTTGGCGCGGTCCTCGCGAGCCTCCTCGGCACCCTCGCGGCAGGCAGCGAGCATAGCGCCCGAGCCCAGACCGTGGACCGAAAGCAGGTCGGCACCGGCAAGCGAGGCGGAACGGGCGGCACCGCGCACCTGATGCGGAATGTCATGGAACTTGAGGTCGAGGAAGACCTTAAAGCCCAGGTCCTTGAACGTCTTGACGATCTCGGGGCCCTCAGCGTAATAGAGCGTCATGCCCACCTTGAGCCAAGCAGCATGACCAGAAAGTTCATGGGCGAGCTCAAGCGCACGCTCACGGTCGCAGTCGAGGGCAACGATAACGCGGTCGCGGGCATCGGTCTCTAGCATTCGAAAGCACCTACCAGCTCGTTGATGTCCTTCACGCCCTGGGACTCCGCCCAGGCCTCGAGCTCGTGCGCGATCTTGAGCGAAGCGCACGGATCGACGAAGTTGGCCATGCCGACCGACACGCAGGTGGCGCCAGCCAGGATAAACTCGGCCGCATCTTCGCCCGTCATGACACCGCCGACGCCGTTGATGGGGATATCGACGGCCTGAGCGACCTCCCAGACCATGCGCACGGCAATGTGGTGGCACAGCGGGCCCGAAAGGCCGCCCTTGGGCTTGGCCACACGGGACTTGCGGGTGTGCACGTCGATGGCCATGCCCTGGATGGAGTTAATGACCGAAAGGCCATCGGCTCCCGCGGCCTCGAGAGCCTTGGCAATCTCGGCGACGTTAACCGGAGCCATCTTGACGAACAGCGGCTTATCGGTCACCTTGCGGCAGGCAGCCATAACGGCAGAGGCGCCCTCGGGCGAGGAGCCCATGGCGGCACCGCCGGCGGCAATATTGGGGCAGCTCACGTTGATCTCGTAACCGGCAGCCCAGGGGCACAGCTCGACATACATCTCGAGCGCGCGGACAAACTCGTCAACGGAGTGGCCGGCAACCTGGCAAATGACCTGGCAACCGTCCTTGGAAAGCTGCTCGAGCCACGGGCCGGACTCACGGGCAAAGGCAGCCACGCCGGGGTTCTGAAGGCCCACGGAGTTGATCATGCCGCCCGGGATCTCGGCCATGCGGGGCGCGGGGTTGCCGGGCCAGGGCTCGGCAGCACAACCCTTGGTGGTGATGGCGCCCAGTTGGGAGACATCAAAGAAGTTCTGGAACTGCCATCCGTAGCCAAAGGTACCGGCTGCGGTGTTGATGGGGTTCTGCATCTTGACGCCGCCGAAATCGACGGCCATGTTCACGTTACCCACTAGAAGACCACCACCTTGGAAGCATCAAACACGGGGCCGCACATGCAGGCGCCCTTCATACCGTCGACCGTCTCGACATTGCAGGTGTTGCAGGCGCCAAAGCCACAGCTCATCATGCGCTCGAGCGACACCTCGCAGTACGCGCCGGCCTCGGCGGCAGCGGCGGCGACCTTCTTCATCATGACGGCGGGACCACAGCTGGCGACGTAGTCGTAACCGCCCTCGCCGAGCAGCTCGGCGGCAGGATCGGTGCAGAAACCGTGCGTACCAAGCGAACCGTCGTCAGTGCACACATTGACCGTGGCTCCCAGAGCGCGGAACTCATCGATGCCCACGGCCTTAGACGCAGTGCAAAAGCCCAGGCACACGTCGACGGCCACGCCCTGCTCGGCAAGCTTGCCGGCAAGACACAGCACGGGCGGAACACCGATGCCGCCCGCAACGAGCAGCGCCTTCCTGGTGCCCTCGGGCACAAGCCAGCCGCGACCACCAGGGCCCAGCAGATTAGAGGTGGAACCGGGGGCCATCTGCGACAGACGACGGGTGTCGTCGCCCACGACGGCGTACCACAGCTCGACGGTGCCGGCCTGGGCGTCGGCGCGATAGAAGCTCAGGGGCACGCGAAGCAGCGAGGACGCATCGCCGGGCACGGCAATGTTCACAAACTGACCGGGCTTGAGCGCACTTGCAAGCTTGGGGGCCGAGATGACGAGCGAGAAGATGCCGTCGGCAATCTCCTGGTTCGAGACGACCTCAAAGTCGTGCATGCGTGCAGTGGAAGGTGTGGGCATAGACGCTCCAATCCCCCATGCGGTTGCATGGTCAAAACGAACAGAAAGCGCGGCACCGCAAGGGCACCGCGCACAAAAGCGATAAGGCTATGCTAGCAGATGCAGCCGTCGGCGAGCGTCTGCTTACCGCCGACAAACACATCGGTGGCACGACCGGTGAGCGTGCGGCCGGCGAAACCGGAGTTCTCGGCTCGCGACTCGTAACCGTCCTCGCCGACCGTCCAGGTGGCGGACGCGTCGAACACAGTCAGGTCGGCAACGGAGCCCGCCTTGACCTGAACCTGGTCGAGGCCCAGGATCTCACGCGGCTTGATAGCCATGAGCTCGACCATGCGGCCCATGCTCATCTTGCCCGTGTTGACCAGCTCGGTGAGCACGAGCGACAGCGAGGTCTCGAGACCGATCATGCCAAAGGGCGCAAGCTCGAACTCGCGGGCCTTCTCCCACGGGGTGTGGGGAGCGTGATCGGTGACGATAACGTCGACGGTGCCGTCGATGACACCCTGACGGATGGCCTCGGCGTCCTCGTCGGTGCGCAGCGGCGGATTGACCTTGAGCGAGGTGTTGTAGGTCTCGTCCAGGTCGTTCTCGGTCAGGAACATGTGGTGCGGGGTTGCCTCGCAGGTAACCTGAACGCCAGCGGCCTTACCGGCACGCACGATTTCCAGGCCATGGGCGGTGGAGATGTGCTGGATGTGCAGCTTGGCACCGGTCAGCTTAGCGATCTCGATGTCGCGAGCGATCTGGAGCTCCTCGCCGGCAGCCGGCCAGCCCTCGAGAGCCAGACGGGTCGAGACCTTGCCCTCGTTGATCTGGCCGTGGCCGACCAGGTCCTCGTCCTGGCAGTGGCTCATAAATACCTTGCCGAACATCTTGCCGTAGTCCATGCAGCGACGGAGCATGCCCGCGCCCTGCACGCCGCGACCGTCGTCGGTGAAGGCGACGGCGCCGTGGGCGACCATATCGCCCATCTCGGACATAGCCTCGCCCTTAAGACCACGGGTCATGGCGCCCGACGGATAAACGCGGCAGTGACCGACCTCGGCAGCGCGGGACTTGACGAACTCCACGACGGTGCCGTTATCGGTGACGGGATCGGTGTTGGGCATGGAGCACACGCCGGTAAAGCCGCCCTTGGCAGCTGCGCGGGTGCCGCTCTCGATGTCCTCTTTGACCTCGTAGCCGGGCTCGCGAAGGTGAACGTGCATATCCACCAGGCCGGGGACGAGGTACTTGCCGGAAAGGTCGCGGACCTCGGCTCCCTCGACGGCGAGATTCTCGCCGACCTCGGCGATCTTGTCGCCGTCAATCAGGACGTCAACGACACCGTCAAGCTCGACGGACGGGTCGACGACGTGGGCATTCTTAAGAAGCAAGGCCATTATCGGCACCTCCAAGCAGCAGATACAGGATAGCCATACGCACGCAGATACCGGCGTAGACCTGCTCCAGGATGACGGAGCGTTGCGGGTGGTCGGCCATATAGGAGTCGAACTCGACGCCGCGGTTGATGGGGCCCGGGTGGCAGATGATCGCATCGGGCTTCATGAGCTTCTCGCGGTCCTTGGTCAGGCCGAAGAGCTTGTGGTACTCACGAATGGTCGGGAACGGGGCGCCCTCGAGGCGCTCCTGCTGCACGCGCAGCATGTAGACGACGTCCAGCTCGGGCAGGACGGAATCGAGGTCGCTCGTCACGTGGTCGCAGCCCAGGACCTCGGGCGCCGGCGGCAGCAGCGTGCCGGGGGCGACGGCGTAGGTCTCGCAGCCCATGATCTTAAGGGCGGGGATCAGCGAACCGCACACGCGGGAGTGGGCGATATCGCCGACGACGGCGACCTTCAGACCGTGGAAGTCACCCTTGTGCTCCCAGATGGTGTACAGGTCGAGCAGGGCCTGCGTGGGATGGTTGTGCTTGCCGTCACCGGCGCAGATGACGCTTGCGGGCGAGTTCTGCGTGACGATGTAGGGAGCACCGGCGTGCTTATCGCGAACGACGATGCAGTCGATCTTATAGGCGTTGAGGGTCTCGACGGTGTCGACGAGGCTCTCACCCTTGACCGTGGAGGTCGAGGAGCCACCAAAGTTAAGACTGTCGGCCGAAAGACGCTTCTCGGCGAGCTCGAAGGAGCTGCGGGTGCGCGTCGAGGGCTCGTTGAACATGTTGACGATGGTCTTGCCCTTGAGCGTGGGGACCTTCTTGATCGCACGCTCGTTGACCTCGGAGAACGCCTTGGCGGTCTCGAGGATGAGCTTGATGTCCTCTTCGGAGTACTCGGTAATGTCGATCAGGTGCTTATGGTTGAACGCCACGGTACTACTCACCTCCCAGCGGCGCGGAGCCCACGTGGGAACCCGGCGCGACGTCGTTAATCTCGACGGCGGTGTGGCCGTCGACTTCCTTCATATATAGGTGCACGTTCTCCTCATGCGACGAGGGAACGTTCTTGCCGACAAAGTCCGGCGAGATGGGGAGCTCGCGGTGGCCGCGGTCAACGAGGACTGCCAGCTCAATACGGCTCGGACGGCCCAGATCCATGACGGCGTCGAGAGCAGCGCGAATGGTACGGCCCGTATACAGGATGTCGTCCACCAGCACGACGCGCTTACCGTCGACGCTAAAGGGAATGTTGGTGGCGTGGATCGCGGGAGCGAAATTGGTAGCGTAGTCATCGCGGTAGAAGCTGATGTCGAGGCTGCCGAGCGGAACGTCGACGCCCTCGATCTCCTTGATCTCCTCGGCGAGTTTCTTTGCCAGAAGGTCGCCGCGCGTGACGATGCCGACCAGAGCGAGGTCTTCACAGCCCTCGTTGCGCTCGAGAATTTCGTGCGCGATGCGGGTCATCGCTCGATTGACGGCGGTCTCGTCCATGATGACCGCCTTGGGGGAAGTCGTGCCCATCGATCTCCTTCCTCACATGTCTTGACTGCTGACACAGTCAAAAAAATAGATGCCCGACCGCTCAAAGCGGAACCAGACACCCACAGGAAGGGCTGCTCTTTGGCAGCTATGTAATTCCATGTGGGTATCTCGTACCCCTTTAATGGTCAAGGGATAGTGTAGCCAACCTCAAGCTGAATTGCGAGCATAAATACAGAGCATTCCGTAAACGGAGCCCAATGCTCAATAAACCTATATATATTTGTGGGACGAGCTTGAAAACGCACACACGAGCTGGCATAATCCCCTCTGCTGCACGCAAATCGGATCTACGTCCAGGGCCGTGGCGTGGGCACTATCGCCAAAAGAGAAATATCTCTGTGTAGATTACGCACAGGGAGCTGCTTCTGTGCTATAGTTCAGGCTTGTTTGTTAACGCGACATGTTCGTTTGTCGCCCAAGGAGGGTCAGTTATGTCCAAAGTTTGCGAAGTTTGCGGTAAGCACCCCGTTGCCGGTCGCTCCATCAGCCACTCTCACCGCGTCACCAACCGTAAGTTCCGCCCCAACATCCAGCGCGTCTACGTCGTCGTCGATGGTCACCGTCGCAAGATGAACGTTTGCTCCACCTGCCTCAAGTCCGGCAAGGTTGCGCGCTCCTAAATAAGGTCTTACCAACAAGTACCTCGGACTCTCCGGGTCAAAGACCTCGCGTTCACATAGAACTTACCAAAGGCGCCCTCCCCTATGGAGGGCGCCTTTTTGCACTCATTGGGGACGGATTTAAATGAGTGTTTGCGAATGTCAAAGGGATCGTAGCCCAGCTGATATGCCTTGTAGCTTGACCTGCGCCCAATAATTGAGGCGATGCGGCAGGCGGATCGTTTTGCTAAAACGCTTCAGTATATTGAAGCGTTTTAGTGTGCCTTTTAGAGGAATCTGACCGTTCGCCGAATAATTTCTTGCTATCATGCAAGGCGTAGGGTAAATCTCCGATCGCAAGGAGACACAAATGGTGAAAAAGTCACCGGAAAACACTACTCCCGCAATTGTGGACAACGTAGAGGCGCTTGAGGCTAAGCTCGCTCAGATGCGAGAGGCCCAGGCGCTTTTTGCTACGTACACGCAGGAGCAGGTCGACAAGATCTTCTATGAGGCCGCCATGGCCGCCAACAAGGCTCGTATCCCGTTGGCGAAGATGGCCATCGAGGAGACCGGCCGCGGCGTTCTTGAGGACAAGGTCATCAAGAACCACTACGCCGCAGAGTACATCTACAACGCTTACAAGAACACCAAGACCTGTGGTGTCCTGGAGCGCGACGAGGCTTACGGCATCACAAAGATCGCCGAGCCCATCGGCATCGTGGGCGCCGTCATCCCGACGACCAACCCCACCTCTACCGCGATCTTCAAGACGCTGATCAGCCTGAAGACCCGCAACGCCATCATCATCTCCCCGCACCCGGCTGCCGCCAAGTGCACCATCGCCGCTGCCAAGCTCGTGCTTGATGCCGCCGTCAAGGCCGGTGCCCCCGAGGGCATCATCGGCTGGGTTGATGTCCCCTCCATCGAGCTGACCAACATGGTCATGCGCGACGTCGACATCATCCTCGCCACCGGTGGCCCGGGCATGGTCAAGGCCGCTTACTCCTCGGGCAAGCCCGCCCTGGGCGTTGGCGCCGGTAACACCCCGGTCGTCATCGACGACACCGCCGACGTGCTGCTCGCTGTCAACTCCATCATCCACTCCAAGACCTTCGACAACGGCATGATCTGCGCTTCCGAGCAGTCCGTTACCGTCATCGACACCATCTATGACCAGGTCAAGGCCGAGTTCCAGAAGCGCGGCTGCTACTTCGTCAAGCAGGGTGCCGAGATGGAAGCCCTGCGTGCCGCCATGTTCAAGAACGGCGCTCTCGATCACCGCATCCCCGGCATGGCTGCCGCCAAGATCGCCGAGCTCGCCGGCATCGAGGTTCCCGCCAAGACCAAGATCCTGATCGCCGAGGTCACCTCCACCGACCCCGCCAAGGAGGAGTTCTCCCACGAGAAGCTCTCCCCGGTCCTGGCCATGTACCACGCCAAGGACTTCCAGGAGGCCGTCGACAAGGCCGAGCACCTGGTGCTCGCCGGTGGCCCGGGCCACACCGCCTCTCTGTACGTGCACCCCGCCCAGGCCGAGAAGATCAGCCTGTTCGAGCACGTCATGAAGGCCTGCCGCATCGTCATCAACACCCCGTCTTCGCACGGCGGCATCGGTGACCTGTACAACTTTGGCATGAAGCCGTCTCTGACCCTGGGCTGCGGCTCCTGGGGCGGCAACTCCGTCTCCGAGAACGTTGGGGTGAAGCACTTGATCAACGTTAAGACTGTGGCCGAGCGCCGTGAGAACATGCTGTGGTTCCGCGCTCCCGAGAAGGTCTACTTCAAGAAGGGTTCCACGCCCGTCGCCCTCGACGAGCTCGGTACCGTCATGGGCAAGAAGCGCGCCTTCATCGTCACCGACCAGTTCCTCTTCAAGAATGGCAACACCCGCGCCATCGAGGCCAAGCTCGACGAGATGGGCATCGCCCACGACTGCTTCTACGACGTCGAGCCCGATCCGTCGCTGCAGTGCGCACGTCGCGGCGCCAAGCAGATGGCTCTCTTTGAGCCGGACGTCATCATCGCCGTCGGCGGTGGCTCCGCTATGGACGCCGGCAAGATCATGTGGATGATGTACGAGCACCCCGAGTGCAAGTTCGAGGACATGGCCATGGACTTCATGGACATCCGCAAGCGTATCTTCACCTTCCCCGAGATGGGCAAGAAGGCCTACTTCGTTGCCGTCCCGACCTCTTCGGGTACCGGCTCCGAGTGCACGCCGTTCGCCATCATCACCGACAAGGAGACCGGCATCAAGTGGCCGCTCGCCGACTACGCGCTGCTCCCCAACATGGCTATCGTCGACGCCGACAACTGCATGACCGCCCCGCGCGGCCTGACCGCTGCCTCCGGCATCGACGTCATGACCCACGCCATCGAGTCCTACGTCTCCATCATGGCTTCCGACTACACCAAGGGCCTCTCCGAGCGCGCTGCCAAGCTCGTCTTCGAGAACCTGCCCTCCAGCTTCACGAACGGCGCCAAGGACCCGCATGCCCGCGAGGAGATGCACAACGCCTCCTGCATGGCCGGTATGGCCTTCGCCAACGCCTTCCTGGGCCTCAACCACTCCATGGCCCACAAGCTCGGCGCTTTCCATCACCTGCCCCACGGCCTCGCAAACGCCGTCATCCTGACCCGCGTTATGCGCTACAACGCCGCCGAGGCTCCCGTCAAGATGGGTACCTTCTCCCAGTATCCTTACCCCAACGCGCTGCACAACTACGCCGAGATGGCCAAGTACTGCGGCATCGAGGGCAAGGACGACAAGGAGGTCTTCGAGAACTTCATCACGAAGCTCGAGGAGCTCAAGGACTTCATCGGTGTCAAGAAGACCATCGCCGACTACGGTGTTGACGAGCAGTACTTCCTCGACACCCTCGACGAGATGACCGAGCAGGCATTCAACGACCAGTGCACCGGCGCTAACCCGCGCTACCCGCTCATGAGCGAGATCAAGGAGCTCTACCTGGACGCCTACTACGGCCGCGAGCCCCAGGACTACGCCGTCTGCTAGTTTTTAGCACGGTTATTTGCGGCGGGGGTGCACGGGTGTACGCACGCCCCCGCCGTTGCTTCTATCGCATCGTTGAAAGGATGCAATCATGCTGCTCCCCGATTCCAAGACCGAGCTCGTCCGTCGCGGCAACAAGGTCGTTTACGACCTGGGCGACAAGATCGTCAAGGTCTTTAACGAGACCAAGCCCGTCTCCGACGTGTTCAACGAGGCTTTGAATCTTGCCCGCATCAATGAGTGTGGCATCCGCAGCCCCAAGGCTCTCGAGGTTTCCCAGCTCGAGAACGCCAACGGCTGGGCTCTCGTGACCGAGAAGGTTCCGGGCACCACTCTTGCCGAGAAGATGACTGCCGAGCCCCAGCGCTTTGGTGAGTACCTCGAGATGTTCGTCGACCTCCAGATCGAGATCCACGGCTACACCTCCCCGCTGCTCAACCGTCAGCGCGATAAGTTCGCCCGCATGATCGACAGCCTCGATCAGCTCAATGCCACCACGCGCTACAACCTTCAGGAGCGTCTGGACGGCATGACCAAGGAGTTCAAGGTCTGCCACGGCGACTTCAACCCCTCCAACGTCATCGTCGGCGACGACGGCCAGCTGTACGTCTGCGACTGGGCACATGCCACCCAGGGCTCCCCTGCTGCCGACGTTGCCACCACCTACCTGCTCTTTGCCCTCAACAGCAAGGACCAGGCTGAGGCCTACCTGGAGCTCTACTGCGACCGCGCCGACATGCCCATGCAGGTCGTGCGTCAGTGGACGAGCATCGTCGCCGCTTCCGAGCTCGCTCGTAAGCGCAACGTGAACGATGAGTTCCTTAAGAACTGGATCGACGTCGTCGATTATCAGTAGTATCTGAGCGATTTATTTCGCATCGGAGGCACAAAGGAAAACCCCGCAGCTCATTTGGGCTGTGGGGTTTTCCTTTACCCGTCGAGCTTATTCACGCAACAAAAAAGACTGCTCCGCATCTCATCCTAAGAGAGATGCGGAGCAGGCCTGCAATTACATCTACTAGCAGAAATGTCGATTAACGACGTGCTGCCTTCACAAGCTCGGCGACCTTGGCGACGACCTCATCAATCGCCACATCCTCGCGCTCGCCCGTGGCACGGTCCTTGAGCTCGACGGTGCCGTTCTTAAGACCACGCTTGCCGAGCACTACCTGATACGGGAAGCCCATAAGGTCGTTGTCGGCAAACTTAAAGCCAGGACGCTCATCGCGATCGTCGACGACGACCTCGATACCCTCGGCGCACAGACCCTCGACGATTTGGTCGCAGACGGTAGCGCACTCCTCCTTCTTGGGATCGAGCGGAATCACCGCGACCTCGTACGGGGCAACGGAGACAGGCCAGACGATACCGTGCTCGTCGTTATGCTGCTCCACGACGGCAGCGAGCGAGCGAGACACGCCCACGCCGTAGCAACCCATGATGAGCGGCTTCTCCTTGCCATCCTCGTCCATAAATGTGGCACCCATGGCCTCGGAGTACTTGGTGCCCAGCTGGAACACCTGGGAGACCTCGATGCCGCGAGCAGCAGAGAGCGGCTTGCCGCAGTGCGGGCAGGGATCGCCGGCGACGACGGTGACCAGATCGGCCCACTCGTCGACGGTAAAGTCGCGCTCGGGGCAGGCACCGGTAAAGTGATAATCGACCTCGTTGGCACCGCAGGCCCATTGCTTGGACTCGCGCAGACTCTCGTCGCACACTAGACGGATGCCCTCGGGCAGGTTAACCGGTCCGATAAAGCCCTTGTGCAGACCGTAGGTCAGGAGCTCCTCGTCGGTCATCATGCGATAGCCCTTGCCAAAGACGTGCTCGGCCTTGCAGTCGTTGAGCTCATGATCGCCCGGAACGATGGCCACAACAGGCTTGCCCTCGGCGTCGATGAGAGCCAGGGACTTGCGCGTACCGTTCTCGGGGAAGCCGAAGAACTTGGCAACAGCCTCGATGGTGCCCATGCCCGGAGTCTCGACCTTGGTGAGTGTGCCGTCGCCGGGGCCCTCGGTCACAACGACCTTGGTGCTTGCAGCCTCGTCATCGGCAGCAAAGCCGCAATCGTCGCAGTAGACCAGCGAAGCCTCGCCGGCGTCGGCCAGCGCCATGTACTCGACGGAGGTATCGCCGCCGATCTCACCGGAGTCGGCAACAACGGGCAGGGCCTTGATATAGCAGCGCTCGCAGATGTTGGCGTAGGCCTGCTTCATCTTGTCGTACTCCTCCTGCAGACTCTCCTGCGTGGCAGAGAAGCTGTAGGCGTCCTTCATGATGAACTCGCGGCCGCGCATCAGGCCAAAGCGGGGACGGAACTCGTCGCGGAATTTATCCTGGATGTGATAGAGATTCACCGGCAGCTGCTTGTAGGAACGCAGCTCGTTGCGCACCAGAGCAGTCACGGTCTCCTCGTGCGTGGGACCGAGCACGAACTCACGGCCGTGGCGGTCATCAAAGCGCACGAGCTCCTTGCCATAGGCATCGATACGGCCGGATTCGCGCCACAGCTCGGCATCGACCATGATGGGCATCATGAGCTCCTGGGCGCCGGCAGCGTCCATCTCGTCGCGCACGATGTTCTCGATCTTGCGAATCGAGCGCCAAGCAAGCGGCAGATAGGAATAGAGACCGGCGGCCTCCTTGCGAATCATGCCGGCACGAAGCAGCAGGCGATGGCTCGCAAGCTCGGCGTCGGCCGGATCCTCTTTGAGCGTCGGAGCATAAAGCTTAGACATATACATTGCTCGAGTCATTTATTTCTCCTCAATAAGCTTGTCGACCTCGGCCATTAGCGCGTCGACAATTTGGTCCTCAGCTACTTTACCAATGATCTGGCCGTGCGAAAAGAGCAGGCCCTGACCTCGTCCGCAGGCAACACCCAGGTCGGCGTCAGAGGCCTCGCCGGGGCCATTGACCGCACAGCCCATCACGGCAATCGAAAGCGGCGCGGAGTAGTTCTTAAGCCGCTCGGTGACCTCCTCGGCGATAGGAATGAGGTTAACCTGGCAGCGAGCGCACGTGGGGCACGAGACGATCTCG
Source organism: Coriobacteriaceae bacterium AM100-PB1-1D-6A (assembly GCA_027660625.1). Lineage (GTDB taxonomy): Bacteria > Actinomycetota > Coriobacteriia > Coriobacteriales > Coriobacteriaceae > Collinsella. The sequence goes on along the minus strand of JAQDNC010000006.1, from coordinate 72,974 downwards.
GGACCACGGCGGCGAAGGCCGAGCGACTGCAGAATACCCCAGGCGACCGGCGGTTCCTCGACCGGATCGGCCGTGAGCGAGACGCGCATGGTGTCGCCAATGCCCTCGGAAAGCAGAATACCCAGGCCCACAGAGCTCTTAATGGTGCCCTGGAGCTTGGTTCCGGCCTCAGTCACGCCCAAATGAAGCGGAACATGGGGGATTTCGCGCGACAGGGCACGATAGGTGTCAAGCGTCGTGGACACGCTATGAGCCTTGGCGGAAAGCACGATATTGGTAAAACCGCGGTCCTCAAAATGTTTGACGAAACGCTCGCTCGATATCACAAGCTTTTCGGGCTGCGTAAGGTCATCGCGCTCGGCGATATCCTGCTCAAGCGAGCCGGCGTTCACGCCAATGCGAATCGCGCACCCAGCGGCGCCCGCGGCATCGATCACAGCGTCGACCTTGGCCCAATCGCCAATGTTGCCGGGATTGATGCGGAGCTTAGCGGCACCGGCCTTAACGGCGCCAATGGCGAGCTTATGGTTAAAGTGGATATCGGCAACGATCGGCACCGGAGACTCCGCACAAATCGTGCGAAAGCCCTCGAGCGCAGCCTCAGTGGGCACGCTCACGCGCACAACATCACAACCCGCCTGGGCAAGCGCACGCACTTGCGCAAGCGTTGCCTGGGCGTCGGCGGTATCGGTGCAGGTCATGGATTGGACCACCACCGGTGCGCCGCCACCGATCTGAACGCCGCCCACATGCACGGGGCGCGTCAGCTCGCGCGGCAAAGGATGGGATAAAGACAATCCAAACACTCCCCTACAAAATAAATCGAAGGACGTCGGAACGAAGCATATAGACAAACAGCAGCGCAAAGAGCACGATGCCGACATAGCTGACGATCGTCTGCACCTTCAGCGGCAGCTCGCGACCGGCGACCTTTTGGATGATCTCGATAACCAGCTTTCCCCCGTCGAGCGGCGGAATGGGCAGCAGGTTCATAAAGCCCAGCGAGAACGAGATGAGCGCGGCAAATGTCAAGAACGTCGCGGGGCCGGCTGCCGCCGCCTGAGAAGACATGACGCTGATGCCAACAATCGAGCTGGACTGATCGAGTATCTCCATCGTATGCTGCGGCTGCAGCAGACGCATAACGCCCTCAGCAGTCTGCTGAACATAGGAGAACGACAGGCGCGCCGAGGTGATAGGGTCCAAATGGACCACCTGCGTAGAAGCATAAACACCCAAACGCTCGTCCTCCTTGAGCGCGACCGAGGTCGAAAGTTTCTTACCGTCGCGCTGGTACTCAATGGCGATATCGTCCTGACCGGCAGCCTTGCCGATGGCATCATACACATCCATCCAGCTGGAGCAGGACACGCCATCGACACTAAGAATCGTGTCGCCGGCCTCGATGCCCGCCTTGGCGGCTATCGAGCCTTCTTCGACCTGACCGATCACATTGCTATCGACCGGCACCGATACGCCGGCGATAGAGTAGATACTCATAAGCAGCAAAAAACCCGTCAGAATATTGACGAGAATGCCCGCGAGCAGCATAAAGGCACGCTTGAGAAAACCCTGGCCCAGATAGGCATGCGATCGCTCCTGCTCAAGAAACTCCGAAGCAGTGACCGGCAGCTCCCACACATCGCCCTCGGCAGTCGCATGCTCTCGATCGAACTTGCGGCCGTCAAAGGTGGTATATCCTGCAGCATCGCGCGGCAGCGTCTGGTACCTAACCGGATAATAGCTGGGTGAAGGCTTCTCCCCTTCCTCGTACCAAGGCGCAATGGAACCCCAGCCCAAAAGCAAGGCACAAGCCTCGAGAACATCCTCCTCGGGCAGCTCCAGCTCGACGGAAAGGTCTGCAACCGAAACGCGACCATGACGATAGATCGCCGCAAGCACACGGTCGGCGCACGAGACATCGGTCGGGTCCATACCGCAGATAGCGGCATAGCCACCCAGCAGCAGCGGCGTCACGCCAAACTTGGTACCGATGCGACGCGACGTATGATGAATATCGAAGCGGCACGGTAGACCCAAGAAAAACTCGGTGACGCGCACGCCGCACGCACGGGCCGCCAAAAAGTGGCCGCCCTCATGCAGAAACACGAGGACGGATAGCATCAAAAGGCCCCAAAAAACTGAGGAGAGAACGCTCAGAACAGTATCCATAAAACGAAAAGCAATCCTTACGATTAAGAGCGGGTTGCAGCGAGCACCTCGGCGGCCTTGGCACGAGCCCACGTATCGATATCGCGAAGCTGCTCAAAGGATGCGACCGCCTGCGTATCGTGTGCATCCATGCACGACTCGACGATACGGTCGATATCGGTAAAGGTACAGACATCGTGCAGGAAGGCATCGACGGCAACTTCGTTGGCGGCATTCAGCACGCACGGCATGGTGCCGCCCGTTCTGCCGGCACGCTCGGCCAGCGCCAGGCAGCGGAATGTGTCCATATCGGCAGCATCAAACGTGAGCTGCCCGAGCTCGCGGAAATCGATTCGAGGCGCTGGGGTATCCCACCGCTCGGGATACGAGAACGCGAACTGGATGGGAATGCGCATGTCGGACGCACCAAGATGTGCCATCACAGAGCCGTCCGCATACTCGACCATCGAGTGGATCTTTGACTGGCGCTGAACGACCACGTTGATAAAGTCGAGATCGCACCCGAACAGGTGCATCGCCTCGATACGCTCCAAGCCCTTATTCATGAGGGTCGCAGAGTCGATGGTGATCTTAGCGCCCATGGCCCACGTGGGGTGTGCCAGCGCATCGGAGCGTGTCACGCAATTGAGCTCGTCGCGCGTACGGCCAAAGAACGGACCACCCGAGCAAGTGAGCCAAATGCAGTGAGCCTCGCGCGGATTCTCCCCCAGATAGCACTGGTAGATGGCGGAGTGCTCGGAGTCGACTGGAATAAGCTGACCCGGCTGCGCCAACGGCATCAGCAGGTCGCCACCGACAACGAGGGACTCCTTGTTAGCAAGTGCAAGACGCTTGTTCGAGGTCAGGGCAGCATGGCTCGCTTCGAGACCGGCGGCGCCCACAATAGCGACAAGCACACAGTCGACATCATCGCGACGTGCGAGCTCGCAAACCGCCTGCGCACCAACACCGAGCTCCGTGCCCTCGGGCAGCTCCTGCAGTACAGCGTCCGCACCGTGGGTGGTGTCGGCCACGGCAACGGCCGGAACCGAAAACTCACGGGCAAACGCAACGAGCTCGGCGGTACTGGAGTTAACGGAAAGCGCCGTCACCTGCAGTCGATCGGCATGCTGACGGCATACATCAAGTGCCTGCGTACCGATAGAGCCCGTACAACCCAGGATGGCAACGCGAAGACGCCCATCGGGGCCGTACGTCGTCTGAAAGGCCATTACAGCACGCCTCCGATCATCAAAAGCAGCTGCGCGGTAATGCAGCCAAAGATAAGCGAGTCGCTACGATCGAGCATGCCGCCATGGCCCGGAATAAGGTTGCCAGAATCCTTGACGCCCACGCCACGCTTGATGCGTGACTCGATGAGGTCACCGATAACGCCCAGGATGGACACAACCACGCCGCAAAGCAGCGCATAGGGCAAGCTCAGCTTATAGAAATGCGTCGCCCACAAAATAAGCCAGATAAGAACCGAGCCCAAGATGCCGCCGACAAAGCCCTCCCAGCTCTTTTTGGGAGAGATCTTGGGGACCATCTTGTGCTTGCCGATACGGCTGCCCACGATGTAGGCAAACGAATCGGAGACCCAGAGAGACGCGCAAACACCCACCGAAAGCAGGGCGCCGGCAAAACCGGGCACGGCATCGCGCAGCAGCACGATGGCCGACAGCATAAAACCGGTGTAGATGGGACCCATGAGTGTCACAGCCACATCGGATATGCGGGTACGCGACGAACAGACATACCAAATGCCCACCGCAAGCATCAATGCAAAAAGCAGCGCATTCAACAGCAGCGAGTCGCCCAGCGCCGAGAGCGGAAAGAGCACGGCGGCAGCGATACCCAGGCGCTCGTTGGCCACCTTGCCATCGAGCTTCGTCATGCGGAAATACTCAAAGCAGCACAGGCCGCTCATGACGGAGACGAAGATGGCGGTGGGAACGATACCCAAAACCAGGCAGAGAATAAATACGACGGCGTAGACGATACCTGCGGCGGCACGGGTAATAAAGCCGGCAAGCCACGAAGTCGCGGCCGCGCCGCTCTTGGCGGTAGGCGCCTTGGGAGCAGACGCCTTGGGACGATCGGACACGATTAAGCCTCCTCGGTCTTGCTCAGTCCACCAAACCTACGGTCGCGGCCCTGATAGGCCAAAATGGCGTTGACAAGACCCCAACGATCAAAGTCGGGCCAATAGGTATCGGTGACATAAAACTCGGAATAGGCAACCTGCCACAGCAGATAGTTCGAAAGGCGAAGCTCGCCGGAGGTTCGAATCACAAGCTCAGGATCGGGTAGCCCAGCGGTGTACAGGTGCGAAGCAACCATATCATCGTCGATAGCGGCCGGAACGATCTTTCCGGCAGCGGCATCGAGCGCGATCTGACGGACGGCACGGGTGATCTCGGCACGGGCTCCGTAGTTGACGGCAAGTGCCAGCGTCATGCCGGTATGGTCGGCACACTCGGCAAGACCTCGCTCAAAGACATCGCGGGTCTTCTTGGGCAGTGCGGATATATCGCCCAAAAAGACAACGCGCACGTTTTCGCGCTTAAGCAGCGGCAGCTCATCGATAAACGTCTTAGCAAACAGATGCATTAAAACGTTGACCTCATGCTGAGGACGATTCCAGTTTTCGGTGGAAAACGCATAGGCCGAAAGGACGTCGACGCCCAAACGCACGCATGCGGTAATAATCTCGCGCAGGGAGACGATACCGGCCTTGTGTCCCTCGGTGCGGGCAAGACCGCGCGCCGTGGCCCAGCGACCGTTACCGTCCATGATGCACGAAATATGATGCGGAATCTTATTGAGGTCAAGGTCGGAAAAACCGACGCCCGCAGGGGCGTCGGCAAAGTACTCGACCAGTTTGTTCTCGTCGTATTGCACCTTAGATCTCCATGACCTCGGCTTCTTTTTCCTTCAGAAGCTCCTCGACCTTGGCAACATACTCATCGGTATGCTTCTGGACCTTGGCCTGCTCGCGACGGACATCGTCCTCGGTGAGCTCTTCGTCGCGCTCGAGCTTGTTGTTAAAGTCGCGACGGATGTTGCGAATGGAGACCTTGGCCTGCTCGGCATACTCGCGGCACTCCTTGACGAGCTCGCGACGACGCTCCTCGGTGGGAGCCGGGAACGGCAGGCGCACGACGGTACCGTCAGAGTTGGGAGTAATGCCCAGATCGGAAGCGCTGATAGCCTTCACGATTGCGTTGACGAGCGCCTTGTCCCAGGGCTCGATAAGCAGCATGTGAGCCTCGGGGGTCTTAACGGCGGCAACCTGGGTAACCGGCGTGGGAACACCGTAGTAATCGACCGAAATGTCGGACAGAATGTTAGCGTTGGCGCGGCCCGTGCGAACCTTGGAGAAGTTGTGCTTGAGGGACTCGAGCGACTTGTCCATGTGGGCGGTGATGTTCTCTGCCATGCTTAATCCTCCTGATAGACGAGCGTGCCGACGGGCTCACCCGAAAGCGCGCGTTTGACGGTGTCCTCGCCATCGATGTTGAGGACCAAAATCGGCATACGGTTATCCTGGCACAGCGCCGTGGCCGTGGAATCCATAACCTGCAGACCGCGGACGAGAACCTCGTGATAGGTAATCTTGTCAAAACGGACGGCATCGGAACACTTGACAGGATCCTTGTCGTAGATGCCGTCAACCTTGGTGGCCTTAATCAGAATCTCGGCACCGATCTCGCAGGCACGAAGAGCCGCGGCGGTGTCGGTCGTAAAGTACGGATTGCCCGAACCGGCGGCAAAAATAACGACATTACCCTTGGAAAGGTGGTTGATGGCGCGACGGCGAATATAGGGCTCGCAGATCTCATTCATCTGGATAGCGCTCATCACGCGGCAGGGAACATCGTTGTGCTCAAAGGCATCCTGCAGGGCAAGCGCGTTCATAACGGTTGCCAGCATGCCCATGTAGTCGGCCTGGGCGCGCTCCATGCCACCGGCAGCGCCGGCCATGCCGCGGAAAATGTTGCCGCCGCCGACAACAACGCCGACCTCATGGCCAACGGCGAGCAGCTCCTTGACCTGCTTGGCAAGATGGTCGGTAATCTTGGGGTCGATGCCATATTGGCCGTCGCCCATCAGTGCTTCGCCGGAAAGCTTCAGAAGCACGCGTTTATATCGGATGTCGGACAAAGCGATCCTCCTTTAATTAGACTCTCAATATGATAGCAAAGGCTCTGATAAGAGCCATGAAAAAGCAGGCTGTGAGTAAAACCCACAGCCTGCTCATTACCAGCTACAAGAGCTTATTTACTCGCCACGGACCAGACGGTCGAAGGCAACGACGGTAATGGTATCGCCGAGCTCCTTGGAGACCTGCTCAGCGTACTTCTTGATGGTGAGGGAGCTGTCCTTGATGAACTCCTGCTCGGTGAGCACGGACTGCTTGTAGAACTTCTCCAGACGGCCAACAGCCATCTTCTCCTGAATGGCCTCGGGCTTGCCGGACTCGGCAGCCTGAGCCATGTAGATCTGCTTCTCGTGCTCGACGGTCTCGGCCGGAACCTGATCGCGGGTAGCGCAGATCGGGGCGACGGCGGCAACCTGAAGGGCGACGTCGTGAGCGAAGGTCTTGAAGGAGTCGGCCTGAGCGGTCTCGGCCTTCTCGAAAGCGAACTCGACGAGGACGCCGATCTTACCACCCATGTGGATGTAAGAAGCGAGTGCGCCGTTCTCGGCCTTGCGGGCGGCGAAACGAGAGATCTTCATGTTCTCGCCCATGATGTGAATCATCTCGGTGAGCTCGGAGGAAACGGTCTCCTCACCCATCGGCTTCTCGAGCAGAGCATCGACATCGGCCGGCTCGGTGGTGGCGACAACCTCAGCGACCTTGGAAGCAAAGCCGGTGAACTTGGCGTTGGAGCCGACGAAGTCGGTCTCGCAGGAGAGCTCGAGCAAAGCGCCGGTCTTGCCATCCTCGGAGACGAACGCGGCGACAGCGCCCTCGTTGGTCTCACGGCCAGCCTTCTTGGCAGCCTTGGCGAGGCCGTTCTTGCGCAGAACGTCAACAGCGGCGTCCATGTCGCCGTCAGCCTCGACGAGAGCCTTCTTGCACTCCATCATCGGGGAGTCGGTCATCTCGCGGAGCTGCTTGACCATAGCGGCGGTAATCTGGGCCATTGTGGTTCCTTTCAAAGAGATGAAAAAGACTTAAATAGGACTGATTTACTCGGCCTTGGGCTCAGCGGCCATCTCGGCCTCGGAGACCTGCTCCTTGCCGGAGCCAGCGAGGCAGGCGTCGGCCATGAGCTCGCACATAAGGGTGACAGCGGAGATGGCGTCATCGTTGCAGGGGATGCCGTACTCGACCTCGTCGGGATCGGAGTTGGTGTCGATCAGAGCGACGACGGGGATGTTCAGGCGCTGGGCCTCCTTGATGGCGTTCTCCTCGCGCTTGGTGTCGATGACGAAGAGAGCCTGGGGCAGACCCTTCATGTCGCGGGCGCCACCGAGGTTGGTCTGGAGCTTGGTGAGCTCCTTACCGAGCACAGCCTGCTCCTTCTTGGGCAGGACTGCCATGCGGCCGTCCTCGACCATGGCCTCGAGCTCCTCCATGCGGTTGATGCGGGAGCGGATGGTGACGAAGTTGGTCAGCATGCCGCCGAGCCAACGCTGGTTGATGTAAGGCATGTTGGCGCGCTCAGCAGCGTTCTTGACGGCCTCCTGAGCCTGCTTCTTGGTGCCGACGAACAGCACGTTGCCGCCCTTGGCGACGTTCTTGACAAAGGTGTAGGCCTGGTCGGCGTCGAGGATGGTCTGCTTGAGGTCGAGGATGTAGATGCCGTTGCGCTCACCGAAGATGAACGGCTTCATCTTGGGGTTCCAGCGACGGGTCTGGTGACCGAAGTGGCAGCCGGCCTCGAGCAGGGTGCGGATATTAATCTTGGTAGCCATGTTAAACCTCCTGTGGTTTGCCTCCGCGCGGGGTCATCCTCCAAAACCAACCCGGACATGTGCTACCAAAGCCCGGGCACCACGGTATGAAGTAGCCGCGCGTGCGTGATAAAAACCTGTTGCCGTGAAGCAACCCGATGAATGATAGCAGGAATGCATCTTCCTGCCAACCCGCAATCAAAACCACACACCTCGGTGCGGCGCGGGGGCCCTTCTCCTACTCGCCGCGGGGGTGGGCCTGACTCACGGCGCGCTTAAGCCGATCGGGCGTGAGATGCGTATAGATCTGCGTCGTGGACAAGCTCGCATGCCCCAGCAGCTCCTGAACCGAGCGCAGATCCGCGCCGCCCTCGAGCAGGTCGGTCGCAAAGGTGTGACGCATCGCATGCGGGGCGATGTCGGCAGGAATACCGGCAAGTGTCGCAAGCATATGGAACCGCCTCCTGAGCATGGCGGCACTCATGCGGTTTCCGCGCGCCGAGATAAACAGCGGATGCACGCCGTTCGCGCTATCGAAACGCTTTGCCTGCACAAGGAGCTGTGGCCTCCCCTCCTCAATATAGCGGCGGGTCGCCTCGAGAGCGCGCCGATACAGGGGCACGATACGCTCCTTGTTCCCCTTGCCCCAAAGTCGCAGCGTTCGCTCGGACCAACCAATAGACTCCATGTTGAGCGCCGCGAGCTCCGAGATTCTCGCGCCGGAGGCATAGAGCAGCTCGAGCATCGCCGCATCGCGCAGCCCCGCAGGGGTCGAGGTGTCGGGGGCCTTGAGCAACGACTCGACTTGCCGGGTCGTCAGCACACCGGGAAGATCGCGCGGCAGTTTGGGTGAGGATATCGCCGAGACCGCATCGCCCTCAACGATTCCCTCGGCAGCCATCCACCGATAGAGCGAGCGAATGGCAGACAGGTGTGCCGCAAGGGTCCGAGCCGCCACCTGGCCACGCGACAGCTCGGCCAAATAGGAGCGAACGGTCCGCACGTCGGCGGCGCGAGCGTCGATGCCCTCGCGGTCGCACCACGCGGCGAAGCGCTCGAGCCGCGAGGCGTAGGCGGTTACCGTATTGGGGGCGAGTCCTTCGACGCGTGCAATGTAGGCAATGAACGAGTCGACGGCATCATACAGGTCAAAGGCTATGACCTCTCGCCTCCAAACAGATCGGAGCGCGTTTCGAGATAGGCGTCCAGGGCCTTGAGGGCGCGATCCGCGTAGGCCTGGTAACGATCGCGCTTGCTGCGACGCTTACCGTCCTCGAGTGGCGGCACAAGACCAAAGTTGACGTGCATGGGTTGATAGCCCACCGTAGCCGGATCGGTCGCATACCCCACAAGCGCGCCCAGGGCGCCCTCGCGCGGAAGCTCGACGCCCGCGACACCGATAGCCTCGGCATAGGCGTTGAGCGCGGCGAGCAGACCCGTCGCCACGGCCTCCATGTACCCCTCGGTACCGGTAATCTGGCCGGCAAGACGCACGCTCGTGCCGGGCACGGCAAAGGTGCCGTCGAGCACGTGCGGCGCATCGACAAAGGTGTTGCGGTGCATGACGCCGTAGCGGAAGAACTCGGCGTTCTCCAGGCCGGGAACCATATGGAAGACGCGCTTCTGTTCGCCGAAGGTCAGGTTGGTCTGGAAACCAACAAGGTTATAGGCCGTCTTCTCCTTGTTCTCGGCGCGCAGCTGAATCGCCGCCCAGGGACGGCGACCGGTGCGCGGGTCGGTGAGCCCGACGGGCTTCATGGCACCAAAACGGATGGCATCCTTGCCCGTACGCGCAACCTCCTCGGCAGGCTGGCAGGCCTGGAACAGGTCCCCGCCCTCAAAATCCTTGAGCACCACGCGATCGGCCGTTGTGAGCGCCTCGATAAAGGCCTCGTACTCTTCCTTATTGAGCGGGGCATTGAGATAGTCGCCACTCCCCTGTTCCTCGTAGCGCGACTGCGAGAACAGCACGTCCATATCGAGCGTCGAGGCATCGACAATCGGGGCGGCCGCGTCAAAGAACGCCAGGGCGTCACCACCGACAAGCTTCATGACCTCCTCGCTCAATGCCGGCGAGCACAAGGGGCCTGCGGCGATAACCACATGACCCTCGGGAATCTGGGTGACCTCACCGTGGACGACCTCGATATTGGGGCGGGCGGCAACCTCGGCCTCGACGAGCTCGGAAAACTTGACTCGGTCGACCGCCAGGGCGCCGCCAGCGGGAACGGCCGCACGATGAGCGCAGTCGAGCAGCACAGACCCCATGCGCTCGAGCTCGGCCTTCAGCAGACCGGCGGCGGAATCGGGACGGGTCGATTTAAACGAATTGGAGCAGACGAGCTCCGCCAAGTGATCGGTATGGTGGGCAGGAGAGCTTACCTGCGGGCGCATCTCGCACAGCTTTACGGCGAACCCGCGATCTGCCAGCTGAATCGCGCATTCCGATCCCGCCAGACCGCCACCGATAACCGTCACCTGATCAAACAGCATCTGCAAACACCTTTCTAATTGACACGTTTTCCATTGTGACCGAAGGGCGTCTGGGCGTGAAGGGCAAACTTGGAGGGCGCATACCTTCCATCCATCATGCGCTCGATGAGGCCCTCGAGCTCAAGCGAGCCCAGGAGCTTGAGCACACCGACGGCATCGAGCGAGACGAGTGTGGCGATGTCGTCGACCTTGAGCGGCGAGGCGATGAGGGCATGCATCACGGCCTGCTGTGTGGGGTCCAGATCTGCGATACCGGGTGCATCGAGACGCGAGTAGCGCAGGGTACCGTAGATTCGAGAGATGGCCATCTCGATGGACTCCTCGTCGATGATGCAGCAGGCTCCGTTAGCGATGAGATAGTTGGTCCCGCGTGACTCGGGCGACAAAATGGAGCCCGGTACCGCAAGCAATTCGCGCCCCAGGTCCATGGCGGCCTCCGCCGTCGAGAACGTGCCCGAGGGCATGCCGGCCTCCGACACAAAGAGTGCCTGCGAAAGCGCGGCAATCACCCGGTTACGCCGCGGAAAGGCAAACTTGCGCGGCCCCATACCCCAAGGCGAGATGGACACGACGGCGCCGCCCGTATCGATCGTGCGCGCGATGAGCCCCGCACTCGAACGCGGGTAGACCACGTCGGCACCCGTACCCAACACCACGACGTGCCTGCCGCCGGCGTTGACCGCAGCCCAACCCGACGCCTGGTCGCAGCCGACCGCACCGCCCGAGACCACCGTCACCCCCGCTTCCACGGCAACCTTGGCTGCAAGCTCCGCGACGGCAAGACCGTAGGGAGACGCCTTGCGCGCACCGATAATCGAGAGCGCCGGCGTCGAGAGCACCTCCGGGTCGCCACGGACGAACAACGTCTGCGGCACATCGGAAAGTTCCAGAACAGTAGCGGGGAACAGCCCATCACCGGGATGCAGTTCGTAGCGGTCCTCACCCATCACTGATCCCTCCTTCCCTGATACATCGCGGCCTCGAGCACGTGGTCTTGCGTCACCCGCTCGCTTTCGGCGACATCGGCAATCGTTCGCGCGATGCGTACCAGGCGCACGATGCCGCGCCCCGTGAGATGCGTGCGCTTCGACAGGCCGAGCACGCATTTCTCGGCGGCCCCGTCGAGTGCAAAGGTCGACACGACACCGTCAATGGACCGTGACTCATCGTCCCCAGCCTCGGCATCCGCATCGTCCATACGGGACTCGCGCCAGGCACGAAAAGCCCTACCGCGGACAACGTAGTCGCGCAGCTCGGCCGACGACATGCCCTCAGCGCCCTCGATAATCACTTGCGGATCGGGGCGGGTCACGTCAATCATCAGGTCGATGCGGTCGGCCAAGGGGCCGCGCAGCTTGGACCGATAGCGCTCGACCATCGATACCGAGCAACGACACGGAACCTCGCGATCGCCCAAAAAACCGCAGGGACAGGGATTGCTCGCCGCAAGCAACTGAAAGCGCGAGGGAAACGTAAAGGCGCCGTCGACGCGCACGATCCTGACATAGCCGCGCTCGATAGGCTGACGAAGCGTCTGCAGCACACCGGTGGGAAACTCGGCAAGCTCGTCCAAAAAGAGCACGCCGCCATGGGCAAGGCTGATCTCGCCCGGATGCACCGGGCGACCTCCGCCGATAAGGCCCGCTGTCGAAATACTGTGATGGGGGCTTCGAAACGGCCGATGCCCTGCAAGCAGGCCGTCGATGTTCTCACCCAAGACCGAATGGATGCACAGCGCCTCCTGCTGATCCTCAACGGAAAGCTCGGGCAAGATACCCGTCATGCGGCGCGCAAGCATGGTCTTGCCCGATCCCGGAGACCCGATCATAAGCAAGCCCAGCTCCCCTGCCGCCGCAAGCGCCATGCCGCGCTTGGCGACCTCCTGCCCCAACACGTCGGCATAATCGAGCTCGGGCTCAAAGGTGCCCTCGAGCACTTCAGAATCCAAATAGTGCCGAGCCGCCTCCCCCATACCGTGGGCAAGCTGCGAGAGATGATCGATAAAACCGCAGTCGACCCCCGCCAACGGAACGTGCTGGTCGGACCTACCGGCGATAAAAGACAGCCCCATGTCGCGAGCCAGTAGCTGGAACGCCACCTCGCCCTTGACGGGGAGCACCGTCCCATCCAAGCCGAGCTCGCCGGCAATGAGGCAGCGGTCGAGATTGTCGCGGGGAATCTGCCCATCGGCCGCAAGCACCGCAATGGCTATCGGCAGGTCAAAACCGCTACCGGTCTTTCGGATATCGCCCGGCGCCAGATTGACCGTAATGCCCGAACGCGGGATCTCGAATCCGGCAGAGCGCATCGCGCAGCGAATGCGCCCACGCGACTCCATGACCTCCATACTCGGGATGCCGAGCATCTGGATGCCCGGGATGCCGCCCGCAAGCGAAACCTCGACCGTGACGGGAATCGCCTCGACACCGCGGATACAGGCAGCGTGGACGGCAAAGGTTTCGAACGCCATCACGACACCTGCCAATCGAACGCGTTGTACTGGTGCTCGATCTCGGCGATATGCCCGCCGCGAATGGTGACGCCCACGGCATCGAAGCGGATCGCCTTGAGCGGATAATGCTCCATGAGGTAACAACTCGCGATGCGACGATAACGCCGCTGCTTTTGGGCGTTGACCGCTTCCTCGGGAAACACCCGCGTGTCGCAATCCAGCGCAACACGCCTGGTCTTAACCTCGGCCATCACCACCACATCGTCGAGCTCGTCGAGCAGCACCAGGTCGGCCTCGCCCTCCGAGCATCGATAGCCTTGTTCCAGCAATGCATAGCCGCGCTCGTTAAAGTAATCGATTGCGATAAGCTCGCCCAGCATACCGAGCTCGCGAGGACTGAGCCCCTTGATAAACTCAGGGGTGATCGACCCGCAATCGAGCTCCCCCTCTTCCCAACGTTCCTTGAGCTGCTGTGTCTTGCTCATTTTGGCTGCGGCACACATGGGGTCTCCTTTCCCACTCCCTGCATTGCTTCGATAATGAGGGCAGGTTTCATGCGGGTAAGTACCGGAAGCAAACCGAAAACCAACCAAATGCCGACAAATGAGGGGCCGCGCGCAACAATAGCGTTGCACACGGCCCCTACCAGCAGGTTTATAGAACCCTTAAGGTCCCTGTCTCCACAATTGGCCTAAAAAAGGCGCTCAGTCTGCAGAAAGTTTCCGCAAAAGCTCACACGATGCAGCGGAGAAAGACCATGTTTGCGAATGGCCTCGATGTGCTCGGGACTCGCATAGCCTTTCGATTCGGCCAAATGGTACTCGGGATACTCGGCATCGTACTCGACCATCATCTCGTCACGCGTGACCTTTGCCATGATGGATGCCGCGGCGATACAGGCGATCTTGGCATCGCCCTTGACCACGTCGCGCTCATGGGGCACGGCGCCCAGGGGGTTACCGTCCATAAGCACGCAATCGGGCTCAAGCCCCGTATCTGCCACCGCACCCGCGACAGCGGCTCGAATGGCGCGGGCCATGCCCATCTCATCGATATCCGCAGGAGCGATATGGCAAAAGCCGATAGCAGTCGCCACCTCGGCAATCTTCACCGAGAGCAGCTCGCGGCGCGCCGGCGTGAGCTTTTTGGAATCGTTGATGCCCCAGATGCGCGGCTCCATCGGAAGACACACGGCACACACGGTCAAGGGACCCGCTACCGAGCCACGGCCCACCTCGTCGACGCCCACGACCACGCCATCACCGCCGAGCTCATGCATAAGCTCGTACATGCCGTTGACGCGCTCGCGTTCGGAAAGTTCCTTGGCATGGCGCTTAAGGGCACGTTCGCAAGCCTTGATCACCTGCTGGCGCGGATCCTCGCGATAATGCTCCACGAGGGCGGGAATCTCCTCGAACGTGGCGCTCGCCAGCTCGCCGGCAACCTGCGATGCCGAAACCGAGCTCGTCATATTGGCCATACCAGGCCCTCCTTGCATGCAAATCAGATAAAAAGAAGGGCCACCCGAAGGTGACCCTTGTGTCCAAACGAGTGGACAGACGCTGCGATCTTCTTAGCGCTTCTCGGGGATGCGAGCAGCCTTGCCCACCTTGTCGCGGAGGTAGTACAGCTTGGCGCGACGGACGCGACCATGACGAACGACCTCGAGCTTGGCGATCTTGGGGCTGTGAAGCGGGAAGGTGCGCTCAACACCGACACCGAAGGAAATCTTGCGGACGGTGAAGGTCTCGCGGGCACCGGCGCCGGCCATGCGGATGACGTCGCCCTGGAAGACCTGGATGCGCTCGCGGTCGCCTTCCTTAATGCGGTAGTGAACCTTGACGTTGTCGGCGACGCGAACCTGAGGAATGTCCTCGCGGATCTGCTGACGCTCGATTGCGCGGATGTAATCCATGTGCAATTCCTTACTCTTCTAGAGGTGCCGTACCACCTTGGCCGGCACGTAGTTGAACAAACGTATTCGAGTATACACGCGCGGGTTTCTGCTGCAAGAACAATTTTTTACGCAGACAAAAAGACAAAACCCGCACATGATAACCGCCCGCCTCACGAATGAGACGGGCGGCGTGAAGGGGGGCTACGCTAGGCGCCCAAACCCAAAACGTTAGGCGGAACGCTTGGCCTCGAGCTTGGCCTGAGCGGCAGCCAGGCGCGCGAGGGGCACACGATAGGGCGAGCAGGACACGTAGTCCACATCGGCCACGTTGAACAGGCCCTTGATGGACTTGGGGTCGCCGCCGTGCTCGCCGCACACGCCAAAGTGCATGTCGGGGTTGGTGGCCCGACCCTTCTCGACGGCCATGCGCACCAGCTCCAGTACCGCCGAGTCGATGGTCTCGAAGGGGTTGTCCTTCAGAATCTTCTTGTGCATGTACAGCGGGATGAACTTGGCCTCGGCATCGTCTCGAGAGAAGCCGAAGGTCGTCTGCGTGAGGTCGTTGGTGCCAAAGCAGAAGAAGTCGGCGTGCTGCGCGATCTCGTCGGCAACCATGCAGGCACGCGGCAGCTCGAGCATCGTGCCCACGGGAATATTGAGCTCGACGCCCTCCTCGGCGGAAACCTCGGCGATCACGCGCTCGATGACCTCGCGAGTCTGAACGTGCTCGGCCGTAATGGAAACGAGCGGAACCATGATCTCGGGGCGCGGGTCGACGCCCTCCTTGATAAGTCGAGCAGCAGCCGTGGCCACGGCGCGAACCTGCATGAGCGGCAGATCGCTAAAGACGACGGACAGGCGCACACCGCGCAGGCCGAGCATGGGGTTCGACTCGACTATGCCGTCGATACGGCGCAGGCGGGCACGCAGGGCGGCAAGCTCTTCCTCGCTGGCGCCAGCGGCTTCCTTCTTGGTGATGGCGACCTCGAGCTCACGCGGATTATCCAGGAACTCGTGCAGCGGCGGATCGAGCAGGCGAACGACCACATCGCGACCGGACATGGTCTTGAACATCGCCAGGAAGTCCTCGGTCTGAACCTTGAGCAGGTCGGCGAGGGCCTGCTGCTTCACGGCCTCATCGTCGGACAGGATGAAGCTCTGGATGATGTTCTTGCGATCGCCCAGAAACATGTGCTCGGTGCGGCACAGGCCGATGGCCTCGGCGCCAAACTCGAGCGCGAGCTCTGCGTCCTCGGGATTGTCGGCGTTGACGCGCACATGGTTGGCGTGGCCACAGGTCTCGTCCAGACGGATCTCGTCGGCCCAGGACAGGATGGTGTCCAGGTCGCCGGTGAGCTCGGCGGAGACCAAATCGACAGCGCCATCGACGACGATGCCCTGGGTGCCGTCGATGGAGATGACATCGCCTTCGTGCAGCACACGATCGCTACCCTCGATGCGCACGACCTTTTCGGCGGCGTCGATGTGGAAGCGCTCAACGCCGCAGACGCAGGGCGTACCCATACCGCGAGCGATAACGGCGGCATGGCTCGTCTTGCCACCGTGGCTGGTCAGGATACCCTCGGCGGCGACCATGCCCTTCAGGTCATCGGGGTTGGTCTCCCAGCGAACCAAAATGACCTTGTGACCCTCGTTGGCGCGCGCGACGGCATCGTCGCTCGAGAACACGACCTCGCCCACGGCGGCACCAGGGCTGGCGTTGAGGCCGCATGCGAGCGCCTCGTACTTCTTGGAGGAGTCGAACTGCGGGTGCAGGAGCTGGTCGAGCTGCGCGGGGTCGATGCGGCTCACGGCCTCCTCACGGGTGATAAGGCCTTCCTCGACCATCTCGATAGCGATGCGCAGAGCGGCGGTTGCGGTACGCTTGCCCACGCGGGTCTGGAGCATCCAGAGCTTGCCCTGCTCGATGGTGAACTCGATGTCGCACATGTCGCGGTAGTGATCCTCAAGCGTCAGGAAGACACGCTCAAGCTCCTCACCTGCGGACTCGAGGCCCGGGGTGGTCTTGAGGTCGGCGATGGGCTCGGTGTTGCGGATGCCGGCGACGACGTCCTCGCCCTGGGCGTTGACCAGAAAGTCGCCGTAGAACTCCTTGGTGCCGTCGGCCGGGTTGCGCGTAAAAGCGACGCCGGTCGCAGAGGTCTCCCCCTTGTTGCCAAAGGCCATAGCCTGCACGTTGACGGCGGTGCCGAGCTCGTCAGAAATGCCATGCTGCTTGCGGTAGATGCAGGCGCGCTCGTTCATCCAACTACCAAAGACGGCCTGGATGGCAAGGCGCAGCTGAAGCTCCGGATCGTGCGGGAAGACGGGCTTGCCGTCCGCGACCTCGAGCTCGGGGTACACGGCGGCCTCGACGTTGTCGGAGAAAATGCCCTTGAAAGTCTCGACGAGCTCCTGCAGGTCCTCAGCCGAAAGCTCGGAATCAACGCGAACGCCGGCGACCAGGCGGGCCTGGGTCAGGGCATTCTCGAACAGGTCGGCGTCGACGCCCATGACGACGTTGGAGAACATCTGGATAAAGCGACGATAGCTGTCCCAGGCAAAGCGCGGGTTCTGCGTCTGGGCGATAAGGCCCTGGACGGAATCGTCGTTGAGGCCCAGGTTGAGGACCGTGTCCATCATGCCGGGCATGGAGAACGGAGCACCCGAGCGCACCGAGACGAGCAGCGGATCACGGGCGTCGCCGAGCTTCTTGCCGCAGCGGGCCTCGAGGTCGGCCTCGGCGGCAACGATCTCGTCGAGCGCGCCCACGGGCCACACGTTGCCGGCGCCAGAGTACTCGACGCAGGTCTGGCAGGTAATGGTAAAGCCACCGGGAACCGGCAGGCCGATGCGGCTCATCTCGGCAAGGTTTGCGCCTTTGCCGCCAAGCACGAAGTTCATGGACTTGTCGCCCTCGGTGACACAAGTGCCCTGGGCATCGGTTCCAAAACGGTAAACCCTCTTGCAATCGCTCACGATACTTCCCCTTCCATGCGCTCTCGCGCGCGACCGTGGTGACGAATCGACCCACCGGATGCGGGCCGTGAGGGAACTATACGGCGGGATTTGAACGGGCTTGAGCAGAGGATACGAGGTTTGGTAAACGTGCTAAAACTAGCGGTAAACGGTAGGTAAAGGTGGTTACCTTATGGAGATACCACTACAAGAAACTCGCAGGTCAAATGCAAGTTATTTGCTAAATCGCTTTATCAGTATCAGGTTTTTTAAGCTAATCCAATAAGCTAGCTTTGCTGGGCTCGGCGGGCGGCGCGGCGGGCACGGGCTTCTTGGATTTCCTCCAAGTGACTTATGATCTCGGAGGCGCTCTCCTCAATCGCTTTGCCATCGGTACGCACCACAAAGCAGCCCAGACGCTTCATGAGGGCACGAGCCTCCTCGAGCTCGCCGCGCACGCTCTCGGGCTCGGCATAGGAGCCGGCGACGGCGCGGGCATAGTCGTCGCCCAGGCGGCTATCGCGAATCTCGGCAATCACATCGACGGTCGAAATCAGACCGAACAACCGCATCGGATCGACCTCGTAAATCGACTTGGGCGGCTCTATGCCCTGGGCCAACGGAACGTTGGCGACCTTGTAGCCCTGATAGGCCAAATACATCGACAGCGGCGTCTTGGACGTGCGGGATACACCCAGCAGCACGATATCTGCCCCCGAAAGGTCGTCGCAGCCGCGCCCATCATCGTGCTCAACGAAATACTCCATGGCCTCGATGCGATGGAAATAGCGGTCATCGGTCTTGTGAATCACACCCGCAACGCCCTTGGGAGGCACGCCAATAAGCGACGACAGCACGGCAAGCGTCGGGCCGATCAGGTCGACCGAGCGAATGTGCAGCATGCCCAGATAATCGAGCACGCGGGCGCGAAGCGCTGGGTCGACGATAGTGTGGAACACGGCAATATCGCGATGATCCGCATCGACGCGCGGACCCACAAACGACTTTACCTGCTCCACCGAGTTCACCTTGGGCAGGCGCAAGAGATGAAAAGCTCCTTCATCAAATTGCCCGGACGCCGCAAGCACCACCTCACAAGCGGTATCTCCAAGCGAGTCGGAGATAACGATAACGGTGGGACGAGCGGTGACCGGGCAATCCATGCGGGGCTCCTTTTGCGCTTATGCGCAGGCTAGCTTACTTTTTGCGGGCAAGCTCACCGATGTTGGCGATGCCGGAGAAAACGGCCTCGAAGCGGTTAAGCAGCTTAAGGCGATTATCGCGGAGCTGCTCGTCCTTGTCCATGACCATAACCTCGTCGAAGAAACGGTCGATGGGCGCGCGCAGGGCGGCGAGGGCGGCAAACGCGGAAGGATAATCCTCAGCGGCGAGAGCGGCATCGACGGCGGTCTGAGCGGCCTCGGAGGCGTCGGCAAGCGCAAGCTCGACCTCGCCCATCAGGGCGCGATCGTACTCCGCGCCCAGCTCGGGCTTGGAGATGTGCGCCGCGCGGGCGTAGGCGGTTGCAAGGTTGTCGAAGGTCTCGGCGTCGTTCTTGCGGGCCTCATCGAGGGCGGCGCAGCGGGCGAAGAAGACCGACGGGGCAATGATGTGCACCGCGGAAACGGCGGCAACGGTGTCGGCCGGGATCTTCTCGTCGCGGGCCATGCTCACCAAACGGCCGTGGAAGAAGTCGCGAACCTGCTGGGCGACCTCGGCGGCGTCGAACTCAATGCCCTGCTCGCTATAGAGCTCGAGCGCAAAGTCGATGAGCGACGTGGGGTCGATCGGCAGACGGTCGCGCAGGATATTGATGATGCCGATGGCGGCACGACGCAGCGCGTACGGGTCGGAAGAGCCGGTCGGGGGCTCGCCGATGGCAAAGATGCCGGCAATGGTATCGAGCTTGTCGGCGCAAGCCACGATGCAGCCAGCGGTGCCCTCGGGTAGCTCGTCGCCGGCAAAGCGGGGACGATAGTGATCGCGAATAGCGTGAGCGACCTCGTCGTTCTCCCCCATCGCGCTGGCGTAGTAACCGCCCATCACACCCTGCTGGCTCGTGAACTCGACAACAGCGTTGGACACCAGGTCGGCCTTGCACAGGTGAGCGGCGCGGCCGGCATCGGCGGCCAGGTGGGCACCCAGGTGAGCCTCACGGGCAATAGCGAGCGCAAGCTGCTCAATACGCTCGGACTTGGCGAGCACACTGCCGAGCTTCTCCTGGAAGGCGACCTTGGCCAGACGCTCGCGGAACTCGTCGAGGGAGATCTTCAGATCCTCCTCGTAGAAGAACTTGGCGTCGTCCAGGCGGGCGCGCACGACACGCTCGTTGCCGTCGATCACGCGCTCGGCATTCTCGGGCTTACTGTTGGAGACGACCACGAACTCACGCGTCAGCTTGCCCTCGCCGTCATAGATCGGGAAGTAGCGCTGGTTGGTGAGCATAGACTCGCAGATGATCTCGTGCGGCACCTTGAGGAACTCCTCATCGAAGGTACCGACGAGCACCGTCGGCCACTCGCAGAGGTTGATGACCTCCTCAAAGACCTTCTTGGGCGTATCGACGTGGCAGCCGGGGCGCGCAGCCTCGACCTCGGCGATACCGGCAAGGATGGCCTCACGACGGCGCTCGGCAGAAAGCACGCCGGCGTCCTCGAGCACCTGCTCGTAAACAGCGGGGCTGGCGACCACATGGTCACCGGGACCAAGCACGCGGTGGCCGCGCGTGGTGTTGCCACTCGTCACATCGGCAAAGGACACGGGCACGACATCCCCGCCCAAAAGGCAGCAGATCCAGCGGACCGGACGCACGAACGTGGCGTGCTCGTGGCCCCAGCGCTGAGAGCGGTAGTTGGGCCACTGCAGGCCGGCGATGGTCTTCTCGCACAGGGCCGTCAGAATCGGGGTGGCCGGGGCGGAAGGAATGTTCTTCTCGGCAAATACGTACTCACGGCCGTCGGTGTCCTCGCGACGGACCAGATCCTCGGCAGCCACACCGCACTTGCGGGCGAAGCCCTGGGCGGCCTTGGTGGCGTTACCGTCGGCATCGAAGGCGATGTTGGCCGCGGGACCGCGCTTGACCTCGTGAACCTCATCGGTCGCGGTGGCGACGTCGGCCACGAGCGCAGCCAGGCGACGCGGGCTCGAGATCACGCGGACCTCGCCGTGGGCCAGGCCGGCCTCGTCGAGACCCTTGGCGATCATGGTGCCAAGCTGCTTGACGGCATTGTTCAGCGGTGCAGAGGGCATTTCCTCCGTACCGATCTCAAACAGGAAATCCTTAGCGTCTGCCATGGCTTACGCCACCTCGCCTTCCTGGTCGGCATTCTCGTTGATTCCGGCGACCTCGGCCATATAGGCCTCGCAGCACGCCTTGGCGACGGCGCGGACGCGCAGGATGTAGTTAGCACGCTCGACCGCGGACAGCGCACCGCGGGCATCGAGCAGGTTGAAGGCATGGCTGCACTTCATGACGCAGTCATATGCCGGCAGCGGCAGCTTGCGCTCAAGGCAGGAGTGGCACTCGGCCTCGTAGTCGTCAAACTTCTGACGCATCATCTCGACGTTGGCGACCTCAAAGTTATAAGCGCTAAACTCGCGCTCGTTCTCCAGGAACACGTCGCCGTAGGTCATCGGCGTGCCGTCGGGCAGGTAGCTCCACACCAGGTCGTAGACGGAGTTGACGCCCTGGGCGTACATGGCGATGCGCTCCAGGCCATAGGTGATCTCGACGGGCACAGGGTCGACCTCGATGCCGCCCACCTGCTGGAAGTACGTAAACTGCGTGACCTCCATGCCGTTGAGCCAGACCTCCCAGCCAAGGCCCCAGGCGCCCAGCGTCGGGCTCTCCCAGTCGTCCTCGACAAAACGGACGTCATGGTCGTTGGGGTCCAGGCCGATAGCGGCAAGAGACCCCAGGTAGAGCTCCTGGGCGTTGACCGGCGACGGCTTGATGAGCACCTGGAACTGATAGTAGTGCTGCATGCGGTTGGGGTTCTCGCCGTAGCGGCCGTCGGCAGGACGGCGGCAAGGCTGAGCGTAGCAGGTGCGCCACTCGGCGGGACCGAGCGAGCGCAGCGTGGTCGCGGTGTGGAAGGTACCGGCACCGACCTCGGAGTCATAGGGCTGCATAATGACGCAGCCCTGCTCGCCCCAGTACTGCTGGAGGCGCAGGATGATGTCTTGGAAGGAAAGCGATGAAGCGTTCATGCCTCTAATATCCCCTCGTCGAAACGATTACACGGTTAGGTACTGTACTATAGCGGTTTTTAGTCGATAGCGCCGATGCGGTTGAGCGGCCAGTAGCGCACAAGCGCCACGGCGATCAAGTCAGAGCGATCGACGGGACCAAAGTAGCGTGAGTCGGCAGAGTTTTCGCGGTTGTCGCCCATCACCCACACGCACCCATCGGGAACGGTGTAGGGATAGCCTACCCGAGCGCCGGGAGCCTGGACCGAAAGCGGCCAGCTCATGCCGGTCGTGTAGTCCTCGTCGAGCGCCTGGCCGTCAACGACCACCTTGCCGTCCTGAAGGTCGACCGTCTGACCGGCCGTGGCAATAACACGCTTGACGAGAACATCGTGCTCGGAGGTGCCATCGGGGTTGTGGAACACCACGATATCGCCTTGGCTGACGGGCTGGCCGAGCTCGAGGCTCACCTTTTGCGCCAGGATCTGGTCGCCAATCTCGATCGTGGACTCCATGGAGCCGGTGGGCACCACAAAGGGTTCGACCACAAACGAGCGAATCAGGAAGGTGGCGACTAGTGCGATCGCGACGACCACGATCCACTCAAACGCACCCTTTAGCACGGAATGCTGCGATGGAACCATTCTCACTCCTCGCTCTGCGAATACGATGCGTCCAGGATCTCTTGCGCGTATGCACGCTCCTCGGGCGTAAGCCGCGCAGTCTCGATGAGGTCGGGACGCCAGCGGCAGGTGCGCTCGATGGCATTCTTACGGCGCCAAGCGTCAACCTTGGCATGGTCACCGCTCACGAGCACCGGCGGCACGCCCTCGCCGTTAAACTCAGCGGGACGGGTGTACTGCGCGTACTCGAGCAGGCCACCGTCCTCGGCGGTCGAGAACGACTCGTCGACGTTGCTCATCTCGTCACCAAGGGCTCCGGGAGTCAGACGTACGACTGCGTCGGCGACGACCATAGCGGGAAGCTCGCCGCCCGTAAGCACGTAGTCGCCGATCGACAGGCGCTCGTCGGCATACGCATACGCGCGCTCGTCGACGCCCTCGTATCGGCTGCATACAAACAGCAGGCGCTCGCTTTTGAGCAGGCGCTCGGCCACATGCTGAGTAAAGGGCTCACCACAGGGGGTAAAAAACACCACGGTGGGCTTGGGACCCTCGGAGCTAATAGCCTCGATTGCCTCGGCAATAGGCTCGACCTTCATGAGCATGCCCTGCCCGCCGCCGTACGGCTCGTCATCGACGGTACGATGGCGGTCGTGCGTCCAGTCACGCAGGTTATAGGCCTTAAAATCAAAAAGGCCGGCCTTGCGGGCGCGGCCCAAGATCGACGTGGACATGACGGGCTCAAACATCTCGGGAAAGACCGAAAGGGTCTCGATCAGCATGTTTTCCTCCCTACTTGTCCATATCGATCAGGCCGTCCATAACGTGGACGGAAATTGTCCCCTGATCGGGAAGATCGAGCACAACCTGCTCGATCACGGGAATCAGCACCTCGCCGTACCGATCGCCCTCGACAACCCAAACATCGTTGGCGGGCGTCGACATGATCTCGACGATCGTGCCGAGCGAGCCAAAGCGCTCGTCGACCACCTCGCGACCCATCAGATCGGTATAGGCGGCGTCGAGCGAATCGAGCTCAAAGTCCTCACGATTTGCCAGCACGTAGCATCCGGTGATGCCCTCGGCGGCCGTCAAGTCGTCAATGCCCTCAAACGAGACCAGATCGCCATCGCCCGTATCGGTGACGGATACGACCGTGCAAAAACGGTCGCGCTTGAGCGCCGGCGGCGTCAAGGCGACGCGCATACCCGGCGTCAATACAGAAGGAAGCCCCCGCAGCGGCTGCGCGAGGACCTCCCCCTTCCTTCCGTGCGGCTTGACCACACGGGCGATGTTTTTGTACTGGAACCTCAAGGTCCTAGCCCAGAACCTCTACCTCGACTGCTGTGTCGAGGCGAGCGGCCAGCGCACGGGCGAGCGTGCGAATGGCCTTGATGGTACGGCCACGACGGCCGATGACCTTAGCGACGTCATCCTCGGCAACCGAAACCTCAATCGTGGAGGCGTCGTCACCATCGATGACCTCAAGACTCACGGAATCCGGGTCGTCGACGATCTGAACAACGAGATATTCGACGAGATCGGCGATGCGATCTGAGAGCATTGCCTCACCCTCGAGCTGTGCAGCGTCAACCTCAGGCACGATTTACTCCTCGGCGCCCTCAGCGGCCTCAGCGGCAGCCTTAGCGGCCTCGGCCTCTTTGGCGAGCTGCTTCTTGGACTTCTTGACGACGGTCTCGGTCTTCTCGCCCTCGTTGGCGGCCTTGACCAGAGCAGCGACAGCGTCGGTGAGCTGAGCGCCCTTGGACTGCCAGTCAGCGATCTTCTCGAGATCGAGGTTGATGGTCTTGGGGGCGGTCATCGGGTTGTAGCGGCCAACCTCCTCGATGATACGACCGTCACGCGGGGCGCGGGAATCGGCGACGACGACACGGTAGTACGGACGCTTCTTAGCGCCGTGACGAGCAAGGCGAATCTTGACTGCCAAAGGAAACTCCTCCAACCAAGCAGCTTTAGGCTGCAACTACAAACAAACAGTTGAACATAATACGCCATCGACGCGGGCAGGTGAAGTCCGTGAGACCAACTTCTTCGGTGTAGTCGAAGGCAAATCCATATCTTAGACAAGAATTCGCGATTTGCAAGCACATCCACGCACCCCACATGAGCTGCGCGGTATACTCATGCCATGAAAAGACGCGAACATACATACGGTTATGAGGATGCTGCGGGCGTCACGCCACCGCCCTGGACGGGGCCGGCGGTGGGCCTTATGGATCTCGATGCGTTTTTTGCGAGCGTGGAGATGCTCGATCATCCCGAGTGGCGCGGCAAGCCGCTCATCGTGGGCGGCGATGCCGATTCCCGCGGCGTCGTGTCCACCTGCTCATACGAGGCACGTCGCTTTGGCGTGCACTCTGCCATGCCCTCGGCCGAGGCACGGCGCCTCTGTCCGCAGGCCATTTGGACGCATGGGCATTTCGATCGCTACCACGAGGTCAGCGCTCAAGTCATGGCGATTCTCGCCGACGAGACCCCGCGCGTTGAGCGCGTATCCATCGACGAGGCCTTTATCGACATCACGCCAGGTCGCTTTGCACCCGAGGACCCGCTGCTGGTTGCACGGCGCATCAGTGATCGTGTGGCGGCGCTGGGGGTGACCTGCTCCATTGGCGTGGGCTGTAACAAGACGGTCGCAAAGATCGCAAGCGAGCGGGACAAGCCATTTGGGCTGACCATCGTGCGCCCTGGAACCGAGCAGCGCTTTTTGGCAGCGCTGCCGGTATCTGCCATGAGCGGCATCGGGCGTTCGGCCGAGGAGCGGCTGCGCCGCATGCGCATCTACACGCTCGGCGAGCTATCCCGCGCACCGAAATCCACCTTGGCCTCTATTTTTGGCATCAACGGCGAACGCATGCGCCAGCGTGCGCTGGGACTCGAACTCTCCGAAGTCACGAGCCTCGATGAAGAGCGCGAGGTCAAGTCGGTCAGCAATGAACGCACCTTTGCGAAAGATTTGACTGAGCGTGGGGACATCGAAGCGGCGATTGCGCTATTGGGAGAGTCAGTGGGACGCCGTCTGCGCCGTCAGGGACTAACGGGCGCCACGGTGACGCTCAAACTCAAGTATTCGTATGGAAGCGGTCGCTCGGCACAGCGCCGGCTGCCCCATCCGACCGACGATGAGAACATCTTCGTGGCAGTGGCGCTCGAACTGCTCGACAACATCTGGCAGGAAGGGATGCATGTGCGCCTGGCGGGCGTCGGCATGAGCGACTTCGACCATCAGGGCGGTATCCAGACCGACCTGTTCTGCGAAATCGACGACCGCGGAGCCCAATCCAGCGACCGTCGCGACCTCTCGGTCGCCATCGACGCCGTCCGAGACAAGTTCGGCGACACCGCTCTCTCCTTCGGCCGCCAATCCCGCTTCAACGATTAGTCCCTATGGCAAAAAGAAAACCGGGCAGCTGCAAGTAGTGCAACTGCCCGGCATACGGCAGAGGGTAGCTAAAAAAGCCCCGTCCCAAATGAGCTACTAGAGGAGGTCGAGGGGAAGCTGGGGGGCGTCGCCCCAGAGCTTTTCGAGGCGGTAGAACTCGCGCGCCTCGGGAGTGAAGACGTGGACGACAACCGAACCGTAGTCCATGAGCATCCAGGTCTTCTGCTCGCGGCCCTCGATGGAAAACGGGTGCTCGCCGCAAGCCTCGGCGACCTTCTCCTCAATCTCGTCGACAATCGAATCGACCTGGCGGTTGTTGGTGCCGGTAGCGAGAACAAAGTAGTCGCACACATCAGAAAGCTCAGTCAGGTCGAGCACCTGAACGTCCTCGCCTTTCTTGTCGTAGGCGGCCTGCGCGGCGGCGCGGGCGACATCCTCGGCGGCGACACCGCTCGCGGACAGCGAGGCGGCAGTGCGGTCGGACGTGGCAGCGAAACTCTTGTGCTCCACACCTTCAAGAATCTGCTCGTCGGTCATGGTCTCGTCGGCCATGGAATACCTCTTTCTAGACAGCCCGAGCTAGCGCAGCTGGGCGTAATGGTTGTAAATCGTAATAGCCGTGGGATAAAGATAACGCCCGGTCTGGATCACATAGACCAGACCCTGCGCAAAACAGGAGAAGAACAACTCGTCGAGCGAGGACTTCCCCACCATCTTGCGCAGCGCATGGGCATAATCGCCGTGGCGGTTGGGTTCGATGGCATCGGCCACAAAGACCACCATATCGAGCGGCGTCATGTCGCAAGCGCCCACGGTGTGACGGTCGACAGCCTGAAAGACCGCCGGCGACAGCTCGGGAAAAAGCTGCGGAAGCTCATAGGCGGCAACCGGGCCATGCAAAAGCGGCGTCGCGGCAGACGGAGAGCCGGCAATCTTAATGCCATAATGCAGAGCGCGCGTGACCAGCTCGTCGTCGGAGAGCACCTTATCCCAGTCATGGATCAGGCCGGCGGCAGCGGCATCAAAGCGGTCGACACCGTACACCTCGGCTAGGTGCAGCGCAGTCTCGGCAACCCCGAGCGAATGCACGTAACGCTTACGCTTATCCTTCATGCGCACATCGAGCAACTCGTGGATACGCGTCAAGAGCGCGCGTTCGTCGCCCTCAAACTGATCTTCTACCGACAACGTTCTCCCCCATCAATCAAAATCGTCTTGCCCAAGATCGGCATACAGGCCGCGTTTACGGATATAGCCGAGCACGGACTCGCTCGTAAGATAGCGCACGCTCATGCCGCGAGCAACCCGCTTGCGAATGTTGGTCGAGCTAATCGCCAGCGCCGGAATCTGGATATACCGCACGTCAAACGGCAGGCCCGACTCTTTGATTCGCGCGCGAGCAGTATCGATATCAAAGCCCGGTCGCGTCGCCGCAATAAAGGTTGCCAGTTCGGCAATCTCATCTGCATTGTGCCAGGTCACAATATCGATAATCGCATCGGCACCCGTAATAAAGTAAAGCTTCACCTGTGTCGGGTAAAACTCGCGAAGGGCACGCAGCGTATCGGCTGTGTAGGTGACACCGGCACGATCGATCTCGAAGCGGCTTGCCAAAAAGGCCGGGTTCGCCGCTGTCGCGAGGACCGTCATGGCATAACGGTCCTCAGCAGGCGTCACCGGTTTGTCGAGCTTGAAGGCAGGAGAGCCGGCCGGCATAAAGAGCACGGCATCCAAGTCAAGGGACTCACGCGCCTGCTCGGCAGTAACCAAGTGCCCGTAATGAATCGGGTCAAAGGTGCCGCCCATAATGCCAAGCCGAAACTCGTGCCCATCCTTGATGGGAAGTTCAGGCAATCCGATTCCACCGCGCAGCGACATGACTTACTCGCCCTCCGGGGTCTCAACGTCTTCCGCAGCAGCAGCGTCATCGGTGCCGTCAATGGCATCCACCGCGTCGACAGCCTCCAAGCTATCATCGGCGACGTCAACGAGCTCGACGGCGACGTCCTCGCTACCGTCCTCGAGCTCGTCCTCGTAATCCGAGAAGTCCTCGGCGCCCTCAAAGTCAAAGGCGCGCTGGCAAATGCGAACCTCGTCGCCGGCACGGCAGCCGGCCTTTTCGAGCGCATCGTCAACACCCATGCGGGAAAACTTATGCTGCAGGTAGATGACGGCTTCCTCGTTTTCCCAGTCGGTCTGGATAACCATGCGCTCGATGGCGCGGCCGACCACGCGGAAGGCGCCGGGCTCTTCCTGGACGATACGGAACCGCTTCTCGCGCTGCAGGCGGCGACGCTCCCACTCCTCGTCGCGCAAATCGACCGGCTCATCAGAGACCGCCAGCTCAGCGCGGAGCTTGGCCACCTGCTCGCCCACGGCAAGCATCAACGTGTTGAGACCGGCACCCGTCACAGCGGACACGGCAAAGAACATATGCCCGTCGTCGAGCGCCGCACGCTTAAGGTCGGCAATCTTGTCGGCCGTGCCCGGAGCATCGCACTTGTTGGCGACGACGATCTGCGGACGCTCCGAAAGCTCAGCGCCATACTGCTCAAGCTCACGGTTAATAATGCGATAGTCCTCAACCGGATCGCGATCCTCAAACCCGCCCGTCATGTCAACGACATGCATGATCAAGGCCGTGCGCTCAATGTGGCGCAGGAACTGATGGCCCAGGCCACGACCCTCGCTCGCGCCCTCGATGAGACCGGGGACGTCGGCAACGACGTAAGAATATTCGCCGGCACGCACCATGCCCAGATTGGGCACAAGCGTGGTAAACGGGTAGTCGGCAATCTTGGGACGGGCAGCGCTCATACGCGCGATGAGCGAGGACTTGCCGACAGAGGGAAAGCCCACAAGCGCGGCATCGGCCATGAGCTTCATCTCGAGCTCGATCCAATGCTCCTCGGCAGGCTCACCCAGTTGGGCAAACGCAGGCGCGCGGCGCACCGACGTCACAAAGTGGGTGTTGCCCAGACCGCCGGCACCACCGGGCGCCACGACTACGCGCTCACCGTCGTGCACCAGGTCAGCAATCTCGAACATCGGGGTCTGCGTCTCGGGATCGAGCTCGCGGACTACGGTGCCCATGGGGACTTTCAAAATCAGGTCCTCACCGCTCTTGCCGTTGCGACGGGCACCCTGGCCATGCGTTCCGCGCTCAGCACGGAAATGATGCTTAAAGCGGTAATCGATCAGCGAAGACAGCTGAGCGTCGGCCTGGATGACGACATTGCCGCCACGACCGCCGTCGCCGCCATCGGGGCCGCCCTTGGGAACAAATGCCTCGCGCCTAAACGACATGCAACCGGCTCCGCCGTCGCCGCCGCAAACGTTAATGCGGCTGATATCGGTGAACTGTGACAACAGAATCGCCTCCTACAAAAAAGAGGGAGACCCTTGAATCCTAAAACTCAAGTGCCTCCCACATATGTGCTCTATGAAGGGTGAATTACGCGTTCGCGAGCGGGCGTACGCTGACCCTGTGCTTGATACCCTTGTGGAACTCAACGGTACCGTCGACCAGCGCGAACAGCGTGTCGTCCTTGCCACGGCCAACGTTCTCACCCGGGTGGATGTGCGTGCCGTGCTGACGGACGAGAATCGTGCCCGTGGTTACCGTCTGGCCGGCATAGCGCTTCGTGCCAAGGCGCTGACCGCGGGAGTCACGGCCATTACGGGAGGAACCGAGTCCTTTTTTGTGTGCCATTGTGTATACCTACTCTTTCGTTACGAGTGTAATCTACTCGGCGACGGGAGCCTCGGCAACAGCCTCAGCCTCTGCCTTGACAGCCTTCTTGGCGCGGGAGGTAGCCTGAACCTTCACAATCTTCAGCTTGGTGAGCTGCTGACGGTGACCCTTCAGACGACGATAGCGCTTGCGCTTGTGGAACTTGAAGACCAGCTGCTTCTCGCCCTTGAACTGCTCAACGATCTGAGCGGTAACCTTGGCCTTGGCCAGCTTGTCGGGATCGGTGACGATCTTCTTACCATCGTTGAGGAAGATAACCGGCAGGGTGATCTTATCGCCCTCATTGCCCTCGATCTTCTCGACGGTGATGACATCGTCGGTGGCGACCTTGTACTGCTTGCCGCCCGTGTTAACGATTGCGTACATGTTTACTTGCCCTTCATGCATCAGTTAGTGCAACAGCCGAATATAGTAGCAGGCGATAATACCCCCGTCAACGAGTATGTGGAGCAAATCCACAAGTTCGCACAGGTATGGGGCTGACGAGTCGGCCCTCGTCGTCCTCGCATGCTTGATTCTGACGCTCGACATCGTAGGAGCAGATGGTCACGAGGTCTTGCATACCGGTGGAAACGATAGGTGCATCGACGCCCGGGGTCAAGCCCTGCAACAAAACATCAGCGGCAGAAAGCAAAATTTCCGGACGCATGGACCCCTCGTTGTCGGCATGGGTGTCGAGCATGAGCACCAGATGGTCCGGGCGCTCCCCTGCCGTGAGCTCATAGCCCACCAGTGTGTGGTCAAGGTCTAGGCGCTTGCCCTTCTTACCGCGTGCGTAGTCGATGCCATGGCCCGCGCGCAGCGTATCGATAGCGCGACGCACCTCGTCGGCATCCACCGGTGCCTCAGGATCGAGATGCAGATCGATACGATAGGACAGACGCGTGAGTTGCGCCGTCAGCGCCGGCGTGCGCACGTCGATGTAGGCGGCCTCGATGGGGGCCAGATCGGCCGGAGAGGCAGCAGCCAGGCGCCCAAACGCCTCGTCGAGTGCAACGAACTCGGTCATAAACAGGTCATACCACTCGCAGGTCGACGACGTTCCCACCGGCAACGCCGACGAAAAGCCCACGCGCATGTGCGGGGAGAAACCCTGCGTCACGGCGTAGGGCAGCCCCGCGCGACGCACGATGCGCTCAATGGTATGAATCACTTCGAGATGGCCCAGGTACTTAAGACGGTCGCGCTTGCCATAGCGAACGCGAAGCCTAAAGAGCGTGGAGTTGTCGGTCAAGCGCTCACTCATGCGCGATCACCCACCAATACGTTCTTGGCATGGAGCGTGGGGCAGATTCCACAGCCGGTGCACGACGTGCGGGTGCAGTCGGGCGTCGTGACACCCTCCAGCGAGCGGCGGTACTCGCGCTCGAGAAAGCCGCGCGAGCAGCCGGGGCTCACGTGCTCCCAGGGCAGGCGCCAGTCCAGTTCGTAGGGCAGGTGCACGAGCTCGTTGAGGTCGATGGCGTTTTTGGCCGCCGCCTCTTTCCAGTTATCGAGCGAAAAATGCTCCACCCAGGCGTCAAAACGCGAGCCCGCACGCCAGGCGTCGATGATGACCGGCGTCATGTCACGGCCGGCGCGAGACAGCGCGGCCTCAACGAGCGAGGTCTCGGCATCGTGGTAGTGCACGCGTACGGCGCGGTTGCGCACGCTCGTGATGAGCAGCTTTTGGCGACGCTTGACGTCATCGTAATCGAGCTGCGGGCACCATTGGAACGGCGTGGCGGCCTTGGGGATAAACACCGACACCGAGATGGACACCGAGATGGAGCCGCGACGCGCCTTGGGAACCACGGAGCGGCCGAGCTCGAGCACATGGTCGGCCAGGTTGGCGATGGCCACGATATCCTCGTCGCGCTCGCCGGGAAGGCCCATCATAAAGTAGAGCTTCATGCGGTTCCAACCAGCCTCGAAGGCCGCCTTGGCCGCACGGTCCAAGTCCTCCTCGGTCACGTTCTTGTTGATGATGTCGCGCATGCGCTGACTGCCGGCTTCGGGGGCAAACGTCAGGCCGCCCTTCTTTTCGCCGGCGACCGACTCGGCCATATCCACGCCAAACGAATCCAGGCGCTGCGAGGGAATGGACACGCGAATGCCCGTATCTTCCAGACGGCGGTTAAGGCGACCGAGCACATCGCGGATGCAGGAGTGATCGGTGGTCGAAAGCGAGGTAAGCGACACCTCGTCATAGCCGGTCTTTTCCAGGCCCTGGATCACCGAGGACACAATCTGGTCGGCCGAGCGCTCGCGCACCGGGCGATAGGTCATGCCGGCCTGGCAAAAACGGCAGCCGCGGGCACAACCGCGCAGAATCTCGATCGACAGGCGGTCGTGAACGAGCTGCGCGTAGGGCACGCACGACTGCGACAACGGATTGGTAGCGCCAAAGTCCTCAACGACGCGCTTGTAGACCACCGGTGGGACGTCCTTGCCTTCGCGCGGCACGGTGTAGCCATGCGGCGAGCAGGGCTCGTCATGGCGCACCTCGTAGAGCGACGGCACATAGGTGCCACCGACCGTCGCGAGCTGCTCGACAATCTGAGCGCGCGAGACGCCCTCGTCGCGCAAGCGGCGATGCAGCTGGCAAACCTCGAGCAGCGACTCCTCGCCCTCGCCAATGAGGATGGCATCGAAGAAGGCTGCATACGGCTCGGGGTTATAGACCGAGGGACCACCGGCAGTGATGATGGGGTCGTCCTCGGTGCGGTCGGCCGCCAGCAGCGGAATGCCGGCTAGATCGAGGGCCTCGAGAAAGTTTGTCACGGCCATCTCATGCGGCACGTGCATGCCGACGATATCGAACGAGGCCACGGGTGCTGCGCCCTCGAGCGACAGCAGCGGGATACCAGCCTCGCGCATGGCATCGCCCATATCGGGCCACGGCACATAGCCGCGCTCGCAGGAAATGCCCTCGGCCTGATTGAGGATGTTGTACAGGATGGCAATACCCTGGTTGGGCAGGCCAACCTCGTACACATCCGGGTAAATCATGCAGCAACGATAGTCGGCATCGGCCTTGGAGAGCGTGCCCCACTCATGGTCGATATAGCGACTCGGCTTCTCGACCTTTGCGAGCAGGGGCTCAATCAAATGAAAACAGTCTTGGTACACAGCGCGCAAAAGAAACCCCTAAGCAGCGAGATCGGATGCGTCCTCAAAGGGACCCATGGGACGAGTAGCGCCGGCAACCGTGGTCACCAGGTCGCGAACGCGCGAGAACGTGGCGGCAGCCACCTCGTTGGCACGGCTGTAATCGATGTCGCGCTCATACAGCGAAACGAGCGCACGGCCCATACCATAGGTGCCCGCGGCGGCGGTCAGCGCCTTGACGACAAACCCGATATGCGGCGTCTGCTTTACCAGGGCGCGGGTGACGGCGCGGAGCACCAAGCCGCCGGCAAGCACGCCCGCGACCTCGTAGCCGCGCTCGGGCTTAATACCGCGTCCAAAGATGGCCGCGAGCTCAAAGAGCATGCCCACCTGCGCCAGCGCCATAACGGGATAATCGGCCCCCGGCAAAAACACCAGCGCACCCGTCGCCATATTGGTAAGCGCGCACGAGGTGATGATGCGGTTGGCGGCGGCGATACGCATAAAGGCAAAGTTCGCCGCAAAGGCTGTCTCCTTGTCCGTGCGGTCGAGAATCCAGCGAGCGAGCGTCTCGAGCAGATACGTCTTATCGGTAGCCGCCACCGCGCCGAGCATGGGCGTGGACTCCTGGATAAAAGGCACCTCGACAGCGGACTCGGCCAGCACGCACACGGGGGCGCCGGCAATCACAAGCTCCTGTACAGCGCTCTCCAGACGGTCGGATCCGCACGAAAGGACCAGCACCACGTCGGTATCGGTCTTGGGGACGATACGGTCCTCACCCAGGCGCTCAACGCGCACAATGCCAGACGTCGTCTGCGGCACGAAGGCATCGCGCACCGTCTCGACCAAAAAACGCGAGGCAGACGAATCGAGGTAGACGGACACGCGAACCGGCGTGTCGGAATCCTTCTTGGTGGTCGCGCCCATCTTAAAGACGCGGGTCAGCTTGTCCACGGGAATCTTCATAGCAAACCCCTCCAGCGGTTACGCGGCGCCCGAACGATGCCGCCATATGGATTGTACGATACCCACCGTCAGCAACTGGATCATCATCGAGGACGAACCGAAGCTAATGAACGGCAGCGGAATACCGGTAATCGGCATCATGCCGATGCACATGCCGATGTTCTCGAAGGTCTGGAATGCCCACATGCCGACGATACCCACGCATGACAAGCGTAGGAACAGAGACTCACACTTAAAGGCGACGCGAATCGTCGAGAACATGAGCAGCACGTACAGGCACAGCAGCAAAAAGGAGCCGCAGAAGCCAAAGGTCTCGGACAAAAAGGCAAAGACGAAGTCGGTGTGGAACTCGGGCAGAAAGCCACCGGCAGACTGCGTCGCATGGCCCAGACCTTTACCGAAAAAGCCACCCGATCCAACCGCGATGAGCGATTGCTGCAAGTTGTAGGCATCGTCCGAATCGGCATTATCGGGGTCGATAAAGACGGTCAGTCGGTTCATCTGGTACTGCTTGATCAAAACGTCATGGCCCAAAAGAGAATCGAGCACCGAATCGAGCGCCAGGATGAGCGCCACCAAACCCACGAGCAGAGCCAAGGTCGACAGCACCCATTCGCGGCGCGCACCGCTCATGCAGATCACAACGGCACCCGACACCAACACGACCAAGCCCGAACCCAGGTCGCCCATAGCGACGACGGCCAAAAACGGAACGGAAAGCATGCCGCAGAGCTTAATGTAGTCGCGGGCGGTATCGATGCGGCCGTTGTACTGCGAACCAAGCGTGGCGATAAAGAAGATCGTGATGAGCTTGGCGAGCTCGACCGGCTGGAAGGTAAGACCGATACCGGGAATCTTGATCCAGCCCGTCATGCCCAGACCGCCCGTATAGGACAGCCCCGGAATCTTGGGCGAGAAAATCACAATGAGGTCGATGACGAGCAGCGCCGTCGAGAAGTTAGAGATGCCGCGCAGATCGGTACGCCAGACGAGCACCGCAAGCACCGCACCGATGCCGATGCCCAACAGGTGGCGCGAAAATGAGGCGTCGGCCTTAAACTGCGATGCCGACCAAATGATGATGGCACCATAGGCAACGAGTGCCAAGGTTGCCAGCAGCACGCCGATGTGCACCTTCTGGCGAAACGTGCCGCGCGAGGCCGAAAGCTGCTTGTTGACACGGTCCAGGCTGCTGCGGGAACCGGTTTTAGTTGAGCGGAACAGGTCCGCCGGCGAAAAATCCATCGCAACCTCCTATCGAACCGAAGAATCGCCCGTGGCAGAAGATGTGTCGGGCTCGTCATAAATGGCACCGAGGACATCGCGCACGACGTGCAGCGCGGTATCGGAGCCACCACCGCCCTGTTCCAAGACAGTGACAATCACGTACTTGGGCTCATCGGCCGGCGCGTAGGCGCAAAACCACGCGTAATCGTCCTCGCCGCTCTTCTCGCCCGTGCCGGACTTGCCGTAGACCGTGGGGGTCAAGGAGTTAAAGTGTGCGGCGGTCGAAGTCGACGCCGAGTAAATCACATCGTGCATGCCGTTGCGGACCAGCGCAAGATCAGCATCGTTGTTAATTTGAGCCTCAAGGCGCTTCTTTTTGCCCTTGCCGTTGTACTTGTAGGCATCGCCGTCGCCATCACGCGAGACAGCAGACAAGAACACATGCGGCACATACTGTTTGCCGCCGTTGGCAAGGCCCATGTAGGCACACGCCATCTGCAGCGGCGTCACCAAAATGTCGCCCTGGCCGATAGCGATGTTAGTCATATCGCCGGCATTCCACTTGCGGTCCTCGGCCGAGGCGTCGGTAAAGTAGGACTCTTTCCACTTGGCGTCAGGAATGCGACCGGTGCCCTCACTTGGCAGATCGATGCCGCAGGTCTTGCCCAGGCCCCAACGGCGAAAGACCTCTTGCAGACCCTCGGGATGCTGGTCGTTGTAGAAAAACGCCTTACCCATATCGTAAAACACGGGGTCGCACGAGTTGGCGATACCGGATTGCAGCGTCATAGTGCCGTGACCGGAATGCAGCCAGCAGTACTTACCCCATGACTTGCCCAGGCCCGTCCAATAGCCCGTGCAGTTCGTGGTCTGGCCTGAGGTATAGGTTCCAAACTCAAGACCGGCCAGAGCCGAGAGCGGCTTGATGGTCGAAGCCGACATATACTGGCCGCTAATGGCGCGGTTGAGCAGCGGATGCGAACCCTTGTCGTCGTTGAGCTCGGTCCACACGTCGTTGGAAACGCCGCCGATGAACACCGACGGATCAAACTTGGGCTCGCTCGCCATACCCAGAATCTCACCATTGTTGGGATCGAGGCACACCACGGCGCCGTTGCCGGCATCGCTATGACCCGTGGTCTTGGCAAGCTCAATGGCATTCGCCAGAGCCGTCTCGCAGGCCTGTTGAATCTTAAGATCGAGCGTAAGCTTAATGTCAGAACCGGCCTTGGCGGGAACGGCGCCGGCTTGACCGGTCACGTTACCCGAGGCGTCAACTTTCACGGTCTGCTCACCACGAATGCCCTGCAGCAGATTTTCGTAGTAAATCTCTACGCCCGCCTGGCCCACAATATCGCCCGATTGATACGAGATCTGGCCAGCCGCGCTATCGCTGCCGTCCGACGACTTCCTGTTCTGCGCCTCGAGCTGCTCGGAGGTAATGGTGCCGGTATAGCCCAAGATATGGCAGGCGGTCTCGCCATACGGGTATTGGCGCTCGGTGCGCTCGGCGATCTTCACGCCGGGAAACTCACCGGCGTGCTCCTGAATGTAGGCGACAGTGGAGCGGCGCACGTCAGTCGCGATCGTATGCAGGCTCTGCGCGCCTTCGGAATTGTCCTGGATGTTGCGCAGCACCGCGATATACGGCATGCCGAGCACGTTGGCAAGATGACGCACCAGTACCTTGTCGTCGGCAAGGTCGCGATAGGCGACGACGGCGAGCGAGGGGCGGTTTTGCACCAGCGCGACGCCGTTGCGGTCCAAGATGCGGCCACGAACGGCAGGCGTGGTAACGGTACGGGTCTGATTGCTCTTGGCCTGCTTGTCGTAGTAGTCCGACGAGACCATCTGCATGCCCCACAGCTTAACGGCAAGCGCGGCAAACATCGCACCCACGCCCGCGGTGAGGATGGAAAAGCGGCCCTTGAAGGCCGTAGCGGCCGTATTGCCCTCGCCCTCGGTGGCGCGCGGGGCCGTTCCGTGCTGCGTGTCGTAGGTAAAGCGGGAGTCGCCGCGGCGCATGATGACCAGCGCGACCACAATGGCCACGACCAGCACGATACCGGCGACAACAACCGTCAACTGGGAAGACATCTACAGACCTCCCCTATTTGAGCTTACGGGTCTTGGGCTTAAAGCGCATACCCGTCTGACGCCCACCGCGCGCGGAGAACCCATAGCCAGACTGTGGCGCGACGCCGGACATCAAAAACGGAACGGCGACCAGACCGGTCAGAATCGAGGACGGCAGGGCGTGTCCAAAGATCGCCACGACAAAACTCGATTCCAGTCCCATAAATAGCAAGATAATGCTGTAGATCACGTTAATGGCAAGCGCAAAGGCGCCCACCGTGATGCCGCGAGCGCTCGGGGTGCCGCCCGTCTGACCGGCGGCACTGTGTGTCAGGGCAAAGCTGCCCACTGTCAGCAACAGCGACATCACGCCCACCGGCACGGCTGCCGACAGGTCGTAGAACAGGCCACTGCAAAAACCGCAGATGACGGCCCGCGTGGGATCGCCCGAAAACACACTCAGGCACACCAGGATAATCATAAAGTTGACGCGACCGCCCGCGATGGAGATCTGCGGCGCCAAGCCCGCCTGCAGCAGGACGCAGACAATGGCGGCAATCGCAAAAGTGCGGGAGCCAGTCCCCTGTTCGTGTAGATCCATGGACATGCCTCCCTATTCGCTCGAACCCGAGTCAGTCGTGTCGGACGCATCGGAGCTTTCATCCGAGCTTTCGTCTTTGGACTTGGTGGCCGCATCGCGCGAGGTGCCCTGCGGCGTACTGTTGGCGCTGCTCACATCCTCGTCCGAAGCCGACTGCTCATCGGTCAGCGACGTAATGACCAGCACTTCCTCGTTGTTTTCGGCCGTTGTCTGGGCGCGCACGACGATGGTGTAGTACACATCGTTGGCAGACTTCTCCACCGACGAGACCGTACCGAGCGGCAGGCCCTTGGGGAATACGCCGCCGATGCCCGAGGTCACGATGATGTCGCCCACCTTCACGTCGGAATCGACACTCACGTGCTCCAGGCGCAGGGTACCGTCGGGCTGCCCCTGCAGCATACCCTGAGCGCGCGTATCCTGCACCATGGCGGACACGCCCGAGTTCTCATCACTAATCAGGCGGACGGTGGAGGTCTTGGCCGAAACCTCGATAATCTGACCGATGACACCGGCAGAACTCGTCACGGGCATGTTGATGGTAAGACCGTCGGCAGAGCCTTTGTCGATGGTAACGGTCGAGGTCCAGGCATCGCCCGACGCGCCGACAATGCGAGCCGCGGTGGACTTGAGGTTGTAGGTCGACTGCAGACCGACCAGGCTCTCGAGTCGCTCGGCGGTCTTTTGAGCCTCGGAGAGCTCAGCAACCTTTGACGTCAGGACCTCGTTTTGCTTCTTAAGCTCGTCGAGGGTGTCTTGCGAAGCCGTAAGGTTTGAGAACACGTTTCCGATTGCGTTAAAGGGCGCGGCCACAGCCGAGCCCACAAAACGCACCGGCGAGGTAATCGTCGTCACGCCCGAACGCACGGCATGAATCGGCCCCGCCTCGCCCTCGCGAATGTAAAACGTGAGCAGCAGCACCGAAATTACGCTGAAAACAATCAACGGGCGCATACCCGTTGATTGTCGCTTGGTATTCAGATTTGAAGAGAAACCCGAAGATCGTGCCAAATGGAATCCACCTTTTGGAAATTAAGCATTGGTCTGGACGAAGCCACCGTCAAACGCGTTGGCCTCGAGCACGCGGGCGCAGCCGTTGACGACGTTGTCGAGCGCCGTAGGGCTGACGTTGACCGAAACGCCGGTCTCGTCGCGCAGACGCACGTCGAGACCGCGCAGCAGCGCACCGCCACCGGTCAACAGGATGCCGTAGTACATAAGATCCGAGGCAAGATCGGGCGGCGTGGCGTCGAGGGCGTCCTTGACGGCCTTGGCCATCTCGTCGAGCGGCTTGTTGAGCGCGCGACGAATCTCCTCGCTCTCGATGCGCACGGTCTTGGGCAGGCCCGTGATCACGTCGCGGCCGTTGACCTCGACGTCGAGCTCGTCCTTGAGCGGCACGGCAGAACCGACCTTGATCTTGATGTCCTCGGCCGTGCGCTCGCCGATAGCCAGGTTATAGGCATCGCGAACGTGGGTAAGGATGGCCTGATCAAACTCGTCACCGGCAATGCGGATGGACTGCGACACGACGATACCGCCCATGGCGATAACGGCGACCTCGGTGGTACCGCCACCGATATCGATGACCATGGAGCCAGTGGGCTCCTCGACAGGCAAGTCGGCGCCGATGGCAGCGGCCATGGGCTCCTCGATCAGGTATGCCTGGCGGGCACCGGCCTGGATCGTAGCCTCAAAAACGGCGCGCTTCTCGACCGACGTGACACCGGAGGGGACGCAGACGACAACGCGCGGACGCGGGGTCCACGGATAGCGCTTCTCGGACGCCTTGTCGATAAAATAGCGAAGCATGGCCTCGGTAACGTCAAAGTCGGCGATAACGCCGTCCTTAAGGGGACGCACAGCCACAATGTTGCCGGGCGTACGGCCGAGCATGCGCTTTGCCTCGATACCGACAGCCAGGATGCGCTCATCGTTCTTGTCGATGGCGACAACGGAGGGCTCGCGAATGACGATGCCCTTGCCGCGCACGGAGACAAGCGTGTTGGCGGTGCCGAGGTCGATGGCAAGATCGCCCGCATAGCTACCGAAGAACATATCCATCAAAGAAAACAACGCAACTCCTGATGTGTTGGATGATTGCTGGAAAACTACTAGCCCATCATACTAGCGCAAGCCCGGCACCTCACTTGCGGTGAAGCACCGGGCAGCGCCAAATCTCATAAGGTCACTACTGGTTGTCAGCGGCCGAGAGATCGATGTCGAGCGAGGAGACGGCCCAACCGATATGGTTGTCGGAGCGCACGAACTTGACGGTGTACTCTTGCTCGCCGCCCTTGGACAGCGACGCCTTGACCTTGGCGGTGGTCTCGGTCATAGACTGGTCCATGCCCTCGATGGAGACGGTGGCGCCCTGCGGGATCGAGGAAACGATCATCGCCTTGGCGTCCTCGGACAGGCTGGAGGCCAGACAGGACTCAGCCTTGGCGGTATCGCCGTCACCGGCAGCCTGGAACAGGTCGGTGACAACAGACTCCTGCGAGGGAAAGCCCAGGCCGCGCGTGTAGGCGAAGCCAAGACCGCCTGCGGCAATGACGATCAGCAGAAGCAACACCAAGAAAACCTTGAGGCCCGTGTGGCGATGGCGACGACGGACCTTGGCCTCCTTGCGGTCCTGCTGAACCATCTCGGACTCGGACAGGGTGAAGAAGCCGGTGTCCGAGGGGTCGGGCATAAATTGACCGGTAGCACCCGTGGGGTCGAGCGGGTCGACGGCGGGAGCATCCATCGCGGGAGCCGGCGCCGTGGCCATGGCCGTCTGGGCCGAAAGCGCGGCGAGGGAATCGTGCACGCGGGCAAGCTCGTCGGCCTGCTCGGGCGTGAGCTGGTAGATGCCATCGGCGGTGGCGGCGTTAAAGGCATCGAGCGCGTCAGAGGGGCGACCGGCGGCAGAGAGCGCCTCGCCCATACCGGCGTTAAGCGCACGTGTGTCGTCGCGCGGACCGGCAAAGTCAATGGCCGTGCGGTAGGTCTCTACGGCGTCTGCCGGACGGCCGAGCTTAATGAAGCAGCGGCCAAGATCGCCGAGGGCGGCGGCGGGAGCCGGGTTGGCGCCATCGATGGCAGCCTGACGGAAGGCGGTGCCGGCATTGGCATAATCGCCCGACTGGAACAGGGCGTTGCCCAGACCCAGATAGGCCTTAAACGGCGTGGCATAGGATGCATCCTGCGTTGCAGCGGAGAAAGCCTGGGCTGCGGTCACATAGTCACCCACGGCAGCAAGCGCCTTGCCGCGGTTGGTAAGCAGCGCGCCGCGCTTGCCATAGGTACCGTCGTTAAGGGCGGCGGCGTAGGCCTCGGCGGCCTCGGCATACATGCCCAAGTGCATCAAGGCGTTGCCGCGCAGATGGTCGGCCTCGCCCATAATCTCACCGGGGGTCTTTGCCGCACCGAGCATCTGGGCGGCAGCGGAATAATCACCCGCGCGATAAGCGGCGCGGCCCTGTTGGATCAGCTGGCTATTCAAGGAAGTCCCCTTTACTCGTGAACGATCTCGACATGGACGATCTCGTCACCGGCACGCAGCTGCGAGATGACGTCGAGGCCCTCGACCGTGGTGCCAAAGACGGTATAGCCGGAGTCGAGGTTGTGCTGGGCACCCAGGCAGAAGTAGAACTGCGAACCTGCGGAATCGGGATCCATGGAACGTGCCATGGCAAGCGCGCCGTCGACGTGGCTGTTACGCGGGTTGGTAGCGAACTCGCCCTTGATGCAGTAGCCGGGGCCACCGGTACCGGGCATGCCGTCGGGGCCCTCAAGGCCGGCGGCGACATCGGCGCCGGACATATCGCGGGTATTGGGGTCGCCGCCCTGGATCACAAAACCGGGCACATAGCGATGGAACTTAAGGCCGTCGTAAAAACCCATCGTGGAAAGCTCGCAGAAGTTCGCCACGTGGATGGGGGCGCCCTCGCCGTCAAACTTGACCTTGATGGTGCCCTTCGACGTCTCGATCACCGCGCACTCATCGCCGGCAAGCTGATACTCGGGCGTGTAGAGCTCTTTCTTAAAACCAAACATGTGGTTCCTTCCTCGTGCGTTTAAAGCATATTTGGTCAAATTGTAGCAATAAGCACGGGCTTCCATCAATTGCGCACGCAGGTTATGCCGCCGGAGGGCAACAAATTACGAACGTTGCTGCGGTCTCCATGCGCTCACGTTGGCGTCGTACTGGTTAAGCGCGCTGTTGCCGCCTTGTGCGATGGGCGCCAGGATCTCGCTCTGACGGGCGCTCAGCGACTCGCCGTCGGGAATGGACAGCGAGATATCCCAGCTCTGGCAGATCACGTCGACACGCTCGTACATCCACTGGGCAAGCTGCTTTAGATGATCGATGTCCTCCGCATAGACGGTGTCGTCCTGAACCTTGAGGTTATTGAGCTCATCCTGGGTCTTTTTAATCTGATCGCGCAGGGCATAAGCGCTCTGCGACAGCTCCTGGCGGGTGGAGAGCGGCGTACGCAGATAGCCGTTATTAAACGAATCGATGACCTCGCCGATCTGATCATCGTCGCTGTACGACACGATGGTCTGGTACAGGCCGTCGAGCCTGGCGTAGAGCTGGTCGTCGGTTAAGACGGTCTCCTCCTGAACGACCTCGGACGCATCCTCTTGCTTGGACTCTTTCTCGGTGGCCTCGCCCTTTTGGCGCGACGGGAAGGTGGTCTTGGCGGCCTGGCCAAACTGGTCGTAGAAGCCGGGCATGACGCCCATAGGATCGGCAGTCACAAACCAATACGCACCACCGCACACGGCGGCGAGCACCGCGATGACGATAAGCGGTTTGGGGATATGGCGCTTGTGCTTGTGATAGGCATCCTCGTCGGGATGGACCTTGCGCTTGGCCTTTTGCTTTTTGGGCTGGACATCATCGCGCAGGGACACCGGTGTGGGGATATCGACCTTGGGGATGCCAAAATCCTTGTCGAAGGCCGGCAGCACGCAGGTCTCGTTGGGATCGGCGGCATCCGAGAGCACCGCGGCGGCAGAGGCCGGCGCATGGGGCACCTCAGTATCGATCTGCTCCTGCGTCAAGCGCGGGAAGCCGGCCGTGCGGCCTGCCGCCAAATCGGATGCGGCCGCGTCTTTGGAAAGGATGCCCGGGGCGGGGCGCCCGCACTTGGGACAGGTGCGATCATGCGGGGACAGGCGTGCGCCACAACCATCGCAGAATACGAACTCGGTATGCTCGGGACCGTCGCCCGGACCAACGTATGCGTTGCAATAGGGGCAGAACGAGGCGCCGTCCTCTATGGTCTTAAGGCAATGCGGGCAGATCACGGCTTCCTCTTTTCGGAGCAATTCATACAGTCGAGGTTAGAGCATAACATCGCCACGCCCCCACAGGAGCAAGGCACCAATTCAACATCGCCAGGGTAGTCTTTGTGGAGGGATGATTTTTCTGGGACGGGGATTAGAAAATCATCCCCCGGGCGGCTGGAGCTAGGCTTTCTTTACGGGCTTTTTCTTCTTGCTCGGCATCGAGACCTTAATGCCCTGGGCGGACTTGGTCACACGCGAGCGAGTGACGCCCGTGCCCTTCTTTTTCTTGGGCTGGGCCTTTTCCACACCCTCGAGCGCGCGAACCTCGGCCTCGCGAGCGGTGCGCTCCTCACGGCGCTGCGCCATATCGGCGGCGACGCGCTTGGCAAAACGCTGGGCAGTTGAACCCGTCGAGCTCACCTTGCCGCCACCGCGACCCAGACGGACGCGAACGCCACGGCCAAAGCCGGTGGCAGCATGGCGACGACGCGGCTTAAGCGAATCCATGATCGTGGCGAGCTTAAAGAACACCGTGCAGGTAAAGACGACGATCGCCAGCAAGATAACCGCCTCGCCCATCGAAAGATTAGCGATGGACAGCAGTTCCGGGAATCCGATAACGCCCACCAAGATACCGACGACGACAAATACAAAGAGCACCACGCGCAAGGGAGTGAGCGGCTGCGAGATGCGCCAGATCAGGCTCACGCTCGCCGCGCACGACGTGAGCAGGCACATGGTCGAAAGCGTGAGCTGGTTAAAGCCGAACACGCGCGCCACAAAGATATCGAGCGCCGCAGCCATAATGACCGCCAGCGACGCCGGCAGCGCACGCTTGAGCACGTTGGTCAAGAATGACCCCTTCACGCGGGCATTATTGGGCTCCAAACCCAGCACAAAGCCCGGCGCGCCGATGCAGAAGAAGTTGATGAGTGTCATCTGAATCGGCTCGAAGGGATACGGCGGAAACGCGATGCACAGCGCCGCCAAGCCCATCGAGAACAGCGTCTTGGTCAGGAACAGCGCCGCAGAGCGCTGCAAGTTGTTGATGGAGCGACGGCCCTCGGCCACCACGGCGGGCATCGAGGCAAAATCATTGTCGACCAGCACGATCTCGGCCACGTTGCGCGCGGCATCGGAGCCGGCGGCCATGGCCACGGAGCAGTCTGCCTCCTTGAGCGCCAGCACGTCGTTGACGCCGTCGCCCGTCATGGCAACGGTATGGTCGCGACGCTTGAGCGCCTGCACGAGCTCGCGCTTCTGTTGCGGGGTCACGCGGCCAAAGACGTGATAGCGGTCCACCGCCGCATCAATCTTGGACGGCGTATCGAGCGTCGTGGCGTCGACGTAGGCATCGGC
Organism: Coriobacteriaceae bacterium AM100-PB1-1D-6A; assembly: GCA_027660625.1. Taxonomy (GTDB): domain Bacteria; phylum Actinomycetota; class Coriobacteriia; order Coriobacteriales; family Coriobacteriaceae; genus Collinsella. Next base: position 28,543 of record JAQDNC010000006.1, on the reverse strand, counting down.
CCCCGGAACGCCCACCACGCGCGCGATCGACGACACCGTGCGCGGGTCGTCGCCGCTGATCACGTTGAGGGTCACGCCCTGCTCGTTAAAGTAGCCGATGGTCTCGGCGGCCGAAGTGCGAATCTCATCGCGAATGGTCACAAAGCCCACGGGCTCGGCCTCGCCCGCCATATCGCCGTCGGGCGTAAAGCCGTCCACACGGGCCACCACAAGCACGCGGCAGGTGTCGGCAAGCTCGGCCACACGGTTCTCGACCTGCGCAAAGGCGCGCGCCGAAAGCACAAATTGCGCTGCGCCCATCACATAGGAGCCCTGCGCAAACGAGGCGCCGCTCCACTTTTTAGACGACGAGAACGGAATGACCGCCAGCGGCTCGGACACCTCGACCGGGCGGTCGGCGTAGTAGTTGAGCAGCGCCTGACAGGTCTCGTTGGCGTCTGCCGAGGTGGCACGCGCTACGTTGGCAAGCGCAAAATCGAGCACCGTGGTCTCGACGGGGACAGCTGCCTCGTCCGAGTCCGCGCCAAAGCCAACGCCCTCAACAGGCAGCGGGTAGGTACCCTCGACCTCCATACGGCCCGAGGTAATGGTGCCCGTCTTGTCCAGGCACAGCACGTCGACGCGCGCGAGCGTCTCGATACAGTAGAGCTGCTGCGCGAGTACCTTGCGGCGCGCCAGGCGCACCGTGGCGATGGCAAGCACCGACGAAGTCAGCAGCACCAGGCCCTGCGGAATCATGCCCAAAAGAGCGCCCACCGTAGACAGCAGCGCCGACGAAGGCACGCGACCGGCAAGCAGCTCGGAAAAACACCACGAAAGCGCGCTATCGCCCGGCGTACCGGCGGCATCCCACAGCTCGCTCACACTCGAGGCAAAGAGCGCCAGGCCGAGCGGAATCATAATGAGGCTCGCAAAGCGCACGATGGCGTTGAGCGCGTTCATGATCTCGGAATTGACCTTTTTGACGTACTTGGCCTCGTTGTTGATCTTGGCCACGTAGTTGTCGGCGCCAACATGGATCACGCGAGCGCGCAGCAGGCCCGAGTCGATAAAGCTGCCGCTCATGAGCTCGGAGCCGGGCTGCTTTTTGATGAGATCGCTCTCGCCCGTCAGCAGGCTCTCGTTCACGAGTGCCTCACCCGACACCACCACGGCGTCGGCGGGAATCTGGTCGCCGCGCCCCAGGCGAATGATATCGTCGAGCACGATCTGGTCCAGGTCGAGCTCTACCTCGGCGCCGTCGCGCACCGCGATGGCCTTCTTAGAGGTGAGCAGCGTAAGCTTATCGACCATCCGCTTGGAGCGCATGGACTGGATGACGCCAATTGCCGTGTTCAAGAACACCACGAACAGGAACGTCAGGTTCTTAAACGAACCGGTCAGCAACACCAAAATCGCCAAAACCACGTTGATCAAGTTAAACAGCGTGCAGAGGTTCTCGATGATGAGCTCGCGGACCGACTTGGTCTTGAGTTCCATGTTGCGGTTGATCTTACCGGCGGCGATGCGCTCCTCGACCTCGGCGGTCGAGAGTCCGTGCTCGATATCCGTTGCTGCCATACCTTGTCCCATCACGTCGCGTCGGTATAAGAAAACCGCCCGGACCATGCGAGGTTCGGACGGTCTTACGTTCGAGGGTGCCCCATGTTGGATTCGAACCAACGGCCTTCTGCTCCGGAGGCAGACGCTCTAATCCCCTGAGCTAATAGGGCGAACGGTTGGCATTATACCCAAGTGCGCCACGGGCTAACAAAAGAATAGAAAAAGCTTTGCAATTACGTGGGAGACACGGCGCAGAGGCTCACCTTAGAACGCAAAAGTGAAACAATTAGTATAAACTCTCATGCACATATATAACGGCTCGCGATGCGGGCCGTTTTTGCAAGAGCTATCCATCGAGGTGAGAGGCACACCATGATTGCGATTTTAAAGCAGAGCGCCAGCGACGAGGCCGTCGGCCATATCGTCAGCTGGATTGAGAAGAAGGGTCTCAAGACCGACGTCTCGCGCGGCGAGAACGAGACCATCATCGGCCTGGTGGGCGATACGACCAAGATCGACCCGTTCTTGCTCGAGTCCATGGATGTCGTCGAGCGCGTGCAGCGCGTCTCCGAGCCCTTTAAGCGTGCCAACCGCAAGTTCCACCCTGAGGACTCCGTCATCGACTGCGGCCACGGCGTCAAGATCGGCGGCGACCAGTTCCAGGTCATCGCCGGACCCTGCTCCGTCGAGGGCGAGAACCTCATCCGCATCGCCCGCCGCGTGAAGGCCGCCGGCGCCACGATGCTGCGCGGTGGCGCCTACAAGCCCCGCACCTCCCCTTACGCCTACCAGGGCATGGGCCCCGCCGGCCTGGACCTGCTATGCGAGGCATCCGCCGAGCTCGACATGCCGATCGTCACCGAGATCATGGACCCGCGCGACGTGCAGGTCTTCTTGGACAAGAAGATCGACGTCATGCAGATCGGCGCCCGCAACGCGCAGAACTTCCCCCTGCTCAAGGAGGTCGGCAAGACCAAGACCCCGGTCCTGCTCAAGCGCGGCATGTCCGGCACCGTCGATGAGTTGCTCATGGCTGCCGAGTACATCATGAGCGAGGGCAACGACAACGTCATCCTGTGCGAGCGCGGCATTCGCACCTTCGAGACCCGCACCCGCAACACCTTCGACCTCAACGCCGTGCCGGTGCTGCACCACCTGTCGCACCTGCCCGTCGTCGCCGACCCCAGCCACGCCACCGGCTACACCCGCTATGTCGAGCCCATGGCGCTCGCCGCGACTGCCTGCGGCGCCAACGGTCTGGAGATCGAAGTCCACGACGACCCGAGCCACGCTTGGTCCGACGGTGCTCAGGCCCTCACCCCCGACCAGTTCGACGACACCATGCGCCGCATCCGCGCCATCCGCGAGGTCGTCTGCCAAGAGACCGTTCAGGAGTAACCCATGGGTACGGTGAGAAACGCACGCGTCAACCAGGGTGGACCCAAGTGCGCCGGCATCGTGGGCCTGGGCCTCATCGGCGGCAGCTTTGCCCGCGGCTATGCGCAGGCGGGCGTTCGCGTGCTTGCCTGGGACCCCGACGATGACGTGATGACGGCCGCCAGCATGGGTACCGTCGCCGGCGAGCTCAACGACGAGACGCTCGGCAAGTGCGACATCATCGTCCTTGCCTGCTACCCTAAAGGATGCATCGAGTGGCTCGAGGCCCACGCCCAGGCGCTCGCCGACGCCACCGACACCGAAGCCATCATGGGCCCCGTGGTAATCGACACCGTGGGCGTCAAGGGCATTGTGTGCGAGCGTGCCTTTGAGCTCGCACGAGAGCACGGCTTTTACTTTGTGGGCGCACACCCCATGGCGGGCACCCAGTTCTCGGGCTACGCGCACTCCCGCGCCGACTTGTTCCAGGGCGCACCGCTCGTGCTCGTTCCGCCTGCGGTAGACGATGCCCTTAAGCTGGAGCTCTTGGGCCAGGTGCGCGAGATGGTGCGTCCCTTGGGGTTTGGCAAGTTCAGCGTGACCACCGCCGCCGAGCACGACCGCGTGATCGCATTTACGAGCCAGCTCGCACACGTGGTGTCCAACGCCTACGTAAAGAGCCCCACCGCCCAGGTCCACCACGGCTTTTCAGCCGGTAGCTACCGCGACCTCACGCGCGTGGCACACCTCAACCCGCAGATGTGGTCCGAGCTCATGATTGACGACGCCGACGCTCTCGCCTTCGAGATCGACCATCTGATCGATTCGCTCGGCGCCTACAGCCGTGCGCTCAAGAACCGCGACCAGCGTTATCTTGAGAATCTCCTTGCCGAGGGCGATCGCATCAAGCGCGCACTCGACGACGAGAGCGCCCACTAGACCACCTATCACGCCAGGTCGAAAGGACCATAGCTTATGGCGATTACCATCGATATCGACACCGCACGCCCCTACCAGGTACACGTGGGCACGTTTTTGCTGGAGCAGGCAGGGCCACTCGTTCGCGCCACCGCCGGAGGCACCCGCGCCGTCATCGTGACGGACACCAACGTGGGCCCGCTCTACCAGATGCCCGTTAAGCAGAGCCTGGAGGCGTCAGGCTATGAGGTAAGCATTTGCACCTTCGAGGCCGGCGAGGTACACAAGCGCGCCGAGACCTACGTTGCCATTCTTGAGTTTGTGGCCGAACACGAGCTTTCGCGCTCCGACGTGATCGTGGCGCTCGGCGGCGGCGTCGTGGGCGACGTGGCCGGCTTTGTGGCTGCCACCTACATGCGCGGCTGCAAGTTTGTGCAGATCCCCACGAGCCTGCTCGCCATGGTGGACTCGTCGGTGGGCGGCAAGACGGCCATCGACCTGGCCGCCGGCAAAAATCTCGCCGGAGCCTTTTGGCAGCCGAGCGTGGTTATCGCCGATGTGGGGTGCCTCGCCACCCTCACGCCCGAGCAGTTCGCCGACGGCTGCGGCGAGGTCGTCAAGCACGCCGTAATCGCCGATCCCGAGCTTTTCGCCGAACTGGAGAAAACCCCGCTCACGCTGGAGCTGCTTAACCAGGACGTGGCTCGCGTGGCACTCATCATCGCCCGCAATATCGACATCAAGCGCGCCGTGGTCGTTGCCGACGAGCGCGAGACCAACCAGCGCAAGCTCCTCAACTTTGGACACAGCGCCGGACACGCTGTCGAGGCCTGCGAGCACTTTGAGCTGGGACACGGTAACTGTGTGTCGATCGGCATGAGCATCATCACGCGTGCCGCGGCCCTGCACGACATTTGCGATGCCGAGCTGCCCGGTCGCATCGAGGAACTCTGCGCGCGCCACGGCCTCAAAACCCGCTGCGAGCTTTCGGCCGACGCCATCTTTGCCGAGGCGCTGCACGACAAAAAACGCGCCGGTGACACTATCGACCTGGTGATTCCGCACGGTATTGGCCGCTGCAGCATCGACCGCACGCCGCTTTCCACCTTCCATGATTTAATTGCCGAGGGCCTCGGCCAGAAGGGAGACGCATCCGCATGCTAGCCCGCATCACCCCCTCCCCGCTCAAGGGCACCGTCCCCGCCATCGCATCCAAATCGATGGCGCACCGCTTGATTATCTGCGCTGCGCTCGCCAACGGAGAAACGCATGTGACCTGCAACACCACCTGCGCCGATATTGAGGCCACGGTGCGCTGCCTCACGTCGCTGGGCGCCCGCATCGAGACCGTCGAGGATGGCTTCCAGGTCCATCCCACCATGAAGAGTATTGAGTTCGGCCTGCTCAAGGCACTTGCGGGCGGCACGCTCGACTGCGGCGAGAGCGGCTCCACGCTCCGCTTTATGCTGCCCGTCGCCTGCGCGCTGGGGGCAGAGGCAACCTTTGTGGGCCAGGGTCGTCTGGGCGCACGCCCCCTCTCTCCGCTCTCCGACGAGATCATTGCCGCCGGCTGCGACCTGCAGGGCCTGGGCGGCTTTCCGCTCAAGACAAGCGGCCGCATGCGCCCGGGCACCTTTATCCTGCCGGGCAACGTGAGCTCGCAGTACATCTCCGGCCTGCTGCTGGCGGCCCCGCTGCTGGCCCAGCCCTCCTGCGTGCAGGTGACCGGCCTTATCGAGAGCCGCCCCTATATCAACCTGACCATCCAGGCCATGAAGGCCTTCGGCGTCGAGGTCAACGTCGAGCGTATCCCCGCCAAGGACGGCCAACCCGAGATCACGAACTTCCGCGTGAGCAGCGGCTCGTACCGCACGCCTGGCAACGTGGCTGTCGAGGGCGACTGGTCCAACGCCGCCTTTTGGCTGTGTGCCGGCGCCATCGGCTCCGACCCCATCACTGTCGAGGGCGTGTCGCTCAGCTCCGCGCAGGGTGATCGCAACGTGCTTGCCGCGCTCTCGCGCTTTGGCGCCCGCATCGTGCGCTCCACCAACGCCGCCACTGTGCAGTCCGACAAGCTCGCCGGCTTTGAAATGAGCGCGCACGACATTCCGGACCTGGTGCCCGTTATCTCTGCCGTGGCATCGTTGGCGCAAGGCCGCACGTTCATCCGCGACTGCGCCCGCCTGCGCATCAAGGAATCCGACCGTCTGGCCACCACCACCCGCGAGCTCACCGCACTGGGCGCACAGGTGCGCATTGCCGGCGACGACCTCATCATCAAGGGTGTCGACGCCTTTACCGGCGGCGAGGTCGATTCGCACAACGACCACCGCATCGCCATGATGGCCGCCATCGCTGCGAGCCGCGCCACTGGCGAGGTCGTGATCCACGGCGCCGAGGCCGTCAACAAGTCCTATCCTGATTTCTTTGACCACTACCGCCTGCTGGGCGGCAAGGTCACGCTCGAGGAGGAATAGCATGTCCTCGACCTTTGGCAACGTCTTGCATCTGAGTATCTTTGGCCAGTCGCACTCCCCCGCTATCGGCTGCTCACTCGACGGCATTCCTGCCGGTATTGCCGTTGACCAGGAGCAGCTGCAGGCCTTTTTGGACCGTCGTGCCCCCGGTCGCGACGAGACCGCAACCAAGCGCCACGAGGCCGACGCCGCGCATATCATTGCCGGCGTGGTCGATGGACACACCACCGGCGCACCCATAGCAGCGATTATCGAGAACACCAACACGCGCTCCAAGGATTACTCCGAGTTGCGTCGCAAGCCCCGTCCGGGACACGCGGACTTTCCGGCGCGCGTGAAGTACCACAACATGCACGACGTCGCCGGCGGCGGGCATTTCTCCGGCCGCCTAACGGCCCCCTTGTGCATCGCCGGCGGCATCGCGCTGCAGGCACTCGAGGCCCGCGGTATCAAGGTCATGGCGCACGTCGCGCAGATCGGTGGCATCTCCGACCTGCCCATGGACGATATGGCCTATCGCGAGGCCGACCGCAAGGCGATCCTCACGAACGATCTGCCCTGCATTGACGCCGCCGCAGCCGACCGCATGCGCGAGGAGATCCTAGCCGCGCGCGACGAGCTCGACAGCATCGGCGGCATTGTGGAGTGCGGCATCTACGGCCTGCCTGCGGGCATCGGCGACCCCATGTTCGACGGTATCGAGAACCGCATAGCGCAGATCGCGTTTGGCATTCCCGCCGTAAAGGGTGTGGAGTTTGGCATGGGCTTTGCCGTGGCCGCCATGCGCGGCAGCGAGAACAACGATCCGTACCGCGTTGATGCCGAGACCGGCGAGATTGCGGTCGAGTCCAATAACGCCGGCGGCATCCTGGGCGGCATTTCCACGGGCGCACCCGTCATGTGGCGGATGGCCGTAAAGCCGACGCCCTCCATCGGTCGCGAGCAACAGACCGTGGACATGGACGCCATGGAAAATGCCGAGCTCTCGGTCCATGGCCGCCACGATCCCTGCATCGTCCCGCGCGCCGTCCCCGTAGCCGAAGCAGCCGCCGCCCTCGCCATCTGGGACGCCCTCCTCGAGGACGCCGCCCAGCTCTAACCCGCCTCACCTGGGTTGCCTGTCAACTCAGCCGTTACGTGAAAGGGACCTCCATGGACCTTGCCGATATTCGCCAGGCCATCGATGGCATTGACACCACCCTGCTCAACAGCTTTGTCGAGCGCATGGACATTGCCACCGAGGTCGCAAAGTCAAAAATCGAGATGGGCAAGGCCGTCTTCGACCCCGCCCGCGAGCGCTCCAAACTCAACAACCTCGCCGGCCGCGCGCCTGAGCGCTACGAGGCACAGACCATCGCCCTGTTTCGTCTCCTCATGAGCATGAGCAAGGCCGAGCAGCAGCGCTACATCAACGAGCTCAAGGGCATCACCGTCTCGCAAAAGGCCCACGCCACGGCCGTAGCCTTCGACACGCCCTTCCCCCAGACTGCCAGCGTCGCCTGCCAGGGCGTGGAAGGTGCCTATAGCCAGATCGCCGCGTGCAAACTCTTCGACGTGCCCGACATCGCGTTTTTCGAGACCTTCGAAGGCGTTATGCGCGCTGTGCGCGACGGCTTCTGCGAGTTTGGCGTGCTGCCCATCGAGAACTCCACAGCCGGATCGGTCAACGCCGTCTACGACCTGCTCGCCCAGTTCGACTTCCACATCGTGCGCTCGCTTCGCCTCAAGATCGACCACAACTTGCTCGTCAAGCCCGGCACCAAGCTCGCGGACATACGCGAGGTCTACAGCCACGGCCAGGCCATCGCGCAGTGCGCCAGCTTTATCGAGGCGCACGACCTGCACGCCACCAAGTACCCAAACACGGCCATGTCGGCCGAGATGGTCGCCAACTCCGAGCGCACCGACGTCGCCGCCATCGCCTCGCGCAGCTGTGCCGAGCTGTATGGCCTCGAGGTGCTGGAGCCCAACATCCAGGACTCGGACAACAACTACACGCGCTTTGTCGTCATCAGTCGCGAACCGCGCGTCTATCCCGGTGCCAACCGTACCTCGCTCATGATCACCACGGCCAATGAGCTGGGCGCGCTTTATCGCGTACTCGAGCGCTTCTACGCCCTCAACATCAACCTCATCAAGCTCGAGAGCCGCCCCATCCCCAGGCACGACTTTGAGTTTATGTTCTACTTTGACCTGGACTGCCCCTTTGGCAGCAAGGCCCTCGACGACTTGCTCGACTCAATCGACGACGTATGCGAGAGCTTCACCTACTTTGGCAGCTATACGGAGGTGCTCTAGATGACCGATACCGTCGCGACCCGCCCCTACGGCGTTCTGGGTCGCGTGCTGGGCCACAGCTACACCCCGACCATCTACAAGGAGCTCGCAGGGCTTGAGTACGTGCGATTTGAGCGCGAGCCCGAGGATCTCGAGGCCTTTATGACGGGCGATGAATGGGAAGGCACCAACGTGACCATCCCCTACAAGCGTGCCGTCATGGAATACCTGGACGAGCTGAGCCCGCTGGCCGAGCGCATGGGCAACGTCAACACCATCACGCGCCTGCCCGATGGCCGCCTGCGCGGCGACAACACCGACTACTTTGGTTTTCGGTGCCTGGTCGAGGAGCTGGGCGTAGAAGTTGCCGGTAAGAAGGCCCTCGTGCTCGGCGCCACCGGCGGTGCCGGCACTACAGCGAGCATGGTACTCGGCGACCTAGGCGCCGTCGTGGTGCCCGTGGGCCGCACGAGCGACGTCAACTACGGTAACATCGCGCAGCAATCCGATGCCGCGCTGCTCGTCAACTGCACGCCTGCCGGCATGTTCCCCCACTGCCCCGACGCTCCCTGCACGCTCGAAGGCCTCGATGCGCTCGAGGGCGTCATCGACATTGTCTACAACCCCGCCCGCACGGGTCTGATGCTCGAGGCCGAGCGCCGCGGCATCCCCTGCATCGGCGGCCTGCTCATGCTTGTGGCACAAGCAGCACAGGCTGCTGAGCGCTACACCGGCAAAGCCACCCCGCGCGAGCGCATCCTGGACGTAACGGAGCGCCTGTCTCACCGCGAGCAGAACATCGCCCTGATTGGCATGCCAGGTTCGGGCAAGACCCGCGTGGGCGAGCAGATCGCCCAGCTCACGGACCGCGAGCACATCGACCTCGATCGCGCCCTCGAGGAGCGCCTGGGCATGCCCTGCGCCGACTATATAGTCGAGCGCGGCGAGGCGGCCTTCCGCGAGCAGGAGACGGCGGCGCTAGCCGACATCTCCAAGCGCAGTGGCCTGGTGCTCTCCACCGGCGGCGGCGTGGTCACGCGCGACGAGAACTACCCGCTGCTGCACCAGAACAGCCAGATCGTGATGCTCAACCGTAAGCTTGACGAACTCGCCCACAAGGGACGCCCCATCACTGCCCGCGATGGTATCGATAAACTCGCCGAGCAGCGCATGCCGCGCTACCGCGCCTGGGCCGACTACATCATCGACTCACGCGACGGCGCCGCCAACACCGCCCGCGCCGTCCTCGACACCCTCCCACCCGCTCTCTAACAAAAACCACCACAAAGGGGACAGGCACCTTTGTGGTGGTTTTTCATTCCTCCTCTCCAAATCGACCAACTCCAAAGGAAGCAACCATGAAAGCACTCGTCATCAACGGCCCCAACCTCAACATGCTCGGCATTCGCGAGCCGGGCATCTACGGCAGCGACAACTACGACCGCCTGGTACAGATCTGCCAGGAGGCAGGCGCCGCGCAGGGCTTTGACGAGGTCGAGGTCTTCCAGTCCAACCACGAGGGCAGCATCGTCGACAAGATCCAGGAGGCTTACGGCAAGGTCGACGGCATCGTCATCAACCCGGCGGCCTATACGCACACCAGCGTAGCCATCCTGGACGCGCTCAAAGCCGTCGCCATCCCCGCCGTTGAGGTCCACATCAGCGCTGTCGAGACGCGCGAGGACTTCCGCCAGGTGAGCTACGCCCGCCTAGCGTGCTTTGCCACCATCACCGGCGAGGGCCTGAAGGGCTACGTACATGCGCTAGAGCTGTTGAAAGAGCATCTGCTACACTAATCCCTGGGACAAAGACATCAGATATGTTTGTCCCTAAACTAAAGTAACTGTCCAATCGACATACAAAGGAGCATATCCATGTCCCAGTACGATTACCTCGTCGTCGGTGCCGGCCTTTCGGGCGCCGTCTTCGCCAATGCCGCCAAGCGCGCCGGCAAGTCGGTCCTAGTCATCGATCGCCGCGACCACATTGCCGGCAACATCTACACCGAGGACGTCGAGGGTATCCAGGTCCACCGCTACGGCGCACATATCTTCCACACCTCTATGAAGGACGTCTGGGACTACGTCAACCGCTTCGCCGAGTTCAACAACTACGTCAACTCGCCGGTCGCCAACTTCCACGGCAACATGTACAACATGCCCTTCAACATGAACACCTTCGCCAAGATGTGGCCGGGCGTCGTCACGCCGGCAGACGCCAAGGCCAAGATCGCCGAGCAGGTGGCCGCCGAGAACATCGGCGAGCCGCAGAACCTCGAGGAGCAGGCGCTGTCGCTCGTCGGCCGCGACATCTTCGAGACGCTCGTGAAGGGCTACACCGAGAAGCAGTGGGGCCGTGATTGCAAGGACCTGCCCGCGAGCATCATCAAGCGCCTCCCCTGCCGCTTTACCTACGACAACAACTACTTCAACGACCGCTACCAGGGCATCCCCATGGGCGGCTACACCAAGATGGTCGCCAACATGCTCGAGGGCATCGAGGTACGCTGCGGCGTGGAGTACAAGGAACTGATCGCCGCCGAGCCCGATATCGCCACCAAGACGATCTACTGCGGCCCCATCGACGCGTTCTACGACTTTAAACTGGGCACGCTCGAGTACCGCAGCCTGCGCTTTGAGACCGAGACGCTCGACGAGCAGGACCACCAGGGCGTGGCCGTGGTCAACTACACCGAGCGCGAGATCCCCTACACCCGCATCATCGAGCACAAACACTTTGAGTTCGGCACGCAGGACAAAACCGTCATCACGCGCGAGTACCCGGCCGACTGGAAGCCCGGCGACGAGCCCTACTACCCCATCAACGACGCCAAGAACGAGGCCCTGTACAAGCAGTACGAGGAGCTGGCGGCGCAGGAGGGCGACGTGATCTTTGCCGGTCGCCTGGGCGGCTACAAGTACTACGACATGGACAAGGCCATCGCCGCGGCCTTCGAGCTCGTCCGCAACGAGCTTGGCGTGGAGCCCACGGAGGCGTAAGAGCCCAACAGCCAAAGACTGATAGCCATTCAGGGATGTAGAAAGTCCGATGCAGCATCGCTGCATCGGACTTATTGTTGAGGGAGCGCTGCACGCCCACGTGCCCAAAAAGCAAAGACCCGGCATTAAACCGGGTCTCTAAAACTCATATGGTGCTCCATGGCGGATTCGAACCGTCGACCTTGGGATTAGAAGTCCCCTGCTCTATCCAACTGAGCTAATGGAGCATAAAGCCGGGCATCCAAGCGAGTGCAAGTTCGCACGGCTAATAAATTATAGCCTACTTGAACTGGTCGTGGTACGCCTTGCAGACCTCATCCACGGGACCATCCATACGCAGGTCGCCCTTCTCGATCCAAACAGCACGCTGGCAAATGCGCTCAACCTGCTCCATGGAATGAGAAACGAACAAGACCGTGACGTCACCGCTCTCAATAAAATGCTGAATACGGCGCTCGCACTTCTGCTGGAAAAAGACATCGCCAACAGAAAGCGTCTCATCGACGATTAGGATATCGGGCTCGGTAATCGTGGCGATAGCAAAGGCAATGCGCGCAACCATACCCGAAGAGAAGTTCTTCAAGGGCATGTCAACGAAGTCTTTAAGCTCAGCGAACTCAATGATCTCGTCAAAACTAGCGTCGATAAACTCCTTGGTATAGCCAAGCAGCGCACCGTTCAGATAGATATTCTCACGCGCGGTAAGCTCCGGGTCAAAGCCGGCACCGAGCTCAATCAGCGGCGCAATATTGCCATGGACCTTAACCTCGCCTTCGCTGGGCTCCAAAACGCCAGCGATGATCTTGAGCATCGTGGACTTACCGGAACCGTTAGTACCAACAAGACCAACGACCTCGCCGCGATGCACATCAAACGAAATGTGCTTAAGCGCACGGAATTCTTCAAAGAACAGCTCGTGCTTTGCGAGCTTAATAAAGTACTCCTTGAGGTTTGTAAGCGACTCAGACGCCATATTAAAGATCATGGTGACGTCTTTGACCTCAACAGCAAGGGGCTGCTTGCTGTAATCAATAGCAGATTCAGTCATGAACAGCACTCCTTAGATGTAGAGAATAAACTTGTGCTCGGTCTTATGGAACACGGTATAGCCAATAGCAAGAGCAATAACAGCCCAAACAACACACAGCCCAAAGGTAAGCGCAGAAGGCACGGTATTAAACAGGAAGATATCACGCATAAACTGAAGGTAGTTGTACATGGGATTCACAACCACAAGCACCTGGATCCAATGTGCCATTTGGCTAATGTAATCGGTCGTCCAGAAAATAGGCGTCAGATACATCCAGGCCGTGATAACAACAGTCCACAGATGCATAACATCCCGGAAAAAGACCGCCAGCGCCGACAGCATCATGCCCAAGCCCATGCAGAAACACATAAGCAACAGCAAGCAAACCGGCAGCAGAATTAAATGCCAGGTAGGGACAACACGGAAAAAGAGCATAACAAGGGCGACGGCAACCAAAGAGAAGGAAAAGTTGACAAGAGAAAACAGCACCTTCTGCACCGGAAACACCCAGCGATGGACCTTAACCTTCTTAAGCAGAGAAGACGCCCAAATGATGGACATGAGCGCCTGGTTCGTCGACTCGGACATGACGGAGAACGTAATGTTACCGACAATCAGATACAACGGATACATTTCAGGCGTAATTGATCCATTGCGGCTCTGGCCAAAAATCGTCGAAAACACAATCGACATAACAACCATCATCAGCAGTGGGTTAAGCACAGACCATGCCACGCCCAAAACACTGCGACGATATTTAATTTTAAAATCTTTGGTGACAAGCTGCTTAAGAATGAACTTGTCCTTTTCGAAATCATTTTTAGCGTGAGAGGCCGGTTTAGCCACCGCTTTCTGACTCTCTACATTGTCAGCCACGGACCATCTCCTTGTCTCGTAAAACATAACATTGGAAAGTATAGCCCTCCCACGTTAACGATAACCCACCGCAACAAATCTGGAAAACTAACCCATATCTAATCAAAGGGGCAGGCGATAGGTATACTTTTGACCAGATGAGTCATTAAAGGAGGTCCTACATGGACTATTCGAATACCGCCGTCATAATCCCCTGTTACAACGAAGCACTGACGATTGGCAAAGTTGTCGACGATTTTCATCGAGAGCTGCCCGGCGCAGTTGTCTATGTCTACGACAACAACTCTTCCGATAACACTTCGCATATCGCTAAGCAGCACGGGGCTACGGTGCGCCACGAGCCCAGGCAGGGCAAAGGCAACGTGTGCCGCCAAATGTTCCGTGATGTCGATGCCGAATGCTACTTGATGGTCGACGGCGACGATACCTACCCCGCCGAAGCTGCCAAGTCACTCTGCAATCCCATCCTTAACGGCGAAGCGGATATGACCGTTGGCGATCGCCTGTCAAACGGCACCTATGCCGAAGAGAACAAACGAGCCTTTCACGGCTTTGGCAACAACCTTGTTCGCGCCATGATTAAATGGATATACGGTTACAGCTTTGACGACGTGATGACCGGCTATAGAGCCATGAGCAAACCCTTCGTCAAGACCTTCCCCGTTTTGAGCGAGGGCTTCCAGATTGAGACCGAGCTCTCCATCCACGCTGTCGATCACCGCTGGCGCATTAAAGACGTGCCGGTGGAGTATCGCGATAGGCCCGCAGGCTCCGAGTCCAAACTCAACACTGTTAGTGATGGCATTAAAGTTATCGCAATGATCGGAACGCTCTTTAAAGACTATCGTCCGCTCAAGTTCTTTAGTCTTATCGCGATGATCTTTGCCATCATAGGGCTCGCCCTCGGTATACCAATCGTCGCAGAGTACATCCAGACCGGATTAGTCCCTCGCTTCCCCACCGCAATGCTCGCCGCCTCGTTTATGTTCCTATGCGGGCTAAGCCTGGCAACGGGGCTTATCCTCGACTCGGTTGCGAAGGTCGAGCGAAAGCAATGGGAGCTACAAGCCTATAAAACCTATTCAAAATAAGAAGAGGTCCGGACTTAAGCCGGACCTCTTCTTATTTAAGACCTAAATACTGTTCCCAGAACTCTCGCGAAGTCATATAAGGCATAGCATCTTTCCATGCCCCCCTGACGCTCTTGCCTTCTTTACGATATCGCGCCATCAATTCGTGCTCTCGGTTACGAATACTCTTGAACCGCGCTCGATCCATTGTGCGGACCGATCCCTTCTCGCGGGTCGGATCAAGAAAGACCAGCGTCTTGCAACGCGTCGAGTTGCCTTCAAGCGTACAACTGCCATTCTTAACCACATAGCCGGGCTTTCCACGCAACAGCGCATCGGGAAGATAGTGCTTGTCGTAAGGAATAGATCTCCAGTACTTCATAAACTTCGAAGGATGGAATTCCAGACTAGCATTGGCGAGTACTTGCTCCGTAACCCCGGCATTACGAAGAAGATTTGGATCCATTTGGGAAACAGGAATCAGCTTTTCGTTTAACTTACCCTTGCCGATCATCGTCGCGGCACCATCAAGCTTCTGGAGATACACAGGGCCACGCAGATAGTCCTCAAAGCCATCGAGAATAAACTCGGCAGCCTGATAGTCCATATCCCGCAAGTTCTGACGCACCCCTCGCTGAATACGAAGGACAAACATCTTCTCATCAGCACAATCATCGAGAGCAATCATGGCAAAGAAGTTGCGGAAGTACTGGTAGCAATCCACTGAAGCCCTAAAACGCCCCTCAAAGCTTGCATGCCACACGCAAATGCAATTCATAGTCATATAGACAGGCTTATTGCGCATGCCAAACTCAACATCGTCGCAGCGGATAAAGAAAGGCATGGGAAGGCCGTTCTTTTCGATAGCCTTCACCGGAATGCAGCTATACCACCAAGCTCCATAGGCCTGATCAACTTCAACGTTCGTGCGTTCATTTTCGAGGATGTCGGACAGCTTGCCAACATTCAGGTCCTCTTTTACGCGACGATAGGCACCAGAAGAAGCCACATACGAGACATCCTCAAACTGACGAGTAGGGTCCTCCATTGAGAGCATGGCGCCGTTAATAAAGGCGTCTTTATACTTGCCCTTAGCAAGAGAGAGGAGATTGAACGTGCGGATCAAACTCTCGGGCATGATAGAGACATCGTCATCCATCAAGATGATATGGGTGAACTGACCAGGAGTTTCGGTAGCCGCCATCATTCCGCGTGCAAAACCTCCCGAACCACCCGTGTTGGGATTCGGGAGTACGGTAACCAACTCGTCAGATAGCGCCGCGGAATCGAGCGCCTGGCCATTGTCGACGACAAACATGTGGAAGTGATCGCGAATCGGACCGTCCTCTTTAGAGATGCCGGTTTTAACGAGCTCAATGTTTGGAAGAATATATCGTTCATTCTTAAATGTGGTGGTAGAAAGAGCAAGATTGATCGGGTTAATTGAGCCCTCAGGAACATCCGTCAGGTAAGAAGCGCTCAAAAGGTCAACGGAATAGCCCTCGTCGCTCTCAATCCAAAAACCGATCAAGTCGTAGCCGGTTGTATCGATATCGATATCGAGAAAGCAAGGATCAAGTTTCTCGCCATCAAAAGGATACGATTTAAGCTCGACAGGATTCAGCTCGCCAGACCTCACTCCATGAACGACAACCCGTCCTCTGCCAAATAAAGCCATATGCAAGACGACGCCGTCAACAGACGCATATTGATGCCATTTGCATGCAGATAGGCCATTTACATACGTCAGAAAGTCAACGTTTCCATTGATATGAAGTGAATGAATGTTGTCATCATACGAAGCATCACCGGAGAGCACGCGATAGTAGAGTTCAGGAAAACCCTTTGCATGCCTTTCAACTTTAAGTACAACATTCGCAAGTTTAAACTGCATTTTAAATACCTTAATCAAAGCCGTTGTAACTACTAATTACATTCGTCAACAAACCTTGCCATCGCGGAGCGAACATCGGGATCGGACAAAACATCCTTTGCAAAATGATCATGCCCGCAGATGTCCATAGGCATGTAAGGCCATCCAGGATAACAGGCATCAGCGACCTTTTCCGCTTTCGCAGGAACCGAAAAAGAGAAACCGCCAAACGGATGCTTTCTTACGGGAAGAATATCATTGCGATCCCAAATTATTTTACGCTTAGGGGCATCAAAAACGTTATCAATCGCGTATGCAAAATCGCCATGAGGCTCATCGGTCAACAAACCAAGTGCATGAGCCTTTTCGTTATACGAATCGAAAACACCCTGAACAAGATCAATATCCGCAGAAGAAATGACAGCTCTCTGAGCCTCCAAGTCAACATCCCCGCACTGCACACTAAGACCGCTGTCAGGGTGGACCATCCAAGGATTATCTTTCCAAAAACTAAACTCACCCTCATTTTGGTCAAAGAAATCCATAAGTTCAATTCTGAGTTGCCTAAGCTGATCGTTCGCGCACTTAGATTTCTCGGCAGCCCAGTCATAAATCGAAATGTCTACGAAACAAGGAATAAGCGGGTTAGTTGAACAAAAACGAACTTGACGGCACTTTACAAACCAGTCGAATACGAGAGTGACTTGATAATCAGGATCGTCTTTTAAGGCGGCAGCAAGCTTATCCACATCGGATCTAATCATGCAGATATCAATATCGTCGTCCCAAGGAATAAACCCCGATCGAGACAAAGTCCCCACAAGAGAGCCATAAGAAAGCCAGTATTGGATATTATTGGCGGCGCAAATCGCATCTAGCTTGCTCATCAACGCCGCATTTGCCTGCTGCATCAATCGAATATCGCCCTCGGCATCAGGTAACGCATCAAAGATTTTGCAACGAAGCTCAAAGGGCGTGAGATCGGGGTATGCACGCCGAGCCAACAATTCAAAGCGCAGAGTCATCTGTTCCGATAGGCTTTGTTGGCGTTGCTTGAGCAATTCAATTTCTGGAAATAACCGAGTATCGAATTTGTAATTGATATTCATATTGATGCCGTTATCAGCCTGCTCGATACGCGAAAATACCTCGTCAAAACGGCGATCCATATCCTCATGCATGGCATGTAATGATCGGGATGAGCCGGGAAGAATCTTTTTTATATTTGAAAGCAAGGACATGACTTAACCTTCCCAACAACAAACAATGAACGAGGCACAATTACACTTATGATACAAAAGAATGAGTGGGTCCCACTTTGGAACCCACTCACACAAAGACTACTCAGACGCCTCTTTCAAATACTGTTTCCAGAAACCAATCGAAGTAAAGACATCTCTATACGAAGCAAATTCGGCATAAATCTTATCTTTGTTACGCTTGAATTCCCTCTCGGCCTTACGAAAACGAGTCCAAACCTCTTTGAATCGCTTCTTATCCATATGTCTAATGGCGCCCTTTTTATTAGGCATATCTACCACAATAAGTGTATCAACATCCCTGATTTTACCGGCGGGATAAACCCATCCCGCAGCATCAATAACAGCAACCTTGCCCTTACGCTTTACCGAATCGTTAACGAAACGGTGGCCATTAATGGTCAGATAATCCTTAAATGCCTGCAGCCTAGACCTGTCGCCCTCAAGACTCAAATTGCCAAAAGTTAACTGCGTCAAGTCGACGCCCAGCTCTAGCGCTTGAGGGATGAGTTGCTCGATGGGAATCAATTGTTCCCTTTCACGATTTGCCGCCATAAAGCGAGCTTCAGCAACCGGATGAGAAATCCACTCCGGACCTCTCAAAAAATCTTCAAGGCCTTTTACCGCAAGAAGAGCATCATCGTAGTCAAATTTCTTCAGGTCGAGTTCGACCTCACGACGAATCTCATAAAGAAAATCAGCAAGGGGAGCAACGCCGGTCGTCGCTTGGCTAATCAGCGTATTTCGGCTCACCTGATAACGCTCCACAGCGGCACTATACTTAAACTTAAAAGAATTATGCCAAACGCAAATACCATTCATGGACATGAACCTAGGTTTACAGCGAAGCGCGTACTCGGCGTCATCCGAACGAACAAATAGAGGCAAAGGCAGCCCCTCGCGCTCAATCGTTGCGGTAGGTATAACGCAATACCACCAGCCAGCATACTGTTGGACAGTGTCCTCATAAAGGCCAGTTGGGGCCTTATATATCTCGGTCTCAACTACATCATGAAGTGAAGTCATATAGCCTTCAGGCTTAAGGGGAGAAAAAGTTCCCTTAGCAGTAAAGAACCCCAAATCCTCGGTACGCAAATTGGGCTCTTCCAAGCTCATCATGGCGCCCGATAAAAAGGCGTTAACATATTCTTCTTTGAGAAGAGAAAGCAGGTTGAACGTACGGATAAAGCTCTCGGGAAGAACCTCAACATCGTCGTCCATCAGGAGAACATGAGTCGCTTTAGGATTCTGCTCCAGCGCCTCAATCATGCCACGAGCAAACCCACCGGAACCGCCGACATTTGGATTAGGATGAATCGAAATACAATCCGATCCAGAGTTGCAGTCTAACGATCTGCCGTTGTCGACAACATGGACATGAAAATGTTCCGAAATTGGCTCTTTACCAGAAAGAATCCCCTCTTTAATGAGATTTAGATTGTTAAGGACGTACTGTTCTTTTTTAAATGTCGTAATAGCAAGAGCTAATTCGACTGGATGAATGCAGCAAGGATCAACATCCGCATAATAATAGGCATCATCAAGCGTCAAATCGCCGGCACTTTCAATGCTGAAGGAATGTAGTATTTCACCAGTCTGCTCGGTAATTTCGATATCAACGGAAGCCCAAACATCAGAAGAAGAGAAGCTGCGATTGGAGCCCGGAACAACACGGGAGCTCCAATCAAGATTACCAACGGTCCTCTCCTGAAAATCAAAACCGGCACCCCGATATTTGAAATGAAGATAAAAAGACCCAACATTCGAGTACTCTTTCCACTTCATTATAGAAAGAGAATTAAAATAAGTAGAAAAATCAACCCAAGAAGAACCAAGCAATCTCAGAGAAGATGGAGAATCAGAAATCGCCCTACCGGCTAGCTCTCTAAAAGAGAGGGTCGGGAATTGATCAAACGCCTGATTACCACTGAAGATGAGATTCGCCAACTTAAACTGCATGAGGCTCCAATTTCAATTGATACTAAAACAATAATTACTCTAAATCGATGCGATACAGCCTAGAATGCCCCGATTTTTTTAATAGTGTAAACCCAGGAGTCTTATCGTTAATCTCCTCGATACCATCCCAGTCATCCGGGTTATACGTAAAAACATGACCTCTTGATTTACAATTATCGGAATCGAGCAATAGCACATAACGGGCACCAGATGCTTTAACGACCTGCCTTATCTCTGAATCCGACCCAATCTTATAGAGTCCATGCCTTATGACCCTACTGGCAATCGACTCGTTAGGGTCATTCTCGGGAGAGCTGTTTAAAGAGCGATAGTACACCTGAATATCAGAAGACCCGTAAAGAAAAGCTGATCCGTCGTAGGGCGAATTTAAAACAACGGAATCACCCACAATGTCCTTTACCGACGATGCAAACTCAAGCTCTTTCGTATTTAATTCCTCTGGGTTGTACATGTCATAGTCTCGTTTAATTACATTCCGTGTTTTGCCAAAAACCATTTCAACGTTTAGCAAGCCCGGAATCTGAAATGAAGGATAGAAAACAGCCGTAACAAAAAGCACGACAAATATAGCGGGATAAAGTCGATTGAACGATCCGGCAGACATATGCTTGCCGTCAAGAATTCTCTTTCTTAGCTCAACGAAAACAATCGAAGAACCAAGGACCGCCAACGGAAACGCAGCAAGCGTGCACAACGTAGCTGTTCTATATGGATCTGTATACCAAAATCCAGCAAACCACGGTTTAAATACTGCCTCTGTAGCACCTGTGGAGAAATGGATGGCTAACGCAAGAAAATAAGAAACAGGCATCCAGCGAAGCTCAACGCGCTGCAGAGTATAAAACAGTCCCACAATGACGAATAAACCAAGAACCAGATTACTGGGAGAATCCGGAGAGTACGACTGGCAGAGGAAATTGACCAACATTTGCGAAGCCGACGTATAATGACCCCAGCTAATGCTAACAACTCCTTGCATCATGGGTAAATTATATGCAACGATCCAAGCTGCAACAAAGCAAACAACTAGGCCAACCGCAGCAGAAAACGACTTGAGCGGAGTGAGATTTTTCGCAATGCAAAAGTTATACAACCTTGCAGCCGCGTATGGAAGCAGCAAAACGCCAACAGAGAAAACCCCATTAGGTTGAAGCAAAAATAGGTCGAACAACCCGAAAAGAAATAAAAAGGCCAACAAAACTCTGTTTTGGATAGACAGGCCTTCGCCCTTAGTTAGACTCATGAATACGGAACAAACTGAGCATACAAGGCAAAAAGCGGCAAGATTTGAATATAGGACGCCGAAGGTAAGCAGCCTCCACGGGAACGCATATGCAGTAATGCAAATTAAAGCTCCCAGTGCGAGACAAGTCTTTTTTTCAGTAATGGCACTCATCAACGCAAAGCAGCTCATTGGAAATACGAAAGCAACAAACGAGAAATTAACTGCATTGATAGCGACAGCAGCGCTAATAGAAAGAAGATTGCTCACCAGTGCGCAGATTACATGCCATGCAGCGGGGTAAAACCCAGCTCCAGTGGAACCATATCCAGGAACGGTTGGGTAAACGCTTATTCCCGCAGGAGAATAGCAGCCAGTGGCGGCAAGAGCATGAATCTCATTGAGATGATACGAATTGTCTATCGACACTGAAAAAAACTCAGGCGAACCGAGAACGGACACAAAGATATAGATAGCAGCAATAAACCCAACGATCAGGTACAGGACTTGATGGAAATCAACGTCTTTAGTATTCAAATAACAAGAACAGGACCCTACGGGCATCTGAACAGATCTCACAAGGCGCCAGACAAAAGATGCAACGAAAACCAAAATCGGAATCGCTAGTTCAAGGCAGATGAAAACCCACACATTTACAGAGTGAAGAAATACCGAAGTAATAACACCGGTCACACAAGTAATGAAAATAGAAACGATTGGAGCAATTGCCAATTTTGGCAACCGAATACTCTTAAAAGGGGAAAGTAAAAGGTACCCAGGAAAAAACAGCAGAAAAGTAGCCACTGCAATTGCGCCAGTAAATGAAATCCAAATGCTCATACACAATCCTATTGCCTAAAAGAAGGTGCTATTTTTCTAATGCGACCGCCTGAACAAGAGAATTCAAGCGTTCCTCCAACTTAGCCAAGCGCAGGGAATTGCAGAAATCGCGCACTACGAGAACAGCAATCACGTATAAAAACACTAAGTTCGAAGGCGAAACAAAACCGAAGAGAGCTGAAAAAGCGGTTGCTATTTCGGGAAAAATGCCTAAAACTACAAAACTTAAGCTAAATAATAGCCAAAACAACGAATCCAGAGCTTGCATCTGGGACTTCTTAAGCTTTCGAGCAACAAAAATCAAAACAACAGCAGCGCTGACAATCAGCAACACGCGAAGTGATATAGACACAACAATCACCTAAACCACTGAACAATAAGAAGCGTTACAAATACCCGGAGCATATACTGTATGGACTTAACCGGATTCAAGTAGCTCTCTCCACCTTGGCGTTCACGCATGGAAACCTGGACCTCGGAGACCGAATATCCTTGTTTTAAAAATAAGGCAATTGATTCTGGCTCAGGATTAAGAGTGTTGTCGTAATAATACCTTTCGAGCACAGGGCGACTAAACAGCCTAAAGCCGGATGTGGGATCACTGATGCGATGTCCAGTCAGCGCCTTAATCAAAACAGTAATCATGCGAGAACCAACCATACGCATCGATTTATCTTTGCGAACAGTCAGAAACCTAGAACCGATAACAATGTCGGAACCAGTATTTACCGCCTTCTCAACAAGAGCTGCCAAATACTCCGGACGATGTTGCCCATCAGCATCGAACTGAATCATATAGTCGTAACCCTGATCGACGGCATATCGAGCGGCGGTCTGAAAACCAACTGTCAGACCGCAATTAATTGGCATGGTAATAACGTTACAGTTCAACGAACCACAAATTTCGCCCGTACGGTCGCGAGACCCATCATTAATAATCACGAAGTCAAATTCAGGTGCGATAGCCCTAAGCTCAGTAACGGTATTTTTAATACACTCTTCTTCATTATATGCAGGAATTGCAATAAGAGCTTTTGTATGATTAGACAAACCCCACCAACCTCAGTCTAGTCGAGAAGGAAAAGAAAACTACATAGCACTTTATAATAAGGCAAGAACGCTCAATTAATTAAATTTATGCGCCCAACAAATGTCCGGACGATGAATAAGTGCCGTAAGGCAACTTGTTTTTCAGCATATCTAGAATTGTTTCTGCTATCGAGTGCGCATCATTATTTGAAATTAAATGGCGATCAAGACGAATAATGTAATGGCTAGGGCAGCACTGAACCGCAATCTCTTCCATTGCCTTAGTCAGACCTAGAGGCAGCAAAGCACCGTCTAAATCAAGCGAAAGATGGTCGCTGTCAGGTCTACGAGCTGTAAATAAGCTGAGGCAAACGAGATTGATGCCGTATTCGGCACAGAAGCGAGCAAGATGAACCGAACCCATAGCATCGGCAGTCCAAACATCGCTCTCACATTCCGCACCACCACCCAAACTATCACAGCCACTAGTTGAGCAATTGATAATTGCGCCGTACATAGAACCGTCAATGCTTTCATAGGTTCTTGGGTCACAGATATCGAAAGCTGATTTATCCAAAAAATCATATTCTTTTAAGCTTGTCTGACATTCGACGATTGACCTAATTGCATTTCCAACCTCAGTCTCGCTTCCTACAAGCAGCGTCCTTTTAGGAGCCATAGGCACGACATCCTTTAAAAATGGATGATTTAAGTCTGCTTCAGAAATGACGGCATCACTAAGCGGGATAGGCCACTCGATACCGAGCTCGGGGTCAGCAAGATTCACGAAAGTGTAGGTCTTCTTCAGCTCGAGCGACCAGTGGGCGTCCACCAGATAGGTGTATGCAGTGCCATCCTCCAGCGCTTGGAAGGAGTTGCCCACGCCGCGCGGGACGTAGATGGCCCTGGACGGGTCGAGCGTACAGGTGAACACCTTGCCGTAGGTGGCGCTGCCCTCGCGCAGGTCCACCCAGGCGCCGAAAACCGAGCCGCGAGCCACAGAGATGAACTTGTCCCAGGGCTCCGCGTGGATGCCGCGGGTGACGCCCCTCTTCTCGTTATAGGAGATGTTGTTCTGGACGACACGGAGGTCGGGGATGCCCAGAGCGGTCATCTTGGCACGCTGCCAGTTCTCCTTGAACCAGCCGCGTGAGTCGCCGTGGACGGCCAGGTCGACGACCTTGAGGCCCTCGATGCCGGTCTCGGTGACGGAGAGGTCCTTCTCGAATGCGATGTCTGCCATGTGGGAAAAGCTCCTATCGACGATGTTCAGGTTGCGGGCGCCCCGGGCGGGCCGCAGAATCATCCCCATGCCCTGCGGTCCGCCCGGGGCGCCCCGTAAGGGTACTCGGGCGGTCTTACTGGCCCTGCGCGCGGTAGCGGGCCTCGGTGGCCTCCTTGGCCGGGCGCCACCAGGCCTCGTTGGCCGCGTACCAGTCGATGGTGGCCTTCAGACCCTCGGCGAAGTCGGTGTGGGCCGGCCTCCAGCCGAGCTCGCGCTGCAGCTTGGTGGAGTCGATGGCGTAGCGGCGGTCGTGGCCGGGGCGGTCGGCGACCCAGTCGAAGTCCTCGGGGTCGCAGCCCATGGCCGTGAGGATCATGCGCAGCACGGTGATGTTGTTCTTCTCGCCGTCGGCTCCGATGAGGTAGGTCTCCCCCATGCGGCCCTTCGTGAGGATGTCCCAGACGGCGCTAGAATGGTCCTCGGTGTGGATCCAGTCGCGGACGTTCTCGCCCTTGCCGTAGAGCTTGGGGCGGACGCCGTCGATGATGTTGGTGATCTGCCTGGGGATGAACTTCTCCACGTGCTGGTAGGGGCCGTAGTTGTTGGAGCAGTTGGAAATCGTGGTGCGCAGGCCGTAGGTGCGGGTCCAGGCGCGCACGAGCATGTCGGAGCTCGCCTTGGTCGAGCTGTACGGGGAGCTCGGGTGGTAGGGCGTCTCCTCGGTGAACTTGGCGGGGTCGTCGAGCGCAAGGTCGCCGTAGACCTCGTCGGTGGAGACGTGGTGGTAGCGGACGCCGTATTTCCGGACGGCCTCCAGCAGGCGGAAGGTGCCCTCGACGTTGGTGCGGAGAAAGGGCTCCGGATCGGCGATGGAATTGTCGTTGTGGCTCTCGGCTGCGTAGTGCACGATCGCGTCGTGCCCCGGGACGATGCGATCCAGCAGCTCGGCGTCGCAGATGTCGCCCACGACGAGCTCCACGCGGTCGGAGGGCAGCCCGGCGATGTTCTCGGGGTTGCCGGCGTAGGTCAGCTTGTCCAGGACGGTGACGTGGACGTCCGGGTGGTTGTTCACGACATAGTGCACGAAATTGCTGCCGATGAAGCCGCAGCCTCCAGTGACGATAATGTTCTTAGGTTCAAATTGCTCAGGCACGATTGACCCTCTCGACTTCATCTGCAATTGATAAAATATATTTACCGTAATCGGTTTTCTTCAGCTTTTCACCCAAACGGCGCAGGTGTGAGCAATCGATGAAGCCCTGCCGATAGGCAATCTCCTCTAGACATGCAACGTAATACCCCTGACGACTCTGAACCGCCTCAACATACTCAGCAGCCTTGAGTAACCCAGTGGGAGTGCCAGTGTCAAGCCATGCCATTCCTCGGCCCATAAGTTCAACAGACAGCTCACCCCTATTAAGATAAGCACTGTTGACGCTGGTAATTTCAAGCTCTCCCCTTTCCGACGGCTTTACCTCAGCCGCAATGTCGGAAACCTGGCCATCGTAGAAATAGAGCCCGGGTACTGCATAGTTTGATTTTGGAAATTGCGGTTTTTCCTCAATGCCAATTACTCGATTCCTAGAGTCAAATTCAACGACGCCAAAAGCCCGCGGATCCTTGACTGGGTATCCGAATACAACTGCGCCGCCTTGTTGTTCGACACTGCATTTCGCAGAATTGATAACCTTAGAAAGCGACTGACCATGAAACAAGTTATCGCCAAGAACGAGCGCGCATGGCTCTCCTGCCAGAAATTCGCGACCAATAACAAAAGCGTCAGCAAGGCCTCTAGGCTTCTCTTGAACAGCGTATTCGATCTCCATCCCAAGATCGGAACCATCACCTAAGAGCGTTTTATAAGAAGTCAAATCAGATGGATTTGTAATTATTAGAACTTGCCTAATACCAGCAAGCATAAGAACAGATATTGGATAATAGATAAGTGGCTTATCGTAAATGGGCAACAGCTGTTTATTGACGGCTTTAGTAATAGGATGAAGGCGCGTGCCAGACCCACCCGCAAGAACGATACCTTTCATTCGAATCACTCCCCAATCAATTAACGTTATTCAGACGCTCGCTATTTGAATAAACACGATTAACAAAGCGGGCAATAGGCTCAGGCCAGAGCTCACGTAAAATCAACAGCGTTTCACCCGTGCGAATATTTTCATCGAGGTTTTTAGAGGTGGCTGAATCGGCGTAAATCCTATGACCCATGAGAATTTCAGGAATGTAGCAGAAGCGCCCGTTGGTGGAAGCCAGCTTTACCCATGTCTTGTAGTCACAACTATCGCGAAGCGTCGTATCGAACACGCCCGGTCCCAATAGCTCCTTATTTAAAGTAACCGAAGGACAGCATATGGGACATCCAAATCTGAGCACGGTCTTTTTTAAGAACACTGTACCGTTGCTAGGCAACAGGAATAGTTGATTCATAATGCGCTTGATGGCAAGCATAAAATTCGAATTAATCCGCGAGCCATTTCTAATCTCATAGTAATCAGTGAACGAAATGGATACGTCCTTTTCTATATAACGATTAAAGCAATCAATTGTTTTCTCTAGAAATGTTGGAGAATACAAGTCATCCTGATGGGCGATGGTAACAAGCTTTGAATTAACGCTGTCGTAGCCAAAGTTCCAATCATCACCAGCGTAATGAGGTTTGGGGTTAATAACCATTTTTACGCCACACTCAGAACAAACCCCCTCAATATATGGAGATGGAGTTGATGTTGAGACAACAACATTCGAGGGCACCGTCTGGTTCTGAAGCGACCGTATTGTTTTTGTCAAAAACGGATTATCCTTATAGGCACAAACGACAAATGAGTGATCAGCCGAGCTATATGACATCTTAGGAAATCTCCAAAATTGAGTTGATCTTCGTAGCATCTCCCCAAACAGCAGGAGAGTCATAGGGGCGATCCGGATAAGCACCGTAGTCCAACCTAATATCCAAATGGTGCTCTTCAATAAAGGACTCAATCTTGTCTCCTAGGGATACTGGAACCCCAGAACAACAGTTAATTATCCCATTGATTTTATCTTGCATAACGACGGCGGCAATTTGATCTGCTAGGTCATCGACAGAAATGAAATCATATTTATTTTTCCCCGAAGTAAACGGGAATGTCGATTCGCCAGCAGCATCAGCCCGCAGCAACTTACCGAATATAGACCTTGAGTTAATATCATCTCCGTAGATATAAAAACCCCTAATCCACTGGCAAATCACCCCTCGGTCTTTCGCATAAGAGAAAAACGCCTGCCTTAATGCGTTCTTACCGATTCCATATAAACCCTGAGGATCGCATGGGGTATTCTCGTCAATGGCACCTTCCCAATATCCAACTTCATGCATAGTGCCCATGCCACACACATGCTCAACACCAGAATCAATGGCGCGTTTCATAAAGGCGTAATGAAGTGGCATGTCATCCAAGTGGGACGAAGCGTTATGATCGAATCCGTTTCTCCAAGCCAAATGAAGCAAAGCATCAGGAACAATGTCAAAGGATTCGAAATTAAACTCAGGAGAGAGCACATCCCCTTCGACATAACGTACGCGAGCGTTATCGCTGAAGGCGCTGGAACAGACACGATCGACAGCAATAATATCGGCACCAAGTTGACTCAGACTGCCAATTACATGTTTACCGATATATCCATTAGCGCCTGTAACCATAATCAATTTCGACACTATTTGCCTCGCTCAATACTCTAAGTACAATAGATATAGACAAATTAAAGAATAGCAGAACGGAGAGCATCGATGTTTATATGCGGCAATAATTACACCATTGGAGAGGTGGGAAAACTCGTCTATTCAACAATCAAAACTAGAATTTTCTTTCCTGGAGCGCGCCTAATTAGGAGTCCCTTTTATATCCGAGGCAAAAAAAGAGTGAGCTATGGAATGGGTTTTTCAACCGGATATGGCTGTCGCTTTGAGGCAATTCCTGATTCGAAAAACGACTCTAATATAAAAATCAAGATAGGCAATAACGTCCATATCGGCGATAGAGTTCACATTGTCGCAATTGACACCGTATCTATCGGAGACAATGTGCTCCTAGCATCAAATATTTTCATTAGCGATTGTAATCATGGCAAGTACTCGGGTGATAGTCAGTCTTCGCCCGCGATACCACCAGATAAACGCGAGCTGCATGGCTCACCCGTCAATATCGGCAATAATGTCTGGATTGGCGAAAATGTTTGCGTTTTGGCCGGCGTAACGATTGGAAACGGTGCAATAATTGGCGCGAATTCGGTAGTTACCAAAGACGTTCCTGCTAATACCATCTGCGTAGGAGCGCCCGCTAGGGCTATCAAGCAATTCGACAGCAGCCTCAACCAGTGGAATTCAATTGCTACCTCGAATTAAAACATGTGAACACGGATAGGAGTGTGGGGCTTAACACTGAAGCCCCACACTCCTATCAAACGCCATCAGAATAAGAGATTTTAAGAATCAGCTGCGGTGACGCATAATTTCTTTCGCAAATTGACAACCGCATAGCGGAACACGGCCCGCGCC
>JAQDNC010000005.1 GCA_027660625.1 Coriobacteriaceae bacterium AM100-PB1-1D-6A | reverse complement strand
CGTTCTTCGTTAAACGGGCGCTAGGGCGCCGCCCTTACACCAACATTTTCGACGCGATCAACCTGCTCGATACAGTAATTCGTACTTTAATTCGTTACGACTTAAATTCGTTATACCTTATCTATACGCAAATGTTCCCGGTACCGCCGGTAGCAGTAGCCCCTTCGTTTTGTCGGCATGGCGAGCAAATGGGATGACAAGCGCGGTCCAGCCCTTCTATGCCGCTCCTACCCCAGCGAGCGGTTGAGGGAGCCGAGCTCGTCGTTGCCCATGGTGCGCCACATTTGATAGATGCAGCCGCGCGCCAAGAAAAAGAAGCCGTTATCGACGAGTTGCACGGCAGCATCCGCGAGTTGATTGGTCACGGCGGGCACCGGCGGCAGCTCAAGACCTGCCTTGCGGATGGTCTCGACAGCCTCCTCAAACGTGGGCGGTTTGATGACGCCCATCTCGTTCATAAGGCCCTGCATCTCCTCCTGCGCGCTGCCGCCTGACTCCTCGCCGCGCGGCACCAGGCGGTAGCACGCCAGCGCCAGCTCGAGCTGGTCGCAGTTCCAATAGGCAAACGCCAGGCGATAGAACAGGTAACCGATCGAAGGCCGGTCGCTGGCGATGCGCAGGCCGTGGCGCGCCACCTCGATAATCTCGTCATAGCGCTCCAGGCGTGCTAGCACGTTGATCAGGGCAAAGTGAGACTGCATGGACGAGCGCGCCAAATCGTAGAGACGACGCACCTCGGGCAGTGCACGCTCAAAGTCCTCTTGTTCGGCGTAAAAGCTGCAGATCTCGTGCTGGGCAAAATACAGCGCATCGGGAGCGCGAAGGATACGCACGGAACGGTCTTCCTCCATCACCGGCAGCACCATGCGCACCAGCTGGTTGTCGCAGAACTGGGTCTGCACCGGGCCCGTCGCCAAAAGCTCAGCAACAGCACACTTGGCTTCCAGTTCCTCGACAAGGCGAGAAAAGCCCTCAAACGCACCCGCACGGTCAACTTTGGCCCGCTCGCGCAACTCAATGACGCGCGCCACATACGGGTCATCGTCCTCCTCCATGACCTCAAGCTCATCAGCCGTATCAGCGAGCAGCAAATCGCGAAGCGCAGGCGGCAGTGGACGATGGTCATCACGTGGCCGGGCGTGAACCTCTGCAGGCTCAATCATGTCCGGTGCATCTGCCTCATACGCCTCAAGCACACGCTTACACGGCATATCGTCCATATCCATGCTCTCAAGATCCTTGGCGACAGAAACGCAATCGGCCAGATAAGCCGCACGGCCAAAGGAGTACGTTTTAACAACGCGCTCGCCCTGCTCGCCGTCGGGAGCCGCAATCTGCACGTAGCAGCGCGTGATGCGAGCACCCGAGGCAAAGCATGCCGCTGCGAGTGTAAGCGCAATACGCGCATCGTGCTCGGTGGCCCATGCTGCGCGCTTAGGCTCATCCACCTCGCGCCAGGCGTCATCTTGAGCATCGTATTCGCGCTGCGGCATAGCATCGACAACCGTGCGGCCAAATCGCACCAGCATGATGCCCTCGGCGACGTTCGCTCGATAGGTGTAGTCGAGCCGCGTGACCACGTTGAGCGCTTCTACGATACGTGCAAAGCGGGTGCGAACGTCCCACTCGCCACCCGGCTGGCACGCAACCGTCCCCGGCTTGGCCCACGGGTTGTCATTCGACAGCGTTTCGAGCAGGCGAGGAACGTCGTTTGTCGTCTTGCTGATGTGCCATAGGTCAAAGAGCGAGCAGCCCTCAAAGCTCGGCGACGAGGCAACGGGGCCCAACCCTGCCCCAATACGCTCAAGAATGCCCGATAGGCGGTTCAGGCGGCACTCGACGGCAAGCAGGGTATCGATCTCGTCCTGGTCCAGCAGGCTACGGTCAAAATTGAGATAGAAGAGCCTTGAGCGATCGATGCGCGCCAGGCTCATTTCGGTTTTGGCCGCAATGGTGCGCAGGCGAGGCAGATTGACTTCGCCCATCAAAGCGGCGGCATAGCGCTCAATGCCACTTGGATTATCTGTATGGTCAATGCGGTAGAGCAACGTTTCGATTGCATCGGGCAGCGGCGTGGAATCAAAACCCAGCAGTACCTCAACCGGCTCGGGGAGTTTTACAAGTTTGATCTTGTCGACGGCATTTTTCATGCCCTCGTCGAGGCCGTCACCGTCTGCCGTGCTTGAGACAGCGTTTTCAGAATCGGCGAATACCACGTAACGCAAGAACATCGAGGCCATGAACTCGCCGTAGCGAAGGCTGCGTGTCGAATTCCACGTCTCGCGATCGGATTGCTCGCGCATGGTGCCTTCGGGAGAGCCGATGACTCGCGCCCGGGAATGCATCGTCCCATCGGCGCCCCTGACCGCAATCTCACCGATATTGGAATCGGACTTGTCAAGAATCAGTTGCATGTCGGGATCGTCGGGCAGCGATACCTCGTTAACGGGACGGTCCACCTTATAGACCTCACCCGAAACGCTCACGTAGCCCAAAAGCGACACATGGCTTTTGCCGACGAATTCGACGACATAGCATGATTCATGCGGGTCCTCGTCAAAGAGCTTCCAAACCACGCCATACGAGCGTCCCGCAGGCTGCTCGGGCATGGCCGGAAAGCGCTTTTTGGGATCGAGAAACCTGAGCTTGTATGTCGGACGCTCTGCCACGAAATATCACCCTGATCGGTCGTCTAAAGAAAGAGCGCGCCACGGGCTCACCAAGGCGCATATTCGAAATCTTACACGAGTCGATGAGAAATAGTCCCCTTTGACCGAGGTTCGAATCCATGCGACGCCTGCCCATAAGAAAAGCCCCCGTTGCCGGAGGCTTTCAATTTCAATTGGTGCGGCGTATAGGATTCCGCGCATCCGCTTCGCGGATCCGCACCGGCTTCGCCCGCCCGCCGGCGGACTCGCCCGCTCGCTACGGACGCTCCGCGTCCGCTTCACGCTCGCGCCTCGACCGAGGTTCGAATCCATGCAGTGTTTACGTAAAAGAAAAGCCCCCGTTGCCGGGAGCTTTAATCTCAAATGGTGCGGCGTATAGGATTCGAACCTATGACGTTCTGATTCGTAGTCAGACCCTCTATCCAGCTGAGGTAACGCCGCGACTTGTTGATTATTATGCACATGGACTGAATAATGGTCAAGCATTTTTTCAAAAAAAGTTATTGAATTTAGTTTTTACTCATTTGGAGGGCTTGGTGCGATCTTCGATGCCTCGCGATATAGAAGAGCAGTCGTTGTTGGGAGCTTTAAAGTCTATTGGTGCGACGTATAGGATTCCGCGCATCCACTCCGGCTTCGACCGAGGTTCGAATCTCCGCAATGCTCCCATATAAGAAAAGCCCCCGTTGCCGGGAGCTTTAAAGTCAATTGGTGCGGCGTATAGGATTCGAACCTATGACGTTCTGATTCGTAGTCAGACCCTCTATCCAGCTGAGGTAACGCCGCAACGCACGGATTATTATGCACGCGAGCCTCCGATGGGTCAAGCGACAATTTGAAAAAATTTTACGGAGTGGTGATTAGGCTGTTCACACCCCGACCGAGGTTCGAATCCATGCGGCGTCTGCCTAAAAGAAAAGCCCCCGTTGCCGGAGGCTTTCAAGTTCAATTGGTGCGGCGTATAGGATTCGAACCTATGACGTTCTGATTCGTAGTCAGACCCTCTATCCAGCTGAGGTAACGCCGCAGCGCAAGACATATAAAACCACTTTAGTTCGTTAGAGTCAAGCAAAATCTAAAACTTTTTTCGCGCGGGCCGCAATTTGTTACGCTGCACCACAAGCATCAGCGCTTCTTGTGCGATCGATTGGCTTCTCAATCACATCGAACCCGGCGCCAAGCTCCCCCAGAAGCGAACGCACCCGTTGGGCACAGTCGTAGTCGGCAAACGAGATACCCAGCATGCGCGCCACCTGGTTAGAAGTTCCCACCTCATAAAACCGCTCAAGCGCCACAAGCCCCTCATGCGCCACAAACGTCTCGACCACATGCGGCGACTCCTCAAAGCACCATTGCGTCAATGGTCCCTCACTCGTCTGCCGAACCACCAAGCCACCCATACCCGATGGCTCGCACGTAACTAGTAGGTGCTCCCCGCCTTCATCGCTCTCAAACAAAATCACCCGCTCGTCAAACAGTTCCATTGCATCCCCTTTCTCTCGCCCGTATCTAGTAAAAGCATAGCAGGTAGATGGCTGTATACAGAACGTTTGTTCGTGTGTTTTCTATTGAGCTGTCCGCGCGACATGGTATAGCTCCGCGCACAAAAAGGGCGCCCCAGAAAGGAGCGCCCTTGCAAATCGCTTATGCAGGCAACCTACGCGACCGGCTCGATCTTCTCGAGGCCGCCCATGTAGGGACGCAGAACCTCGGGGATCGTGATGGTGCCGTCGGCGTTCTGGTAGTTCTCCAGAATGGCGGCCATGGTGCGGCCAGCCGGCAGGCCGGAACCGTTGAGGGTGTGCAGGTAGCGCGAGCCCTTGAAGTTCTCGGGGTCGCGATACTTGATGTTGGCGCGACGGGCCTGGAAATCGCCGCAGTTAGAGCAGGAGCTGATCTCTTTGTAGGCGTTGTAGCTCGGCAGCCAGACCTCGATGTCGTAGGTCTGACGGGCAGAGAAGCCCAGGTCGCCGGTGCACAGGCTAATCACGCGATACGGAAGGCCCAGCTGCTGAAGCAGGAACTCGGCCTCGGCGGTCATGCTCTCGAGCTCCTCGTCGGACTCCTCCGGCTTGGCAAACTTGACCATCTCGACCTTGTCGAACTCGTGCTGGCGGATGATACCGCGGGTGTCGCGACCAGCGGAGCCGGCCTCCTCGCGGAAGCAGGGGGTGAAGGCGGTGTAGCGGCGCGGCAGGGTATCAGCATCGAGAACCTCGCCGGCGTGCAGGTTGGTAAGCACGACCTCGGCGGTGGGGATCAGGAAGTTGTCGCCCGAGACGTGATAGACGTCGTCCTCGAACTTGGGCAGCTGACCCGTGCCAAACATGGTCTGACGCTTGACGACGATGGGCGGCCACCACTCCTTAAAGCCACGGCTGGTGTGCGTGTCAAGGAAGAAGTTGATGAGGGCGCGCTCAAGACGGGCGCCGGCGCCACCGAGAACGGTAAAGCGGCTACCGGAGAGCTTGTTGCCGCGCTCGAAATCGAGGATGTCGAGGTCGGTGCCCAGGTCCCAGTGCGGCTTAAAGTCGAAGTCGAACTCGCGCGGGGTGCCCCAACGACGGCGCTCGATGTTCTCGTCCTCGTCCTTGCCGTACGGCGTGGCCTCGCAAGGGATGTTGGGAAGGTGAGCCATAAAGTCGTACTGCTCCTGCTCGAGAGCGGTGCGGCGCTCGGCCAGACCGTCAATCTTCTCGTTGACGGCGCGCACGGCCTCCTTGGCGGCCTCGGCCTCGTCCTTCTTGCCCTCCTTCATCAGGGCGCCGATCTTCTTGGACTCGGCATTACGCGTGGCCTGGAGCTCCTCGACCTCGGTGATGACGGCACGGCGCTCGTCGTCGAGCTCGAAGAACTTCTCTCGATCCCAAGACGTCTGGCGGTTGGCCATGGCGGTATCGATGGCATCGGGGTTCTCGCGAACAAACTTGATATCAAGCATTAGATCCTCCGGCGATATACATTCCATTTAGGTTGCAACCTTGTACATGTATGGGCAAGTATATACTTATGAGCGTTTACGACCCAACCCAACTACGCAAGAAGGCACCCAATGGACGCAGTTTTTTCCTTTTTGTTTGGCACCCGCACCGGTTTTGCCATCCTTTTCGCCGGCGGCATCCTACTGTTTGCGATTCTTGCCTTTGTAATGGAGAAGCGCACCCATAAGATGTATGTCGACCGCGGCCCCAAGGACGAGGACGATCAAGACGGCTTCTGGGACTAGCCTGCCAAAAAGAGACAGGCTTATTTTGGTCGGTTTTATCTGGACAAACGCAAGCGCCCCGCCACTGGAATTGATCCAGTTGCGGGGCGCTTTTTGCTCAAGATACAAAACCGCAGGAAAAACCTGCCAAAATAAACCTGTCCCTAAATGGCAGGTTTTACTGGAGGGTGGCGTCGATGGCCTTGACCAGGGCGCTGCGCATGCCAGCATCCTCGAGCGCGACGACGCCCTTGATGGTGGCGCCGCCGGGTGAGCATACGGCATCCTTCATCGCCGCAGGATGCTGACCAGTCGCAAGCTGCAGCTTTGCCGTGCCCAGCACCATCTGGCTCACAATGCGATAGGCATCGGCGCGCGGGATACCGTGCTTGACGGCCGCGTCGCCCAAGGCCTCAATCGCCATGGCGACAAATGCCGGGGCGCAACCACCCACGGTGCCACCCACAAACAGCAGGCTCGTGTCGAGCTCGACGACAGTGCCAAGCTTACCGAGCAGGTCGAGCACCACGGCACGCTGCTCGCCGTTGAGCGTAGAGGACTTCTCGCAGGCGATGACGCCCTCGCCCACCGAAACCGGCGTGTTGGGCACCGTCGAGATATGCGCGACACCCGGCAGGACCTGCTCCCACTTGGCGCTATCCCAGGTCCAGGCGACCGAAAGGACAACCTTGTCGGCAAGGGTTTCTTTGAGCGGAGCGAAGACCTTCTCAATCATGTATGGCTTGACCGCAGCAACCACGATATCGGATGCGGCGACAACCTCCGCCGCATCACGACAGGCAACCATCCCACGTGCCTCACAACGCTCGACCAAGGCGTCGTAGTGGCCCGCGCAGGCGCACATATCGCTCGCAGCCACACCGGCGGCGATCCAGCCATCGGCCATAGCGCTCGCCATATTGCCAAAACCGACAAATCCGATCTTCATATCTCATAGTCCTCTCAGACACGCTCTTCAAAACGAAGGCTATTGTCCCACGGCATTGTTTCGTATTGCCGACCTATTTGTGATACGGCTCGCCACGGCTGATCTTGCAGGCGCGGTAGATTTGCTCCAGCAGCACCACGCGCGCCAAGTTGTGCGGCAAGGTAATACGTCCAAAGCTGAGCATCTCGTCGGCTCGTGTGCGCACGTCATCGCTCACGCCGTCCGATCCACCAATCACAAAGGCGATGTCGCTGTTACCACGCAGCATAAGATCGTCGAGCCGCGCTGAAAGCTCCTCGCTCGAGCGCTCTTTGCCCTCAATGGCAAGCAGGATCACATGCGCTCGAGGCGGCAGGGCTGCGAGAATCGCCGCCCCCTCCTTGTCGCGTGCGGCATCCACGCCGCCCGCCTTAGCCGGGTCGATATCGGCCACCTCGCGGATATCCACCTTGGCATAGGCACCTAGGCGCTTGGTGTACTCAGCGCACGCGTCCTTCCAAAAGCGCTCCTTGAGCTTACCGACGCAAACGACGGTGTATTTCACGCGCGTCTACTCCTTCAAATCGTTTTGAACTTTGCCGGCGGCCAGCATCTGCTCGAACATCGAGGCCGACTGCGAGAAATCGCTCGGCAGCACGACCGTCGAGGTTTTACCCGTACGAGCGAACTCCGTCATCATCTCGGACCACTGCGTAAACATGAACAGCTGGTTGGCCTCGTCGTTGCCGACACCCGTCTCCTGGATGATCTCGAGCGAATCCTTGATGCCCAGCGCGATGGCCTTGCGCTGGTTGGCGATGCCCTCGCCCGCCTTTTCCATCGCCTCGGCCTCGGCGGTCGCCTCGGTAACGCGCTTGATGCGGTCGGCCTCGGCGAGCTCCTGCGCAGCAGCGCGCTTGCGCTGGGCGGCGTTGATGTCGTTCATGGAGTTCTCGACCTCGGTCGGCAGCGCGATCTTGGTGATGAGTGTCGACACGAGGGTAAAGCCGTAGGCAGCCATCTGCTCGGACACGGTGGCATTAACGTCCTTGGCGATGTCATCCTTCTTGGCAAAGACCTCATCGAGCGTATAGACAGGGATGGAAGAGCGCAGGGCGTCGGTGATGAAATCACGCATCTGGTCGACGGGCTCCTGCAGCATGTAGTAGCTCTTGTAGATGCCCGAATCTGCCGGGCCGGCGCCCATGTCATAGCTCACGTGGTACTGAGCAGAGACCTCAAGGCCGATGGTCACGTTGTCCTGGGTCTTAACGTCGATGCCAAAACCGTTTTTCATGGTGCGCAGATTCACCGTGGCGGCCTTGCGGTCGATCACGGGCACCTTCATGTGGAAGCCCGCGTTGACGATGCGGTTAAACTTGCCCAGACGCTCGATGATCACGGCATGCTGCTGTTCAACGACATAGCAGGCGTTGGGGAGCAGCAGCAACAAAATGATGATGGGAAGTAGAAAGCTCGTAAGAGCAGCGATGATACCGGACAACAGCATGGTCTCTCCTCTGATAGGCACACGTTGGCACTAGGATACCCATCTCAGACCCTCACACGATCCCGACGAGAGGAGCCGTGGACAAAAAAGTCCAAATATGAGTACTGTTACCAGTTTAGTAACAGCGTTTTAAAGACCAAAACGCACTGTTGGACCAAGATTCCTTTCAAATTGACTCAGTTCAGCTCAAGGCAGTGTTAAGTTAGCAAACATTTGTTGCGTAAATAGTGCAATGATCACCTTTGAAAATGTGATTCATTTAGTGACAGTACTCATATTTGGCATTTTTTGCCCCACAGGAAGCTTCGCTATACGAGGACCCTATGTCACATCTGTCAATTCGCCTGCCGGCGGACTCGCCAGCTCGCTAAAAACGCTCCGCGTTTTCTTTACGCTCGCTCCTTCACAGGTTCAAGTCCCTGCGATGGGCCCATAACAAAAAAGCCCCCATTGCTGGGAGCTCTTTCAATCAATGGTGCGGGCGAAAGGACTTGAACCTTCATGGGGTTGCCCCCATACGGACCTGAACCGTACGCGTCTGCCAATTCCGCCACGCCCGCGTGCAGGAATTAGAATAACGGAGCGCCACCGCGAACGCAAGAACTATTTTTGAAAAAGTTTGCGAGCATTTTCCCAGGCGGCCTGCGCAATCGCTTCAGGATCCTCACCGGTACGATCGACACGGTCATTGACTAGCGTGTTTGCCGTGATGGAAATCATTGCCGGCTCGCACTCAAGACCGCGAATCGGCTCCGGCGCCATATACGGGCAATCCGTCTCGAACAAAATGCGATCGAGCGGGGTTGCCGCAAATGCCTCGCGCACGTCGTCGTTGCGCTTAAAGGTGGCCGCGCCGCCATAGGCGATATAGCAGCCCAAACCCACAAAGCGCTCCATTGTGGCGCGATCTTCGCCAAAGCAGTGCAGCACGCAACCGGCCTGAGGCACGCCCACCTCGCGCAGCACGTTGTACGCATCCACGTGCGAGGTGCGCTCCCCATCCGAGTCCTCGTGCCGCAGGTGCAGCTCCACCGGCACATTGCGGCGCACGGCAACTTCGAGTTGGCGCGCCATACAGTCGATCTGCACGCTGTGGGGCGCCGGCGCAATATCGTCGTCGTAATCCATGTGGTAGTCCAGACCGATCTCGCCGATACCAGCGCACAAAGGGTCATCGAGCGCAGCAACAACCTGCGCGTGAATGTCGTCGGTATAATCCGGCGCGCCATAGGGGTGAACGCCAGCGAGATACTTGATCTGCGGAATATCCCGCATCGGCAGAATTTCGCGCACGAGCCAGTCACTATAGTCCGTCACGCTGCGCTTGTCGGCGATGGGGTCGAGCATCGTCACCAGCAGGTCGACGCCCGCAGCCTTGGCGCGCAGGAGCGACTCGGGCACATCCTTGCCCCAGAACGAAAGCAGATGCGCATGTGTGTCGGCAAGCGGTGCCAAGGGCACGGGACAAGCAACCGTCTTCTTTTTCTTGGTAAACGTCACGCGTTCGGCATTAGGCATCATGGATGAGCTCCCGGGCCAGACGGACAAAGTCAGCAACATCGAGCGTCTCGGCGCGCGTGGTGGGTGAGATACCGCAAGCCTCAAAGGCGGCATCGAGCACGTCCTTGGCAAAGCCGTTGGCGCTCATGGAATTGCGGATGGTCTTGCGACGCTGAGCAAATGCGGCGTCAATCACGCGGGCCACAAACTCGCGATCGAGTCCTTCGGGCACCACGCCGTCAACACGGTCGATACGCACGACGGCCGAGTCCACGTGCGGTGCCGGCATAAAGCAACGCGGCGGCACCTCAAAGCGACCCGTCACCTGCGCATACAGGCCGAGCTTTGCCGTATAGCCGCCATAGGTCTTGTTACCCGGCACTGCGGCAATGCGATCGGCAACCTCCTTTTGAACCATGACGACGGCGCGCTTGAGCGCGGGCATCGTCTGGAAGAACTGCAGGATGATCGTCGCCGCCACGTTATAGGGCAGGTTCG
This sequence comes from Coriobacteriaceae bacterium AM100-PB1-1D-6A, assembly GCA_027660625.1. GTDB lineage: Bacteria > Actinomycetota > Coriobacteriia > Coriobacteriales > Coriobacteriaceae > Collinsella. Next base: position 145,218 of record JAQDNC010000005.1, on the reverse strand, counting down.
CGACAAATACCGTCGGCTCACCGCCCGCAACCTGCTCAATCTGCTCCGGCGTCACCCTGAGCGCGTCGCCCATGATAAAGCGGAAGTTGGCGTAGTCAGCGGCATGGGCATCGAGCACCGGCTCGAGCTCGGGGTCGGCCTCGATCGACGTGACGCACGCCGCCTCCTGCAGCAACGCAAGCGTGAGCGTACCAACGCCCGGGCCAACCTCGAGCACGCGCTCATCGCCCGCAAGCTCGGAAAGCTCGCAAATGCGCTCAATTACATGGTTGTCGATCAGGAAGTTCTGGCCCAGGCGATGCTTGGTCGCAAGGCCAAACTCCTCCAGCAGCTCCCTTGTTGCCGTGGGGTTTGCCAAAGGCGAAGTTGTCATAGTTGCCTCCTCAGCATGGTGGCGGCGTCTTGAAACAAAAGGGCATGGACCGTTGCGGCCATGCCCTTACATCTAAACAGCGAATTGCCGATATGGCGCGCGGCGTCTTAGCCCAGACGCGGGAACAGCGGCTCGCCCTTCTCGACGGGCTGACCACCGGCAAGCAAGCCCCAAGCGCAAATGCCCTTGAGGTCGTCGCTCGCGGCCTCGTCCTCGCAGGACAGGCGGCGCAGGGCCTCGGCAGAGGTCTGAGGCATGAGCGGCATCAGCAGGTGAGCGGCAATGCGGATAGCCTCGAGCAGGTTGTAGATCACAAATGCCAGCTCGTCAGCCTTGGCCTCGTCCTTGGCAAGCGCCCAGGGCTCGGAGTCCTCGATGTAGTGGTTGGCGGCATGGATGAGCTCCATGACCTCGTCCTTAGCTCCACCGTAATCGAGCACGTCCATCTTGGCCATGTAGCGCTCGACCAGGCCATCGGCGATCTTTGCCAGCGGGTTTTCGAACGCATCGAACGACGCGGGCTTGGCGGGCGCGCAACCGTCAAAGTACTTGCCGCTCATGTTGAGCGAACGCGAGATAAGGTTGCCCCAGCTGTTGGCCAGGTCGGCGTTATAGACCTGCTCCATGCGATCGAAACTGATGGCACCGTCGGTGCCGGGGACGACGTCGGTCATGAAGTAATAGCGATAGCCCTCGACGCCCAGCATGTCGATAACGTCCTGCGGAGCGATGGCGTTGCCGCGGCTCTTGGACATCTTCTCGGCCTTGCCGGTCTCGGCATTGCGCACGGTCAGGAAGCCGTGGGCAAAGACGTGCTCGGGCAGGGCCTCACCGATGGCCATGAGCATGGCGGGCCAAATGACGCAGTGGAAGCGGATGATGTCCTTACCCACGATGTGGAACTGCGCGGGCCAACGATAGGCCAGCTCGGCACGCGCCTCGTCGGTGTCGACGCCGTAGCCGACGGCCGTCATATAGTTGAGCAGCGCATCGAACCACACGTAAGTCACGTGGCCCTCGTCAAACGGGACCTGAATGCCCCAGTCAAAGCTCGTGCGGCTCACGGAAAGGTCGTTAAGGCCGCCCTCGACAAAGCTGCGCACCTCGTTCATGCGGAACGCAGGCTCGACAAAGTCGGGGTGTTCGTCATAGAGCTTGAGCAGCTTGTCCTGGAAAGCGGAAAGCTTAAAGAAGTAGGACTCCTCCTGCACGCGCTCAAGCGGACGGTGGCAGTCGGGGCACAGGTGCTGGCCGACGCTGCCGTACTCCTCGTCGCCCTTCTGGACCTGCGTATCGGTGAAGTAGGTCTCGTCAGGCACGCAATACCAGCCGTCGTAGCTGCCCTTATACAGGTAACCGGACTCCTTCATGCGCTCCCACAGGTACTGCACGGCATGATGCTGGCGCGGCTCGGTGGTACGGATGAAGTCGTCGTTGGAAATCTCGAGCTTGCTCCAAAGCTCCTTGAAGTGCGGGGCCTGGCTGTCGGTCCACTCCTGCGGCGTCATGCCATGCTTGGCTGCGGCCTCGGCGACCTTCTCGCCGTGCTCGTCCATGCCGGTCAGGAACTTGACGTTATAGCCGGCGGAGCGGCGATAGCGAGCCTGAACATCGGCGATGATGGTGGAATAAGCCGTGCCCAGGTGCGGATCGGCGTTGACGTAGTAGATGGGCGTCGTGATAAAGAACGAAGGCTTGCTTTGATCCATGGGGTTTGTCCTCCAGAAAAACGTTGCATACAGGGGATGATTCTAGCGCAAGGGCTGGATATCCTCCATCTATTGCATATCGAGCACCATGGCATAGACATCGCGCTTGCGGCGCGAATACTTCTGAGACAGGCGCTTGGCCACCGCAGAGGCGGGCTCCCCCTCCTCGAGTGCGGTGCGGATATCCTCGCGCAGGGCCTCGTCGGGATCCGCTGCCGCGGCGCCAACCGGCACGATGCCGGCCTCCTCATCCTCGCTCGGCGGCGCAATGACCAGCGCAATCTCGCCCTTTACCTCGCCGCGAGCACGCAGCTCCTCGGCGAGCTGGGCAGCGGGCCCGCGCAAGACCTCCTCGTGCAGCTTGGTGAGTTCGCGGCAGACGGCAACCTCACGCTGAGGAAAGACCTCTGTCACGGCCTCGAGCGTCGCCACGATGCGATGTGGAGACTCGTAGAAGATGAGCGCGCCGGGAACCACGGCAAGGCGCTGCAAACGGCGCACGCGGTCGCCGTGCTTTCGGCCCAAAAAGCCCTCAAAGAAAAAATGCTCGCAGGGAATGCCGGACGAAACGAGCGCCGTGACGCAAGCGGAGGGCCCGGGGACAACTTCTACAGGCACATCGGCCTCACGCGCTGCCTCGACCAGCGCCTGGCCGGGATCGGACACGCTCGGCATGCCGGCGTCCGAGGCAAAAGCGAGGGTCTCCCCCGCCAGCAGACGGTCGACCAGGCCGGCGACGCGGCTGGCGATCACATTCTCGTCGCAACGGACAAGCGGCTTGGAAATGCCCAGATGCATCAGCAGCTTTGACGTCACACGCGTGTCTTCGCAGCAGATGGCATCGGCGGCGGCAAACGCCTCGCCAACGCGCGGGGACAGGTCGCCCAGGTTGCCGATGGGCGTGCCGACCACATAGAGTTTGCCCGTATGGGCGCTGTTTTGCGTCATATCAACCTATTCAATCATGCCGCGCTCGAGCGTACCGAGCGCCGCGCGGGCGTCCCATGCTGCAATGCGCTTCTCGGTCTTCCACGTTTGGAAGAACCAACCGGCAGCCGGCGCAAACGAAGCCAGCTGGTTGGCAATAAACACGCGCTCGTAGGCATTGCGGCCCTCGGGCGTAACCGACGAGTTGGCAAAGATCGCCGCGCCCGACCATTCGCCCACCAGCACGGGGAACCCTGTCGAAATCGCTTCTTTAAGCTCGCGCTTGTTACGCGAAATCGCCGTCGTCAGCCCGCGGGGGCTCGTGATGTCGAGCGCATACTCGTCGCGGTAATGGTACAGGTGAAGGTCCATGTAGACGTTCTTGTACTTGGCGCCGCGCATAAAATGCTTCCACTCGCTGGGATGCCCCGACGACGAGAAGACGACGATCTTATCCTCGGGCATATACGAACGGACGAGCTCGTAGGCATCGCGATAGAAATTGCGCAGGTAGTGGGCCGGAATGCCATCCGTCATGGTAAAGAGGCTCTTGCGGACGCTCATCTGCGGCGTGTCCAGCAGCTCAATGCCCAGCAGGCTCTCGGCCTCGCCGTAGCGATCGGCCAGGCGCTCGAGCACGTCGAGTGCGACATGACGGCCATTGGTGGACGAATGCCACTCGGCAACAGCCTCTGGCGTAGTGGGCGAATCGTTGGAATCGCCCTGGCCACCGGGCACCGTTGCCAGGTCGAGCAGCACGCGGATGTCGTACTTGGCAGCCCACTCAATCGCACGGTCGATGTAGTCGACAACCGAGATGTAGGACGCATCGGACTCCTGCGAGCCAAAAGCATACCAGGGCACCGGCAGACGCACGGCATTGAGGCCGATCTGCGCCATACGGCGAAAATCGTCCTCACTCACAAACGTCTCGTAATGACGGCGCATGCGCTCGTTATAGGCGGCGGTGCCCATGGCCTCCTGCAGCTCGGCCGCATTGGATGCACCGGTCGCCGCGTATAGCGACGGGGTCACCCAAGGCTCGGGAATAAACCAGCCAGAGAGATTAACGCCGAGTATCCTCTCCATCACTGCCCCCTTCGAATCGTGCAGGCCAAGCCTGCATCGTATTGCATAGGAAAAGTATTGTTTTGAGTATACCCGCGCGTGCGGACAGACGACCGAACGGTCTGTAAAGTGGCGCAAAAGCGGGAGGAATGTCTGGGCGGGCGGGCACGAGCTGGTGCGCCGAGATGTGCACGCACGTCGGAAGTAAGCACCGGAAAGCGCATGCCGTTTTCTCGTTCAATAACGGGATGCATTTCCGCGGGTCTACATAAAAGAAAAGGACCCCTTTGCAGAGGTCCTAGTCAATTCAAGGTGGCGGGGAAGGGAATCGCGTCCGCGCGCTGCGCGGACAGACCGCTGCGGCGCTCGCGCGCCTTGCGAGCTACGCTGGCAAACGCTATCGCGTTTCCTCAGCTCCGCGCCCTCACGGGGTTCGATTCCGTGCATGGACCACATAAAAGAAAAGGACCCCTTTGCAGAGGTCCTCGTCAATTCAAGGTGGCGGGGAAGGGAATCGAACCCCTGACACGAGGATTTTCAGTCCTCTGCTCTACCAACTGAGCTACCCAGCCATTTGAGGTGTGCCTTGTTTCAAGGCTTGATTAGTATAACCAAGGACGCGCTCCGGTCAACCGAGAATTTGAAAAAAGTTTTTGAGCACGGCGTCAGCCACAAGGCCGACCCTATAGAACAGCACGTTAGAGACATCAACCCGCCGCAAGAAGTTTTTCGCTCAGGGCCTTCAAGCCGGCACTCGTTGCAAGACGGTGGGCGACACAAGAATTGAAGGACGCTCCAGTGCTGCCCAGGCGCCCGGATGGGAACACATGCGCCAGGGGCGGACGTTTTCGTAGCGCGCGAGAATGTTGCCGCTACGGTCGATAAAGGCAATGTCGATGGGGTAGGCCATAAAGCAGGTGTGGACCGAAGAGCAGCGTGGGAACGCCATGACGAGCGGCAATCCGTTGGCAGCAATCGGCGACCGCCCCAGCATGCCGCGCAGGCGCACGGCAAACGACTCCGCCACCACAAACTCGGCAGGTGTCCAACCCAGCCTGTCGAGCGCCCGCGCGTAGGCAATGTAGGATGAGACCGCGGTCACGTGACCACCCCCGGACGCCACGGGTCAACTGTCACTGCGCGCTCGTGCGACAACTGTGCCGGTGCCCCCAGCGAAACGCCGGCGATGCTGAGCGAGCTCGGCCACGGCTCGTAGCGCATGGTGCAGGTATAGGTCCTAAACGTACCGGAAAGCGAAAGCAGACCGCCATCCGATGTCGTCGCACCCTGTTCGCTCGAGACCTCGATCTGCAAGTCATAGCCTTCCATGGCATGTTGGATCTGAGCCTGAACGGTCGCGGAGGCATCGATGGAGCTGTCGTCTCCCTCCCCGCTCGGAGCCACGGCGTGCGCCAGCACGATATCGGGCACCACGCGGTCGAAGCGTGCGACCGCACCGGCAAAGAGCATGACGTTGTACACAATAAGCGCCAGAACCAGCAGGACGGGCGTGACCACGGCCATCTCGACCGTCGCCTGGGCGCGCTCCTCGCGCAGGCGCTTGCGGATGCCCATTACGACCCACCGCCCAGGGCACCCGTCAGTGTGGCGACATCGACGGTAAGTGGGATGGAACCGCCGCCGGGCAGCGGAATCTCCGCTAGCGTGAACACCGCACCGCTGATGGTGCGCTCGACTTGATATTCCAGCGCCTCGCAAAGCGCCTTGGGGTCGGTCACGCCCAGCGGAATACTTCGTAGCTTGTCCTGCGCATCAGAAAGAGCTGTGATGTCAGACCCAGGGCTCTTGATGACATTGGCGGTGTCGGTCAGCACCGGCTTTCGCAGGCGCAAGTCGCACGGCTCCAAGCCCAGCGCCGCCACGGACGCCGAAACGGTATCGCCAAGCCACGACGCAATGGAGCCCAACACACCGCTGCCCCCTCCCAGGCCATCGATCATCTCGTCCATGAGCTCGTCGGCCGAGCCTTGGATGTCTCCGTATCCCACAAGCAGCCGTCCCCAAACATCCATGACGCCATCGAGTACGCCGGCAACGCCGCCCGAACGCTCCTCCAGCGTCGAGAAAAACCGCGAGAGAACGTTGTTCTGCGCCGTCGCGTCATCGGGCGCCAGCACCGCAGCAGAGATCGCGCCGCGATCGCCAAGCCTGACTGTCGTGTTAAACGAAGAGTTGAGCTCATCGGGGCTCGAGATGGCACCCGAAACCGCAAGGGCAACCACGCCGTTGCGACCGGGCGGGGCGATACGCGGGCGCTCGCCCGAAAGCGCTTTAATGGCCTGGTCAAACGCATTGCCTGCACGGTCAGCCTCGTCCTCGGTCTGGCGCATGAGCTCAAGCTCTTTGTTGCGGCATTCGACGTAGTCTTCCAGAGCGTCTTTGAATCGATCAAAGTGGTACTCAAAGCCGTTTTCGATAGAAGTCGAAGGAGCCGCAACGGCACCGAGCGACGAAACACCAAAATGGCATCTGTCGCATCTGTCCTGCCCGTCATAATCAGCAACCGAGGCTAGCCCGCCTGGCGTCCCTTTCTTATAGTTGGGGCAGCTCGTTCCATAATGCAGATACGTTTTGTCATCGTTGGTACTAGTTGGCCACACCGCATCGGTATAGAGTTCCGTCGCTCGCACCTCGTCAGTGTTGCGCGGCAACAGCGGGATATAGGAAGTGACTTCATCTCCGTCCTCGGTTACATATGCACGATTGACCTCTGTACTCGCATAGGTGTAAAACGCCTTGCGCGCCGCCGACTCCGCCTTCGTCTCGACGCTTGAGCCCTGAGGTTTTTCGTCTGCCAGACGCTGACGGTAGTAAGCTTTTGCGCGGTCGAGCGCCACCTGTGGCTCCCACGTAACGCTCGAGGCATAATGCGGGTTCTGCTCACCTGAGAGCTTTGCCAAGCTCCCCGCGCGTTCCCACATACATGAACAGCTGCCAATCGCGTTCTCGTCCGATCCACCGCAGTCGGCAAGCCAGGCGCGTTCCTTGGCCTTTGACGTTTTCTCGGACGCTTTCTGCAGTTCCTTGGCAGCATAGTCAAGGTCTTTTGAGGCGCTCTCGACGACATCGGTCGAGATCTCGGAACCCTCGAGCGCAACGAAATCCGACTCGGACGTCCTGGGCATGGCAAGCGCCGTACCGGTATAGGTCGCACCCTCGGTATCCTGCGCCGACACGGCCTGCGTAGCTCGCGCGGCAACCAGATACGGTAGAGCCGTCTCGATTTTCTGCAAGCCCTTGGAGGCGCTTTTGGCAAACTTGTTGCGCGTTTTAATGATCTCAATCCCGGTGTCGACCATATCGCCCGCGGCAAGCTCGGCACCTGGAATAAGGATGGCGACCAAGCCGGTGCCGATCGTCGCAAACCCCGCCAGGCCCAAACTCAAAATGCTCGCATCCACCACCGTCGCAGCCGTGTGGTAGGACGACACCACATTGGCGCCTGCCAGCGCGCCGCTATCGGCAGCCACCTGGGTGTCTCCCGCGCGCGACATGCTCCATATCGCCGCCGTCGACGAAAACAGTAGCGTGAGCACCACCAAGATGACCACCGCGGAGGAGAGCGTGGTGTAGGCACCGTCTTCGATAAACAGGTCGATACCGGCTCGACCCATAAAGCCGCCTCGCTTGCAGCGAGCATGCGGTCGGCAACGGCACGCAAACCCCCTCGTCACCTTCAACAGGCAGCGCTTAATCCCATGCAGCAATCCATGAATCATAGTCTCCCTCCAGCCACTCGGGACGCGATCGATACGAGACGTCGACCCTAAGCTCGACATAGCCGTTTTGACCTGCGCTACCCATAGCCTGCGCAAACGCGCCGATCACGGGCAGCGGTTTAACCTCGCCGGTAACGGAAACGGACGAGACGCCGCCCGCATCGGCCCGACCAAGCTCGATTTCCCACGACAGGGGCCCGCCGGCATGGAAAATCGAAACGTCTGGCACCGCGGCAAGTCGGCGGCACGCAAACTCCTTAATATCCTCGTCATCCCCCACCGTCGTCGTGGTCATGAGCCGCGCGGTCTCGGCGGCGGCAGACTCCATGACCGCGCGCGTATAGAGCAGGCACACCGGCTGCAGCGCCAACAGGACGAGTGTCAGAAACGTCGGCAGTAGGAATGCCGCCTCGACCGTAGACTGCGCCCGGTCCTCGCGCGCGACATCAATACAGCACGATGTCCTTAGAACCCGCAGCAGCGTCGACAACCGATGTCGAAGTGACGCCGTGAGACGCCGCCCGCTCGACCAGCGCCGCCAAGCGCCCATCGGCACCGGCACGCCAAAGCCCCGCGATCGCCAGCACGATGGAAAGCAGCGCCACCGTGACGATGGCGTATTCGACCGTTGCCTGGGCAGATTCCTCACGCAGGACGTCATGCATTTCACGACCCCTCCTTTGAGTTCGTTGTCTGCGGGGTCAGGCGGACCACGCGCAGGCGACACGAAGTATCACCAGCATCCGCGGCAACCGTCACCATATCAACCCAGCCGCGTCCGTCGCGCACGATGGCACCCCACACGTTTCCCTTGATGTCGAGATAGCCGCTCAGAGCAAGTTGTGCCGTGGGTACTTCGCGATAGGCACGCAGCATATCCGCCGCCGTTTCGGTCATCGGTCGGCACTCGGACCATGCGAGACGAACAGCGACGGCATTGTTTGCAGATGAACCCGTTGCAGTGCCCGCTCGCTCGTCGAGTGCTTGCAAGAACGTTTGCGCCGTGACGGCGGCATTCGCATCGTCCGCGTCTCGCGCATCGTCTTTTTGAGACGCCGCCGCCGAACCCGAGCCCGCATCCGCGGCAACCCCTAAATGTTGTTGCCGTGCTGCGTTAAGCCCCCAAACCGCCACTGCCACTGCCACGACCGCACAGGCGAGCACCAGCAACGCGCCGACGGGACGGGCGCCCTCTACAGGCTGTTGATGCCCTCGCTGATAGCGCTCCATAGATCTTGGACCTTGCCCTTAAATGCGACGATGGCAATGATGGCGATCACCACGAGCACACCGACCAGAATGGCGTACTCGGTGGTGCCCTGCGCGCTCTCCTCCCGCAGCAGTTCCTCGGCACGCTGGCGAGCGTGAATTGACTGGCAAAACGCCCAGCTCCAGACCTTGCCAGCAACGTCAGTCATCGTATTCATGTATTCCTCCCTACATCATCCCGCCTGCTCCCAGCAGCGGGCCCAATATGGACAGAAGCAACGCCGGCAAGATGAGCGTGCCGGTGGGAATCAGCAGCTTGACCGGCGCGCGCTCGATCTCGCGCTCGACCGCGGCGCGATGCGCCGCGCGAATCTCGCGACTTTGAGCCGCCAGCGTCTCGGCAAGCGGGGCACCGAGGGCAAGCGCCTGCCCCGCCGTAATGGCAAAGGTCTCGAGCGCCCGCACATCTAGATCGCGCGCGGCCGCCAGAAGCTCGTCCTCGCGCGTCCCCACGCCCACCTGCCACGCCATGCAGGCTCGCTCAAGGCGGAGCGCCAACGTCGATCGGCGATTGGCGCAAAAAACCTCAAGCGCCGCATCGAACGAAAGGCCAGCCGAAAGCCCCAGACGCACCACGTCGATCATCTCGGACACCTCGCCAAGCGACACCTGCGCCGTACCACCCGTGCCGAGCATGCCTTTCAACCGTGCTGTCAGGGCATCGGTTACCGATTGGGCGGCCGCAACAACCAGCAGCGCCTCGCGTTTGCAGACCTGGGCGATCTTGTATGCGTCCGCACGATTGAGCCCCGTCGCGACAAACACGCTGAACGCGCACAGGCACGCCGCGGCCCCGACCAGGGCGCTCATAGCTCCACCCGCATAATGCGCCGGATGACCACCAGGGCGACGGCGTTGAGAGCAAGTCCCAGCACCACGGCACCGGCACCCGCTGGCGTTGCAAGGCCGCGGCGAAAGTCGGCCGAAAGCAGCGCCAGCACCGCGCACATACCCGCCGGCATCGCCGAGACCATGTGTGCCGACATGCGCGCCTGCGATGTCTTGACGTCCAAGCGGCGTTTGAGCTCAATGCGCTCCCCCACCATGCTCGATGCCTCGGATAACAGGTCGGCGAGCGGGGCACCGGTTCGCTGCGACACCTTGAGCGCCAAAGTGACAAGCGAAAGGCCGGGGGCATCGATACGGTCGAGTAGGTCATCCAACGCATCAGTCGCCGAGACGCCGCAGTCGATCGCCGCCGCCACGCGCAAAAACTCGGTATGCACCGGCTCTTGCGCGTGAGTTCCCACAAACCTCATGCCCTGGGCCAGTGAATGACCCGAGGCGAGCGACATGGAGAGCGCCGTAAAGGCCTCGGGCATGGCTTCTTCCACATCGTGTTGCTCGCGGCGACGGTCGAAAGTGTCGCGAGCGGCGCCTACGCCAAACGGCGCGAGCAGCCCCAGAACAAAGCCGATAGGCGACAGCGATACGACAGTCAGGACAATGCCGCAGACGCCACTCGACAGCAGCAAGCATGCCAGGCGCGCCTCATCATCTTCGATGACAAGGCCAAGGCGATGTGCTGGAATCAGCAGCGCCCAGGAGCGGGCAGTCTTTTTTAGCAGGTCGTTTTCTACCAGCTCGCGCGGCAGTTTCTCGGCCACCGACTCAAGCGTATGACGGGCCAGCTCCGCCGGCGGCACGCGCGGCGCACGAGGCTCCGCCCCGCACGCCACCGCGGCAGAAAGCCCCGTCAAACCCCCTACGACGAGGGACACAACGATCTCCACTCGTCCACCTCCTCTTGCGTGAGCGTTCCCGAGCGCAGGCCCTCTGCGATAAACGGAGGCTCGCGATCGAGCGTCCAAGCGCGCGTGGCAGCATCGAACGTCACGTAGCGCTCAAGCTCCACGCCGCCTGATGCGCCGCGTCGCACCCCCGAATAGGAGGACACGAAACGCCTGCCATCCGCATGGCGCTCGGACATCACGATGCCGTCGAGCGCCATGGCAATCTGCTCCTCGATAAGCTCGCTCGGCAGATCGATGCCATAGCGCGCAAGCAGCGTCAAACGCACCACGGTCTCCTGCTCGGTGCCCGCATGAAGCGTGGTGAGCGACCCATCGTGCCCGGTGTTCATGGCCTGCAGCATGTCGCAACATTCCGCACCGCGCACCTCACCCACCACGATGCGGTCGGGACGCATGCGCAGGGCGTTGGTCACCAGGTCGCGAATTGTCACCGCGCCCTCGCCCTCAATTGAAGCCTCACGCGCCTCCAGGCGAACCACATGCGGGTGATGCGCAAACTTGAGCTCGGCGGAGTCCTCGATCGTCACGATGCGCTCGCCGGTGGATATTTCGCACGATAGCGCGTTGAGCAGTGTGGTCTTGCCCGACCCCGTGCCACCTGCAACCGCCAAATCCTGACGCAGCGATACCGCGCACGACAGCAGCTGTGCATACCAAAGCGGTAGCGACCCCAGGCCCACAAGCTCGTCCAACGAACAGATGCGGTCTGAAAACTTGCGGATGGTGAGGATCGGCCCATCGATCGCCACAGGCGGAATCACCGCGTTGACGCGATAGCCCGTCTTGAGGCGCGCATTGACGATGGGGCTGCGCTCGTCGATACGCCTGCCCAGTGGCGAGATGATGCGGTCGATGAGCACGCGGATCTGCTCGTCATCCTCAAACGCATGCTCGATGGGGTATAAGACGCCGCCGCGCTCAAAGAAAGCCGATCGGCAGCCGTTGACCATGATCTCGGTGACGGTGTCGTCCTCGATGAGCGGCTGCAGCGGGCCCAGGCCCACCACGTCATCCAAAATCTCGTCAATGATAGTCTCGCGCTCGGGCGTCGCCAGGTCGCCCGGCTCCTCCACGTTGAGCGCCGCCTCCACCGCAGGACGCAATTCCGAGCGGGCGCGCGCCGGATCGATGTATGCGCTAATACGCGCCACCTCGTCATAGCCCATGCGATCCATCACGGCGCGCTTGGTGCGGCGCTTGACGGCACGGTGGCGCCCTGCGTCAACAGGCACTGTCGCCGCGGCCGCGCCGGCCGCCTTAATCCTTGTTTGCAAGCTCATCGCGAATCACCCTCGCGCGACCAGGGAAGACGGATGCGCGGGCGCTCGGTGCGCGTCGCCCGGTCGGTGACCATGTCACTCCAGGGACCGATGGCGCAGCCCAGCTCCACGAGCATCTCGCGCGTGGCTTCGCGCACGCTGGTGGCAAAAGCGCTGGTCTGGCCCACCGCTTCGTCAGCACGGCCGAATGCCATGAGCGCCGCCAAGTCCTGCCCGCCGTCGGCGATGCGGATCTTGGAGCTTAACGCACAGGTAATCTCAAAGCGCATGGCGACATCCTCGTCGGCGCCGCGCGCGCCAAACCGGTTGAACACGGCGCTCATGCGCGTACGCGGCACGCCCACACGGCTCGCCAGCTCGATGACGCGTGCCGCGGACGTCGCAGACGACACCGATGGATCGCCCACGACCAGGCAGCGGTCGCTTGCCGCCACTGCGGCCGCCACGGCGTCGCCCCAAAAGACCGAGGTGTCGACAAGCACCACGTCGGATTCGCGGCGCAAGACGTCGAGCAGCAGCTCCACCGGGCGCGCCATGAGCTCGGCCTGCTCGGGCGCGGCGACCGGGCCCCAAAGCGTAACGCCCGGGGCAACACGCATCGAGGCGGCCACGATGTCCGATTCGGCAAGTGCACCCGCAGCCGATGGCTCGATAAGCGTCGCCATGTCATGCGGGGCATCGGCACCCAACAGGTCGTAAAGGTTTCCAAACATCAGGTCCAAGTCGAGCACGGCGGCACGCAGGCCCAGCAGCGACGCCGCGTGCGCCATGGTGGCGACGATCGTCGACTTGCCGCAACCGCCCGAACCCGAGACGGCGCAGACAACCGGGGCTCGATGCGACGGGGCGGCGGCATCCGCCGGCGACGCGGGGGCAGGCGGCGCCGACACGGGCGGCAACGTTCCCGTCTCCCCGGCAGCGCTCATACGCTGCGCCCAAGCCGGCATGGCAGGTTGCTCGACCCGCGGGGCCGAGTCTGGAGACTTCACGGTCGCATCGACACGAACATTGTCGTTCCCGGCAAGCCCCTCAACCTCGTCGAGCTCATCGACCAGGCTCACGCCATGCACGTATCCCATATCTACAGCCAGAAGCTCCTCGCCATACGGCACCGGCTCTCCGGCATCATCGTATGCAAGGGGATCCCGGGGGCACCGATCATGCTCGGCTTCCGCTTTTCCATAATCATCAACACGCGGGCCTCTTGTAGCGCGAGGCGCCCCGGGTTCCCTATCAACAAAAGCATCGGGCTCAATTGTCATACACCGGTCGTAATCAACCGTTCCCTCGCCCGCGCGCCCGTTGCCGCATATGCTGCGCGCAGCGATAACCTCGGTCGCCCCCGCGCGAAACAGCCTCTCGATATCCGAAGGATCGAGCGTCTCTATCAGTACGACCACGCGACTCACGCGGCCCTCGGCCGTCAGACGCGCAACGGTCTTTCGCACGTCTTCGGCATCGAACAGGGCTGCCGCGATAATCGCCGCCCCGCGGCGCGACGGAAACGCCCGCGCCATGGACACCAGCCCATCCAGGTCGCCCACGCGAAGCACCTGCGCGCCCGCATCGCGGCCCTCGACTTCCCGCTGCAGCAATCCGTAATCACCGCACGCGCAGCATGCAAGCCAGATCGCCTTCATCACTCGTCGCCTCCGCTCTTTTTGCCGCGCACCGTGGCGGGGATCGTCAAACTGACCGTCCCCTTACCCGAGGCCCCCAGCAATTCCTTGACGTCTTCGGGGTCGGCCGCCAGAGTCACCCATTCGATCTTGCCTTCGCGCGTGGCGCCGGCCACTTCGCTGGTATCGATCACGCGCGCGCCGCACAGCCGATCGGTCACGCCGTCCTTTTGCACGTACACGTCCACGTAGCTGCCCACGCCCGTGGCGCCCCCGACCGAATGCTCGGCATCGACCGCCACCGAAACGGCGACCTTGCCTTTGGGCACCTCGAGCGTGTGGCTTTCGGCCTTGGTGTAGACATCGCAAATCACGGCATTTTTAGGGATGCGCGAGGTCGTCACGTCACCGCGCACCTGGCGCAGCTCGGTCGCCGCATCGCGCGGCAGCAGGCTCACCAGCCATTCCTGGGTTATGACATTGGTCTCGTCGAGGGTCTCGCCCGCATCGATATCACGCGCCGCGACGCACACCTCGACGCGATCGCCGCCGTACTTGGCCAGTGTCTCGGCCTGGGCCTGCTCTGCCTGCGAGCGAATCGATGACGCGTAAACCATACAGAGCAGCGCGGCGAGCACGCCCGCGATCAGACTGATGGCGATGCGCTTGCTCTTGTTCACGGCCGCTCCTCTCAAGGTAGCACCGGGCGGATGCCCGTACCACCATTGTCCGAGCGAGCAAGCGGCAAAACAACGCGATCGCAATCTTGGTTTTGAGTGTCAAACCAATTGCCGACCAAAAGCTGACCGACCCGTCAAGCTCGTGGCAAGGTTTTTGTCAGCACGTCGGATAAATGCACGTTTAGGGGCGCATCGGCAATAAAAAAGCCGCCTCCCGCACCATTGGGAGACGGCTGTCATAGATAGATTCAATTACAGATGAACATCGGGATCGAGCATCTGAGCACTCACGCGCATGGATGACGCCAAGTTTTGGAACGTCTCCAAACGCAGGCTGTCGATCCGCCCGGCACCCTCGGCCTCGCGAACGGCACAGCCCGGTTCGTGAGTATGTGTGCAGTCGGCAAACCGGCACGCACGCGACGCCTCGACAATCTCGGGAAACGCGCGTGCCAAGCCCCGCTCATGCCCCACGAGCGGCAGACTGCGCAGGCCCGGCGCGTCAGCAATAACGCCGGCTTCGCCCGGCAGCGCCACCATCACGCGCGCGACCGTGGTGTGGCGACCCTGGTCATCGCGCTCACGTACGCCGCCGGTCGCCAACGTATCGTGACCCAGCAGCGCGTTAAGCAGCGTCGACTTGCCAGCACCCGATTCACCCAAGATCATGGCGCAGCTCCCGGCGGGCACGCAGGCGCGCACCTCGTCCAGGCCACGACCCTCGGCAGAGGACGTCACGATCACGCGCACGTCCGGACCCACCAAGCGGTGCACACGGTCCAGATCGCGCTCGAGCTCATCGGCGTCGCAGCGGTCGGCCTTGGTGAGTACCACCACCGGCTCGGCATCGCAGTCGAGTGCCAACACCAGCGAGCGCGCCACGCGGTCGAGCAGTACCTCGCCGGCGCCGAGCGCCTGCACGATCAGCACGCTATCCACGTTGGAGCAAAGCACCTGACGCTCGCCGCGAGCGCGTCCGCGCCAGCGCTCAAAACTCGTGCGGCGTGGCAGCACGCACTCGATCACGCCCATGTCGTGCCCGGGCGCACGACGCACCGCCACGCGGTCGCCCACGGCGGGCAGCAGAACCTCGTCCTCGCCACGCGACTTGGCAAACCCCACGGCATGCTCGGCACGAAAGGTGTCATCGGCAGTCGCCACCAGTGGAAACCCACGATCCAGGCGCACCACGGCACCAAGCTGCATCTGCTCGGGCTCCTCGGCCCGAGCACAAAAATCATCGAAGGCAGCCCGCTGAGCATCATCGACCGGCAGATCGTCGAACGTCGGAACATCCTGCAGCGCATCGAGTCCCGGCACGCTTGCCAGCAGCTCCTCGGCAGACGCGGGAGCTTCGGTCGCAAGCTTCCGACGACGATCGCGCTTAGCCCGCGCCCCCGTCGTCTTTTTCTTCGCCTTAGCCTTCGCCTTGCCCACAAGCGCCTCCCAGCACCACAAATCACAACTGAGCAGGTATTTTACCCACAAAAAAGAGCTGGTCGAGCAAACGCTCGACCAGCTCACATACTTTCCCTTAGCCAATGGTCCCGAGAGGTTATCCGAAGGCCCGCCCGCCGGGAGGGGTTTCTTCTGAGCGATCCCGCAGCGCGAAGCGCGAGGACCAGCGAAGAAGAAACCCCGCAGGCGGTCGGACCGGTGGGAAGGTTGACCTTTCGACCTACTCCTTCTCCACTGCGCGCATGATCGCCTTGTAGATCTCCATCAACGGAATGATCAGGAAGGCAAGGCCCAGGGCGGCGATAACGCCCTTGAGCTCAAGCGTCACGGGGCCAAAGAACATCTCGGCAAGCGTCGGCTGAACGGTCACGATAACCGTCAGTACCAGCGCCAGCGCGGCAGATGCCCACAGCCACTTGTTCTGCTTCTTCATGCTAAACAGCGACGCACGACGGCTGCGCATATTGAAGCAGTGGAAGATCTCGACCATGTTGAGCGTGATGAACGCCATCATCACGCCTTCCTCGTCGGCATTGCCGGCGATCATATCGGCGATGTGGATGTAGCCCATGTCAAAGTACACGCCCACAAAGAAGCTCGCCAGCACCAGCACGGTGATGATCAAGCCCTGGACCACACAGTCCAGGCCCATATTACCGGCAAAGACGCCGTCCTTGGCGTTGCGCGGCTTGCGCTTCATGATGTCGCCCTCGGCATCCTCCATGCCCAGCGCGAGCGCGGGGAAGCAGTCGGTGACCAGGTTCACCCACAGCAGCTGCACCGGCTGGAAGATGGTAAAGCCGATGAGCGTGGCGATAAACACCGAGAAGACCTCGGCAAGGTTGGCCGAAAGCAGGAACTGGATGACCTTGCGGATGTTGTCGTAGATGCGACGGCCCTCTTCGCAGGCACCGATGATGGTGGCGAAGTTGTCGTCGGCAAGCACCATGTCGGCGACGTTCTTGGTGACATCGGTACCGGTGATGCCCATGCCAACGCCGATGTCGGCGCGCTTGATGGACGGGGCGTCGTTGACGCCGTCGCCCGTCATGGCCACGATCTGGTCGCGCGACTTCCAGGCCTCGACGATGCGTGTCTTGTGCTCGGGCTGGACGCGGGCGTACACGCCGTAATCCTCGATGTGCGCGTCGAGCTCCTCGTCGCTCATGCGATCGAGGTCGGCGCCGGTAATGGCATGGCTGCGATCGGTGACGATGCCCAACTGCTTGGCAATGGCCACGGCGGTGTCGATATGGTCGCCCGTGATCATGACGGTGCGAATACCGGCGTCGTGCGCCTCGCGGATAGCGTCGGCCACCTCGGGACGGACCGGGTCGATCATGCCGGACAGGCCGCAGAAGACCAGGTCGTGCTCGAGCGCAGCGGGGCTGCAGTCGGCGGGAACCTCGGTGTAGGTGCGGCTCGCCAGCGCCAGCACGCGCAGGGCCTCGTCGGCCATGGCCTTGTTGGCCGCCACGAGCTCGGCGCGGCGCTCCTCGGTCAGGGGGACGACCTTATCGCCCTCGTAGATATGGGTGCACAGGCCGATCACCACGTCGGGCGCGCCCTTGGTGTACTGCTCGTACTCACCGTCCAGGGTCTCGACGACCACGGACATCATCTTACGGCCCGAGTCGAACGGAGCCTCGCCCACGCGCGGGTGCTCGGCAGTAAGGCCAGTAAGACCAGCCTTGCCGGCATCGTTGACGAGTGCGCACTCGGTCGGCTCGCCCACGGCCTCGCCCAGCTCCTCGTCCCACTGGGCATCGGAGCACAGCGCCATGCCGGCCAAGAACTTCTCCTTGGGCGCAGCGAGCTCGTGCTTGACGACGGTCATCTTGTTCTGGGTAAGCGTGCCGGTCTTGTCCGAGCAGATGGTCTGCGTGCAGCCGAGCGTCTCGACAGCAGAAAGCTTGCGGATAATTGCCTGGCGCTTGGCCATCTTGGTCACGCCGAGCGAAAGGACAATGGTCACGACGGCAACCAGGCCCTCGGGGATGGCGGCGACGGCGAGCGAGACGGCAACCATAAAGGTGTCGAGCAGGGCAGTCGGGTCGGTGAGGACGTTGCCCACGCCGTGACGGATGATGTCGACGCCAAAGATGACGACGCAGATGACGATAACCATAATGGTAAGGATGCGGCTGAGCTCGGCGAGCTTCACTTGCAGCGGCGTGAGCTCTTCCTTGGCCTCGGCCAGGGCGCCGGCAATCTTGCCCATCTCGGTATCCATGCCGGTGCCGACTACGACGGCGCGGCCACGGCCGTACACAACGGTGGAACCCATGTAGCACATGTTCTTGCGGTCGCCGAGCGGCACGTCATCGGTGCCCGCGGCAAGCTCGATCACGTTGGCGTGCTTCTCTACGGGCACGGACTCGCCGGTGAGTGCGGCCTCTTCGATCTTCATCGTGGCGCTCTCGAGGACGCGGCAGTCGGCCGGAACGGAGTCGCCCGCCTCGAGCATGATCACGTCACCGGGCACGAGCTCGGCGCTCGGCAGATGCACGAGCTTGCCGTCGCGCAGTACCTTGGACTGCGCCGCGCTCATCTCCTGCAGGGCCTCGAGGGCCTCCTCGCTCTTGGCTTCCTGGACCACGCCCAGCACCGAGTTGACGATAACGACGAACATGATAATGACGACATCGGCAAAGTCGGGCTCGCCCTTGACCATGCCCGTGAGCGCACTGATGACGGCGGCAACGATCAGCATGATGACCATGGGATCGACCATCTGCTCAAAGAAACGCTTCCACAGCGGCGTCTTCTCGGCTTCCTCGAGCTTGTTAGGGCCTGTCTTAGCGAGGCGCGACGACGCCTCGTCGTCGCTCAGGCCGAGGTTCTCATCGACACCCTGGTCGCTGAGCACCTCCGCCGCGGCGGACAGGTATTCCTTTTGCATATAGAGTCCCCTCCTGGGATTCGGGCCACTCAGCAGATTGATGCCCGATCATAATTCCCAGGAGAAGGGCAAGGGCTCATCAAGGCTGCCGTGCTGAGCGGCAGTTGATAGTGGAGCTATGGTACCCCAAAGCAACGCGTCTAGCCAAAACAATCCATTTGGAAATATGGTCCATAAGCAACGGTGCAGGCCGTGTGATGCTCAACATTGATAAAACGTTTTTTCTTCGGCGCATCATCAAACTGAAATATCGCCCAGATAGCAGCGGTTAGAACGGTTGGTAAAGTTTTTGCATATACCGTTTTTCCGCAAAAAATGAACTTCTAATTCGGCATACGGTCGATTTTTTGGGGTATTCGGTCGCCATTTCGTTATAATCAACTCAGTTTTATTTCTTATGGTTTATCTATCAGCGCAAGACGATGTCAGATGGAGGTCTGAATGTACAAGCGCACTAAGATTGTATGCACCATGGGTCCCGCCTGCGATAGCGACGAGACCATCCGCGAGATGATCAAGGCGGGCATGAACGTCGCCCGTTTTAACTTCTCGCACGGCTCCTACGACGAGCACCACGGTCGCATCGAGCGCGTCCGTCGTATTTCCAAGGAGCTCGGTATGCCCGTCGGCATCCTGCTCGACACCAAGGGCCCCGAGGTCCGCACCGGCCTTCTGGTCGATGGCAAGAAGGTTGCCGTCAAGACCGGCGACAAGATCGTCGTCACCGCTCAGCCCACGACCGAGGATTTCCACGGCACCGCTGAGCACATCTCCCTCGACTACCTGGCTCTGCCCTCCGAGGTCGAGAAGGGCTCCCTCATCCTGATCGATGACGGCCTGGTTGCCCTCGAGGTCGAGTCCGTCGACGGCCAGGACATGACCTGCGTCGTCAAGAACGACGGCCTGATCGGCGAGCGCAAGGGCGTCAACATGCCCAACGTCAACATCTCGCTGCCCGCTATCACCGAGCGCGATCGTCAGGACATCCTCTTTGGCCTGACCGAGAACATCGACTACATCGCCGCTTCCTTCATCCGTGACGGCGAGTCCGTCCGCGGCATCCGCGAGCTTTGCCGCGAGAACGGTGGCGAGCACGTGACGATCTTCCCGAAGATCGAGTGCGCCCTGGGCGTCGAGAACTTCGACGAGATCCTCGAGGCTTCCGACGGCATCATGGTTGCCCGTGGCGACCTGGGCATCGAGATCAAGCCCGAGCTCGTTCCCCACATCCAGAAGGAGATCATCGCCAAGTGCAACGCGGCCTACAAGCCCGTTATCACCGCTACGCAGATGCTCGACTCCATGCAGCAGAACCCGCGCCCGACGCGCGCCGAGGTTGCCGACGTTGCTAACGCCATCTACGACGGCACCGACGCCGTTATGCTCTCTGGCGAGTCCGCTGCCGGTAAGTACCCGGTCGAGGCCGTTAAGATGCAGGCCAGCATTGCTCTCGAGACCGAAAAGTACCTCCCGGCTCACGCTCCGCTCGAG
Organism: Coriobacteriaceae bacterium AM100-PB1-1D-6A; assembly: GCA_027660625.1. Taxonomy (GTDB): domain Bacteria; phylum Actinomycetota; class Coriobacteriia; order Coriobacteriales; family Coriobacteriaceae; genus Collinsella. Next base: position 124,948 of record JAQDNC010000005.1, on the reverse strand, counting down.
GTTCCGGCCGATGCCCACGGCACCCGTGTTGTCAACAACGTTGTGGGTATGTCCGCTGTGAACATGGCTACCACCGTTGGCGCCAAGTGCATCACCGTGCCGACGACCACCGGCCGCACCGCTCGCCTGATCTCGCACTTCCGTCCCAACATGCCGATCTGCGCGTTCTCCCGCCACGAGTGGGCCGTCCAGCAGATGATCATGTACTGGGGCGTTATCCCGCACCAGGCCGAGATTACCCAGGGCACCGTCAACGGCACGATCGTCAAGGCGATCGAGACCGCTAAGGAGCTCGGCTACGTCGAGGCCGGAGACCTGACCGTCGCTACCGCTGGCGATCCCCGCATGAGCGTCCAGCTCGAGGACAAGGTCTCCTCGACCAACGTCGCTTACGTCGCTCAGGTGCGCTAAGTCGTACTTGCAAGCACACTTGCATTGCAAAGGGCCCGGAAGGCAAAGCCTTCCGGGCCCTTTTTCTATTCCAATGCCGGCGCACAGCAAAACACGCACTCATTTCTTTACCAAAAGTGCGAAATCCACCCTTCGAGGCCCAATGAATAAAGTCCCAAGCGCTAAAAGTGTTCGCCCGGTGGCAAACCCACACCTTAACCGACGCTGATAAATCGTTTTAGCAAGAGCCAGATCGACCTGGTTTTCGGAAGTGCGGGGAAAAATTGCTTACCTCCGAGTACAAGCCCTTTTATTTCAACAAAACCCCTGATAAAGTTGGCTCAAATACCGCTTGTGGTTTGCCTGTTTGTCTTTTTCCCCGCACTTCCGAAACCGATAGCTTTTCTAGCCCAAACTACGCTCAAACGATCGGATCGCCATGTCATTTCTTGCCTGCGGACCCACGGCTTTTCAGTACTATCGCATCCCGCCCCAGATACTGGGACTCTATCCGGCAATCCTGCCGCCCGACCATGACCATCGCTTGGTACACTACTCAAAACAACCAGTATTTAAAGACTTGCTCGGCACACCAGTTTGGAGATTCGTGGGCGAAAGAAAACAGCGCGCGAACGGAAAGCTATTTCATAGCCGTCTGCTAACCCAAGAGCCGCCTCCTGGGTCGTTTAGGCAGACTGAGCATGGGTTTGATGTCACTTCACCGGAGTTCACGCTGCTCAGCCTTGCCACGCAGGTCTCACGCAGCCAGTTACTCATGGCTTGCTACGAGATGTGCGGCTCCTTTGCAGTGTTTAAGCCCTGCGAGCGAACGCAACAACAACTCGATGAAGCTATTTCGCTTAAGCTCATTCCGCCCAGCTGCGGCTGGGAGCGAGCTAACGACACCAAGGGCAATGACACCAACTTGTGGAAGCGCACGCCGCTTCTTACCGCAGCGGATATCGCCGCGTTCGCCAAGCAGGCCGCAGGCCTGCGCGGCGTTAAGCAGCTCCGCTGGGCCGCCGAACGCATGACAGGACAGACCGCCTCGCCCTTTGAAGTCCAGACGTCAATTCTCATCTCGCTCCCCCGCGATGAGGGCGGTCTGGGCATCGACATCACCAATAACGCGCGCATCCCGCTCAGCGAAGCCGCGCGTTCGCTGTATGACAAAACCTGCTGCTACGCCGATATCCTCATCGAAAGCGCCACCGACAGCATGGGCGTCATCCTTGAATGCCAAGGCCGCTCCGCCCACGACAGCGAAGCCGCGAGCCTCTCCGATGCCGAGCGCGCCACCGCACTCACAAGCATGGGCTACGACGTCATCCAAATTACCTATGACCAGATCAAGGAGAAGAAGAGCTTCAACCACATAGCCGAGCTCATCCATAAAATGGCTGGGCTTCCCTACACCCCAAAGACTAAACAGGAGCGCACTGCCGAAGATGCCCTGCGGCAAGAGCTACTTGTCGATTGGGTTGAGCTATTCACTGCCGGGCCGGCCAGCTAGCAGCTAGCAATCAGGGGCAGCGCAGACACATCGGGCGATTCGACACGGGCGGCAAAACCCGCCTCGGTTAGCTCGACGACCTCGGTAAACGTTGCATCGAAAAACTCCTCGGTTAGCAGGCGATACGGCGGATGATCGGGCTCGCCGGGGTTTTCGCGTACAATCTCGTGCATGACGCCGATAGTCTTGAGCACATATTCTTTATGGATGGGATACTGCCCAAAACGCGTCGCAGCGGTATAGAGGCGATCGGTCGCACGCGGAATGGAAACGATGCCCAGCGTCTTGCCAAACCAGTCAAAATCGCCCTGCTTTTTAATGCGGAATTCCTCGCACGGCTTGCCGCCGTGTGCTTCCAGATACTGGTTCACACGCGTGTTCCATACCGTGTCGGCCACCAGATGCGACCAGACGCCCAGCGTTAAATCGAGCAGCGACTGCGCCACATCTTCGGACGCAAGCGAGAACTCACAGGCGCCGGGACCGACAACCGGCTCGGCATCCCTGTAGCGCTGAGGATAGTGCACGCGGTTCAGTCGCTCGCGCTCCTCGACAATCGAGGTAGCCTCAGCAGGTTCGCCCGCGGGTGCGCCTTTAAGCAGCGGCGCCACATAGGTATCCCAGAACTCGTGCTCGCGCGGCTTAGGGATAGGCTCGGGCTTTGCAAAGTGCGTAATGCGATACGGAATGGGATCGGCGATGCCAGGGACCATATAGCCCACGAAGATATCCGGAACCACGCAGCCAAACAAAAAGGCATTGCGGTCGCGCACGCTATCGGCAAGCACGCTAGCACGTGCCAGCAAGCGCTCCGTTTGAGCGATATGAATGTTCCAACTTGGCATAGCCACCCCCATAAAACCTGGTTAACTATACCATCACGGCAGAGTCGCACAGGCGGCCATACATACCCTACGCAGCAACTATTCCGCAGCACCGCTTTCGGTTCCATACGACGGCACGGGCGCCTCGACCACATGGTGATATCGATCGATATAGATGGCACGGGCCTCCAGGCGGCGCACCAAATCTTGATGGTGCGTACTCATCAAAACCGTCTTACCGGCAGCAACGTAGGCCAGCAAAAAGTTGACTACGATGTCGCACGAGTCCTCATCGAGCCCGTTGGTGGGCTCATCGAGCACTAGGATATCGGGGTTCATCGACACCACCGCAGCCAGCGCAACGCGCTTCTTTTGCCCGCCCGAAAGCTGATAGGGCGAGGCATCGACCAGATCGACAACCTGGAACAGCTCCATGGCATCGCGGACGCGGCGCTCGAGCTCGTCTGTCGGCAGCCCCATCTGCGCGGGGCCAAAAGCAACTTCCTCGCCCACCGTAGCGCAGAACAGCTGGGCGTCGGCATTCTGGAACACAAAGCCCACGCGCTGATGAAAACGCTGAGCGGCTGCGGAATCCTTGAGATATGCCGCATCGATCACGTGCCCGTCAAACAGGTACGCACCCGCGTCCGCTAGTTCAAGACCGTTGATAAGGCGCATAATCGTCGTCTTACCGCAGCCGTTGGGACCGAGTAGGGCAACGAGTTCACCACGATCGACCTGCAGCGACACACCATCGACCACCGTATGGCCCGCATAGGAAAACACCACGTCGCGAAACTCGATGAGCGGCGTGACCTCGGCGCCGGCAGCACCGCTCGCACCCATCGCGTTATTCGTATCGTTTGCCAAAACGTCGCCCTTCCCCACTCACATCAACGGTTCGACCGTCCGCGCTACAGCACCGCGCACAACACGACGAGCAACGCCACAACGGCCGCGTAAACCGCATCGCGCCAGCCAAAGCCGCTCCGTGCAGGCGCCGGATACACACCGGCGAAGCCGCGACACAGCATGGCCTCGTCCATCGCGCGGCTGCATTCCATCGCCTTGATAAACGTCATGCCCATGATACCCGCCAGCGAATCGGTGCGCGAAAAACCCGCAGGCGCGGAACCGACGCTGCGCAGCATGACCGATTCGCACAGATCGTGCGCCGTGCGACCCAACACCTCGATATGCTTGAGTGCCATATCAAACGTAAAGATAACCTCGTCGGGCAGGTGCAGCATTTTGAGCGCCGCCGACATGCGGCTCCAGGTGAGCGTCCACGAAACACCCAGCACCAGCGACACATTAATAAACGTCTTGAGCGCGATCTTGAGCATGGCGCCCGTGGCAGAAGCACCCAGCAGCAGGGCAGGCAGTGCCAGAACCACTGCAAGCCCCGTGGCGCCGAGCGCCGGTACAAAGGTCGTGCGCAACCCGCGCACCGGGCGCACTGCGACCAGCACCAGCGCGATAGCCGCCATCAGCATCAGGTACAGCGGGCTCTGCGTCAGACACACGCACAGGACGCAAACGAACATCCCCACCAGACGCACCGGAGCCGAAACGCAAGAAAGGGCGCGGTCGACCATCGACCCGCCCTCGTGCGCACCTCCACCCAGGCGAACCCGCTCAAGCAGGCTCGCCAGGTGCAGGACATTCTTTTGCATCACACGATGCCGAAACCCCGCGGGCTCGTAACGCTGCTCGGTCGCAAGCCAGCTAGGCAGCTCGGCTATTGCCATGAGCACCGCTTTCCTTGACCGTCAGCGAAATCAGACGGAATGCGATGGTGAGCACCGCCACGCCAATCACACCGGAAAGGATATACATGGCAGCCTGGCCGGCAAAGCCAAGGCCCTGTTCCTCGGAATAGGCCTGCAGGTAATCACCCGTGGGCAGCGCGTCGGCAAAGGTCGGAGTATCGAGGCCGACCGAAGCCTGCAGGCTGTCGTCGCCAGCCTCCTGAACGGCAGTTGCGGCGCCCTCGGCGTCCCACTCACCCCAGGCGTCACCGGTGGCAAGCAATCCCAGCGGCGTGGCCACCACGAGCACGGCGACCAAAATGAGCGTGGGAACCAGCGAGGTCTTCTTGACAGCAGCGCCCTCGGCAGCAAGCTGGCCATCGATGGCCCCGGGCCCGACGATAATGCTCGGTGCCGTCTTCTTAATGAAACCGTAGATCGCAGCCGTCGCCACGCCCTCGATCACGCCGGCAACCAGCATATGCGGGATCAACATGGCAGGAATAGCCACGGACAGCGGGAAGGGGCAGTACAGCGGAGCGCCCGAAGCATTCGTGAAGAGCATCGGCTGAATACCGAACTCGATTGCCGCGCACAGGGCCGCCAGGCACAGGCCGACCCAGCCGCTTACGATGGCAGAAACCGAGGTGCCCCAGCTCTTGTCGTGCAGACGGCTGTTGAGCGCACGAAACACGATAGCAGCGACAAACGGCAGCACAAAGGCCATGTTAAAGCAGTTGGCGCCAAACGACAGAACGCCGCCGTCGCCAAATAGCAGCGCCTGCAGCGCTAGCGCGACCGAGACGGCAATGGCAGCGGCCTCGGGGCCAAGCAGCAGCGCGATGAGCGCGCCGCCAACGGCGTGACCCGTGGTACCGCCGGGCAGCGGCACGTTGAACATCATGAGCAAGAAGGAGAATGCGGCGCAGATGCCCAGGAACGCCATATGCTCGCGATCGAGCGTGGCGCGCACCTTTTTGATGCAGTGAACCCATACGGGCACCATCGCCACCGCCATGACGGCATCGGTCTGCGGGGACAGGTAGTTGTCTGGAATGTGCATATACGCCTCCCGGTTATCGGCGCGCGGAATTGCAACGCCGCTAAAATCACCTTGTCAGTGTTACGTAATGTCAGATTCGTAACACGCCGCGGGCTATCATAGCAAAACGGCGCACTGCCGACAAAGCAGCACGCCGTTATGTAATGCGCGTGTCATATATGCAGGCTCAGCAGCGCCTTATATCGAGCATAGCAGTCACGTAGGACTCGGCGGCAGCCACCGCTGGCCTATACCCAGCGCAAATCCTAGCCGCGGACCTCGCCGTTTACGCCCTTGCACACCTTGGTGACGATCTTCTGGTGCGCTTTTTCGACCTCTTCGCTGGTGAGCGTGTGGTCGTCGGAGCGATACGTAAGCGCAAAGGCCATGGACTTCTTGCCCACGCCCACGCGGACCGGATCGCGGTAGACATCGAACAGACGCACGCCCTCAAGCAGCTTGCCGCCGGCGCTGGTAATGCGGCGCTCAAGGTCCTCGCAGGTCACGGAATTGTCGACCACGATAGCCAGGTCATGCTCAACAGCCGGGTACTGGGAGAACTCGCGGTAGTTCTCCTGGTTGCGGGCGCCCTTGATCAGCTTGTCCAGATCGAGCTCAAAGGCAACGACGACCTCATCGATGCCCATCGCCTCGCGCGCCTCGGGGTGGATCTCGCCGACCCAGCCCAGCACGGTGCCGCCGGACAGAACCTCGGCCGCACGACCCGGCTGCAAGAAAGCGTAGCCCTCGCCCCCGACGGGACGGAAGCGGACCTTCTCGATACGCAACTGGGCAAGCAGCTCCTCGACAATGCCCTTGCCAAAGAAGAAACGCAGCTTGCGGTACTTCATGTTCCAGGACTGCTTGCTCCACTGGCCCGAGAGCACACCCGCCACGGACTTGGTCTCCTTGGGCAGACTGGCGTTCTCGCGACCGTGGAACAGGCTGCCAACCTCGTACAGGTGCACGTTGGGCGTGCCGTGGGCCTCGTTATAGGCCACAGACTGCAGCAGACCCGGCAGCAGTGAGCGGCGCATCTCGGTCTGCTCGGCCACCAGCGGGTTCATAAGCACCACGGGGCAGCCGCGGCCCTCGGTGGACATGCCGATCTTCTCCAGGTCGCCCGGGGCGGCAAAGCCAAAGGTCGTGGTCTCGTTGAGACCGCAGGCGCGCAGGATCTCGCCGACCTTGCGGGTGAGCTTCTGTTCGCGGGTCAAGCCGCCGATGTGGTTCTTGGCAGCCGGGATGGTCGCCGTCACACGGCCCATGCCCCACAGGCGCAGGACCTCCTCGATCAGGTCAATCTCGCGCGGCAGGTCGGGACGGAAGCTCGGCGGGGTGACCATAAAGTCCTCGCCGTCGCGCTCGACGGTGCAGCCCAGGCGGGTGAGCGAGCGCTCGATAAAGTCGGGCTCGATGTCGGCGCCGCAGATGGCGTGCACGCGGGCCAAGCGCAGCTTGATGCTGTCGATGCTCTTGGGCGCGGGGAAAACGTCAACATAGCCGGGAGCGACCTCGCCGCCGGCGATCTCCTCGATCAGCGCGCAGGTAACGTTGGCGACATCCACGCAACCGGTCTCATCGACCTGACGCTCAAAGCGAATGGAGGCATCGGAGATTAGCGACAGGTCGCGGCTGGTGTGCGAGGTGCGACCGGCGTTGAAGCAGGCGCTCTCGACCATCACGTCGACGGTGTCGTCCTCGATCTCGGAATCCATGCCGCCCATAACGCCGGCCAGCGCCACGGGACGCTCGCCGTCGGTGATGAGACCCATGCCGGCGTCGAGCGTACGCTCCTCGCCGTCGAGCGTCGTGAACTTCTCGTCCTGCTGGGCGGCGCGAACCACCACGCGGCGGTGGCCATCGCGCTCGGCAAAGGTGTCCAGGTCAAAGGCGTGCAGCGGCTGACCGGTGAGCATCATCACATAGTTGGTGATGTCGACGATGTTGTTGTGCGGGCGCACGCCCAGGGCGTTGAGGCGCTTGACCATCCAGTCGGGCGACGGGCCGACCTTGACGTTGCGCACGATGCGGGCGACATAGCGGTCGCACAGGCCCTCGTCGGCAATCTCGACCGAAAGCTCGTCGTCGGTCGCGCGGCCGGTCTCGGCCTTGATGGCAGGCAGCTCAACGTGGAAATCGCGGTCGAAGATGGCGCCGGTCTCGCGAGCCATGCCGATCATGGACAGGCAATCGGGACGGTTGGGCGTGATCTCGCAGTCGAGCACGGTGTCGCTCGAGCCCACGTACTCGGCAAACGGCATGCCGCAGGGCGTATCCTCGGGCAGGATCATGATGCCGGAGTGGTCGCCGCCCAGGCCGAGCTCGCGTGCAGAGCAGTTCATGCCCATGGACACGACGCCACGAAGCTTGCTCTTCTTGATCTTGACGTCGCCGGGAAGCACAGCGCCGATCATTGCCGTGACGATGTGGTCGCCGGCCTCAAAGTTCTGCGCGCCGCAGACGATCTGCAGCGGGGCGGGGTTGCCGTCGGCGTCGAGGTTCTTGTCGCCCACGTCGACCGAGCACACATACATGTGGTCGCTATCGGGGTGCGGGGTCTTGGTGAGCACCTTGGCAGTCACCACGTGGTCGAAGGACTCGCCCACGGTGTCGATCGCCTCGACCTCGGTGCCGGTACGGATATATTCGTCCGAAAGGGTCTTGGGATCCTCCGGAATATCGATCATGGTCTTGAGCCAGTCGTAAGAAACACGCATCTAACTGGTCTCCTTTCATAAATGCGGCTTTGAGCCGGAAACTGCAACTAAGAAGAAAGCGTTCTAGAACTGGTTCAAGAACCTCATGTCACCAGTCATCAACGTGCGCAGGTCGGGCAGGTCGTAGCGCAGGGCCGCGACGCGCTCGGCGCCAATGCCAAAGGCGAAGCCGGTGTACTTCTCGGGGTCGATGCCGCAGTTGATCAGGACGTTGGGGTCGACCATGCCGCAGCCCAGGATCTCGATCCAGCCGCTGTGCTTACAGAAGTTGCAGCCCTTGCCGCCGCAGACGTGGCAGCTCACGTCCACCTCGCAGGAAGGCTCGGTGAAGGGGAAAAAGTGCGGGCGGTAACGCGTCTTGCGGTCCTCGCCAAACATGCACTTAACAAAGTAGTCGAGCGTGCCCTTGAGGTCACCAAAGGTGATGCCCTCGTCGACGACCAGGCCCTCGATCTGGTTGAACTGCGGCAGGTGGCAGGCGTCGGCCGTGTCGGGGCGATAGACGGTGCCCGGGCAGATCATGTAGATGGGCGGCTTTTGCGACTCCATGGTGTGGATTTGCACGCCCGAGGTCTGGGTGCGCAGCAGCACGTCGGACTCGCCGTGGGCATGAGCCTCGGGGTGCGCGACGCTGCCGGGGTTGTTGTCGACCACGTAGAAGGTATCGCGGGCCGAACGGCTCGGGTGATCCATGGGGGCGTTGAGCGCGGTGAAGTTGTAGTAGGAGGTGTCGACCATGGGGCCGGACTCGACGGTGTAGCCGATGCCGCAGAAGATGTCCTCGGCCTCCTCGATGATCTGCTTGATCAGGTGCTGGTGGCCGATCTGCGGACGGATGCCCGGCAGCGTGATGTCGACGGCATCGTGCTCGAGTGCGTGCTTGAGGGCGGCGGCCTTCATCTCGGTGGTGCGCTCGTCGAGCATGCCCTCGATCAGCTGGCGCATCTCATTGGCGCGCTTGCCCATCACGGGACGATCCTCGGGGGCGAGCTTGCCCATCATGCGCATCAGGCCAGTGATGCGGCCCTTGCGGCCGAGCAGCTCAACGCGCGCAGCCTCGAGCTTGGCGGCGTCGTCGGCGCCTGCGACGAGCTCCTTGGCCTCTTCCTCGAGTTTGACCAGATCATCAATCAGACTCATGTCTTCCCTTTCGTCTCTCGCGCATTCGCTTGCCGGGGCGACCGATGACGCCTAGCATTGCGAAAACGCGGCCCGGTTCGGTAACAAAAAAACCGTCCTCGGGCATGTGCATTGCCCAAGGACGGTTGAATTCCGCGGTACCACCTTGTTTGACCCGGCGGATGTCTGGCCCGCCGCGCCCACTCTTTGCCCTTTGTCGCAAGGCTCACGGCTTCCCTACTGGGGCTTCGCCGCCGCTGGCCGCGCGCCCGTTGAGGTCGCTGCTCGGGAGTGAACGCTTGGCCCTTGCCACCGCAGGAAGGCTTTCAGCCCATGACCTTCCCTCTCTTGCCGGCGACGCGGCGGGCAAAACCCTCTCCGTCAACGCATTGGGCTATAGGATACCACATTGTGCGAGCGTATCGCCGCGTTCCGTTTTGTTCGCGCTGGGTACAAGACGGGTAGCTGTGCAAACTGGCTGTGCGCCCACCCGTGGCGCGCGGCCTGCGAGATTAAGGATATGGTATGGGAAAGAAGCTCGATAAGAAGGCCAAGGCCGCCGTGGCAAAAGCTGCCAAAGGCATGAAGGCCGACAAGGCCGTCAAAAAGTTCCGCAAGCTCGAGGGCAAGCTGTGGACCCGCGAGTATCTGCTCAAGATTGCCGAGTTCGATGGCGCGACGATTGCCCCCGCCAACGGCGCCGCGGCCCGCGCAGATGCTATGGGCACGCTTGCCGGCGAGCACCACAAGCTCCTGACCAGCGAAAAGTCTGTCGAACTTGTGCGCTCGTTGGCGCGCGAGACGGTCGCTGGCGGCAAGATCGACGACCCGCAGCTGCTCGACGAGATTCGCGTGCTCGGCCGCGACCAGCGCGAGGCAAGCGCCATCCCCACCGAGGAGGCCGAGGCCTGGACCAGGCTCACGTGCGAGGCCGATGCCGTGTGGCACAAGGCCAAGGCGGCCAACGACTGGGCGAGCTTTGAGCCCTATGTGGACAGAATCGTCGGACAGCTTAAGCATCAGGCCGAGCTCATGGACCCCAAGCGCGACCCGTACGATGTGTGGCTCGACCAGTACGAGCGCGGCCTTTCCGCCAAGAGCTTCGATGCGTTTTGCGACGAGGTCAAGGCCACGGTCGTGCCGCTCGTGCACGCCATCGGTGAGCGCGGCCAGCAGCCAGCTGCCGACTTTTTGCACGCCCATGTGCCCGAGGCTGCCCAGCGCGCCATGAGCTTTGACCTCATGAAGCTCGTCGGCCTGGACTTGGACGACACCACGCTCGCCTTTACCGAGCATCCGTTTAGCGAGGGCTTCTCGGTAGGCGACGCGCGCATCGCCACGCACATCTACGAGGACGATTGCATCTCCAACGTCTACAGCATCATCCACGAGGCCGGCCACGCCATGTACGAGCTGGGCGTGAACCCCGCCTACGCGCGCACGTGCCTGGAGGGCGGCACCTCCATGGGCATCCACGAAAGCCAGAGCCGCTTTTTCGAGAACACCGTGGGCCGCAGCCGCGCCTTTATGGGACCGCTGCTCGAGGTACTGCGCCGCCACGCGCCCGAGGTCTACGGCAGCGTGGACGAGGACACGCTCTACCGCGCCGTGAACATCGCGCAGCCGTCGTTGATCCGCACCGAGGCCGACGAGCTCACCTACCCGCTGCACATTATGGTGCGCTACCAAATTGAGCGCATGATGTTTGCCGGCGAGGCCACGGCCAAGGACATCCCCGCGCTTTGGAATCGCTTTATGGACGAGTACGTGGGCATTCCCGTTCCCGACGACACGCACGGCTGCCTGCAGGATACGCACTGGAGCGGCGGCTCGTTTGGCTACTTCCCCACGTATGCGCTGGGCAGCGCCTACGATGCGATGTTTGTACCGGCCATGTGCCGCGACGGCGTCGACCTTACCGGCGCCTGCGCGAACGGCAATCTGGCGCCCGTCCGCGCCTGGCTGGGCGAGCACATTTGGCAGTGGGGCCGCGCCAAGGACGCGCCGGAGCTCATCAAGGGCGCATGCGGCATGGCGTTCGATGCCCGCTACTACTGCAGCTATCTGCAGGACAAGTTCACCACGCTGTACCAGCTGTAAAGCTTAGGCAACACGTCAACGCAAAGGGGGCGCCGCGGGATCTATCCCGCGGCGCCCCCTTTTTCACCTAGTCATTGGGGACGTTTGCAGCGTCGAGCAGTTACGCGGTTTGGTAAAACCGCGTAACTATAGAGCTTCCAGCGCCGCGGCGATGCGCTTCATGGCGACGTCGGCAGCTGCCTGGTCGGGGGCTTCGACCAAAACGCGAATCACCGACTCGGTTCCACTCTTGCGCACCAGCACGCGGCCCTCGCCCGCCAGCGACGCCTCGGCCTCGGCGATGGCGGCTTGCACGCCCATGTTGCCCAGCGCGGCGTCTTTATCCGCCACGCGCACGGCAACCAGCGCCTGCGGCAACAGCTTGCACGGAGCTGTGAGCTGCGAGAGCGTCTCGCGCTCGGCGCGAATCACTTCCATCACGCGCAGCGAGGTCATAATGCCGTCGCCCGTGCGCTCGATATCACCAAAGATCGTGTGGCCCGTCTGCTCGCCGCCCAGGCTGTAGCCGCCCTCGCGCATCTTGGCATACACATGACGGTCGCCCACGCCGCTGGTCACGGCACTTAGACCGGCAAGCTCCAGCGACTTGACCAGGCCAAAGTTGCTGGCGATCGTCGGCACCACGGTACCGCCCGAAAGGCGACCGTGCTTGTTCAGGTACACGCCGCACACATACAGGATCTGGTCGCCGTCGACCACGCGACCACGCTCGTCCACGGCCAGGCAGCGGTCGGCATCGCCGTCGTAGGCAAAGCCAACGTCCAGGCCCTGCTCCACCACGTGGCGCTGCAGACGCTCCATATGCGTGGAGCCGCAGTCAACGTTGATGTTAAAACCATCGGGCGCGGCGTTGATCACGCGCACGTCGGCACCCAGCGCGTCGAACACCGGCTTGGCCACCGAAGATGCCGAGCCGTTGGCGCAGTCGATGCCGATCTTGACGCCCTGCAGCGAAAAGTTCGCGCTTGCGATGAGCGAGGCAATATAGCGGTTGCGGCCCTGCATGTAATCGACCGTGGCGCCAATGTGGTTGCCCGTGGCCAGCGGCACCTCGCCCTTGCCATCGATATAGTCCTCGATGAGCTCCAGCACGTCCTCGTCCATCTTGAAGCCGTCGCTGTTAACGAGCTTGATGCCGTTATCGCAGAACGGGTTGTGGCTCGCACTGATCATGATGCCGCAATCGAAGCAGCCCTCCACGGTCTGATGCGCCACGCCCGGCGTTGGGATCACGTGCAGCATATATGCGTCCGCACCGCTCGCGACCAGGCCACTCACCAGCGCCGCCTCGAACATGTAGCTCGAACGACGCGTGTCCTTGCCCACGATCACGCGTGCCTTGCGCTCGCGGTTGGCACCGTAATACCAACCCACAAAACGGCCGATCTTATAAGCGTGCTCTACCGTCAGCCCAACGTTGGCCTCGCCGCGAAATCCGTCGGTGCCAAAGTACTTCATATCTTACTTATCCTGTTCAAACGTTTGAGCGGTTGGCGTGGTGCGAACCTTAAGCGCTTTGTGCCCAGAGTCCTTCGAAGTCGTAACCGTGTACTCGACCTTTACGTCTTGTCCAAGAAGCATGTGGACGCCGCCCCATGCAACCTTCAGACCATCGTGCGTCGCTTCGTTCATCTCGATAGAACCGGAGCCCGAAGTCTTAATGTCCGAAATGCTGCCTCCCGCGGGAGCATAGAGATAGAGCCTCAGCACCTCGTCATCAATATCCTGGCTAATGCCGTTATGGCCCTGGAAATAACCAGGCATCTCGGCCTTCTCCTGGGGGGTCATCGTGTTCTTGAGCGTGGTGGTCACTCGATACGTCGTCGAGCCATCGGCGTTTTCAACCGAAGAATCGATGGTGACTCGCTTATCAAGGAACCAATCCATCTTTGAATAGCTGTAGTTGTTCACATAGACGCCCAAGATCGGAGCCTCCGACGTATCGGCTTGGAGGGCGCCCGATATTCCAAGAGCCTTCGCGGCCTTTTCCTCGTCATCGTTTCTCGAATACATGAGGATGCGACCCTCGGAAGCGCCCTTTTCGATGGCGGCAGCGATCTTAGTAATATCGCTGGAGCCCAGTTCGTCCACGATCTTGTTAAAAGCCGATCCGGCAACCGCCGCAAAAATGGCGTCCTGTTCCTCTACCGGGTAATTCCAATAAATATCGTGCAGCAGCACCTTTGCAGCGTTGCTTCCGTCGACGACGGTGCCGTCGGGAAGCTGCGTGCCGCCTACAATGCCGAGCATATACTGCAAAAATACCGGATCGACTGCAAATACGCCGTCGATGTCATCTCCGACAATGGCCTTCTGCATATCGCTGGCAAGCTGAGCCGCACGCGGATAATCAGGCGTCATCGTAACGTCGCCCATCGTGTATCCGAGCGTGTTGAAACCGGTCAGGCCCCATCCGGTCGTGAACAAGTTTGCCTCTTCATCGGTGATGGGAAGCGGACTCAAAGGCTCTTTCATCATGTCGACTTTGACAAAATCGCCCAGCTCGAGCTTACCGTCAGTCACTGACATCACGCCGCGAGAACCGGGGAAACCGCCGCAGGCGCGGATCTCGACATTGCTCATCGCGAGCACAAGATAATGGCGCGTCTGGCCGTTGGCGCCGAGCATCTGGGGCAGAACGGGGGCAATCTTCTCTGCCGCGTCGACTACACCGTCCAGGGTGGCAAAGCCGTCCTTTGCCTTATCGACCAGCTCAGTCACCTGGGCGATATGCGTATCGCCAATACCCTGCACCTTTTTGTTGGCGCTCTTGAACGCCTTCGAGCTATCGGAGAGCGAATCGGCGACCGCCTGCAGCGCGGACACGTTGATTGTCCCGTCCTGGAACAGCTTGCCGGGCGTTGCCTGAGCGAGATTATCGGCCATGGGGACCAGCGCGCCGCTCGAAACATCGGACAGAGCGTCGACCATGGTGCGGGCGGCATTAATGTCGCCGCCGTACACCGGAATGAACGAGGCCATCGTCCACACCGGGCTCGAGGTCTCCTTCTTCATGCTGCTGCAGAGCTCGTCGATCTTTTTCGCATCGTCGGGCAGGGTCGAAAAATCGCCCGACGTGACCTTGTCCTTAAGGCCGCCGACGATCTCGACAGTTTCCTTTGCCTGGCTCTTCACGGTTTTTGCCGAGTTAAACAGCATGAAGCCACTCACGCCAAAAGCGACAAGAACCACCGCGACGATGACAGCAACAACGGCTGCAACGCGGCGCTTCTTGCGCTCGCCCTTGCGATGGCGATGGCGAACCAGGCCGTTCGAGGTCGGGCTCGTCGAGGAATCACCGCCGTAGTTCAAGCCAAAATCGTAATAATCTTCTTTAGAGCCCGAGCCCTTAAACTCGGCACCGTCGTCATTGAGACGGGCAAACGTGCCGGTTTCGGAAGCGCCCGTATAGATAGTGCCTAGGTTACCCGTAAGCCCTGCGTCTCCAGCAGAAGAAGCACTATTGGCGGGATTGGCAGAGTTGACGGGGCCGGCGTTGTGGGCGCGATGAGCGTTGTTAGCGGGGCCAGTGGAGCCGGCGACATTTGCACCGCCCGTTGGCGCCGGACGGACCCCGGCCGACGAAGCCGCAGAGCCCGCCCCGCCCGGAAATGCCTGCCTGCCTACGCGACCAGCCTGTTTTGCCTTTTGAGACTGTTCGTACAGAGCGGCAAACATCGCCGTTTCGCCCGGAGACGTACGGTTGCCAGCACCGTTTTGGCTGGATCCACTCGGTACGTCAGCGTTTCCAGTCCCATTTGAACACGGCGGAACTGCAGGGCGCTCGCCGTCGCCGTTCTTAAAGTGGTTACCAGCCATAGAGGAGTCCTCGCAATACTAAAAGTCAATAACGCTATTAGTTTATGACATATTTGGCATCGTCAGTTAAACTCCAGATGCAGGCACCAATTCGCGGAATTGTGGTGCAACACCGTGTCCGTCTAGGCAGCGGCGTAAGCTATACCGTCAGGAACATCATCACGATAATCATGGCAAAGCCAATCAAGTCGGTCGGCAAAAATACCGTGCCCAGCATAACGGCGCTGGTGATGGTCGCCGAGACCGGCTCCACGGTTCCGATGAGGCTCGCACGCACCGAGCCGATGTCCTTAACGCCCTGCATATACAGCATGTAGGCAAAAAACGAGCCAATGACCACAAACACCGCGAGCGCCTCGATACCGGCAGCATCGAGCGCCGGCATATGAGCCCACGGCTGCACGAAGACGCACGAGACCACGCCCGCTGTGAGCATGGCAGAGCCTGTAACGATGGGGCTGCCGTATTCGGGCAGAATCTTGGCGGGAATCACCGCCATACAGGCTGCGCTAACCGCACACATAAGGCCTGCGACCAGACCAAGCGGCGATATGCTCAAACTGGTCGGATCGCCGCCGGTAGCGATTAAAAAGGTGCCACCGAGGGCCAGACCAATGCCGATCGTCTCGCGAGCGCGCGGCATGCGGCGATCGACCACGCAGGCGTAACCCATGATGATGACCAGCTGCAGGCACTGGAGCACCGTCGCGGTTCCGGCATTGGTCAGACGCACGGCCGAAAGATAGCAGAACTGGTTGAACAGCAGGCCAAAAGCGGTAAAAAGCAGCAGTTGCCTACGGTCGGCGGGCGTGGTCCAGAGCCTAACCAGACGCTCGCGATCGCGCGTGACCACCACGGCCATAAAGAGCAGGCCGGCGAGAATCTGGCGCACACTCATAAGCCACAGGGTATCAACGTGATAAGTATCGAACAGGAAGCTCGCGCTGGTGCCCGAAAAACCCCAAAACGAACCGCCCGCCAGCGTGGCCAGAACGCCCGTAATCATCTTGCGCGACGACGCATCGTTGAGGCGCTCGCGCCATGCACGGCGGGTGCTGCGGCTGAGCTCGTCAGTTCCCTCGGGCACGACAAAATCGGACGCCGCCGTCATCGGTACCGAAGCCTTTTTGCGTGCACGCTGCGCTGAGCGCTCCTGCTCCATTCCACTCCCCCGAAATCAATTGGCAACAAAGCGCTCAAACTGTAGCACGAATATTGGTATGAAAAAGCAGACGATTCGGAACATCTACGGGCGTCCAATTTGCAGGGACGAAAGGCACTGAAGAGCTATGCCGATCGGTTGGAATCGTCTAGGGCGCCGGGGTCGGTTTCCACACTTCCCCCAGTATGCTCGCCGTCGCTCTGCTCCTTAGCGTCGTCCTGGCCTTCCTGCTCGCTACGACGCTTTTCGCGAATCTGCTCCACGGCAGCACGCAGGGCGGCCTCGTCCTCGGCGCGTGCCACCTCTTGTGTGGTTTTGACCATATGGCGAATCTCGAGCACCAGCAGCACAATCAACGGCACCACGATGAACGGAAAGAACAGCAGCGGATTGGTGAGCAGCGACACCACCACGCCCAGGCCTGCCGAGACAAAGACCACGCGGCCCACCACATCGGCGGCGGACACGGGCGCGACGTCCTCGACCGGATTGGCATCGCCCTTGGTGTGGTAGACCGGCGAGCCGTCGGACGCAGCCTCCACGGATACGATGCGGTGCGTGTTGAGCGAACCCTCCAGCGCGTCATCGGACGAATGGAAGGTGATGATATCGCCCACCTGGTAGACCTGGCTGTTGTCGGTATCGACGACGATAAACGAATGCACGGGAATCGCCGGCTCCATCGAGCCGGTCAGCGTGCGCATAAAGCCGTAGCCCATGATGGTGGGAATCTCGCCGGCGGGCGTGAACACCGTGCGCAGCAGCACCACAAAGGCGACCAGGATCACCATGGTCGCCAGCACGTTGATCACACGAAGCACGTGCTTCATCACTTGTCGTCGTCCCTTGCGGAAAGCGCAGTGTCGGCGGCGTCGGCGGCATCCTTTGCAGAAGGCGCGGCATCGGTCGCGGCACCCGCGTCGCCCTCGGCACCCGCAGCCAGCTCGCCAGCCTCGCCGCGCAGGCGGGCCAACAGATAGCGCGACAGGCTGTTGCCCTCGGCACGGCGCTCGGCACGGGCGCGATCGCGCTCGGCCTGCTCCAGCTCGTGCGCCAACGAGGCCAAGCGCTGCTGCATCTCCGCGCGGACGGCCTCGAGCTCGTGCTCGTGCGTGGCCGTGGCGGCGGCGAGTTCCTGCTCAATGCGCTCCCCCGCCTCGAGCTCGGCCGCGGCGATACGCGCGTCGGCGTCGGCACGGGCTTCCTCGGCGGCACGCGTGGCGGCATCGCGCTCGGTAGCGGCTGCGGCGACCTTCTCGCTGGCGTCCACCGCAGCTTGCTCGACGGCAGAATCGGCGGCCGCACGGGCGGCATCGATCGCAGCATCGGCTGCCTGCTGAGCAGCGGAAACCTTCTCCTCGGCCGCGGCGACGGTATCGGCGAGCTTCTGCTCCGCCTCGGCCACGGCGGCATCGGCCGCCTCGGCCGCAGCACGGGCATCGCGCTCGGCCGTCAGCTGCGCTTCCTCAATCTGCAGCTCGGCGGCATCCAGCTTGGCATGCAGTGCAGCCACCTCCTTGGCAGAGGCCTCACGCACGCCGGCAAGCTCGGCCGCAGCAGCGTCCTTGGTGGCCTGCAGCTCGGCGGCATCGGCCGCCGCCTTGGCAGCCAGAGCCGCGGCGGACTCGCTCTTGACCTGCGCGACCTGCTCGGCGGCCGCCTGCTCTGTGGCCGCAATCTTGGCATCCGCGTCGGCACGGGCGGCAACCACCTCGGCATCGGCCTCGGCGCGCATCTGCTCAAGCTGGGCCGCCGCGGTCGAGCGCGCCTCAACGGCAGCATTCTCGGCAGCCTTCTTGCCCGCCTCGACATCCTCCAGCGAGTCACGCAGCTCCTCGGCATCGGCTTCGGCAATCTGTGCGCGCTGCGTCAATGCCAGCTCACGCGTCTTGGCCTCGTCCAGCTCGTCTGCCAAGTCGTCGCGTTCATCGGTCAGCGCGTGCGCCTGTACCTTCCAGGACTTCAGCTGTCCCCGCAGCTCCTCAATCTGCTCGCGAGCCTCGGCCAGCGCCTGCTCGGCATCGAGCTGAGCCTGCGTGACCTCCTCCACAAACACGCGACGGACCTCGACGTCGGGCAGGTCGGGGCTATCGACCTGCACCTCCTTAATCTCCTTAATAAACTTGGGCGCCACCGGCGCGTGTTGCACGCTCTCGAGCTCCTGCAGGTTGCGCTCGTCATCGGTCAGGCTCTTAAAGACGGTGTAGTTGTTAATGAGGTTGGTGTACATCTGCACCATGTACTCGTCATCGAACGCCAGCGCCTGCTGCTGCACGTCGATGTTGTAGCCCACCTTGTCGTAGCGCTCCATAAACTGCCACAGCTGGTAGCACTTGCGGTAGTTGGGGTCCTTCATGATGAGGTTAGTGCGCTGAATGGGGCTGCGGACCGCGCTGCACCCGTTCATGATCTGGCAGAACGACGCACCGCGCAGTGCCATGACCAGGCGGCGCACGCGGTCGATGCGCATAAAGACGTCCATGTTGTCGGCGTCGTTCTCGGCAAAGCTCTGGCGGTTCTTGACCGTCATCTCGACGTTGTACTCGATCTCCTCGTACGCGTCGTCGATCTTGCTGTGCATCTTAAAGCGGTTGCGGATCTCGTTGCCCGTCGACCAAAAGATCACGTCGGTACGCTTGTCCACAAACGTCAGCAGGCGCTGAATCAGGTGGTAGATAAAGCGGTTCTCGTACAGATCGTAGGTCTCGACGGTATTGACGTTGAGGATGCGCGTAGGGTGGACGCCGCCGTCATCGCTCGGCGCCAAGAACTGCGTGTTCTGGCTCAGGTGACGGACGCTGTCGGCGCTGATCTTTTTGGCGAGCGAGACCGGCACCACCGCTTCCTCGGTGGTGATGAAGCGGCGCGGCTTTTCGATAATGGTGTTGATGGCGTCGAGCGAGTCCTCGATCATGCTGATCCACTCCTCGTCCACCACCTTGACGAGCTCCTCGCGCTGCTGCTCGATCGTGGTGCCCGAGGCCTGCGCCATCTCAAACAGATAGCGAAAGTAGCGGCTGTCCTCCTGGATGGGCTCCATCTGCTCGGAGAAGCTGGTATAGAGGTCCTGAATGGTCTCGGACATGGGTTACTCCATAGGTTGGATCGATCGGGAAGGGGCGGGACGACACCACACAGGGCAAACGCTACTGATTGTCGTGTCCCACGCCCCGCGCTCGCACGCGCTCACGGCATTAGTAGAAGTTCTGGATCCGCTGCAGATACATGACGGAATCGGGCAGGCCGCCCTCGCCAAAGGTCTTCTCGATGTACTCGATCAGGCCCTTCATCTCGTCGCGCACAAAGCTCACGTTCATGGACTCAAACTTCTTGAGCACCTTGCGGGCGATGATGTAGTCCATGCCGCCTAGCTCGGTGCCGCCGCACGCCACGTACACGGGGATAAAGTCGTACATCTGCTTGATGATACGGTTACCAAAGGCCAGCTTAAAGCGGGTCTGCAGGTACTGGTCCAGCTTGTGCATCTTCTGGAGCAGCTCGTCGTCGATCACGTACTCGACCTTGGCCTTCTGGAACAGATACTGCAGGTGGTCGGCCGTCACGTGCACGCGCTCGTGCGGCTCGCACTCAAACGCATCGGCGCGCTCGTTGAGCTCGATGGGAATCGCGCGGTCGTACACCTTGTCCGTGATGGTAAAGGTGGAGTCGTCGTTGTTGGCCGTGCCGATAAACCACAGGCTGTCGGGAATGGTGAGCTTGCCGTCGTGCAGGCCCTTGGGGTCGGCGGCCCACTGGGTGGGTACCAGGTCGAGCACCCACTCGTCGTGGCTGGGCATCTCGAGCACCGACAGGATCTCGGCAAAGTAGTACTCCACGCGGGCGAGGTTCATCTCGTCGAGCACGATCATGGACGGGTCCTGGCGAAGGCCGGCCTCGTACACGGCGCGGAGGAACTCAGTCTCGTTAAAGCGCTTGGAAAACTCGTTGAAGTAGCCCAGCACCTCGGTGCGATCGCGAAAGCTCGGCTGCACCGACACGATGGTCGCGGGGTTATCCAGGTAGCGGCTAAAGCTGTAGGGCAGCGAGGTCTTACCGGTACCCGAGATACCCTCCAGGATCAGTAGCTTGGAGGCGGCCATGCCGGCCACAAAGCGACGGATGACCTCGGGCGTGTAGTAGAGCTTCATCTGGCTGCAGGCGAACGCGCGGAAGCTGTCGACAAAATCCTCCAGCGAGATGGCATCGTCATAGACCGGCGATTCCCAGTCGCGGTACTTAAGGTCCACAAGGGACAGCTTGGGGAAGCGGTTGGCCTGGGCGATCTCTTTTTCCTCGGCAAGAGTCTTGGCCTCGACGGTAGCCTTGGCCATGGCGGCCGCGGCATCCTTGACGCCCTCGCCATCGAGCGCGAGCGACGCGTTGCCCGACACCACGGCAGCCGTGGCGCCCTCGCCCGAAGGCGCACCCGCGGCGGCGCCCACCACGTTGCCCACCGTGGGCAGGTGGTCGTCGGCCAGGGCCGAGGCGCCCACGTACGGAATCTGCTTGGTGCCGCCCATGGCATTGACCTTGAGCGCTAGCAGCTTGTTCTTCTCGTCCATGAGGTCGAGCACCTGCTTGTTCAGGCGGCCGATCTCGCGATAGAGCGCCTTGTTGGACGTATCGTCGCGATGCAGGCGGCGGTTGATGCGGTAGTGGTGGACCAGGATGGCCACGATCAGCACGGGGACCGCGATGAGCATGGCAAACAGAATGACCGCGCCGATCTTGCCCACCAGGTCAAACGTGGTGAAGTAGGTCATAAAGATGTTGAAGTACTCAACCCAGCCAAACACCAGCAGGTTAAGGATGGAGCTCACGACGGCAACGACGTTGTAGACGACCTTTGCCAACAGCTCCCAGGCAAATCCCAGAAACTCACTCACCGTCGGTACCCTCCTGCTTGGACGCGCTCATCGCCGCCTCGGCCTCGGCCTTCAGACGACGGGCTTCCTCGAGCTTGGCCTCGGCCTGGGCGAGCTGCTCGGCGGCGTTATCGGCCGTGACGGTAGTGTCGCCCTTGCCCTCGGCGTCCACAATGGCAGCCGCGGCGGCCAGGCGGTCCTCCTCGGCCATAGCGCGCTTGAGGTTCATGCCCACCACGATGAGGTGATACACCTGGTAGATAAAGAACAGCAGCATGGGCAGCACGATCACAATGAGAAAGCCCATGGAGCTTGACAGGAAGTCCATGACCTTGCCCATCTGCGGCAACGCGAACAGGTACTTGCCCACGATGTCGCCGTCGCTGATGATGTGCGTATCGGCCACGTCGTTGTTATCGCCCTTGGTGGTAAAGCTGCGCATGCCGTTAACCTCGTCGATGGCGGCGATGCGGTGCGTGTTGAGCGCGTACTCGTTGTCGATGATGGTATGGAACGTCACGATGTCGCCCACCTCGAGCTTGGAGGTGTCGCACTTTTTGATGAAGATGAGGTCGCCCTTGTTAAACATGGGCGCCATGGAGTCAGACTGCACGGCGAGCGGAGTGAAGCCGGCGACGTCAGAGACGCTGCCGTCCTCGCGCGTGGCGAGCGTGGTAAACGCATACAGGGCCGCCACCAGGATGATGATCCACATGACGACGCTCAACGCGATGGATGCGACTTTTTTAACAGATTGCATGATGTCCCTTACTACCGTGTCTGTCTAGGTCGTGCGCGGCCCGGTGGCCGCCGTGCGTATCACTGTTCCTCGATGCCCTCAAAGCGCATCGAAACCGAATAGTTAGCTCCCTTTAGCATATTAGTGCAATTTGGGTCCGTTCCCTCGAGCCATATGCGAACGGTTACCGGCTTGTCCGTATCTTTTATCAGGTCGAACATATCGCTGGCCGCGGTCGCCTCGCCCGAGCCGAGCCCAAAGACGGTGGCCGCGCCGGATGAGCCCCCACCCCCGTTGGGGTTGTAGACCCAGGTATGACCGTCGGCGGTAAAGCTCATACGCATGGCGCTGGCCATGCCCTGCGTGTCAGAGCTAAACCGCGTACCGGACACGCCGCCGTCGCCATCCTGCCCGGTCAGGCGCACGCGCAGGTCCGTGCTGCCCATAAAATGCAGCGTAAACTCCAGGTAGGCGCCGGTGGCGGGATCGGCGGTGGAGCCGTCTTCGAAGGTAAAGGTCTGATAGTCGCTCGTGGTGACGGGCTTGAGCTTGGACGCATCGATGTCCACGCCCTTTTCGCTGGCGATACGCGCCGAGATCTGGTCGAAGCCCAGGCTGTGCACGTATTCGTCGAATGCGGCGTGCTCGTCCAGATCAAAGCGCAGCGAGCCGTCGGCGTTGGCGTCGATCATGAGCATGCGGGTCTTGGCGCTATCGGCGATGGAGAACCAGGCGAACGTTGCCATGGCTATCGCCACCAGCGCAAACAGCACCAACACCACGGTTGTGGTGAGCTTGCGGCGCAGGTCGGTGTCGGCGGGCGCGGGGGCTTGCGCCTGGGCGCCGTTGGCGACGGGCCGTCGGTCGTCGGGCATGATACGTGCCATTGCTACTCACCGTCCAAGGTCGCAAAGAGCGCCAGGTGCAAGGTGCCCGGATCCTGATAGAGATAGTCGGCGCTATCGGGATCGGTGCCCTCGATGTAGTAATAGATATCCAAACGATAGGTCTGGCCAAGCCCAAGCGTGGCAAGCGTGTTTTGCGGGCGCGTGGCCGTCTCGCTCGTGTCCAGCGTAAAGGCGGCCGGGTCCTGCGTTACGTTGGTACCGCAAGCAAGCTGGCCGTTTTGCCAACCCAGGAGCATGCCCTCGGTGTAGCCCGCCAGGCCCACAGGCGCGGTCGCGGGGTGCTCGTCGCGATGGCCGCTATCGGAGCCGTCGAGCTCAAAGATGTTGGTGGCGAGCACCTGGCTGCCGCTCGAGATCTTTATGCCCACGCGGGCTGCGCGCAGCAGCTCGGCATCGGCACCCTGTGGGACCAGCGATTCGGCCAGATACAGGTTGACCTTGCCCCTTACTTTGCTGGCGCCCGTTCCGGTAATGGTGGGACGCAGGTCGATCCAGCCATGGTAGAACGCGGAGCCGTTGTCTTTTGCTTGCTCAAACACCGTGGCATCGCCGACAGAGTTGTTTTGCGCGCAGGCAGCAAAGCCGTTGAGGTCAAAGGTCGAGACCGGGTAGAGCGTCACGGCGCCGGTCGCGTTGGAAGTCAGGGAAACGTCGCCCTGCTGCGACCAGCTGCCGCGATCGGCATCGCCCAGCTCCAGCACCAGCTTGGACGTGTCGCTGTGCACGCTCACCGAGTTGGTGTTGACCTTCATATTGTTCGTGAACCACGCGTAGGTGGCGGCGCTCAGCGTGGCGGCGAGTGCCACCATAACGAGCGCGATGTAGGCACGCGCGCGGCGGGCGTGGCGGCGGGCAGCGCCCTCGAGGTGTGCACGCTCGGCGGACGCGCTGGAGGGGGCCGCGGGGCTCTCACTCTGGGTTTTGGCCTCGCAGCTATCTGCTGGCATGTGCTTCTGATCTTTCATGTCGCTCGCCCCCTTACGCCTTGGCCGCGGCAAAGGCAAGCTGCAGCACCACATCGCGGGCCTGAGCCTCGTCGATGCAATTGGCGTCACAGCCTTCCATGTACACAACGTAGCGAACGCTTGCCACCTCGTTGGCGGCCAGCGCGCAGATGGGCATGGCGCCCGCGCGCGCCGTGGGCGTGTCACCGGTGCCGTCCATGCTGTAGGCGCCTATGGCGCGCGCAGGGTCGGCGGTGTAGGTCCAGCCCGAGGCGCCCGCCGCCACGACCACGCCGTCTTGCGCGGTGGTGCGCCTGCTGGTGGCGCCTGCGGTGTTGCCCAGGTCGTCGCAGGTAAAGATGTGCGTCTGCGTACCCGACTGGGTCGTGATCACAAGCCCCAGGCGCAGTGCGGCCAGCAGCTGTGGGTCGCTCGTCACACTCATCTGACCCGGATACAGGTACACGTTGAGGGCGCTGTCGCCGCCCTTAAGGTACAGCGTGCCCGAAAGGGCATAGTCGTCCAGCTGCGCGGTGCAGTCGGCATAGTCGGTCGTGATGCCCGCGGCGTTTTGGAACGTGCCGCGCCAAAAGCGGGAAAGGTCCGACGTCGAGATGGGATAGAGCGTCTTGTCGGCGGCGGCAAGTGTGGCCGTCGTGTCCCAGGGCCCGTTGGCCGAAAGGCCAATCTGCAGATCGGAGCTCTCGTCGCTTACCGTATGCGCCACGGGCGTCACGTTGGTATAGCGCGAGTTGCTAAACCAGGCGTAGGTGGCGGCGCTCAGGGCAGCTACCAGCACCAGCATCCATGCGGCCGCAGCAACCATGCGGCGGCGCGAGCTTAGGATGTCTTTGATGTTCGACGTACTCATCCCCGGCCCCCTTACGAACGCTTGCCGGCAAAGCGCAGCGCCAGCGATTGCAGGCTGGTGGCGGCCAGGTTGTTGGTGCAGTCGGGGTCGCAGCCTTCCAGCCACACGTACACATCCACACGCACGGGCGTGCTGCGGTTGGCGCCCTTGGCGGCAGCGGGCAGGCTGCAGATCTTGGTCGTGGCCTCCTTGAGGCTCACGATACCGGTGTCTTCGTTGTAGTCACAGAAGTTTGCGCTGGTCAGCTGGTCAAAATGGACCGTGGCGCCGTCGGAGCGGCTGCTGTCGAGCACCAGGTGGTTCTGCTCGTTTTCGCCGGCATCCTTGCCATCGAGCGTGTTGTAGCGCGCCTGGGGATTGTGCTCGCCCGAGACCTCAAAGACGTACTGGCCCGTAACGGTATCGCCCTGCCCTGGAGCATAGGCGACCAGCCCCACGCGCAGGGCGGTGGAGATAGGGTTTGCCGGATCCTGCTCGGTAAAGTCGATGCCCGACAGGTACACGTCGGTCGCGGCCGAGTTGGTGGCCAGGTACAGGGAGGTCTTGTAGTAGTCGGAATGCTCGGCCGTGCCAAACACGCTGGCAAACAGCGAGTCCTGCGTGGTTCCGCCGGTAAAGCCCGTTACCTTTTGGAAGCCGTTGAGCACGTTGTCGGTCGAGACGGGATCGAGCAGGCCCGCAAAGTTCAGACCGGCATTGGTTTTGTATTCGCCGTCGTACTCGTTGGAGATAAGGAAGGTAACGCCCGTGCCCGCGGCCATCTTGACGTCGGTGATATGGCGGTTGGCGTTGTAGATGTACCAGGCATACGTTACGGCTCCGGCAACAGCAAGGGCCACCAGCAACGTGGCGAGCATGCGATTGAACTGTTTTTTCAGCGAACGCGCGTCCGACATGCCCCTCCCCCAGATGCCGTGCTGCAAACTACCTGGACACCATTTGCCCATAATGGAGTTATTTTACGCGAATGTGCAGTTCATCGGGGGTACAAACGCGACTTTCCGCGTGCTGTTCGCACTGCATCGGGGCGGATAGGGTCGCAAATCGCCGCTTTTTAAAAAATAGTTCTTGCCACTGGGTGGGAGCTCCGTTATATTATTCCCTGCGCACTCGCGCACCCTTGATCGGGCGTTTAGCTCAGGGGGAGAGCGCTTCCCTGACACGGAAGAGGTCAGAAGTTCAAATCTTCTAACGCCCACCAAATGTTCGCAGCCCAGAGGCTTCGCCTCTGGGCTGTTTTGTTTTACGCCGCCAAGCCAAGCGGGCGCCGCAACAGCCAAACCGCCTCGACAGCTCCAATAACCATCCCAGACGAGGCCGATGCCGCCTCGACAGCGCCGGCAAACACCCCAACAGCGCCCAAAGCCGCCCAACAGCCCTGATGATCGCCTCGATCAGGCCCAAAATCGCCCAAACAACCCTAGCGATCGCCTCGATCAGGCCCAGATGTGGCCCTCGTAGCCGTATCCGGGCAGCCCGCAAATCGAAGGTGAATGGTTTCCCGCGAAGTGAACGAGCCAAAACGAACCCCCGAAGCATCGACACTTTTGGCGGCTCATTTCCTGCGGTTTTGTCGTTAGAATCCTGCGGTTTTGGCGCCAAAAAAGTGTGGATGCTTCGGGGGTCCAAAAACACTCGTTCACTTCGCGGGAAACCATTCACCTTCAATACGGCAGCACCCCCTCCGCCGCCAAAGACCCACTTACCAATGCTGATGCGCCTCAATAACGGTCTGCCAGAGCTTAAACCGCTTTGTCTCGAGGCGCGCCTGTGCCAAATACTGCGCTTCCTCAGTCATAGGCTTGTAAAATATGGGCCGCTTGCGACGATGCAGCTTGCGTCGGATGCGCTCGCACAGGCGAACGAGCTTTTCATAGTCGCTCGCCTGGTCAGTCGTCACGGTAAAGTACGCCACCCCATTGAGCATCTGCAGCTCGTTGCGGCGCTCGGCATCCTTGTGAATTTTCTCGCGTCCGTCATGAATGGCATCGCTGTCATAATCGACCATCGCGGTAAGCACCTCGGGCAGCAAGCCATCCCTTACTTTATCCAGGCTCACCTCTGCTTTCGCCGTAAGCGTGATGTCGGGCGTGCGCTCCAACACGCGCAGCCTGCGATTGCGCCCATCGTTGTATCCATCGCGGATGAAGACCTTCTTGTTGAGCTCAGCCTTGCCCAATGCATACCCGCCGTAGCGCGCAGGCAGCGACATAAACATGCAAAGCCCCGACTCCCTTGGAGATCGCGAGCCCTCCACCACATACGGAAGCAACGCTTTTGCTTTGGCGGCGCCTCTCACCTTTGACGCCCGGTCAAGATACGCCGCGATGAGTTCCCTAGTCGTAAGCTTACCATCGCGCATGCCCGCATCCCTGCTGGTCACCCCACCGGGAGCAAGGTTATCCAGCCGATAGTCCGATGTCATGGCATAGCCGGCATAGATGGCCGCCGCCGCATCGCCATCGTGCGCAGCCTGCAAAAACGCCAGCTCGGGAGAGCACACGTATGCATCCAGGTCGCCCATCCAGTGGCCCAGCGAGATAAACGAACCCGCCGGGAGCTCGTTGGTACACAGGTGCGTCTTAACGTGCTGGCTCCGCCGACGGTCGGCGCGCGACGGCACCAGCAAATCCAGCGTTTCGACCCCCAGGTCATAGCGATCGATAACCTCCTGCGCTTCTTGATCCAAGAGCGCGCAGGCGCCCGCGATCGACACGACCTCTGGTTCCGAATCCCCAAAGCGAGGGTTCGGCATGTGCGCCAAAAGCGCCAGTGCAGCATTATGTGAAACGATAAAGTACCTCATGGCGCGAAGATAGCACGCGCGTCGGCGGCCGTTTGCGGTCCCGCTAAGTTTTCGACAAACGATCGGCGGTTTTTCGCCGCGGCGCGTCCAAAATGCTCATTCGTCGACGTCTAGCTGCAAATCCGTCAAGCTTTTGGCAAGGTTGCCGCTCAACTGACCAAAAGCTGACCATGCACTTGCCCAAACGCTTGACGGCACGCCCCCGCCAAAACACCCCGCGACTTCTTAGACAGTCGAAGCATCCATCCAGCGACCGCACGCCACGCCGCAATCGCCTCGTTAAGACAGCAGGCGCCACCGGCCGCCAGTTCAAACACCGCCGGCCCCAACCGCGTGCATCGAGCACCCAGCGCTGGGGTATCCTTGGAGCACATGCACCGCACGCCACACAAAGGAGCCGCCATGCGCACCGAGCTCGATGTTCCCTTTTCGCACAAAGACGAGGCCAAGGCTCTGGGCGCCAAGTGGGACCGGGCCAAGAAGATCTGGTACGTGCCCGATGGCGTCAACCCCGAGCCCTTTGCCGCGTGGCTGCCCGCCGTGGATCGCTCCGACCCCAGCGCGCCCTACATCTACCTGGTGCTGGGCAAGCGCGAATGTTGGAAGTGCCACGAGCAGACGACGGTCGCGGCCTTTGGCATTCCGTATTGGGCGGCCGAGGACTCGAGCAGCAAGGCTGCGCCCAGCGCTGCGCCCGCCACGGACGACGCGGGCCACATCGCAATCGACACCGCCCGCGCCAACGCCGTGGCCATCGTCCCCGCGCTGGGCTGCGTGCCGGCCGAGATTCGCGACTACCTGCGCGAGCGCTGCGGCTACAAGCCCGTAACATCGCGCACCACCAAGACCGTATCGCTCGCCAGCACCTGCACCGGCTGCGGCGCGCTGCAAGGCAGCCATTACCTGTTCGAGGAACCCACGTCGCCGTTTGCGCTCACGGCCATCAACAAGCTGCCCGCGCTGGAGTTCGTGCGCGTGAAAGTCACCGGCGTCTATGGCATCCCCGCCAGCCAAGGCAACTTTGACCAGGCGCTCTTCACCTGGGCACGCGATCACCACACCCAGTTCCATAAGGCCCTGTTCGAGGGGATTTACCTGTAAGGCAAAGCTCGAAAATCGAGTCCAGATTTCCTCGAAAATCGAGTGTGAAAATCCTCGTAAATCGAGTATGCGCAAGTAGCCGAATTGCCGACTCGAAGGCTACAGCCCCAGAATGTGCTCCAGATAGCCCTTATTGAACCAGAACGACTGCCTGGTCATGTCACCGGCGTACCCCACCGCATCGGCGAAGCCATGGTTGAGGTGTACGGGCTATAGCCGAACCAATATTGACATAAACGAGACGAGGGCCAGTTCAAACCTGAACTGGCCCTCGTCTTTGATGAAAGTTGCTAGCAGCGTTTACACTACCTTGAATCAGCTACGATGCCAACCAAGCTGACCGTTACGTCAAAGGTCGGGCTTACTTCGCCCACATCGAGGCCAGACATATTCTGACAATCGCTGTCGGTGCCTTCCATCCAAACGGCAACTTTCATGTTCGTGCCGTTGTAATCGACGTTCGAAGCGACCTTTTGCGCGTTGCCGCTCGGCCTAATGTAGCCTTCGCCCGCTTTCGTGGCACCCCAGTTATCGCCGTTCTGATCGAGCGAATCGGCGCCAGAAAGGTGCAAATATGTAGGAGTAACAACCTTGCTCAGAGATTCAGAGTCAACGCACGACCACCCTGCAACGGCAATCACATCGTTACCCGTATCGATTGTCGAGGGAGCAGTTGGCGCATAGACAACGCGCAGCTCGCCGTTGATTACAATGCCGACGCGCAAGCTCCCTTTGATTTTGTCGAACCATTTCTGCGTGCCGCCATGCTGCGTAATCGTTATGGGCGAGCCGTTGCTCGCGTCCAAATACACGTCGGCAATGCCCGTGTTCGCTACGGTATACAGCGTGTAATTCGCAGCGGTAAATGCATAGTAATCGTTGCCTTGAATGGTGTACTTGCCGGGAGCCTCACCCGAAATGGATGTGTCGACCTTTTGATAGGTGCTCACGTTAACGCCCTGCCAGCTTTGGGGAACGTACCAGTTTTTGGCATCGTTCGTCGATGAAGGGCTAATCTCGTGACCGGCTGCGGAAGCGACCGTGGAGGTGTCGGAGCCGTGGTCGGGTGTGTCACCCTCAACGA
Organism: Coriobacteriaceae bacterium AM100-PB1-1D-6A; assembly: GCA_027660625.1. Taxonomy (GTDB): domain Bacteria; phylum Actinomycetota; class Coriobacteriia; order Coriobacteriales; family Coriobacteriaceae; genus Collinsella. The sequence continues at coordinate 95,190 of JAQDNC010000005.1, read as the reverse complement.
TTTGGAGCACCATGCCATTCGCTTGAGCTGAAATGGTGCTGGTAGTCGCATGAACTCTACTATTCGTGACAAACCATGCGTAGGTAGTTGCAGAAAGCGCTACCGCCGAGACGACGACGGTCAGCGCCGCTCCAATAAGCTGAATCTTGAGCTTCTTTACCGAATCATGCATATCCGTCGCCTCCCTCCGTTAAGAAAAAGGGCAGGATCCCGGGCTGGGAGCCTGCCCTTCGCAAGCCATAAGCCGTAACTGCGATTACTTGTTTTCCGCAGTTGCAGTGAAATTAATCTTCACACTCTGCGAAGCCTCAAGCTTATTCTCCTGAAGGTTCTTCGTATGAATGTTGACATCGGAGCCCTCGTAGAACACATACACATTAACGAGAGTATCTTGACCAGCGGTCACAGAGCCAAGAACCGGCGCGGAATTATCGGTCGCAGAGGAAAGCTTGATTTCATAGCCACTGGTTCCAAGACCATAAACAACCCAAGCAGAGGCATCCGCATTGGTGACGAGCACGCGGAAGGAAGTCTTCAAAAGCTGACCAGCAGCTGCATCCGTCGAACCCTCGACGCTCTCAACCTTGAGATCATTGAGGTTCTGCCCCTTTGAGCTGATGTTGAATTGTTCCTTCTTGGCAAATTCCTTACCGTCGGCCTCGTCAAGAGTTCCAACAGACTTCAAATCGCCCTTAAGGGTGGCGTTTTCGAGATTCGTACCGTAACCAGTCATAAACGTACCCTTGGTGGAACCAGACTGCTCACCAAAAGTAGCAGGATAAAGCGCGATAGGACCAGTGATTGAAGTTACCGCACTCGTGTCATCGACAGCGCTTGCACCAGTAGGGCCTTGTTTGATAGTCATAAACGCAGCATTAGATTGAGCGGCGATATTCGTGGTGGTAGCGTCAACCTTACTGTTCGTCACAAACCATGCGAAGGTGGCGGAACCGAGGGCTACGGCTGCCACGAGGACCATGGCGATGGCGGCGCCCATCTGCTTTTTTAATGCCTTGGTATCCATGCGGACCCCTTTCTTTCCCCATTCATCCCAGATGACCCTCGAGAAGCCCGGAAGGGGAGCCCGCGCTTTCGTGTTGGATGTTGCTTGCCCATCCTTTAGGAATGGAATTGAGAATACCATAATTCTTACGATTTCCTTATGAGTTTTCGGCAGCCCACATTCCGGCAGATTCATAGGTCTACCTCGGGTTATGCGCGGGGCTATGTGAACACTATTCACCTTATTTGATCTCTCTCCCGCGCAGTCATAAGTCCCTCTTAAGCCTTGCGACCGCAGCGCCATGCCAGCGCACGACCACGCTCTCCGCCAAGCTTCGGCCTTAGCCCTTCCCACTCGTTATACTGGTGTGGCACGTGTCATTTTTGCCTGCTAAACGGGCTATTTGTTGGGAGGGCTCATGCCTGCCGCCAATCAACCCAAGGGAAGCGTCTCCGCCGGATCGATCAAGCCGGTGACGCGCAAGGCCGTTCGTTGTCAGCGCGAAGTCGCCTGGCTGGTCACGCAAGCGGCCGGTAAGCTCGTCGCCACCACCGACGACGTCAATGCGCCCACGCCCAGCTTTGTACTGGCGGCGGCATTGTCGTACACCCGCAAGCAGGAGCAGGCCGCTCAGGACCGTGGCACCGCGATCGACTACGAGGCCGTCATGAACCCCGACCTCGCGAGCTTTTGTGCGGCTGCGGGGCTGCCCGCAGCACCCAACGCGCTTTCGGACACGGGCTACATGTTCACCCTCTCGGGCGCGGACCTCATCCGCGACCTCTACGCCTACTGCGGTGACCTGGGCGAGCACACGGAAAACGCAGCGCAGGTCAAACCGGGCTACGCGATCAAGCTCGCGCTGCGGTTGTTCTTGCTGGACGGCGCCGCTGGCAACGGCGCTACCTCCGACGGCAAAACCTCGGCATAAGCCGTCACCAAAAGCGCCGGACCGGAAAATCGATTCCGGTCCGGCGCTTGTTCGTTCTACTTGTCCTCGTCCCCTGCGGGCGAGTTCTTTTGGTTGCGACGGTTACTCCAGGTCACGTTGTGTTCCTTGTAGTAATCGGGCGCCTCGTTGCCGCTCGCGCTAATGGGGTCGTTGCCGGTCAGGGTGTCGGCAATATCCTGCACGAATTTAATGAACAGGCTCGAGTCGTCGGTCTCGGACGAATCAAAGTCAAAGCCAAACTCCACCGCACCGCCGATGATCTTGTCCACGCACTCCGGGTCGTCGCCGTCCAGCCAAATGACCACGGTGTACTTGTCCACATCGCCCACGCGAAAGTTCTTGTGGCTAATGGTCGTCACCACGTCCTTGGACGCAAACGGCTCGGTGTTGGGCTCGGGGCTGCCGTCGGCCGTTGCCGCCGCATAGGTGGTGGGCTCGCCGTTGCGGTACACCCGCACGCGCGCCGCCTTCTCCACGCCCTTGCTGGCGCTGACCACCTTGAGCTTGGCGCTGTAGCCCAGATCGGTCTTGCCGGCGTTGCGGATATAGAAGGTGTACGCCACATAGTTCTTGCCGTTGTGGCTGCCGTCGATGTTATCCAGGTTGTCGGGCAGGTCGTCGGCAGCGATATTGGTGCCGTTGTCCACGGCGTCGGCCGCCAGGCGCGCGGTGGCGTTGTTAAAGTCGCCATTGTCGGCAATGGCCACGCCGCGGCGGAACAGCTCCAGGCGGTTGAGGTTGATGGTGAAGTTACCCATGTTTTCCTGCATAAACGACAGGGCAAACAGCACGCCAAAGGCAAGAGCCAGCACCACGAGGGCTTTTTGTAGCTTGTCCATGCGCAGCAGCGCCGTGCCGATGCGCTCCATGCGGCGCTTGGGCATGTACATGGACACGACCGCGTCGGGGTCGATGTCGTCGAGGTCCTGGTCGGCCAGCGCCTGCTCCAGCTCCTCGATGCGCACCACGCCGCGCAAGTCGCGCTTGGGCTTGCGCTTGGGTTTGGGTTTGGGCTTGGACTTGGGCTTGCCGAAGCGCTTGCGGGAGGCGGGGGCTGGTCGGGCGCGGAGTCCTCGCCGGGCGCGTCCTCGGCGTTGGCGCCGGGAGCGTCCTGTAGCGCGTCCTCGGCTTGGTCCTCGGTCAAACCCTCGGCCAAATCCTCGGCAGCTTGATCTTTGTTGTCGTTACGCTTGAACAGAGCCATGGCGATCAGATCTTATATTTCGTGCGAATGTAGCCGACGTATTCTTTGACGAGCTCGCGCTCCATGTCGTCGGCGTAGCGGAACTGCAGGCCGCAGACGTTGCGGTACAGGCTGCCCTTGGGCGCGCGGCGCACCCAGCACACGATGCCCAGCTGCTCGGGCAGCTCGTGGCGCTCGCCCTGCAGGCGGATCGTGGGCATTTGCACGGCCAGGGCCTCGCCCACGTCGGGATAATCGTTGAGGTAGACGGCCAGGCCGCCGGCCGAGACGTCGATGGTCATGGCGTCCTCGGGCTCGGAGGCGGCCGCGTTGTCGCGCTGGTAGGTAAGGCGCATGGCGACCTTAAAACGCTCGTCGCGGCGCTTGACAAAGGTGCGCTGCTCGGCGACTTTGCGCATTTTCCAGTAGGTGCGGATGCCTTTTTTCTCGACTGCCTCGGGATAGCCGGCGAGCACGAACGTCTCCTCGCCCACTTTGTATTGCAGCAGCAGCTTTTGGTTTTCGTCCATGATGAGCGGCTTGCCGGCGAGCATGGGCGCGCTCATAAGGAAGTACGCGTCCAGGTTCTCTTTGTACGTGGCGAGCATGTTGAAGTCGGTTTTTTGGCCCATGGGCACGTCGAATGCCACCTGAAGCTTGGTCCCCGGCGTTATCTGTTGCTCTGCCATGTTGTCTCCCCCAGTCGCGGGCGCCGATATCATCGTCGTGCGCGATGCACATTGGGCTATTGTACCTGCTTTGCCGCAGGTTTCGATGTGCAGCGCGTGAAATGGCGGGATGCAGGGCGCGGGTGAACGCGCAGCTGCTCCGCGCGCGGCATTAATCTGACAGCGATGCATGCCCCCGACAGTCCGTCTGTCTATCTCTCAGCCATCTCTCATTTATCTCTCAGCTTAGAGATGAGTGAGAGATGAGAGACAAAAATGCCGTTATCGGTTCAAGCAAATCACGTTCGCGCAGGTAAACTCATGTATACGGGAACTTTGACTCGATCCCTAGCCACCTTGCAGCATTGTTATCTCTCATATTTATCTCTCGTCTTTCAGCTATCTCTCGTGTTAGTGACGAATGAGAGATGAGAGATGCGTGAGTGATGGACGAGTGTGATTTTTTGGACGGTCGGAAAATCCCTCAAATAAAAAACGGGGCCGGCCTTACGCCGAGCCCCGTTTTCAAACGGTCAGTTAGTTATCCAACGCGCGAGCATAGCAGTCAACATTACGCCGCCGCGAACACTCCCAAGCCCGTTCCGATGATGCAGATTGCGAAGATGCCCAAGATGATCCAAATGGTCTTGACGCCCTTTTTATAGAGGGCAACGCAAGCGAACGTTGCCAGCAAGGGCAGCAGACCGGGGAAGATCGAATCGAACAGATCCTGCAGGACAATCTCCGAACCACCCACGTCAAAGGTCAAAGCCGTGGACAGCGAGACCTGTGCCGCAATCATGGCGCCGATAACGGTCATTCCGAGAACACCGGCAGCATGCGTCATGCGAGACATAAGGTTGCTCTCTTCGGACTGCTGCAAAAACTTGGTTCCCAAGTCGTAACCCAGATGGGCGGCGACGATACGCGTTGCAAAGTTAATCACGGAGTAGATAAGCGCGTACACGATGGGGCCGAGCGGGTTGCCCGTCGAAGCGATGCCAATACCAATGCCGGCGGCAACCACGCGGAACGTACCCCAGTAGAACGAATCGCCGATGCCGGAAAGCGGTCCCATAAGGCCGACCTTCATGGCGTTAATCGAGGACGTGTCGAAGTTCTTATCGGCAGCCGCCTGCTCTTCCATCGAAACCGTTAGGCCGGCTACAAACGGAAGCACATGAGGCGTGATGTTAAAGAACTCGGTATGGCGATCGAGCGCCGCATAGTAATCGTCGTCGTTGGGATAGATCTTTCGCAGGGGCTTCTGAATGGTGTACATGAAGCCCATTGCCATCATCTTGTCGTACGACTGCGAGCACTGGCTCGTAAACTGGCGAAGGAACATGCTCCGATACATATCGGGAGTCATAATCGCGTCCTTCTTGGCCTCTTTGAGGTCGGTGTTCTGGATAGCCATTAGAAGTCCTCCTCTTCATCTGCAGCAACCGTCTGCGGACCGGACGAGCCCTCGCGGAAGGCCAGGAGCAGCGCGACGCAAATGGCAGCTGCGGCGACGCCGACCACGTCCATCTTGAGGTAGATGACCATAATGAAGCCCAGGAACAGCCAGGGAAGGAGCTTGTTATCGCCCATGGTCCTGATAAGAAGAGCGAAGCCGATGCAGACCATGACGCCGGACGCAACGTTGAGGCCGTCCATCACAAACTGCGGAATCGCGCTGAGCGCATTGTTGATAAGGTCGGCACCAAAGAACAGCGAGCCAAACACCAGCAGTGCAGACGGAATGCCAATCGACAGCGGCACGATGGTCAGATGGTACAGATTCGCCTTGGCAAGATCGCGATTTGCCAGAGCGGTCTCAATCTTCTTGCAGGCAAAGGCACCCGGAACGGCGTAGCAGAAGTTGCGCCACACCTGAAGGAAGACGGAGACGGGAAGGGCGAGCGCGACGGCAGTTGCCGTGCCCGTACCCGTAATGACGGCAAACGCGCAGCCAAGCACGCCGGAGGCATAGACCTCGGGAGGAACCGCCGCGCCGACCATGATGGCGCCCATGAACATGGACTCCAAAGCAGCGCCGACGATAACGCCCTGCTGGACATCGCCAAGAATCAAGCCGACAAACAGGCTCGTAAACAGCGGACGACCAAGCATCGTAATGCCAAATAATTGCTCGTCCATGGACGCAATAAATGCGACCAGTGCAACTAGAAGATACTGGACAACCATTTCGATCAACCCCAGAAACAGGTCTGCAGGCGAGGCATTCTGCGCAGCTCGCCTGCAGACAACCGCAGCAATTTGAGAGGATTAGTAGTTCATCTGGTGATAGTAACGACGCGTGGTGAGCGGGTGGTTACGGACGTGCTCGAGATGGCAGCTCAGACGCTCGGTGATGGTGTAGGTGACCATCGGGGAAACGATCTTGCGGAACTCGGGGTCGCTGAACGGCAGCTCGACCTCGGCGGTGTCAAACTTGTTCACGCGGACGTTGACGCCCTTCTCGTCGGCGAGCATGTGAGTGAAGTTGTCCACGCGGTCCATGAGCTTACGGGTGTCGTCCTCGCCGTAGAGCATGATGAGGCTCGTGCCTTCCTCGCACAGCTCGATGGTGCCGTGGAAGAACTCGGCGGCGTGGATGGACTTGGTCTTGATCCACTGCATCTCCTCGAGGATGCACATGGCGTAGTCGTAGGCCTCACCCCAGAGCATGCCGGAGCCAATCACCATGTGGTAATCGGTGTCCTTGAAGTCCTCGGCCATGGCGGCGCAGCGCTCGTCCTGAGCGTCCTTGGCCTTGATGAGGTACGGAGCGATGTTGCCGAACTCTTCCATGAAGGTGTCGTACTTGGGGAAGGCGCCGGCGTTCTTGAGGAAGCGGGCGACCAGCGTGATCTGGTAGGTGTAGATGGCCTCGCACAGAACGTCGTCCTCGGCGAAGCTGAAGAACTTGTAATCGGCGTACTCGGTGGCCGGGGTGTTGTCGTTGGAGACATACATCAGCGTGCGGGCGCCCTGCTCCTGGCAGAACTTGGCAGCCTCAATGATCTCGGGGGTGGTGCCGGTACGGGTGGAGAAGACGCAGACCGAGTCCTTGTTGAAGGTCTTGGGCGGGCATGCGAGGAACTCAGCGGCGATCTCGCAGTGGACGTCGACGTCGGCCGTGGTGGTCTCGACCCAATACTTCATCGGGAGCGTGTGGGCCCAGGTGCCGCCGCAGCCGATGAAGAAGATGTTGGAATAACCCTGCTCGCAGACCTTGTCCACGGCAGCCTCAATCTGAGGACGGAGAGCGAGGGCATCGCTCACAACCTTCTCGTAACGAGGCTCATCGAAATTGAACATCCCTTACTCCTAACTCACTTGGATGAACCCTTCATTCATCCCATGACGTTATAATACTTTATATAACTAACTATGCAAGAACTATTTCAGATTTTTTTGATTTTTCTTTAATAAAAAGCCCGCCGATCAAATGATCGACGGGCATAGGCATAGAGCATTGGTTCAATAAATGCCGAGCATCAACGTGTTTCCGGCTAGAAAACGTCCTTGGCAAACACCTTAGCGTCATTGGGGACCTGACGGATTTCGATGGCCACGCCATCGCCCAGGAGCTCTTGGATATGCTCGGCATCTTTCTCGGTCGCAAAGATCGCAGGGGTCGGATGAAGCGTGGTCTCAGGGGTCTTTCGGGTTCCGCCCAGATTGATCTCTTTGATGTCTTTGCAACCCTTAGCGAGACGATAGACATCTTCAATCGTCTCAGTGATGATAAACAGCGAATACTTGTCGGTAACGCCGCTGTTGAGCGCCTCGATAGCAGCGTCAACATCCTTGATGACGAGTTTAACGCCGTTGGGGCGGGCGAGCCTCAAGGCCGCCTTCCTCATGTCGTCTTTTGCCACAGCATCGCTGGCAAGCAAGATGCAATCTACATCCAAAGCGTGAGTCCAGGACATGGCAACTTGGCCGTGAATCAGTCGGTAATCAACTCTCGTAAGCTTAATCATCGTTATCATCTCCGCACGTGATAAAGGGAATGACAGGTGTGGCCCCTAGCTAGGGCTCGAACCAGAACTAACTAGAACTCTTCTTCCTCGGCGCCGGCAAGCATGTCCGCCGCCTCGCAAAGCTGAATAAACGAACGCGATCCCTCGACCGCGGCTTTGGCCTTGTCCGCATCCAGGGAGTCCAGCTGTGTAACCATTTCCACCAGCAGCGGCAAGTTCATTCCAGCGATTAACGTAAACGATCCGTCGGTCTGCCTCTGAATGAATTCGTTGTTTACAGAGCCGCCAAAGATGTCAGTCACGACAAACCAAGAGTCGGCAGGGTCCCTCGTCTCCATCCATGCATCAATCAACGCCGCGACGTCCCTTGAATCGTCATCGACATAGGCGCACAGGCACTCGATTCGGTCGTTGGTGCCCATCAGAATCTCCAGAGAGCTTTTCATGCCTTGGGCGAGATAACCATGACTCGCTAGCAATATCTTATTCATAGTTCTCCAATACCAATAGGACGTACTATATTGTCATAACAAAGTATATTAGCAATCTACCCTACGTGGTGTGTCTATTTTCCAAATCCGCGAACGGTAACAATTGGTCGGTAAATCGACCAATCTATCGCTAATTTACAAATAGAACTTCAGTCGCTCGGTGCAGTACACCTGACGGGAGATGAAAAGCGGCTCGCCACTTGGGGCATAACGTCTATCGACAAACAGAAGCAGCGAAGAGTCCAGCTCCACGTTAAGGTACGCCGCCTCGAGCTCGCTCGCATAGCAGACCTCGAGCGTACGCGTGTTGGGACCCATCTTGATCCCCTGGCGATCGAGTACCGCCATCAGCGAATCATCGAGGGACTCATGCTCCAAAAAAGAAAGCGCAGCGGAATAGCTATTGGTTTCCAGCATCGTGGGCTTGCCATCCACAAGGCGCAGACGACGGCTACGCAATACCTTTTGGGTATCGTCTACGCCCAGGAACTTCGCGTCTCGCAGACTTGGGAAGTCCCAGCCCATTTCGAGAACCCTGGTAGACGCCTGTTTGCCCGCAAGCTGGCACGAATGGGTAAAGCTCTCACGGTCGTCCGCGGCATACATCTGCGTGTCCGACGAAACGAACGTGCCCTTGCCGCGGGCCCTCTCAACAAGCCCAGCATCTTCCATTTCTTTAATTGCGGAGCGAACCGTTATTCGGCTCACGCCAAATTGCTCGATAAGCTCCGCCTCGGTCGGAAGCTTATCTCCCGGGCGGTACGTGCCGTTGGCGATTGAATCAGAAAGCGCACGAACAATCTGTTTGTACAGGGGGATAACGCTATTTGCCTCAACCATATCAACCATACCTTTACAAGAAATCAGCAGCCTATAGATAAATGTCTTATATTGTATTAGAACTTTTTAGCACTCCACGCCATTTCCTATAATGTTTTAGCAAACGAGGGGTTATTTTGCGTAAGCGGTGTAGAGTCCATCCATTTCCACATACAGCTTCCATCTGATGGCGGTATATGCATCCGATAAGCCGATTGATTTTTATCTTCTACCTGTCTCACATTCATCCCTCGTCGTAGAGATGAATGTGAGGTGAGAGATACGTACTTGACGCGCGAGCGTGGATATTTGGACGGTTTTTGGGCTTTTGGCGGCCGATTTCGTCCGAAAATCCACGCTCATGCGGCAGACGTCCGAATTTCCACGCTCGTGTGCCAGAAAATCCACGCTCATCCGGCAGATTGGTCGAAGGCCCCATATGGGTATACTCTCGGGGATTCGACTCGATTCGCCCCCGTTGGGGCGCCAAAGGAGACTGCATATGCCCACTACCTCAACCGACCCGCGCGCCGCTGCCGCCGCGCTGCTGGTGCCCGGTACCACCTGCCATGGTTTTGCCGTCGAGCGCTGCGAGACCGTGCCCGAGCTCGACTCGGACGCTTACGTGCTGCGCCATACCACCTCGGGCGCTCGCCTGCTGCACCTGGCGTGCAACGACGAAAACAAGGCCTTTGCCATTGGCTTTAAGACGCCGCCGGCCGATTCCACCGGCGTGTTCCATATTCTTGAGCACTCGGTGCTGTGCGGATCGGCCAAGTTCCCCGTCAAGGAGCCGTTCGTGGACCTGATCAAGAGCTCCATGCAGACGTTCCTCAATGCTATGACCTACCCCGACAAGACCATCTACCCCGTTGCCACTACCAATGAACAGGACCTGTACAACCTGATGGACGTGTACCTGGACGCGGTGTTCAACCCGGCCATCTATACCAAGCCCACCATTTTTGAGCAGGAGGGCTGGCACTACGAGCTGGACCTGCCGGAGGGCGCTGGCGGCGACGGCAGCGCCGCCAGCCTGCGCGAGGGCACGCTGCGCTATAACGGTGTAGTGTTCAACGAGATGAAGGGCGCGCTGTCCGACCCCATGAGCGTGCTGGACGACGCCGTCAACGCCGCGCTCTACCCCGACACCGCCTATGCGCACGAGAGCGGCGGGGATCCGCGCGCGATTCCCGCGCTCACCTACGAGCAGTTCCTGGATACGCACGCGCGCCACTACAATCCTTCCAACTCCTACATCACGCTCTACGGCGACCTGGACGTGGACCGAGCGTTGGCCTTTTTGGACGAGCGCTATCTGTCGCAGTCGAGTGCCGCGAGCCGCCGCATGGACGCCGCCGTTGCCGCCGGCGAGGACCCGTCCGCGCTGGCGCCCAATCCGCTGGACGTGCAGGCGCCTGTGACCTGCGAGTATAAGCGCGTCGAGATGGCCACTACACCCGAGAACGCCCTGGTGGGCCTGGGCCTGGTGCTGGGCAGCGCGCTCGACCGCAAGCGCACGATCGCAGCGGATATCCTGTTCGAGGCGCTGCTGGGCTCCAACGAAGCGCCGGTTAAGAAGGCCATTCTGGCCGCCGGCCTGGGCGGCAACGTGGTGAGCTACACCGCGGCCGAGAGCCTGCAGCCCTACGAGCTCATCATGCTGCAAAACGCGCAGCCCGGCGTGGCGCGCGAGCTGCGCCGCGTATTCCAGGGCGCCTGCCGCGACCTGTGCGAGCACGGCGTTCCGCGCGAGCGCCTGGAAGCTATCATCAGCAGCAACGAGTACGACCTGCGCCAGCGCGACTACGGCATCGCCGACGGCGTGGCCATTGCGTGCGACGCGCTGAGCACCTGGCTCTACGATGACAACGCCGCGACGCTGGCGCTTAAGTACGGCCCGGTGTACGAGGAGCTGCGTGGCGAGCTGGACGGCAGCTATTTTGAGGACCTGCTGCGCGAGCTGGTGCTGCAAAACGACCACATGGCGCTGGTCGAGCTGGTGCCGGTGGACACTGCCGAGAGCCCGGAGGGCGCCGAAGCTGCTGAGCTGACTGCCAAGCGGGACGCCATGACCGATGCCGAGCTGGCGGACGTGGTCGAGCGCACGGCCGTACTGCGTGCCGCACAGGAGGCCGAGGACACGCCCGAGGACAAGGCCACGCTGCCGCGCCTGCGCGTGTCCGACATTGGCGAGGCGCGCCCCGAGCCGCCGCTGATCGTGGACACCACTGCACCCATCCCCTGCCTGCGCCACGGCATCCCCACCAACCGCTTGGCCTACGCCATGCAGTATTTCGACCTGAGCTGTGTCGCGTTTGAGGACCTACCCTATGTGACACTGCTCTGCCGCCTGCTTAAGCAGCTGCCCACGCGCGAGCATTCGGCCGAGGAACTCGACAACCTGCTCGCCGGCAAGCTGGGCTTTTTGAGCTTTACGACCGAAGTCATGACGCAGCCCGAAGTGGACGGCGTGCGCCCCTACCTGTTGGTGAGCGCCGGCGCCCTGTCCGAGAAGATCGATGCACTGGCGAGCCTGCCGCGCGAGGTATGGTCGAGCACGCTTTTGGCAGACGCCGACGCCGACCGCGTGCGCGACGTGCTCACGCAGATTCGCATTGGGCTTGAGCAGGGCTTTATCAACAACGGCCACTCGGCGGCGCTCGGTCGCGCGATGAGCTACAGCTCGCCTTCGGCCGTGGTGCGCGAGCAGCTCTCGGGCGTGGACTTCTACCTGTTCCTGCGCGATCTGCTCGAGCACTTTGACGAGCGCTTGGACGGCTTACGTGCCAAGCTCGCCGAGCTGGCGGGCCGCATCTTTGTGGCCGATGGCTGCCTGGCGAGCTTTACCGGCAGTGATGAGGACTTTAACGCGTACTGGGCCGCCGCGGACGACCTGGGGCTGGGCGCGGGCGACGGCGCCAATGCCGGCCGCGACGCGCTTGTGGTGCCGACGCCGTGCGACCGCCACGAGGCTTTCGTCATCCCCAGCGATATCTGCTTTGCGGCAAGCGCGTGCGACCCGCGTCGCCTGGGCATTGACGTGACGGGCGCCTGGGCGGTTGCTGCCAACGCGCTCTCCTACGACTACCTGTGGAACGAGATCCGCGTGAAGGGCGGCGCGTACGGTTGCGGATTCCGCGCGGCCGGCGAGCGTCAGACGGCGTTCTACACCTACCGCGACCCGGCAATCGACCCCTCGATTGAGCGCGTGGCGCGCGCAGGCGAATGGCTCGGCAGCTTTGAGCCCGACGAGGCCGCCTTTGAGGGCTTTATCGTGAGCTGCGTGAGCGGCATGGACGCGCCAGTGAAGCCGTACGCGCTCACCAAACGCCGAAACACGACCTACCTGGCCGGACTCGACCCGCATGCACGCGAGGAGCGCCGCACCCAGATGCTCGCCGCCACGCCCGGTGAGCTGCGCTCGCTCGGCGCCGACGTCACGCGCATCGCGGCCGAATCGCCGACCTGTGTCTTTGGCGGCCGAGACGTCATCGCCAAGAGCAACGCCGGCTTCAACGTCATCGACCTGATGGGCTAACCACAAAGGTAGATTTTTGGGACATGCCTGAAAATCTACCTTTTTCTTTTGCCGCTGCTTGGGCGGGGCAGCTCAGCCCGTCCCACCAGTTTGTCTAAATCTGTAACATCTAGGCGGCAATATCGGCTCCAGATGTTACAGATCGAGACGTTTCCGAATGGCGCCGACCCTTTGTCTCAATCTGTAACATCTAGGTCCGGTTTTGCCGAGTTACTGTTACAGATCGAGACAAACCGCCGCGAACATCCGCTCTTCGTCAAAACCACCACGAAGGTGTCCATGAACTGCCCCATTTGCGATGGTTTGGGTGTTTGACCAGATAAAACCTGCCAAAATAAACCTGTCCCTTTTTGGCAGGTTTGCTAGAGGAGGCTGGGATGGACAAGGCTGAGTTGCGACGGGCGGTGATTGCCCGGCGCGATACGATTGATTTGGATGTGCGGGCGGCGAAGTCCGCCACTATCTGTGCGCGGCTTGTTGAGCTGTTGGATTGCCTGGGTACCGCAGCGCCGCACACCGTTGCCGTCTATGCCGCGATGGGTTCCGAGGTAGACCCTGCCGCGTTTGCCGCAGCGGCCGCCAAACGCGGCTGGCGCGTGGCCTATCCGTGCATGCTCTCGGCAACAGACGCCGCAGCTTGTGGCCAGCGCATGTGCATGCGGGCAGTTGCCGCCGGCGATGCGTCCGCGGCGCCGTTTATCGCCCACCCCACGCGGGTCTTTGCGGCCGTGGACATCGACAACGACCGCTTCCCTATCGTGCCTGCCGAGGCCCTCGACATGGCCATCGTGCCGCTTGTAGCCTTCGACCGCGCCGGCGCGCGCCTAGGCTACGGCGGCGGCTGCTACGACCGCTATCTGCCCACGCTCTCGCCCGCATGCCAAATCATCGGCATTGCCTTTGACGAGCAGCGTGTCGACCACGTTCCCACCGACGCCCACGACCTGCCGCTACCCCACATCATCAGCGCCTGATCGCCGCTGTATCGCACCCGCAAGATGAGCGTGGATAATCTCCCGCTTTGAGCCCCCTTACGAGCCAAAAGTGGGAGATTATCCACGCTCGTCCGTCTGGATTTCCGCGCTCGTGCGGCTCAACGTCCTGCAACCGCCTCAACACGCACGCGGCACGCCGGCAACTTTGAGTTTGCGATCGAGCTTTGACGGGTCCCTCAAATCATCCCAGCACAAGCGCACGATCTTGCAGTTATCAAGCAGCGAAAGCCTCGACTCGCGCTGGCGCTCATCAAACTGCGCCTTTGCGAGCTTGCCCTCCTCCGCTGCCTCCTCGCTTTTAACGAATCCGTCAAATTCCCCGATGATCAGCCGATCTTCCACGCGCCACAAGTAGTCGACGCGATACGGCCGTCCCGGCTCAACCGGGTCGAACAGCTCAATTTGCAGCTCCGGCGTCTGCCAGCCGCGCTCGATCATCAGGGCGCGCGCCTTGGACTCGCCACCGCTTTCCGACAGGCCATCGGCATACCGTGCAACCCTGCGCGCCGTCACAACACCGCGACGATTTAAGCCAAGCTTGTTGACTGCCTCAACGAGATGCTCCTTCGACAACAGCTGCTCATGAAGCGCCGAGTCCGCAATGATCAGTCCCTCGACAAACGATGCATCGACCAGGCAATCCGTAATCGTTTGATCGATATCGGTCACGGCAATGTCCATCTGGGTGGCCCGTGTTTGACGAACATAACGATGGCGAACGACCTGAGAGCCCGGCGTCGTTGATTGTGCCGGTGCCACGGCGATATGGATGTGCGTCAAATCGGCATGCGAAACCGAAAGGCCATAGATAACAGCCGCCGTATAGGAGCAAAACGTCCAGTCGGGATGCTTTTGCGCAAGGGCCCGCACCCGATGCAGATAACGCTGTCGAAACTTGAGTTCGGACCAATATTCCGGACGCGCATACAGCCCTGGCATGACCGCCTCTAGACTTCCCGCCGCCACACGCCGCTCAATCTGCTTTGCCTCCGCCGCCGTGCGTGCGTACACGCAGCTCATCTGCTGTTCGCATGCTTTAATGTGACTTGCAAGTCTTTGATTCGCCGTCATGTTTCCCATGTCGCCTCCCAAATCTTGGAACGGCGCAAACGTACCAGACGGTTTCATGCGAAGTCTGACCAAATGCTGTCCAGGCGCTGACCAAATGCTTGACGGTTTTGGACGTTTTAGGCTGATGGCTTATATCTGCAGGTAGGGCGGTTGTCGAGAGGTCCCTGTCTCCACAATTTGATGCCTTGGTCCATCGGATTATCAGAAAGAAAAACCCGTCGAGATTCAAGACCACGCCAAATGCGAACTTGCCTCTGCGCGCACCGTCTCTTAGCCGAGCCATCGGCATCTACATATAAAAAATGAGCGTGGATAATCTCCCGTTTTGAGCCTAGTTTCAAGCCAAAAGTGGGAGATTATCCACGCTCGATTTGTAAACGTCCGAAAATCCACGCTCGCGTGTCCGATAATCCACGCTCGTCATGCCGTGAGCACAGCCACAGTCGCAGCCACGGCCGCAGCCTAGTGCTCCTCGCCGGCGCGGGCCAGGTCGTAGGGCGTGGTCTGGTAGACGTAGTAGTTGAGCCAGTTGGTGTAGAACAGCTGAGCCTGACTGCGCCAGACGTTGCGCGGCTCGGCGGTGGGGTCGTCGTTCGGGAAGTAATGCGCCGGCACCTGAGGGTTAAGCCCGCGCTTCACGTCGCGCTCGTACTCCAAACGCAGCGTGTCGGTATCGTACTCGGGATGGCCAAAGACAAAGAAGCGGCGGCTGTCGGTCGACTTGACGATATACAGGCCCACCTCGTCGGACACGGCCACGACCTCAAGCTGCGGCTCGGCCTCCACGTCCTCGCGGCGCACATCGGTGTTGCGCGAGTGCACGGCATAGAAACGGTCGTCGAAGCCGCGGACCAGCGGGCTTTGCGGCTTCACCAGATAATGCTCGAAAACGCCGCTCGCCTTTGCCGGCAGATCGTACTTCTGGATACCGTAATGATGGTAGAGCCCCGCCTGCGCGCCCCAACAAATATGCAGCGTAGAGTGCACATGCGTGGTGGACCAATCCATGATCTGGCAGAGCTCGGGCCAGTAGTCGACCTCCTCGAACGGCATCTGCTCCACCGGCGCGCCCGTGATGATCAGGCCGTCGTAGTGGATGTCGCGGATGTCGTCGAACGTGCGGTAGAACGTCTCCAGATGGCCGGCGCTCACGTGCGTGGCCTCGTGCGTCTTGGTGCGCAGCAGGTCCACCTCCACCTGCAGCGGCGTGTTGGAGAGCTTGCGCATGATCTGCGTCTCGGTGGCGATCTTGGTGGGCATGAGGTTGAGGATGAGCACGCGCAGCGGACGGATGTCCTGGTGCAGCGCGCGGTACTCGGTCATGACAAAGATGTTCTCGCTCTCGAGCTGCGCGGCGGCAGGGAGGGCGTCGGGGATGCGAATGGGCATGGATGCTCCTTACGAGTCAGTTGCAGCTATGGTACAACGACCGGCCCCATCCGCGCGAGTGCATCGCCCCGAGACACCGCCAGTGGTCCAAAACAGCCAAAAGTAGAGATTAAGGCATGTCCCAAAAATCTACCGCGCTTTAGCCTGGCAAAGTGGCGGCAGGAAGCTACAATGGTTCGACGCGAAAAACTCGGCCGAAAGGATACGTATATGTACCAGACGCGTAAGATCGGTGTGGTCGGCCAGGGCCACGTAGGAGCACATGTCGCCAACAGCCTGCTTATGCAGGGCATTGCCGACGAGCTGTACCTGTGCGATATCAACGAGGCCAAGGTGACGTCCGAGGTCCAGGACCTGCGCGACTCCCTTTCGTTTGTCCCGTACAATACCAAGATCGTCAACTGCTACGACCACTACGAGGAGCTTGCCTGCTGCGACGTCATCGTCAACGCCGCCGGCAAGGTCGCGCTGGCCGCCGGCAGCCGCGACGGCGAGCTGTTCTTTACCACCGACGCCGCCCGCACCTTTGCCAAGCGCATCGTCGACGCCGGCTTCGACGGCATCTTCGTGAGTATCTCCAACCCCTGCGACGTCGTGTGCACCGAGATGTGGCATCTGACCGGCTACAATCCCAAGAAGATCATCGGCTCGGGCTGCGGCCTGGACTCCGCCCGCCTGCGCACCGAGATCTCCAAGAAGGTCGGCGTAAGCCCCAAGTCCATCGACGCCTATATGATCGGCGAACACGGCTTTAGCCAGCTGGCCGCCTTTAAGGCCGCAACCATCGCCGGTAAGAGCCTCAACGAACTTCAGGCCGAGAACCCCGACAAGTATGCCTTCGACCACATGGAGGTCGAGGAGCTCGCACGCAAGGGCGGCTATGTGACCTACCAGGGCAAGCAGTGCACCGAGTACGCCGTCGCCAACTCCGCCGCGCGCGTCTGCGCCGCCGTGCTTCACAACGAGCACGCCGTGCTTTCCGCCTCCACGCTTATGACCGGCCAGTATGGCGAGGAGGGCATCTTCACCTCCCTGCCGTGCGTGATCGGCGCCGAGGGCGTCGAGGAGGTCTACACGCTGGACCTGTCCGAGTACGAGCTCGAGGGCTTCCACAAGAGCTGCCAGCACATTCGCGACAACATCGCCCAGCTCGACTGGTGGGACGCCGAGGCCTACGACGCAAAGTAGGCCGCTGGCTGCCGCAACCTTACGAATCTAAGCGCGATACTAAGCGGGCTGCGCCGGAAATCCCCGGCGCAGCCCGCTTTTCGACTCATGCAACACGCTCGCACATTTAGGTCTAATACTTTCCCCGAGAAGTGAACGAGCAAAATCGAGCCCCCGGAGCATCGACACTTTATGGGAGCCATTTCCTGCAGTTTCATTGAGATTTTCCTGCGGTTTTGGCGCCAAAAAGTGTCGATGCTTCGAGGGTCCAAAATAGGTCGTTCACTTCTCGGGAAAAGTATTTGACTTCGTTTTTCGACAAACAAAACCGGTCATCGCAACGCAAACAGGGCCTGCGCTTAGCGTAGGCCCCGACGTGAGAAGTTGTTATCCCGGTAACTTAATACCGCTCGATTAGTACTGCTCGATACCCATGTAGCGACGGACCTCGGGGCTGTGGTCGAACACCTTGCCGCGGGCGGCGCGCAACTCGCAGCTCATCGCATAGAAGAAGATCGGCTCCAGGAACGAACGCACGCTGGCGGGCACCTCGCCCACGCCGTACTCGAGCGCATCGAGCACCATGACCGTATCGGTGTGCGTGTTGAGGAATGCAAGCGCGCGCTCCTCCATGGGGCGGCACTCGCCCGATCCGAGCTGCACGAAATAGAACACGCCGGGCTCGGTGGCCTCGAACGGGCCGTGGAAATACTCGCCGGAGTGGATGTAACAGCAGTGCTGCCACTGCATCTCCATGAGCGAGCAGATGGCCATGGCGTAGGTCTGGCTAAAGTTGGGGCCGGAACCCAGGATATAGAAGAACTTGTGCTGCTGGCAGAGCTCGGCAAAACGGGCGCCTAGCTCGGCGTTGACCTTCTCGCGGGCAGCGGGCAGCAGCGCATCCATCTGCTTAAGGCCGGCGTACATGTCGGCAAGCGCCTCGTAACCCTCTTGCTGGTCGAGCAGCTCGGCAGCCATCAGGGCGCCGATGCCCTGCGGCACCTCGGCCTGCGGCACGCCTTCGCCCCACGGATAGACCCAGGTGGTCCACTTGCCGTTATCGATCTTGGAGCCCTCGCAGTCGGTGAGGGCGACAACCTCGGCGCCGGCGGCCAGCGCCATCTCGCAGCCGTCGACGACCTCCTGCGTGTTGCCGCTGTGGCTGCAGGCGATGACGAGTGACTTCTCGCCAAGACTCTTGGGAGCCATCAGGCAAAACTCGCGTGCCGTGTAGACCGTCGAGGTAAACGTGGTGGCCTCGCGCTTGAGTAGCTCGTTGGCCGGCATCAGGTCGATCATCGAACCGCCGCAGGCGATCCAAAAGACGTTCTCAATCTTGCCCTTGCGCTCGATAATTTCCTGAACCAGATCGTGTGCGTTCACGGTGATGTTCCTCCTTGTGTGGCGGCTTTGGACGACGGCAGCTCGTACCTGCTGTCGTTCTATGTTGTCCTATTTATAGCACGCACGACGATGCACGTGAAGTCATTTCACCAAACTTGTTCTATGTTGTTCTATCTGTGGACGTTAGATGTCGAACACGTAGCGCGAGCCCACGATCTTTTGGCGTCCGAGCAGCAAGGGCCGCTCGTCCGCATCGGTAAAGTACGCCTCCATATAGAAGAGCGGCTCGCCGACCGGCACCTCCAGCAGCGAGGCCGCCTGAGCATCGGCAAGCGCAATCTCCACCGCACAGGGGTCGGACTTGAGCGGCGCGCGGCCCGAATGCTCGGCAACGAGCGCAAAGATGGAATTGTCCGTGAGGTCCTTGTCGGCAAGCGTCTGCAGATAGGGATGGTCGGCCAGCACAAAGGCGTTGTTCTCGAGCATGACGGGCACGCCGTCTGCCGTGCGCACGCGCTCGACAACGATGAGCTCGCAGCCGGGTTCCACACCAAAAAACGCCGCGTCCTCGCGCGTCGCCGCAACCACCGTGCGCGACACCAGGCGTGCTCCGGCCACCATGTCGTTGGCGGCGCAACCCTCGGAAAAGCTCTGAACGTCACCCTTCTGGACAATCTTGCGTTTGAGCTTGGGCGCACACACAAACGTGCCCCTCCCCTGCTGGCGGTTGAGATACCCCGCGCGCGACAGCTCCTCGACGGCGCGGCGCACGGTGATGCGTCCCACGCCGTAGTACTTCGCGAGCTCCATCTCGGAAGGAATGCGCGAGCCGGATGCGTACACGCCGCGCGCGATCTCGCCCTTTAGGTCGTCCATAACCTGCTGGTACAGCGGCACGGCGGACACCTCAGTGCGCTCGGTTTTATCGTCGGATGCCATCATTACGCTCCATCCCGTGCATGCTCGGACTCAAACTCTTCAATCGCCGCCATAAACTGCTCGCCAAAGGCATCGGCCTTTTTCTCGCCAATACCGTTGACCTGGATAAGCTCGTCGCGTGTCTGAGGTCGTAGGCGGCACAGGCCGCGCAGGGCCTTGTCAGAGAAGACCATGTACGGCGCCATCTCCAGCTCGGTCGAAATCTCCTTGCGCAGGGCACGCAGGCGCTCGAACAGCTCGGCATCGTCGCCCACGCGCGGGCGCTGATCCAGCTCGGCCTCCTCGCGCAGCAGATCCACCGCACGGCGGGCGCGGGCCGAGGCCCTGCGCTTGGACGCGCGACGCTTAACGGTAAAGGCGAACGCCTCGTCCTCGACCTCGGTGGCACGCGGGCCCAGCCCCACGACCGGGTACTGCCCCTGCGAGGTGGCCAGGTAGCCGCGGCCGCACAGCTGGCCGATGATGTCCTTGATGCGCCCAACCGATTCGCTCGACAGCTCACCGTAGCCGCGGTCCTCGTCCAGATGCATCTGGCGAATGCGCTCGGTGTTGCCGCCGTGGAGCACGTCGGCAATCAGCGACTTGCCAAAGCGCATGGGACGCGTGGCCACATAGCGCACAGCGGCGCGGGCCATATCGGTGACGTCCTCGACCTCGAACTGCGTGAGGCAATTGCTGCAGTTGCCGCAGCCCTCAGCGTCGTCTGCCGTGCCGCCCGCGGCGGCTGCCGCATGCTCGGCCGCCGCCTCGTCGCCAAAGTAGCGCAGCATGTATTCGCGCAGACAGCCAGTGGTATTGCAGTAGCCCTCCATCTGGCTGAGCAGGCGATAACGGTTCTGGAGCGCCCACGCGCGCTGCTCGTCGTCGAGCGCCTCGTCGACCGCATCGCCGCGGTCGATCAAAAAGCGGCGCATGCGAAAATCGTTACCGTTCCACAGCAGATGGCAGCTGGCCGGATCGCCATCGCGGCCAGCGCGGCCCGCCTCCTGGTAGTATGCCTCGATGCTCTCGGGCACGTTGTTGTGAATCACGTAGCGCACGTTGGGCTTGTCGATGCCCATGCCAAAGGCGTTGGTAGCAACCATCACCTGGATGTCGTCGTCGATAAAGGCACGCTGACTCTGGCGGCGGGCGTCGTTGCCCATGCCGGCATGGTAGCGGCCCACGCGAATGCCGCTGGGGCCCAGTGCCTCGGCAAGCTCCGCGGCCAGCGCGTCGACCGTCTTGCGGGTCGAGCAATACACGATGCCGCTCTCGCTCGAATGCGCAATCACGTAGTCGCGCACCCAGGCAGTCTTGGCCTTGTCGCCCATCTCCTCGCAACCAAAGTAGAGGTTCTTGCGATCGAAGCCCATCACCACCGTCGCGGGGTTTTGCAGGCCGAGCATTTGCTGAATGTCCGCGCGCACACGCTCGGTCGCCGTAGCGGTAAAGGCCGCCACGATGGGGCGCTGCGGCAGGGAATCGATGAACTCGCGAATCTGCAGGTAGGCGGGGCGGAAATCCTGGCCCCACTGGCTCACACAGTGGGCCTCGTCAATGGCCACGAGCGGCACGCCAATGCCGCCGTCCGCCGCAGCCTCCTGCGCAAAGGCTAAAAAGCGCGGCTCGAGCAGGCGCTCGGGCGCCACGTACATAAGCTGGTAGCGGCCCTCGCGTGCCCGTTTGAGCACGGTATTTTGCTGGGCCGGGGTAAGGCTGGAGTTGAGATAGCTGGGTCGCGCACCCGCCGCGAGCAACGCACGGGTCTGGTCCTCCATCAGCGACAGCAGCGGGCTCACCACAAAGGTGATGCCGGGCAGCATGAGCGCGGGCACCTGGTAGCAAATGGACTTGCCGGCGCCCGTGGGCATAACACCCAGCGCATCGCGACCGGCAAGGATCGCATCGACCATGCGGTCCTGTCCCGGGCGAAACGAGGTGTAGCCAAAATAGGCGCCGAGCGTGTCGAGCGCCATCTGCTGCATGCTATCAGTCATGGTTTCCTAACGTCCAAGTCATCTGCCGCCGATTATACGCCGCCACGCGGACCGGTGCCGCACGGCCGTCGGCCACGGGCAACGCAATCCAAAAGGAACGAGCGTGGGATTTTTGGACACTTTCCCAACGGCTAATCTCTTGACAAGCGCGCAAACGTCGCTGGTTGAGCATAAGTCAGCGAAAACGCCCCTAAGCGAGCAAGGTGACGTGAAAGAGGAGGGAAGCGTACTTCGGTACGCGACCGACGATTGAACGTCAGATTGCCGCTTAGGGGCGTTTGCAGCGTCGAGCCGTTACGCGGTTTGGTAAAACCGCGTAACTTACATGACCATAACGTAGCGCGATCCCACGTAGTACTGCTTACCCATCAAAACCGGCTCGTCATCGGGACCGGTAAAGCCGGCACGCAGGTTGAGCAGCGGATCGTGCGGAGCAATGCCCAGCTCGGCCGCCTGCTCGGCGTTAGCTCGAACGGCCTCGACCGTACGGTAGCCAACCGAGACAATCGGCGTTCCGCCAACACGCTCGACCTCGGCAAAAATCGACTTGTCCTCAAGATCGGCCGTCAACAGCTCACGGTAGGCGTCAAACGGCACAAAGATGTTCTCCTCAAAGATGGGCTCGCCGTCGGCCGTACGCACGCGCTTGATATGCAGCAGCAGCGCATCCTTCTGCAGGCCAAAGAACTCCATCTCGTTTTGGCGCGCCGGCACAATCTGGCGATCGACCACATGTGCACCGGCCTTCATGCCGTTGTTGGCACACAGCGCGGTAAACGTCTGCAGCGTCGAGGCGTGGAACTGGCGATTGATGTGCGGCGTGGAAACAAAGGTGCCGCGGCCCTGCTGCTTAACCAGGTAGCCATCGGAGCACAGCTCCTCGACGGCGCGGCGCACCGTGATGCGGCTCACCTCGTACTGCTCGGCTAGCTCAAGCTCGGACGGAATACGCTCCTTGGGTGCATAAACACCTTTCTCGATCGCATCCTTGATTTCGTCATAAATCTGCTGGTAAAGCGGTGCATTTTTGGGTGTAGGCATATCTAATCACTCTTATCGAAATATCGAAATAACTAATACGTATATAACGTCTAGTTTCATGTTACCTCATAATGATAAAACGATACACCCTCCCTACCAAAAAGCGACAGCTTCATTTTGGTAGGTTTTATCTGGGCAAACGAAGGCCTCCCGAAAGCAGCGAGGCTTTCGGGAGGCTCAAGCGGACAGGATTGCGCCGTGCCGGCAAAATACCAACACTCTACCTGCCGTCGTCCTGCTGCAGGCTGTCCTGCTCGCTGAGGCGCGCCTGTCTGCTGGTCATACGCGCGGGCTTGTCGGGATCGGGTACGGCCGTGGGCATGGGCTCGTCGACATGACCGCCCCACCAGCCGCCCACAAAGTTGAGCGTGTGGAACACATTGATCACGGCGCCGGGATCAATGTCGCACACCAGCTTGATAATGTCCTGGCTCTCGTAGGTCGATACAACGGCGTGCAGCAGGTACATCTTTTCGCGGCTGTATCCGCCGATGACCTCGGCGCAGCTAATGCCGTGCTGAAAATGGTCAACATAGGCGGTCATGACCTCGTCTGCCTTGCGCGTCGTGATCTGCAGCGTCACGCGGTCGTAGCGACGATAGAAACTGTCGATGGTCTTGGTCGAAATAAACTGGAACACGATGGAGTACGCCGCGTTGTCCCAGCCAAACATAAAACCAAAGATCGCCAGAATAAAGCAATTGAAACCAAAGATAACGCCCCAGATGGTCTTGCCCGTGTGGTTGGAGACCCACAGCGCGATAAAGTCGGTGCCACCGGTAGATGCGCCGGACTTTAGCGCGATGGCAGCGCCCAGACCCGAGACCACGCCGCCAAAAATGATGAGCATAATCTTGTCGCCCAAAAATGGAGCGAAGTGAAAGACGTTGAGGAACAGCGACGAGAGCACGACCTGCATCATCGAGAAGATGACGAAGCGCTTGCTAATGCCGCTCCAGCATAGGAGCGCCACGGGAATGTTGAGCGCAAGCATGCCGAGCGAGATGTCGATGTGAACGCCGCCCAGCGAGGTAACGCGATCGAGCAGGACCGCGACGCCGGTGAGACCGCTCGGAAGCAGGTCGGCGGGCTGAATGAACGCCTGGATCAGGAATGTTTGGAGGACGGCAGAAATTGTGACCGCCACGGCGGTAATGGCACGGCGGACGATGGTGAGGCGGCCGAGCACGAGCACGCGGTCCGTGAGCTGATCGATGGCGTTCGCCACGGAAGCTCCTTTCGAAGGCAGATGTAGTTGTGGGGCATGCCCGCGATTGTAGCATGGAGCGTGCGGGGGCGCTTCAATTCACCCTCTCTCGACAACCAAAGCGGGACCAACAGCCTCCACGACCAAAGGCCCAAATTACAAGTGAGTAGACTTTTTACGATCTGCCGAGCACACCCAAAACCGCCACCCCTGTGACCTGCGGTTTTGCTAGAGCAGATGCACTTTGCGCTCGTACTGCACCAAAAAGTCTACTCACTTAGTCCGAATCGAAGCCAAACGAATCCAAATAGAGGACAAATTAAGCCAATCCGCAGCAAAAGACGCGTGAACCAATGCTTCTCGCGGCGGATTGACACTACAAAGCGGCCAAAATGTCGGTCAGGCTGTCGATGACAACGTCGGCGGCGGACTGATCTAGGTTGACGCCCTCGTGCGGACGCAGCGCCAGGACGCGGGCGCCGGAGCGCTTGCCGGCCTCGATGCCCAAAGGCGAGTCCTCGATAACCAGGCATTCGGCAGGCTCCACCCCCAGCGCCTCCATGGCACGCAGGTAGATCTCGGGGTCGGGCTTAAACGCACTGCACTCGTGACCGCTGATGGTGTAGTCCAGCACGTCGGCGATACCGGCAATCCCCACCAGCTCGTCAATGAGCTCGCGATAGGACGAGCTTGCGATGGCGCACTTCACGCCGCGCTCGTGCAGCTTGCGCATCACCGGCTCCGTCTGCTCGTTGAGCAGCTCGGCATACGGAACGGGATGGTCTGGGCTGTAGACCTGCTTGTACTCCACGCGCAGGCGCTCGCGCAGCTCAACATCGTCAGGTACCAGCGACTTCCAAATGGCGGGCTCGTTAGACCCCGAAAGATCGGGGATCTCGTCAAAGTGAAAGCCCTTCTCTTCCATAAACGCCACGCGACGACGGTTGTAGAACCACTCGGTATCGACCAGCACGCCGTCCATGTCAAACAGCACTGCCTTGATCATACGTATCTCCTTTCGATAGCAAAAAAGGGGACGGGGTGCAAACCCCATCCCCTCTCAATCAACCCGTAAGGTCTACTTACTTGTGATTAGTAGGAAAGCTTCCACATGTAGCGACGCATGGTCAGCGGGTGCTGACGGGCCTCGGCGATCTGGTTGCCGTACTCGCGCATAACGGCGAGGTGCAGCAGCGGGTTGAAGTAGGTGACGACGCTCGCGGGCACGGCGTCAGCCAGGCCGTAGTCCTTGGAGTCGATCAGAGCGACCTTGGCGCCCATGCGCTCAAGGAAGGTGAGGGCGCGGGCGTCCATCGGACGGGTAGCGCCATCGGACATGAAGAAGACGTAGGGCTTACCCTCGGTGGAAACCTCGAACGGGCCGTGGAAGTACTCGCCGGTGTTGTAGGCGGCGGCGTCGATCCACTGCATCTCGGTGAACAGGAAGGCGGCGTGAGAGTAAGCCATCTTCTCGGAGGCACCAGAGGCCATGAAGTAAATCATCTTGTCGTCCTTGAAGTCCTCAGCGAACTTCTTGGCGAGCTTCTTGCAGGACTGAGCAGCGTTCTCGCAGAGATCGAAGACGTTGGTGAGGCCGGTGATCATGTCGTCGTACTTGTCATAGCCCTCGGTCTGCTGAAGGATCTCGAGAGCAAGAGCGATGGCATAGCCGGGCTTCTCGCACTTGGCAGCGAAGTTGGCGTGGAAGCCGTGAACAATGACGTAGTCAGCGTCGACGGTCAGAGCGGAGCCAGCCTTGTTGGTGAGGGAGACGACCGGGCAGTTGTGCTTCTTCGCGGTCTTGTTGGCCTCGACGGTCTCGGGCGTGGAGCCACCGAGGGAGCAGGTGATCACAAAGGTGTGCTCGTTGACCCAGGAAGGCGTGTCGTAGTTGAACTCGTTAGCGGTGAAGATCTGAACGTTCAGCTTGTCCGTGTTGTTGGCCAGGAAGTACTTGGCGGGGTAAAGGTCGGACATGGAAGCACCGCAGCCGACGAAGGCGACGCTGTGGATCTCGTGGTTGGACAGGACGTCAGCGACGATCTGCTTAGGGAGGTTAAGGTCGATCTCGTACATCTGACACATTCCTTTCAATTTTTGCGGCGCCACATTGCCGGGCGCTCGCAGGGTTACCGTGGTTTGGACCGAGTCGCCGGCCCGTTGAGGATGCGACAAAGGGACTGTCCCATTGTCGCATTTTGGGGATGGAAGCCTGCCTGGGGTATGGGATGCCAGGCAGGCCCCCCGGGGAAAGCGGTTAGGCGCTTAGTCGCGACTAAGCCAGGATGCCGACCGCGGAGAGGGCGATGCCGCCCACAATGGCGATCACGAGAAGCCAACCGGTGTTGACGTTCTTCTTGATGAGCCAGTACATAAGGCCGGTGAGGCCAAGGGAGATCATCTGGGGCATCATGCTGTCCAGGATGTCCTGGATAACGACGGTGCCGTCAGCGAACTGCAGCGGGGTGGTGGCGCCGATCAGCGTGGCGATCATGCCGCCCACGGACATAAGACCCACGATGCCGCAGACATACATGAGCTTCTCCATGAGGTCGCCGCCCTGAAGCTTGCTCAGGTACTCGTGGCCGCCCTGATAGCCGATCTTGGCTGCGAACCAAGTAATCAGCACGGAGGGGACGATGGAGATGAGAAGGGCCAGGATCGGGCCCATGATGGAGCCCTGCTGAGCCAGCTGAACGCCCAAGCCAAAGGCGATAACGCGGATGGTGCCCTGGAAGAAGGAGTCACCGATGCCGGAAAGCGGGCCCATAAGGGAGGTCTTGACCGCGTTAATCGAATCGGGGTTGAAATTCTCGGGATCCTTGGCGTACTCCTCCTCCATGGAGGCGGCGAGGCCCAGGATGAAAGCGCTCGTCTGCGGGGTGCAGTTGTAGAACGCCATGTGACGGTGGTAAGCCTCTTTCTTAGCAGCAAGCTGCTTGGGGTCGGACTCGTCCGGATAGAGGCGATCGAGCGTGGGAACCATACCGTAGAGGAAGCCCATGTTCATCTGACGCTCGTAGTTCCAAGAGGCCTGGATGGCCCAGGAGCGCCAGAAGAACTGGCTGACCTTCTTGTTCAGGGACACGTCCTTGGTTGCGGTTGCCATAGTGTGTTCCTCCTTAGTCTTCGTCGTCTTCGAGCGGATCGTAGTCGGAATCGACACCGGCGGCTGCATGGGAACCGTTGAACTTGAAGCCCATGAAGACGACAGCCAGGCACACACCGATCAGAGCGACCGCGATGACGGACAGGTTGAGGTAGGCGGCGAGCAGGAAACCGATGAACAGGAACGGGGTCATACCCTTCTTGATCATCATGGTGAGCAGCAGAGCCAGACCGTAGGCGGTCATGATCTTGGTCGAAACGTTCAGACCAACGGACAGCCACTCGGGAACCATGTTGACGATGGCCTGAACCAGGTCGGTGCCAACAAAGACGGCCAGGAAGATCGGCAGGAAGTACATGATGGCGTACAGACCGGAGCCGGCGCAGATGTGCATACGGTAGGCGGTCTTGAAGTTACCGTTATCGATCGCGCTATCGGCCACATGGGTGAGGGCGGCGATGATGGAACGGAACACGATGCCGAGGAGCTGACCCAAGACGGCGACCGGGATGGCGATCGTCATGGCGGTCTCAGCAGAAGCATCGGTCAGGCACGCGAAGGCAGCTGCCACGATGCCGCCCAGGACCATATCGGGCGGAACGGCGGCGCCGACCTGCACCAGGCCCATGGACACGAGCTCGACGGCGGCACCGACGGCAAGGCCGGTGGGCACATCGCCCAGCAGCAGACCGACGAGCGTAGCGCCAACGAGGGGCTGCTCGAAGTTAAGACGACCGAGCAGGCGGGAGTCCCACATGCAGAACACGCCGACGAGGCCGACGAGCACCGCACTGATGAACGTATTCATACCCTTCTCCTTTCAGTCAGGCAAAAGCCTGGTTGATTACAGCTTGGCGTCGATGTCGACGCTCTGATACGTAGGGGTCTGCTGGACGTAGAGCTTGATGCCCATGTCGAGCAGCTGGTTGACGTCGGCCTTCTGGGTGGCGTCGAAGAAGACGGAGCTGTCCTTGCCGCCGACCTGTTCGGCACCGTCGTGGTTGGCGGTGGCGCCCAGGTTGATGGCGTCGAGCTTGTAGCCCTGGCAGAACTGCAGCATCTCGGCAGTGTTGCCAAAGACGAACATGACGCGCTCGCCGAGGGTGTTGAGCTTGTCCATCTTGGCGAGGGCACGCTCGACGGTGAAGACGTTCAGGCGCACGCCCTGGGGCTTGGCCAGCTTAAGAGCGCCCTTCTTGATGTCATCGTTGGCGGCAGCGTTGTCGACGACGATGATGCGCTCGGCCTGGACCTTGGTGGTCCAGGTAAAGACGACCTGGCCGTGCAGCAGACGGTAGTCAAGACGCGCGAGGACAATCTTGGCGGGACCGGAGCTGTGACGGGACGCCTTGGCCTTCTTGGCGGGAGCCGCGGCGACCTCGACCGGTGCGTTGGGGTTGGTCAGACCGGTGCGGGCCTCGTTGATGAGGGCCGCGAGCTCGGCGCCCTTGACGGGGACGGGGCTCATAGCGAGCGTGAGCGCCAGCGGGATGTTGAAACCGCTGACAACCGTGAACTTCGTGCCGTTCTTGGAAAGCTCGACCATGCTGTTGTTGACCGAGCTGCCGAGCATATCGGTCAGCACATAGACGGTGTCGTCCGCGTTGAACGTGGCGATCATGGCGTCCACCTTGTTGGTGATGGGCTCCTTGTCGTCACGAGCAAGCGACACGACGTGGACGTTCGACACGTCGCCGAGAACCATCTCGAGCGTGTCTTTGGCGCCTGCGGCCAGGCCGCCATGAGATGCGAGAATGATCTGATTCATCTTGCCTCCTCCTTTTCGTTATGGTCATTATAACGTCTTATACGTTGCGGATATTGCTAATTAGTATAAAGACCGTTCGCGGGTGAAAATCGACCGTTGACGGGTTTAACGTACTTGAAACGTTGGGGCTGGGCAGGCCGGCACTGGCGGGATAACCCCAAGTCGGACCCTGCGCGCAATCCCCTATCGCACGAAGTACCAGGGGCTTTCCTGCACGGTGGGCTCCAGCGCGATGCCGGTGCGTTCCTTAAACAGATCCATGTCCTGCGTTTTCTCCGTCCACCACGCGTTGGGCTTAAAGGTCATGCTCTCAGCGACATGACCGACAAATACACTGTTGCGCAGCTTGGAGAAGTCGGTGTTCATAATCAGGATGGACATGAGCACCAGCACAATACCCAGGACCTTGATCGCGCCGGCGGACTCGGCATAGACACCAATGCCCACCAGTACGGTGACGACCGTCTCGAAAGACATTACGACGGGAACTTTCGATGTCTCGAGCCCCATGGACAGACCCTGCATATATAAGATGTAAGCCACGGCTGTGGGGATGAGTCCAAAGCCAAGGAACAGCAGCAGCAGCTGTGGCGACATTGCCGCGGCGACATCCGGCCACGGAGCCGCGATAGCCGCCATAACCGCACCGCCAAAAACAAGGCCCCAAAACGTGACAGCCAGCGGGTGGACCGTCTTGGTTGCTATCCGGCTAAACACCGCGAGCGACGCCCCACAAAAGCCTGCAATCACGCCCGACGTGACGCCCCAAACCGAAAAATGGAAACCGGAAAGGTCGCCATTAGTTACTGCAAGTACACAGCCCCCTATGTTAAAAGCGATGGCAACGAGCTTGTTGGGGGTCACGTCCTCGCGATAAAGCACGCGGCCGAGCACGACGCCAAACACCGGCGAGGTATAGAGCAGCACCGAGGCCGTGGACATGCCCACCTCGCCCATACACTCGTAATAGCAAGTGTTGGCGGCGGCCAAACCGACGATACCGACAAGCGCGCAGGAAACAAGCTCTTTAGGGCTTGCCTTGAACAGGGCCAGCGCACCCTGAGCCACGGTAGACCCCTCACCCGAACGGCAGCCCATAAACATCAGGACCGGCGCCAAGATAAGCGCTCCGACCAACAAGCGAAAGGCAGCCATACTCTGGGACGTAACGCCCATGGCCGAGATGCCGTTTACAAAGATTCCGATGCTGCCCCACATAAGCGCGGCGATCAGCACCAGCACATAGCCCAGATTGCTTTTCTTCAACGCAGCCTCCTCGGTATTGTTTCCAATATGTTTCACACTACGTTATAGTCGTTATATACATTTTTCAAGACACAAATCGGCGAGCGGAAAAATCTGCTCTACCGCTACAACCCATTGGTGCAAAGGGGTCAGGTTCATATGCGCCAACTTGGTGCAAAGTAACCTGTCCCCAATGACTAGGACTGTCCCCAAGTGCCGAACGTCTCCAAGTGCCGCATCTGGGCCAAGGCGACGCCGATGCTTTGGCAACGCCAGCGAAAACCCACCTGAGCGAGCAAGGTGCCTTGAAGCGAAGCGGCATTGACCTTCTGGTCATGCCGCTGAAGCTGAAAGGCAGATTGCCGCTCAGGTGGGTTTGCAGCGTCGAGCCGTTACGCGGTTTGGTAAAACCGCGTAACTAATACTCAAGCTTCCACATGTAGCGGCGCGTCATGTAGTCCTTGTGGGTGACGGCAGAGAGCGCGCGCATGTACACGTTGTTGAGGATCGGGGCAAAGATCAGGTGGTTGAAGTACTCGCTCACGCTGTCCTTGATGTCGTTGAGGCCGAGCTCCTTGGCGTCGAGCTGGTAGACGCGCTCGCCACCGTACTGATTGACAAAACGGATGCCGCGCTCGTCGTTGCAGCGGCTGCGGCCGACGCTGATGAGCTGGAACAGCGAGGTACGCTTGTCCAGAATCTCGAAGGGGCCGTGGAAGAAGTCGCAGGTGTTGATGGTGCAGGAGTCGATCTGCAGCATCTCCTGCACGTTGCAGATGCTAAAGACGTAGGCGGCACCAAAGAGCGGGCCCTGGGCCATGACGTTGACGCAAGGCTTGTCGGCGTTCTGCTCGGCCCACTTGGCAGCGAGCGGACGGGTGTACTCGACAGCCTTGCGATAGATGGGGTCGACCAAGTCGAAGGCGGCCATAGCGGCCTCGTACTCGGCATAGCCCTCGGTCTGCTGCGTAAGCTCCATAGCAATCATGGTCACGACGGCGGAGTTGGTGCGGCCCATGCAGGACTCGTCGATGGCCAGGCTGTCGTACTGGATCTTGTAGTCGCAGACCTCGGTGAGGCCGGACTCGTCAACATAGATGGCGATGGTGCTGGCGCCGTGGTTCTTGGCGACCTGGGCGGCGACGATGGTCTCCTTGGTGCCGCGCATGGACACGACGACGGCCAGGGTGTTCTCGTTGACGTAGGCAGGCGTGGCGTGCACGAACTCGTTGCTGGTGTAGCTGGAGCTCACGACCTGCGTGGCCTCGTGCTCCATAAAGTACTGGGCAGGATAGTTGCCGCCGTTGGATCCACCGGCGCCAATCCACACGACGCGCTTGATGCCGCCCTTGTCTGCCTTGTCAGCCAAAACCTGGGAGACGACGTCCTTAACCTGTTCCTGAGTAGTCATCGTGCATCAGCCTTTCTTCTCGTTTGATGCTCTCGATGGCATACAAGTTACATACATGTTTTGGTTATGTCGACTAGTTGTATGCTATATTTGTCTTAGAAATTTTGCTGGTAAAGTTTTCGGCAAGCCATTACCAGCGGTTTTGTTGTCATGTTGGATACATGCTTGGTTCTGTAAGCATACAAGTTAGATACAGGTTGTTCGCATGAGCACTTCGTCGAAAAAGAACTTGACCCAATACGAGCGTCTGGCGGCAACGCTTCGCGACCGCATTGCCGCCGGCACCTACGCCCGCGGAGATAAACTGCCGTCCGAGATGGAACTCATGGACGAATCGGGCCTGTCGCGCAGCACCGTGCGCCATGCCCTTAAGGTGCTTGTTGACGAGGGCCTGATTCGAACCGAGCGCGGGCGCGGCGCCTTTGTGGCCGACACACCGGCGCTCCACGAGAACAACCTGGTGTTTTCGAGCTATACCAAGCAGGTCGAAGGCCAGGGCATGAAGCCCACCACGCGCACGGTGGACTCGGGCTTTGCCAAAGCAATGGGCAGCGTGGCCAAGTTCTTTGACGCTAGCGTGGGCAGCAAGCTTGTCAAACTTGTCCGCCTGCGTTACCTGGACGATGCGCCACTGTGCCTGGAGACCACCTATTTGCCGCCAAGCTTTGGGTCGCTCATCGATCGCGATATCAACGGTTCGCTCTACGCCACGCTGCGCCAGGAGTTCCATCGCGCGCCGGCGCAGGGGCATAAGACCTTTGAGGTGTGCTATGCGTCGCAAAACGAGGCATTTTTGCTCAACGTCGAGCGCGGGCAGGCGCTGATCCTGATCACCGACTACGTCTACGACACCGACGGCCGTCCGCTCCATGTCTCCAAGCGCATCCAACGCACCGACCGCGCCAAATACACCGAACCCATCGGCTAACCACCGCAAAGGGGACAGGCACCTTCGTGGTGGTTTTAGGCGAGGAGGTCGGGGAACCAGGTTGGTTTGGGCTGGTTGGGGGTGCGCTCGGCCAGGACCAGCTCCATCCAGCACATGTCGTACCAGCGGCCGAACTTTTGGGCACAGCGGTCGAAAGCACCCACCAAGCGATATCCCATATGGGCATGGAAGTCCTGGCTGTTGTGCGTTAGATACTCGTCGTCCTTGTCGTGCGGCACGGCGATGAGCGCGCACATGTTGGTGATGCCCATCGCGATCAGGCACTGCTTGAGCGCATCGTGCAGCTTGCGGCCCAGCCCGCCGTGGCGCACGTCGCGTGCCAGGTAAATCGACGTCTCGACCGACCAGTCATAGGCCTCGCGGCTGTTAAGCGCGCTCACATAGGCATAACCCACTGGACGCCCGTCCAGCTCCATCACCAGATACGGATAGCGCTCGAGCGTACGTTCGATGCGCCCGGCGAACTCCTCAACGCTCGGCACCTCGTATTCGCAGGTAATCGCCGTCTGGCGCACATACGGCTCATAGATGGCAAGCAACGCCGGCGCATCATCGGGCGTCGCCAGGCGAATCGTCGGCTCGGACATCTCGGTCATACAACCCTTCTCCCCCAAAAAAGCAAAGACCGCCCTGCGCCAAACCCAGCGCAGGGCGGCCCCCGTCATCATGTCAACTTACAGGACAGCCGCCAACGCGTCGATGTCCTCCTGCGTCGTGGCCCAGCTAGTGCAAAAGCGCACCACGGTGTGGGTCTCGTCGTACTTTTCCCAGTACTCGATCGAGGCATGCTCGCGAATGCGGGCCATGTCCTCGTTGGGCAGAATCACGAACTGCTGGTTGGTCGGCGTCTCCAAAAAGAACTGGTAACCGCGCTCGTGCAGCACGCGACGAAGCGCCTGCGCGGTTTCGATCGCCTGGCGACCAATCTCAAAATACAGGCCGTCGGTAAAGAGCGCCTCAAACTGCACGCCCGTCAGGCGGCCCTTGGCCAGCAACGCACCGTGCTGCTTAATACGCGGAATGGGATGCGCCGGAGCGTGCATGCCGCAGAACACCACGGCCTCGCCGCAGAGCGCACCGCACTTGGTGCCGCCGATGTAGAACACGTCGCACAGCTGTGCCAGCTCGGGCAGGGTAATATCGCACTCATCGGACGCCAGCGCATAGGCCAGGCGGGCGCCATCCACAAACAGCGGAATCTCGCGCTTCTGGCACACTGCGTGAATCGCCGCGAGCTCGGCCTTGGAGTACAGCGTGCCGTACTCGGTCGATAGGCTCACGTACACGGCACCCGGGAACACCGTGTGCTCGTAGCTCTCGTTTTCGTAGAACACCTGGATATAGTTTTCGAGGTCCTCGGCGTGCATCTTGCCCTCGTAGCCGGGGATGGTGAGCACCTTGTGGCCGCCAAACTCGATGGCGCCTGCCTCGTGGCAGGCGACGTGGCCAGTCTCGGCAGCAACGACGCCCTCGTAGGGCGCAAGCAGCATGTCGATCACCGTCGCGTTGGCCTGCGTGCCGCCCACCAGAAAAAACACGTCGGCATCGGGGGCCTGACAGGCCTCGCGGATAAGCTGCTTGGCACGCTCGGTGTGTGCATCGGTGCCGTAGCCGGGCTGCGGCTCCATATTGGTGTCGACGAGCGCCTGCAGCACTGCCGGATGTGCGCCATGAGAATAGTCATTGTTGAACGCGAGCATGGTAATCCTCTCTAGCCGGGCACGAGCCCGATGATTCAGATGGGGCTATTGTACGCCGCCCGGATAGGCAATGCGCGCGGCAAGGCACTCAAGCGCCAGCACCAAGGCAAAGCCGCAGCTCACGTCACTCAAAAAGTGCGCGCCGATCACGATGCGACCAAAGGCGACGAGCGCCGCGACCACAGCGGCGACCCAAAAGACCACACGGCGGCGCGACGGCTTTTCCTTAAAGGCCGACGCGGGAAGCCCGGCGAGCATAAGGCCAATCGCCGCGTGCGCCGTGTGTCCGCTCGCAAACGACTTAAAGCCGTCCTTGATCACGCCGGCGGCGATATAGGCCCACTTGTCGGGGTTGCCGATCACCCACCACGGCTGAAAATCGAGCCCCGGCGTGACCTCGATCACGCGCATGCGCGGGCGCGACCACAGCGGCTTGACGATCACGTTGAGGATAATGGCCTGAGCGACCCACACGGCAAGCACCATCAACGCCCAGCGCGTGAGATCGTCGGGGTCGGTGTCGCGTGTGAGGCGGTAGGCGATAAGGTTGGCAGCGATGACCAGCACAAACGTCAGCACCAACTGAGCTGCGATGAGTTTGCCGCCAACCTTCAGAGACGAAACGATCTCATAGCCGGCCAGGCCAACGTTGACAAGGACGCCGAGCACGGCGAGCCATTTGCTCCCCCTGGAGTCGGGACGCACCGCGCGCACGAGCATAACGCCCGCGATGCTCGCCGTCAGCTCGAACGGCAGCTCGCCGGCGGCCTCGATAAAGCGGCCGTACATGCTAGCGATGTTAAACAGCGCGCTCGAGATCTGATAATCGAAAAAGCTGCCCACGCACAGACAAAGGCACAGGACAACCGCGATAGCAGCGGCATCTTTCTTGTAAATGTACCCGAACATGCTTTCCTTTCGATGGGGCGAAGGGTCGACCCGCAACGTGGTGGGACAAAGTTATCAGTAGTTTTTGTCCCAGGGTCGCTTGCGTTGACAGGCTCGATGCGACTGTCGCACCTGGGACAAAACTACTGATAACTTTGTCCCACCGACTTACTTGTTAGTCGTCGTCGCTCGCACCCAGCTGCTGCAGCAGCATGAGTGCGGCCGCCACGGGGCCGATGCCGTCGTTGGCGTCGAGACCGCGGCCCAGGCCGCTGCCTGCGCCGGCGCCCGCCTTGTAGGGCACCGATAGCTTGCGGCTCTTGGGGAAGTTCACCGCGCCATAGCGAGTCTTGAACTCAAAGGCCACCTTCTTGGGCACGTCGACGCCCAGGAAGGTAATGCGCCCGCCGCTGAGCGTGACACTCTCGAGCCCCAGGCGCTCGCCGCGAATACGAATGCGCGCGCGGTTGAACAGGTTGAGTCCCGCCAACGGCAGCTCGCCATGCGCGGCCTCAGTCTCTTCCTGCACCTCGTCGATGCTCTCCAGGTCCTCGGCCGCCGCGAGCTTACGGTACACGAGCACGCGCTGATCCACCGCCGGCAGGTACTCCTCGGACAAGAAGTAGTCGGCCGGCAGGTTAATGCCCACGTTCGCCGCCTCCACGCCGGCATCGTCGTCGCCGCGCGCCTCGGCCACGGCCTGGCCCAGCATCTGCGTAAACAGGTCAAAGCCCACGCTCGACAGGTTGCCGTGCTGCTCGGCGCCCATAAGCGAGCCGGCGCCACGAATCTCCAGGTCGCGCATGGCGATGCGCATGCCGCTGCCCAGGTCCTGGAACTCGGACAGTGCGGTCAGGCGCGCCGTTGCCTCCTCGGTAAGCGGCAGCTCGCCCGGGAACATAAAGTATGCGTAGGCCTGCGTAGCCGAGCGGCCCACACGGCCCTTGAGCTGGTAGAGCTGTGCCAGGCCCAGGCGCTGCGAATCCTCGATGATAAGCGTGTTGGCGCACGCGTTGTCGATACCGCTCTCCACGATGGTCGTGGCAATGAGCACGTCGATCTTTTTGGTCGCGAACTCGATCATCACGTCCTCGACCTCGCGCGGGCTCATCTTGCCGTGCGCCACGCCCACGCGCGCCTCGGGCGCGGCCTCGTGCACGCGTGCCACAGCGTCATCGATGGTCTTGACGCGGTTGGACACGTAGTACACCTGTCCGCCGCGACCCACCTCCAGGCGAATCGCCGCGCTCACCACGTCGGGGTCGTACTCCCCCACGTGCACGATCACGGGGCGGCGCCCAGTCGGCGGCGTGGTAATCAGGCTCATATCGCGCACGCCGCTCGTGGCCATCTGCATGGTACGCGGGATGGGCGTGGCCGAAAGCGTGAGCACGTCAATCTGCTCGCGCAGGTTCTTGAGCTGCTCCTTGTGCTGCACGCCAAAGCGCTGCTCCTCGTCAATGATCACCAGGCCCAGGTTCTTGGGGTTCACATCGGCCGAAAGCAGGCGGTGCGTGCCGATGAGCACATCGATCGTGCCCTCGGCAAACGCCTTGAGCGCGCGCTTTTGCTGCGCCGGCGTGCGGAAGCGGCTGAGCACCTCGACCTCAAGGCCAAACGGGGCAAAGCGCTCAAAGAAGGTCTCGTAGTGCTGCTGGGCCAGAATGGTCGTGGGGCAGAGCACCATGACCTGACGGCCGGAGTCCACACACTTAAACGCCGCGCGCAGGGCGACCTCGGTCTTGCCAAAGCCCACGTCGCCGCACAGCAGGCGGTCCATGGGCTTGGGCGCCTCCATGTCGGCCTTAATGTCGGCGATAGCCTCCAGCTGGTCGCGCGTCTCGTCGTAGGGGAAGCTCTCCTCCATCTCGATCTGCTCGGGCGTATCGGGCGGACAGGCGATACCGGTAATCGACGAGCGGCGCGTATACAGGTCGACCAGATCAAACGCCAGCTTTTTGGCGTTCTTGCGCGCCTTGTTGGTGGCACGCGTCCAGTCGGCGGTATTGAGCCTAGTCAGGCGCGGCTTGTCGCCGTCGGGGCCAACATAGCGCGTAATGCGGTCGACCTGCTCGAGCGGCACGTAGAGCTTGTCGCCATCGGCATATTCCAGCAAAAAGTAGTCGCGCTCCTTGCCGCCCACTTCCTGGCGCGCAATCTCGCTAAAGAGCGCGATGCCATGCGTTGCGTGCACCACGTAGTCGCCCGGCTTAAAGGGGAAGGTGATCTGCGTAATGTCGACCTTGCGGCGGCTGCGGGCACGGTTGGCATCCATGCGGGCGTTGAGGTCGGCGATCGAGAACACGGCTAGATTGGCATCGGGCACCACCACGCCCTGCGGCAGAGCGGCATCCACAAAGGTCACGCGCCCGCGCGAGATGGTGGGCACAGCGGCACCGGCGGCAGCCTGGGCCGCGCCCGCCTCGAGCGGGCGGGCGTTGAGCGCGTCGGCATGGCGCTCGCGAATCGAGGCATGGGCCCCCTGGCGGGCGGCGCGGTCGGCAGAATCCGCCGCCGCCACACGTACACGGTCGCCGATAACGCCGGCGTTTTCGGGGGCGGCAGTCAGCGACTCCTCAAAGGTAATGCCCGCATCGCCAAAGGTGAGCTCCATCGACTCGCGCGCACCGCGGTCGGGAATGGCAAACACGCAAGCGTAGCGCTTGCCCACAACCTCCTGAATGCGCGTCATAAATCGATTGTCCGAGCCCGCAATGGCCGGCTGCTCAATCTTGAGCTCGGCCGTAACCGCGCCGCCGGCACGAATCAGGCTCACGTAGTTCAGACGCTGCTGAGCACCAAAGTCGAGCTGCTGGGCACGCACGTACAGGCCGTCCAGACGGTCAATCCCCGCCTCGCCGGCACGGGCTTCGATATCCTCGTAGGCACGTAGGCAGTCGTCGAACAGCGAGCGCGGCTCGGACAGGACCACAAGTGCCTTGCCGCTCACGTGCGCCAACGGGCTCACGGTCTGGCCGTACATCACCGGCAAAAAGCGGTCGAGCTCGGGCGTGACGATGCGCGCGTCCACCATCTCGAGCAGCGCCGCCAGCTTGCTGTCGTCCTGGCTGGCGCGGTAGAGCGCCACATGCATGTTGTGGACGGCCTCGTCGGTGAGCGCCAGCTCGCGGCAGGGGAAGATCTCAATGCTGTCCTCGTTGCCGATGGTTTGGCCCGTGGAGCTCACCATGCGGCGGATGCGGTCGATCTCGTCGCCAAAGAACTCAATGCGCACGGGTGCTTTTTCCTGCGCGGGGAACACCTCGACGGTATCGCCGTGCACACGGAACAGGCCGGGCGCGTCGGCGGCACCTGCATTGGTGTAGCCCATGCCCACCAGGCGCTGCGGCACCTCGTCGAAGGGAATCTCCTCGCCCACCGCAAAGGTGGTGGACTCCCAATAGCGGCTCTCGACCGGCGGCACGCAACGCAGTAGCGCGCGGGCCGAGGCGACCATGATGCAGTTATCGCCGCGCACGATGCGCCCTAAAGCCTCGCAGCGTTGGGCCACCTCGGCGTCGTCGGGCGCCTGCTCACGCCATGGATAGTCTTTGCGCTCGGGAAAGCGGCACACGTGCGCCAGGCCCACATAGGCGGCCAGACTGCGTGCAGCGCGATCGGCCGCATCCTCGCCACTCACAATGTAGACCGTGGGGCGCGGGCGACGCGCAAACTGGGCTGCCGCCATAAGCGTGCGACCCGACTGCGACACGGCCAGCGTCACGTCCTCGCCGGCATCGAGCCCGGCCTCGACGGTCTGCAGTGCCTCGGCAGTGTAGAGCTGCGCGGCTATACGGTGAATGAGCATGCTGTTCCTCCGGCATTGCAACGCCAAAAGCCCGCCGGGGCAAGCTCGGCAGGTCGTACGTCAAATACATTGTCTGTCATGGTAGCGCATGGAGAGGACTCCGGCTCAAGGGCAAACCTAGCCCCGCAAAAAACGCCAGACGAAGATGCGTTCCGCCCTACCCCGCTACGCGCACGCTGGGGCACAAATCTGCCAGCGGGCACTCGTCACACTTGGGTTTGCGGGCGTCGCAGATCTCGCGACCAAAGGTGATCCACTGATGGTTGACCGACTCCCAATACTCGTGCGGCAAAATCTTGAGCAGATCCTGCTCGGTCTTGAGCGGTTCCTTGGCATGCGTCTTGGGACTCAGCATCAGGCGGTGCGCAATGCGGTTGACGTGCGTGTCCACCGCAATACCCTCCACGATGCCATACCCCACGTTGAGCACGATGTTCGCCGTCTTGCGTCCCACGCCCGGCAGCTTCACGAGTTCCTTCATGTCGGCCGGCACCTCGCCGTCATAGTCGGCGACGATCATCTGCGCGGCCTCGACGGCATGCTTGGCTTTGCTCTTGTAGAAGCCGAGCGACTTGATGGTGTCTGCCACGTCAGCCACGCTCGCCCCGGCCATGGCCTCGGGCGTGGGCCACTGGGCAAACAGCCGCGGCGTCACTTTGTTGACCTGCGCATCGGTCGTTTGCGCCGAAAGCAGCACCGCGATCAGCAGGCGGAAGGGATTCTCGTGGTCCAAAAAGCACTCGACCGGGCCATAGCGACGGTTGAGGCGCTCACACACCTCGATGGCGCGCTCGCGCTTGGCGGCATTGGTCTCGCGTGGCATAACGACTCCTCGGCTCAACGGCACAATAAACTTATGGGCACAATTGTCCCACGTCCGAGACGTTTACGCCTCCAAGAATGCGCCGGTCTGACGGCTCCACAGGCTCGCGTACTCGCCGCCCGCCTCGACGAGCTGCACATGCGTGCCGTCCTCGACGATCTCGCCATCCGCCAGTACCACGATGCGGTCGAGCGCCGCCACGGTGGACAGGCGATGCGCCACCACAATGGAGGTGCGGCCGCGCATCAGGTTCTCGAGAGCTTCCTGCACCAACGCCTCGGACTCGCTGTCGAGAGCAGAGGTCGCCTCATCGAGCACCAGAATCGGCGCGTCGGTTAGGATGGCGCGGGCGATAGCCACGCGCTGACGCTGGCCGCCCGAGAGCTTGACGCCGCGCTCGCCCACCATGGTGTCAAAGCCACGGGGCAGGCGGTCGATAAACTCCAGGGCATTGGCCAGGCGCGCCGCCTCACGAATTTGCTCGTCGGTGGCGTCGGGGCGACCGTAGGCGATATTCTCGCGAATGGAGCGGTGGAACAGCAGCGCCTCCTGCGGCACGTAGGCAACCTGGCGGCGCAGGCTCTGCTGCGTGCAGCGCGAGACAT
This sequence comes from Coriobacteriaceae bacterium AM100-PB1-1D-6A, assembly GCA_027660625.1. Lineage (GTDB taxonomy): Bacteria > Actinomycetota > Coriobacteriia > Coriobacteriales > Coriobacteriaceae > Collinsella. The sequence goes on along the minus strand of JAQDNC010000005.1, from coordinate 55,118 downwards.
CCTGACCGTCCACGAGTACGCGGCCGCCCTGAACATCGTCCAGGCGCAGCAGCAGCTTGGTGAGCGTCGTCTTACCCGAGCCCGATTTGCCCACCAGGCCCACGCGCTGGCCCGCCGCCACATGAAGCGTCAGGTCATCGAACACGCTCTCACCCGCCGCAGCGTCACGGTACGCAAAGCTCAGGTGCTCAAAAACAATCGCGCCCTCGGTCACTTTGAGCTCAGGGGCGTCCGGGTCGTCTGCCACCAAACGTGGCTCGTCCAGCACGCGCGTCATCTCGGCGGCGTCACCCAGCGCGCGGTTGATACGCTGCATCATGGAGCTCACGTAGTTCAGACGCATGGTGAGGTTGTACGTATAGGTAAAGATCATGACGAGCGCGCCGGCCGAGATGCCAAACCACGCGTTGCCGCCCGCCACAAACACGCTCACCACGGCCATGGTGATGACGATAAGGCCCGAGGTCGTAAAGTTGCGCTGCATCATGGCGTGCATCGATACCGTCTCAGCATCGCGCGCGGCGCGGTCGGCGGCATCGAACAGATCGTGCTCAAAGTCCTCGCGCCCGCAGGTCTTGACGGCCAGGATGTTCGTGACCGCGTCGGACAGCACGCCCGAGAGCTTGTTTTGCGCGGCGGACGTCGCGGCCGAAAGCGGCATGATGCGCTTGTACATAAGCCAGACAAACGCAATGTAGACGACCATGATGCCCACCAGGATCACGGTAAATGTGGGCACCACCGGGGCGAGTGCCGCCACCGTGCAGACGACCGAGGTGATGGTGGGAATGAGCGAATACACCGTCACGTCCACCAGTCCCGTATAGCCGCTCATAAAACGGCTCGTCTGGCTAACGAGCGATCCGCCAAAACGGCTGGTGTGAAATGTCATGGATTGGTTGGAGAGCGTGTCGAAGCACAGACGCGCCAGGTGATAGTTGCCTGCGATTTCGAGCTTGTAGACGGTGTAGTCCTGTAGCTTGGAGAGGATCTGACCCACCAGGTTAACGAGTACGAGCGCCAGGATATAGGGGCCGAAGACCTCAAACACCTGGTCACCCGCCACGGGACCGGCTTGAACGCGGTCGACAATGAGGGCCATCACATAGGTATTGGCAAACGTCAGCAAAAAGATGTAGCCCGCCGACGAGAACACCGAGAGAAAGACGATCAGCGGCTGTGTGCGCGTGACGTCCCAAAAACGCTGCAGCGTGCGACGCACGGTTGAGCGTTTGAGCGGACTGGTGCTTCTCTGAGACATGGGCTTCCTTTCGCATCTGATAGGGCGAAACACCATTGTTGCACATTAAAGTGCGCTTTAGGCAAGTGCGATGCGAGAAGCGCTGCGCCCCGCGCCTGCGCAGACGCCCCGCCGTCAGGTGCGGCTAGTCCTCGTCTTCTTGCCCTGCAAGCAGGCCCGCAGACGTGAGCCCCAAGACCTCGTCGGCCTCCTCGGCATCTTCCAGCGCGTCGATATCCTTGAGCTTGCGCTCCATAACGTTGGTGCGCGTGGTGATGATGCCCTCGACCGTTTTGCCCGCGGTCTCGATCTGCTGCTGGGCGCGGCGCAGCGCCGCCTGATAGCGCGGCAGCTCGGCCTTGACGGCGGAAAGCACACGCAGCACGTCGTCGGTGCGTTTTTGCAACTTAAACGTCTGGTAGCTCATCTGCAGGCTGTTGAGGATGGCGGCCATGGTGCTGGGACCGGCTACGTTGACGTGATAGTCGCGGCCCAGGGTCTCGATAAGCCCGGGGCGGCTGACGATCTCGGCGTACAGTCCCTCAAACGGCACGAACATGATGCCAAAGTTGGTCGTTGCCGGCACACTCAGGTACTTTTCGCAAATGTCTTTAGCCTCGCGCTTGACCATGGTGTCGAGCGTCTTGCGCGCGGCGGCGACGGCCTCCGCGTCGCCCGACTCCTGGGCGTCGAGCAGATGCTCATACGCATCGCCCGGGAATTTGGAGTCGATCGGCAGCAGCACGGGGTCTCCCTCGTCTACCGGCAGCTTGACGGCAAACTCAACGCGCTCCGAGGCGCCGGGCCTGGTGGCGACGTTTTCCAGATACTGGTCGGGCGTGAGGATGTCCGCCAGGATCGCGCCCAGCTGCACCTCGCCCAAAATACCACGCGCCTTCACGTTGCCCAGCACGCGTTTAAGGTCGCCCACGCCGGTGGCGATAGATTGCATATCGCCCAGGCCCTTATACACGGCCTCGAGCTGGTCGCTCACCTGCTTAAACGATGCCGACAGACGGTCGTTGAGCGTGCGGGAGAGCTTCTCGTCCACCGTCGCGCGCATCTGATCGAGCTGCACGTTGTTGTCCTTGCGGATGGCGCCCAGCTGGGCATCGACCGTCTCGCGCACCTTGTCCAGGCGCTGCTCGATGCCCTCGCGGTTGGCGCCGAGCTGTTGGGTCGTCTCGCGGCGCAGGTCATCCATACGGTCACCAGCTTGCGAGAACTCGCGTGCGATGGCCAGGTAACGTTGCTGCTCCACAGCCGCATCGGTCGTCTGCTGCTGCGCGATGGCATTGGCCGTGCGGCGGGTTTCAGCCAGCGCGACGTTCAGGGCATCGAGCGCGTTGTTGGCCTGCTCAAGTGCTGCCAGCGTTTCCGCGCTACTGTCGCCACGCTCCCGCAACTCGGCACGCAGGCTCTTGAGCTGGATGGCGCAAGCCACAGCAACCCCCACCGCCACCAAGGCGATCACAACAAGCACAATATCAATAGCAGACATAAACTCCGCCCAACAAACCCAATCGAGCACCAATCAAAACCGCGATCAATCTTACCCCGCCACACGCACTGGACGCCCGGCCCCTTCTTGGGTGCTTCTCTCTTCCGCATATTCCATAATGCGGCGCGCCGTCTCCCTGCTCACCTTTGAGTCATCGCCGGCTAAGTATGCGTACACGTTTCCCTTATTCAGATTCAAATCGCGGCAGAGACCGTAGCGCGTTACGCCCGACTTCCCTAGCGCTCCCAATGTTCTTTTTCGCATCAGGGCGTTGATCCTCCTGTCCGCCACTGGCTTTTCCTTCACCGCTCTATACGCGCGCCAGACGTTGGCATAACGGTTAGGGAGCTCACTTTTGGCGCATAGAGACGCCATGCTACCCGCTTGATCGTACAAGGACAAAACGCCTCGGTAATCCTCTTCCATCCACGAGCCCTCAGATAAACCCAGAACGTATTCGGCCTTACCCTGCGCCAAAGCGAGCAAAAACAGAGGCTCCGCCACACGTGGCTCAACCGTTGTTGCCTGCTTTACAAGCTTCCTAAAACTCAGCGACTGCTGTCCGGACAGCTCTCGGCAATAGCCTTTCAAAAATCCCTCAAAAGTCAGATTCAACCGAGCACCTCCTTTTTGTATTGCCTGTATCTCCTATTATTATTCATCTTCAATAATACTATTCAGTCACACGATTTGACCCGCAAGATGCAAGGATTCCACTCGAGGCGATAATCCTAGCATCCAAGAAGCCCAATGGTGGCGAATGCTAACTCTCCCAGCTGGCGCGGATGGTTGTTATGACATCACCTAGGCGCTGGCCGAGGGCTGACAGATGTTGGAGCACTTCGCTGGGCGAAGCACCGTTGAGGATGCAGGTGAGCGCATACGAGACCAAGAAAATCGCCGCAAGTCCTAACGGAATGAGCGCGATCATCGCTAACGTGCGCAGGCGCTGGCCCACGCGACGGTGACGCGCGCGGCGTTTGTCGAACGCAAGCTCCTGCGCATACGAATCTTGTTGTACGGAATAGTTCTCTGGCGCCGATTCACACCCGGACACAGCTGCAGGTACAGCAGCGGGCGCGGCATTTTGCGCAAAGGGCTGGGCAGATACCCCTTGCATTTGCATCTCCATGAGTCGTTGCTGCTGACGCAACATGCGCTCAGCTTGTTGCTGCGGAGTCTCAAGAAACAGGTCCATGCTGGCCTCCAAAATCGGAGCATTCGGCGCTTACGCCCAGCATCCCGCACCGCCAAGGCCACGGCAACGCAATCCGTAGCAATAGCCGCAAAGTTTCTTGCTGACAAAAGCTGTCGAAAACCTCAACAACTCCCCTACCAGCACTTTCTTTGAGCTTTTTTATCGGATGATCTTTTGCCCTTCCGCTAGCCCGCCAACTAACCAAAAGCTGACCAAAAGCTTGACGAAAAGTGTGGAGACAGGGACCCCACGCAAAACGCGCCGCCCCCATAAGGGGCGGCGCGCAAACCAATCTATGAGCCAAAACTCGCCGGCAAGCCCGCGCCGTCAGACCCGCGGCGTATGCCTTTGCCTCGCGCGACTCTGCGAAGCCGTGAGCGAGAGGGAAAGGGATGCGCCGCGGGTCTGACGCCCGGAGCGGCAAGGCCAGCAGTTGCCCCGCGCTCCGCAGTCGGCAAAGACAGATTACATGCCCGCGAGACCTCGGGCGGCGGTGGCACACATAAACGCCAGTGCCAGGATCACGAGCGAGCCCGCGATATCGACCAGCACGCCCATTGCGCGGCGCTCAAACAGCCAGCTCTCGAAGTGCGGGGCAACGTTGCGCCAAACACGCCACAACAAGATGCCCATGCCGATGACACCGGGAATATTGAGCAGCAAAATCTCGGAGCACAAGAGGCCGATCAGGTTGCCGGCGGCAAAGCCCGCATCGCCCTCGCAGTACTTGCGATAAATCATGTACAGCATGTACGCCACAAACGGCTGCAGGCACGCAGAGATAAACGTGACCACCATCGAGGGGTCCTGAGAAAAGACGTCGGTGAGCTTATCCACGCTCGCGGCATCCTTAGAGGCCAAGAACAGACCGATGACCACCACAGGCACCACGCCCAAGATGACCTCGACCATCGTAAACAGCTTGGCAGTCAGGTCTTCGCTCGCCGTATTCAAATGAGGTGCCCACTCAGGATGAGCATGCGCGCCGACCTTCTTGTCCTTCTCGGCACGATCGGCCTTTTTGCCCTCAGGAACCCGACGACCAGGATCCTTGCCAGTCCCCACCACAGCAACCCGAGCCCGAGACTTCTTACCCATAGAAAACACCTCACAAGAGGAAACGAATAGCCAACGCTACCCAGTGTACCCCCTAAACAACGGCGCCGCCCCAATCCAGAGCAAACCCCGCCAACCAAGTAACCGAGCCATCAACTAAACGGCCGCAACCCAATCCCTATACAAAACGTGCCGCCCCATAAGGGGCGGCACACAAACTTCTAATCAGCTTTTCTGTAACGAGCACGCGACGACCCGAAGCCGGAGCGCAGGGCGGGAGGCCGGATCGCCTTCCCTCAACGCGACCCTGCGGAGCCGTGAGCGGGGAGGGAAGGCGATCCGGCCTCCCGCCCTGCGCTCCGCAGTCCACGTTCGTATCGGCGCTAGTAGTTCACCACCTGCTCCTCAAAGTACGCCTTCGGGTGGTTACAAACCGGGCACACCTCGGGCGCCTCGGCACCCACATGCAGGTGCCCGCAGTTCAGGCACTTCCACACCTTCACGCCCTCGCGCTCAAACACCTCGCCCGACTCGATGCGCTCGACAAGCTTGTTGTAGCGCTCCTCGTGAGCCTTCTCGACAGCACCGACGCCACGGAACTTTGCGGCAATCTCGGCAAAACCCTCCTCCTCGGCGGTCTTGGCAAACTCGTCGTACATCGTGGTCCACTCGTAGTTCTCGCCCGCAGCGGCATCACGCAAATTGTCCAGGGTGTCGGGAACGGCGCCGTCGTGCAGATACTTAAACCACAGCTTGGCATGCTCGGACTCGTTGCCTGCGGTCTCGGCAAAGATATTCGAGATCTGAACGTAACCATCCTTCTTGGCCTTAGATGCGTAGTAGCGATACTTGGTGTGCGCCTGGGACTCACCGGCAAAAGCGGTCTCGAGGTTCTTCTTGGTCTGAGAGTTTTCAAAATCCATAGGTGTACTTCCCTTCAACACATGCCGCCCGTAGGCTTCGAGCGGCCTTGTCTTTAGGATGCCCTCATCTCGAAAATCTAAACCTTACAATCCTGTTCTTCAGATTCGGGTGGGCTACACGCTTAGCCAGCGGTCGCCCTCCACGCGGCAAAAGCCCTCACGCTCCAAGTCGGCCAAAATGCCTGCGACGAGATCGTGATCGACCGGCTCGCGGCCTGCCGCCGCCTCCATTTCGTTGACACCCGCCACGGCCTCGGCGAGTGTGATGCCCGCCGGCCGCCCATCGCGCGCAGCCAGCAGCATGCGCACAATATGGGCGCGCTTTTGACGGCGCGAGCCCTCAAACTTGGACTGACGGCTATAGCTCGCCGAGCGCCTGGACGGATTGGGCAGCGTCTTCTTAAGATACGCGCCATAATCCAGCAGCGCGTAATACCATGCGCGCGGTGTGTCGGCATCATCGAGCGGCACGGCAAAGGGAGCGATCTCATCCGCCGTCGTACCGGGAGCCGCCGGACAGGCGGCCTGAATCAGCGGCACCAGCTCGCGATCGGGAACGGCGGGCACATCGGGAAAGAAATGATGCAGAAAGACCGTGCGCACGTTGGTCTCCAGATACACACCCGGTAGATCGAACGCAAACGATCGGATGCCCTGCGCCGTCGCCGGGCCAATACCGGGCAGGGCAACCAGGTCGCGCGTCTCACGTGGAAACTTCCCGTCCCAGTCCTCTACAACGCGCTGAGCGGCCTTGTGGAGCGCCAGGGCGCGTCGGTTGTAGCCCATCCCCTGCCAAGCGTCCAAAACATCGGAAGGCGCGGCCTGGGCAAGCGCCTGCACGGTTGGAAAGCGATCGAGCCACGCGGGCATACGCATCTCCACACGCTGCACCTGCGTTTGCTGCAGCATAACCTCGGAAAGCCAAATAATGTACGGGTCGCGCGTGCGGCGCCACGGAAGGTCGCGATAACGCAGGACCCCTTCCGAACGAATCGTCGAACGAAAGGGGTCCTGAATCATGGCTATGCTCCTTATGCGGCGCTATTCCTCCCGGCAAGCGCACGCACAGGTGGCGTACTCGGGAAACGCATCGCGGTCGGCAAACTTGGGGTCGACGGCCGGGAACTGGCGGTGAGCGACGATATCGCCCAGCGAAACGGAATCGAGGTAGTCGCGCATCAACGCTTGAGCTCCGGCCCACAGAGGATGATAGCAGCACGTGCCCATGCGTGCGCAGTCGCCATCGGGCGCGGTGCAATCGTTCATGACCATGGGGCCCTGAACGGCCTCAACGACCTGGCGGATGGTGACATCGTCGGGGCTGACCTTAAGACGCATGCCGCCATGGACGCCACGCAGGCTCTCCACAATACCGGCCTGAACCAAACCATGCTGGATTGAACGGGCAAACGAATACGGGACATTGACCTCTTCGGCGGCGGTGCGAACAGAAAGCAGACGCTCCGGGTCCTCGGCAAGCATCGCGAGCATGCGAAGGGCGTAATCAGTCTTCCTCGATATGTCCATTTTTCCCCTTTCAAGGAATAGGAACAGCTCGAACGAGCTCCGGGGCCGAGCTTACGTCGAGACGCCAATGACCGTATGGACGCCCAAATAGCAAAACGGGTGCTCACTGAATGCCGCGCTTGAAGCCTCTTGCATCAAAAACGGCACACAGTGCAATTCAGTATAACCTAACCCCCTGCTTCGTTGAACAGGTGTTGCGCAACAAACGTCTTGTTTGAACACTTGTCTCATACGGAGCTTGTCCGGGAATTGGAAAGATCTGCTTTTGGGCGAAAGGAGCCGATGGGATCAAGGTCCTATCAAACGCAAAAAGCCACGTCCGAAGACGTGGCTTTAATTGCGTTGGCGGGAAGTACGGGGCTCGAACCCGCGACCTCCGACGTGACAGGCCGGCGCTCTAACCAAACTGAGCTAACTCCCCAGGCAGTCGTTCGCGTTTGTTTCCGCTCGCGTGCGCTGCGGGGATTAGTATACACAGAAGTCTGTCCGGTGCGCAACAACTTTTTTGAAAATAATTTTTTGGCCCTCCGGGAGGGTCTCCGGGGCCGGCTGGCGCGGGTTAAGTTTGCTGCTCTACAGTCCTGCGCAAGACGGAAAGCACATTAAGTGCTTTCCTTTGCGTGCGGAACTCGCGACAAACTTAACCCGCGCCAGCCGGCCCCGGAGACCCTCCCTGCCGTCACATTGTTCAACCAGTTTTGCGGGCGTGCGCCGCTGCGCGGCTAGCCCGCGTGCTCCGCGGCGGGGTTGGCCTGATGGATCTTGTTGAACTTCGGCCTTTGGCTCAAAGAAAAACGGGAGACGCGATCTGCATCCCCCGTTTTTGTTGCGGTTAGTCCAAGTCAATAAACTTGGTGCTCAGGATCTTGCCGTCTTTGACGAGCATTCTGGCCATGGTGGGGCCTCGGCTGCCTCTGGGGTAGCTGGCGCTGCCGGGATTGAGGACCAGGCAGCGGCCCACTTGGGCTTCTTTGGTTACGTGGGTGTGACCGTTGATGGCTACGTCTACGGATCCCACGGGCAGGTCTTCGCGGTAGTGGGCTACAGCGAATTTGAGGCCTTCGTAGGTAAAGAGGGCCAGACGGTCAACATCCGGGCCGTAGTCGCGGTAGTAGTCGTTGTTGCCTAGGACCGCTCGCACGGGGGCGATGGTGCATAGATGCTCGTAATCCATCTCTGACGTGAGGTCTCCGGCGTGGATGATTAGATCTGCGCCCTTGAGCTCGTCCAGAAGCGCGGGCGAAAGATAGCCGTGGGTGTCCGAGATGATGTCGATGCGCTTGGCGCCTGCACTGTTCATGAGATCCCTTCTGCAAAACCGATTCGGCGTATATACAAAAAGCCCCACGGCTCCGCAGACAATTGGTCTACAGGGCTGCGGGGCCAGTGTGCTAGAGGCTCAGGGCCTTCTTGAGCGGCACAACGCGGCGGCGCGAGACCGGCACGCGTTCGTCGACGCCCGTAATACCCAGTTGGATAGCGCCCGAGGGCACCGTCTCGACATCCGTGACGCACGCCAAGTTGACGATATAGCGGCGATGAACGCGAAAGAAGCCAAAGTCGCAAAGCTTGGCCTCGAACTGCGCCAGCGAAGTCGTCGATAGAAAACGATCATCGACGGTATAGATACAGGAGTAATCGTCCTTGGCCATGATGAAGCGAATGTCATCCACGGGAATGAGGACCTTACGGCCGCCCTTTTCCACCGGAATGCGCTCGATGGTGGCCTTGCTGTCCGTGACGGGCTTGGCGCGCTGCATGACCTTCTCGATCGCGCGATCCAGGCGCGCCTCCTCAACCGGCTTCATTAGGTAATCGACGGCATCTACGTCGAACGCCTCGACGGCATGATCGCTATACGCAGTCACAAACACAATCGCCGGCGGATTCTTAAGCTTATGCAGTGCCTCGGCAAGCTGCAGACCAGAAGCACCGGGCATCGAGATATCGAGAAATACGACATCGACGCGGTTTTCCATCAACATCTCAATGGCGGAGCGGACGCTCGACGCCTCAGTGATCGTGCCGATCTTGCCCGTCTGCTCGAGCAAGAAGCGAAGTTCCGAACGGGCCGGGGCCTCATCATCCACAATCATCGCACGCAGCATAGGGATTAAACCTTTCGTCAACAAACTACGCCGGGCATCCGCCGCTTGGCGTTGAGCCCATAGCCTTTTATTTTACTCTTGAATGTCAAAGATGCTCTCTGACAAATCAAGGTGCAGGAGCACTTTGGTGCCCTTGCCCGGCGCCGATTCGACGCGCGTATAGGAGTGCGGTCCATAAAAGCGATGGATGCGCTCAGAAATATTGTGCATGGCCACACCGGCGCCGCCGCCTTGCGGGGAACTGGCATCGGGGCGGGCAGAGCGCTCATCAAACAGCCTGGCGGCGGTGCCCTCGTCCATGCCCACGCCGTTGTCGGCTACGGCAATCAGGATTGCGTCGTCGCCGTCTTGATGGACGGTCACGTCGATCCGCAGGGCATCGTCATCGCCCATGCCATGCCGCACGGCGTTCTCGACGATGGGCTGGATTACAAAGGCCGGGACCAACGTGTCCTCGACATCCTCGGAGACATCGAAGGTCGCCAGTACGCGGTCCTCGCCAAAGCGCGCCTTCTCAAACGTCAGGTAGCGCTTGGTCTGGGCAACCTCGCGCGAGACCGGGATAAGCGACCCCGAGTTGTCGAGCGTGGCGCGATAGAACGAGGAGAACTCGCGCAGCAGCTCGCGGGCACGCAGCGGATCGGTGCGTGTAAACGACGCGATGGTGTTGAGCGTGTTAAACAGAAAGTGCGGATTGATCTGCGCTTGCAGAGCACGAACCTCGGCACGGGCCGTGAGCTCCTTTTGCACCTCGAGCTCGTGGATGGCGAGCTGCGTGGACAGGATCTCGGCAAAACCCGAGGCGAGCGCATACTGGGTGCGGTCTACGGCGCGCGGGGTCTTGTAGTAGAACTTGAGCGTGCCGACGGTGCGATCGCCCACCTTGATGGGCGCGATGATACCGGCGGGAACATGGTTGTGCGAACCGTCCGAACCCACCACGTCCACCACGCGGTTGAACGACTGCACGATGCCGTGCTCAATGACGTAGCGCGTGGCAAGCGTGTGGATGGGCGAATCGGGCAGCAGCTTTTCCTCGAACTCGCCCGCGCAGGCCAGCACGTTGCCCTCATCGGTGATGGCAACGGTCATGGCACGCGTCTCGGGCAGGATACGCCGGCACACCAAAAGCGCCGATTCTTGCGTCAGACCGCCCTTAATGTCCTCGAGCATGGCCGAGGCAACCGAGAGCGTCTCCTCGGTGTACTGGGAGCGTACCGAATCGGGATTGAGCGTCAAAAAGATAAAGATGCACAGGAAGATGCACAGCAGCGCACAGGCAATCACCGTGGCAATCGGCTCAATGCCAGTCACCAGGGCAAAGATAAAGTACGCCAACACGCAAACGGCGCAGACTACGGCGATGATGCGAAAGATTGAAATTGAATTATCGCGCTGGGCGCGGCGGTCGATCATTCAGCCCCCTCCAGGATGCTAATCAGTTGTGCGTCGCGCCAAAGTTCGTCCATGATCTTGGGCCAGAAACTCTGAAAACGCAGGTAGCTTGCGGCGTTTTGGCGGGCATAGGTCTTGGCCTCGTCAATACCATGACGCCAGATGCGCAGATACCCCTCGTGCTCGCGGGTAAACATGCTGCGAACCATGGCGGTCTTGCGCACGCGGTCGTCGAGCTCGCGCGAGATCCACGGACCCGGATAGGGCATGAGTGATGCGGCCGTAACCGGAATGAGCTCCTTTTGGTGCGCGGCGAACGTCAGCTTGGCCCGCTCGTAGTACCAACGGTACACGTCCTGCATAAAGCGCGGCGAGCGCTTCTCGGACTCGGGCGGCAGGTGGCGCACGGCCCACTCGTTATCGAACCACACGTCATAGCCGAACATGCGCATGTTAAACAGGTAGTCCAGATCCTCGCCGCGGGTGATAAACGGGTCGAAGGCCACACGCGTAAAGGCGCGGGCGTGCAGGGCCATCAGGCCGCCGCATACGTAATTGGAGCGCGAGATGCGGGTGCCCGAGAGCGCCTTTTTCATCCAGCGATTGAACTCGATACGCTTGGTCCACCAGCGATGGCAAATGCCCACTTTGTCCGTGGGAGCCAGCGGCGAGCCGTCGCGATCGTAGAAATAGCCGCTCTTGACTAAAATCGGCAGGCCCTGACGCGTCTGCTGGCCCAGCGCATAGGTCGCACGCTTCATAAAGTCGGCATCGATGACGGTCTCGTCGTCATCCAAAAACACAACCGCGTCGTGCCCCAGCACCGCCGCGCAGGCAAGACCCATGTTGCGGATGGCGCCGTAGCCGCGCAGGCTCACGCACTCGCCCGAGCCTTTGGGCGCAATCTGTGCCACGCGGTCGGCAACACGCGAAGCCTGAGTATTGGTAACGACGGTGACCTTAAGTGTGGGATGCGCATTAACGATTTCGTGCACGCGATGGGATACGTCGGCCGTGGCAGAAACCGGACAGACCACCAAGAGAATGATGCGCGGAATGTCGCGCACCTGTTCGAGTGAAGTCAGGCAGCGATCGAGTTCCGGGTTGGCGGCATTGAGCGACGTCGAGTGATCGTAGGTGCCGGGAGCGTTTGCTTGGGTATCATCGCCCGCCCAATATGTTGGGATCACAACCGTGGCGTTCATACCTTTACCCTCCTTGCAACACAAAAACGGGGCGCCGCCAAACACAGGCGACGCCCCGCGACCTAGCTGATTCCATCATACCCACTTGGGCTAAACATTGCTCGGAAGTCAGAATGATTTATGCGGCTACTTCCAAAAGAGTACTGCAGATAGGCACAATTGCTGTACTGAGCCCGGTTGCCTTACGCCGCCGCCTGAGCCATGCGGGACAGACGGACCAGCAGCACAAAGCCAACAACCAGCAGAACGCCAATAGAAAGGACGCCCAGCGACGGGTTGCCGGTCAGCGAGGTGACGACCGACACCAAGAAGGTGCCCATGACACTTGCATAGCGGCCAAAGATATCAAAGAAGCCGTAGTACTCGTTGGACTTTTCCTTGGGAATAATGCGGCCGAAGTAGCTACGGCTGAGCGCCTGCACACCGCCCTGGAACAGGCCGACCATAATGGCAAGCACCCAGAATTCAAAGGCGGTCTTGAGGAAGAACGCGGCAAAGAGCACGATGCCCATATAGGCGGCGACGGCCACCAAGATCATATTGAGTGTGCCCACGCGACCGGCAAGCTTGCCGTAGATGATGGCGGACGGAAAGGCCACAAACTGCGTAACGAGCAGAGCCAGCACCAGTTGGGTCGAGTCGATGCCCAAAGCCGATCCATAGCTGGTTGCCATGGAAATGACCGTGTGCACACCGTCGATGTAGAAGAAGAACGCGATCATGTAGACCAGCACGGTCTTGTTGTGGGCAATCTCGCGCATGGTGTGTCCGACCTCGGAGAACACGCCGCCCACGATGTGGCCGATGGTGTCCTGGGGACCACGCTCGCGACCGTACTTTTGCTTATAGGTGCGAATGAGCGGCAGGGTAAAGATGAGCCACCAGGCACCAGTGATGACAAACGACAGACGCGTTGCCAGCATGGTGGGGACACCAAGAGCGGGACCACCCATGATAAGCGCCAGGCAGATGATGAACGGCACGGTGGAACCGATGTAGCCCCAGGCATAGCCCGAGCTGGACACGACGTCCATGCGCTCGTCGGTGGTAATGTCGGGCAGCATGGCGTCGTAGAACGTCATAGAAGAGTTGAGGCCGATGGTGCACAGCACGTACACAGTCAAAAATGCCATGGCGGACATTGGGATAGCCTGCGCCAGGCAAAGAACCAGGCCCGTGAGGAAGAAGCCCAAGAAGAACTTGATCTTGTTGCCGGCGTAATCGGCAAGCGCGCCCAGAATGGGCATGAGCATGGCAATGACCAGCGAGGCAATCGTCTGCGCGTTGCCCCAAGCGACCACCAGGTCTGCCGAGGAAGCGCCGGTATTGATGGCGTTAAAGTAGATGGGCACCACCGAGGTATTGAGCAGCACGAGGGCCGAGTTTCCCACATCGTACATGACCCAGTTACGCTCGAGCTTGGTGTATTTCATGGACAGGGACCCTTCGTATTCGCCCGATATGCAGCTAGTTCATCGTACCCCAATTGCACGGAGGCGCCGGTAAGGATTCGGCAAAGAGACAGGAGCGGACCCTACTCCTCGCGGTCGAACTCCTCGTCGGTGCCGAGCACGCGGCCGCTGTAGTTGACGTGACCGGTCACGGCCTCCATGTCACCGGTCTCGATAAAACGCGCGACCGTGCACTCGTAATCGACCAGCGCGCGATCAAAGACCTCGGGGAAACTCTCGTTCGAGACCTCATCGGTAAAGGGATTCTTCCATGTCAGATGGCCCAGGTTACCGGTGCGCTCGGGCAGCTCCGTCGTCACGCGATGGGCAAGGCCGTCGAGCAGCGAGTAGTCGTGCACCAACCCCTCAACCAGCGAGATCGCGCGCGTCTTTACGGAGTCGGCCGGCTCAATCGCACGGTAAAGTCGCTGCATATTGGCAACGGCAGCACCGTACTCCCCCGCCGGAATGTCAATGCCGTACACGCGTCCGGCAACATAGCTCATCAGCACGCCGGCCACGCGACTGATGCGATCGGTGGTGACGATCTCGCCCGCCGGCGGGTAATCGTCGACCGTAGCGCCATCGCGCTTAAGCTGCAGCATCAGTACATCCAGGTCGCTCTCGATCACGGCATGGACCTGACTGCTCGAATCCTCAAGCTCTGAATCGGACTCCACGATGCCAAACTGCTGCTCATAGACAAAGGGGTGGGCGTTGCGGTCGAGCACGTAATGAGACAGCAGACCCAGCGCAAAGGCGCGACCCAAGCTGGCGTCGCGCGGCAGCAGATGCGACACGCCGTCGCGCAGGCACGCGAACTGGCGAGACATGCGCGAGCGATGCATGACCTGCGCCAGCAGCGTACAGTCGGAAACACGCGGTGTCAGAATGTGGAAGAAAAACGGGTCGGGGCCCTGGTTGCCCAGGATAAAGGCAATACGCTCCTCGTCGGACGTGATAACGCCCTGCGGAAGACGGTCGATGCTTTCCTCGCCAAACAGATGATGGGTGATAAGCGCGGGCATAATGATCCTTTCGATTTCATTCGATGCCACCCATTATGCCCACCGCGCGCCCATGCCAAACCTGCGATGGTAAACGACGGCACGCAAGCCTCTTACGCAAGCCCCAGGTGCGACTTGACCTCAGCGGCACGACGACGGGACACCGGCACCGTCGAGCTCACGCGGTCGAGCCTGAGCTCCATCAACCCCGTGGAGCCAATCTCAACATTGTGCACGTCTTCCAAATTGACCAGATAGCTGCGATGAACGCGAATAAAGCCCTCGGAGCCCAAGCGACGCTCGAGCGAAGAGATCGACTCATTGATCAGGTAGGTTCCCTCGGCGCAGATGGCGTTGCAAAAATCGGCGCGCGCCTCAAAGTAGCAGACGTCTGCGGCGGGAATGAACACCTTTTTGCCCCCGCGATCCACCGTCAGACGCAAAGGCTGGCGCGGAGCGTGGACAACACGACGGGCACCCAAGGCTGCCTCGATCTTGCCGAGTGCCTTTGACAGGCGTGCGTCCTCGACCGGCTTGACGATATAGTCGACCGCATCGAGGTTATACGCATCGGCGGCGAACTCGGCAAATGCCGTCACAAACACAACCACCGGCGGCGTCTTTAGGTTCTGCAGCGTCTCGGCAAGCTCAATTCCCGAGCGACCGGGCATGGTAATGTCTAAAAACAGCACGTCGGGCTTGTTCGACAGAATCGACTCTACGGCTTCGGTGACATTGCCCGCCTCGGCAATCTGGCCCACACGCGTATCCTTTTCCAACAGATAGCGTAGCTCAGCCCTAATGGGAGGTTCGTCATCAACCACCAAGATGTTCCAGCCTTCGGACATATGTGCTTCCCCTCTTTTTCTCTCAATCCAACCGCGCGCTACGCCGTCAACGGCGCGGGCTCATGCGGCTCGCCGTTCAGCTCGACGATGACCTGCGTTCCCACGCCCTCCTGGGACTTCACGCGCATGCCAGAATCTTCCCCGTAAAAGAAATGGATGCGCTGAAGCACGTTGAAGAGCGCCAGGCCGCAGCCTCGCTTGATGGAGCCGTCGGCGGTAATGCTCTCGGGCTCCTCTCGGCGATGCTGCTCAAACAGGTGCGCGCAGACTTCTTCGCTCATACCGATGCCGTCATCTTCGACGATGATCTCCAAACCGTCATCGGTCTCAAAAGCCCTAACACGAATAGAAAGCGGCTCGGTCTCGCGCTGCGCATGCTTGATGCAGTTTTCGAGCAGCGGCTGCAAGATAAACGGCGGCACCAGGCTGTCGCGCACCTCAAAGTCGATGTCGACCGAAACGCGCAGACGGCCGTCGCCATAACGAGCCTGCATTAGATTGATATAGCGAGTGCCCTGTTCCACCTCGTGCTCGAGCGTTGTGAGGGTATCGGAATCGGACAGTGTCTGACGGTAGTAATTGGAAAAGTCGATGAGCAGCGACCTGGCCTTGTCCGGCTCGGTACGCACGAGCGACACGATGGTGCTGATGGTGTTAAACAGAAAATGAGGATCGACCTGCGATTGCAAGGCGCGCAGCTCCACGCGAGCTGTAAGCTCGTCCTGGCGCTCGAGCTCAAAGCTCGCAAGCTGCGTGGAAATGAGGTCGGCAAAGCCCGAGGCAAGCGCCGTCTGGCGCATATCGATGCTGCTCAGACGGGGATAATACAGCTCGAGCGTGCCCACGCAATGCCCGCGCACGGTGAGCGGTGCGACGATACCGGCGCGCAGGCGCGGAAAGTAGCCACCCGTCTCAGTCGAGGCATCGCGCGAAAATACGCTTTGCTCACCGCTGTTGATCACGTTGAGCGTAGTCCGCAGCACAACCGGAGTGCCCGCGGGGCATTTTGCCGAGTCCTCGCCCCAGCTCGCCAGCACCTGCTTGCCGTCGGTAAAGCAGATGGCCGAGGCAATGGTCTCGGAAAGGATGATTTTGGAAGCGCCCAGGGCCGCTTCGGGCGTAAGGCCTCGCGACGTATAGGCGAATATTTTCGATGCGATGGCGAGTGTGCGGTCGGTAGCGCTCGACGTGAGGTCGTCGGGAACGACAAAGACGTACGAGAAGAAGAAGCACAGCATGACCAAGCCGGCAATGACGACAACGCCCGGGACGGGGTTGGGATTATCGGTCAAATCCCAGATAAGCAACAGGATAAGCGCCGGAACGACAACACCGAGCAGGATGGCCTGGACCACATGCTGGGCCGTACGAAAGACCTTGGTAGAGTTGTAGCTCTTGCCCAGAATCAGCCTGTTTAAATCCACCGTCATCCCCTTTTATCTACCGCACCCATAGCAATAAAGAGGGCCGCAAGCGACCCTCTCCATTGCATTATGCAATCAAAAACTGTGTTTTACATCCAGCCATCGACAAACGGTATCTTAGGCGCTGTATTTGTTGGCCTCGCCAAAGGTGCCAGCCTCGACGATCCAGCCGTCCTTCATGATGACGTCCATGTTGTCGGTGTTGAGCACGTGGATGTCGGCGGCGACGTCACCGTTGACGACCAGCAGGTCGGCGCACTTGCCGGCCTCGATGGAACCGGTCTCGTCCTCGATGTGGCACATCTTGGCACCGTTGAGGGTGGCACAGGTGATGGTCTCGACCGGGGTGAAGCCGATCTTGTCGACGAACTCGTACATCTCCTCGATGGAGCAGGTGCCGTACGGGGTGACGAAGGAGAAGGAGTCGGAGCCGATCGTCATGACGACGCCGCGCTTCTTGGCCTCGCGCAGGCAGTCGTAGTTGCGCTGCAGCTCCTTCTCGACCAGGGTGCCCTCGTACTTGTCGTGCAGCTCGGGGACGTAGACGGGCGGATAGGTGGCGTACCAGGTGGGCAGGAAGGCGATCGTCGGGGTGAAGAAGGTGCCCTGCTCGGCCATGAGGTCCATGGTGCGCTCATCGATATCGAAGCCGTGAATCAACTGCTCGCAGCCAAAGCGAACGGAATCGTAGGCAGCGGCGTGGTTGTTGTAGCAGTGGCTCCACACGGGGATGCCGACCATCTTTGCCTCTTCGACCACGGCCTGGATCTCCTCGGAGCAGTAGTGCTGGTCGCGGCCGGAGTCCCAGCGCCAGATGCCGCCACCGGTAGCCCAGATCTTGATGGCATCGGGGTTCTCGCGCAGGCGACGACGGACGGCCTTACGCAGATCCCAAGGACCGTCGACCTGGTCGCCCCAGGGGTGCGATTCCTTGTTGAGCTCCTGGCTGCAGTGATGAGAATCACCGTGGCCGGCAACGCGGCAGAAGCCGAGGCCGGTGGCCAGAACGCGCGGGCCCTTGAAGACGCCCTTGTCGATGCAGTCGCGGATCTGGATACCAAAGCGGCCGATCTCGCAGACGGTGGTGAGACCGTGGGTGAGGCAGTCGTAGGCCTGCTTGACGGCGACGGCCTGCTTCTCGAGGAGCGGCTGCATGACCCAGTCGGTGTCATCGTCGGTCAGGTTGCCCGAGAAGTGCAGGTGGGTGTCGATCAGGCCGGGAAGGACGGTCTTGCCGGCGGCGTCGATAACCTCAACGCCCTCGGGAAGGTCCTGCATGACACCGGCGTACTCGATCTTGCCATTGTCGTCGACGAGAACGAGGGAGTTCTCGACCGGCTCGGCACCGGTACCGTCGATGAGCTTGCCGCCAACGATTGCATACTTAGTGGACATGGTTCCTCCTTATGGATCCATATAGTGGGCGAGGCCGCGTTGGGTTAAGGCCTCACAAAACTACCCAAGTGGTGCCGGGTTCGGTGCGCGGGAGAGAGGGCCCCGCGCACCCGATCCGCCCCGGCTAGGCGTTATTTTTTGCGGGAATTGGTGAAGGCCATGAGGGCCAGGCCAACAGCCAGCCAGCCGATCACGATGCTCCACTCCACCATGTTGAGGGAGGCGGGAGAGAACGGGATCACGAGCAGGCCAATGATGGTGCCGCAGGCAACGATAGCGAGGCTGATGCCAAACTTGCCGCCGGGCACCTCGTAGGGACGAGGCAGGTCGGGCTCGGTGAAGCGCATGCGCAGGCAAGCGAGGGCGACCATGCCGCAGGAGAAGATGAAGGCGAGAGCCGACACGTTGGTCAGAGGGATGAGCATGTTCTTGCCCAGGAACGGACCGACGACGGTGATGACGCCCAGAACGACGCAGGCGAGCTTGGGAGCGCCGGACTTGGGATCGACCTCGGCGAACATCTCGGGCAGCTGGCCCTTTCGGCCCATGGCGAGCATGATGCGGCTCGTGGCGCCGTAGAAGGAGTTCATCGGGCCCATGGGTCCAAGCGTGGCGATGACGAGCATGGCCAGGTACAGGAGCATGTTGATGCCCTTGAGGCAGGCAAGCGCGGGAACCGGGCTCTTAACAAACTCATGCCAGTCGAGGATGGTGCCGAACGAGTAGATGCAGACCATGTAGAAGCCGCCGGCGGCCAGCAGGGCCAGGGAGATGATCTTACCGAACTTGTTCCAGTTGAGGCCCTCGGCTGCTTCCTCAGCCTGCTGAGGAATGGTGTCGAAGCCGGCGTAGAAGAACGGGGTCAGAACCAGGACCGACACGATACCGGCGAACAGGCTGGCGCCCTCGGTAGCGGGCTTGCCGCCGCCAGCACCGGTGACCTGGGAGAACACGGGCATGGCGTTGTCCGGCGAACCGGTGAACAGCGAGACGCCCATGGCGAGCAGCATGCCGCAGAGCAGGGCCTTGGTCAGGAAGGCCTGCAGCTTGGCGGCCGAGCTGGCACCGCGGAAGTTGAGGAAGATGACGTAGGTTGCAAAGCCGAGCGCGATCAGCGTCGGGAACAGGTAAACGTCGGCGCCCAGGATGGTGTAGAGCTTGACGGCGCGCAGCCACTCAAGGCCTGGCAGGCTGCCGAACATCTCGGACACGAGGGTCGAGATGGCGATGGCCTCCCACGGGCACAGGATGCCGTTGCCCAGGGCCAGGAGCCAGCCGGTGATGTAGCTCATCGTACGGCCAAAGCTACGATCGACATACTCGACGATGCCGCCCGAAATGGGGATAGCAGCCGTGAGCTCACCGAAAACAGCTCCGACGGGCACGAGGAAGATTGCGCCCAAGAGGAATGCAATCATAGCGGGAACGGGACCGCCGCCCACGACCATCCAGTCGCCGACCTGCAGAACCCAACCGGTACCGATGATGGCACCGAAACCGATGGTGAAGAAGTTCCAGAGCGAAAGCGTTTTCTTCATGCCGCCGTTGTCCTCGACTGCAACTTCTGCGTTCTTGTCCGCCATTGTTCCCCTCCTTTCCTTTTTGACGCCCCCTGGCGTCACCCCTTGCGCGGTCCGTTTTGCCGCGCGCTTTTATTCCATGGCTTTAAGATACGGCCTTGGCGCAGCAGCGCCGCTCGCAGCTCGACCGAAGGCAGAACTGCAAAACGAGCGGCACCGTTTTTGGGACGAACGGCGGGAGACGTCATTCGTCCTGGACGCTTTCATCTTGTCTGCTTTTGAATACCTGTTGCCGTGACGCTTGGCGCGCGGCGCGGCAACGTTCATACCATTTGTCAGGCTTTTGGCGCACATACCCATGTGTCGTGCATCTTTTTATGTAGGATAGACAAGTTACACACGAGGCAAGGTGATTCGAATGGCATACGGATACAATGACGGCGACCAACGGCCACAAAGCGTGCGCCTTGCCGGCCGCACCACGCCAACGCCCAGAAACACCTCCGACAACGGCAACCAGCAGCGCCCCCAAGAGCAGCCCGGGGCTTCTTCGCGGCGGCAAAGCCGTACCGTGCAGCAGTCAGACCGCGTGAGTACGAGCACACGTCAACGCCAGACCGACACATCGCAGCCACGCCGCTACGATCGCCGTAAGACCGACTACTACGTCAAGCGCACCTTTTCGCGACCTCAACGCGATCGCGGCAATTCCGTCCCTCACCCCGCGTCGCACACCACAAGCCACGCGCTTCCGGCCCGCCGTCTACGCCTTGCGCTTTGCTCCATCGCCGCCTGCCTCGTCTTTGTGTTTTTGGGATCCTGTATCTCCCACGGATCAGCCGGTCTTGAGCCCACTGCCGAGGACAAGCTGCTTAAAGCTCCCGTCGCGCCCGGTTACTCCTTTGCGTTCTCGACCCCACGCTCGCAATGGCAGGCCGGTGTCATGCCCCACATCTACCAAATTGACCCCGCATGGTCGGAGCTGCCCTATGCCGGCGGCACTATTCGCGAAAACGCTTGCGGTCCTACCTGCCTCACCATGGTCTATATCTTTAAGACCGGCCATACCGATAAGACGCCGGTCGATATATGCGCACTGGCCGAAGCCGGCAACTACGCCCCCACCGGTGCCACCGAATGGTCGTTTATGACAGGCGGTGCGTGGCAGCTGGGGCTCAACGGAACACAGCTCTATAACGATCGTGAATCGATTGCCCAAGCACTTCGCTCGGGTGCGCCCGTCATCGCCGCAGTGCGCCCCGGTACGTTTACCAACGTAGGCCACTACATCGTGCTCTACGGCATCGACGATGCCAACCAGATTGGCGTCTACGACCCCAACTCGGCCAGCCGCAGCGCCCGCCGCTGGGGCGTCGTAGAGGTCCTCAACGAAGTCGAAGCCATGTGGGCCTACTACTAGTCATTGGGGACAGACTTAAATGACTAGTCGTTGAGGACGTTCTTGTTTGACTAGTCGTTTAAGAACGTCCCCAATGACTAGGTGAATAGCAAAAGCCCCGCAGTCGGAGCGGACTGCGGGGCTCATGAAGAGAGGCTAGTTTGTGGGCGTCTTGCCTGGCGCCCACGAGAGAGGCAACAGAGTAGAGGCTACTCGTGGATGCGGGTACCGGAGAGACCGGCCATGGTCTCGGCGGCCTTGTCCAGGGCGCCGATGATGCAGGTGCGGCCCTTGCGGGAGCGGGCGAACTTGATGGCGGCGCGGACTTTGGGCTCCATGGAGCCCTTGCCGAACTGGCCCTCGTCGGCCAGACGCTCGGCCTCGTCGGCGGTGAGGTCCTCGAGCTCCTCCTGGTTGGGCTTGCCAAAGTTGATGGCGACATGCTCGACGGCGGTCAGCAGGAACAGAACGTCGGCATCGCAGTCCTCGGCCAGCAGCTCGCCGCCCAGGTCCTTGTCGATGACGGCGGGAACGCCCTTGTAGCAGCCCTTGTTCTCGTAGTCGCGGACGACGGGGATGCCGCCGCCACCGCAGGCGATGACGATGAACTCGTTGTCGAGCAGGTTGAGGATGGAGTCAGCCTCGACGATCTTCTTGGGATCGGGGGAAGCGACGACGCGACGCCAGCCGCGGCCGGAATCCTCGACGAAGACCTTGGAGGGATCCTCGGCCATGAACTCCTTGGCCTGCTCCTCGGTGTAGAAGGGGCCGATCGGCTTGGTCGGGTTCTTGAACGCGGGATCGTCCGGGTCGCACTCGATCTGGGTGACGACGGTGGCGGCGTGCCAACGCTTATAGCGCTTGTGCATCTCGCGGCCGATGCCCTGCTGCAGGTGATAGCCAATGTAGCCCTGGGACATGGCGCCGCACTCGGGCAGCGGCATCTCGGGGGTGCCGATGGCGTCGTGGGCAGCGGCGAAGGCGTTCTGGATCATGCCGACCTGCGGGCCGTTGCCGTGGGTGATGATGATCTCGTTACCCTGCTCGATAAGACCAAGGAGAGCGTGGGCGGTGTTGCTCACGGCCTGGATCTGCTCGACGGGGTTGTTGCCGAGGGCGTTGCCGCCGAGGGCGACGACAATACGATCGGGCTTGCCAAGAGGCTTAGACATTGCTGGAATCCTTTCTGTAAAAGGCCTACAACCCATTAATAACCCGCGTCCGTGCAATACGCGAGTTTATTAAGGTTTATATTCTCTTTATCGCTCATTTTATTCATTTTGAAAATAGTTTAACGGTGAACGGTCGTTTTTACCCGCTCAGCGTAAAGAAGCCCAGCTCACACATGTTTACGTCATCTACGTGCGACTTTATTTAATTAGAGCAGAGATTAGGCTGGATTATGCAAACTATATCTTTGCTAAACACATAACGGACACTGCAATTATTTACTCGCACTATACGAGATTCTATGCACTTGCAAGACAAGTATGCACCCTTGCAATAACACGGGGCTTTTCATCCAACAAAAGGGATAGCCGAACGCGCTTCACTTTGCGGCAAGCGACTGTGAGTTTGCAGTATAGAACTTTACCGTCGGGTATTGCATGAACGCCGCTGACGCACTTTCGCTCCTGCCCACCCAAGCAGCCGAGAACGCTAACGGCGCCACTGCCAACCTGGCCACCCTCAACAACGGCGCCGCCAGCCTTTTCGCAAAGCACCGTGCTGGCTCGCTGGCTTTGAGACCTAAGCGAATCTTTGCTATCTGCCAATTTTTGTACGATTTGGGTCAAATCTATTTGCCAATTTTTGTATGATTATGGGCAAATCTATTTGCCAATTT
This sequence comes from Coriobacteriaceae bacterium AM100-PB1-1D-6A, assembly GCA_027660625.1. Lineage (GTDB taxonomy): Bacteria > Actinomycetota > Coriobacteriia > Coriobacteriales > Coriobacteriaceae > Collinsella. The sequence continues at coordinate 32,075 of JAQDNC010000005.1, read as the reverse complement.
TTGTCAATGAGGTGTTTTAATGCTACGCCGTAAGGTCACTGACAGGCTTTTGAGCTGGAAGAACGACTCCGATAAAGCGTTGCTTGTTACCGGTGCGCGTCAGATTGGCAAGAGCTATGCGATTCGCGCGTTTGGTAAAGACAACTACGCGTCGTATTTTGAGGCCAATTTGCTGCTCGATGCCGAGGCAAGAGATGTGCTCATTGGCGCTAAGAACGCCGTTGACTTTATCAACCGCGTGGCCCTTCTTGCGGATGCACCGCTTGTTGAGGGAGATACGCTTATCTTTGTCGATGAAATACAGGAGTATCCGCAGATCGTCACGCTCATGAAGGCGTTGGTCGAGGACGGGCGCTTTAGCTATGTCTTCTCGGGGTCTATGCTTGGGACTGAGTTTAAGGGGATCTCTTCTTTCCCGGTGGGGTATGTCGAGCACATTGTTATGCGGCCAATGGATTTTGAAGAGTTTTGTTGGGCAAACAGCATCAGCGAGAATGTGCTTGCAGACATCCGCAGCTGCCTTGTCGAGAGGCGTCCCGTCGAAAACTATATTCATGAGGCGATGCTCAAAAACTTTAGAGCTTATATCGTTTGCGGCGGCATGCCGGAAGTCGTACAGAACTATATCGATTCGGGTTATTCACTCGTGAGGACGCGTGAGCTTCAAATTCAGCTGGTCGATCAGTACAAAAGTGATATCTCTAAATATGCATCGACTCGAGCGTTTAACGTTCGCGCGATTTTCGAACAAATTCCCGTTCAGCTTGAGGCGGAGTCCCATCGCTTTGTTGTTTCATCCCTGGGCGAGGGGGCTCGCCTTCAAAAATACGAGCAGGATTTCCTATGGCTGGTGAACGCGGGCGTCGGTTTGATGGTCGCCCAGGTGACGGAGGCCCGAAGTCCTCTTAAGAGGACAGAGAAGGCGACCGCCTTTAAACTATACGAGTCTGATACAGGCATGCTCGCATCACGGTATCCCGGCAGCACGGCACGCGCTGTCTACCTTGATATGAAAACCCCCAACCTCGGCGGTCTCTATGAGAACGTGGTCGCGCAGGAGCTTGTCGCCCTTGGAACTGATGCATGGTACTACCAGACACGCGAGGTCGGCGAAGTTGACTTTGTGATCGAAGGCACCCGCGGGCACGTTGTCCCAATCGAGGTCAAATCGGGCAAGAAGGTTCGAGCCCATGCGGCCCTCGACCGTCTGATGGGCGTGAGCGAGTACAAAATCCCCGAGGCCGTTGTGCTAAGCCACGAGAACCTCAGTAAAGAGGGCAAGGTCCTGTACGTTCCAATCTATATGACATTCTGCCTCGATGAGTTTATGGAAAAGGACGACCCCAACAACGATTTCTCGTTTGCGCCCATATCCCTCTAGGCCATCTGGGTCCGCAACCAAATCCCCCTCTATGCCCAAAGCCGCGAAACAGCGACCGGGACAAGGCACCCCCACAGCCACGTCCTTCATCCACCCACACAATCCAAGGACGTAGTCGTAGCAGGATCTGAGGGCTGACCTTTGCGGACGCTCCGCAGGACGAAAGAACCCCCGCCGCACGTAGTGCGCAGCGGGGGTTCTTTCATGTCCGAGGACGTCCGCGAAGGTCAGTCCTCAGATCCTGCGGTGGGAGACCTAGGCCTCGTTGTACACCGTCTTGAGCTTCAGCAGGTGAGCGTAGCGGTCCATAGCGGCCTGCTCGTTCTCCTTGAAGAGCTCCTCGGCGCGCTCGGGGAAGGAACGCGTCAGCGAAGCGTAACGGGCCTCGTTCATCAGGAACTCCTGATAACCGCCCGCGGGCTCCTTGGAATCGAGCGAGAACTTCTTGCCGGCAGCAGCCTCGGGGTTGAAGCGGAAGAGGTTCCAGTAACCGCACTCGACAGCCTTCTTCATCTCGGCCTGGCAGTTCTGCATGCCACCCTTCTTGATGGAGTGCATCTCGCAGGGGCTGTAGCCGATGATGAGGGACGGACCGTCGTAGGCCTCGGCCTCGTGGATGGCCTTGAGGGTCTGAGCCGGGTTGGCGCCCATGGCGACCTGCGCCACGTAGACGTAGCCGTAGCTCATGGCAATCTCGGCCAGGGACTTCTTCTTGGTCACCTTACCGGCAGCGGCGAACTGAGCGACCTGGCCCAGATTCGAGGCCTTGGAGGCCTGACCACCGGTGTTGGAGTAAACCTCGGTGTCGAAGACGAAGACGTTGACGTTGTGGCCGGAAGCCAGGACGTGATCCAGGCCACCGAAGCCGATGTCGTAGGCCCAACCGTCGCCGCCGAAGATCCAGAAGGACTTCTTGGTGAGGTAAGCCTTGTCGGCGAGGATCGCCTTGGAAGCGTCGCAGCCGCACTTCTCGAGCTCGGCAACGTAGGCAGCGGCAGCGGTCTTGGAAGCCTCGGTGTCGTTGACGGAGTCGATCCAAGCCTGGCCGGCAGCCTTGAGCTCATCGGACGGACCATCGGCAGCGATGATGTCCTGGGTAGCGGCGATCAGCTTCTTCTGGACGGCCTCGTAACCGACGGCCATGCCCAGACCGTGCTCGGCATTGTCCTCGAACAGGGAGTTGTTCCACGCCGGGCCGTGACCGTCCTTGTCCTTGCAGTAAGGAGCGGTGGCAGCGGGGTTGCCCCAAATGGAGGAGCAGCCGGTGGCGTTGGAGATGAACATGCGGTCGCCGGCAACCTGGGTCACCAGACGTGCATAGGCGGTCTCGGCGCAGCCGGCGCAGGAGCCGGAGAACTCCAGGTAGGGCTGCTTAAACTGGCTGCCCTTGACGTTGGCCGCGATGAGCTCCTTCTTCTCGGAGACGTTCTCGACCATATAGTCCCAAACGGGCTGCTGGTCCATCTCCTGCTCGGTGGGAACCATCTCGAGGGCGCCCTTGGGGCAGACCTTGACGCAGTTGGTGCAACCCATGCAGTCGAGCGGGGACACGGCCATGGTGAACTTCATGCCCTTGGCCTTGGGGCCCATGGCGTCGAGCGTGCGGGTAGCCTCGGGCGCGGCGGCAGCCTCGTCCTCGGTCATCGCGAACGGACGGATGGTGGCATGCGGGCACACATAGGCGCACTGGTTGCACTGGATGCACTTGGTCTCGTCCCAGTGGGGAACGACCACGGCGACGCCGCGCTTCTCGTATGCGGAGGCGCCCAGCTCAAACTGGCCGTCAGCGCAATCGACGAAGGCGGAAACAGGCAGGCTGTCGCCGTCCATGCGATCGATGGGCTCGAGCAGGTTCTTGACCTGCTGGGCGATAGCGGACTTGGTCTCCTCGGAGAGCTCGACGGGAGCGGCATCCTCGGCGGTAGCCCAGTCGGCCGGAACCTCGAACTTACGGAAAGCGGTAGCGCCGGCATCGATGGCCTTGTGGTTGGCGTCGACGATGGCCTGGCCCTTCTTCATGTAGGACTTGGTAGCCGCGTCCTTCATGTACTGCAGGGCGTCCTCGGCGGGCAGGACCTTGGCCAGCGCGAAGAAGGCGGACTGGAGCACCGTGTTGGTGCGCTTGCCCATGCCGACCTTGGCAGCCAGGTCGATAGCGTCGATCAGGTAGACGTTGACGTTGTTGTTCGCGATGTAGCGCTTGGCCACGGCGGGCATGTGCTCGGCGAACTCCTCGTCGCTCCACTGGCAGTTGACCAGGAAGGTGCCGCCCGGCTTGACGTCGCGAACCATCTTGAAGCCCTTAACGATGTAGCTAGGGTTGTGGCAAGCGACAAAGTCGGCCTTGGTCACGTAGTACGGCGAACGGATCGGAGAATCACCAAAGCGCAGGTGCGAGACGGTGACGCCGCCGGTCTTCTTGGAGTCGTACTGGAAGTAGGCCTGGACGTACTTGTCGGTGTGGTCGCCGATGATCTTGATCGAGTTCTTGTTGGCGCCGACGGTACCGTCGCCACCCAGACCCCAGAACTTGCACTCGATGGTGCCGGGAGCTGCGGTGTTGGGCGCATCCTCGGCCTCGGGCAGGCTCAGGTTGGTCACGTCATCGACAATGCCGATGGTGAACTCGCGCTTGGGCTCGTCCTTCTTGAGCTCCTCGAAGACAGCGAACGCGGACGCGGGAGGCGTGTCCTTGCTGCCCAGGCCATAACGGCCGCCGACGACCTTGATGCCCGTCTTGCCGGCCTCGTAGAGAGCGGAGACGACGTCCTGGTAGAGCGGCTCGCCGATGGAACCCGGCTCCTTGGTACGGTCCATAACGGCGATCTTCTGGACGGTCTCGGGGAGAACGTCGACGAAGTGCTTGATGGAGAACGGACGGAACAGACGGACCTTGACCAGGCCGACCTTCTCGCCGTGGGCGTTGAGGTAGTCGATGACTTCCTCGAGCACGTCGCAGAAGGAGCCCATGCACACGACGACGCGGTCGGCATCGGGAGCGCCGTAGTAGTTGAACAGGCCGTAATCGGTGCCGAGCTTCTCGTTGATCTTCTTCATGTAGCCCTCGACGACGGCGGGAAGCTCGTCGTAGACCTTGTTGCAGGCCTCACGGTTCTGGAAGAAGATATCGCCGTTCTCGTGGCTGCCGCGGGTGTGCGGGTGCTCAGGGTTGAGCGCGTGGTCGCGGAAAGCCTGGACGGCGTCCATGTCGCACATCTCGGCCAGATCCTTGTAGTCCCACATGGCGACCTTCTGGATCTCGTGGCTGGTGCGGAAGCCGTCGAAGAAGTTAAGGAACGGGGTCTTACCCTCGATGGCGGCAAGGTGAGCCACCGGCGAGAGGTCCATGACCTCCTGGACGTTGCCCTCGGCGAGCATGGCGAAACCGGTCTGGCGGCAGGCCATGACGTCGGAGTGATCGCCAAAGATGTTCAGGGCGTGGGAAGCGACGCAACGCGCGGAGACGTGGAAGACGCCCGGGAGCTGCTCGCCCGCGATCTTGTACATGTTCGGGATCATCAGGAGCAGACCCTGAGAAGCCGTGTAGGTGGTGGTCAGAGCACCGGCGCCCAGCGAACCGTGAACGGTACCGGCTGCACCTGCCTCGGACTCCATCTCGACGACCTTGACCGGGGTGCCGAAGATATTCTTGCGACCCTGGGCCGCCCACTGGTCGACATGGTCGGCCATCGGGCTGGACGGCGTAATGGGATAGATTCCCGCTACCTCGGTGTACGCATACGAAACATATGCGGCCGCCTCGTTGCCGTCCATAGACTTAAACTTACGCGCCATATACCCCTCTCCTCTCATATAGGTATACAGGCCCCGGCGATCGCCGGGATGTTGGCGTGATGGGATTTTCGCTGTTGCTTCCAATCATCTGGCAGGCAGGCTCAGCAGCAGGTACATGGCGTGGAGAGAAGGCATGCCGAGGCGAGGAGGGCTGCACGCGCTCCACAAGCCCAGCTACCCGTCTTGCACATGACCGAGCGCCGCAAAGGCCGCATGCCGGATGCTCCCGGGCACGCCCCGGCGATGGGAAGCGCCCGCAACGGAAATCCGCATGCGGGTTTATTGTACCCCGCCGTCAAGTGTAATTTCGGCAAATATAGGCGGGCGGTAAAGGTTTACCTTGGGTGACTGCCAAGGGCCAAAATGGCCCCTCCATCCCTGGGCGACCGGCTCTGGTGCGCCAAGGAGTGTCCCCAAGTGCCGGCAGAAAAGGAACGTCCCTATCTGCCGGCTAGAGGGCACCGAAGAGAATGGCGTAGGTAGTGGATTCGCCGAGCTTGAGCTCGTCGCCGGGATTGAGTTGGGCGGAACGGCCGGGTTCGACCTGAATGCAGACGCGCGTGGCCCCGTTTACCACCACGGTTCCGTTGGTGGACGACAAGTCCTCGACGTGCCAGATATTTTGAGCATCGCACCAGATATGGGCATGGCGGGCCGAGACATCGTCGCCGACGTCGGTAATATCGCCCTCGCCAGTGGCCAGCGCGCCAATCTCAACACCCTGCTCACTCGGCTGAATCCAGCGCGGGGCGCTCACGACAAAACTGTTTTGTACGCGCAGCAAGCCCAAGGGGTGCGCCGGGGCGGGTTCGCGTTCGCCCGCGGTCATCGACATGCCAAGCGAACGCGGCGTGGATGTGCCTCCGCCACAGGTCGCGTGCGCGTAGTCGATGGCATAGTTCACCGAGGACCGCACATCCGCCGAACAGCCGACGGCGACAAACAGCACCAGCACGGCCTCGGCGCGCTCGGCGGGCATGAGTTCCGCCGCCTGGGACAGGCGATCGAGCGCGTTGCGATAGAGATTCGTGTCCTGGTGGCACTCTTCGAGCGCGCGTACCATCGGTTCACCTGCAGGACCGCACACCATATTGATCACAGCCGTGGAGTCCATGGGATTGCGCTGGCGCAGGGCCAGTTGCGACATAATACGCGCAGCCGAGGTACCGTATTCGGCAAAGTAGCGATGCTGAAGCGTGCCGACCGGCGCGCGAACGATAAAGCGGGAAACCCAAGAGCGATCGGCGGCTCGGCTCTGTGGGCTGCGGCCGTCGGCGAGCGGACGGGACGAAAGCACCAAGCCGCACAGCTCGATATAGCTCAGATGCGCCGCGCGCTTAAAGATGTCAAACATGGCCCCGCATGGGGTGAGCTCAACTTGAGATGTCATGACCTAGGCCTCCTTAGTCGTAGAAATAGAATCGGACGATACTTCGACAGGTCCGCCAAAAGTACGGGCAGCTGCGGCTCCACCGGCAAGCGGAGTCGCCATCTGGGCTTTTGTGCGTCGTGGTGCCGAAACGGGAAGTTCAAAGGCAAAGCCCATCGCAAGCAAAAACCACGTAAGCGTATAGGTTGCAACCAGAGCGGCAACAAGGCCGCCCATCACGGCGCGTTGGGAAAATACGCTACATGCAGCCACAACCAGCACCGGAACCTCGCAGGCAGAAAGCGCAAGCACACCCTGCAGGAAGCCCGAGCGCCGATCGCGCGCAAGCGCCCCCGCGGCAACGCCGGCTATGCCTGGCAGCGCCAACGCCAGTGCGGCAATAATACCCGGTAGCGACCCAGACCACACGAGCGATCCCAAAGTCGCCGTCACGCGAGCGCCCGACGCCAGCAGCGCGGCCGAAACCACGATCACAGCCCAAACCACGCCACAGACGACCGTCGCGCCGACCATCAGCGCGCGACGAACCGCGCGGCCAGACGCATCCATGGGGCACGGCGTGAGCGGCTCGCCGCGGAGCGAACGGCCGACATTTTGCGCATAGTGGTCACAAAACGCTGAGAGCGCCGCCTCGACCGCCGCCGGCTCGGGACGATCTTTTTGATGGCTGGACAGACAGGCCATCACCACGTCGAACAGCTGGGCATCGACAAACGCCAGCGCATCGCGTAGCTCTTCGGAATCCGGCTCAAGCCCTAGCTGCTGGGCCTGCTCGGCCGCGGCGAGCGCCACATCGGGCTCACGACGAAGCAGCTGAGTCAAATCACAACCGGGCGCATGGGCACCAATGGGATAGTCGGGCCGCGTGTCCATCTTGAGACGGTAGGGGCTCGCGATGTCGCGCGTCTTTTTGCGCGAACCCGAGGTGCCCGAAGTGCTCGGCGCGGCTTCGTATGGCGCGACGCCGGCAATGAGCTCGTAAACCGTGCTTGCCGCGGCATAGACGTCGATCGCCGGCGACATACGCAAAGCGCGCAGATCGGGAATATCGTCGGTGAGCATCTCGGGCGGGGCATAGGCAACCGTCGCGCGACGCAGCGTGGCATAGCGCTCGGTAAAGGATGCCTTGCCGCCGGTACCGGCCACGGCCGACGCAGGCTCAAGCGCCAGCGACGAGCCAAAGTCGATCAGGCACAGGTCAAAGGTGCCCTCGGCAAGCTGCCGGTCAAGCGGTAGACGCGCCGTGCGCACCATAATATTAGCGGGCGAGATATCGCGATGGACAAAGCCCTCACCCACCAGGCTCATACGGCAGAGCAGATCGAACAGGTCGCGATCCAGACGCGCCGCCACAAGCGGCGACAGGCGTCCGGCATCGTCCACGGCGAGTCGCGAACGCAAGCGGGCAAGCGTCTCGCCCTCGACCCATTCCATGACAATTGCAGGCACACCGTCGACCTCGCCCCAGCCATAGAGGCGGGGAAAGCCCTTAAGGCCCGAAAGGGCGCGGTGGCATTCATATTCCTCGCGAAACGCCGCCTTGAACTTGGCGACCAGCGCCTCGTGAGCTGCATCGTCGTCGAACTCATCGCGCGTCGGCAAGATAAGCTGCTTGAGCGCCACGGCCTCGCCTTGGGCGTTGACGGCACGCGTCACGCGGCCGATACCGCCACGGCGCATGGCGGCATCGTCGGCAAACAGCATCGTAAAACGACGCAGATAGGCAGGCAGTTCGTCCTGACCGAGCGCAATGGCCGGCTCAAACCCGTCGACACGCGCCAGGCGCAGGCCGACCATGGGATCGCGACCGAGCGATTGTGGTGTGGTGGATGCAAGATCGGTCATCATAGGGCAAGCGCCGCCACGTTATTGTTGAAGTTACCGAGCGCGACGTCATCATCGCCGTAATGGCCGACCCATTGACATAGGTTGGTGTAACAGCCCCACAGATTGGCATACTGCTGATACCACTTTGACCGGGGCGAGAATGTCTGACGACCGAACTCGGCTCGAATGACAAACATCTCCCCGACCAGGCTGTCGCACGGCCTGGGATCTCCCGTAGAGTTATAAGTCGAGACCACGTCATTGGCACGAGAAACATAGCCGTCGAGCATGTTGTACTTAGTCACAAGCCAACTGTGAATGCTCTCTTCCTCAGCAGCGGAAAGGCCACCGGAGTTTGCATCGTTGTCAGTGTTGCCGCCCGTCGAGCCGCCGTTTCCAGACCCTCCGGTAGAGGAACCCGCCCCAGAGCCGCCGCCCGAACTCGATGAATCCGAGCCGGAGCCAGAAGTATCCGAGCTACCGGGCTTTCCGGACTGCTGGGCGTCCTGCTCCTTCTGCTGCTCGACCTTACTCACCGTTGCCGCCACGCTATTGTTGGACAACCGATCGATGATCTTGGTGTTGGTGAGCACGATGGTTTTGCCATTGGCAAGCGTGACTTCGTTGTCCGGGGCCTCTGCGCCGTCCGCGTCGTCGGTGCCAAACACAATATGCGCGACCACACTTGCCCAAGCATATCCAGTCGTGGTACCCAGATCACTTTTGACCTCATGCCCCACGCGCGGTTCGCGTGCGGCATGCGCCTGCATCATGGACGGCACGGTCATGCCATAGACAGAAACGCCAGCTATGACCAGCACTAGCGAGCAAGACAGCAGTGCGCACGCCCGCGGCGCCAAGCCCAGTCGGCGTCGCATGCGCACCGCGGCGCCGCGCTTTGTCTGAGTGCCACCGGGCCGCATGCGTTCTCCTCCAACAAAAACACGCCGCTCGGGAGCGGCGCATTCATTCGAATCCATATTTGAGTGTATCAGCGAACCCAAAAGGTTGCGCAACGAATGGGCAAATTAAGGATGCGAGTGGAAGCATCCATGCGATAAGCGGATACAAAGCATCTTTGTTGCACAACAAACTTACAGTCGCACGGGGAAATTATGACTACCCCGTGCGTCGCGATGAAGACATACCGCAGGAGCAGGCTCGCCACCTAAATCGTGCGACGGGCCTCGATGGCGCGCCCAAGCGTAAGCTCGTCGGCATACTCCAAGTCGCCGCCCACGGGAAGGCCGCTTGCCAGACGCGACACCTCGACGCCCAACGGCTTGATGGTACGGGCCAGATAGCTCGCCGTGGTCTCGCCCTCGATGTTGGGGTTGGTGGCGATGATGACCTCATGGATATCCTCGTGACCCAGACGCGCCAGCAGCTCGCGGATGTGCAACTGCTCGGGACCAATCTTGTCCATGGGGCTGATCACGCCGCCCAGCACATGGTACAGGCCATGGTAGCTGCCCGTGCGTTCGATTGCCTGGACGTCGCGCGGCTCGCCCACCACGCAAATGCGAGTGGTATCGCGCATCGGGTCCTGGCAGATGGAGCACTCGTCGGCCGTGGCGTAGTTAAAGCAACGGCTACAAAAGTGAACCTCCTGCTTGACCTCCAGGATGGCCTCGGCCAGGCGGCGGGCCTCCTCGGCATCGGCCTCGAGCAGGTAATAGGCGATGCGCTGGGCCGACTTGGGACCAATGCCCGGTAGACGACCCAGCTCATCGAGCAGTTTTTGCAGACTGTGATTCGCACTCATATATATGCGTGTCTTAGAACGGCATGCCCGGGATGTTGAGGCCGCCGGTGATAGCGCCCATCTGCTTGTTGGCGAGCTCGTTGACGCCGCGAACGGCCTCGTTGACAGCAGCCATAATCATGTCCTGCAGCATATCGACGTCCTCGGGATCGAGCGCATCGGGATCGATGGTGAGGTTGACGAGCTCCATCTCGCCGTTGACGGTCACCTTGACCATGCCACCGCCGGCAGAGGCGTCGACGGTCTGGGACTTGAGGTTCTCCTGCGCGGCGGCAAGCTGCTCCTGCATCTTGCGGGCCTGCTTCATCATCTGCTGCATGTTCATACCGGCCATGATGGCTCCTTTACGTGCGGCCGCGCAACGAGCTGCAAGGGCAGCCGGAACGCGGCAGGACTTTCAAACTCAAAAATCGTACCACGGCGCGGGGCAAGCAAGCGGGGCGGACACGCTACCTCAGTCGATATACATGTCCTCCAATACAAACCACGCGCAAAGATTATGCAAGGCCGAATTATGCAAGGTTGCATAATATCGCATACTCAATCTAGTAGAGCCGAATCCGGCATTTCATGTGTGCCACTAAATAGCTAAATGCCAAACCGCTGCTCGAGGCGGAGCACATGGCGGCAGGGTATAATTTGATTGTCATAGATTGCAATTTGGAGGTGCCCCATGAATGCCCCCGACGCGCTCCAAAACATCCGCTCAAAACACCCCGTTGCATATGTGGTTCTCTATCTCTTTGTCGGCTGGGCATTGCTGGTTGTCATCACCCATGCCATAGCTTTTGGAGCAGAACTGCTGATAGCCAGCTCGGACCAGCCCGTCGTCAAATGGGAGACGACCGATGAATGCACCGACGGAACCCGAACCATTTACTACAACAGCCCGTCCCTCTACCAAGAGTTCAAGGTCAAGATAAAGGACTCCAAGATTGTCGATGCCGAACTGGGCTCTTTATTTACAATCGGAGCAACCGTCAACGCCGAGCAAGTCGAGTACACGGACGGCCATGCGACGTATCGTATCGACCTCAGCATCCTAGGCCGACCGTCACGCGCTTGTCTGCTCGAATGCGATATACGCGGCACCACACTACACATGTCCGAAATACAGATGCGCCCGGGCAAGGGGTTCTCTTCTTGAGCAGTATACCCGCCTGCGCAGCTACTCCACCGGCTTGAAGATGGTGGACTGGCCGAAGACGCTGCGGATGAGGGCTTTGGCCTCGTCCTCGGTCTGCGGGATGCTCGGGGCTGCACCCTGATGGCCGAAGGGGCCGCCCGCACCGGAGTTGGACTCCCAGGGAGCTGCAGGAGCGTCCTCCTCTTTGGGGGCAGTTGCAGCGGACTTGGGCGCGGACGCCGCACCCGGCACGTCGAACGGAGGCAGATCGTCCCCACCAGCATCGGCAACAAAACCGCCAACCATGGCATCGTCGTAGGGAACCTGCTCGGATTCCCATGGCGCAGACGGCGCGGCGGGCTGAGCCTTGGGAGCGGACGCGCGCTCGGGCGCTCGGGGCGCGGGCTCGGTCGGGAGCTTGCCCGTGGCAGGAGCGCCGGCGGGGTTGTCGGAGCGCAGCCAGGGGGCTTTGCCCAGGTCAGACGACTTGGGCGCGGGCGAGGCAGGCTTGGGCGCGGGTGTCGGAGCAGCCGGTTTGGCCATGACGGGCTTAGGCGCCGACGGGGTCGGCGCCGCTATCGGTGCTGCTTTTGGCTGCGTCGCGCTGGCGCTCGAGGATGCAGGGGCCGCCGAGGACACGGGTTGCGGGTCCGCAGATACCGCAGCCCGTGCAGATGGAGAATGCTCCTCATGTTGAGGAGCCGGCGTGCCACCCCCATCCAGGACATAGTCGACGGTACGACGACCGAAGACCGCACTGACTGTCGGCAGGACCACCGACTGCGTGTCGGCGCGTCCAAGCATCTTGATGGCAAAGGTCGAGCCCGCGGGGAACGAGACCGTGAGCCTGGAGCCGTCGTCAGCCGTGGCGCGGGCATTGAGCAAAAGCCCCGCGTAGGAAGCCTGACGCGCCTTGACACGCTCGACAACCTCGGCCCATTTGCGCTGCAGCTCTCCGGCATCCTCGACCGCGGGCGTCTCGGCAGTACCGGCGGCGGCAACCTGGGCGGCATTGTTGGACTGGGGCTTAGGTGCCGGAGCGGTGGCAGGCGCGGGAGCCGCAACGGGCTGAGGCGTCGGAGTCGGCGCAGGCTGAGGTGCAGGCGCTGCAGGCTTGGAAGCTGACACGGACGCAGAACGGGACGCAGGCTGGGCAGCCGGAACAGCAGCACCACGGTCCCAAGGCATACCGCCCTGGCGCGCGGACGTAGCAGCGGGGGCAGCGGATGCCGCCGGAGCGGCAGCACGAGCGCCCGAAATTAGCGTCGGCTGTTGGGCAGCAGCGGGTACGGATGCTGCAGGCGCGGCGGCCTGAGCAGCAGCCACGCTCGCCGGCACGGCGCCGTTGGCAACCATGGCCTCCAAGCGGGCCACGCGCTCGGCCAATGCCTCAATCGTTAAATCGGCCTCGGGACGTGCCAGGCGCGTGCAGGCGATCTCGAGCACCAGGCGCACGTCGCTCGCGCCCCTCATCTCCAGTGCGGCATCGTCGAGCACCGTCAGCACACGGGCCAGGCGGTCGGCAGGATGCTCGCCAAAGGCAGCGGCCTCGGCAGCAAGCGCCTCGGCCTGCTCGGAGCCGCCCTCAAACAGCTCGGCACGGGCACCGGCAACGCAGGCAACGTACACGTCACGCACATGCGCCACCAGGTCGCGCGTCAGCTCCAGCAGGTCGTTTCCTTCCTCGACCTGCGCACGGATCAGTCCATAGAGCTCGGCAACATCGCGATCGGCAATGGCGCGGGAAAACTCGCCCAGAATCTGGTCCGAAACCTCGCCTAAAAGCGAGCGGGCGTCGTCCGCATGCACAGAACCGTTGCCAAAGACGCTCAGCTGCTCCAGCGTGGACAACGCGTCGCGCATACCGCCCTTGGCATGGCGCGCCACGATAGCCAGCGCCTCATCGTCGTAATCGAAGCCCTCCTGCTCGCACACGTATGCCAGGCGACGCTCGATATCCTCGTTGCCGATGCGATGGAAATCGAAACGCTGGCAGCGCGAGAGGATGGTCTCCAGAATCTTTTGCGGGTCGGTGGTGCACAGCACAAAGATCACGTGTGCCGGCGGCTCCTCGAGCGTCTTGAGCAGCGCGTTGAACGCCGCCGTCGTGAGCATGTGGACCTCGTCGATGATATAGATCTTGTACTTGCCGCGCACCGGGGCAAAGTTGACGGAGTTGATGATTTCCTCGCGCACATTGTCCACGCCCGTGCGGGAGGCGGCATCGAGCTCGTAGACATCGGGGTGGTTACCCTCGGCAATGAGCTCGCACTCCTCGCAAGTACCGTCGGGCATGCAGCCGCTTGCACCCTCGGCGCGCGCCGCCTCGGCATTGCGGCACAGCAGCGCCTTGGCCAGAATGCGCGCCATGGTGGTCTTGCCCGTGCCGCGCGGTCCGCAGAACAGGTAGGCGTGGGACAGGCGCCCCTCGGTGATGGCGTGCTCGAGCGTCGAGACGATATGCTGCTGGCCCACCACGGAGTCAAAGGTGAGCGGGCGATACTTTCGGTACAACGATTCCATGGGTGCTCCCCCGGGTATACTGAGTCTTGTTGCCGCGGCGGCCATGCGGTCGCACGGCATACTGCATTCCATAATAACCCGTACGGCGAGCCCGCCGCGATAGGAGTCCAAAGAGCATGGCAGACGCAGAGAGCAACCTCGTTCCCTCCGAAGCAGCCGACCAGGTCGAGGTCGCGCTCGAGGAGCAGGCCGCAGCCGACGACGGCATCCTGTACCTCAACGAGTACCAATACGAAAACGACCTCGTCACCGACTTCGCCCGCCTGGTCGCCTCGCCCAGGCGTCGCGGCTCGCTGTATGTCGCCGCGGCAATTGCCGCGCTCATCGGCATCGGCATGCTGGTGGCCGGCGGCAACTGGATCAAGTTTGGCGTCGTCTTGATCGTATTCGGCGCCTTTTTGGCCTGGTGGAGCAAAAACCTGCACCACACCCTCGCCCGCGACTTTATCGATGCCGTCGAGGCAGACGAGTCCATGGGTGGCCGCTATCGCCGCGTCGCCGCCAACGAGGACGGCCTGATGGTTTGGGGCACGAGCGGCAAGTCGCAGTTCTTCCCGTTTGAAAAGCTCGACCACGTGCTCGACGGCGAGCGCATCTTTGTGGCCATGTTCGCCGACCAGGGCGTGACGATCCCTAAGGACACCTTTGTCCGCGGCGATGCCGAGCAGTTCGGTCCCTTCCTTAAGGCGCGCATCAACAAAAAACTCCGCATCGAGACCAAACGCAAGAAGATGAAGGCAGAAAAGGCCGCTGCCGAAGCAAAACAGGGCGACAAGCCCCAGGAGACCAAGGGCAAGCAGCACAAGCAGAAGAAGAGCAAGAAGAAGCGGTAGGCCGGCCGACACCGAAGGCGCCTCGTCCCGCGCCCGATTCCGGGCCGGGGCGCCTGGAATCGGGCGCGCGTACCGCCAATGGACCCGTTTTGCCTTGCTCTCGAGCTATTTCACTTCAAACCTTAAGAGCCTCCGCTCCGGCAGATCGGTCATCTTCATCGTGTAAGTCCCGGGAAATGCTTTCTCAAAACGGACGGTCTCGTAACCTTCGAAATAGTCGTTGGTGTTCTGCATCATAAATGGGACGAGCAACTCGTTTTCTGCCCCAACCTCCACGGCAAACGCAGCAGAGCCGCCAAGGACCGGCATGGCTTGCGTTATCAGATCGGTATTGACTACAAAATCATAGTTTGGCGCAGACTCCGGAACCAGATGCCAAACATACGCTTTGATTCCACCGTCGATATTATCCCTATTTCTGACACGCATCTTTACGGCGATAACGCACGTGATGTCGGCATCCTTCAGTCTCGTTTTCGTATCCACGGTGCCATATTTTGAATAATCGTCATGTGCTCGTTTGAGATACTCGCGCGGCGTGAGCAACTCTGCCCCGTCTATGCAAAACGAATACCCATCAGTCACCACATCCTTCGACCCCAGAAACGCTCCATCCATCGAGAGCCATTCGCCCTCCGCGTAATATTTCTCAGGAATGACCGTCCGGTTCCCGTTAACGACGCTCACCCTCATGCCCGCAAGGCCGGCAGCAGCACAGCAAAAAAGCGCGAGCGCCGATCTTCTCGTCCACAGGGTCTTCTTCATCGCGCTCACGACCTTTCCCGAACTTTCACAACGGCACCGTCGCGCATGCAGTAAACCCGATCGGCCAGTTCCTCGAGCACCTCTCCGTCATGGCTGGACAGAAGGACCTCACGACCCGTTGATGCCGCCATCGCCACAACGCGCTTGAGCATTTCAACGCCCGCTTCGTCGAGGGCATTCGTTGGCTCATCGAGAACAAGCAGCTTCGGCTTCTCCATAATTGCCGCAGCTATCCCCAGACGCTGCTTCATCCCAAGCGAGTATGCTCGGAACTTCTTTTTTTCGTCTGCATCGAGCCCCACGAGCCGCAGGGCAGAGCGAATGTCCTCGGGGGTGGCAACGCCCTTGATCTGAGCGATGAGCTTCAGATTGTCGTAGCCAGACAGATATCCCAAAAAGGAAGGCGCCTCGATCAACATCCCCAGACTCGGCGGGAACGAGATGTCCGCCCCAAGCCTTTGGCCATCGATAGAGATTTCGCCTTCGGTAGGCTTGATCAACCCGCAAACCGCTCGCATGAGCATGGTCTTACCCGAACCGTTTATCCCCTGAAGCCCGACCACAGTCCCAGGGTCAACCTCGATGGACACGTTGCGCAGGACATCGTTTTTACCCATGCGCTTCGATACGCCCCTTACGATCACACTCATATCTTGTCCCCCTTTTCTATAAGGTCGGCCCTTCGAAACCACAGTCCACCCAACGATAGGCATAACGACATAAGCCCAATTGATGACAAGACACTCGAGCCCGCCGCGATTCCCTCTTTGACAATTCCACCCCAGCGCAACAGCATCAAGGCGTTACCCAATAGCGCCCAATGTCGTGCATATGCCGAGCAGATCAGGTAGCTCATTAAAACCACAAACGAGACTGACGACCCAAGCACAAACCCAACCGCTGCCTGCGCAAACGCAAGCGCCTCAAAAGCAAATAAGAGACCTATGAAAAACGGCAGCGCATCTGCCTCGGCAGCTTTGAGAAACCACGGCGCCAAATTAGCCAGTTGAAGCGACTCACCATGAATGACCGCGCTGAACGAGGAGCTCACCACCAAGCTCCAAATCACAACAGAGCAAACCACCACGAGCAGCGAAAATGCCGTTACTGCCGCCACCAAGATAAAACGCGAGACCCACCAAAGGGTTCTTGCCCGGCATCGAACAAGCGCTTGCAAACCAAACCCGTGCAACGATTCGGTCGGATAGTCGAGTGTTGTATAGAGAATAAGCAGAATGAGAAATAGCCATCCTAGCGGAGGCACAAACATGACCCCGGGCCTAGGCTCAAACGGAGCAGATCCGGCAAACACGAGCGCAAGATTATCCGCAAACCCCAAGGTATCCGTTCTAACCCCATACACAGAAGACAATCCGTAGGCGTACACCAAGTTCGCAACGGTCACTGCCGCAATTGCAATAAAAGTGATGATGTTCTTCTTCAAAACGGTCCTCAGGTCCGCGGCGACCAGCCTAAACAGCATCAGACCACCTCGCGTCTTTTCCACGCCCCAGAAAAAGCCAACGAAGCAAGGGTCAATAATATGATTTCCGCAAAACCGGCTCGAATGTCTGGCCAGTTATTCAGCGATTCCGACCTGATGCTGTTGAGGATATTGCAGTTAAACCCCACACAAGCCATTACGCCGAAGATCCAGCCATTTGCAAAATGCCACGCAACCATTAGCAGATACGGGACAATTATCGCTTTGATTCTGCTACGAAACAAAATTGAGAAGCCAGTTACAGCCATGGATAAAGTCCCGAGCGTGACAGCATCGAACAGCGTGTATGCGAGCACATATGACAAAGGATGCGAATAAAATAGACCGGAGAAGTAGCTATGCAGGTAAAGTCCTACGTAAGTCGACTCATCGACCCGAGGAAGATACGCAGGAAAAAGCATCGAGACGATCAGGAAATTGACGAGCAGAGGAATGGCAGTCACTGTAAACGCGGAGAGGAAAGCAGACAGCATCTTTACGTTCACGTACGCCTTTCTGGAAACGCGCGTGCATATCTGCATGTCATAACCACTCAAACGCTCAAAGAGACACGACCAAGATCCAGCCAACATTGCAAGCAGGGGCAGTGCATAGAAAAACACCGACGCAGACAGTGGCGCGTTCGCGCTCACAACAATCCAGTTACCGAAGCTGCTTTCACGTGTTTGACCGAGATAATTTTCGGCTTGCACGCCAACGCCGTAACCAAAAGAAAGAAGGTTGTGGCGCTCTTTTTCCAAATTTGCCCACGGCTCCAGCGCGGCAGCTATTGCAACTGCGACCGCAATCAAGAGAGCAAGGATAAAAGCTGGACGTCTAATCGTTTTCGACAGTTCGTATCTTGCGAGCTTTTGGTTCATACGTCCTCCTTCCCCTTCCGACCCAGAAAGCCGGAAGGGAGCCATTTCAAACAACTATGCGGGAAGCTTGTGGAAATGCCCGACGCAGTCGGGGCTCCATACGCCAATAACAGTGCCGTAGCCAGACTCCGCCCATGCAGTCAGTCGCGCCGCAGATCGCCCGTTCTCACGGACGAGGTTATACATTTCCCACTGTCCCTTGTGATTCGAACGATACGTTCCCTGAGTACAATTCATGCTGCCGCTACCGCTTGTGTTATACGCACCGTCTGTATATAACCGAAGCGGATTTCCCGTATGGCCCTGGATATCCAGATAGAGCGATGAGGAATCATCCTTTTGACGGTAGCCAGTTGCACTCGTCCCGGCACATTGAAAACTAAATGCCTTATCGGCATTGTTCGTACAGGTCGTAATTCCCGTATCGGCGTTTTGAGTAATGCTGGAAACCTGAGAGGTGTCAAACTCCTCTTGTGCAAACGATGCAGCGGGAACCCCTAGGGACAGACCAGCTGCAATCACCAAGCCGACTCCGATTCGAGCAATAGCGCTCCTTGGCTTAATCATGGCCTTCTCCAATCAAAAGCGGTTAACAATGCGTCGACGCACGGCAACCTTCGCATGAATAGAGAAAGATGTCTGTAAACACCCGCTATTGAGTTGATTGCTCAGGCGTTTACACGTTATTTACCTGCGATAACAATAAAATTAGCTCCGCCTTATTCTTGATCTTCAACTGGCGGTAAGATGCAGACCGCAGCGCTTGCACCGTAGATGCAGCGTAACCGACATCCTCCGCAATGGCCTTTGTCGTTGCCCCCTCTGCCGTCATCAGCAAAATTTGCGACTGAACATCAGAAAGGGAGCGCGACGTAAGCAGGGCCAGCTGGCGCACGCGGGCCGTTTCGGTGGACCCGTTCGCCCGGTACTCCAAGACGGCCTTCTCGTCCTCAACCGAGCGGGCGAGCGCGATGTGCGTAACGAACATGGGCACAGACCAGCAAACAATCACCGTTGCCACGACGACATTGACAGCCGAACTTTGCCCCAACAACGACGCGAGGAACAACGGCTCGAAAACCGTCAGATCCTGCACCATATTGAGCAAGACAGCCCAAACAGGAGCCGTCGCCCCGAAGCAAAGCATCCATATCCCAAGCATTTTGCGCTGCGGACAGCTTCGCATCACTATATATGTGAGCAGCACCCCCGTCAGCACCGCAAGTCCATGGATTCGCCCCCTAGCGACCGCATAGATTAAGGCAACCATGCCCATTGACACCAACGGCACGATAGCCCGAGCATGGGCATGCACCTTAAACGGACGCAGCCCAACAGCGAGCGAAGCCGTAGACGCCACGCCGCAAAACAGGACCGGCACAGCCATCAACGGAACGCGTATGCACATCAATGCCGCGATATAGATAAAAGACCATTCCACAGCAGATAGCACCGCCCATACGTACGGGCTTCCGAGCCAAATCGCTTCACCCGCTCTATCCAGCGCAGCGCCACGATTCGCTTTTCCACCCGCGTAGCGTAGCGACAGAAGCAGTCCGAGACCCAATGCGTAGCTTAAGAGGGAAAAGGCGACAGCCCGCGAAACACCGGACCCCCAATCGCTATCCGCCATTACCAAGGGCCCCGCCGCAAGGAGGATAAAGAATAATGTGAGCAGGTATCGAAACAGCCGGCGCGTTCGAGCTGATGCCACTATATCGTCAGCATGCCGCTGCGGTAGCTCATGCCCTACAGTATCGCCCTCACCCGCAAACAGCGCCACGAGCTCGCGTGAGCCCGCAACCGACGCCTTCCCGTATGCTCGGTGAAGCGTTGTTCTCACCGTCGATGGCTTCGTATCCGTCTCCTTGGCAATTTCCGCCGGCGTTTTCCCTTTGAGCAGCAGTCGAACAAACTGCTCTTCTCTAGGCGACAGGGCAGGGGAAAACACCCCCGCATCGAATGTGTCGGACGCACAGGCGATATCCGAATTGTTGTCCCGTTTCCCCCTTAGCAACATGCATACGAAGGCAGCAGCGATAACGGACCCCATCGCCAGCAATGCAATGACCACGGCATCGCTTGCGAAGTATGCCGCCTCAACAGCCGGAATAAGACCAATAGGAACTGCTACGAGCACAGAACAGGCAAACACGTCGCGCCGCCCATGGCCAAAGGCACGAGGGCGGCAAAACGGCGGGGCCACAGTCAATGCGAGATAGACCAACGGAATTAAAAGCGCAAGGCCAATTGACGCGGCCGTTACAGGGGGCATCCCCCATGGCTCGGGAACGACTCTCCATGAAACTCGACAGCAAAACAGCAGGCAAGACATGACGGCTATTGTTTCTGTAAAAATCGCGTCCTGCGGGTGACGAGTTTCCCTTTCGTCAGTCCGTGTCGACCTCTGCGTCAAAGGAGAGTCCGCCGTGCCCCAAATAACATATGAGAGAAGCAGCGACCCAACAAAGCACGAGACACACGAAACGCCATGTAACAACCAAATCGGTGCAAACACGATTGGAATAGAGTCTCCGCGAGCATAGAAAGCCAGGTCGGCCCATTCGGGAACCGTTGCAATAACACCAAGGAAAACACCGATGGCACCGAGATGCCTCGGCCTTCTCATTCCCCCCTTGCATAGCGCAGCACCATGAACAAACGCCGCGAGGCATGCGCCCAGGATAACGAGCCAGGTCATTGCACCTGACGCTAGGCCGATTGAAGATGAAAACCGGTGATAAGGGGTGACCGCCATTACGACAAGCGCAATGGCGCAGGCAAATGTAGCAGAACGGCGGGAAAAGAGCATACGGCCTCCATAGCGTGTCATTATATCGCTCGAGCCGCTCGTTTATCTCTGTTCTCACACCAGCCAGCATCAATGATTCAGGCGAACTCCAATCCGCGCCAGATCACGGTCCGGCTTTTGTTCGCAGTCCCCACATCAAAGCGGGATGCGGTTTCCTTTTGGACGCCGGTTCGGAAAGCGCATCCCGTTCCAGGGCAATATTCTGGGATGCAGTTTCCGCAGCCCACCCCATTTGGAAAGCGCATCCCATAATTTGGCTGAAAACTGAGATGCGCTTTCCAAACGAGCCGAAACGGGCCGAATCGATCGGGCCACCTCGCATCCCGCTATCCTCGCCATCTGCCCGAGCGTGCTACACTAGCAGCATCTATGCCACCGCGAACGGCTCGGCTCCGCGCCCGCCGCTCGCAAACGAACTTTAAACGCACGAGGGTTGGCCATGCCGCTTTTCTCGCAACATACCGCCCGGTTCTCGCCGGACGTTCCTTTGGAGGGCACCAGCTCTCGCGAGCTGCTCAAGCGGTACCAGCCGCTCGAGACACTTGCGACCGGCGGTTTTGGCTCCATCGAGATTTGCCGCGACACGCACCTGCGCCGCCGCGTCGCCATTAAGCGCATCCCCCTTATCAACGGCGCCGGCATGCCCGCCAGCGACATCATGGATGTCCTGCGCGAGGCGCACACTGCCGCCATGCTTCAACATCCCAATATCGTGCAGGTCATCGACTTTACGCATGACACCGCCTATGCTTACCTGGTCATGGAGTATGTCGACGGTATGTCGCTGGCCGAGTTTTTGCATCGCGTGGACGGCCACTCGCTCACCTTTGACGAGGCCGCGGCCATTGCCGATGCCCTGGGCCAGGCGCTCACCTTCGCCCATAGCAATGGCGTACTCCACCTGGACATTAAGCCCGCCAACGTGCTCATCGACCACTCGGGCAATGTAAAGCTCACCGACTTTGGCATGGCGCGACTGTCGTCCGCCGGTGGCTTTGGCGGCTCGCGCGGCGGCACCATCGGCTACATGCCGCCCGAGCAGCTCGATATCGAGACCGGCACGGTCGACGAACGCGCCGATGTCTTTGCCCTTGCCTGCGTTATCTATGAGGGCTTGTGCGGCAGCGCTCCCTTTATGGCGGCCACGCCCGCCGACTCGCTCGACCGCATCATCGGCGGCGCCACCTATCCCAGCGAGCTGATACCACACTTTCCCCCGGGAGCCGAGGCCGCGCTCATGAGCGCGCTCTCCCCCATGCCGCAGGACCGCCCCAACAGCATCGAGGCATTTTGCGACCAACTCCTTGCCGGTCTGGGCAGCGTGCGCGAGGGCCGTCGCAGTCTGGAGCAAATGGTTGGCGAGCTTTCGGATGACGAGCAGGAGCTCGACGATATCGAGCCGTCGTACTACGAGGACGACGCCATCGAGGTCGACCCCGCGCTCGGCTGGGCGGGCACGCGCTGGAGCCATGCGCGCGACTACACCATGCACGCTATCTCGGCGCTAACGTGCGGCGCCTTTAGCTTTTTGCTGATGCAAACGGCCGGGGTCGCGGCGCTTCCCGGCCTGGTCATTGCGGCTATCGCGATCGGAGCGGCGGCTGGCCTGGCCCCCCAGATCGGCTCGGCCATCTCGGCTGTGGGCTTTTTGGTGCTCATGGCCAACGCCACCATGCAGGCGCAGGGCATCCTGTCGATGTTGCCCGTCGCGGTGATCTTTGCCGCCGCCATGTCCGGTTGGTGGATTGCTTGGGGACGCACCGAGGCGGCTGCGAGCGCGACGCTCACCTGCGCGCTTGCGCTGGGTTGCCTAACCGGCGACGCCCTCCTTGCCGCCGGAGCCGCCACGAGCATCGCGGCGTTTTGGCTCGGCCCGGCAAGCGCAGCGGCGGCCACGGGCATGGGCGCACTCTTTGCCCGCCTTGCCGCAGCGGCTCTCTCTGCGGGAGGCGTACTGGGGCTTAGCAATGTCGTCGCAGCGCTGGGAGACGCGCTCCTTCTCGCTGCAATCGTGCTGGTTGCAGCAATAGCCGCGGCAACATCGCTGCTGCTCAATGCTCATGCCAAGCGCGCCGAGCAGGGATCGAACCTTGCCGCCATCGTCGCAATTGCCGTCGCCGGCATCGGCTCGGCCGTATCGTTTTGTCTTGCACACCATATGGAAATTGCCAGCCTTGCGGGCCCGGTCGTCGCCAAGGCGGCGGTTACGGGAATCCTATCCTCTATAATCGTCGGGATATGCCTTTATTTGCTCGGATACCAAAGAACCTATACGGAGAGTGATCTTTCGTGAACTTCCTGAACATCTTCGAGGACCACGTGGCCGGCATCTTCGGTGCCACCCGTGCCCCGTTCTCCTTTAAGAAGCTTGCCAAGCAGGCCGCTCGCGACATGGAGGATCAGACTCTGGTGATCAACGGCGTCAACACCGCGCCGGCGCTCTATACCATCCTGATCGCCGCCGACGACGATCCCATGCTCGCCCCGTTCTATCCCGAGCTTTCGCGCGAGGTCCGCGAGTTTGTGAAAGCGCAGGCCGAAAAGCGCCGCTACGTCTTTGTCGGCGAGCCCCTCGTTCGCTTTATGATCGACCCGCAGCTGCGCGGCGGCAAGTTCTCGGTCTTTGCCGAGAACGTCGATGCCCCCACGCTCGGTCGCCTGTACGAGGAAGAGCGCGCCTACCAAAACGGCCTGGGCCAGAACAACTCAGCCGCGAGCCGTGCCGCCAGCGCCCCGCGCGCCGGCCAGCAGCAGTTTGCCGCCCCGCAGCAACACCCCGCTGCTATGCCGCAGCAGCAGCCAGCACCTCGTGCTGCCACTCCCGACCCGCTTGCCGTGGCCGACCCCTTTGCGCCCAATATGCCCGACCCTGCCGCCGCACCCATTCCCGTGCCCCAAACCGTCTCGCGCGACGCGCTTGCCGGCATGGGCGGAGCCGCCGCGACCGGCGCCGCCGCTGGCCTTGGCGCCGCAGCCAGCATCGCCTCCAACATGGCAAGCTCTCGCGCCCCGCAGCGTCCGCTCGCCCAGCTCGTCGATGTCGTGAGCGGCGAGAGCCACGCCATCACCTCCGCACAGGTGACCATCGGTCGCGAGCGCTCGGTTTCCGACATCGCCCTGCGCGACCCCAACGTGTCGCGCCGTCATGCCCAGCTCACCTTTACCGGCTCGGACTGGTCGATCGAGGACCTCAACTCCACCAACGGCACGCTCGTCAACAACCGTCGCATCACGCGCTGCCCGCTGCGCAACGGCGACCTGCTGACGTTTGGCCTGAGCACGTTCGAATTTAGGGGATAGTCGCTTATGAACATCGATATCGTCCTGTTTGCAGGCCGCATCGTCCTGGTCGTCCTGCTTTATATCTTCCTGTTTGCCGTCATGAAGACCGGCGTGGGGCTCGTCCGCGGCCAGCGCCGCGACTCGGCCATCTGGACGATCGATGTGGACAAGGGCCCGCGCGGCATCCGCGGCATCCACGTGGATATGCTCGGCCCCGTCATCGTCGGCCGTTCGCCGTCGTCGGACATCTGCATCAACGAACCGTTTGTCTCGGCCTCGCATGCGCGTTTTTCGCTGCAGGGTCCGGCACTTATTATCGAGGACCTCAACTCGCTTAACGGCACGCTCGTCAACGGCCGCCAGCTGGTGGAACCCGCAACGCTGCGCGAGGGCGACGAAGTCCAGATTGGCGACGTGGTCATGAAGGTGAACCGTCGATGATCGACGAGGAGAACAAGTCCGCAACCATGCCAGAGACGTCGGCCGCCCCCGCGACCGCGCCGGTTCATGCCGCCCCGGCGGGCCATGCGCCCGTGGAGCCCGAGGACACTGTGTTCTCCCTGCCTCTTTCGCATGTAACGCAAGAATATCCGACGCTGACCGACGACGAGGATACCGAGGACAACGCTGACGGCGGTAACACCCCCATCGGCGTGCACGCCGCTACCGAGCAGCCCGCGGTCCCGCAAGACATGCCCGCGCCGGCTCACTTTGCCGAACCCGTCGCCACGGCGATTACCGAGAGCTCCGCGGTATTTGCGGCTCCCGAGCCCGCGGCACCGGTGTTTCCCGTAGCGCCGGCACCCGCCGCAGCACCCGAGTCCGCATCTGCACCGGAACCCGCGGCGGCGCCCGAAGCCATGCAGTCTGTAACCGAAGACGTACCCGCAGCAACGACGGAGGATGTCTCCCAATCCCACGGCACGCCCGCGCCCGCGCACTTCGCGACGCCCGAGTCTGCAGCCGTCGCCCCGCAAGACGACGAGCCTGTCGACCGTACAACCGAAGAGCCCGCCACGCCCAACGTCAACGACCCGAGCAACGATGCCGACACCGTCTCGCCCGGCGATACGGCCGAGATTGACGTTGCCGCCGTGGAGGCCAAGCTTAAGGACCCCGGCTCGACCATGAGTTTTGAGCCGCTGACCGACGAGCGCGTCGAGACTGACTCGACCTACGACGCCGGCACGACCACGCAGCTCATGTGGGGCGCCCGCTCCGATGTTGGCTGTGTGCGCCCGCATAACGAAGACTCCTATCTGGTGCAATCGCCGCTCTTTTGCGTATGCGACGGCATGGGCGGCCACGCCGCCGGTGAGGTAGCCTCCTCCATCGCCGTCGAGACCATTGCCAAGACAGCGCCGCAGGCAGCCGACGCCGCACGACTGGCGGCCGCCGTCGAAGCTGCAAACGCCGCGGTCATCGAGGCTGCGCTCAACGGGCTTGGCAAGCCTGGCATGGGCTGCACGGCAACCTGCGCCTATATCGAAAACGACATGCTCGCTATCGCCCACGTGGGCGACTCGCGCGCCTATCTGCTCCACGAGGGCACGCTCATCCGCGTGACCCGCGACCACTCCTATGTGGAGGAGCTCGTGGACGCCGGCGAGATTACGGCAGACGAGGCTCGCGTCCACCCCAACCGCTCGGTCATCACCCGCGCGCTGGGCTCGGATCCCGCAATGTATGCCGACCACTTTACCCTGCATATCGAGGAAGGCGACCGCCTGATCCTGTGCTCGGACGGTCTTTCGAGCATGATTCCCGATAGCGATATCGAAAACATCGCCACGCAGTCCTCGACCGCGCAGATTTGCGTCGACAACCTTGTTGACGCGGCACTGGTCGCCGGCGGGCACGACAACGTCACCGTGCTTGTCGTTGACCTGGTCGACGATGGCGTCATGCGCGAGGCAAAGCGCGTCCGCCGCCGCAACATCACCATTGCCACCGTACTGGGCATCGCTTTTGTGCTGGCGGCAGCCATCTGGGCCTACGCAGGCATCACCGGCTCGTACTACCTGGGCACCTACAAGGACACCGTCGCGGTCTACCGGGGCATTCCCGGCAAGCCGCTCGGCCTTAAGCTGCACTGGCTCGACAGCACGACCACCATCAAACTGTCCGACCTGCCCGAAGACACACAAAATCGCCTTAAGGCAGGTATTCAGCAGACGAGCATCGACGACGCACAGGACACCATCTCCAAGTACCGCCATCAGATCGACGAGGAGCAGACCCGTCAGGTGATCGACGCGCAAACGATCCGCAATAACACCGACCAGGGTTCGACCTCCGAATCGGATTCCGAGAATACCGCCGAACAGTCCGCCGAGGCCGAAGCCTCCGATAAGAATTAGAAAGGGAGTGCCGCTTATGAGTCGCCGTAATACCGAACTGCTCTTACTCATCGCCTCGGCGTTCCCCGTCATCCTGCTGTATGCGATGTACGTGCTCACCGCAGGCGCCGCCATCTCGTTTGAGACACTTGCCGTTCCGATCGGTCTCTTTGCCGCCTTCGCCGCGGCGCATATCGCCGTGCGCATTCTGGCACCCGGCGCCGACCCGGCCATCCTGCCCATCGTCTTTGTTCTTTCGGGCATTGGCATCACGTTTGTGACGCGCTTGGCGCCCACGCTCGCCATCTCGCAGCTCGTCATCCTGTTTATCTCGGTGGCGTTGATGGTAGGTACGCTTGCGCTGGTCAAAAACCTCGACGTGGTCATGCGCTACAAGTACACCTTTGGCATCATCGGCATCATCTTGCTGATGCTGCCCATCTTTATCGGCACCACAATCTCGGGCTCTAAACTGTGGATTCGCATCGCCGGCTTTACCATTCAGCCCGGCGAGTTCGCCAAGGTCTTTATCGTGCTGTTCCTAGCCGGTTACCTGGCCGAGAACCGCGAACTGCTCTCTATCTCCAACCGCAAGATCTTGGGTCTTAAGATTCCGCGTCTGCGCCTGCTGCTGCCGCTGTTCGCAGTCTGGGGCGTATGCCTGCTCGTCGTTGTCTTCGAACGTGACCTGGGCTCGGCCTTGCTGTTCTACACCATCTTCTTGCTGATGCTCTACGTTGCCACGGGTCGCTTCTCGTATGTCATCATCGGCCTTGTGCTCTTGGCCGTGGGGGCCGTGGGCGCTTACAAGTTCCTGTCGCACGTCCAGGTTCGTTTCCAGATCTGGGCCGATCCCTTTAAGGATGCACAGGGCCAGGGCTACCAGATTGTCCAGTCCCTCTTCTCGCTGGCCGACGGCGGCCTGGTCGGTGTTGGCATCGGCAACGGCATGGCCAACAACATCCCTGTCGTCGAGTCCGACTTTATCTTCTCGGCTATCGGCGAGGAGATGGGCCTTTTGGGCGGCGGCGCCGTGCTCATCCTGTTTATGCTCTTTGCCGTGCGTGGCCTCACCACGGCCGCCCGCGCTAAATCCGACCTCGCAGCCTTTAGTGCCACGGGCCTTACGGCCGCCATCAGCTTCCAGGCCTTCTTGATCGTTGGCGGCGTAACCCGCCTGATCCCGCTGACCGGCGTCACCCTGCCCTTTATGAGCCAGGGCGGCTCCTCGCTGCTGGCGAGCTTTATCATCGTCGCGCTCCTGCTGCGCGCCGGTGACGAAGCGACCGGACGCGAGGCCGAGCTTACCGGCACCGGCACTATGGCCGCCATCACCGATGATCAGGTCGCATCTGCCGCCGCCCCGACGGGCACGCGCTTTGCCACCTCGTCTTCCTACGGCAGCGGCAGCCATTCCGTCGGCTCGCGCATGCGCCGTCGCCTGCTCGACACGCCTGAATCCGGTGTGCTCGGCCGCGTTGCGCTCGCCAACCGTCTAACCCGTGCGGTGCTCGCCTTTACGGCGCTATTCGCCATCCTTATCGGCAACCTCACCTATGTCCAGGTCATCAAGGCCAAGGACTATCAGGACATGCCGACCAACAACCACACCATCGCCCGCTCCAAGTACATCCAGCGCGGTTCCATCATCACGTCCGACGGCGTGACGCTGGCCGAGTCGCTGCAGCAGGAGGACGGCACCTACGTACGCTCCTACCCCAACGGTAACCTGGCAGCGCACGTGGTTGGCTACGTGAGCCAGCAGTATGGCACCACCGCCATCGAGAGCGTCATGAACGACACGCTCACCGGTTCTAAGGACTACTCCAGCTGGAACAACGCCATCGCGTCGCTCGCGGGCCAGACCCAGCCGGGCAACACCGCCAAGCTCACCATCGACTCGCGCATCCAGACGGCGGCCGAGCAGGCACTCAAGGGCTTTAAGGGCGCTGTAGTGGTCATCGACCCGCGTACCGGCGCGGTGCTCGCATGTGCCAGCTCGCCCACCTACGACAACACCAACATCGACGCCCTACTGCAGGCTGGCGGCGGCGAGGACGGCTCTATGTACAATCGCGCCATGGACGCGCTGTACACGCCGGGCTCCACGTTTAAGGTCGTTACGCTTTCCGCGGCACTCGAGACCGGCACCGCCAGCCTTACCAGCACCTACCAGGCGCCCGGCTCCATGGACATCGGCAACGCACCGGTCACCAACTATGCCAACGAGAGCTACGGCACCATCAGCCTGCAGCAGGCCTTTGCCGTGTCCTCCAACGTCGTCTTTGGCCAGGTGGCAAACGAAGTTGGCGCAAACACGCTCGTGCAGTTTGCCAACGCCTTTGGCTACGGCCAAAAGCTCGGCCAGGACCTGACCTCCGCGGCCTCCATCATGGCAGACCCGTCGCTCATGACCGAGTGGGAGACCGCTTGGGCCGGCGCCGGCCAGCCTGTCGGCATGGACCACACGCCCGGCCCGCAGACCACCGTCATGCAAAGCGCCGTGATTGCCGCCGCCATCGCTAACAGTGGCGTGGTCATGGACCCGTACTTTGTAGCCCAGGTACTCGCCCCGGACGGAACTGTGGTCAAGACCACGCAGTCCCGCTCGCTGGGTCAGGCCGTCAGCTCCGCCACGGCCGACCAGGTCAAGCAGGCCATGCTCGCCGTCGTCCAGTCCGGTACCGGCACCGATGCCCAGGTCCCCGGCGTCAAGGTCGCCGGCAAGACCGGCTCGCCCGAGACCGGCGGCACCAACGTCAACTCGACGTTCGTTGGCTTTGCACCTTACGATTCACCCACGGTCGCCATCTCGGTGGCCTTGGAGGATTACGACAAACACGACGTCAAGGCGGCCAAGATTGCCGGCATCGTCCTGACCGCGGCACTTGCCGCCCAAGGAGCGTGATGCCTGTGATCGAAGCGGATACTTGGGGCGCGCCACGGCCGATGAGCTAGCGGCAAGGCGCCACGCGGTCCCAGCGACCATAGATTTGGTACTACACACATCGTTGAGCGAATAAGTTAGTTAGGAGCAGGAATGGAACAGAGGGTCCTCGGGGGAAGATACCTCCTCAAGGATAAGGTGGGAACGGGCGGCATGGCGACCGTCTTCCGTGCGCAAGATCAGGTCCTCGACCGCACGGTTGCCGTCAAGATCATGCTGCCGCAGTATGCCGGCGACGCCACCTTCGCCGCCCGCTTTAAGCAGGAGGCCCAGGCAGCAGCAGGTCTCTCCTCCCCCTATATCGTGGGCGTCTACGATTGGGGCAAGGATGGCGATACCTACTACATCGTCATGGAGTACCTGCGCGGTACCGACCTTAAGAGCGGCATCAAGAGCCACGGCGCCCTCGATCCAAAGAAGGTCGCGCAGATCGGCTCGCAGATCAGCTCCGCGCTTTCGGTCGCCCACAAGCACGAGATCATCCACCGCGACATTAAGCCGCAAAACATCATGGTGCTGCCCGACGGCAACATCAAGGTCATGGACTTTGGCATCGCGCGCGCAAAGAACAGCCACCTCACGCAGGACAACAATGTACTGGGCACCGCCCACTACGTAAGCCCCGAGCAAACGCGCGGCCAGGACCTCGGTCCCACTTCGGATATCTACTCCCTGGGCGTCGTGATGTACGAGTGCGCCACCGGTCGCGTCCCCTTTGACGGTGACGACGCCATCTCGGTTGCGCTCAAGCAGGTAAACGAACTGCCGGTTCCGCCGAGCCAGATCAACTCCGGCGTCGACGCCGATCTGGAGCGCATCATCCTCAAGTGCATGGAAAAGGACCCGTCGAACCGCTTCCAGACGGCAGACGAGCTGCGCCAGGTGCTCAACAACTACCTGTCCGGCCGCGCCGTCAACGTCTCCGAGCCCACGCGCATCATCGGTGCCGCGGGCGACCTGGGCGCCACCAAGACCCGTGAGCTGTCTGACTCCACGCGCGCTATGGTTCGCCCCGTATCGGGCGTAAGCGGACAGACCAACCCCCGCAGCGCCGTCTCGGGTTCCACCGGTTCCTACGAGGTCGATCAGCCCAAGTCCAACAAGAACAAGATTATCGCCGCCGTAGTCGCCGCAATCGCCGTGGTTGGCGTTGTGGTGGCCTTCGCCACCGGGCTCTTTGGGGGCGAGCAGGTTACGGTGCCCGATGTGCTTAACAAGGACCAGCAGACCGCTATCGAGCTGATCAAGGAGGCCGGCCTTGAGGTCGGAACTGTCGACCAGAGCTATAACGACGATGTCGACGAGGGCAAGGTTGCCGAGCAGACCCCCAACGGCAACACTAAGAAGCCCAAGGGCTCCAAGGTTAACCTGGTGATCTCCAAGGGCCCCAAGCCCTCCGAGAAAGTTGAGGTTCCGCAGCTCGTCGGCCTAACCAAGGACCAGGCCGAGGCCGCGCTGGCAAGCGTGGGCCTGAAGGGCAACGCAACCGAGGAGGCCAACGAGGCCGACGAAGGCCAGGTCTTTGAGCAGGGCACTGATGCCGGCAAGGAAGTCGAGAAGGGCACGACCATCTCGTATAAGGTCTCCAGCGGTCCTGACACCACCTCCGTCCCCGATCTGACCGACATGACCGAGGCCCAGGCACGCAACGCTCTCGACATGGCCGGTTTTGGCGTCAACGTGAGCTACCAGGAGAACGATTCCGTCACCGAGGGCACCGTCATTAGCTGGAACCCCAGCGGCAAGCAGAAGCCCGGCGCCACGATCACCGTCGTCATCGCCAAGAAGTCTGGCAAGGCCAGCGTTCCGGGCAACCTGTACGGCAAGAGCATCTCCGCCGCCGTCACCGCGCTCAACAACGCCGGGTTCTACAACATCGCATTCTGCGATCAGAACGGCAATCCCGTGAGTGGCAACGAAAACGCCACCGTGACGGGCGTCTCCCCCACTGGCAAGCAGTCCACCGACAGCACGATCACGCTGACGGTTTCGGTTTCTAGCTCTGGTACTGATTCAGGCGACGACGCCGGTACAAGCAACTAGTCGGCTGCTTATTATCTGCGCAGCGAACGCCGCAAACATATTCGCTCAGAAGCGCCCGCTTGCTCCCCCGGCAAGCGGGCGCTTTGCTTTTGATGCGACCCGCTAGCATGGAAAGGCGCAGCTCTAACACCAAAAGAGCCCGGCACCGTGGTGGTACCGGGCTCGATATTCCTCTGGTGCCCCCGGGCGGATTCGAAAACTCCCCCCGCGGGGAAATTGGCGACGCGGGTGTCGACGGTCCGAATCCGCCGGCGGTCCCCACAAACCAGAAACGGCGCCGCTATCGCGACGCCGTCATATTCTCTGGTGCCCCCGGGCGGATTCGAACCGTCGACACCCGCTTTAGGAGATATGATTTAATGGTACCCCTTACCATTCATCAAGCATCATTGAACATCATATAACCGCAGATAAACATAGCAGTTTGTGTCTTTTGCCTCCGGTAGCTGCGCCTACGCTTTTACAAACATATTACTAACAGCTTTAGCTAAACTGCACTCATTGAATTGTTGAAAACTATTCAAAGAAACGGAGTGCAAAGATGCCAGAACAGCCACTCATTAGCGGAAGAGGCACGTGTTGGAAAGACAAGAGATCACCTAACACCTATCGCTATTATTTTTCCCTTGGGGTCAAGGACCCTAAGACAGGGCGTTACAAACGATCCCCAACTTATACGGTTCGTTGCAAGACTAAAACAGAAGCTAAGGCTGCAATGCAGGCCAAGCTGGCTGAAATCAACTCCTCTGGCACGATCACTAAAACTAAAAAGCCCACTTTGCTTGCGTCCTACTGCTGGGCCTTTCATGAAAATAGGGACACCGTGTGTTTCGTCAAGAGGATTTGAGCAAAAAGAGCATCGGAAATTGAGCAGCTTGAGCAT
>JAQDNC010000004.1 GCA_027660625.1 Coriobacteriaceae bacterium AM100-PB1-1D-6A | reverse complement strand
AGCGGGTGGTTTCTGATGCGGCGCGCTGCGCGCCCCGCACAGGCTAAAGCCTGTAAAAGAAAGCCTCCGAACCAGAAGGTCCGGAGGCTGTTATTCCCGCTATTTCGCTGGTGGCTTTGCCCTGCGGCGATGCCGAAACAGTATCAGGCGGTATTCGGCAGCACCAAAACGCGAGTTCAGAAGCCAGTTCCCGTTATTCCCACTCGATGGCGTCGGTTCTGCCGTCCCGTCATTCCAGTTACACCCAGTTTTCGGCATCGACACGGAACGCGTGCCGCCGAATGACGCGATGTCGCGTTTCGTCGGCTTCGGGGACAAAAGTTGGGACAACCTCAAAAAACTTTTTTCAAACTCAGGGCTTTGAGTTTTTATTTTTGTCCCAAGGGGCACGGAGAGCCGCCTTTGGAGGCTCGATATCGCCGAAAACGCCCGTTTTGAAACTCAACCGCCTTTGAGCCTGCAAGCCACCAGCTTCAACAGTAAGTGAGTCGACGCGGGTGGCTTACGAGCCGTTCACAAAACCGCAGGCCACAGGTCTTTGTCAACGATAAGCAAAGTGAATAGTCTCAGGTGGCTTGCCCATGAGTTGGCGTAAGCCTGTTTAGCAAAAGGCTAATCGGACACGACAGGCCGCCCGCATGGCGACGGCGTTTCCCGTGCGGGCACAAACAGCCCTGCGTGCCCTGTCGCGCGATATCCCAATGCGACGTTCAGAACCCTACCCGCCAAGCAGCCACCTCGCGAAATTCAGCACGAGCACGCCCTCCCGGGTATGGGGCTCATGCCTCGTGCGAGTGATGAGAATCTTCGGGAATGCATCCCCGATGGATAGAATCGGCGCAATCTCCCTCTCGAGCGTCGAATCGGCGCCGATATCGTCGCTCACATACACTCTCCTTCCCGGTTTCGAAACCTGGAAGGCAGTATGCGCAAGGATGCGTCGAGGTGCGATCCCAGTCGTACCATGCCAGCAGAGATGTCGAGGCACATTCGTTCATGCTGCAATGCGGGCATCGGAGATGAAAAAAAGCCCGTCGGGTAGTCATGGGCGTGCGGGAGCCCGCATCAGTAACCTGCCTCCTCGGTTGTCCCTTCTTTGCATGGTCGTCTACATAAAGGAGGAACCAGCCATGCAGATCAGCATGCTTGCCCTTCTTGGGTCACGGACCGGGGAGGCGAGGGCCTCCGTCGGGACCGCCCCGAGCAACCGGCATATCCAAGGAATGACAAGGCTCGATCGCTGTGCTGGTCAGGATGCCGAAGCGGGCCGTCCGCCAATCGGAATGCGGGTCAGGATGCTGCAACGTGATTCCAGCTGCAGGATACGGCTCCTTTGCGGTTGCCGCAAAACCTGCTGGCAACATTCTTACTATCCGAATGATGTACGCATCCCTTGGGATCGTTTCGCCTGACCAGGGCCATCTTCAGCGCCTCATCGGCCAGCTCGGCAGGCGCCTCTTCCACGCGTAATAGCCCTGGCGGGTCACCTACGCAACCAAAGATACAAAAGGGATCGAATGGCCAGAAAGGATTGTCCTTGCCGACAGGCAATCCTTGACAAACGAGCTTCAGCCTCCTTAAAATTGCGTGGTTTGCCGAACTGAGTCAGCGAAGGAGGGGTGTCGTGGTTGGTCTTTTCCGCACGTGGATGAGCGCCTAAAAAGCGGCGCTGTTATGGCGTCGCGCTGTTTTGCACGCCATTCCACGATTGGACATAACCATGATGTTTGAAACCTCTCGGCGCAGGTCTGTTTCGCTGTGCCATTCATGGCAATTTAAGATTTGTTTCGTATGGGGCGGGGAGCTCGTGTCGACATTGACGAGCTCGATTCTCCAAATGGGTCTCATTTGGCATATCGCCCTCACGACAGGATCATCTTCCCTCCTCTCCCTGGCATCGTTAGCAGGCTTTCTGCCGATTGCTTTGTTCGGAGTCCTTGCGGGCGCCGTTGTCGACAGACTGCCTTTGAAGCGTGTTCTCATCGGCGCCGACCTCTTCGTTGCCGCGGTGGGCGCCGCCTTGGCGATTGCCTCGTTGGCCGGCAGCTTACCTGCGTGGTCAATACTCATCGCCCTGTTTCTCCGCGCAGCTGGCACTTCGTTCTACACGCCGGCCTCCCAATCCCTCACGCCCCATCTCGCCCCGCCAGAGCATCTCGTTCGCCTATCGGGAGTGATGCAAGCGATTCAGTCCGCCGGATACATTCTTGGCGCCGCGCTCGCGGCAGTGATTTATCCTGTGGCGGGCATTACCGCCATGATTGCCCTCGACGTGCTGGGGGCGCTTTTCGCTTCTCTAGCTGTCCTCGCCGCTCAGATAGACGCAGGAGGACTCGACGAAGCCGACCGCAGCTCGTCCTTTTCCAATAAAGTTCGAGAACTTTTCTCTGAGATTTCGGACGGCTACAAGCTGATCAGGGGATACAGGGGGCTGTTCGCCATTCTTTGGTGCGGGTTCGTCTTCGCTTTCGCGTTCTCCCCACTCGCGGCATTGTTCCCAATAATGACCTTGGGACATTTTGGCGGTAGCACGGGGGATGCTGCTTTGGTGGAGGTCCTTTTCTCCGCAGGCATGCTGGCTGGGTCCGGCATTTTGGCGGCCACGGGAGGGTTCCGCAATAGGTCGCTCACCATGGTCGCCGCAATCGCCGGCTTCGGCGTCGTCGCAATCGCATCCGGATTGCTCGGCCCGTCGCTGTTCGCCGCTTTCCTACCGGCGAGCTTTCTTATGGGCGCATGCTCCCCGCTGTACGCAGGAACCCAGACTGCCCTTATGCAGGAGCAGATACCTCCTGAGTACCTAGGCCGCGTTTTTGGTCTCTATGGAACCATTATGGCGTGGGCCATGCCCATGGGCCTCGCAGCCCCCTCCGTTTTTGCGCACCTGCTCGGAGCTCCGTTGTGGTCCGTCGGTTCTGGAGCGACCATGACACTGCTTGCGTTGGCGATGCTTCTCGCTCCAAGCGTCCGAAACGTGGGGAAAAAAGATTCCGGGCAGATTCAATAGCCCAAGCATTCGAAAAAGAGGCGGCAGCCATCGGTTCGCGCGTCAGCCTTCAAGCCCTTGCGACGACGAGGTATTGCGCCGACATCCCACATCGCGCTCCTTATTCGCCGCCAACTATCATTTTCGGATTTGCCGGCTTGCGCAAGGCCAAAACGCTCACACCGGCAATCGGGCAAAGGCGAAAAATCGACGTGAGCGATTCTTTATTGGCATGGCTGCGCTTCCAGAAAACGACAATACACAAAAGGTGGTTCAACTTATGGAACTCATAGTCAAAGCTAAAGACATCTTTTTGGAATATGCCGGCCGCGATATTCTGGACATCGAAGAATTGGAAATCTACCCCTACGATCGCATCGGCTTGGTAGGAGACAACGGTGCAGGCAAAACCAGCCTGCTAAAAATCCTGAGCGGCAATCTAACCATTGCGGACGCCGACGTCAGGCGCTTCGGCAGCATTGCCCTCATCGGCCAGCTCGACGAACTCGACCTTGATGCGGCTCAGGACAACGGCGAGATGCTCTCCCGTCTCAACGTCGCCGAAGTGGCGCAGGAGACGATGAGCGGCGGGGAGGAAACACGCGCCAAGATTGCCTCTGCGCTCTCCCAGCATGCAAGCGCGATCTTCGCCGACGAGCCTACGAGCCACCTCGACCAAGACGGCATCCGCCTTCTCGTCGGACAGCTCAAGGCATTTGATGGGGCCCTGCTCATCGTGAGCCATGACCGTCATTTTCTCGACCAGGTGGTAGACAAGATCTGGGAGCTCAAAGACGGCGGTATTTCCGAATTCTGGGGTGACTACTCCGACTATCTGCGACAGAAAGAAGAAGAGCGCAAAGCTCAGGCGACTCGATACGAAGAGGCGATGCGCGAGCGCGATCGCCTCGAAGCCGCCATCGAAAAACAGCGGAAAAAAGCACGGCAGGTCGACGCCAAGCGGAAGGGTGCGAAAAAAAGCAACGAGTATGCAGGTCGCTTGGGGCATCAGAAAACAACCGGCACCAAGCAGAAGAAAATGCATCAGGCAGCTAAGAACATGGAGAAGCGCCTCGAAGCGCTCGAAGGGATCGAGGCCCCAGATAGCATTCGCGCCGTGCGCTTCCGCCAGAGCAAGGCCCTGGAACTGCACAGCAAATTTCCCATCTCGGCAGATGATTTCAGCTTGAGCTTCGGCAACTGCGTGCTCTATGACCACGCGAAATTCGAGATACCGCTCGGTGCCAAAGTGGCCATCACCGGTGGCAACGGCACAGGAAAGACCAGCCTGCTGAAGGCAATCGTTCGACGCGCCGACGGTATCAACATCTCTCCCAAAGCAGAGATCGGCTACTTCGAACAGACAGGTTACAAGTTCGACGCCCGCCAGTCTGTGATCTCGTTCATGCAGAATGGTTGCGAGTACAGCATGACCGAAATTCGAGGCATCCTCGCCTCTATGGGAATCGGACCGCGCGACCTGACAAAGGACGTTGGCGTTCTCTCGGGAGGCGAAGTCATCAAGCTGCTACTCGCGAAGATGCTGCTGGGCAGATACAACATCTTGCTCATGGACGAGCCTGGAAATTACCTGGACATCAAGAGCGCCGAAGCCCTCGAGCAGATGATGAGCGCCTATGCCGGAACGATAGTGTTCGTCTCCCACGATAAGAGGCTGGTCGAGAACGTCGCAGACATTGTCTACGAAATAAAGGACACCAAGCTAGTCAAAATCTTTCAGCGCGAATAGCCCTAAATGAGCAGGAAATAATCCCCGAACGGAGACAAGGGAGTAAAACGGCAAAGAAAGAGCCTCCGTCCCAACGCAGGGAGCGGAGGCTCTTTAATCGCTTTTACTCATCTCCGTCGCTGGTGGCTTTGTCATGACTCTCGTACGAAACGAAACTCAGCGGCATAGTGCGGCACTCAAAATCGCAGGTCAGAACCCTGTCGTCCTACTCCCACTCGATGGCGTCGATTCTGCCGTCCCGTCACTCCAGTTGCACCCAGTTTTCGGTGCCGTCTCGAGCCAAGTGCCGCCAGGTGACACCATGTCGTGCTTCGTCAGCTTCGGGGACAAAAGCTGGGACAGCCTCAAATACTTTTTTCAAACTCAGGACTTTGATTTTTTGTTTTTGTCCCAAAGAGCGCAGCGGGGCGCCTTAGGAGGCTCGATAGCGCTGAAAACGCCCGTTTTGAAACTCAACCGCCCTTTAACCCGCAAGCCGCCAGCTGCAATCGTAGGTGAATTAACGCAGGTGGCTTGCGCGACATTCGCAAAACCCCAGGTCGCAGGGCTTCGCCATCGGCGGGAAAGGTGAGTAGTCTCGGGTGGCTTGCTTATAAGTTAGTGAAATCCTGAAACGTGACAAGACTTATTACACGAATGATGTCGCCAGCTTCGGGATTGCCTCGTCGTCATAATATCCTTTGAGCTAACGAGGATGCCAGCTACGGGGTTGTCGATTTTCTGATGCATTAATAACCAGGCAAAGTCGGATAATCATATGAGCGGAGAGCACAAAAAGATAGCAGCTCATTAAGACAAATATCCTTGGCAGAATGCACTCCGGTGACTAGGATGACGACAGATGAACGAGGAGGACAGAACGATGCCATTACTCAGCGAGCGGTCGCTCGAATCTATTGCAAAGATGTTCGTGGGCGACGAAGGAGAGCTGTTCCACTACTTGTCGGGCCCTCAAATAGTGACATTCTTCAATGACCATTTTGACTTCCGGGACATCTACCAAGGTGGCAACGCTCCTACCAGATGGAGATACGCCGCCGGAAAGATAGCCAGTGTTGCGTCGAGCGGCCGTCTCGATCGTTTTTTCTCAATCGTTCTTGGATTCAAGTATATGGTCAGTACTTTTGGCTGCGATGAAATCGAAGCCCGAGAAAGGGCGGACAAAGCGAAGAAACGGTTCAACCAAGTACTAATCTCCGACGAGCTTGAGATAGTCGGAACAGACGGCGAGATGAAGCTTGTGGTGATTGATTCGGATCTAATCCCGATCGGGAAAGGCGGCTTTGCCGAAGCGTTCAGGCAAAAGTCAACAGGCAGAGTCCTGAAAAAGCTCATGCCCGAAGTAGCCCTTGATGCAAGAAACCGCCATCGCTTCAAGCGCGAATACGAGATAATGAATGATCTTTCGGAGCTGCCAGGGGTTCTCCGTGTCTTTGATTTCGACGAGAGCAATTGCTCCTACACGATGGAGGCCGGCGAGACCACGCTACTAGAGTTCATGGACAATCCTCTATCCGAGCAAGTCAAGATGTCCATAATCGAGCAGATAGTTGGCACCATGGCTGCCATTCACTCGCGCGGATACATTCACCGAGATCTAAGCCCCACGAATATTTTTCTACTGAGCGGCCAACTGAAGATTGCCGATTTCGGGCTTGGAAAGAACTTGAACACACTTTCATCCTACCAAACCACCAACACAAACAATTATGGACAGTGGTTCTACTGTTCACCTGAACAGCTTGTCTATCTAAAAGATGGGGACAAAAGGAGCGATGTCTTTTCCTTGGGCAGGATTATCAACTTCGTGCTCGCCGGACATCCGACAAAAACGAATCATCGTCTTCGACCGCTGGTAGAAAAAGCAACCGCAGACGATCCGTCGAAAAGATACCAGGATGCGGCAGAGTTTTTGAGCGCGATAAAGCGAAGGTTGTCTTCGATAGCAGATGCGGACCGGGAAACGAAACTTGCGGAAAAGGCAGCACGGGGAATCCTCGACGGAGAGGTTGCCGAATGGATTCTCGAAATGACCGATGAGCAGCTGTGCTCACGGGTAGCGTCAAACCCCGCGTTCGCTAAAACGGTTGTCAAATTTACGGAAATCGACAACGGCAATGCGGCCTTTGTCATGGATGCTATCGACCAGAGCATGACGCAAGTCTGCAAGACATGGGAAGACCACGATCCATTTGCCGACATCGCAAAGTCGATTGTTTTAAGCAAGGCGCCATACGACATCAAGGAGCGTGCCTGCCAAACGCTTTCATATGTAGCATGGCAAATCAACCGTTTCCATGCCCAGCATCTGATTGAGGATATTATCACCAGCGGAATAGACCCGATGCTGGAAGACCTTCTCAACGACTCCGTGTAGATTCATTAATGCAGCGCAGGCCTGCGTTCGTCTAGGGAAAACGATACGATAGACGGCATCTTGGTTGCACCCTAGGCCGTTCACCCTTCCGCTCGCTCCCATATAGTTCGATTTCGATAAGCTGAGTCCCAACCGATGGGTGCCATTTATCCGGGTGCACCTGGGGCAACGGGCCGGTAGGCCTGCGCAAGGTCGCTCGCAGAACGCGCAACATCAAACACGACAGAAGAGGCGAACGACAGATGCCGGACTCCGGACGACAGCACCGCGGAAGACGAGCATTCCGACCACAATCGAACGAATCTCGGTCCTAGGCAGGCGCCCGCACGGGCGCCTTTTACTTTTCAGGGACTTAGCCGCGAGCTAATCGGAGACCATAGAGCACTTCAAAACGGTTCAGAACGATAATCAACAAAACCGCAGGTAGAATATGCTGTTTTAAAAATCGTCTCTTACACTCCGCAACGCTCGGAAGCGCTCCGTTCAGGATTGTTCGTAACCCCCCGACCGTCCAAACAAAGAGGCGCAGTCCAAACTTGACCTGCGCCTCTCATCAAAAAGTATTATTTGTTGTATATCAATCCAAGCATCCAAGGGATTGGCATGAGAACGGCCGCCGCCAGCAACACAGGGATGCAAGCCACGATTGCCAGCCCTCCGCCAGCTCCTCGCGAAACCGCCTCACGAGAGCATCTGGCTCACACAGCGCTGCACGGCGGCGTAGTTGGAGCCCAACCGTCGCTTGCGCTCCTCGCCGTTGCCGTAGTCGCCGTTGATGACGGTGCGTGCCAGCGCGTCGATGTCGACCTCGCCACTGCCGGACGAAGAAGAACCGCCGGAACCACCGCCGAGAGAATCCGGTTCACCTCGGCCTGCACCTCGAAGTAGCGCGAGCCCAGGGCCCGTTTACGCGCCTCGCCGTTGCCGAACTCCTCGTTGATGACGCGCCACGCCAGGCTCGCCACGTCACCCGAGGGCGCAGAGCCGCCACTGCCGGAAGACCCCGCAGCCACGGTGTCCGAAGACCCGGCGCCTCGGCAGATGCGCGGGCGCAGGGCCGCCCTGCGCCCGGCGGCGATGTAGGGCGCGGGGCAGATCTTGTCGGTCACGTCGTAGCGGCGGATGACGCCGCCCTCGGAGATGCCGTAGCGCTTCATGAGGGTCTGCACGAGCCAGGCGAGCTTGCCCGCCTCGACCTCGCTGTAGTCCTCGCTAGCGCTCACGGCCTCGATGCCGACGCTGCGGCAGTTCATGAGCCAGTTGCCGGCGTGCCAGGCGGTGTCGCCCTCGGCCACGCTCTGGTAGATCTCGTCGGTGATGTCGCCCACGAAGTAGCGGGCGGACGACCCCTGCCGC
Source organism: Coriobacteriaceae bacterium AM100-PB1-1D-6A (assembly GCA_027660625.1). GTDB lineage: Bacteria > Actinomycetota > Coriobacteriia > Coriobacteriales > Coriobacteriaceae > Collinsella. The sequence continues at coordinate 158,686 of JAQDNC010000004.1, read as the reverse complement.
TCGTTGTGCGAGAAGTAGATCGCGTTGTTGCGGGCCGACGCCAGAGTCGCCGTGTAGTGGATCACGATGCGGTCGATGGCGTGCGAGCGCCTGCGCGTCATGCGGTCGCTGCCGCACTGCTTGAACAGGATGCTATGCCCCATTGGCGCTGACCTCCTTGAATCCCGCGTCCTCGCCCTCCTCGGGCTTGAAGTCGCTGGGCGTGTCGGGCTCGCAGCCGGGCTCGCGCAACTCCTCCCAGCGCTCCTCCTCGCTTGCGTACTCACTCATAGGAATCGCCCGCCTTTCCCAGCTCGGCAATAACGGGCGAGAGCACGGCCATCACCATGGCCACGCACAGCGCGCGCCGCGTGGGGTCGAGCACGGCCACGCCCATGAGCAGGTCGACGTTGGCCACTACGACGCCCAGGACGCCCTGGACGACCGTGCGCATAAAGCGCCACTGCCGCTCGTTGCTCGTCAGAAAACGGTTCATCTGCCGCTCCTCTCCTCAAGAGCGTCAACGTCGCGCCTGACCACGGCCATGTCCTGCTCGAGCTTGTAGGTGCGCTCGATGAGGCAGTTGTGCTTCTCAACGCGCCGCGCGAGCTCGTCAATCTTGAGCTCCATCACCGCGCGGCTTCGCGAGTTCGACGCGATCACCCCGACCTGCGTCACGACGCCGATGAGCGCCACCGCAATAGACTCCACAAGGACCTCCCAGCAGAACATGGACCAACTTCAACGGCCCCATCATCCGCTGCGGTCACAAATCAGCTGGTAGCTGAATCGCTGCTATAAAAAGCGAGGTAAAATAAGAAAAAGCACAGTAACGATTGTTCGAAAGAGTCGCTAACGGGAGGTAGAAATGGAAAGCCGGCTTTACGAGGAGGGGTACGACGAAAGTCTCTTGAGAGCTGTAGCGGCTCTTAACGAGACTCCTGCATCCACGGAAGCAATCCTGGGCCTGTTGCAAAAACACTGGGATTTGCCTCGAGGAGAAGCGGAGCAGCTGTTGTCGCAGGAACGCTACGAAGGATTCTTCCAGCGTGATTTCGCAAGATACCTGACGATGTACGAAGGCTTTTCCAAAGAAAAGGCAAGGGCATATACGACTAGCCACATGAACCTTCTGGCTCTGCGAAAAATCGAAAGGCCGTGGGCTATCGAGTACAACAGGCTTTATCGCCAGATCGAAAAGCAGAAGCCTCAAATAAAGGGGAAGGTTCACCTATCTTCCGAAATCGAGGAGTAAAGCAGTTCTCGCTACACGCCGCCGCATCCCATCGCCTAACCCACACCACGGGGGCGGCGCGCTCACCCCTGGCAGCAGCGCAGGAAGGGCGCCTGCGCAGCTGCCAGGGGTGCCATTATGCTCAGTCCCAAGCCGCTACCCGGCAGTGAGGTAGCCCGCCTGCCCCTCGCGGTCGATGTGGCACATCGCGTACGTCGTCCGCTTAGAGTCGTAGGTCGTGCCGTTGCCACCCGCGATGGCCTTGCAGTTGTAGAACGTGGAAGAGCCCGTGCACCCGCTCGGCAGCCCCCAGTCGGCATCGACCAGGATGCGCTCAAGGGCGGTGCAGGCACCGAACGTGTAGAGCATGCTAGAAAGCGACGCCAGACTCATGCCCCGCAGATCGAGCTCGGTGAGCGCGGAGCACGAGTTGAACGTACGGTTCATGTAGGCCACGCCGCGCAGGTTCGCCATGCCAGAGACCGAGGTCAGGGCGTTGCAACTGTAGAACCAGTAGTTCAGGTTCACGTTGGCGACCCTCGATGTGTCGGCGGCGATGGTCACGCGCTTCACGCTCTTGCCGAACGAAGCCCAGGGCGTCGCCTGGATCGCGGCGTACTTGGCGTTGGCGCAAAGCGTGTCGGAGGCCAGCACCTCGCGACCTGTCGCATCGGCCTTGGCGAACCCGATCTTGAGCTCGCCGTCGGCGAACAGCGTGACGTTGAGCCAGGTGCGGACTTCGTACTCGGGGTCAGTCAGAACGCCACCCGCCCCCAGCTTGAGGACGGAGGCGCCGGAGGTCTGGAACGGCACGAAGCCGTCGGTGCCGCCCATTGAGTTCGATTTGAGTTTCACGGGCCCCGAAACGTCCCCGTTTCGGGGCCCGGGGACAAAAATCGCACGTCTACTCACTTGGGATAAATCCTTACTCCCATTCCTCCGAATACCGCCCAGTGCTTTGCCATCTTGAAACACTGGGAGTAAATAGCGAAATAGCAGGTGAAAGGGAGTAAAAGACCAAAGAAAAAGCCTCCGTCCCAACGCGGGAACGGAGGCTAGGAAATCGTTTTTACTCACCGCCGTCGCTGGTGGCTTTGCCATGACTGTCGTACGAAACGAAACTCAGCGGCACAGTGCGTCACTCAAAAGTGCAGGTCAGAACCCTATCAGCCTACTCCCACTCGACAAATTCAAGTATATGAGGAAGTATTTCTCTTGAATTTACAGGTAAAATATTCGCAAATTTGCTAATATTTTACCTGCTATTTTCGGCTGTCAATTTTCTTAGTATCAAAATAGTATCACAAGAGGCTGGAAAATGCAACAGAATTATGTGGAGCTCTACATAATTCTGTAACCTTCTTTGCTGTGGTGTATCAAGTAATCTTACTGAACATATGGCGCACCTTGTCCAGGCGGCTGTTTGGACGGCGGGGCTGGATGACCGGCTCGCCGACAGCGGCCTGATACCCTTTCAGTTCTGTAAGACATACGCTCCGCCCGTTGGTGTAAAAGGCCAGATCAGTACGGTATGCCTGTATATAGCGGGCGGGAATTTCGCCAGTAAAGACAACTTCATCCTTTTTTACCTGGGCCGTTTCGATAGCGGCACAGTATTTTGGCGCATCGTGATAAGCCCTGGAAAGGTATTCCTGGGGCGCATAGAGGGTGAACGAGAGATAAGGTTCCAGCAACTGCGTTCCTGATTTCTTCAATGCCTGTTCCAATACAATCGGGGCCAATGAGCGAAAGTCCGCCGGCGTGCTGACCGGGCTATAATAAAGCCCGTATTCAAAGCAAATCTTACAGTCCGTTACGTTCCAGCCGCACAAGCCTTGTTCCAGCCCGTAACGGATACCATCCATGACAGCGTTTTGAAAACTCTGGTTCAAGTATCCCAGGGAAACCCGGCTCTCGTATTGTACACCGGAGCCAAGCGGGAGCGGCGTAACAGACAGCCCGATGGATGCCCAAAATGGGTTGGGCGGCACCTCAATATGGATAGTGTGGCTGGCTGCTTTGAGCGGCCGCTCTAAATAAATGACGGTAGGTTCCTTCACCGCTGTTTCAATCTTGTACTTTTCTGCCAGCAAAGCGGAAACAACCTCCAACTGCACCCGGCCCAAAAAAGAAAGAATGATCTCATGGGTGATGGAATCCACCTCGTAGCGCAAAAGCGGGTCAGTATCCGCAATTTGCGTAAGAGCGTCCAGCAGCCGTTCTCTTTGCGCTGCCGTTTTCGGCGTGATCGCCGTCCGCAGCATGGGGAGGGGGGCATCGCACCACCTTTCACGAGGAAGCCGGGTGTCGTCCCCCAATACGTCGTTTAATCCCACGCTGTCGCTGGGAAGGATGACAATTTCGCCCTTGTGGGCGGTGTCTGTCCGAACAATCTCCCCTTTGGATGGAATACGCATCTCTGTGATTTTCAGCTTTTCTCTCCCGGCCAGGGCCACCGTATCCCGCAGGCGCAGCGTTCCGCTGTATAGCCGCAGATAGATGAGCCGCTGGTCACAATCTGTATACTCCACCTTGAAAACGCTGCCGCATAGGGCGGCGCTCCCCTGTTCCCCAATCGGTTGGAACAGCCCTGTCACCGCATCCATCAACGGTTGAATGCCAAGGCCCTTTTTGGCGCTGCCATGATAGACCGGGAACAGGGAGGCGTCTTGAACCCGCCGCTGTTCCTCCCGCGCAAGTTCTTCCCGGCTGATTGGTTCTCCTGCGATATACTTTTCCAATAATTCATCGTTATTTTCGATGACCGCATCCCATGCTTCTATGTCGGTATTTTCCTCCAGGACTATTTCCGGAGACAGCGACACCGTCTGCTTGATGATAATATCGGCGGAGAGCTTATCCCGAACAGACTGATACACGCCTTGCAAATCAACGCCAGTTTGGTCAATCTTATTGATAAAGATAACGGTGGGAATGTCCATTTTCCGCAGGGCATGGAACAGAATACGGGTCTGGGCCTGCACGCCATCTTTAGCGGAGATCACCAAGATGGCCCCATCTAAAACAGCCAAAGAGCGGTACACCTCCGCCAAAAAATCCATGTGGCCGGGCGTATCCACAATGTTGACTTTACATCTGCGCCACAGGAAGGAAGTGACTGCCGCTTGAATGGTAATCCCACGCTGCCGCTCCAAAAGCATGGTGTCCGTCCTCGTTGTCCCTTTTTCGACGCTCCCCGGTTCTGAAATGGCTCCGCTGGCATATAGCAGGCTCTCCGTCAAGGTTGTCTTTCCAGCGTCTACATGGGCAAGAATCCCGATATTGATAATGTTCATGTCTATCCTCCATACAAGGCCCAAATGGGCGCAAAAATCCCCAGCGGCTAATACTTTTACCGCTGGGGATCATGACTTCGGACAAACAGAAGTATGACGGCTTACATGAGCCGCTGTCCGTCACGATATTTACTAAAAAGGCAAAAGTATTCTTAAATTGGGTACAAAAACTAAGCCCCTGCAAGGGGCAAGCATTTTTGCGCCCATTATCAAATTTTATTTAAGAATACCTTGCCGCATATTTGGTAGACTCCTCAAATCAAGATAATAACAGTATATCATAGTACGCTCTAAAAACAAGAAATTATTTTACCCGATTCCCCAAATAAATCAGGAGGGCATTCACTGGAACACCCTCCGGTTTTGGTGATTACCGTGCGCCTACCCTTGTTTTTTGCCTTGCGGCCCGTTTCCGTTCCTTTTCAGCCTGTTCCTGCTGGTAAGCGGCCTCTAATATTCTGTCCGCCTGTTCCGTGCCAATGGCCCGCCTGACCCGCTCGTAGTCCCTGACCTTTCCCTTTAGACTGTCTCTCTCGGCGCAGACCTCGTAAATCCTTTCTGACAAAGAACTGTTTTTGCTGACCTCCCGGCCATAGTAAGTGAATCAGCGCGGGTGGTTTGCGCGCCATTTGCAAAACCCCAGGTCGCGACCCTTCGCCATTCGTGGGAAAAGTGAGTAGTCTCAGGTGGCTTACTCATGAGTTGAACCGCTTTCGCGATTAGGGGCCTAATAGCGGCTTCTCCACTAACTGCCCCTGGGTTTGCCTTTGTCCGCCGCACGGGATGGCTCCCGAGGCAACGCGGTGAGATAATGCCATCCAACGCAGGCAATGGAGCCTGAAAATATAGGTGACGGCGGCATGGCCCGAGCCAGCACTTTTGGCCCGCCTCCGTAGCCTCCTTTTTCATATGCGGTCCGCGATACGCCTATGGGAGCGATTCGCTCGTGCAAGGCTGTAAACACGCAGAGAAAACGAGGTATTGGATGAATAGCGAACCGATCTACAAAGAATTCCTTCTTGGAGAAGGCTTAAGCGAGTTGAAGAAAATTCGAGATGGCTGGAGGGATGAAAGCGGCTATTCCGAGTCGAGGGGAGGAACCTCTTTAATACCTGAAAATCTATGCAATGTCTCAGGGTCCGAACGGCTTAACTATACCTTCATCATGGACAGAGCCAATGAGTGCATGTATCGACTGATTTGCGAGTCGATTTCCATGCTTCTTACAGAATATGGATACATAACACTACGTGCCCGCGTTCGCAGAAGCGATGCTTACCAATATCTCCCAAAAGACGGCCTAGCCGGGCCGACCGTCCTCAAAGCGAGCAAGAGGGTGGTCCGCATAATCAAGGTGGATGTCGATGGCTCCCCGAGCGTTTTTGTATTCAAGGAACCTGGATTAGACCAGAGTCTCCCGAAAGAGCTTGAGGATTCGCTGAGGGAAAACTTTGGGGTATCGAAAATCACCTACGTCTCTTTGGTTATGGACGGAGCGAAGAGGGAGGTTCTCAATTACGAGTCGGTGAAGGACGCTACGCCCTACATCTCGGTTAAAGAGTTCTTCCGCCTGTTCTTTCCACAAGAGGAGTTCGACAAATTCGAGGAGGCTGTGGTTGAGCTTAGGCAGAAAGCGCGTTCCTACTATGGCTTGAGCATAACCAAATCGCTTAACCATTTGCGCATGGGCCATTTCAGGAGAGACATCCGAGACCGTCTGATCGGCTACAAACCAGACGTGGAATTGGGGTCCGAACAGAGAATGGCCATAGACAAGAGCTTTGTCGTAGACGGCAGATACTCGGCGTTGACCGGTGACACGGATTTCGCAGTAAGCTTCCAGACCGCAGAATGGCTAAGGGATTCTTTAACGCATGCAGGATGCATAGATTTCGCCCCCATCGCGTTGGAGTACTTCAAATCGCTCGAACAATTCCTGTACAGATTTCTTTACGCCATACATAAGACTTCGAAATCGAAGAGTAGGCGTATTTACTACGGCAAAAAGCTCGGAGAAAACCCTTACTACCTGCCTGCGAAAAGAGATGGCGTTCCCGACAAATCGCGACACATAGAAGTCAAGGACGGAGAAATCGAAATCAACGATGAGCTTTTCACGGATGGTTTCGAATATGTCTTAGACCTCGGTAGGCTCACAAGGTTCTTCGGCGACTATGTTTGCGAGAAGCAGCAGCTGTACAGCCGCAATGAAGACCTTCTCGATACGGCGATAAGCGAGGATACGTACGAGTCGATAATTCGCGCACTCCAAAGCGCTCGAACGATGAGGAACGGCATTGCTCACAAAGACAATCTCTACGATTGGACCGAGATGGAAAGCGCCCGGTCGTCAGTCCTCTTGGCTTTCTACTTAGTCCTAGGTTCTTACAGCATCGATACTGAAATGCGAAGCCTCCTCGGCATCGAAAGCGATTGCGTGCAGAAAAGCGAGGAGTGGAAGCTCTGCAACTACGTGGCATCGGCGGCCGTTCCTAAAGGCAATCCTCTTGAGTTTCCCGTTTTTTATCTCGATGGCGACGATTCCCCCGAGGCCGCCTTGTTTGCTTGCCCCGACGACGAAGAATCCGATCCCGACCGATATGGAAAAGCCCAATCGTTCTCGGGTGTGTACTTCAAGAGAATCGGATCGCATAAGCGTTACGATATCTCGTACCCAACTGACCGTCTTCCCTCATTGGTTGAACAAGGGATGCTGATTATCTGCGGTGAGGGGCTGAAGCTCATGGGGCCTCAAAAGGTCATCTACAGAGACGGAAATTACCTTGGGGACACGAGCGCAGAGTGACTTCGAACCCAGGGCGTGGACCTCGCGCTCCCGCCCTAAAGACCATCGTGGCCGGTTTTAAGGGCGGGAGCGCGAGGAATGTCCGTAGGGTTCATGCCTTCCCGGGCGCAAGCCACCAGTCCGTAACCGCAGGTGAGGCAGCGCCGTGGCTTGCACGCTGGTGGCAAATTCGCAGGTCAAACATCTCCGTCATCTATCGACGAAACGAGAAGCCCCACGTTGACGCGTCTATGAGTTGATGACCTGAACGACGGTCGTCCTAGTTGCCAGCTTCCGCATCAGAGAAACCACTTGGAGCAGAAGCCGATCTGGAAGACCGAATGGACGAGCATCGAGATTCCGAGGCAGACCATCATCGCGCAAAACCCGATTCCGGCCCATTTCAAGAAAGGGTCTTTTTCTTGCTTGTCGGAAGCTCGCTCCATCCAGTCGCGCGAATACGTATCGCCGTACTCGTCGCTCTTTGAGGCCTCTTTCGAAAGCAGCTCGAGAGCTTCGTCGAGGTCATCAGCAAGCTTGTTTCCGTCGATTCCGACCTTGAAAAGATGAGTCTCATCATGCTGCTTGAGCGCCGATTGGTTCTGCAAAAGGTAGAACCTCTCGCCGTTCACCCCGTTCGCCAGAGCGGTCCTCTCGCTCGAAAACGACCGAATCTCCTTCTTGAGCCTTGAGAAGGCCCCCCTTGCCCTCGATTCCGAACTTCTGCGCGAGCGACTCAAGCTGCCAGAGCAGGTCGTACAGCCCCGCCGCGGGCAGGAGCCCGGCCCCGTACGCCTTCTCGAGCATCGACCGCTCGAAGCGATCGTAAACGGGGATCGCCTCCCCGTACGTCAACCTGGTGCCAACTTCGGGGAAATCATTGCATTCCATATCGTCTCCTATCATTCGAATCGAGAGTTAATTCCTTGGGGCGCGTCACGCGTCGACGACGCCGCGTCCCACAACAGCGGTTGTTGCTTCCGCGTGGGCGCATCGCCTAGCACGCAGGGCGCAGATCAAGCCTGAAATCACCTTTGGCGATAGAGAGGCTGTAGTTCGACCCGACTAAAACAGCGATGCCCATCAAGGCCAGACCGCAAGCGGCGATCAGCTGCTCCGGCGAAAAGCCGAGGATCCTCCTTCCGTTATCGCACGCCGCCTCCGCTACGGCATCGGCTGACGAAATCGTCGGGGCGTTCACCGCCCGTCCGGCGTCGTTCATAGTTGGCTCCCTACTCTCTCTTCCATTGCTTCGACCCTTATTTTCAACCGCCATCGGAATTTCGTCTCCTCTGACTGGTTTGGATTGCCTACAATTTCATAGGCAATAAAGCTGTTTATGGAGGACCTGCAATGTCTAGGACATTCACCGAGGAGGAGATCTCCGAGTTAAAGGAAGCCGGATTCGCGGCGAGCGGCACATCGAGAAGCAGGATCCTGTCCGTCCTCGACCTCCTCGTCCGCTTCACCGATGAGAGGACGGGCATATCCGCATCGGAAATCGCGCGCGTCATAGGCATCTGCTCCGAGAGGCCGACGTCGGAGAACGCCATTCTCAAGGACCTGCACCAGATAAGCGAAAGCATGCCCATGGGAATCCGCATGGCGATACCTGGCCACGGCGAGAACGTCGGGTTCAGGGCCGTAAACAAACCCCTGTCATCCGAGGAGGCGATCCTCATCTCGGACGTGCTGGGGACGAGCTCCTTCATCGGCGAGGGGCGGAAGGACAAGATCTCCTCGAAGGTGCTCGCATTCTCCTCCGACTATGACGTCGACGAAAGCGTGGAGACCGTGTTCGTCGACCGCAAGGCCGGCAGGGACACCGACGCGATTTTCAACGTCCTCCATGCCGCATCCCGAGCGATCCGCATGAACGAAAGGCTCGCCTTCAAGAAGCAGGTTCACCTGATGAACGGATCGACCGTAAAGATTGGGCCGTACGAGGAGGACCCGGTGGCGATCGTGTTCAGCTTCGGCCGCTACTATCTCGAGAGCATGCATATCGACGAAGGCGGTTCCCCCAGTCCCTACTTCTACCGACTAGACGATATCGCGGACCCGGTTGTCACCGGAAAACCGGTGTCGGATCGGGATAAGGTAGAGGCGCTGAGGACGCGCGTGGTCGCGGACACGCGCCAGCGGGTCGACATGTTCGGCTCGGGCACCGCCAGAAAGCTGTTCCTGGAAGTATCCGGCACTCATGCCAAGTACGTTTACGAAAGGTTCGGCCACGACCTCAAATTCTGTCACATCGACGAGAGCGACGAAAGAAACGTCATCGGCTACGCCTGCGTCAGCGCGATGCCGTCTCCGACCTTTTACAGGTGGCTATTCGGGATGGACGGCGCGGTGAGGCTGGCGAAGCCTAAGGGGAAACGGTGGGTCGAGAGCTTCCCGAATGCCGTCGCCTCCGACCTAGAATCCTATATCCAAGATTACGAAGCAGCATCAGAGGGCTACAAAGCCGCACTGGATGCAGCTATTTCACGATTGGACTCGAAGAGCTGCCGGCAATGAGGCAATCCCAATCGGTCCGATTCAAAAGCCAATATTGACTAACTCGAATTCGGCTCGCATCCTCGCGCCGTTCGTCTGCTCCCATTCGTCCGAAATGACAACCACAGCAGGTCGTGTCCCAACGGATGGGTACCATTTATCCGGGTGCACCTGGGGCAACGGGTTGAAGAACCTGCACAAGGTCGCTCGCAGAACACGCAACATCAAACACGACAGAAGAGGCGAACGACAGATGCCGGACCCCGGACGACAGCACCGCGGAAGACGAGCATTCCGACCACAACCGAACAACTCCAGCTACTAGGCAGGCGCCCGCATGGGTGCCTTTTACTTTTCAGGGACTTAGCTGCGAGCTAAGGCACGCGGCTCATGGCCGTTTCGTGAAGGCACGACCAGCTCGACCCACTTCGACCCGTCTCCGCTCCTGCCGTGCTCACCAATCGCCATCAGGCGGTTCAATCGTCGTGCAGACGAAAAGGCACACGGTGTCGTGCGGTGTCCTCGCGCGGTGCCGCACGGGAAGATTGGAGGAACCATGGCACGCACAGCCGAATGCGCCGCGCCCGAGGGAAGCCGAGATCGGGACGAATGGATGACGGTGATCGAGATGCAGGAGTACATGAGGGCGAGCCGAAACAAGGCGTACGACCTCATCTGGTCGGGAGAGATCGACTCGTACAGGCTCGGAAGGAAGCTCCTGGTGTCGAGGGCGTCAGTGGACGCCTACATCGAGTCGAGGAGCGGCAGGAAATGACGGCGGCGACCGCCCCGGGAGCCGCCCGCGGCCGGGCACGCGAGGGAGCCTCGAGACGAAAGGAGCTCGAGGACGACCATGACCAAGAGCATTAGCAGGAGCCAGGTGAGGCTCATCACATCGACCAACGCGATATTCGGCGCCGACGAGGCGTGCGCGATGCTGCGCATCAGCCGCGACGCAATGTACCGGCTCGCCCCCTTGCACTCACCGTCAGAGCATGCTATAAGGTTATTGGTGGCTTATTAAGCTACCTCCAAGTGCCGGGGGAGTCCCCCGGCTATTTTTTTATTCATTCCATTAGGAGTCCCCATTGGCCAAGGAACTCAGCATCTTCGTCGACGAGAGCGGCGACCGCGGCGGCAAAGCTCGCTACTACCTGCTCACGCTCGTCTTTCACGACCAGGCAGACAGCATCGCCGAGGCGGTCACGGGCTATGAGGCCAAACTTGCCTGGGCCGATCTCCCTAACATTCCGTTTCACTCCGAGTCTCTCATGAACGGGCACAAGGATTATGAGTTTCTTAACATCGAGCAGCGCAAGGTGATGCTCGCCTACTTCTCCTCGTTCGTCCGCAAACTTCCCATTTCCTATATCACGTTCGTCTACCGCCGCAGCCAGTTCGAAGACCCGGCAAGGCTAATGGAGCGCATGGGGCGCGACATCTCCTCCGCCATGATTGAACACCTGGGCTTCTTCCAGTCCTTCGACGATGTGAAGGTCTATTACGACAACGGTCAGGACATTGTCAAGCAGGCGCTCGACCGCTCGGTGGGCAAGGTCCTCTCAAAAGGGGTCGTCCGACGCCGTAAAACCTCGATGACCGACTACCGCCTCGAGCAAGTGGCGGATTACCTCTGCACTATCGAACTTGCCTTGGTCAAGTACGAGGCCAAGGAGAACGGTGAGACGTACAACAAGTTCTTCGGTGGTATCGGCTCTTTCAAGAGGAACTGGCTCAAGCAAGCCCGCAGCAAGCGGATATAGGTGGTTCCGTAATCTCATAGGGAACGGCCATCTCTCCTCCGGCCAGGAGTCCCAAGTGGCACGCTTCGAGCAGCGATGGCGAAACGCAAGCAATGGCGTCGAGGGCGCCTCGTGCGCTACATTGTGTCCATGTGGTCATCTCCTATCGTCTCAGCGTGGTAACTGAAGATTCTAGGCGGTGGCCACACCCTTTTTCCGGGGTGCTGACACCAACGTTTGGCACGCAACCGCAGTAGACGGCAACGTCCGTCTACTGAGCAAAAGCAACGAGCTTTTCCGGGTCCAAGACCGATAAGCGAAGATGAATCAAGTTTTACTCCCTTAGTAGGCCCAACTTGCCAAGCCACTCGACAAAAGTAGTGATGATCCGCTCGGTGCGCATTTCGATGTCGCTCTCGGCGAAGTCGCCGCATCGCGCAATTTCCACGAGTTCGCGAACAGCGGTCCCCGACACCTCAACGCCCTTATCGTTCACATAGCCCTCATAATACTTGCGTTTATCCGTCAGTTGGTAATCTGAGGCGCGAATATTTACGCGCTTCTCCAACATCGCCTTGTTTCCTAGTGCTTCAAGATTTGAGCGATTGGATAGCGGGTGCACCTCGTTACGCTTTCTTGCATAGATGTGTTCAATCTCGAGCGTTGTGTCCAAGTCCATGAGAGGTTGCTTAGGATCTGAATAGGCCCACCAAACAAGCATCGATCGTGTGAAGCGACGCTGGTTGGTGAACTGATAGCTTCTGAAGCGTCCCGTAATTGTTTCACGGTCGAACAGATGGGCTGAAAAGTCGACCTTGCGACCTTCTACGATATCTATGAGTGCGGGATAGACGGGACCGCGCAGGGCGTTTACGCCGGGACGCTCAAGTGAGTAGGCGTAGATGAATCCAGTGATGTAGCAAAGGAAATCGTAGAGCTCTTTGTCGTCTAGCTCGCCTTTGGTATTGCGCTTTGCCAGGAACCAGGTACTCAACAGATAAACCCACATGCCGTTGGGTGCATAATTGAGAACGAATAGACGGCGTGCTACACGCTCGGAAAAGCCCTCCTGCGCATCAACCCGTTTCCAAAAATCGAGCAGAGACTCCAAATCGTCGAGCGTCGCGTCCTCGCGTAGGATTTCGTACGAGCTGTCGCTGTAGAAGTCGCGTAGACTTTTGGTTGTCGTGTCGCGGATGCCCTTCTTTGCACGGCGATAATACATATAGCGGGTGAAAAGCTCGTCGAGCGGCGTGCCCGAGGTTGGTTTGAAAATGAGGTTGGCTGTTTCCTCAAGCACTTTCCAACGCGCAACGAACTCGTCTTTGCGACCCTCGATGGAGAAGTGCTTGTAGAACTGGCTCTTAAAGATGTCAGCGTCTGCCAACGGGAGTCCACGGTCGTTCAAAGTCGAGAAGATTCTGAGCGCGGTGTCCTGGGATTCCGCTTCGATGGGAAGCAAGATTACGTTATTGAGAATGCGAGCGGCAAATAGGGCGATGTAGCTTGGCCACTCGCTTGCCATTTCGGCCATTCTTTTAGAGAAGAAGGCGTAATTGCGTGAATAGGCGCTGTGGGCCATGGGGCCCACGGAGCCGTGGCGCAATATATCTAGAAACTCATCTTTGTCGGAATCGCTCGCCACCTCTGAATCGATTTTCAGTGCATTCATGTCGGGGTCGTCGAACTCATCGGTCTTCCAGACGCAGCCAGCAATCGAGTCACGCACTTTAATTGATTGCTTGTCCTTCATGTTTGCGAACTTGTCGTAAAACGCCCTAAGCAGCAACATGATGGTTGTAAGTCTCTGCTGGCCATCGATTATTTCAAGCTGGCCTGCGTCGTTCTTGAAAGTAACAATGGGGCCGAGGAAGTATTCATCACTAGTGCTTTCGAAGGCGTCGCAGTCGTCGTTGGGAAACGCGAAGGTGAAGAGATCGTCCCATAGCGTTGCACACTCGTCTTCGCCCCAGGCGTAAGGTCGCTGGTAATCTGGGATGAGGAAGTCCGAATGCTTATCTGTAAGGAGCAGCTTGATCGTTTTCTGGTCGATGTTGAGCTTGGACATGCTGGAAACCTCCGTGCGGATATCCTTTTGCATCCAGAATTATATTTCACAGAGTAAATAAGGTGCTTGATGACGGCACGATAGGACCAGAGAGCGCGGGGACGAATTGAAGGCCCGCATCCAGCACTCTCTTTATGTTCTAGCGGTTATTAGTCCCAAATAGCATGGAGAACCGCGTGCCCACTCACTTGGGATAAATCCTTACTCTCGTTCTTCCGAATACCACCCGTACTTTGTCATCTTGAAATACGGGGAGTAAATGGCGAAATCGCAGGTGAAAGGGAGTAAAACGGCAAAGAAAAAGCCTCCGTCCCAACGCGGGAACGGAGGCCAGATTATCGTTTTTACTCACCGCCGTCGCTGGCGGCTTTGCCGTAACTCTCGTACGAAACGAAACTCAGGAGCACAGTGCAATACTCAAAAGAGCAGGTCAAAACCCTGTCAGCCTACTCCCACTCGATGGTCGCAGGCGGCTTGGACGTAATGTCGTAGCACACGCGGTTGGCACCGGGAACCTCGGCCACGATGCGGCCCGAGATGCGGGCCAGCACGTCGTAGGGCAGTTTGGCCCAGTCGGCGGTCATGGCATCGCTGGACTCGACGGCGCGCAGGATAATTGGGCGCTGGTAGGTGCGCTCGTCACCCATGACGCCGACGGACTTGATGTCGGGCAGGACCGCGAAATACTGCCAGCAGCTGTGCTCGGAGTTGCGCTCGCCGGTCTGCTCAAACAGACGCTGATTGTAGGCATCGAGCTCCTCGCGCACGATAGCGTCGGCATTCTTGAGGATCTCGAGCTTCTCCTTATCGACCGCGCCGATGATGCGGATGGCCAGACCCGGGCCCGGGAAAGGCTGACGGAACACGATGTGACCCGGCAGACCGAGCGCCAGACCAAGCGCGCGGACCTCGTCCTTAAAGAAGTGGTCGAGCGGCTCAATGAGGTCGAAGTGTACGCCCTCGGGGAACGGGATCAGGTTGTGGTGGCTCTTGATGGTGGCCGTCTTGCCGCCCGTCTTGCGAGCGCCGGACTCGATGATGTCGGGGTAGATGGTGCCCTGAGCCAGGTACTTGACCGGCTTGCCATCGGTCTCGAGCTGCTGCGCCACGGCAAAGAACTCTTTCCAGAACTGCGTACCGATGATGCGGCGCTTCTCCTCGGGCTCGGTCACGCCGGCCAGAAGCTCGGCATAACGGTCCTCGGCGTGAACGTGGATAAAGTCGACGTCAAACTGCTTGGTGAAGACCTCCTCCACCTGCTCGGGCTCACCCTTGCGCAGCAGGCCGTGGTTGATGAACACGCATGTCATCTGCTTGCCCACGGCGCGAGCGCCAAGAGCTGCCACGACGGAGGAGTCGACGCCGCCGGACAGGGCCAGAATCACGCGGTCGTCGCCGACCTTCTCGCGGAACTCGGCCGTCATGGTCTCGACCAGGTTGTCCATGCTCCAGTTGGGCTCCAGGCCGCAGATCTCAAACAGGAAGTTGCTCAGCAGCTGCTGACCGTACTCGGAGTGCTTGACCTCGGGGTGGAACTGCGTGGTGAAAATCTTGCGCTCGGGGCACTCCATGGCGGCAACCGGGCACACGTCGGTGCTGGCGGTAACGGTAAAGCCCTCGGGCACCTCGGACACGGCGTCGCGGTGGCTCATCCACACGGTCTGCTCCATGGGCGTGGAGTTAAAGAGCTTGGCGCCAGCCGTGCGCGTGATGGTGGCGCGACCGTACTCGCCCACCTCGGAGTGGCCGACCTTGCCGCCGAGCGTCACGGCCGTGATCTGATGGCCGTAGCAAAAGCCCAGGACGGGAAGGCCCAGGTCAAAGATTGCAGGATCGATGGACGGAGCGTCCTCGGCATACACAGAAGCCGGGCCGCCGGAAAGGATGAGCGCAGAGGCGTTCATCTCGCGAATCTCGTCGGCCGAGATGTCGCAGGGAACGATCTCGGAATACACGTTGAGGTCGCGGACGCGACGGGCAATGAGCTGACCGTACTGCGCACCAAAGTCGAGTACGAGGACCTTTGCGGAAGCATTTTGATCCATGGTATCCCCCTCTTGTTGGCGGGGAGCCGGTGCCCGCCCGCGCGAATAAACGAAAATAGCTTTCATAGTGTACACGTTATATGGGGTTTCTCGTCCCTCGCAGCCATCAGCGCACGGCAAACGCACGACCTGAGCCCCTATTTGCCAGCGATTGAAGTGTTACCAAACGTTACAGATGATGTAATACGTTTGAACATTGGACGCCCTGTGCCACAATACTGCCGAACGACTCCGCCTCTGCGGCGGCAAATACGATAGGAATACCAGCATGAAGCGCATCCTTCTCATCGCCACGGGCGGCACCATCGCATCGACCGAGGACGGCAACGGCCTCTCCCCCGCCCTGACCGGTGAGGAGCTCGCCCAGAGCGTCCCCGAGATCTCGGGCCTCTGCGAGCTCGACGTCGTGCAGCCCATGAACATCGACAGTACCAATATGCGCCCGAGCGACTGGATGCGCATCCGCGACGTCATTGTCGAAGGTTATGCCGACCACGACGGTTTCGTGATTCTGCACGGCACCGACACCATGAGCTACACCGCGGCAGCGCTTTCCTACCTGATTCAGGACAGCCCCAAGCCCATCGTGCTCACCGGGTCGCAAAAGCCCATGGGCAATCCCTTTACCGATGCCAAGCTCAACCTGTACCAGAGCCTGCTCTATGCGCTCGACGAGCATTCACACGACGTCTCGATCGTGTTTGGCGGCGTCGCCATTGCCGGCACGCGCGCCCGCAAACAGCGCACCATGAGCTTTAACGCGTTCATTAGCGTCAACTATCCGCCCATCGCCTATATCCGCAACGACCGCATCGTGCGCAACGGGCTTCACGGCACCCACCAGAATGAGAGCCCAGTCCGTTTCTACGACAGTATCGACCCGCGCGTGTTTGTCCTTAAGCTGACACCCGGCGTGAACCCGGGTATCCTGGACGCCCTTGCCGATAGCTACGATGCTGTAATCCTGGAGACCTTTGGCATTGGCGGTATCCCCGAGTTTGGTGAGTCCGGCGAGTCATTCCAGGAGGCGATTTTTCGCTGGGTCGATTCGGGTCGCACTGTCGTTATGACCACGCAGGTTCCCGAAGAGGGCCTTGATCTGGGTGTTTATGAGGTCGGCCGAGCTTACGCCGATCATCCGGGTATTTTGCGCGGCGACGACATGACCACCGAGACGCTCGTGGCCAAAACCATGTGGGCACTCGGCCAGTCACGTGATGCGTCAGAGATTCAGCGCCTGTTCTACAGCCAAGTCAACCACGACCGCATCCCGATGGCGTAGCTAAAACAAAATCCGCCTCTTTGGGCCTTGTAGGGCACGTGGTACCCCTCGGAACGTGCAAAAAGCGGAGTTTTCAGCATCCGCCCCTTCCGGGAACGTTAAAACCGCTGGCTGTAAATTGCCTTTCGACTCGAAAGACTCGTTCCGCGCGCTTGTTATTCCTCATATTATTGAATTTTGTGGATAATCCAAAACACTACGCGTCGTATTTGTGGCCCCGGCTGCCGTCAAATTATTGAGGAAATGCTGAATACTCGCGTTTTTGCACGCCGCCGTCGGGGGGACCCGTTCAACAAACGGCAAATCAAGCAAAAAAGGCTACTCGATACCCTCGAGAAGCTCTGACACCGTCATGCCGAGTGCGGGCGCGATCTTAAATAGAACCTTGAGCGTGAAATTTGCCGTCCCATCTTCGATTCGGTCGAGGTAGGGTCGGCTGATTCCTGTCGCCACACAAAAATCAACCTTGGAGATACCAAGGTCTCTGCGTGTCTCTTCGACCCGCCTGCCAAGAATCTGTTTCGCACGTTCGTCCATGCAGCCGAGTTTGAAATGGAGCCGAACATAAACGTAAACTATAGTTTACGTTTTGCCGAATATACAGGAGTTTTCTATGTCGGCTTGCTCGATTTGCATGCGTCAGAAATCACGTTGCGCAGACGGTGTGCGGCCCAAGATTGTCGTCGTTGAGGCCGAAAACCTTTCCCCAGATGAGCGCACGGCCTTTACACTGCTATCGAGCCGTGTTGCGACCACACTGCTCCCCGACCCGGCGAGAGGCGAGCTCGCCGCTCAATGCCAGATGCACAGCTGCACCCTTGACCAGGCCGCAGTAATTGCAACCAGCCAGCGCGGTCTGCCCCTTCTCTTGGAAGCCGGCATCGCGCTCGCCCTTCGCGGTGCCGGATACGAAAACGAGGCCGCCGCCGATGTGGTCTTTCAACCACGATCGAGCGGCGGCCTCGCAGCAGCCATCGAATATGCTTGCAGGCTCGTTACCTAAAGGCGCAAGCTAAAAGCCCAGGCCAAAGCCCATACCGGTAATCGCCGAATACATAAAGTAGACGTTGATTACGTTGAGGAACACACCCGTGATGCAACCGTTACGCAGGTAGCGCTCGCACACGATGCGCGCCATGGCGGCGGAGTCATCATTGTTCTTTGCCTGGCGTCCCGCCGTAAAGTACGTCGCCACGCTCAGCAGCAAGTTGAGCACCGGCAGTGCCAGCAGCTCGTAGCTCTTGCCCCAGCGCGTCGCCTCGCCGGCGGCATTAAACTTTGTTGCCACCTCGGGACCAATGTTGGGGATAACACACGCTGCGACCACCAGCGGAATCACCGCAAGTACGAGCAGCGCAATACCCATGTAGCCAGCTTTTTTGCCATATTTAAACATATGCGTCGTCCTTACACGTTAAAGCGGAAGTGCACGACGTCGCCATCGGCCATGACATAGTCCTTGCCCTCGATACGCAGCTTGCCGGCGGCCTTGGCGCCCTGCTCGCCACCGAGCTCGATGTAATCGTCGTAGCCAATGACCTCGGCCTTAATAAAGCCGCGCTCAAAGTCGGTGTGGATGACGCCGGCGGCCTGCGGAGCGGTTGCGCCCTGACGAACCGTCCAGGCCTTAACCTCCATCTCACCAGCCGTAAAGAACGACTGCAGGCCAAGCAGCTTGTAGGCGGCCTGCGCGAGCACGTCCAGGCCGGGCTGCTCCAGGCCCAGGCTCTCCAGGTAGTCGGCAGCGTCCTCGGGATCGAGCTCGGAAAGCTCGGCCTCAATCTTGGCGCAGATCGGCAGCGGCTTGACGCCATCGATGGGCGCCAGGTCCTCGTTGAGCATATCCTCGTCCACGTTGGCCACATACAGGATGGGCTTCATGGTGAGCAGGAACAGGCCCTTGGCGGCGGCGCGCTCCTCGTCAGTCATCTCCATGGATGCGGCGCGCTTGCCCTCGTTGAGCCAGGCAAGCAGACGCTTGGCGACCTCAAACTTGGGCATGAGCTCCTTGTCGCGCTTGGCCTCCTTCTCGAGCTTGGGCAGCTGCTTCTCGAGCGTGCCCATGTCGGCCAGGATGAGCTCGGTCATGATGGTGTCGGCATCGCCGGCGGGATCGACGAACTCGCCGGTGCGGCCCACCTCACGCATGACGTTGGGGTCCTTAAAGTAGCGCACGACCTCGCAGATGGCGTCGGTCTCGCGGATGTTTGCCAAGAACTGGTTGCCCAGACCCTCGCCCTCGTTAGCGCCCTTCACCAGACCTGCGATGTCGACGAACTCGACCGTAGCCGGCACAATGCGACCCGGGTTGACGATGTCGGCGAGCTTTTGCAGGCGGCTATCGGGCACATCGACGATACCCACGTTGGGGTCGATCGTGGCGAACGGGTAGTTGGCGGCAAGGCCGGTCTTTTTGGTAAGCGCGGTGAACAGCGTCGACTTGCCCACGTTGGGCAGGCCCACGATACCGATGGAAAGGGACACGACAGCTCCTTTTGATACAGGTACTTCAAACTGCATAAGTATAGCGCCGCCGCAGCATCCAGGCGAACCCGGACGCCACGGCGGCGCAAATGAAGCAGAGATGAGTGAGAGTTCGAGACTGCAGTCCTTACTTAAGCTCGGGCCAGAAATCCTTGTTGGCCTCGATGAGCTCGTCCAGGATCTGCTTAGCAACGCTCGCCGAAGGAATGGTCTTGGAGAGCGTGAGTGCCTGCCAGAGCTTCTGGTAGCTGCCCTCGACCCAAGCCTGGACAACGAGCTTCTCGACGGAAACCTGCTGCTCCATCAGGCCCTTCTGGAACTGCGGAATCGGGCCCTGGCAGATCTTCTCAAAGCCGTTGGAACCGACGATGCAAGGCACCTCGACCATGGCCGTCGGGTCGAAGTTGGGCACAGCGCCATCGTTGGGGACGATCAGCAGGAAGCGCTCGAGCGTGTTCTCGGCCAGTGCGCAGGCAAGGTCGACGATGTAGTTGGCATGTACATCTGGCTCAAAGCCGCCGTCTTTAGCCGTACCCTTGGCGATGATGTCGCGGCAAGCGCCAAAGACCTTCTTCTCGCGGCCGTCCATAACCTCATTGGCGCGAGTGTAGTTGGGGTCAGACGTCTCGACGACATAGTCCGGGTACAGGTAATACTTGAGGTAGGTATTGGGAATCGTCTCGGGATCGACAGCATAGACATCCTTGGCCTTGCCGAAGGTGTGAATCCAGCTCTCCTCGACATGCTGCTCCTTGCCGGCCTCGTGCTCGATGCCGTCCAGGTAGCCGTTCTTAGCCATGTGCTCCTTAATCTGCGGCATGAGGTCGTTGCCGTCCTTGTCGTAGATCTTGCTCCACCAACCAAAGTGGTTGAGGCCGTAGTAGCTATACTGCAGCTCGCGACGATCCTTGATGCCGCACATACGGCTCATCTTATCCATGAGGTCGATCGGCATGTCGCAGATGTTGATGATGCGGCTGTTGGGGCGCAGCACGCGGCAAGCCTCGGCGACGATGGCCGCGGGGTTGGAGTAGTTGAGCATCCAGGCGTTGGGGCTGTACTTCTCCATGTAGTCGAGGATCTCGATAACGCCGCCGATGGAGCGCATGCCGTAGGCGATACCGCCGGCACCGCAGGTCTCTTGGCCAACGCAGCCGTACTTGAGAGGAATCTTCTCGTCGAGCTCACGCATGGCGTACAGGCCGACGCGGATGTGAGCAAGGACGAAGTCAGTCCCGGTGAATGCGGTCTCGGGGTCGGTGGTGTAGCTAAACTCAACCTCGGGGGCGTTCTCGTGGAAGTAGATCTCGCAGGCCTTGGCCACGGTCTCCTGGCGCTCGGCGTTGTTGTCGTAGAAGGTCACCTTGTTGACCGGGAAGCGGTCGCGCTCCTCAAGCAGCATCAGAGCGATGCCCGGGGTGAAGGTAGAGCCACCGCCGGCAATGGTCACGGCATAGTTTTTCTTGGACATGATGTCCTCCTCATTCTGGCCGCTTGCTCAATCCATCCCCGTACGCGGCCTGCACGGTTTGGAATTGTTACCTAGAAGCGGAGTTTTTTATCTCTAGAATCGGCCTTGCGGTGCATACCGGCTCTGCAAGGCCGATTGTTTCGATGGACGATGGTTTACAGAAGACTCTCGAACTTCTCGCGAACCTGCGGGACGGTAAGGCCGATGATGACCTGGATTGACTGGCCTTGGACCACCAAGCCATGCGTACCGATTGCCTTGAAGGAAGCCTCGGGTGCAACGGCGCCCTTGTCCTTGACGTTAACGCGCAGACGGGTAGCGCAGTTAGTTACATCGATGACGTTGTCCGTGCCACCGAGTAGATCGAGGATGTTCTCGGCAAGCACCAAGCGCTCGTCATCCTTACTCTGGGCGACCGATTTGCTAGCAGCAGCACCGCTCTGCTTTTGCTTGTAGTCGGCCTTGGACTTGAGCTCGACCTCAACATCGTCATCCTCGCGACCGGGGGTCTTAAAGTCGAACTTGATGATCAAGAAACGGAAGACCACGACCCAAAGAGCGGTAAAGCACAGACCGACAAGGATGGAGATGGCGTACTGCAGACCGTGTGCGGCCCAAAGGGGCAGCCAGTCCCACGAGAGCATCGAGATGATTCCGCCGTCGAAGATGCCCACGACGCCAAGGAGGTTTTGAGCCATGCAGCCGAGCGCTCCGAGCACGCAGTGGACGACGAACAGGCCGGGCGCAATGAACAGGAAGGTGAAGTCAAGCGGCTCGGTAATACCGCAAAGCATAGCGGTAAGGGTGACGGGAATGAGCAGAGCCTTGACGCGCTGCTTGCGCTCGGGTTTGGCGGTCATATAAAACGCAATGGCGACGCCGAGCGAGCCGAAGACCTTAGTCCAACCAGGGCAGGTATAGGCAGCCCAGGGTGCGGCATCCTTAAGAGCAATGCTCGGATCGGCAGCCAGTTGGGGCAGGATGTTGGCCCAAGCAGCAAAGATGCCACCGTTGACCGCCGCGTTGTCGTAATAGAACGGCGTATAGATAAAGTGGTGCAGGCCTGTAGGGATCAGCACGCGCTCGAAGAAAGCAAAGACGCCCACGCCGAACGTACCGGCGGAAAGGATGAATCCCTGGAAGGCGGAGATAGCAGCCTGGACATGCGGCCACACCAGGCAGGCGATAAGAGCGACCGGAACCATAACGAAGAAACCGATCATATAGATGAACACGGAGCCCGAGAACACGCCCAACCACTCAGGAAGTTCGGTGTCGAAGTACTTGTTGTGAAGCATCATGGCGATACCTGAAATGATAAGCGCGCCCATGATGCCCATATCAAGCGTTTTGATGCTTGCGATAGTGGCAAGACCAGTACCGCTGCCCGCCTCGACAGAGTAGTCGACCCCAAAGACAGGGCCCCACTGCCCCAAGATTGTGCTTACAAAGTAGTTGAAGGTAAGGTAGATGGCCAAAGCCTCCATGCAGCAGCGAGCGTTCTGCTTGTTCGCGAGCGAGATTGGCAACGCTACGCAAAACAGCAAAGGCATCTGGTTAAAGAGCGTCCAACCACCCTGGAGCAGCACATTCCAGCAATCAAACCAAAGATGGCCCGCAGTGGCCATCTCGCCAAAGATCGCCTCGGTGGTAAACAACGTACCCAGGCCGACGACGATTCCGGAAAATGCGAAAAGAATTGCAGGCGTGTACATTGCACCGCCGAAACGTTGTATCTTTTGCATCATGACGGGGAATCCCCCTCTCTTCATTCGGAGCGGCTGCGGTTTTGGCTTCACTCGAGACCGCAGACGCGCCGTTTGCGTGTACCTCGTGCAATAGGACGGGTGGGCCCGTGTCCCCGACTTCTTGCGCTTCTATTTTTATCATATCACTTATCTAGACAAGTTAGCATCAATACTACGGTCGGTAAACGGTTGATTATTAGCCGTAAACGGTATATGTCCAGTATTTCACCTGCTAAAGCTGATATAGCTGATGGCCACAATTCATAATTCTTTTCTACTTGTCTAGATATGCTTGTCTATATCTGCATACACGCCTATACTTCATTACAACATTCACCGCCACGTTAAGGAGTCACCATGAAAAGCGCGGTCTTCTATGGAAAGCACGACCTCAGAGTCGAGGAATCGGCAAAGCCGGCCGTGGGCAGGCGCGACGTTCTGATCAACGTCAAGGCTTGCGGCGTCTGCGGTACCGACGTTCATATCTATGAAGGCGACAAGGGCGCAGCGGACGTTACCCCGCCCACGATCCTTGGTCATGAGTTTGCGGGCGTTGTCGAGGCCGTGGGCAGCGATGTCGCTGGCTTTAAACCGGGCGATCGCGTGTGCATCGACCCAAACCATCCCTGCGGCTGCTGCGAACCCTGCCGCGACGGAATCAACCACTACTGCGAGCATATGACCGGTTACGGGACCACCGTTAACGGCGGCTTTGCCGAGTACTGCTCCGTCGATATGCAGCAAGTCTACAAGTTGGGCGATCACACCAGCTTTGAGCAGGGTGCTATGACCGAGCCCGTCGCCTGCTGCCTGCACGGCATCGATATGTGCAACATCAAGCCCGGCAGCACAGTTGTCGTTATCGGCGGTGGCATGATCGGTCTGCTCATGATGCAGCTTGCCAAAAACGCCGGCGCCACCAAGGTCGTCTTGCTCGAGCCCGTCGAGGGCAAGCGCGAGGTTGCGCTCAAACTCGGCGCCGATCTGGCAATTGATTCCATCCACGAGGACGTCCCGGCCCGCCTGGAGCAGGAGGGCGTCGGCAACGTCGATGTCGTTATCGAGTGTGTTGGCAAGCCCGTCACCATCGAGCAGGCCATCCAGATCGCCGGCCACAAGGCTACGGTCATGATGTTCGGCCTCACCAAGCCCGATGAGACAATCACCGTCAAGCCCTTCGAGGTCTTCCAGAAGGAGCTTGTGCTCACCTCGTCCTACATCAACCCTTATACGCAGCGTCGCGCGCTCGAGCTCATCGACTCTGGCAGGCTCGACGTATCCTCGATGGTCGCCAAGGTGGCTTCCCTCGACGAACTCGGCGCCATCCTGTCAGACCCAGCTCTGCGTGCCATGGGTAAATATATAATCGACCCCAGCAAGTAAATCGATTGACACCTGCGCGGACGGCCCTCATCCGTCGTTCACGCACCCAGCTCTAGGAGACCGTCATGGCGCGAGCCATCTTCCAAACTATTTATGACAACGTGAAGCAGTCGATTGACGACGGCACATACGCCTATCAGAGCTATCTGCCTTCGGAGACTGAGCTCACGCAGCTGTTTGACTGTTCGCGCATGACGGTCCGTCGCGCCATCTCGATGCTTGCGGCAGATGGTTACGTGCTCCCCCAGCAAGGCAAAGGCATGCGCGTCATTCGCAACATCAGTGACGAGAAGAGTCGTGGTGGCGGCGGACTCGAGACCTTTAAGGAAATCGCGGTCAACCGAGGCTTTGAGCTCAAGACTGTCACCACCGTCTTTGAGCTCCTCATCTGCAGCAAGGCGCTCTCCAAGATTACCGGGTTTCCCGAAGGCTGTGAGCTCACACGCGCCAAACGCATCCGTTATGCAGACGGACAAGCCGTGTGCTCCGACGACTCCTATTACCTAAGCTCACAGGTACCGGGGCTGACGCCCGAGATTGTCAACGACTCGATCTATCGTTACCTCGAAGAAGGCCTTGGCATTAAGATTGCCACGGGCAAACGCGATGTAACGATTGAGCATCCCACGCCCGAGGATGCACGCGTGCTCGATCTCGACGACTTTAACGCACTCGCCGTTGTACGCGGACAGACCTACAACGCCGACGGCATCCTTATGGAATACACCGAGACAAAGCAGGTTCCCAGCTTCTTTTTACTCCACGAAACGGTCACCCGCCGCAATAACGGCAGCGAGACCCATCAGAGCAGTATGAGCTAACCATCTATTAGTTGCGGTGGGATAGTTCCTAGAATGGCCAGCTTAAGGGCAAAACAGGAACTATTCCACCGCAACTTCTTTGGCCGGTGGGGCAGTACCTGTCCCACCGGCCATCATTTACGCTCTTTTAGCTAGTCCGCGAGCTTTTCCACTTGGTCGAGCATCTTGTTGAGCTTTTCCTTTGCCTCAGCCTTGACCTTCTCAGCTTCTTCATGAGCCTTTGCCTTCTGAGCGGCCTTTTCCTCGGCCTCGGGGTCGACGACGACCAAGTTGGACGCATCGTGCTCAACAAGCTTGAGCGCATGTTCGGGACAAACCTTGACACAGGCGCCGCAGCCTAAACAATACGTGGACTCCAACGCAAAGCGGCCGCTTCCCACCAGGTCGCAGGCAGATGTGGGGCACGCATTGACGCACTCGCCGCACGACGTGCACTTGTCAAAATCGCACTCCGGCGTGCTCACCTGCATGTTCTGGGCAAGCTCGGGATGGTTCTGCAGTGTCGAGAGCACCAGCTGTCGCCCGTGCGTGAGCGAACGGCGACGCTTGGTCGTCGTGGTGCCGCACATGGTGCTGAGCGTGCGCTCCAGCTGGGTAATCTGATGGCGATGGGCTTTGAGCTTTTGCGTCACCGAGGCCAGCGCCGCCGTCGCCGGGTTGAGCTTGGTCACCGTCAGGCCCGTCGTGCGGGCGATCTTTTCCATGTACTCCTTGCGCTCGTACTCGCGAAGCTTATGGCACTTGAGGCTCTTGGGGTCGACCTCAAGGCCCATACCCGTGCCAGACCACTCCTCGGCCTTCGCAATCGCCTCGCCCAGAATGTCCTCACCGCCGGTGTTGCGGCATTTATCGCACACGCCCAACGGCAGGTAGACGCTCACGTTGGGATAGTCGGCCAGCACCGAGAACCAGGTCTCGGCCGTAATATCGCCCACGCAGGCGACGACGACCTCGTTTTCGCGCGGCATGCGCTTAAGGGCGCGCGTGCAGGTGACGTAGGCGGTCTCGTGGCTTGTGGCAGCAGAAACAATCTCGTCATAGAGGTTTTTGGGCGCCAGGCGCGGCGAGATGATCGCCTCGGTCGGACAGGCAGCGGCGCACAGGCCGCACTTGCGACAGGAGTCGAGAATCTCAATGGCATCTTCCTCGACCTCGATGGCATTGACCGGGCACACGTCCATGCACGCGGTACAACCGCTCTTCTCGTTTTTACAGGTCAAGCACGGAATGGTGTTGCCGCGCGGACGCTCCTTATAGTCGGCAGGATTCCACTGCGGCGCCGACGGATCGAGTGCATCGGTCACACCGCCAAGCGGGTTTTTAAGAAAGTCGAAACCCTTGCTGATCTCGATAATGTCATCAAACAGATCGTGTTCCTGCGCCATGCGCGGCCCCTCCCTGAGCAGTGCAAACAAGCAACGATAAATGATACGCCATCAGCACCCGCCTCGGGCAAATTACACGCGGAGCATCTTTGCGGCAAATAGCCCATGGCCTATCGCCGACTCGATTGCACAAGGTCAATCAAGAGCCAAACTATGCCTCGCACATGAGCTGCACGAGCTTTTGTTTGGTCACCTTGGCCTGCTCGTTGGCCATATTACGCCCGTTTCTAAAGACCGCATTTGCAACACTCTGCAGATCGGCATCGGAAATCTCGCCAAGGCCCAGCTCCTCGAGCGTCGTCGGCAGACCGACGCGTTGGCAAAACTCGAGCACCCGATCAAGCTCGGGTGCACGCTCCAGACGAAGCTGAACCATCAGACCAAACGCTACGGCCTCGCCGTGCATGGCCTTGCACTCGGGCAAAATCGTCAGGCCGTTGGCGATCGCATGCGCCAACGCCAAACCGCCACTCTCAAAGCCAACACCCGAGAGCAGAATATTGCACTCGATCAGGCGCTCAACTGCCGGCGATGTACGGCCCTTTTTGAGATCGCGCTTGGCAGCGACGCCGCACTCCATGAGTGTGTCATAGCAGGCACGAGCCGCAACCAAGGCCAAGTGCCCCGGCGCGCCACCGTGCTCGTTGGCACCGTGCGCCGCGGCGCACGAACGCGCCTCGAAGTACGTTGCCAGTGCGTCGCCCATGCCAGCGACCGTCATACGCAGTGGGGCTGCCGCGACCACGTTGGTATCGACCACGACCAGGTCTGGATTCTTCTCGAGCATCAGGTAGTGGTCGAACGACCCATCCTCGTGATACAGCACCGAAATCGCGCTGCACGGACCGTCCATCGAAGCCGCCGTGGGGCATACGCACAACGGCACCTCGGCATAAAACGCAACGGCCTTGGCAATATCGAGTATCTTGCCGCCGCCAATGCCCACCACCATGTCGCAATACTCGGCCCGGGCTTCCTTAGCCATTTCGACAACGGCGTCTTCCGTACACGGACCGTCATAAATCTTAAAGAACGGCTCACTTAGATCTTCGTCCAGAAATCCATCGACGATCTGCTTGCACAGCCGATCCTCGGTGCCCTGGTCAAACAAGACATAAGCAGCGCAGCCCAACCATGACAAATACCTGCCCTGACGCGAAAGTTCGCCCGGCCCCTGAACATACCGGCCGGGACCGCCATAAACCATGGGAAGCGCCATACGAGAATCCGCCCTTCATCAAACAACGATTGGTACAAAGTAACCTGCCCCCTGCACCAACTTGTGCATTGGAGACAGGCCACTTTGCACCATAGCAAAAAGGGGCAAAGCCATCTGCTGGCTTTGCCCCTTCCTTAGCTTGATTTACTCATCCATGAGATAGTAGTGGCCCAGCGCGTCGGCACCCAGGATGGCGTTTGCGACCATCTCGGGAGTCACCTCAAACGGCATGTTGCACATGGTGTCATCGGGCGCGCAGGCAGCCTCGGCAACAATCATGGCCTGCTCGCGCGTAAGCTCGGCAACGCCAAGTTCCTTCATCGTGACCGGCAGGCCCAGCTCAATGCAGAAGCCCAAGACTTCCTCGAGCTTCTCGGTCGGGGCATTCTCGAGTACCAGCTGGACGATGGTGCCAAAGGCGACCTTCTCGCCGTGATACATGCCGTGGCACTCGGGCAGCATCGTCAGACCATTGTGGATGGCATGAGCAGCAGCAAGGCCCGAGCTCTCAAAGCCAATGCCCGAAAGCAGCGTGTTGGCCTCGATGATGTGCTCGACGGCAGGCGTGAGCGCACCCTTCTCCAGCGCGACCTTGGCCTTGACGCCATCGGCCATAAGCGTCTCGTAGCAGAGCTTGGCGAGCGCCAGGCCGGCCATGCCGCCCTTGCCGCCAGCGCAGGTGCCGCCGTCGGCATCGTGCGTCGCCTGAGCCTCGAAATAGGTTGCGAGCGCATCGCCCATACCGGAAACCGTCAGGCGCACCGGGCTCGCCGCGATAACCGTCGTATCCATAAGGACGATATTGGGGTTTGCCTTCAGGAAGAGGTACTTGTCGAACTGACCGTCATCGGTATAGAGCACCGAAAGCGCCGAACACGGGGCATCGGTCGAAGCAATGGTGGGACAAATGATAACCGGGGACTCCAGGTAATAGGCGACGGCCTTCGCGGTGTCGAGGATCTTGCCGCCACCGACGCCGACGATGATGTCGCAACCGTTGTCGCGAGCGAGCGCAACCAGGCGATCGACCTCGCCCTTGGAGCACTCGCCGTTAAAGTCCTCAAACAGCAGCTCGGCCTTAGCCTCAGCAAAACCGCCCTCAATCTTGGCACCGACGCGCTTCTTGCCCGAAGGCGTCACGATGACGAGGGCCTTAGCGCCGAGCGGCTCGACATAGGAACCGAGCTTGGCCAGCTCGTCCGGGCCCTGGATGTACTTGCTGGGGCTATTGAAAATTGAAGCCATAACTATCCCATTCTCTAAAATAAAAAAGAAAGGGGCTCCGTACAGATACGTGCGGAGCCCCTCGTTACGATAACAAGAGTCGATTAGAAATCGATGTCGGTGTCGTAGTAGCAGGCCTTGAGGATCTTCTCGAAGTCGGCAGCCTTGGTCTCACGCGGGTTCTCCGGCGTGCAGGCGTCCTGCTCGGCGTTCGCGGCGATCTCGGGGAGCTTCGCGAGGAACTCCTCCTCGGAAACCATCTGCGGGTTCTCGGCGTCGACCTTCACGCCACCATTCGCGTAATCCTTGATGGACTGCGGAATGTTGAGCTGGTCGTTGAGGTCGCGAATCTTCTGGACGAGCGCAGCGATGAGCTCCTCGTTGGTCTCGCCGGGAAGGTGCAGGATCTCCTTGGCTACGTAAGCGTAACGCTCGGCAGCACGCGGGTCCTTGGAGTTCCACTGGATGACCTTGCCCAGGTACATGGCGTTAGCGGCACCGTGGATGATGTGGCCGTTCTCGAAGGCAGCACCGGTCTTGTGAGCCATGGAGTGGACGATGCCGAGCAGGCCCGAGGAGAAGGCGATACCGGCGATGCACTGAGCCTCGTGCATGTGCTGACGGGCCTCATGGTCGCCAGCATAGGACTTGGGCAGCCACTCGACGATCTCGCGGATGCCGTGCAGAGCGTTGGCGTCGGTGAACATAGAAGCGCAGGTGGAAACGTAGGCCTCCATGCAGTGGGTCAGAGCGTCCATGCCGGTATGAGCGCACAGCTTGGCGGGCATGGTGTAGGTGAGCTCGGGGTCGACGATGGCGACATCAGGGGTGATGTTGAAGTCGGCCAGCGGGTACTTGATGCCCTTGGCGTAGTCGGTAATGACGGAGAAGGCAGTGACCTCGGTAGCGGTACCGGAGGTAGAGGAGATGGCGCAGAAGTGAGCCTTCTGACGCAGCTCAGGGAAGCTGAACGGCTGGATGATGTTATCGAAGGACTCCTCGGGATACTCGTAGAAGACCCACATGGCCTTAGCGGCATCGATGGGCGAGCCGCCGCCGATGGCGATAATCCAGTCGGGCTCGAACTCGCGCATGGCCTCGGCGCCCTTCATGACCGTCTCGATGGACGGATCGGACTCGACGCCCTCGAACAGCTTGACCTCGAAGCCGCCTTCTTTGAGGTCGGCCTCAACGTCCTGCAGGAACCCGCCGCGGCGCATAGAGCTGCCGCCAGAAACGATGATGGCCTTCTTGCCCTTGAGGTTCTTCACCTCGTGGCGAGCGCCCTCACCAAAGTACAGATCGCGAGGATTGGTAAAACGTCCCATACTGTGCCTCCTAAACAAGCCCCTCTTAGACTTGCGTATATAACGGAGCACCCGATTGGCTCCGTTAGGACCGTTTTGCGCGTTGCCGGCGATGACAATGCGCGATGTCTAAACGTCTCAATGCTCAGACAAACACTATTTTACCGTTCTGGTTGGTCAGTTATTCACCTAAAGCCGACAATGATGAAACGTTTTTTCTATCCCTGAAGACCCTTGTGCGGCATTCATACTCCCAAGCTGGGCAAACGTTTTATCAAGGTTGACTACATATCCTGGGCAGGACTGTGCCCCTCCAAAATGCGCCCCGTTCGCCGCCAAAAATCGACCGTTTGCGGCACCGTGATACCACTCGGTCGTCCAAGGTGCCGACATTTGTGCGACATCCGTCTTCGTGGTGCAAAGGTGCAAGTCCAAGTGCGACACCCCCGGTGTGCCACATGCGGGTAAACTAGAACCTTATATAGAGACATTTGAACCCTAACCGCAGCAAAGGAGGCCCCATGGCATTCGATCCCATTCAAGAGGATTGCCATCGCCTCGTTCTTGAGGCCTTGCGCCGCGACAATATCCCGCTCACCGATGGCACCGCCGTAGAGCGTCTGATGGAACAATTCACCCGCAACCCCGCGCCGCTCATCGTGCATGATCGCGACCGCGCCGGACATCTGATTGCCAAGGTGGTCGAGGCTGTCGACTACCGCATTCCCTTTATCCCCGACGATGCCCAAGCCGAGCAGGAAGAGGCCGCTGCCGAGAACATGCTTCGCGAGGCCGCCGCGCTCGATCCGACCAACTGGGATGCCCAGCGCATGCTGACGGCCCTCACCGCCGACTCCAACGAGGAATACGTACAGTACCTGGTATCCAAGCGCGATGAAGTCGAGCATGACCTGGCGTTCAAGATCGCCTCGGCGCAGGACCCCTATGAGCGCGAGGCCGCGGGCGACCTTATGCGCCGCCCCTACCTGCGCTGGCTTGCCGCCCTTGCATCGCGCGCCCTCATTAGCGGACGCTATCGCATGTCGCTCGAAGCTGCAAACCGCAGCCTCGACTTTGCCCCCAACGATCCGGCCGGCGTCCGCCACACCGCGATGCTCGCCATGGCGAAGCTCGAATACCCTGCCGAGGAGCTCAAGCGCTTTCGCTCTGCCCACTCCGTCCCCTATCTCGCCAACACGCCGCTGCGTCGTCGTCCCAAGGACGCGGAGCGCGACTTGGACCCGTGGACGCTCATCGCACTGATGAGCGCAGCCTGGCGCGAGCTGGACTACGAGGGTGCCGAGCACTACTTGCGCATCCTTGCACGCTCGTGCCCGCACGCGGCCGAGGCACTCTACTTCCAAACCGAGTTTCCCGATGGCGTCTATGCCCGCGTCAACGTGGGCACAGGCTCCACCGACGAGCTCGTCCTTGCACTGTCCGAGGCGACGCCGGTACTGCAGGAGGGCCTGGGCGCTCCCGACAACGCCAGCTTTGCCGCCTGGGTCGCCACCAACGACATCGTGCGTTCCCAGATCGACGAGCGCATCCTGCGCGCAGCCGAGCAGGGGCTTCCATTTAAGGGAGGGGACCTCTAATGGATCCGAGCGTCTACATCCCCGCCTATTTGGAGCGCACCTATCTGGCGTCGCACCCCGAGCTCACCGATGCAGCACGCGAGCTTGTCCATAACGACATGAGTGCGAATCCCCAAAAGTACGCGCAGTCCGAGCATGCCCAGGCGCTGCTGTCCTATGCCGGTGTTCATCGCCACCTGCTCGACGAGCTCCATCGCATCGAAGACATGGGCAGCGACGAGGAGTTTGAGCAGACGCGCAACCGCCTGTTCGACGATATGCGTGATGAGCTGCTCAAGATCGTCCGTATCGATGCGCATGTCCTCGATGCCCAGCTGCTCGCCATCATTTTGGCGGACACGCCCGTCGACGCCTGCCTGGGCGATCTGATGAAGCTCGAGGCGACCACGGCCGATTACCTACAGCAAAGCGTGCCCGGGTTCGACATGGAAGCCCCGCACTACTGGGCCAATAATGTTTTGGCCGATGGTGTCACCGCAGCAGACCTTACCGTGAGCGAGCCGGCTCTTATCGGGTGGCTTCACACGCTCGAGGCCATCTCGCAGCTGTGCATGGCGAGCGCCCGCTACCGCGCTGCCGCCAACTACGCCCGCCGCGTCCTTAAGGCAGAAGGCTACCCCACCCGAGCCGCAGGCACCGTGTTGCTCGCCCTCGCTCGCCTGGAAGACCAGGACGGCTTTTTTGCCCTAGCCCACCAGCTCGAGGAAGAGATCGGGGCTGACGCGCTCGAGAACTCTCCCTGGTACCTGCTCGCCCGCACGATTCTGCTATTCAAAACAAACAAGATGCGCCCGGCGACACGCGCGCTGCGTGAGTTTGCCAACCGTTGCGAGGGCGGTGCGTTCTTCTTACTGAACCCCATGTACCAGACACCGTACCTTCCCTGCCGGCCCGAGCCACACGATCCCTGGGATCTTTCGCACCAGGCCGTTTGGGAGGCGGACGGTATTATCTCGGACACCCCCGACTTTGCCCCCTGGGCCAATGCCTGCGAAGACGTTTCGCAGCTTGCCCAGGATTTTGCGCGCCGCTACGGTTTCTAGCGGTGCGATTCCCCCGACTATGTCATCTACGTTAGGAACGGCTTCATGAACCTCCGTTCATCTCTCGCCTGCACCTCAAGCGATATCGCCCGCTGGGGGCTGCGCTCTGTCCTTAAGCGCCAGGGCGGCGTACTCCCCGGCCGTATCGCCATGAAGATCGACCCCGAGCTGCTAAGCAACCTCGCCGGCCTTGTCGACAGCAGTGTGGTGATTACCGGCACCAACGGCAAGACCACCACCTCCAACCTCATCGCCGACGCCGTTGCCGCCAGCGGCGCTACCGTGGTGTGCAACCGTGCCGGCAACAATATGGAGCCCGGTGTGGTGGGTGCTCTGCTCGAAGCCCGCAGTGGCCTTAAGCACACTGGCAGCGGCAAGCGCGTGGGTGTTTTTGAATGCGATGAGCTCTACACCGTGCGCGTCCTGCCCAAGCTCAAGCCGACGTACTTTGTGCTGCTCAACCTGTTCCGCGACCAGCTAGACCGCTACGGCGAGATCGATCACACCCAGGAGGTCATCGCCCACGCGTTGGAGCTCTCGCCGACAACGACGCTTATCTATAACGCCGACGATCCGCTGTGTGCCGCGATCGCCGCGCGCGTTCCCAACGCGAGTATTGCCTTTGGCATCGACGGCGCCACCAACACCGAGTCTGACCGCATTAGCGACTCGCGCTTTTGCTCGCAGTGCAACGCGCCGCTGGAGTATGACTATGTGCAATACGGCCAGCTCGGCGCCTACCATTGCCCCTCGTGCGGTTGGGCCCGTCCTGCGCTTGTCCGTCGCGTGACGAGCGTGGAGCTCGGCTGCGACGGTTACGGCTTTGACCTGGCCTTTGGACCCGAGGCCAACGCGCCCGCCGTGCACATCGCCACGCGCTACAACGGCCTGTACATGGTCTATAACGTCGCCGCCGCCTTCTTCGCCGCCCACGAGCTGGGCGTGGACACCGCACGCCTGCAGCCCACGCTCGACGCCTACGTGCCGGCAGGTGGTCGCATGGGCCGTTGGAATATCGCCGGCCGAACCGTCGAGGCCAACCTGGCCAAGAATCCCGTAGGCTTCGATCGCCAGATCCAGTCCATCAAGACGGCAGGCGGCAGACTCTGCGCTTTCTTCCTCAACGACAACGACGCCGACGGCCACGATGTATCGTGGATCTACGACGTCGACTTTGAGCGCATCGCCGACACGCCGGGTCTTGTCGCCTTTGCCGGCGGCACGCGCGCGCACGACATGCAGGTGCGCCTCAAGTACGCCGGCATCGATGCCGCGATTATCTCGGACGTCGCGCAGGCAATTGGCGCCATGGCAGACGAGGCCGCCGATGACACCTTCTACGCCGTCGCCAACTACACGGCCTTCCCGCCGCTGGTCAAAGAACTCGACGGGCTGAAGGGTGCCGATGCAGCCACGGTTGCTGCCCGCGCCGCAGTCCGTGCCGACGGCAGCGCTCTTCCTGTCGGTATCGCGCCAGTCGAGCTCTCGCGCCCGCTGCGCATCGTCTACCTGTATCCCGATGCCCTCAACCTCTATGGCGACGGCGGCAACGTCATCGCCCTCGAGCGCCGCTGCGCCTGGCGCGGCATCCCCGTTCGCGTGGATGAGGTCCGCATGGGCGAGGTGCTCGATCTGCATGATGCCGATATCGTCATGATGGGCGGCGGATCCGATCGCGACCAGCTAGCCGTGGCACACGAGCTTCTCGCCCAAAAAGACAAGGTCGCAGCCTATGTTGAGGACGGCGGTTCGCTGCTCGCCATCTGCGGCAGCTATCAGCTGCTCGGCCGTTCGTACTATATGGGCGAAAATCGCATAGAGGGCCTGGGCGTCATTGCCGCCGAGACCGTACGCGGCTCCGACCGCCTGATCGGCAACGTCGCCGTCAAGACCGACCTGGCACCCGAGCCCTTTGTGGGATTCGAGAACCACGGTGGCCGCACGCTTTTGGACGCCGATGCCACGCCGCTCGGAACGTCCGTCGTCACGGGCACCGGCAACAACGGCGACGATGGATTTGAGGGTCTCACCTACAAGGGTGTCATCGGCACGTACCTGCACGGCCCGGCGCTACCCAAGAATCCCGAACTCGCCGACTGGCTCATCGCGCACGCCCTCGAGCGCCGCGGCGACGCACAGGCCAACGCTCTGCTGCCGCTCAAACCCCTCGACGACACCTACGAGCACGCCGCCCACGACGCCGCCATGAAGCTCCTCCCCTAACGCCCCAACCACCACAAAGGGGACAGATACCTTTGTGGTGGTTTTCCAGTTTGCCAACGATATACGCGCCGGCAAAAAAGTCTGCTATACTCTTTCCCGCTGTCCCCATCGTCTAGCGGCCAAGGACGCCACCCTTTCAAGGTGGATATCGCGGGTTCGAATCCCGCTGGGGGCACCATTTGAAATGCAAAGCCCGTTACCCTTGTGGTGACGGGCTTTTTTCTTCTCCAACGCCGGGATTCGAACCCGACAGGGTGCGGAGCTGAGGAAACGCGTAAGCGTTTTCCAGCGCAGCACGCAAGGAGCGGAGCGACGCAGCGAAAGCGGGCGGCGCCAGCCGCACGCGGACATCCCGCTGGGGGCACCACAGAATCTGAGAAGCCCGTTACCAATTCGGTAGCGGGCTTTTTGCTACCCATACGCCGGGATTCGAACCCCGAAGGCATAAAATCACACTGTCATCCAAGGGCCCGTGGACAAAAAATAGCAAATATGAGTACTGTTACCAATTTAGTAACAGCGATTTCATGCCATCAGAAGGCGATTTGGACACAAGGCGTCCTACGGCGGAGGAATTGCAGGCATTTATCAGCTAAGTACTTGGACATATGTTGCGTAACACTGCATATTTTGCAAAAAGATAATGCTACAGGGCTTGTGACAGTACTCATATTTGACGTTTTTTGCCCACGACCCCTTATTGCGTGGGCGAATCAGTTGCAAAGCGGGATCCAAAGCGTCCTTCGCAAACAAATAGCCGGGCCCCGCGCGATGCGGACCCCGGCTCAATACCGTGACGATATGTCAGTTACGCTCTACACGTAGAACAGGATGTCGTCGTAGGTCGGAACCGGCCAGTAGTCGGCGGCCACGATCTCCTCCATGGCATCCACGGCGGCGCGCAGCGTATCCATAGCGGGAACGACCTCGTGTGCATACACGTTGGCCTGCTCCTGGCCATCGAGAGCCTCGGCCTTCTGATGCACGGCGTCGAGCGCCTTGATGGAGTCGTTGATGGCGGTGATACCGTTGCAGAGCTTGTTGAGCGTGTTCTGCTCGCACTGCATGGCGGCCTCAGCACCGGCGGCACGAATAGTCTCAAGGCCCTTAGCGACCTTGGTGGCATAGGCGGTAATGACCGGGCGATAGGTACGACGCGCCTCGCGAACCATCGTGGTAGCCTCGATGTTCATGAGCTTGTTGTACTTCTCGAGCTTGCAGTCATAGCGGCACTGGGCCTCGGCCTTGGTCAGGACGCCCGTCTCCTCAAAGAGCGCAATGGCCTTATCGGAAACAAAGGCGGGAAGAGCGTCGGCCGTGGTCTTGTTGTTGGCAAGGCCGCGCTTCTCGGCCTCGATGGGCCACTCGTCGGAGTAACCGTCGCCGGAGAACAGGATGCGCTGGTGATCGGTCAGCACCTTCTTGCAGTACTCGAGCGCGGCGTCCTGGAACTTATCCTCGGGCGTACCCTCGAGTGCGTCGGCGAAAGACTTGAGCGACTTGGCCACGGCAGCATCGAGCACCAGGTTGGAGTCGGAAACGTTTTGCTCGGAGCCGCAGGCACGGAACTCGAACTTGTTGCCGGTGAAGGCGAACGGGGAGGTGCGGTTGCGGTCGGTGTTGTCCTGCATCAGTTTGGGCAGGGTATCGGCGCCCAAGTCAAGCACGCCGCGCGTGGCATGGACGGAAGCCTTGCCATCGATGATCTTCTCGACAACCTCGGTAAGCTGGTCGCCCAGGAAGATGGACATAATCGCCGGAGGAGCCTCGTTGGCGCCCAGACGATGATCGTTGCCGGCCGAGGCAACGGAGGCACGCAGGAGCTCCTGATAGTTATCGACGGCCTCGATCACCGCGGTGAGGAAGAC
Source organism: Coriobacteriaceae bacterium AM100-PB1-1D-6A (assembly GCA_027660625.1). Classification (GTDB taxonomy): domain Bacteria; phylum Actinomycetota; class Coriobacteriia; order Coriobacteriales; family Coriobacteriaceae; genus Collinsella. Next base: position 121,982 of record JAQDNC010000004.1, on the reverse strand, counting down.
GATGAACTGCAGGTTGTCGAGCGGGGTGTCGCCCGGGTCGAGCAGGTTCTCGGACTCGGTGCCAAGCGACCAGTTGTTGTGCTTGCCCGAACCGTTGATGCCCTCAAAGGGCTTCTCGTGCAGCAGGCAGACCAAGTCGTGGCGGGAGGCGATGAGCTTCATCTTCTCCATCATGACCAGGTTCTGGTCGATGGCCTCGTTGACCTCGCCGTAGACAGGGGCGAGCTCATGCTGGCAGGGAGCGACCTCGTTGTGTTTGGTCTTGGCGGGAATGCCGAGCGCCCACAGCTCATCGTCCAGGTCCTTCATATAGGCCGAGACGGTGGGGCGGATAGCGCCAAAGTAGTGCTCCTCGAGCTCCTGGCCCTTGCAGGGAGCAGCACCAAAGAGGGTGCGACCGGTGATGACCAGGTCCCTGCGCTTGCGGTAAGCGTCCTTCTTGATCAGGAAGTACTCCTGCTCATCGCCCACGGAAGGAACGACCTTCTTGGGGGTCTTGCCAAACAGCGCCAGAACGCGCTTGGACTCACGCGAGAGCGCGGTCATGGAGCGCAGCAGCGGGGTCTTCTTGTCCAGGGCCTCGCCCGTGTAGGAGCAGAAAGCCGTGGGGATGCACAGGACATCGTCCTTAATGAAGGCAGGGCTGGTGGGATCCCAAGCGGTGTAACCACGGGCCTCGAAGGTGGCACGCAGGCCGCCGTTGGGGAAGCTCGAGGCATCAGGCTCGCCCTGGATGAGGTTCTTGCCCGTAAACTTGGTAATGGCGGTGCCGTCGTGGTTGGGCTCGAGGAAGCTGTCGTGCTTCTCGGAAGTAATGCCCGAAAGCGGCTGGAACCAGTGCGCGTAGTGCGTCGCGCCCTTGGAGATGGCCCAGACCTTCATGGCGTGGGCAACGGCGTTGGCCACATCCAGGTCGAGCGGCTCACCGTCCTCGAGGGTTGCAGCAAGGCGCTTCCAAATGTCCTTGGGGAGGTAGTCCTTCATGACTTCCTCAGAGAACACCATGGTCCCGAAGCGGTCAGTAAGTTCGGCCATACGGAACTCCCTTCGTATCGGCACCGCGTGAGAAGCGGTGTTGATTACTAACGAACGAGTCATAGATTAGGCTCGTCGTGTTTCCGCAACATTACCGTTATGTTGCTGTCACGAAACCAATCAATGAGGTTACCGCATCGCGGCGGCGTTGCCGCCCTCAACAGCCAATCAACTGTATAAATTGCAGACCTCTCCCCATGGTTTAAGGGTAGTCAATTTGGGATGGGGCTCTATTAACTGGTATTTCGCATCAGATACCAGTCTTTATAGCCCCATCCTAGATTGACCGCCCTGTTATAGGAAATGCCGATAGTAGGGCATCTTTGATTGGTATCCCCAAATAGCGAGTGAAACTCCACCGTGACACAGTGGTGCTGTAGAATCCTTACAACACATCACACTATTACGTATCTAGAGGAGCACGATATGCGCGTCGACGAGGTTTTTAAGCAGGCAGCATCCCAGGGCACCGCGCCCATTTCGTTTGAGATGTTCCCGCCCAAGGGCGAGCTTACCCTCGACACGGCTCGCGAGGTGGCTGGCAATCTGTGCAAGCTTTCGCCGAGCTTTGTCTCGGTCACCTGCTCGGCCGGCGGCTCGGGCAACGGTGCCACCACCGCCCCCATCGCGCATATGATTACGAGCGAATTCGATACACCCTCGGTGGCGCACCTTACCTGCGTGGGCCGCTCGCACGCCGATATCGCCGCCAAGATCGACGAGTATCGCACCGCCGGCGTTGAAAACATCCTGGCCCTGCGTGGTGATCTTCCCGCTGGCGCGACCGAGGACGACAAGCCCGCCTCGGACTACGCCTACGCCCGCGACCTCATCCCCGAGCTCGTCGACGCCGGCTTTTGTGTGGGCGCCGCAGCCTACCCCGAGGGCCACATTGCCTGTGAGGACCTCAACGTCTCGGTCGAACACCTCAAGCAAAAACAGGACGCCGGCGCGAGCTTCTTTGTGACGCAGCTCTTCTTTGATAACGAGTGCTTCTACCGTTTTCGCGAGCTTGCCGACAAGGCCGGTATCACCGTGCCCATTACCGCGGGCATCATGCCGTTTATGGGCAAGTCACAGATCAGCCGCATGGTCTTTATGTGCGGCGCATCGCTGCCCTCCCCCGTCATCAAGATTCTCGCCAAGTACGAGAACGATCCCGAGAGCCTGCAGGCAGCCGGTGTAGATTATGCCGCCCGTCAGCTTTGCGACCTCAAGGAGCACGGCGCCGCCGGTCTGCACCTGTACACTATGAATCGTCCTGCGATCGCCGCAACCATTATGGAGCGCCTAGGGTAATGGAAAAACCGCACATCGATACAGCTTTTGCCGAAGTGCCGGCCGACCTTGCGTCGCCGGCGCTTTATCGTATCGATACCGCCCACCATCCCCGCGTCGATCGTGCCGAGATGTTGCGCTACCTGGGCTACGGCGGCCAGCAGATTGAACCCGAGCTGTCGCAGCGTATTGAGCTTGTCGTTGAGCGCCTGGAACTGGACATTGAGCCCCGTGGCGTGCGCCGCGTGTTTGCCGTCGATGCCACGGGCGTGGACGAGCAGGGAGAGCCCAGTATCCGTCTGGTTGGCACCAACGTTGAACTGCGTGGTCGCGATATCTATCGCCATCTCAAAGACGCCCACTTTGCCGCGCTCATGGCATGCACCCTCGGCATGGACGCCGAGCGTCGCCTGCGCACCACGGGAGCCCAGCAGCCCCTGGAGGGAGCCGTGCTCGACGCCGCATGCTCTGCCTATGTAGAAGCCGCTGTCGAGCAGATGGACCAGCAAGTCAAGGCTGCGGCCGCGGCACACGGACTCGCTGGCAACTGGCGCTTTAGCCCCGGCTACGGCGACTGTCCGCTTACGGCCCAGCGCTCAATCGTGGCTGCACTCAACGCCACGCGGCTCATCGGGCTTACCGTCACACCCACCAGCCTGCTCATGCCCACCAAGAGCGTGACCGCGGTGATCGGTCTGTTTGACGGCGAGGTCCACGACGCCCAGAGCCGCCCCACCTGCAATATCTGCCGCATGCGCGAGCACTGCCGCTTCCGCGCCGCCCACACCACCTGCTATTCCAGCCATTAGGAGCTCATTGATGTTTACTCCGCTTATCACTCACGATCTGGACGGCGCCGCACTGGCGGCGCCCGTTGATGCTGCCCGTCGTAATGGCGCTGCATACAAGACGCGCACGATCGACGACCTTCGCATTAAGGACGATCGCCTGCGCGCCGCCATCGAGGGCACGGGGCACCTGCTGTTCGACGGCGGCATGGGCACCATGCTGCAGGCGGCCGGCATGAAGGCCGGCGCTCTGCCCGAGCTGCTCAACTTTGAGGAGCCCCAGGTCATTACCGATATTCAGCGCCAATACGTCGAGGCCGGCTGCGACGTGATCACCGCCAACACCTTTGGCGCCAACGCCCACAAGCTCGACGGTGCCGCCACCGTGGCAGATGTCTTTGCCGCGGCCGTCGCCTGTGCCCGCGCTGCCGGCGCCCGCTACGTCGCCGGTGACATCGGTCCCATCGGCGCGTTGCTTCGCCCTTTGGGTACCCTCAGCTTCGACGAGGCTTATGACCTCTTTGCCGAGGAAGTGCGTGCCGGCGTCGATGCGGGCGTGGACCTCTTTATTATCGAGACTATGACCGACCTGGCCGAGATCAAGGCAGCCGTCCTCGCCTGCCGCGAGAACTCCGACCTGCCCGTCTTTGCCACCATGACCTTCGAGGAAGACGGCCGTACCTTCCTGGGAACGAGCCCCGAGGTCGCCGCTATCACGCTCGACGCTATCGGCGCCGACGTTCTGGGCATCAACTGCAGCCAGGGACCGGCCGAGCTCCGAGGGCTCGCTGCGCGCATGCTCACCGTTACCGACAAGCCCGTTATGGTGCAGGCCAATGCGGGACTGCCCCGCGTGGACGATGACGGCAATACCGTCTTTGACATCCAGGCACCCGAGTACGCCGTGGCCGTCGCCGGCATGATTGCCGACGGCGTGAGCGTCGTGGGCGGCTGCTGCGGCACCACGCCGGCGCACATGGCCGCCTTGCGCGCCCTCATCGACAACCACACGCCCAGCCCGCGTCACCGCAAGCCCAGCATGTCGGTCACGAGCGCCCAGACCGTGGTGGACCTTCCCTGCGACGGCCACAAGATCGCCGTCATCGGCGAGCGCATCAATCCCACCGGCAAAAAGCGCCTGCAGCAGGCCCTGCGCGACGGCGACCTGGACTACGTCGTGAGCCAGGGCATCAGCCAGCAAGAGCAGGGCGCCGACATCCTGGACGTCAACGTGGGCCTACCCGAGATCGACGAGGTCAAGGTCATCCAGCAAGCGACCGAGCAGCTCCAAGGCTCCACGCTGCTGCCGCTGCAGATCGACTCCACCGACCCCGCCGCCGTCGAGGCCGCCGTACGTCGCTACGCCGGCAAGCCCATCATCAACTCAGTCAATGGCAAACAGCAGATCATGAACGAGATCTTCCCGCTGGTCGCCCACTACGGCACCAATGTCGTCGGCCTCACGCTCGACGAGGGCGGCATCCCCGATACCGCCGAGGCTCGCTTCGCCATCGCCGAGCGCATCGTGGCCGAGGCCGCCCGCTACGGCATCGGCCCGGACCGCATCCTCATCGACTGCCTGGTCATGACCGCCTCGACCAATCAACGCCAGGCCGAGCAGATCCTGCATGCCATGTCCCTGTGCAAGGAGCGCCTGGGCGTCAAATGCGCGCTCGGCGTGTCGAACATCAGCTTTGGTCTGCCCGCGCGGCCGCTGCTGGGCTCGGTCTTTTTAGCCGCCGCCTTTGGTGCAGGTCTGGACGCCCCCATCATGAACCCGGGTTCCAAGCGCTTTATGGACACCGTCTACAGCTATCGCGTCTTGAGCGTTGAGGACGAGGGCTCGACCGGATACATCGAACGCTACGCCGGCTGGACCGACCCGTACAAGATTGCCGCCAACCCGGCGGCGGCTCAGACCGCATCGACCGACGCCGCGCCCGCTGCCAGCGCCACCACCCCCGACGGCAATGACGACCCGATTCGTCGCATGGTCGTCTCGGGCCGCAAAGGCGAGATCGCTGCCGAGACCGAGCGTCTGCTGGCAGACCACGACGCCATGGACCTCATCAACAATCACTTTATCCCCGCTCTCGACGAGGTTGGCGTCCTCTTTGACCAGGGAAAGTTCTTCTTGCCGCAGCTTATGGCCTCGGCCGAGGCCGCGCGCGTGGGCTTTGACACCATCAAGCGCCTGATGCCCGCCGGCGAGATTGCCGACAAGGGCAAAATCTGCGTGGCCACCGTCAAAGGCGATATCCACGACATCGGCAAGAACATCGTCAAGATGCTGCTCGATAACTACGGCTACACCGTCTTTGACCTAGGCCGCGACGTCGACCCACAAGAGGTGCTCAAGACCGTACGAGAGCGTGACATCAAGCTCGTCGGCCTCTCGGCGCTTATGACTACCACCGTCGTCGCCATGGAAGAGACCATCAAGTTGCTCCATGCCGAGGTTCCAGACGTCAAGATCATCGTAGGCGGCGCCGTGCTCACCCCCGAATACGCCAAGCAGATCGGCGCGGACTACTACGCCAAGGACGCCGCCGAAAGCGCCCGCATCGCCGAAGAGGTCTTTGGCCGGTAACACAACGGAAACAACCCCGCACCAAAACGTGCCGCATGCGCCACTTGGCACGTGCGGCACGTTAGAATAAATAAGACTATGCTCGTTTTGGCAGATAGGAGCGCAAGGATGGCGATCACGCCCGCAGAAATCGCGGAAACCCGCGGCATGGTTGAGGAGCAGAACCTCGACATCAGGACCATCACCATGGGCATTTCGCTCATGGGTTGCGGTGACGAGAACCTCGACCGCATGTGCACGAAGATCTACGACCACGTGACGCACACAGCTGAGCATCTGGTCGAGACCGCCGAGAACCTCGAGCGCGAGTACGGTATCCCCATCGTCAACAAGCGCGTTTCCGTCACCCCGGTGGCGCAGATCGCCGCATGCTGCAAGGATGAGGACCTCACCCCCATCGCGCATGCCCTCGACCGTGCGGCCGAGACGCTCGGCATCGACTACTTGGGCGGCTTCTCCGCGCTCGTTCAGAAGGGCATCGGCGATGCCGACCGCCGCGTCATCCAGTCCATCCCCCAGGCGCTCGCTACCACCAGCCGCGTCTGCTCCAGCGTCAACGTCGCCAGCCTGCGCGCCGGTATCAACATGGATGCCGTGCTCATAGCGGCTCAGACCATCATCGATGCCGCCAAGCTTACGGCAGATGAGGATTCCGTCGGCGCTTCCAAGTTTGTCTGCTTTGCCAACATGGTCGAGGACTCCCCGTTTATGGCGGGCGCCGTCCACGGCGGTGGCGAGGCCGACGCCGTCATCAACGTAGGCGTCTCGGGTCCCGGCGTTATGGCTGCAGCCCTGGAGACGCTGCCCGATTCCGCATCGATGATGGAAGTCGCCGAGAAGATTAAGCAGACCGCCTTTAAGATCACCCGTGCCGGCGAGCTCATGAGCCGCGAGGCCGCCCATCGCCTGGGTGTCGAGAAGGGCATTGTCGACCTGTCGCTGGCTCCCACGCCCGCCATCGGCGACTCCGTCGCGCGCATCCTCGAGATCATCGGCGTGGGCACCTGCGGTGGTCCCGGCACGACCTGCGCGCTCGCCATGCTCAACGATGCCGTCAAGAAGGGCGGCGTCATGGCCAGCTCCAGCGTGGGCGGTCTCTCGGGTGCCTTTATCCCCGTGTCCGAGGACGCCGGCATGATCGCCGCCGTCGAGGCCGGTGCACTTTCGCTCGAGAAGCTCGAGGCCATGACCTGCGTGTGCTCCGTTGGCCTGGACATGATCGCCATCCCCGGCGACACCCCGGTCGAGACCATCGCCGGCATTATCGCCGACGAGATGGCCATCGGCGTCATCAACAATAAGACCACGGCCGTGCGCGTGATTCCCGCCATCGGCAAGGGCGTGGGCGACTGCGTCGAGTACGGCGGCCTGTTCGGCCGTGCGCCCATCATGCCGGTGAACCCCAACGCCGGCACCGTGCTTGCCCACCGTGGCGGACGCTTCCCGGCGCCGCTGAACTCGCTCAAGAACTAGCTGAGGGGGATTGGCGAGGAGCCCCGGGGAGGGCAAATATATAAGGTCGCCTGCTCGGACAGTCCTGACTCGCACGGAGAGCACATTAAGTGCTCTCCGGCTCGTGCGGAACTCGCGATCGACCTTATATATTTGCCCTCCCCGGGGCTCCCGCACAACGGGACCTCAGTTGGGTTCTATCCCGGTTGCAGTTGCTTCGCTCCTGCACCACTTGGCTGGTACGGCGGTTTGGCGTTGGATCGGTTCTTTCTGATATATGCTGGTTGCGGCTCTTCTTTTGGGAGGAGTCGCTTTTTGTTGCTAGGAGGTTGGCCCGTGGTTGATGGGGATGCTCGCTCTGAGCTTCTTTCTGCTGATTGGAATGGCGAATGGATGCGTCTGCAGGCCGCTCGACATCGGACTGATGATTCTTTTGAGTGGGATAAGCGGGCTCGGCATTTTCGTCCGCTGGAGACTGCCCCTTATGCGCGGGATTTTATAAAGCTGTTGGCGCTTGAGCCTGGCGAGTCGGTGCTGGATATGGGGTGTGGGGCTGGGTCGATTGCTATTCCGCTTGCTCAGGCTGGGCATCCTGTAATTGCTGCTGACTTTTCCCCTGCAATGTTGGGCACGCTTGATGCCGGCATTGAGTTCTATGGGCTCGAGGAGCGCATTACACCGCTTGAGCTTGCTTGGGATGACGATTGGGATCTGGTTGGGCCGGTTGCCAAGGCTGTTGATGTTGCCTTTGCGAGTCGCTCGGTTACTACGAACGACCTGAAGGGGGCACTTGCCAAGCTTGATCGAACGGCTCGTCGGCGTTGTGCTGTCACGATGGTCGCCAACTCCAGCCCGCGTTATGACCTGCACCTGATGAACGCCATCGGCGCCTCGGTTACCTGCAGTAATGGTTTTGTGTATGCCTTTAACATCCTTATTCAGATGGGTGCGCTGCCGCAGGTCACGTATTTTGAATCGCCCCGTCGCGACACCTTCGATAGTCTCGAGGCGGGCGTGGCGGACTTTTCTCGCATGCTCGAGCATGGCAACGAGGACAAGATCGACCGCCTGCGCGACTATATCGCCCACCACATGATCGAGAACCCCCATGCCGGTGAGCCGGGATCCAAGGGCGTACCGCAGGGACGCTACATGCTCGACCACGTCCGCAAGGTCCGTTGGGCGTTTATCGCCTGGGAGCCGGTCTCCGTACCCCGCCCGTAGCCCATCTAAATCTTGCATCGTATTCCCGCCCGGCATCCGCATTCTTTGCGAACTGGGCAAACGCGCTCCACACCACGCCGTTCCTGCGCTATCGTGGGACAGCTCACGTAGATTAAGGCCCCATTGTGGGGCGCCCCATACATAGAAAGCGAGAACCCATGGCACTGACAGGAGCCCAGGTCAAGCAGCTTCGCAGCATGGCCCATCACCTCAACCCCGCCATCATCATCGGTAAGTCCGATGTCAACGAGGGTACCGTCGAGCAGACGGTCGCCTACCTGGAGAAGCACGAGCTCGTTAAGTGCTCCGTGCTGGACGGCTCCAGCCTTTCTGCCCGTGAGGCCGCCGAGGAGCTCGCCGAGCGCTGCCACGCCGACGTCGTTCAGGTTATCGGACGCAAGTTCTCGCTGTATCGCGAGTCCTCGCGCAAGGACATTGAGAAGATCAAGCTCGTCTAAACCGACTGGTCATACCGAGCAAGCCTGCGGGCGTCCGAGTGATTCGGGCGCCCGCTTTTTATCGCTCGACAAGCACGCGCTTGAGTCTGCCTTCGACCAAGCGCTCATACAGACGCCTTGTCTCGGGCTCGGGCACTCCCTGTACCTGCTCTCGCAGGTGGTGCATGTGGCCGCTGTATAACTCGACAACATCGCGGCGTCGTCCCGCCGCGCCGTAAACGCGCATGGCGCAGCGAACCATGTCCTCGCGCGAAGTCTCTTGGCGAAGCCCCGATTCCACGAGCCAAATTGCCGATTGCAGGTCATTCTCCTCGAGAGCGGCATTCGCCCCCCTAATCATGCAGTCGATGTACTTGGATTGCATAATGTGGCGCATGCGCGTAAAGAACGTGGGATTGCAACCGGTGGGAACATACAGCGGGCCCGTGTAAAGCTGCTCAACCTTAAGACATAGCTCAACCAGGTGAGGCCCTCTCGCACCCATGCGATTTCCCAAGATCTCGCGGCTCAGCTGTTCAAAGAGCCTAACATCGGTCTTAACGTAGTCGCCGTTGAGTCCAATGCACTCGTTTTGGATGAGCACGCACGACTTGCCATCCGGCGTTGGACCCAAAGCCGAGCGCAAGCGCGATACCGTCGAATACAGATTGTTGCGCGCGGCGCTAAACTCGGCATGGGGCCACAACTCCATGGCGATTGTCTCGCGGTCGACCATGGCATCCATGCCCAACGCGAGCCGCTCGGCAAGTGTTGCCGCCTTTTTGCGACGCCACATCTTATCCGTGATGGGAAAGCCGTCGCGCTCGGCGCGAAATGTGCCAAACATGCGCATCTCAATATGGCCGATCGTATCGACAGCCTCAACCTCGCCCGCCTGGAACAGGTGCTCGCTTTCGCCCTCAAAATCATCGCGTAGTGAATACCGCGACAGCTCACGCACCGGAAGCTTCTTGCGAATCCTGACGGCAGGCTCGCCCAGACAGTGCATCGCAAGACGCGCAAATAGCCGATACGATGGGTCTAAAATCCCCGAGCGATTCATAGACATCCAGGCGGCAAGATCGCTATCGCGGCCCGCAGCGGCCAGGTGCAGCGCCACGATCCAGGCTTCTGAGCCACCGACCTGCGTCTTGCTAATGTCGAGCAGCTCCGCCTCTTCGCGAACCGATACCAGCGATGTATTGCGCAGGTACGCCACGCGCTCCAGCAGCAACGCGTTTTCGCGCATGTACGCAATCGATTCGTCGGCGAGCTTGAGCACCTGAACCGCGCGGAACTTCGCGTTGACCGGCCGCCCCTCCGCCAGCGATTGCCAACCCTCCAGCAATAACCCAAACAGCTGAATTTGATTGTCACGAACACGCACCGCAAAGCGGTCGAGCTCGCCAAACGCCACATCGTCGATCACGGGCAAGCCCGCGAGCAGGCGCCGCGCGGCCAGCACCATACGCAGCCAAATGGATGGCGCCTTAAGCCCGCGGATATCGAGCGCCTCGAGTATCTGCGCCATCTTGTCATCGCGCTCGTCGGGTTTAGCAAACGAGCCGTCGAACAGCTCCACCAGCATATGGTCGGCCTGTATGAGAATCCCCGCGATGTCGAGCTCGCAATCATAAGCTTTGCACGCCTTGAGCTTCGCGAGAACATTGCCGTCTTCCGCTCGCTCGGTTAGGTGGCGCTTGACCTCGATATGCGCGGACAGCATGTCGAGCACCTCGCAGGATGTCTGTTCTTGCACAACAGGGTTGGCGGGAAGCCCCAGGTCATTGTCGCCGTAAAAGGCGATAGTAAGCGCCTGGGCTATTTTCCAGGTAGCGGGGTCGACCTCGCGGGCCGCCTGGTCACCCGCACGTTCGATAACGGACGCCATATACCTTGCCAGCTTTGTATTGCACACGCTGACAGCCGCCAGATACACGCCGAGTGCCTCGGCGGCTGTCGGCTCTTGCTCCTGCTTTTCCGCATTGATCATCGCCGATGCTGCACGGCAAATGTCCCCTCCATGCCCGGTCAGGGCAAGATCGGCCCCATACTGCCCGGCAAGCTCCAACACCACACGGCGGTCCAAGAACGCATCGGCCAGGTCCATGGCCAAATCGCATCGGGCCGCCTTTATCAAAATGCGAGCAGCCCGCGATACTAGTTCGGGACGGATCTCGGCAACAAGCTTTCGCAGCCTCAGGCGCGCGTTGTCCTTAGCGCCCAAACACCTAAAGGTGCGATCAGACGGATCCACGCCAAAAATCGGATAATCGCGCACAAAGATAGACTGGTCGACCATCGAAAGCCTCACACCGCACGCCTCTAGCTCCGCAATGCGGCCCTCGCCCATCAATACCATCAAGCAGGCAACGGTAAACAACAGGTTGTTCTCGAGCGATGCGAGATCGGCCAGCGCCGCACCGTACACGTTGACGATTTCGTTTTCGAGCAACCCGGCAACATCGCCCTGTCCATACATCCCCGTCTGCAAGGCAGATACCAGCTCTGGCACACCTTGCGTGAGCCGATAAAAATCGAGCGATGTGCTGATAGAGAACGCCGTGGCCCATGACGAATACTCATAGGCGTGCACCTTGAGCATCTGCGCATTGACTTTTACAGAATCGCCCAGCCCGTGGATAAGCAATCGGTTGGAGGGGCGGCAGGCAATAAAGACCCCCGTCCCCGTAGCACGCAAACTGCGGATTCGATCGATGAGGTCCTCGGTTTCGCGCTGCTCGAGATTGGGCACGTTGTCGATCGCAACGAGCGAATGGGGTTTGTCCTTAAGCTCATCGGCGACAACCTCGAGCTGCATAAAGAGCTCGCGTCCAATCGCGCGGTCTGCCTCGATAATCCGAACCGGCCCTCGCGTCGGGTCCGATTTAACCTCCTGCACGTATTGCAGCAATACCGACGTCTTACCAAACCCGTCGGGCGCGTAAAGCAGAACGATTCCTGCCTTGCGCCCCTTAACGATGAGCTCGTTCATCAAGCGATCGCGCCGCACCATATAGTCGCCGCCCGTCGGCATCAACTCGAGGCCGTCCGTATTGCCCAGATCATTTACCATACCTGCTCCTCAACTCGACCATATGGACACCGTAGCTGCAGAACCATATGAGCCACCCCGTGAATAGCGTGACTTAGAGTTTTTGGCTGTCTGCCGGTACGTGTTTGGCAAGTTTTTGTACAGCGAGGCCCGATGGTAACTTATCCCTCGACCAATAGGTCTTTGCGCAGGTCAATGCGCTTGCCAGCATGTCCCATCCCATTTGCAGTGTAGCGCAGTCGACTGTTTTTATTTGAGTTGCGCAACTCGCCTACTCCTCGCTACCGCCTGCGACTCTATGGTGGCAAATGTGCATAGAATCTGCTATAGAATGAATTGCAAAATTTCAAACCCTCCAGTCAAGCATGCGGCAAGGTTTCCGTCATGCATGCGCCACGGCCTATGTCCACTAAAAAGGCCCCCGCAAAGCGAGGGCCCTTTGAAAAGCTATGTAAGATCGCTTGGTCGCGTTACTCGCAGAGCGAAAGAGCGGCCTCGTCAGCAACGACGACGCAGTTGGTGTGGAGCTGCAGAATCGAAGCGGGGCACTCGGGCGTAACCGGGCCATAGCACATATCGTGCACAGCCTGAGCCTTGGCCTCGCCGTTGGCGACAACCAGGATCATGCGGGCATACATGATGGTCTGGGTTCCCATGGTGTAAGCCTGACGGGGCACATCATCGATGCTGTCGAACAGGCGGCTGTTGGCCTGAATGGTGCTCTCGGTCAGGTCGACGCAGTGCGTGCCCTTGGAGAAGTGGTCATCGGGCTCGTTGAAGCCAATATGACCGTTATTACCAATACCGAGCAGTTGCAGATCCGGGTAACCGGCGGCAGCGACGATCTTGTCGTACTCGGAGCAGGCAGCAGCGGCATCGGGGTTGGAGCCATCGGGCACGTGCGTGTTGTTCAGATCGATATTGATGTGATCGAAGAAGTTCTCGCGCATAAAGTAGTGATAGCTCTGGGGATCGTCGTGCGAAAGACCACGATACTCGTCCAGGTTATAGGTGCTAACCTCGGCGAAGTCGACGTCGCCCTTCTCGTACCAAGCGGCGAGTTGCTTGTAGGCGCCAATCGGGGTGGAGCCGGTGGCAAGACCCAGCACGCAATCGGGCTTGAGGATAACCTGGGCCGAGATGATATTGGCGGCCTTGCGGCTCATATCCTCATAGTCTTTAGCCTTAATGATCTTCATTACGCATCCTTTCTCGTAGAAGAGAGGCAAGGCTCCCCTTACAAGCACTTGCCCGCGGCCCGCGTCGGCCGCAACCAACGTGTGCGGCCACCAGGGCGAGGTCGCGTAATATATGTGTCTCGTGTCTAACCGCGTCGAGGCCCCTGCCCGTCCACGGTGACCCAAAGCTGTTTAGCTTCGGACAATCCCCATCTTGCCACGGAGGGCGCCCTCTTTCAAGGGCGCCCTCCGTAAACGTGATTGAATTGTAGGCTAAAGGCCAAGCGGAGCGACTAGCGCTCGCGAGCAACGATGAGCTGGTCCATCTCCTCGACATGCTCGCCAACGGAGCCCTTGATGCTCGAGAACTCAACAGAGTTGCACACCAAGATGGGAACCGTCACATCGTAACCCTCGGCAGCAATTGCCTCGCGATCGAACTCGATAAGCACGTCGCCCTTATGGACGACATCACCCACCTGTGCATGCACGCTAAAATGCTTGCCCTCAAGCTGGACAGTGTCCAAACCAACATGGATGAGCACGTCTAGACCATCGACCGTGTTGAGCGCAACGGCGTGACCCGTGGGAAAAATGGCCTCGACCTTGGCGTCTGCCGGCGCAATCACACGCGTGCCGGTAGGCTGAATCGCCACGCCCTGGCCCAAAAGGCCGGTAGCAAACGTCTGGTCTTTGACCTCGGATAACGGAATGACGTCGCCCGAGATGGGAGCATCCAGCGTAAGGACTCGACCACGCATACCAAAAGACCTCAGGACTTTAGTGAACATGCTCCCCCTCGGACATACCAATCAATCAAAATAACTTTAACAGTTTACCACTTGGCACCCGTTTTTGACCATTAGGGAAGTTCGCGCTTGACAACCTCGACGATGTCGTCAACCACACGCTGGGTCAACTCGTGCGTCTCGGCCTCGGCCATCACACGGACCAGCGGCTCGGTGCCACTCGGACGTACCAGAATGCGGCCGCGACCGTTGAGCTCCTTCTCGGCGGCAGCGACGGCGTCCCAAATGGGCTGACAATCGTCCAGGCCGGCCTTATTGTCGGAATGTACGTTGACAAGTACCTGCGGGTACTTCTTCATGATGCCGGCAAGGTCGGTGAGGGTGCGGCCGGTGCGCTTGAGCACGGCCAGAAGCTGCAGGGCCGTCACCAAGCCGTCGCCGGTGGTGTTGTGCTCCAGGAAGATGATGTGGCCGGACTGCTCGCCGCCGATGACGGCACCGTCCTCGAGCATACGCTCGAGAACATAGCGGTCGCCCACGGCGGTCTGGACCATCTCGAAGCCCTGCTCCTTCATGGCGATGGAGAAGCCTAGGTTGCACATAACGGTCGAGACGATCTCGGAGTTGGCGAGCTTGCCGCGAGCGGCCAAGTCGGAGCCGCAGATGGCCAGGATGTAGTCGCCATCGATTTCGTTGCCCTCGCTGTCCACGAACAGCACGCGATCGGCGTCGCCATCGTGGGCCAGGCCGATGTCGGCGTGGGTGCGCAGCACGAGCTCGCGCAGGGGCTCAAGATGAGTGGAGCCGCACTCGACGTTAATGTCGGTGCCGCAGTAATCGGTGTTGATGGCATGGACCGTGGCGCCCAGGCGCTGCAGTGCGGCGGGCGTGGTCTGGCAAGAAGCGCCGTGGCCGCAGTCGACGGCAACAACCAGGCCGTCGAGCTTAAGGCCGTCGAGCGTGCTGATGGCATGATCGACATATGCCTTGCGGGCGTCCTTCATCTTGATGATGTGACCCACGCCGGCACCGGTCGGCAGCGTATCGGCAGCCATGGCCTCCTCGGACATGACCCAGGCGCTGATCTCTTCCTCGACAGCATCGGGAAGCTTCATGCCCTTGCGGCTAAAGAACTTGATGCCGTTGAACTCCGGCGGATTGTGCGAAGCAGAGATGACGATGCCGCCGTCGAGCTCGTTTTGGACGGTGAGCAGCGCCACGGCCGGCGTAGGGATAACGCCGCAGCAGTGCGGTCGGCCGCCCTCGGCCATAATGCCGGCGGTCAGAGCACTCTCGAGCATGGTGCCCGAAAGACGCGTGTCACGGCCGATGCAAATGTCCGGACCAAGGAACTTGGTCGCCGCACGACCAAGGCGAAACGCGAGGTCGCACGAGAGGTCGGCGTTGGCGACGCCGCGGACGCCATCGGTACCGAAGATGTTCTGGGGCATAGGATCGCTCCTTCCCAAGTGGGCAAAACGCAGTCGCCCACCCTAGTCGAAAAAGAAAAGCGGGACCCGCCGAGCAATCGGCAGGCCCCGCTTGTACATTGTATCTCGTAAGGAGATAAAACCTTAGCGCTTGGAGAACTGGGGAGCGCGGCGAGCCTTCTTGAGGCCGTACTTCTTGCGCTCGACCACGCGAGCATCGCGCGTAAGGAAACCGGCCTTCTTGAGGTCAGCACGGTAGTCGCCAGCGTTCAGAAGAGCGCGAGCGATGCCCAGGCGCAGAGCGCCGGACTGACCGGAGATGCCGCCGCCATCGCACAGAGCGATAACGTCGAACTGACCGGCGGTGTCGGTCACCTTGAAGGGAGCAAGGGCGTTCTCAACGAGCTGATGACGGCCGAAATACTGCTCGGCGTCACGCTTGTTGATGGTCACCTTGCCGGTGCCGGGGACGAGACGGACGCGGGCGACGGCGTTCTTACGACGGCCGGTACCCTGGTAGACAACGGTGTTCTCAGCCATCTTTAAGCCTCCAGCTCAATCTTCGTGGGGTTCTGGGCAGCGTGCGGATGCTCGGCACCAGCGTAGACCTTAAGTTTGGTCATCTGGGCACGGCCGAGGGTGGTCTTGGGCAGCATACCGCGAACGGCGCGCTCGATGACCTTCTCCGGGTGCTTCTCCATAGCCTGGCGGAAGCTCTCAGCCTTGAGGCCGCCGTTGTAGCCGCTGTGGCGATAATAGGTCTTCGTGTCGGCCTTGTTACCGGTAAGCTGGACCTTATCGGCGTTGATGACGACAACGAAGTCGCCGCAGTCGCTGTTGGGCGTGAACTGGGGCTTGTTCTTACCGCGCAGGATCATTGCGATCTGGGTGGCAAGACGGCCCAGGACAGCACCATCGGCGTCGACGAGAACCCAGTTGCGCTGGACCTCGCCCTGCTTGGCGTAGTGAGTCGATTTCGAAATCACTTAGACTCCTCCATGTACAGTACGTGTTGTTACAGAGATTCACGGGGCTCTGCAAGTAACCCGTCCATATTACCCCGCTCGCCGTACGAGTCAACAGGTATTTTGGCTCCGACCAGAGTTTCTGCACATGTCATCCACGAGCCGTGATTTTTCCAACTCTTTAGCTGTTGTCATTTTTTGAGGGTTCGCCGTCGCTAGCGCTCAACGAACTCTTGGATTTCCGCGAGCAGGCGCTTTGCCTCCTGACGGCCCTGGATATACAGGTCCAAAAGCTTTGCCGGATCGTGCTCGACATGGCCGACCTCGACCGGCTTTTGCGGAGCGACGACCAACGCACGGCCCTCGCGCTCATACTTCCATAGGTGCATGCGCTGTATGTTGTAACGGTCGTGGCGCGTCTCGATAGCCTCGAGCAGATAGGGGTAGTCGGCATAGCGCGCACGCGCCGCCGGCAAAAACTCGTAGGGCTTTTTCTCATACGAGCGGTCCTGGGTGACGATGACAACCGCGCGCTCGAAGCCGGCCTCCTCCAGCACATGCTCGATAGGAACCGAATCGGCTACGCCGCCGTCGACGTATTTGTGCCCGTCGATCTCGACCGGCGGCGTCACCAGCGGCAGCGACGTCGAGGCGCGCACGGCGTCGAGGTCGAGCACGGCGCTTTTGACCGGCAGGTAGGCAGCGGTTCCAAACAGCATGTCCGTCGCGACGGCGTACATCTCGATAGGGCTGGCGTCGAACGTCTCGTTATCAAAAGGATCCAGGCGGTCCTGGACGTCGTTGAAGATAAAGTCGTAACCCACGATGGAACCCGTGGACGCAAACGACGCGGCGCCCATGTAGCGGCTGTCGTTGCAGAAGGTCAAATTGACTCGGTTGGTGCGACCGATCTGGTGCGACTTGTAGTTGACGCCATTGAGCGCACCGGCCGAGACGCCGTACACCGCCGGAATTTCGACACCGGCCTCCATGAGAACGTCGAGCACGCCGGCGGTAAACTGCCCACGAAAACTGCCACCCTCCAAGACGAGCGCGACCTTGCCGGCGTTCTTTGCCTTATCTTCTGCAGTCATATTGACCTCCTGCGATTGCGTTTTGACTTTCTTCTACCCAGTTTTGGGATGGAGGGCGCGCAGGTTTTTTGAGGCGGCAGGTGAAGCGGAAAGTGCGTCCCAGTTTGAGGCGGGATTACGGGATGCGCTTTCCGCTTGGACCGCCGTTGGGAAAGCGCGACCCGTTCTGAGCGCGGATTCCAGGATGAACTATCCGCTTGAGGCGTCTTCCGGAAAATGAATCCCATTCCGAACGTCGATTCCGGGATGCAGTTTCCGCTTGAAACGTCATCCGGAAACCGCATCCCAGTCTGAGCCGGAATTCTGGGATGGATTTTCCGCCTTGGGCGACGTTGATGCGGGGCATGGCAGGCTGCAGTCCGATCGGCATCGCATCTGCATAGGGTTGAAGCTTTGCGCGGAGAATCTGCGTATTTGCTGCGCAAATCCGCTCCGGCTTCGGCCGCCTGCCGGCGCCCTCGCCCGCGGGCTAAAAACGCTCACGCGTTTTCTTTACGCCCGCGCCCTGCACAGAGTTCGATTCTCCGCGGTATCTATATGTAATAAAAAAGCAGGTAGAGACACTTCTCTACCTGCTTGTAACTATTGGTGGAGGCGCGGAGAATCGAACTCCGGTCCACGAAAGCCCCCTGATTGGCATCTCCAAGCTCAGTCGCTGGTTTTGTCTCGGACGCTTTGCGCGCAGCGACACGCTCGCGGCGTCCTAACCGGTTCGGTCTTAGCCTGCGCCATACCGATTACGTGCGCAGGAGCATTCCCCTAAAATGACGTCGCGCCGGTGTCGGGGAAATCACCGGGTTGACGCGCCGCTATAAACTAAGCAGCGAGAGCCATAGGCTCAAAAGAAGAGTTGTTGTCAATTCAATTTGACGGTACCCCTGTTTAACGAGGCGAGGAGACCTCGGCTTGCTTCCTCTCTCAGAGCTATCGTGTCGAAACCAGTCGCCCCCGAATGCTGGGAAAGTCTGGATGGCGTCGGGCCTGCAAACACCCGATAACCGTCGACTTTTCAAGGAACACGCGGGTGAGCCCCGCTCGTGGATAGCTATCTTACCACGTTCTAAAGGATGACAGCTGCTCTATGCACGAGCTGTGAAGACCATAATGTGCACCATACTTCGCACTTTTGTCACCGAACGCGTCACGTATATTTTCGCCAAGCAAAATTGACCCGTCGAAAGGACCGTTATGGATACCAAGCAGCAACTCGTCAATGCCCTCGTGGGCCTGGGCTCAACCATTACCGAAGCTATGGATGTCATCGAGGGCTTTGTCCCCTGCGGACATCCCGCCCTCACGGTATCGAACGCACTCGTCGCGCTGGACGCTGACGATGATGCAGCTCTCGCCCAGCAGCTTGAGACCGTCGAGGGCTTTATCGACCACGTGAGTGAGAACCGCGGCGTGTCCGCCTACCACGGCATCGAGGTCGAGCTCGCGGGTCCCAAAGCCGATCTGCTCACAGCAATCTGCGAGGTAGGCGCCCTTATGCAGACCGCAGGCGTCAAGAACACCCAGGTCAACGAGTGGGTCTACCGCAGCTTAGCCGCGCTCGACAGCTCCGAAGAAAAGGCAGCCGAGCAGCTCGCAGAAAGTCCCGCCATTAAGGCCGAGCTTTTGTAAATAGCAGACGCGGGTCCCTTAGCGCATCGTCGTCCAAGAGGCCCGTAAACAGTTCGCGTCAACCGATAGCCGCGCCGCCGCGTTCGGCCAAAGCAAGAATCGGCATCATTTGACGAGGTGTCTTTGCTGCAAGATCGGCATGTTCGAGCAGTTTGCGATCGTTAGTTACCAAGTAATCAACCTGGGCGCGTTTGCATGCGGCGAGTACCAAGTTGTCCTCGTAATCGCAATGGAGCGCTAAGTATTTGTCGGCTAGCCACAGATCGGATGCGTCTGCGCCCACGGCGGTGGCGTTTTCGGTCATATTCCGAACAAACGCCAGTGCCGCATCGCCAATTGCGCGGGCAGAAGCCTCGTCGAGCGCTCCCCCGACGGCAAGAACGCTACGCTTCAGCTCGTGTTGGACAACGTATAGCACGTCCTTAGCGATATGCACCGGAAAGAACAGTAACGACCCCGTCTCCGTCGCCTGCCCAATAAACGCACGCGCGGCAAGCGATTCGGCATGGTCGACGCAAAACGAATCAACCCATACGTTGGCGTCCACCATGATCTTGAGAGGCGCCCCACTCACTGGATCATCCCCTTTTGGCGATAGCGCTCGTCCATGGCTTCGGAATAGATTGTTTCCCAACCGCGATCGTCGGATACGGGCGACGTAGCGATGCCCAGGTCCGCGTAAAGCTGATCCGCCGCCGCCCATGATGCGGCGAACGGAGTATCGGGCGCGACGGTCTGCTGCCGGTCGTCGACGGCCGCAAGCACTTCCTCGCACTGCCCGCCACCCTGCGCGACCTTGGCCACCACCTTTTTGATGAGCTCGGGCAGTGACCCGCCCGAAAGCCGCAGCGCTTCCTCGGCACGGTTCTTGACCTGGCGATCCACGCGAACGTTCACCTGCGCCATGCCGCCAACAGCACCCATCTCAACCTCACCTTCGACTTCTGCTATCTTAGCTAGCACAACTATATATTGCTGCTAACACATGGTCAAACGCAAAAGGCCTGCATTCTGGCGGCTGCAACACCGCCCAAATGCAGGCCGAAAACTAAAGTAAAAGTGCTAGCGCAGATATGCCTTCGCGTTGCCCAAGCTGTAGGCGATCGTTGAGCCGTTGTGCAGTAGTGACGACGTCTGCGGAGTGATCATGCCGGTAATACCCAATGCCAATAGCGCCGAGTTGGTGAGCATCACCCTTGAATACGAACTCGTCAGACGGTCGATAAGCCCCTGGCTCATGCGGCGCAGGCGCACGATCGCGGCGAGATCCGTGTCGGTCAAGATGATGTCGGCGACCTCTTTGGCGATGTCGCTTCCGCCACCCATGGCCAGGCCCACGTCGGCCAAACCGAGCGCCGGCGAATCGTTGACGCCGTCGCCCACCATGGCAACGTGGCGCCCCTCGCGCTTAATCCGCTCCACATAGGCGTACTTGTCCTCGGGCAGCAGCTCGGCCTTAAACTCGTCGACCCCTGCCTCGCGAGCAATGCGCTCGGCCGTGCGCTCCGAGTCGCCCGTGAGCATAACGACATGCTTAACGCCCAACGCGTGCAGGTCGGCGATGGCCTCACGGACCCCGGCCTTGAGCGGATCCTCGATGCCGAGCACGCCGACGACCTTGCCGTCGACCGCCAGATACAGCGGCGACAGGCCCTGCATCTGGGACTCGATTTGCTCCTTAATGTCGGCCTCGAGCTGCGCGCTCTCGTCCTCAAACACAAAGTGTGCCGAGCCGATAATCGCGCGACGCCCCTCGATGGACGAAGCGATGCCGTGCGCCACGATGTACTCGACGGCAGCATGGCGCTCGCGGTGCTCGAGCCCGCGCTCGCGGGCGGCGTTGACCACGGCACGCGCCACCGGATGCGGAAAATGCTCCTCCAAGCAAGCGGAAAGGCGCAGGACCTCGTCCTCGCTCCAGCCGTCGGTCGTGAGCACGCAAGCTAGGCGCGGCTGGGCCTCGGTAAGCGTGCCGGTCTTGTCAAACACAATGGTGTCGGCCTTGGCAAACGACTCAAAGTACTTCGCGCCCTTGACCATGACGCCCATCTTGGCAGCATCGCTCATAGCGGTCATGACGGCAACGGAACCCGTGAGCTTGAGTGCGCACGAGTAGTCGACCATCAGTGCCGCGGAGGTCTTGATGAGACTGCGCGTGGTGAGCGCAACCAGGCCCGCGAGCAGGAAGTTCCACGGGACGATCTTGTTGGCAAGGTCCTCCATATGCGACTGGCCCTCGGACTTGAGCGAGTCGGCCGTCTGCACGAGCGAGACGATTGAGCGCAGTTTGGTTTGCGCCGTATTGGCGCGCACGCGCACCAAGATGCCGCCGTCTTCCACGACGGTACCGGCGAACACGTCGTCGCCCACGCTGCGCTCGACGGCCAGCGGCTCGCCGGTCAGGGTCGCCTGGTTGACCATAGCGCTCCCCTGCTCGACAACACCGTCGATGCAGATGGACATGCCGGTGCGCACGGCGACCAAGTCGCCGGGCTCGAGCTCGGTGGCGGCAACGCTTACCTCGGTGTCGCCGACGACCTTTTGCGCCTTGTCGGGCACATCGAGCAGCGAGTTGATGAGCTCGTTTTCGCTCATGGCGCGGGTGTAGTCCTCGAGCAGCTCGCCCACGTTGAGCAGGAACATCGTCTGGCCCGCGGTGTCGACATCACGCTTGACGAACGAAATGCCGATGGCCGAAGCGTCGAGCACGGGAACGGTCAGGCGCGGCTGCGCGAGCTCATGAAGGGCAGCGCGCAAAAATGCCATGTAACCGGCCACGACAAACACCGCACGCAGAGGCGTCGGCAAGAACCAGCGACGTGCGTAATGGGCACCGATAAGTGTGGCAAGATCCATGACGAGCTTGTGCTTGCGTGGCTCGAGCTGCATCACGTAGCCTGTCTTTGCGTCGGCAATGGCCTGAGCATCGAGTGCGCCCAAGGCGTCGAGCACGCTCGCGCGGCGCGGCTCATCGTATTCGAGCGCCATCTGGCCGATGCGGCCGTAGACGCGCACCTTGTGCACGCCGTCGATGTCGCCGCCAAGCTTAAGAAGTGCATCGAGATCGCTCTCTGGCACAGGACCCGCCAATTGAAGACGGGTCCTGCCGGGGATCTCGCTAATAATCGAGAATCTCATAGTTTGTGCCTGGAAGCGTTACTCGGCTGCCTCGTCAGCAGCGGCCTCGCTCTGGGTGATGTAAGCCGCCTCGGCAACCATGTCGTCGACATTAGCCTTGGCCTGCTCGACCATGTCCTGGTAGCCGTTCTTGATGCGCATACCGCACGCAATACCCTGCACGCAGACATTCTTGACCGGAGCGCTGGTAAGCAGCTTGATGCCGGCCGTGCCAAGCAGAAAACCGCCACCGACAAGCAGGGTATTGAACGTCGACTTCTTCATGTTGCTTCTCCCTTTTGCCGCATTGGACGCGGCATGGTGCCTCAGCACCCGAGTAAACAAGTTTGCTCGAGCACGCTTTTGAAATATCTCAATTTTATCTAACTATCTAGGTCAGCCATGGCTAACCTTTTGAAAATTAACGATGCGGAGTAACCGATTGTCAATGTGAGAAAGGGACTGTCCCTTTGCCCCTTCTTACAACTGCCAGGTAGCTGCTTCCTTTTGCAGCGCCACCATGCGGGCGAATTCTCCACCTGCCGCCTTGAGCTGCGCCGGAGTGCCCTGCTCGGCTACCACACCATCCTTGAGCACAACGATCTTATCGGCATTTTCTACCGTGCGCATACGGTGGGCGATCACGATAACCGTCTTGCCTGCGAGCAGGCGGGAAAGCGCCTGCTGCACCACGGTCTCGTTCTCCACATCCAAGCTCGCTGTTGCCTCGTCCAGCAACACGATCGGCGCGTCTTTGAGCAGCGCACGGGCGATAGAGATGCGCTGGCGCTCACCGCCGGACAGCTTGGAGCCGTTCTCGCCGATCATGGTGTCATAGCCCTGCGGCATGCGGCTCACAAACTCGTCGCAGTTGGCGGCACGCGCGGCAGCAAGCACTTCCTCATCGGTGGCATCGCGACGACCAAGACGGATGTTTCCCATCACCGTGTCGTCAAAGAGCAGCACGTCTTGGAACACAATGGCGTAGTCGCGCAGCAGCACCTCGGGATCCACGCTCGCAACATCCACGCCACCCACGGTGACCGTGCCTTCGGTGGCGTCCCAAAAGCGCGCAGCCAGGCGGCTCACCGTAGACTTGCCGGAACCCGAAGGACCGACCAGTGCCGTAACTTCGCCTTCCTTGGCGGTAAAGCTCACGTCGGTAAGAACTTTCTCGCCGGCGCGGCCGTCCTCGCCCGCACCATAGCCAAATGCCACGTGATCGAACACCACATCGTGGCCCACGGGCTCAAATTTCTCGCTGCCCCGCGCCACGGGCTCTTCCATGATGGAACGCATGCGCTTGGCCGACGACTCGGCGGCAAACAGCTCGGACATCAGCATCAGCGCCTGATCAAAGGGCGCATAGATGCGGCTCACCATAAGCAGGAAGGCAAACATCACCAAAAAGTCGACCTGGCCGGAGGCGACCATCGCAGCGCCCGTGACCAACGTGGTGGCAATCCCCAGGCGCAGGATGGCAAAGGCGGAGTTGACCAAAAGCCCATTGGCGAGCTCGCCTTTGGTGGTCTCGCGCTCCTCGGCATCGATCACGGCGTTGAGCCCCTCAAGATAATGAGCCTCCTGGTTGGTGGCGCGGATCTCGCGCACGCAGTCAAGCGTCTCCTGGATCGCCTCGGTAACCTTGACCTTCTCGGCACGCACATGGTCGAACACCGGGGTCATGGGGCCGCGTGTCAGATACAGCACGGCAAAGGCCACGGGCACGCTCCAAAACGCCGCGATCGCCAGCTGCCAGCAAAAGAACAGCGACGCCACGAACACAATGGCGCTTGCGATGATGGCACCCCAAAGCTCTCCCAGCACGTGGCTGTAGGCGTGCTCCATGGCCTGGACGTCGCCCATGATGGTTTCGGTTAAATCGGCCAGATCACGACGGCCAAAAAACGACAGCGGCAGCTTGCGCAAGCGCTCGGCAATCTCCATACGCTGCTTGCCGCACTCCTCGTAAAAGATGCAGTAGGTGTAGTAATACTGCTGCCAGTTAGAGGCAAAGAGCAACACGAAAAAGACCAGGAGGCCGCCCACAATCGGCAGGGCATCCGGCAGGTCGGCACCGGTGGCGAGATGTTCGACAAAACCGGCCATGACCAGGAACAATAAGCCCATGCCGGCCATGGTCACAAGATTGGTGAGCGCGGTCCAGAAAATGCCGCGTTTTACGCCGGCGACGCCTTTATCGGATAGGAAGTACTTCTTTTGGAATGAGGCGAACATTTAGGCCTCGCCTCCCTTCGTGACGGCGGCATCCGCGGCAGCAGTGATCTTCCAGCTCGCGGCCTGTTCGTATTCGGCCCACATCTTGGCGTATAGACCGTTTTGGGACAGCAACTCGGCATGGGTACCCGACTCCTGCACGCTACCCTGGTTGAGCACCACGATCTTGTCGGCCCCCACTACAGTCGAGAGTCGGTGCGCAATCATAATGACCGTGCGACCCGCCGCCAGCTTGCTAAAGGCGCGCTGGATGAGCGCCTCGTTCTCGGGGTCGGCAAACGCCGTGGCCTCATCGAGCACCACGATAGGCGCGTCTTTAAGGATCGCGCGGGCGAGTGCCACGCGCTGGACCTCGCCGCCCGAAAGATATGCTCCGCCGGCACCGAGCATGGTATTGATGCCCTGTGGAAGCTTGGCCACAATGTCGTCGCACTGAGCTGCGGAGAGGGCCGCACGCACTTCGTCGTCAGTGGCCGAAGGCTTGGAGGCGCGCACGTTATCGGCAAGTGTTTGCCGGAACAGCTGGTTGGTCTGGAACACGAAGGCGACCTGGTCCATAAGCTCGTGCGGATCCATATCGCGAACGTCCACACCGCCTACGAGCACTCGACCCGAGGAGACATCCCAAAAACGCGGAATCAGGCTTGCGCAGGTTGACTTACCGCCACCCGAGGGACCCACCAGGGCGAGGGTGCTACCAGCGGGAACGCTGAAACTCACATGGCTAACGGCAGGTGCTTCGGCACCTTCGTACGTAAAGCTCACGTCCTCAAAGCGCACGTCGCCGCCGGCAGGGTGCTTGGGTTGCGCGGGCACGGAGAGCCGCTTGGAATCCATGACGCTTCGAATGCGAGCCAGCGAATCGGCACTCATCTGAGAGGCCTCGCCCACAAACATGAGCTTGGTCATGGCCGTCGGTACCACGGCCGAAAATATCGCGTAAAACGTGAAGTTGGCCATAAAATGCGCGAAGTCCGTCTCGCCCGGCGCCAACAGCAACGCCACGGGCAACAGGAATGTCACAAGACCATTGAGCGCGGTAAGGTTGAGTACCTGCGGACCTCGGCAAAACGTGCCCGCATAGCTTTGTGCCATGTCGGCGTATTCGGCTATCGCGTCGTGGAACGCCTTAAAGGAATAGACCGTCTGCTGAAACACCTTGACCACGGGAATGCCGCGTACGTATTCGGTACCGGTCTTGTTCATCTTGACCAGCGCGCCCATGTAGGCCTTCATGAACTCGGCGCCCTTGCCGCTCATCATGGTGGCCATGGCGCCAAGCGAAACGGCGACCGAGATAAGGCATGCCGCGCCCAAGCGCCAATCGAGGGCGAAAAGCAGCACGAGCAGACCTGCGACCATGGCGGTGGCGCCGGCGATATCGGGTAGCATGTGCGCGAGCAGGGTCTCGGTGGAGGCGGCGCATCCGTCTACGATACGGCGCAGCTCACCGGTGGCGTGCGTGTCAAAGTAGCCGAGCGGCAGCTTAAGCAGATGCTCGCTCGTAGCCTTGCGGATATTGGACGCGCAACGAAACGCGGATAGGTGTGTGCACATGAGCCCCACGAAATAAATCACGATGCTTGCCAGCGCAAACCCCACGGCCCACCAGCCATACGTCGCGATGCCGCAGGCTTCGCTCCAGTTAGGTGCCACGGCGATCAGATCGCGCGCGACAAGCCAAATGCACACGTACGGGCCAAAGCTCAGCAGCTGCGAGAGCGCCGAGAGAGCCATGCCCAAATACGTTAGGAATTTGCGGTCGCCGGCATATGCAAGCAGCTCGCCGATACCGCCGCCTTCCCTTTTTGACCCCTTTGCCATGAGATTCCTTTCTAACGGCTTGAGAGTTAACCGTAATGAACTTATCATTGATGTGTTAGCCATGGCTCACAATTAAGCCAGGCGTGGACGTTTCTGCAAAGGAAAGGGACGCTCTTGCAAATACGGCGGGCAGCGACCGACATAACCGAGCTCTACGCACCGCAGTTTGAGCAGTTTGGCCTGGAGCTTACCGGCAAGGGCGCCGTCTTTACCGGCGAGGTGGCAAACGACCGGGCGCACGGCCGCGCATGGATCATGCCCCTCTCCCCCACCTGCATCGTCATGGAGCATTTCATTACCCCGACGCACGATATGTACCTAGCCGAATACACACCCGAACCGTACGCATGCGTGAGCGAAGTCAGCGCGCCCACGCTCATGTGCATGCCCGAGGCTGGCATAACGCCTGCGAACCTTAAACCCTTGCATGGACCGTGGCCAAACAATGCCGTGTGCAGCTTTATCCAAGATAACTGTGGCGAGGAGTTAAGCCCACTGTTTGCAGGGCGGCTCTATCACTCGCGCTCGGTGCTCTTTTTGCCTGGATATTTTGACGAACTGGAGCACCGCTATCCCACCGAGTTCGCAGGGGTCTTTGAGGCGTTTGCCGAGCCATGGCACGAGGAAGCGACGTCTGCCATCTGCCACACGTTGCGCAGGATTAACGAGGACCGCGCCCGCACCGCAGGCGGACACGTCTATATGCAGGGCATCGTGGAGACCATGGTCGCGGAGCTCGCCTGTTCGCGCGCGGCCCACAAGCAGGCGCGGCAGGCGGCAGACACACGCGTCAGCATAACCATTGCCGAAGAAGCAACGGCAATGATTGAGCGCGCGCTCGACAAAGGCAGGCGTGTGGGTATCAACGAGGTGGCCGAGAGGCTCTACACAAGCCGCTCCAAGCTATGCGCCACCTTTAAGGCCCAAACTGACGAGTCCCTGGGCGCCTACATTCGCAGACGCCGTATGGAGCGAGCACAGGACCTTTTGGCTGATAGCTCGCTCACGATAGCGCAGGTGGCAGAGCGTCTAGGCTACCCTCAGCAGGCTGCCTTCGCCCAAGCCTTCAAGCAACACACCGGCACCACCCCCACCACCTGGCGCTCCCAACATATATAAAGAATGAGGACGCCATCAGCGCCCTCATTCACCAAATTTCATTCAGCCCCGCCTGACCCGAACGGCCGAGTCGTCACGGAACCGAGGGGCCGGGCGCAGGGCCTTGCCTCTCAATGAGTTCCCTTCAAAACAATGGGCGTGCCGACGGCACGCCCATTCACTCTATTCCATCCAGCCCGCCTGACCCGAACGGCCGAGTCGTCTGGCCGGGGAAGCCCCGAGTCGCCGGGGTGTTTGCTCCAAATGAGTTCCGCATGCAAAGAAGGCCACTAAATGTGGCCTTCGTCTTGCATAGGACTGTTTGAAATTTGGAGCAAACACCCCGGCGACTCGGGGCTTCCCCGGCCTCGCAGCTACGAGAGCGACGTTCTCAGCAACTCGTTGAAGAGCTTCGGGTTGCCCTTGCCGCGGCTTGCCTTCATGCACTGGCCCACCAAAAAGCCGATGACCTTCTGGTTGCCGTCACGATACTGCTGCGCCTGATCGGCACAGTTTGCCAGCACTTCGTCCACGATCGGCTGCAGCGCACCGGCATCGCTCACCTGACGCATACCGCGCTCGTCGACGATCTTGTTGGGATCGTCACCGGTCTGGGCCATGGCCTCAAAGACCTCGTGCGCCTGGTTGGAGCTGATGGCATCGGTCGCCAGCAGCTTGGCAAGCGCCGCCACCTGAGCCGGCGCGATGCCGGACTCGGCCAGCGACACGCCCGCGCCCTTAAGGTAGGCGATCATCTCGTTGACCAGCAAGTTTGCGACCGTCTGAGCCTCCTTGCCAGCCATTCCGGCAGCGGCGGCCTCAAAGAACTCGGCAAACTCGGGATCGCCGGCAATCTGCTCGGCATCGGCCGCCTTAATGCCAAAGTCGGCCTCAAAACGGGCGCGCTTGGCATCGGGCAGCTCGGGAATCTCGTCTCGGCAGCGGTCGATGAACTCGTCGTCCAAATCGAACGGCGCCAGGTCGGGGTCGGGGAACAGGCGATAGTCGTCGGCCGTCTCCTTGACGCGCATAACCACGGTTCGCTTGCGGCTGGGCTCCCAGTGGCGGGTCTCCTGATAGATGATGCCGCCCTCCTCGAGCACCTCGGCCTGACGGCAGATCTCGTAGGCAAGGCCATCGTGCAGGCTCTTAAACGAGTTGAGGTTCTTGAGCTCGGTCTTGGTTCCCAGCTTGGTCTCGCCGCGGCGACGCAGCGACACGTTGCCGTCGCAGCGCATGGAGCCCTTCTCCATGGAGCAGTCCGAAATGCCCAGCGTCACAAAGATGCGACGGAGCTTCTCCATAAACAGGCGAGCCTCCTCGGGCGTACGCAAGTCGGGCTCAGTGACAAGCTCGATGAGCGGCGTGCCGCAGCGGTTGTAGTCGACGAGCGACTCGGCCGCGGCGGTAATGCGGCCCTCGGCACCGCCCACGTGAACCATCTTGGCGGCGTCCTCCTCCATGTGGATGCGCAGGATGCGGATGGGCACCGTGTAGGAACCGTCCTCGCGACGCTCGGGCATCTGCAAGTTGGACGCATCATAGCTGGCCAGGTGGCCGGCGCGCTGGTTGCCCTCGCGCATGGTCGACGTCATGGACGTGGACAGGCCCTCGGCGTTGGCCGAGGCGCTCGCCAGACTCTGGGCCTCGGCCTCGCCAAACGCGCAGTCGGGGCGCTCGCCGGCACCGCGACCGGTCACGTCCAGGTCCAGGTGACCGTACATGGCAAAGGCGATCGGACCCTGCGTGGTCTGGAAGTTCTTGGCCATATCGGGATAGAAGTAGTGCTTGCGGTAGAACATCGAGTGGCGCTGGATCTCGCAGTTGGTGGCGAGACCAGCCTTGACGATGCTCTCGATGGCACGCTTGTTGGGCACCGGCAGGGCGCCGGGCAGGCCCAGGCACACCGGGCACACGTTGGCGTTGGGCTCGTCATCGTGGCTGAGCTTGCAGTTGCAGAACATCTTGGTATCGAGTGCGGTGAGCTCGGTATGGATCTCCAGGCCGATCACGGCCTCCCAATCCTGCAGGACCTCGGAAAGCTCCTTCATTACAGCTCGCCTCCCTTCCCGGCAAAATCGGGCGCGACGGAAAGCGCGGGCGCACCCGTAGCGGCATCGGCAAAGCCGCGCTCCAGGGCGCGGGCAAATGTGAGCAGCTGACGGTCCTTAAACGCCGGACCCACCAGCTGGGCAGAAACGGGCAGCTGAGTATCCTCGCCCAGGCCCAGCGGCACCGAGATACCACCGTTGCCGCAAATGTTGAGCGAAATGGTGTACAGGTCCGAAAGGTACATCTGCGTGGGGTCGCTGATCTCGCCAAACTTAAAGGCCGTGCGCGGCGAGGCGGGCATGAGGATGGTGTCTACCTTGGCATACGCGGCGTCGTAGTCCTGCGTGATGAGCGTGCGGGCCTTTTGCGCGGCATAGTAATACTTGTCGTACACGCCCGAGCTCAGCAGGTAGGCGCCGAGCATCTGACGGCGCTTGGCCTCGGCACCAAAGCCGTGGGCGCGCGAAAGCGAGCTCTGGTCGGACAAGTTGGCGCAGCCCTCCTCCTGGTAGCCGTAGCGAATGCCGTCGAAGCGGGCCAGGTTGGAGAATGCCTCGGCCGGGCCGATGACGTAGTAGGCGGCGATGGCGGCGTCCAAGTGCGGCAGGTCGACCTCGACCAGCTCGGCGCCCTGGTTCTGCAGCTCCTGGGCGGCGCGCTGAACAGCGGCCTTGACCTCGGGCGTCAGGCCCTCGGCCTCCATAAACGCGGGGATGATGCCTACGCGCTTGCCCTCGATGCTTTCGTTGAGATGCTCGGTAAAGTCGACGGCGCAATCCTGGCTGGTGCAGTCGTACGGATCGTGGCCCGCGCCGGTAAGCGCGTTCATGGCCAGCGCGACATCCTCGACCGTGCGGCCAAAGGGGCCCACCTGGTCGAGCGACGAGCCAAAAGCGACCACGCCGTAACGGCTCACGGCGCCATACGTGGGCTTAAAGCCTACCACGCCGCACAGCGACGCCGGCTGGCGGATGGAGCCGCCGGTGTCCGAGCCCAGTGAGAGCGCGACTTCGCCCGCGGCGACGGCTGCAGCGGAGCCGCCCGAGGAGCCGCCGGGCACGCGCTCGGTATCCCAAGGGTTGTTGGTGCGGTGGAAGGCCGAGCTCTCGGTAGAGCTACCAAAGGCAAACTCGTCCATGTTGGCCTTGCCCATGGGCAGGCAGCCGGCATCGAGCATGCGCTGGACGCAGGTGGCGGTGTAGACGCTCTGGTAGTCCTCGAGCATGTGGGAAGCGCAGGTGGTGCGCGTGCCCACGAGGTTCATGTTGTCCTTAATGGCCAGCGGCACGCCCGCAAGCGGGGGCAGCGGCTTGCCTGCGGCACGGTCGGCATCCACGCGCGCGGCGGCCTCGAGCGCAAGTTCGGGCGACACCTGCAGGAATGCCTGGACCCCGCCCTCGCGCGCCTCGATGGCGGCAAGGGAGGCCTGGGCCACCTCGGTAGCGGTAAAGTCGCCGACGGCAACGCCCGCGGCAATCTGGGCAGCGGTAAGGGAATCGAAGCTCTGCGCCATTACTCGCTCTCCCCCTCTCCCAAAATGGACGGCACGCGGAAGTAGCGGTCGCGCGCGCTGCCGGCGTTTTCGAGCGCAACGTCGAGCGGCAGGTCGCGCTCGGGCTCGCGCAGGTCGTCGCCCATCACGTTGGACAGGCTTCCGATGGGATGGAACGTGGGCTCCACGTCGGGCAAGTCATATTGCAAGACGGGCTCGAGCATCTGGACGGCGTCGTTCATGTAGGACGTCATCTGGGTGAGCTCGTCATCGGTCAGTGCGATCTTTGCGTACTCGGCGATGCCTCGCACGTCTTTCTCGCTGAGTGCCATAGGCGCTCCCTTCCGCATAACAGATAAACCGCTCTAGTATACAAGGCAACGCCGCTTGGAGCAGGTGCTTTACCCAAATGCAGCGAAAACGTAACGAGGGCGGCGTTTGGCAGGCTGCGGGCTGGCGGTTCTGCAGCGAAACCGCACCGTCCATAGCGAAAACCGTCTCGCCCACAACGAAAACCGTCCTGCCCACAGCGATAACCATCACAACATTCGACACTTTTCGCCAAAATCGAGATTTTCATCGAATGTTGTGATGGTTTGAAAGCCACGAGCACCACAAAAGTGCCTGTCCCCTTTGTGGTGGTTCTGAAGAATGCCTTATGCCGAGGCCTTGGTCTTGCGGCGCTTGCGGACCGCGTGGATCACGATATCCAGCAGCAACAGCACAATGGCTACGACCACGATGAGCACGGCAAACTCGCGCTTGCCCCAGTGGCGGCCGGCCAGCGACTTTTGCTTGTCAACGTCCTTCTTGTTGTACTTGGTGCGCACGCAATGCACCAGCAGGCGATGGTCATTCACGCCGTAAGGGGTGCAGGTGACGAGCGTCACCTTGTCGGCGCCGGGCTCGATGGTCAGTGACTCCATCTCCTCGGGCAGCACCACCTCGGAGTCCACCATCTTGTAGGCGAGCGTCTTGTTCATGGTGTGCAGCAGCACCAGGTCGCCGGGCTTCAGCGAATGGATGTCGTCGAACATGCTCAGGTTGCGCATGCCCGAGTGCGCGGTGAGCACGCAATGCGTCGAGGTGCCGCCCACCGGCAGGCTCGTGCCCTCCAGGTGGCCGACGCCCGCCATAAGGACTTCTTCGCTCGTGCCGTGGTAGATGGGCATGCTCACGTCGATGGAAGGGATCTCGACCCAGCTCATCATGGGGTCGCGGTCAAAGATGAGCTGCTGAGCGTAGGGCTCGATCTGGTCGGCCGGAAGCTCGGTGGCCTCGCCGGCAAGCTGCTCGTTATAGGAGCGCGCTTGGAGCAAGATGCGTTCGCGCTCCTCGGCAGACAGCGCGTCCACGGTGCTGGACACGGTGCTGATCTGGTTGAACACGCCCGAGGCCTCGAGCCGGTCCAAGATCCACGGCCAGGTCATAAGGCCCACGCCAACAAGGATGATCACGATGGTGATGAGCCGATCGGCCCAGCGCGGCAGTCGCTTGCGACGGCGCTTGCCGCCCGCGGGCTTGGAGTGTTTGTTTGCACGTGACATCGGCCACACCACTTTCGTCAGGTTGCGCTAGAGAGCTGCACCAAGCAGGATAGCGCAGCGCGGGCTCGCAGATACAAAACGGGGCAAACTCCAGTGCGGAGTCTGCCCCGAAAAGAGAATGGCAAAGCAAGAACGTGGATGGACGAGAAAAGTGTCCGCAAGTCTCATGGTCATCACATCCCACCTGCCAAAGGGATGGGTGAGCAAGCGTTACTCCTGCTCGGACTCCTCGGCCTGCTTACGGCTGCGGATGAGGTGCGCCACACCGATGCACAGCACCGCGCCACCAGCGATCCAAGTGAAGGTCACACCGTTGAGACCGGTCAGCGGGAGGCCAACCTGCTTGGTATCGCCAACGGTGATGTTGAAGGTACCATCGGCATTCTTCTCCGATCCGTCCTTCTTCGTCAGCTTGTTGTCGCCAGAATTTCCGTCGGTGAGGCCAGAGATGACGTTGTCGTTCTGACCCTTGTTATCAAGCCTTCCCTCAAGCTTTGTCAGCTTGTAGCCC
The DNA here is from genome assembly GCA_027660625.1 of Coriobacteriaceae bacterium AM100-PB1-1D-6A. Classification (GTDB taxonomy): domain Bacteria; phylum Actinomycetota; class Coriobacteriia; order Coriobacteriales; family Coriobacteriaceae; genus Collinsella. Next base: position 89,205 of record JAQDNC010000004.1, on the reverse strand, counting down.
TGGCCCTCCTCATCATTAATTGTCGGATCAATCGTAAATTCGAAAGACGAAACCGCGGTATAGCCATTGGGGGCGTTTTTCTCGGTCACAGTATAGGTGCCAGCATCAAGACCGGTAAGCTGAATGAGGCCCTTCTCGTTCGTCGTTAAAACAACCTCGTCATCACTCAACGTACCGTTCTTCGCGACGTATTTCACCCCGTTATTCTCATCACCTGTGGTCGTGATGGTAAATTGCGCGCCCCCGAGAGCTGCTTCGGTGCCCAAGTCAACCTTATTAATCTGAAGGCCGTAGGTATAGTCCACGACGGTGTCGGGCGCCGAGGTGCCAGTGCCTGCGACCATGGGGTTGTTAGAATACTCGAGCGTAACAGTATTGGGGTTGCCCTCCAGCCCGTTGTTGGCCCCTGCAATAACCGCCTTTGCGTTGAGCTTTGCCTGGTAGAAGACAACAATCTTGGTGTTGGCATCGATCGTAAGCGGTCCGTCATCTTTCGCGGTGGCCGACTTCAGACCCTTTTCGCCCTTACTAAAATCGACTACCAGGTCACGCCTGGAATCAGAGGGTTTAGTCACACCGTAGCTAGCCGGAGCAATCTCGGTATATGCATCACCGTTCAGTGCATAAACGCTAAGCGAGCCATCGACGTAGTCAAGACCCTTCTCCAGCGTATCCTTAAACTTATAGGAATAAGAGTCATAGCTGGCGTAGTTATCTGCGATCGTACCGGTTAGCTTATAGTTCACTACCTGACCGATCTGGGAGTCGGCCGCATCCTTCCAATTGGCCTCGTCCTCCCCAGTAATGGCAGTGCCCGTCACCTTGGAATCGTCGAGGACCTTTTTCTCAACCGTTGGGATGTTGGTCTTCTCATAAACGGTCACGGCACTACCACCCACGACTGCAAAGATGGGAGACGTGCCGGTGTTCTTATTGCTGGCCACCAGGCTACTATCGTCGGTCACAAACAAGTAATAACCAGATCCGGCGGTAGCATTCCAAGGCTGTCCAGCTGGAATACCAGAAGCGGTCGGAGTCTCATTCTTTACGGCATTCGCGACTGCGTAGAGAACATTATCAGTAGCGACTCGCGTCCCCTTAGTAGTTCCGTCAGCTGAACCCGCAATCGGACCACCCGCGTTCGCCATAAGGAATTCGGCGACATCCTGAGCCGTGGGCTTCGTGGGAAGTTTAGTCACACTGGGTGCATTGTAGCCGCTCCAGCCCTCGATGGCACTAATCACTTTGTCGCCAAGATCGGAGTTAGTCCACTCGATGTTCTGAGCAATCTTGCCCTCCGTCTTGTCGGTCACCGTTGCCTTGAAGATCTGATACGCCTTGAACTTGGTGCTCTCGTTACCATTGACCTGGTTGATCGTGATGCTGCCCGTCGCACCATCCTCAGCAAACGCCATGGTCACCGGGGCCATGACGCCGCCGAGGCTCAGCGCTGCTGTGAGGCCGGCGGTTACTGCCAGGCGTGCGATGTTCTTGTTCATGCTCATCTTCTTTTCCTCCGTTTTCCGTTTGATTCTCATTCGATCGGTCATCATCTGTCTGTGTCTTAGCATCTACTTCGCTACGTCTCGCCCCGCTCTCTGTGGGGCTGCCAGCTACTCTTTATGGCTGCCACCTCCCCGCTTGACCAGGAGCGCGACCACGAGGAGCGCGGCTCCGGCGACCGCTGCGGCGGCCGCGGCGTACATTGCCATATCGCCAGTCGAGGGCATAAAGCCTCCGGTGGTAATGCTAGGGGGTGTGCCGGTGGGCGTGTTGATGAGCGACGCCTCCAGGCTGCCCGTCGACCCGTCCGCGCTGTCGGCGCGCAGGGGCGACTCGGCCGTGATGGTGAGTTTGGGCTTGGCGGCGGCCACCTGGTCGACGTCCAGGCCCTCGGCCTTGACCGTCACGGAGCGCGTGCCCTCAAAGGCGGTGTAGCCCTTGGGCGCCTTGAGCTCGCGGACCTCCAGCTTGCCCGAGTCCACGCCCGAGACGGTCACGCGGCCGTCCTCGCCCGTGGTGACGGTGGCCTTGCCCTCCGCATCCCACGTGCCGTCGGCCGCCAGCGTGCGGCCGCGATCGTCGGCGATGCTCAGAACCGCCCCGGGCAGCGGCTTGTCGCCGTCGCTGCCGCGCTTGGTGAGCGCGAGATCCCAGGTGTAAGCGCACGCATCGTCGCTCGGCGTGCGGGTGAAGCCGGCGTCGTCGGACTGGTCGGCAAAGGGAGAACGCGGGTAGCGCAGGTAGACCTCGTTGGGGTTGCCCTTCGCGATGCCGTGGTTGCACGCGCTGTTGAGCGGCGCATTGTACACGGCGACCACGCGGGCGCCCGCGGTAAAGGCGTCGGCCCCGCCGAGCGTGGCGATCAGGTCGCTGGTGCACACAGTGAAGGTTCCGTCCGCCGCTACCTTGGTGGCGCACTGGGCCGTGATGTCGGTCCAGCCCTTCGCGGGCTCGGTACCGGCACGGCCGTCCCTGCCGGTCGAGACGGCGCCGAAGCCGCCGTCCGCGCCCGCCGCCACGTACACGCGCATGCTCGCGACCACCTTGGAGGGGTCGAGTCCCGCGCTCATGGTGTCGACGAACCGCACCGTATAGGTGTCGTAGGCGGTAAGACCCGCCGGGACCGTGGCAGAGAGGCGCCAGTACAGGTCATCGGCGACCGTGGCGTCGGCGGCCTTCTGCCAGGCGTCGGTGCTGTCCTCCAGCACGTGCTTTTGGACCTTGGGCGTCGCCGCCTTGGGCTTGACGGTGACGGCGCTGCCGCCGACCAGGGCCATGATCGGCGCGGTGCCGGCCTCGTTCTGGGCGATGGCGTCGTCGTCGGCGACGATGAGCCAGTAGCCGCAGGACAGCTCGGCCGCCGTGCCCGCATTAAGGGCCACGGGCACAGCGCCAGAGCTCTGGAGGGAACGAGCGAGCTGTGTGCTCAGCGCGCTCGTAAGGTGGGAATCGGTGTTGAGCCACTCGGCAGCTTCCTGCGCGGTGGTCTGGGAATTGGGCATGCCGGCGCTGTGCAGCACGGGCAGTACGGCGTCGCGCACGGCGTCGCTTGCCCAGGCGAGGTCGGTGGCGATCTTGGCGTCGCTGTCGCCGTCGACGACGTTGGCGCTAAAGATCTGGTAGGCGTCGTAGCTGCGCGCCACGGTGCCACTCACCGTGATGGAACCGGTCGAGGTCGGCGCGGCCTGCGCGGATGCGGGGAACACAACCGCGCAGGTGCCGATCAGGAGGGCAAGCAGCGCAAACAAGATCGGGAAGGAGCAAACTTTCTTATTCACGACGCTCGCCTCCCTTCGCATTCGCCTTGCGACGAATGTGCATCCAGGCCGCAGCAGCGCAAAGCACCGCCGCGCCGGCAAGGTACGTCAGAGTGACGCCCGACATACCAGAAAGGGGCAAAGAGGTGGAGTAGGTGTTGGTGAAGGTGGGGGTGGAGGTGTCGGTGAGGTCGTGGTCCGCGGGATCGTCGTCTACCCACTTACCGTCGGAGTTAACGATCCCTTTTTTGTAGGTCACCGTACAGTCGATCCCTCCTTTGGTGTTATCCGTTGCCACAACCTTGAACCTATATACCGACTGATCAAACTTGTAATGCGGATAGGTCGTGCTTTCGTTTATCTCGTGCACGTAGTAAAAGAAGGTCTTGGATCCATTTTCAAGGTCCTTGAGCTCATAGTACTTCTTCGCGAATTTGACCGGCGCAGTCTCGTTGCCGTTTTCGTCGGTTGTAGCTTTCGACAGATCGACTATTACCGTTTCCGGATTGGTGAAGCTCTCGTCGTTCGCAAGTTCAAACTTGAACTTCTTCAGCTCGCCGCCGACGACCTTCTTGGTCACCTGAGGTGTCCAAGAGCCCTCGGCTGTGTATTTATTTGTAAAGGTCTTTTCGGTCGTGAGATTAATGGACACATTACTGTCATCGGACTGGACGATCGCCGTCGTGCTCCCTTTGGTAGGATCAGTGACATTAGTGACCTTTGCTTCATTAACCGAGTAGTAGGTGTATGTAATGCCCAGCACACTCTGTTCCTTGAGCTTCGTTGTTTTAAACTCAATCTTGTAGATAGTCTTGTCGTAAGTCACACCAGAAACGGGCTTGTCACCGGGATCCTCAACTAGGTAGTAGACAACCGGGTCATCGGAGTAGACCCTGCCTAAATCAAAGGCAAAGCTACCGTCAGCGTTGTTCGTGACCCCATCGCCAATTTTTGAGCAGCCATTGAGCTGCAATTTGCCATCAATATCAAAGCTAGGAACCTGATCATTCTTGTTCTGCTTCAAGAGCTGGAACTTAAATTCTCCCGCATCAAGCGCGCGGCCCGTCAGTGCCTTAGTGCCGTTGAGCTTCATCTTGGGATACACGCTCACCTGCGTGGTGGAGCCAGCGGTTACGTCGCCGTTGGTCATGATGCCGCCACCGTGAATGTTGGATCTGTTGCCCGTGATGAAGAGGGACGCAGCCGCGGTAGCAGCATCCATATCTTCCTGAATCGGCTTAGATTTAAGGCCAATCATGTACTTAGCTTGGGCGCCCTCGTACTTGCCGATAGACGTTGGTGTTTTGTCGATCGTGCCCGACCAGTTAGCAGCACCGCCGCCAAGCATCTGACCTGTTACGGCAGCGATATACGGCAGCGATTCAGCGTTATTACTATCGCGAATAAGAAAAAGGTCCTGGTGACCGGCATTTTTAAACTTATCAGTTATTTCGCCGCCATCGTTTTCATCCTTGTCATCGGTCTTTTCGTGTGTGCCACCCGATCGGTTATAACCACTACCGTCAGGTTTACCGTCAGAATTACCGAAAATCGCGATGCCATTGGTATCGGTAATGGCAGTCTTACCAGTCGGGCAAGCGGCAAACCCGCCGCCAAAGCCATTGGCATGATTGTTGGTAATCAGCGCATTATATATATTGAGGCTCGCCGATTTAATGCCTTGGTCACTACTACCCTGAACGAACACGCCGCCGCCACCCCAGTCGTTGGTGGTATTGGTCGTATTGTTAGTGATGTAGGCTTTCTTGCCGCTCACATTAAAATCGCCAACTGTAGGCGCAGCGATACGGATGCCGCCACCCTCCGAGTTTTGCGCCACATTGCTGGCGATGATTCCATCAGAAAACGTAAATCCGGAAAGAGGTTTATTCCAAGCGCCAGCATAAACGCCGCCGCCAGCCTCGGCAGAGTAGTTGCCCGTGATGTAGCCGCCGCTAATAACCAAACTGCCTTTTTTCTGTCCTTCAGTGGAGCTAAAGGCAGCAATGCCGCCACCACCGTGACAACCGTTGCCGAGATGCTTCGTGTTGCCTTCTTGATCGATATAGTGCTGATACCTGTTGTTAGTAATGTAACCACCCGTAATGGTCACATTAGAGTTCTCAGCACAAATTCCCGCGCCATAACCGCTTTGATTATCATTTGTACCGTTACCGGAGATAATCCCGCCAACCATGTCTACCCTAGAATTCAGGGCATAAACGCCGCCGCCACTGGGGGCATAGTTACCAGCGATTACGCCGTCAGAGATCACCAGGGTTGAGCCCTCACCCTCAACATGAATTCCAGCACCAGCACCAACGCGGCCCATAGAAGCACCACAAACGTATCCGCCACTCATGTTGACGGTAGAGCCGTTATCGGCATAAATCAGGTGGCGAACATTTGCGTCCTGATTCGTGGTCAGCACGCCGCTTTGAAGGTTAAACGTACCGCCACAGACGTTGATGAGCTTCATTGTGGAGCCAGTAGTGGTGCCCACGATGGCGCCATTGATGGCAACCTCGTGCTTGAAAAGGGTCTCGGTAGTAGCAGTGTCACTCGAAGTCGACTCAGTCACGTAGTAAGTGAGCATACTGGGCGTTGTGCCGTCGTAATCGAGCTTAGCAAGGTTGCCGTTTTTGTCGCCACCCTGCTCGAACTTGTTATCAGCCGCCTGCTGCAGATCCTCAATCGTGAGCGTCGCGCCCGCAGGCACATTGAACATGGACATGTTGTTGCGACCTGATTCGGTACCATTATGCTTAATCTTGTGACCATTTAAATCTAAGGTCACCTCACCTGCGCCCAACGTAATGTCACTTGCATACTCGACATCGGCATTCAGGCGAAACTTGCCGGTTTTTTTATCTTTTTGAAGGTAATCGTAGAGGTCCTGCGCTGTATTAATCTGCGTATATCCGTCCGCGTCTTCCACAGCTAGAGCAATATCGCCCTCATCATTAGCACTGTCATCCGCAGGCTGTACAGCATCCTCAACCCCTGCGTCATCGGGCAACAGGCTCGCCGCACCAGCGTCCCCAGAGGCTTCGTCATTCTTGACGTCGTTGTTATCCTGCCTTTCGGTATCCCCGTTGTTGGTGTTGTCTACATCAGTAGACTCACTGGAGGAACCCCCCCCCATCACAGTTTTCTCGGTAGAAACCGTCTGGGCATCGTTGGCAATGGCCTGCGAGATCGGGGGCATGACGAGCGACAGCACCAGGCTCAAAACGGAGGCTCCGCACAAAACGCCTGCCAGTACACGGCGCGTCGCTTTATTACTCTGCTTAGATTTGTCCGAATTCGCTTTCATCGATGTCTCCTCCCCAAGAGACCGCGATCTTGCTCTTTCCCTATCAAACGTATCTGCGCAATCTGTAATTGCGCTCGTTTAGTAATGCAATTATAAGATTGTTTAAACATCTGAGCAACAAAAACCGATAGTTTTGTAGTGAGTTCTCAATTCTCTTGACAATTGCTCGGATTTGTCTTCGTTTATTCGCTATCTATTTTTTGTTTCTGCTGGTAATTTAGTTGCGTATTATTTTTTAATGGCATTAGATTTATTTGCACAACATTTTGCTCAAGAGCAAACATCCTGTGAACGGTCGAAAATCGACCGTGAGCGGTAGATCATCAACCGGGATGAATATCCTACCAAATTGATGAGAATATCTTAAACCCATCGGTGGTTAGAAGCATGATGTTCAGACAACAATATTTGAATTTTCCCACAGATCTTAGGTATCAATTCGCCCAAATCGCCTGAGGCCACCGCAAAAGAGCCTGCCCCCTTCTGTGGTGGTTCTCCCCCAGCGCTACAGCAGATGTTCCTCGATAAAGATCGCGATGCCGTCTTCGTCGTTGCTGGCGGTTACAAAGTCGGCGGCGGCACGGGTGGCATCGCTGCCATTTGCCATGGCCACGCCCACGCCGGCATCAGCCACCATGCAGGTGTCGTTATCGGCATCGCCAAACACGCAGATGTTCTGGAGCTCCATGTCGTTGAGCTCCGCCACGCGCACAAGGCCGCGCGTCTTGGACACGCGCGGATCCATGAACTCGTAGAGCCGCTGCGTGGTTTGCAGGGCAGCCGCCTTAACGGTGTCGTCAGCGAGCGTCGACGCCCGCTCAATCACCCGCGGCATTACCTCGGGCGCCATGGTAAACATCACCTTGGGCTGCGGCTCGCGCAAAAACTCGGCAAAATCGACCACCTGGTAGGGCACGCCGTCGACGCGCGACAGGTGCTCGACGCACGCGTTGCTCTCGGGCACGTAGAACACGCCGCCTCGGGGGCAGATGGGTGTTGCCGGAAGGTCCGCCATGTGCTTGCAGATGCGCGCGATAGTCTCGCCCGGCAGTGGATAGCTCAGCTCGTTGATGTCGTGCGCGCGGTCGATGACCTCGGCGCCGCCACAGCCCACGAGCACGTCCACCAGGCCTTCGATGCCCCAGAGCTCGTACATGGCCTCGGTCGCGTGGGCGTCGCGCCCGGTGCACAGGCCAAAGAGCACGCCACGCTCGCGCAGGGCGCGGATCGCCGCCACGGTGCGCGGGGACACCGTGTGCTGGCTCGTGAGCAGCGTACCGTCGATATCGCAGAACACGGCTTTGATGTGGCTGAAGGTGGTGTCCATGGGGGCCTTTCTGGGTTGTGCGGCGGTGTGGGGCGTATTCGCGAACGGTGTACATGGTATACCAAGGCGCAGGCGCGGCCTGTCAAAGCAAAAACCACCACAAAGGCGCCTGGCCCCTTTGTGGTGATCGCGGCGTCTACGGGCCAAACCATCACAACATTCGACGTTTTTCGGCAGAATCGCGATTTTTACCGAATGTTGTGATGGTTTCTTACTGCTTTACGGCACGTTCCAAGTGATTGCGTCCAAACAGCAGCAGTGCCGCGGGAACCGCCGTCACGACCATGCCTGCCCCCACGAGTGTCCGTTGTACGCCAAATGTTGCCGCCAGCCACGGGGCAATCGCCAGAGGGGCCACACCAGCGAACATATTGCCAAAGCCCATGACCGAATTGACGCGACCAAGCTGCTCGAGCGGAGCCGTCGTCTGCACAATGGTGTTGTGGAGCGGGTTGACGACACCCCAAGCTATACCCAGGGCGATCTGGCCGACAAGGGCCACGCCCACGTACGGTGTCCCCACATAGAGCAGACTTCCCAGGCCCACGGACATAAGCGCCACGAGCAGCGTTTTAAGGTTGACCAGGTGCGGCGGCAAGCGGAGCGCGAGCACGGCACCCAGCACCGCGCCGACACCGCAGGCAGACGAGAGCCAGCCCATCCACTCAACGCCAACGTGCAGAACATCGCGATAGAAAAACGACTCGAGCGGATCGAAGGCACCGTAGCCAAAGTTCGAAAGAAAAATGATGCAGAAAAGTAGCGCGAGGACGCTGTTGGTGAAGACCGTCTTGATGCTGGCTGCGAAGGTGGCGCGGGCGGACGTGCTAGGGTTGGAGCTTCGTCCCGCACGCTCCCCTTCCTCTGTCGAATCGGTATCCGCATGCCCGGCGATATGGCTGGTCTGCGGCCTAAAGCCCCAACCGACGACGAACGCCAGCACGGTAAAGAGCATCATAAGCACGAACACCGCGCGCGACGACGCAGCCGCCGCGACAAAGCCGCCCAGCGTGGGGCCAACGATGATACTCACGTTTGAAAACATGGCGATGGCGGAGTTGATGTCTTTGAGCTCGACAGGATCGTCGGTGAGGTAGGCCGGATAGGACGTGGCGATGGGCTGGGCGAATCCCATCGTAAAGCCCAGAAACACCGCGCCGAGCAGGACGACGCCGGTCGCGCTACCAAAGGCGATGATTGCCGCGCCAGTTGCGAGAGCGCCGATGATGCTCAGCAAGAAATGGCGGCGCGGACCCCAGGCGTCGAGCGCCGCGCTGCCCGCAAAGGACCCCAGGATCACAAATACATTCATAAACAGGACGGCCAGCGATGTCGCCACGACTGAGGCATCGTCTGCATAGGTGAGCGTTCCGATGACGCCGATAAAGTAGCTGGTCTGAAAACCGGTGTAGATGAGGAAGCGCATTGCCACCAGGCGCTTGGCCTGCACGGACAGCGACGATTGAGGCTTTGAGAAAAGAGATGCGAGCATGGAGACTCCTTGTTTCATACGAATACGGGCGGTGGGCATTCGCCACCGTCTGTCAAATCAATCTATCCGCATGAAACATTAAGGACGCATCGAGCCCCTTTTCTCCGTTTTTCGCCCGTCATGAACTACTTGGTAGATTGTAAGGCATGTCCCGATAATCTACCAAAGCAAAAACCACCACAAAGGTGCCTGTCCCCTTTGTGGTGGAATGACGTTTGCCCAGATAAAACCTGCCAAAATAAACCTGTCCCTTTTTGGCACGTTATGACAGCGCAGCGTCAAGCCTTAAAGGTGATCTTGGATAAGGTCGCAGATGGCTCGAGCGTCGTTGATGTTGATGGCTCGGGTCGCAAAGCCGGCGTCGAAGGCCTGGCGTGCCAGGGCCTCGTTGCAGGCAAGGGCCAGCGTGTGACCGTCGACCAGGTCGAGCGAGCTCTTGCCGCGTAGACGGTCGACACCAGATCGCGCGACGACGATGTTGTCGAAGCCCTCGGTCTTGTAGCCCTCGATGATCACCACGTCGACATCGTTGTAGCGCGACAGCAGCTCGCGCGCGGGCATCTCGTTCTCCTCGCGCGTGTCGGCGTACTCCGCCCAACGCGTGGCGCAGATGAGGCCCACGTGCTTGGATCCGGCCTGGTGATGGCGCCAGGTGTCCTTAGCGGGCACATCGATATCAAAGCCATGATGCCCATGATGCTTGAGCGAACCCACGCGCAGGCCGCGACGGGTGAGCTCGGCAATGACCTTCTCGACGAGCGTGGTCTTGCCCGAGTTTTGGTAGCCGATAAACGCGATCGCGGGGACGGCCGGTGTCGGAGCTGCGGGCGCGACGGCGACGGATGCGCTCGCGGGCGCGGCACCGTCAGCGGCCACGGCTTCAACAGCAGCGGCCTGACGCCCTGCGCGATCCCACACGCCCGAGCGGCCGCCCTCCTTGTGCAGCAGGCGCACGTCGACGATCTCCATACCGCGGTCGACCGCCTTGCACATGTCATAGATCGTGAGGCACGCGGCACTCGCGCCGGTCAGGGCCTCCATCTCAATACCCGTCTTGCCCGTCACGCCCGCCGTGACCAACACATGAAAGCCAACCTGCCCGTCCGCGCGCGGCGGCGCCCAGCCCTCGGGCACGTCCTCGGCAGGCGTCCCCGCCGGCGCGATAGGCTCGATATCGCACTTACTCTTGGTAATGAGCAACGGATGGCACATGGGGATGATGTCACTCGTACGTTTGATGGCCATGATGCCCGCAACGCGTGCGCAAGCGAGCACGTCGCCCTTTTTAGCGCCATCCTGCAGCACCATGGCCTGCGTCTCGGGGTGCATAAGAATCGTGCCCTCGGCGATGGCAATGCGATGGGTCTCGGCCTTGTCGGACACGTCAACCATGCGCACCTCGCCCTTGGCATCCACGTGCGTCAGCTCGTCGCGGCGGGCGTCGCGGGCGGGCTCGGCGACAGCGCTGGCAGTCGTCTGTGCGGACGCGTCGGCGTTGCCAGCATTCGCCGCAGCCGTGACTTTGTGGGCAGACATCGCGGCCCTGCGAGCGACCTTGGTGGCATCGGCGTACCTGCTCTTGGCCATATGATCATCCTCCGATTTGGGACATAAATCGTTGCGTGCCCTCAATTATCGCGTGTTCCTGCGGTTTATGGGCCACGGCATCGCGCCAAATCGAAAGTACCTGCATATCATCACCACGACGCAGCGCCTCACGCACCGAACACTCGGCATCGCTGAACAGGCACGGACGCACGTTGCCATCGGCCGTCAAGCGCAGACGGTTGCAGTTCGCGCAAAAATGGTTGGACATGGCGCTAATGAAGCCGACCGTTCCCGCCGCGCCCGGAAAGTGCCAATAGCGCGCAGGGCCCGCGCCGGCAGGAGCGTCGTTGATGTCGAGCGGCTCGAGCTCGCCCAGTCCCGTCGCGGCGGCCCCGGCATTGATGCGCGCCCGCAGCTCGTCGCTCGGCACGGTATCGCTCGCGTCCCACAGCTCGGGATTGAGCGCGGGCGCATGCGGGTCCACAGCGCAATGCGAGCTCGTGTGTTCGTCGCCGATGGGCATGTATTCGATAAAGCGCAGGTGGATGGGGCGGTCGAGCGTGAGCCGCGCGAGGGCCGCTACATCCTGGTTGAGCCGGCGCACTACAACGCAGTTGACCTTAACGGGCTCAAAGCCCCAAGCCAGCGCCGCGTCGATGCCAGCCATGGTCTGCTCGAGTCGACCCAGGCGCGTGATTTTTCCAAACAGCGTAGGGTCGAGCGTGTCGAGCGAGATATTGACGCGGTTAAGCCCGGCATCTTTGAGCTGCGGCGCCAGCTTGGGCAGCAGGGCGCCGTTGGTGGTGAGCGAGATGTCCTCGATCTGCGGAATCGCGCGGATGTCACGAATGAGCGGGATGATACGGCGGCTGACCAGCGGCTCGCCGCCCGTCAGGCGCACGCGGCGAATGCCCTCCCCCGCTACCAAGCGCACAAAGCGGGCGATTTCCTCGGCGCTGAGCAGCTCGTCGTGCGCGCGGGGCGCCACGCCATCGGCCGGCATGCAATAGATGCAGCGGAAATTGCACTTGTCGGTAACGGCAATGCGCAGGTAGTTGATGTCGCGGCCAAAACCGTCATGTTGCACGTGCCCGTCCACGCGGCCCTCCCCTCACGCGGCGTTTTATTCTTCGGAAAACATAATACCCCACGAGAGAATCATGCCGACACCCGTACGACAGGACAGGTCGCCTCGAACAAAACGGACCTTCCAAGCCCATCCTCAACACAGACCATCACAACATTCGATGCTTTTCCCGTTTTTGGCAAAAAACGTCGAATGTTGTGATGGTTTGCCTGCCCACAGCACCCCGCAGAAGGACCAAAACGCCCCTAAAGGCCGCCGTCCCAGTGCCGAATCACGAATTCTCGTAGGTCGTTCTGACGTTTTTGGAACGCTTCGCTCCGGTCGCACTTGAGGCCCATTGCGAGCGCGATGGCGTTCATCGCCCGGTGAAATTGCAGCTGATGGGCAAACTGAGTCCCGGTGAGGACGATCATCCTAAAGCCCAGCGCGCTCAGCACGGTCATACGCTCCGCATCCGACGCGCTGCGCTGTTTATCAAGATGGTCCGAGCCGTTGTATTCAATCCCCGTACCACTCGCAGGCGCATATACGTCGATCTCGAAATACCCGGCCTTAGCGAGATATTTGAACTCGTTGGGAACATCGACCCGATGGTTGAGCTCGATCTTGGCGTATCCCAGCCCTCCCTGGGAACGCTTTGCTACGACCATGATTGCGGTGGCCGTCTCCATGGGCGACCGCGCGCCATCGTGCACGCGCCTGAGCACGGCGGCCGCGCGTATAGCCCCCTGACGAGGTCGGTTCTCATTGCAATAAGCAATCAAGTCGGCAACGGTATACCTCTGCCCCATCTCGATATAATCGCCTGTCGACAGATGATTCAAATGGTATCGGGCGCAGATTTCGTAGCCATATTCCAGCTGCTCGGGCTCACTCATCCACGAACCCGCTTGGACAAAGCACATGGCCTCATCAACCACTAGAAGGCCCTCTGCCACCTCGATAAGATGGCCTGGAGGTACCGGCGCCCCAAACACGTGGCACCTAAATCCAGCCGGCGTCGAACGCTCAAAATCGAAGTTGACGAGCGTGTCGATATGATCGAGCTCTTCTCGTGGAATACCGAACGAAACCAGATAGTCGGTAACAATCCCGGCAGCCGTTGAAGCCCTCAGTCCCTTGGCATCGAGTCCCAATTTGGGCAGGCTCGCGGTCGGCTCCGCCTCGTTAGCAAGCGAGTCCTCATCGTATAGGCTGCTTGCTCGCGAGAGCGGCTCGGACGGGCGCGCCACGTTGTGGTACAGCCAGGCAATCTTATGGGACAGGACGATCGGCAGGTCCATGAGCCCTCCAATGAAGTCGGATAACCAACCTTATTCCCCTGCCCACGGGTCCGCACACCTTCGTGCGCAAGAAAGCGATTCCACCCGTTCGAGTGGCAGAAAACCCATCACAACATTCGATGCTTTTCCCGATTTTGGCAAAAAACGGCGAATGTTGTGATGGTTTGAGGCTAGGTGAGGGGCATGGAGGGGTCAAAGCATCGTGCTTGGAGCGTGACTTTTTTTCGCCCCGTCGTCGTCACAAACCTTGACTCTACAATCGTTGTAGGGTTTTCACTACACTGGTACGTAAACGACCCAAGCCAGAAAGCCCCGCCCATGGAACACGACCTCACACGCGGCAATGTCCTCAAGACCATCGCGGTCTTTGCCCTGCCCTATATGCTCTCGTACTTTTTGCAGATGCTCTACGGCATGGCCGACCTGTACATGATGGGGCAGTTTAGCGGCGCTGCCGGCATCACCGCCGTGGGCAATGGCGCGCAGACGCTCTATATCATTACCGTGACGCTCGTGGGCCTGGCCATGGGAACGACGGTCATCGTCGGCCACGCCGTGGGTTCGCGTCGCTTCGATCGCGCCGAGACCGCCATCGGCAACACCATTACGCTCTTTATGGGTGTCTCGGTGGTGCTGGCCGTCATCTTGCTTGCACTATGCCCGCAGGTTGTGGCGCTCATTGGCACGCCACCCGAGGCGGTCGAAGGAACCGCCGCCTACCTGCGTATCTGCTTTATCGGCATTCCCTTTATCGCCGCGTACAACATTCTTTCGGCCATTTTTCGCGGTCTGGGTGATTCACGCTCGCCTATGTACGTGATTGGCGTGGCATGCATCATCAACATCGCACTCGACTTTCTATTTATCGGCCATATGGGGCTCGGCCCCGTGGGCGCGGCGCTCGGCACGGTGACCGCGCAGACAGCCAGCGTTGCCCTCGCGCTCGTGTGGCTCAAGAGCCGTCGCACAAACATCCATGTTAAGCGCAGCGACCTGCGCCCCCAGCCCGAGGTGCTCGGCAGCATTCTTAAGATCGGCGTACCCGTGGCCGTGCAGGACGGCTGCATCCAGGTGGCGTTTATGTTTATCACCGTCATCGCCAACCACCGCGGTCTGGTCGACGCCGCCGCCGTGGGCCTGGTCGAAAAGATGATCAGCTTTTTGTTCATTGTGCCGAGTTCCATGGGTGCCACCGTCAGCGCGCTCACGGCGCAAAACGCCGGCGCAGGCAAGGGCGACCGCGCGCGTCAGGTGCTCAAGGATGCCATGACCATCTCGGTAGTATACGGCTGCCTAATCACGGTGCTGATGTGGCTAGTGGCGCCGGCGTTTATTGGCTTTTTTGCCAAGGACGCCGCGGTGGTCGCAGCCGGTACCGGCTATATACACAGTTATATTTTCGACGCGATTTTTGCCGGCATCCACATTTGCTTTAGTGGCTTTTTCGCTGCGTATGGCAAGAGCTACATCGGCTTTGCGCATAACGTGCTGGCTGTGGCACTCATTCGCGTGCCGGGCGCTTGGCTGCTGTCGAACGCCTATTCCGACACGCTGTTCCCCATGGGCATCGCCTCGCCGTGCGGGTCAATTCTGTCGGCGGTCATCTGTGTGATTGCATTTACCGTGCTCAACCGGCGCGGGGCTTTTGACAAGCTGATGGCGTAGCGGCCCGTTCGTGTCATACGACGCCTGCGCTGCACGTCCTCGGCATCCCTCCCCGCCCATTGAAAGGAGCAGCCCCATGACCGACTCACCAACTGAACATACCGAGGGCCTGCTCCGCATTGGCGAGGTGGCACGCCTGTTTAACCTGAGCGTGGGCACGCTACGTCATTACGAGCAGATGGGCTTGCTGGACCCGGCACACATCGATCAGGCAAGTGGGTACCGCTACTATGGATCGCGGCAGCTCTCCACCCTCAACACCATCAGCCACCTGCGCGTTCTTGACTTGCCGCTCGCACAAATCCGTGAGTTTGTGACCACGCGCGATGTGACCCTTATGCAGCGCCAGCTTGCCCAGCAGCAGGAGCTCATCGAGCGCAAGCGCCGCGAGCTCGAACGCGTGTCGCGCAAGATTGACAACCGGCTTGCCCTGCTGCACGATGCCCTGAGCACCGAGCTTGACACCATTTGCACAGTCGATGCGCCCGAGCTTCGCTGCGCCGTGTTGCACGAACGCGTCAACCCTACCGACGCCTATGCGCTGGAGTGGCAGATTCGTCAACTGCAGAAGGGCCAGCACGAGACCTTTGTCTTTCTGGGCAACTTGGGCATCGGGATTGGCGCCGAGCGCCTCGCTGCCGGCGACTTTGATGGCTACGACGAAGTCTTTCTGCTGCTCGATGACACCGATGATTACTTGGGCGACGTCGAGGTGCGACCCGCCGCGCGCTGTCTGACCATAAGCTTCCGCGGCACGCACGGACAGGCAGCCCCACGCTACGAGCGGCTGCTCGGCTATATGCACGAGCACGGCCTAGCGCCCGCCGGCCCCTCGCGTGAGATTGCCCTGATCGACGACATCATCAGCGACGATCCGGGAGCGTATGTGACGAGGATCGCGATACCGGTCCGCTAATCACTACCATTTATCGAGCAATTCCATCCATTTACCTTAATCCGAATTAGATTGTATTTTGTAGCAAATAAAATGACAGCATATTGCCCCCCCATAGGCAGGAGACATTATGCCCAGAGTTCAATCACGTCGCTCGTTTCTTCTCGGCCTAGCCTCGATCATCGGCTTATCCGCGTCACGCCCAACAAGAGTATTCGCTGCCGACTCAAACTCATCCGTCGCTTTTACATCAGACCTAGCACAAGACTACGCGCTTTCCCTGTTGCCCATCGTCGACGGATCCGCGAACTTAGAGATCGAGCAAATCGTTCCCGTATGCCAACAAATCGGCCTTATCTGTGGCTATGAAATCAGTGTCACAAGGGAAGGAAGCCCTTACGGTTATTTAATACTTGACGCATCATATCCTGGGCTTCTGAAGGAGATAACCCTCGGCGATACCATTCTTCCGATTTCAGCTTCTCTATCAAACGCCATTTCAACTTATTCCGGCCAACAGGCCACAAACCCAACCGTACTAATTTCGTACAACGATATTGAATATGGAACTTTGGTGCCAGGAACTAGAGACTGTGTAACCAACTATAACAATATACGGTCTGTCCCGATTGTCACCGAAAAGGGTATAGCACCTCAAAGCAATAAGCCAACTTCATGGGATGCAGTCATTATCAATGAAGATGACTTGATGTTGCATTTCCAAATAGACGATTTAAACGGAATACCGTTCCGAGGAGTCTCGGAATCATTAGTTGAAGCCCGCACTAATAAGTATGCATGCGTCGTTTCTGCCTTGTACGCTGTATCAATGCATTACGGTCTCACCAGTTCAAACGCTAATCAATTTAATCCCGATTATTATAAAGAAATATGGAACGTCACTGGCACAACAACGTATAAGACCAATGATCAGGGCGTCGAGTACGGAAGAACGATCATCCCAGATGGAATTGTTCCGCTTAAAAGTCTTGCCGCTCAAAAGGGTAGAGCACTTAATACTCAATTTTTCGGTTATCAGCCTCAATTCGCTCAGTACAGAGCAACTATCGATCAAGGGAATATCGGCTTGTATCATATGTGGATCAACAGCCGAAACAGTAAAGGATCCGTCGAGCTATCAGGTCATACAGTCACGGTAACTGGCTATTTTACTGGGCATAATGGAAGCTCTGGCATCGAACTGCAGTGGCTCGAAGTATTCGACGGATGGAACACTTATCCCCGAGCGATTAACTATGCAACGCCCAATATGGTCAAATTGAACGGAACAGTCTTTTGGTAGACCGGATGGCACCATCAAAATGCTATGGCACCACGGCCTTTGCCCTGGTTACGATATTGGTGATTTTCGCTATGTTTGCATCCGTTTCTTCATGCACAGATAGAGCCCGCTATAGCGGAGGAGATGATTACCTTGTCTTTGGAGCCGGCAGCGTTCATTCTATTGAGGGAACGGAACTCGTAATCCAAACAGATAACAGTCCCCGCTACACCGACGCTGGAAAGCAAACCCGGATTACATTCCCCTCATCTGGCCGAATCAAAGACAAGCTTTCCCAAATCAAAGTTGGGACAAGAGTTTCCTACTCACGCTTTGACTCGGTAGACACATCTGGATCATACGAGGGAAACGATATCGAAATTGAACAGGCAAACACTATAAGGAGATGTTGAGGAACTGAGCCTCTGCGCAGTTCCTCAACAAATCATTATGCCTCCGGGACCCTACCCGTCGCCAAAATCTGTTCAAGTGCCGCCTCGTCCAGCACGGGCACACCCAGCTGCTCGGCCTTGGTGAGCTTGGAGCCCGCTTTGGGGCCGGCGACCAGATAGCTCGTCTTCTTTGAAACACTGCCCGAAACCTTGGCGCCGAGCACCTTGAGCGCCGCACCCGCCTCGTCGCGTGTGCGGTTGACGAGCGTGCCGGTCAGCACAAACGTCAGGCCCGCGAGCGGCTGGGCGTCAGCGAGATCGCCTGCCACGCCAGCGTCGGCTGCGGCTTGTGCATGCGCGGCGCCCAAGTCGACCTCGAGCGACAGGCCCGCCTGGCGCAGGCGCTCCAGCACGGCAAGGTTTTCGGGCACGGCCAGGAACTGCTTGACGCTCGCCGCAATCTTGGGACCGATGCCCTCGCACTCGGCGATGTCCTCTTCGCTCGCCAAGATGAGCTTGTCGATCGACAGAAACCGCTCGGCGATGACCTCGCCCACACTCTTGCCCACGTGGCGGATACCCAGGGCAAACAGCACGCGACCGAGTGGCTGGCTCTTGGACTTGTTGAGCTCGGCGATGATTTTCTCGGCCGTCTTGAGGCCCACCGGGATGGGGTCGCCCTTCTTGACGCCCTTTTTGCTGTTGGAGCTGGCATAGGTGCGGCCCGTGTCCAGTCCGGCGATGTCATCGACCGTGAGCTGGTAGAAGTCCGCGACGTCGTGAATCAGCCCGGCGGCGATCATCTTGTCGACGATCTCGTCGCCTAGGCCATCGACGTCCATACAGCCGCGGCTCACCCAGTGGAGCAGGCGCTCCTTGAGCTGCGCGGGGCAGTCGATGGACACGCAGCGGTATGCCACCTCGCCGTCCTCGTGGACCACG
This sequence comes from Coriobacteriaceae bacterium AM100-PB1-1D-6A, assembly GCA_027660625.1. Taxonomy (GTDB): domain Bacteria; phylum Actinomycetota; class Coriobacteriia; order Coriobacteriales; family Coriobacteriaceae; genus Collinsella. Next base: position 70,716 of record JAQDNC010000004.1, on the reverse strand, counting down.
GGGCTACCGCACACGGGGCAGACCTCGGGCATGTGCCAGTCGACCGAATCGGCCGGGCGCTTGTCGAGCACCGGCCCCACGACCTCGGGAATCACGTCGCCCGCCTTGTGCACGATGATGGTATCGCCCTCGCGCACGTTTTTACGACGGATCTCGTCGATGTTGTGCAGCGTGGCGCGCGCGATGGTGGAGCCGGCAACCGTCACCGGGTCGAACTCGGCGACCGGAGTGAGCACACCGGTGCGGCCCACCTGGATGCGAATTTCGCGTAGGACGGTCTGCTTTTCCTCGGGCGGGAACTTAAAGGCAATGGCCCAGCGCGGTGCGCGAGCAGTAAAGCCCAGGTCGAGCTGCTGCTGAAAGCTGTCGACCTTTACGACCACGCCGTCGATGTCGTAGTCCAAGTCGCCGCGATGCTCGAGGGCCTGGGCACAGAACTCGTGGACCTCGGCCGGCGTGGCGCAGCGGGCCACGTTGGGGTTGACGCTAAAACCGGCGCTGCGCAGCCAGTCGAGGAACTCACGCTGGCTGTGGACGTGCAGCGGATCGGTATCGGCAATGGCGTAGATAAAGGTGGCCAGGTCGCGGCGCGCCGTGACCTTGGGATCCTTCTGGCGCAACGATCCGGCGGCGGCGTTGCGCGGGTTGGCGAAGGGGTCGCGGCCCTCGGCATCGGCCTCTTCATTCAGACGAACAAAGCTGCCTTTGGGCATATAGACCTCGCCGCGTACTTCGATGGCACGCTCGCGGTCGGCGCCCATATGAGCAAGCGCCGGCTCGGACAGGTGCATGGGCACATCCTTGATGGTACGCACGTTGAGCGACACGTCCTCGCCCGTTGTGCCGTCACCGCGCGTGGCGGCGCGCACAAAGGTGCCGTTTTGGTAGGTAAGCGCCACGCCCAGACCGTCGATCTTAAGCTCGCAGGTATAGGTAACGCTACCGGCACCGAGCGCATCCTCGGTGCGCTGGAGCCAAGCGTCGAGCTCGTCCAGGTCCATGGCATCGTCCATGGAATACATGCGCGCCATATGCGTGACCGGCGTAAACTGCTCGCTCACGTAGCCGCCCACGCGCTGGGTATAGCTGTCGGGCGTCACCAGGTCGGGATAGGCCGCCTCGATCTCCTGCAGCTCAACGAGCATTTTGTCAAAGGCGGCGTCCGTGATCTCGGGCGCGTCGAGCATGTAGTAACGGTAGGCGTGGTAATCGAGCTCGTGGCGCAGCTCGGCCGCGCGCGCTGCCGCCTGGGCACGGGCATCGGTCGGTGCGGTGGCTTCCGCGGTCGTGGGCGTTTCGGTATCGATGTCCACGCCGTCACCAAACAGGCTCGATTGCTCCATAGCGGCACTCCTTCGCTCGATTTCAAACGGATACTAGAGTACCACCGGTCGCAATGAGGCCGAATAGCGGTCTCGAACCGCACCGAATCGGCAGCCGCCGGACCGGGGTGGGTCGCGCGATTAAACCATGCTCTTATCAGCTCTAAATGATCCGTTTTCCTCCGTCCCCAACGGATCAATAAGAAAAAAGGGCTGTCCCACGTTGATGGGACAGCCCCCTGGCCTCGATATGTGCGAAACGGCTCGTTAGTAGCCCTGGCCGTGGCCTTGCCCCTGGCCTTGCTGGCCGAGCAGCTCCTCCAGGTACTGGCGCAGCTGCTCGTCGGTAATACCGCCGTTGCCGGTATCGGTCGCGCTGTCGTCCTGCTGCTGGTTCTGCAGCTCCTCGTCGGAGCCCAGCTCGACAGTGACCTTCTTCTCTTCCTTGCCGCGCATGAGCGTGATCTCGACCTTCTCGCCCACCTCGTGGCTGCGCAGTGCGATGATCAGGCCATCGGCGCTCGTGATCTCGTCGTCGCCCAGCTTGGTGATGACATCGCCCTCCTGAATGCCGGCCTTGGCAGCAGGACCATCCTCAACGACGCTCGCCACATACGCGCCGCTATCGGTGCTCAGCTTGTTGGTGCGGGCGTTGAGCGCATTGACGCTCGAAAGCGTGGCGCCCAGGTACGGGTGCACCGGCGTCTTGCCGTCGATAATCTGGTCGGCAATGTTCTTGGCGTAGTTAACGGGAATGGCAAAGCCAACGCCCGAGCTGGAGCCCGAATAGCTCTCGATAAGCGAGTTGATACCCACAAGCTCACCATTGTCGTTAACGAGCGCGCCGCCGGAGTTGCCCGGGTTGATGGCAGCATCGGTCTGAATCATGTTTGCATAGATGGTGTTGCCGCTGGTAGAGCTCATGGCCGTGGAGCGGTACAGCGCCGACACGATGCCCGTGGAGACAGACTGCTCGTTGCCGAACGGCGAGCCAATCGCCATGACCCACTCGCCCACGTTGAGCTTGGAGGAATCGCCGATCTCGATCGGCGTAAGCTTGGAGGCGTCTGCATCCTTGAGCTTGATGACGGCCAGGTCGCTCGAGGCATCGTTGCCCACGAACTCGGCCTCGTAGGTGGTGCCGTCATCCATGGTCACCACGTACTGATTATAGCCATCAACCACGTGGTTGTTGGTGAGGATGTGGCCCTCGGTATCGAGCACCACGCCCGAACCGACACTGCCCGAACCATCCGACTCGTCGGCAGACTGCGAAAGCGAGCCATTCTGGCTACCGCTCGAAGTAGCGGTGATGGAAACAACGGAAGGCAGGGCCTTGGCAGAGACGGCCTCGGCCAGCGTGGTGTCCTCGGAGTCGATGGTGATCTTTTGCGTCGATGAACCCGAAGCACCCGCCGTCACGGCGTTCCTGCCGCCGCCGATATCGAGCGTGCCACTCATAATGAGTGCGATGACCAACAGGGCGCCGCAGGCACAGCCGGCGAGTGCCGTAATAAAGATCGGCAGCTTTTTGGTCTTAGTCTTGACCACTGTGTGCTTGTTTACAACCTGCTGGCTGCCCAGCGGCTTGCCGGTCTGTGTGTCGTAGGCCTGCACGTAGGGAATGTTGCTGTCGGCAGGCGTCGACTCCACCTGCACGCGTGGCTGCTGCTGGGTCTCGCCGGCGTTGCCCGCGTCCTGGGGACGCTGAGAATCGTTCTCGCTCATAGCTGCGATCCTTTCGTCAAATAACCAAAGGCCCGCCAAACACGTGGCGGGCCATCATTGTTCACGTTGAGTTGTACCCCAATATGCGGGTGCACGTGTATGAGAACGCAATCTTTTAGGAAGGCTTAAGTTCTGTTGCGGACCCGAAAGGAACCCACGCTTGCGGCAAAACCACCACAAAGGTGCCTGTCCCCTTTGTGGTGAAAAGCTAGTCCTTAAACAGATAGCCCACGCCGCGGACGGTGGTGATGTGTGCCGCAATCTGCGGGCCCACCTTGGAGCGGATGCGTCGGATGTGCACGTCGACGGTACGGGTGCCGCCGCAGTACTCAAAACCCCACACGCGGTGCAGCAGCACCTCGCGGCTGTAGGCACGGTTGGGATGCGTCGCCAAAAAGCTCAGCAGCGAGTACTCCATCAGCGTCAGGTCGATGGGCTCGTTATCGAGTGTCACCTGGTAGGTGGCCAGGTTAATCTCGAGGTTATCGATGTTGAGCACATCGTCGGCGGTGACGGTCTCCTCCTCGCCCATCAGACGCTGCGCGCGAGCCTTGAGCTCGTTGGGCGTTGCCGTGGGACATACAAAGTCGGCATGCGCGTAATTCGGCAGGCGCAAGGTACCGAGCGCCTCGTCATCGACGATCACCAACATGGGGACGCCGCCGCGATCGTCAAGCCACTTGGCAATCTGATCGATGCGGTCGCTGCGGATGCCATCGCAATCGAGGATCAGCAGGTCAAAGTCGTGCGCCGCAGTCGGCGAATCGGGGGTGGCCAGGCTCACCTCGACACCCAGGGTGGTCGTCAAGCTGCGGGCAAACTCGTGGAAGCGCGTCGTGCGCGCCATGAACAGGGCACTCTTTTCGGACATATCGGCCTCCAAAGAAATGAGCTCAATCGTACTGGAACAAGCCAGCGCGATTAGGAGTTCGCCAGGTAGTGCTTGATCTCCCACTCGGTGATCGTGGACTCAAACTTATGCCACTCGTCGCGCTTCTTTTTGAGGAAGAAGCCGTGGATGTGCTCGCCGAGGGCATCCTTCATAAACTGCGAGTCCTCAAACACGTCGAGCGCCTCTTTGAGCGAGCGCGGCAGCGGCGTGTAGCCGGCCTCGAGCATCTGACGGTCGGTAAGCTTGAGCGTCTCGGCCGTTGCCTCGGGCGGGAGTTCCAGCTTGCGCTCGATGCCGTCCAGACCAGCCGCCAGCGTGACGGCGTTGACCAGGTACGGATTGGCCATGGGATCGGGACTGCGCAGCTCGATGCGCGTGGACAGCTGCTTGCCAGGCTTGTAGACCGGGATGCGGACCATGCTCGCGCGGTTGCGCAGGCCCCACGTGGCGTACTGTGGCACGGAGTCGCCGCCCGTGGTGATGCGCTTGTACGAGTTGACCGTGGGGTTGGTGATGGCGCTAATCTCGCGCGCGTGCGCCAGGATGCCGGCCATGTAGTGCTTGGCGATATCGGAGAGGTGGTACTTCTCGTCATCCTCGCCCCAAAAGACGTTGTTGCCGTCGTGGTCGAACAGCGACTGATGCAAAAACATGGCGCTGCCGTCCTCGCCCGCCAACGGCTTGGGCATAAAGGAGGCATGGCAACCGCTCTCGTAGGCCTGCTGCTTAATGATGAGTTTGGCCGTGGTGATGGCGTCGGACATGCTCAGGGCCTCGGCGTGGCGCAGGCTCATGCCGTGTTGCGAGCGGCCGGCGGCGTGGAAGGTGTACTCCACGGGCACGGACATCTTCTCGAGCGTGAGGACCGTGTTGCGACGCAGGTCGCGGGCGGCGTCGCTCACCGAAAGATCGAAGTAGCCCACGTTGTCGAGCGGCTCGGGGGTGTGCTCGTCGGGGAAGTAGTAATACTCCAGCTCGGCGCCCACGTTGAGCAGATAGCCAGCCTTCTCGGCCTTGCGGAACATGCGGCGCAGGGCATCGCGCGGGTCGCCGGCAAACGGCTTGCGATCGGGAGTGCACACGTCGCAGAACACGCGGGCGACGCCGTTGTGACTCGGGCGCCACGGCAAAATCTGGAAGGTCGAAGCATCGGGGAATGCCAGCATGTCGGCTTCCTCGGGCGTGGCAAAGCCCTCGATGGCGGAGCCGTCAAAGCCAATACCCTCCTCAAAAGCGACCTCGAGGTCCTCGGGGCTGATGGCAAAGTTCTTGAGGCGGCCGAGAATGTCGACAAACCACAGACGCACAAAGCGGATATCACGCTGTTCTACGGAGCGGAGTACGTAATCGATGTTCTGCTGGTTCATGTCGCTCCCCTTTCTTTCGGGCGGGTTTCGACTGGTCTATACCGCAGATACTATCGCAGAAAAATGTTTCCGCAGGGTTAAAGCGTATCAAGCGCTCAAAAAACGCGCGCGAACAGGCGGTCACGAACGAATGGCTAGCGTTCAGATTCGGAAACAATTTGCCTACACGCTCGTTCCAGCGCTGGGAACTCCATCGTCACCGCATCCCAAACAACCGATCGGTCGACATTGCCGTAATCATGCGCGAGGTAATTTCTCATGCCGATAATTCCACGCCACTCAATTTCGGGATGAAGCCGCTGCGAGCGTTCCGACAACTTGCCCGCTTCTTCCGTCACCCTAAGCGCGCACATCAAAAGGGAGTCCGCCAACGCCCTCGTCCGCACGTCATTCGCATGCAGAAACTGGTCCTCGGTGATATCAAAAGCCTTGATGCGCTCGTTCGTTTCAGAGATGGCGTCCAAGACCTCTTGGGCGCGGAGGCCGTCTGACTTACGCGCGATCATAAATGATCACTCCTTCGCGCTCGATTACCGCGGCAAGATCGTCATCAAGGTAATCGCTCGAGACGAGGTCAACCTGCCTCCCGGTTTCTTTGCGCACCGCCTCGCCAAACGCTGACAACGCGAAAAGACCGAAGCCCTGCTCGCGATCGACTTCGAGACGTAAGTCGATATCGCTATCGGCACGTGCCTCGCCACGGGCATACGAACCAAAAAGAATCACGCTTTTGATAGCGGGAATCGGGCTGGCCGCCTCGCGGACGGCGGACTCAATCTGGGCAGTATCCAAAATGCCCGCCGCGGCGCTTTCGATCGCAGCGCTTTTACCGAGTGAAGGAACAAACGGCAGCGAACGCTCGCGCAGCATCTGTCTCATAAACATATTGACCGCAACAGACGAAGTCATGCCAAGTTCTTCGCACAGCTCGGCAAATGAGTCCTTAATTGACGAGTCCACTCGCACACTCAGTACAGACGCAGCCATGGATACCTCCCGTATGACATTGTCTATATAATATCACACAGGCTAGCGCGAGGTCGATGCGCGGTGTTCGATGTGGCCGGGGATCTCGATGCGCTTGGGGGCGAGCTTTGCGGCATCGCCCACCGTAGTGGTAACGACGTCGATGCGCTCGGACAGGCGCTCGACTACGCGCTCGGCAATGGTAAGGGTGTCTTGCGCGGCCGTGGTCACACCGCCAAAGAGCACGTGGTTCCAGGGATAGTCGTCAAACGTTGCGATCTTAAGGCCCGCCGGCAACGAGGGGCCGAGCTGGGCCAGCGCCTCGGTCAGACGCAGGAAGACCAGGCCGTTGACGGCAATGAGGCCGAGTTTTTTACCCGCATAGCCGCGGATGGTCTCGTCCAGGCGACTGACACCCTCGACGCCACCGTCCGCCAAGGTGACGACCTCGCCGGCCAGGCCGCGGTGCGAAAGCTCGTCGGCGAAGGCCTCGGCGCGCTCGCGACGCACGGGGCTGTCATCGCTTGCCTCGGTGAGCAGGCACAGGCGCTCACTGCCAGCGGCGGCCAAGGCGTCCACCAGGCCGGCAACCAGCTCGCGGTTGTTGGAAGTCACCAGATCGATGCCACCGTCGGCAACGTCGCGGTCGAGCAGTACAACGGGCAGGCGCCCCGCTGCCGCGGCAATCGCCTTGTCGTTGCCTCCGCAGGTATTGACGACCAGGCCGTCCACGCCGGCATCGATAAGTCTGGTGAGCGACTCTGCCTCCTTGGCGGGGTCGTTGCCGCTAATGGCGGTCATAAGCGAGCAGCCGCGCGCGGCGGCACTGGCGGAAAGCCCTTCGAGCATGGCGCTCGAGAACGGGTTGGCGATGTCGGCCAGAATCACGCCGATGAGGTTGGTGCGTGAGCTGCGTAGATTGCGTGCGGCGGCACGTGGGCGATAGCCAGTGCGCTCGATAACCGCCGCGATGCGAGCACGGGTTTCCTCGGTCATTTGCCCGGGGCGGTTGTTGAGATAGCGCGAGACCGTGGCCGGGCTCACGCCCGCCTCGGCGGCAATGTCCTTAATCCTCATCTGCGCCATGGCGCACCCCGTTCCCCAATCGTCAGCAGTCTGAGCCATTTTAGGCATTTTTTTAAAAATCTCGCTTGCAAAACGCTGTAGGTGAGTATACTACAACTCGAAACGAAACCGATTTCGTAAACCGATTTCGGCAAGCGTTGGCACGGAGGTGCAAAGATGCACCCTACCGTCTTGGCACCTCCGTGCCAACGCCATATATAAGGTGTACGCACGAGCAAGAAGGAGCTGCGCGACCATGGGTAAAACGGTTCTTACCTTCGGCGAGATCATGATGAGGCTCTCGCCCAAAGACCATCTGCGCATTGAGCAAGCGACCGAGTTTGATGTCCGCTACGGCGGCGCCGAGGCAAACACCGCGCTTTCACTGGCTTACCAAGGCGACAAGGCCGCTTACGTCTCCGTTGTCCCGGCCAACCGTCTGGGCGAGTGCGCCCTGCGTTCGCTGAAGGTCTACGACGTCGACACCACGCGCGTCGTGCGTCAGGGCGACCGTCTTGGCTCCTATGTGTTTGAGATCGGTGCCTCGCAACGCGGCAACGGCTGCGTCTACGACCGCAAGTACTCTGCCATCAACATGGCCAAGCGCGAAGTCTTTGATTGGAACGAGATTCTCAAGGGCATTGACGTCTTCTACTTCTCCGGCGTGACGCCCGCTGTGTCCGACGAGATGGCCGCCGCCTGCAAGGATGCCCTTACCGCCTGCCGCGCCAAGGGCATCACCACCGTGTGCGACGTTAACTATCGCGGCAAGATGTGGTCGCCCGAGAAGTCGCAGGCAACCATGAAGGAGCTCCTGCCGCTCGTCGACACTTGCATCGCCAACGACGAGGACGCGCCTGCCGGCCTCGGTATGACCTGCGTCTCCGGCTCCCTTGCCCACGGCATCGAGGAGCGCGACACCTACGTCGAGATGGCCCGTCAGATCTGCGCCGAGTACGGTTGCAAGAAGGTCGCCTCGGTCGTCCGCAACATCTCCTGCGTCGAGCGCTCCATCTGGATGGGCATGCTCTTTGACGCCGAGAGCGGCGAGCACTGGTTCTCCCCTGCTCACGACGTGCACGTGCTCGAGGGCGTTGCCGCCGGCGACGCTTTCAACGCCGGCCTCGTCCATGCCCTCATCAACGACTTTGACCCGCAGGATGCCGTCAACTACGCCATCGCGGCCTCGATCCTCAAGCTCACCATCAAGGGCGATTCCAATCTGGTGACCGCCGACGAGATCGCCGCTGTGGCCAACGCCGCCGACGGTGGCACCCGCGTCGCCCGTTAATTCGTTCCCCATTCCGCGGACTGCAGCTTTCCATTCCCATACCTCTGCAGCCCGCTCCCCGATTCCTCCGGCCAGGTAGAACCACTTAGTCCCATTCCGGTTTTGTCTGGCATTCCTTCACGACTGGCCTCGTAGCCGGTTCCGAAATTGCTTGTGACCCAAGCAGTGCCTCCGATAACCAATCCGGAACCGGCTCATGGCCAATCTTCTTTGGCAATCACGCGCCCGTGCGCGCCTCACATCGAAAGGAACACCATGTTCGATCAGTTCTACACCACGCTTGAATCCCTGGGCATCGTCCCGGTCGTCGTGCTCGACAAGGTCGAGGATGCCGCCCCCCTCGCTCACGCCCTTATGGCAGCCGGCATGAAGTCCGCCGAGGTCACCTTCCGCACCGCTTGCGCCGCCGAGTGCATCGCCGCCATGGCCGAGGCCGAGCCCGAGATGTGCGTTGGCGCCGGCACTGTCCTGACCGTCGAGCAGGTTGAGCAGGCCCGCGCCGCCGGTGCCAAGTTCATCGTCTCCCCGGGTTACAACGAGGACGTCGTGAAACACTGCATCGACATCGACCTGCCCGTGCTGCCCGGCACCGTGACCCCCTCCGAGGTCACCGCCGCCGAGAACCTGGGCCTCAAGGTCACCAAATTCTTCCCCGCGGCTCAGTATGGCGGCCTCAACACCATCAAGGCCCTCGCTGCTCCGTTTGTCGGCCATCGCTTTATGCCCACCGGCGGCGTGAACACTGCCAACGTCGAGGAGTACCTGAGCTCCTCCGCCATCATCGCCTGCGGTGGCACCTGGATGGTCAAGCCCGCCCTGTTCGCCGACGGCGACTTCTCCAAGGTCGAGCAGATCGCCCGCGAGGCCATGGACGTCGTCAAGAAGGTCCGCGGCTAACCCTGCTGCCTGAGACGGGGTGAAATGGTGGATTTTCTGCTTGACTTCCCCGCTTGACTCGCTCTCTATCGTGGGGGCGCGACCGAGGCCGCGCCCCTTTAAAACGGCTCGGAAGCGCGCCGTTTCCGTCACGAACAAGAACCGAAACCGTCTTGTATGCTGATAGAACGTGACGGAAGCGACACGCCCCCGAGCCGCTTTTCCTACTCGGTTGGCGATTGCGCCCAACTGAGCCACTTCGACAAAAGTCTAGCTATCAAAATAGCTGCGGCGCCGTCTGGAGGAATGGGTCCTTGCTTCCGGTCTTTTCCTCCAAGCGGCGCCACAGCCTTTTTATGCCCCGACAGCACCCGCCCCCGCACTTGCGGTAAAATACGGACTGCTTACGCCGCCAAAGCCGCCAAAGCCGCAAAACAGTCCCTATTTCGCCGCAACTAATCTAAGGGGACGAGTTAGATGGCCGAGTCTTTGGGCAGCTCGAAATAGTCGGGATGCAGGGCGATAACCGGGCCCTGCTCCTCGGGCATCAAATGCAGGTGCGTCTCTGCCAGATAGCTCGCCGTGTCGGTATCGCCCCTCTTAATGGCCTCGAGAATCCGGCGATGCTGCCGACGAATCGGCTCCCAATCCAGGTCCTGCGACACCATACGCAACCAGTTGTATCGCTCAAAATGCGTGTTGACGCTCTTCATCCAATCCCACAGCATGTGACGGCCGGCAATCACGAAACACGTCTCATGGAACAGGTTGTCCAGATCGAAGAAGCGACGCGTCTCGCTATGGTCGAGCGACTCGGACTCGGCAAGAATCTGCTCGAGCCGATGCTTTTGCTCGGATGTGGCAGCCGAACAACATTTAATGAGTACGCTTCTTTCGAGTTTCTCGCGCAAGAAACAGGCATTCTCGGCGTGTTCCATGCTGATTTTGGAGACATAGGTGCCGCTTTTGGGACGCGTTTCCACCAGCTCCTGCTCACGCAGGCGCACAAAGGACTCGCGAATGGGCGTGCGCCCAATTCCCGTTTCCTTTTCCAGACCAATCGCCGAAAGGCGCGTGCCGGGTTTGAGCTCGGCATAGATGATCTTGGAGCGCAATGCGTTGTATGCCTGGTCTTGCAGGCTCTGATAATGCTGGTGTTGTTCCATAAAGCCCTCGAATGAAGCCCACGGTTTGTCGAATATCGCCACGTAATACTATCGCATCCTCCATCCCCTCAGTTGCCGTGAAATAGGGGCGCTGGCACCCATGCACAACTTAGGCGGCTCTGACGTGACCACCGCTATCTCGGCACTGATCTTGGGCCACGTCATCGACATCGCCCAAGCTATTCGCCCGGCACTTTGTGCGCGCCACATTTGAAAAGTAGCGCTACGCGCGGGGCCAACGGGCAGCCCGTGCCCACTTGCCTCTCGAGCTTGCCCTCCTCGATCAGGACAATCGAGCCGCCCGCACAGCAGGGCGCGTTCACCGTTCACCTTTTAAAAGTGAACGTTCACCTGATTCTAGGAAACGCTGAGGATTAATTCCTCTGCTTCTCCTATACTGAGCTTGTACGAAAAGCAAGACTTATATAGATGAACGTTTCTTTTGAAAGGATCGCTATGTCTGATCTTATGGACAGCTTCCGTCTGGATGGCAAGGTCGCGCTGGTGACCGGCGCCACCTACGGTATTGGCATGGCCATTGCCGAGGCGCTCGGCGAAGCCGGCGCCAGAATCGCCTTTAACGCCCGTCACGCCGACAAGGTCGCCGAGGCCGAGAAGCACTACCGCGAGCTAGGCTTTGATGCTCACGGCCTTGTTGCCGACGTCACCGACGAGGCCGTCGTCGCCGAGCTCATCGCCAAGATCGAGGCCGATTTTGGCACCACGCCCGACATCTTGGTCAACAATGCAGGCGTCATCCAGCGCACGCCGATGCTCGACATGAGTGCCGAGGACTTCCGTCGCGTCGTCGACATCGACCTCAATGCCCCGTTTATCGTGTCCAAGGCCTGCCTGCCGGGCATGATCGCCAAGGGTCACGGCAAGATCATCAACATCTGCTCCATGATGAGCGAGCTCGGCCGCGAGACCATCGCTGGCTATGCCGCCGCCAAGGGCGGACTCAAGATGCTCACCAAGAACATCTGCTCTGAGTTTGGCGAGGCCAACATCCAGTGCAACGGCATTGGGCCGGGCTACATCGCCACGCCGCAAACCGCACCGCTGCGCGAGACGCAGCCTGACGGCAGCCGCCACCCGTTTGACCAGTTCATCATCGCCAAGACGCCGGCAGCCCGTTGGGGCACGCCCGAGGACTTGAAGGGCCCCGCCGTTTTCCTGGCTTCTGACGCATCGAACTTCGTCAACGGGCACATCCTGTACGTCGACGGCGGCATACTCGCATACATCGGCAAACAGCCGCAATAAGGAAACTGGGCGAGGCGGTTGGCAGTTAAGTCTGCTGCTCGGACAGTCCTGCGCAAGACGGAAAGCACATTAAGTGCTTTCCTTTGCGTGCGGAACTCGCGACAGACTTAACTGCCAACTGCCCGCATAGCTCATCGCGGGTCGGATTAGCCGCCGCCCGCATACAGAAACAAAAACTGGAAAATTAAGTTGAAAGGTTAACTCAAATGAAAATCGCTCTGATCAACGAGAATTCTCAGAACTCCAAGAACCCCATGATCGAGGCTGCCCTTAAGAAGGTTGTCGAGCCCATGGGCCACGCCGTCTTTAACTATGGCATGTATGCCGACGCCGACTCCAAGCCCCTCACCTACGTGCAGAACGGCATCCTTGCCGCCGTGCTGCTCAACTCCGGTGCCGCCGACTACGTCGTGACCGGCTGCGGCACCGGCGAGGGCGCCATGCTCGCCTGCAACTCCTTCCCCGGCGTGCTGTGCGGTCATGTTGCCGACCCGCTGGATGCCTACACCTTTGCCCAGGTTAACGATGGCAACGCCGTCGCCATGCCCTTCGCGCTCAAAAACGGCTGGGGCCAGGAGCTCAACCTCGAGTACACCTTCGAGAAGCTCTTTGGCTTTGGTTCGGGCAACGGCTACCCCGCCGAGCGCGTTGAGCCCGAGCAGCGCAACAAAAAGATCCTCGATGGCGTGCGCGCTGTGACCATGCGCCCGCTCGTCGACGTCCTGGGCGAGATCGATCAGGACCTGGTGAAGGGCGCACTTGCCGGCGAGCACTTCCAGGAGTACTTCTTTGCCAACGCCACCGACGAGGCCATCATCGCTAAGGTCAAAGAGATCTTGGGCCTGTAATAAGGCCCACGGGGCGCACCGACCCCCAACAAATCGCCAAGCAAAAGGCGCCGCGACAATCCATGTGTCGCGGCGCCTTATTTTTTTGGCTATCGCTTGAGCCACTGCAAGGCGGCCGCTCCCCTTTTTGCCAAGAGCCTACAGTTCGCAGGCGACCTTGTAGCCGTCGCCGATGGCATCGCGGATGTTGCCACACTTCTGGGCATCGCCCAGCACGTGGGTGGCAACGCCGGCAGCGGCAAGGTCATCGGCCAGCTTGGTATTGGGACGATAGCCCATGGCAAGCACCAGCGTATCGGCACCGGTGATGGTGTGGACCTCGCCGTCCTTTTCGTAGCTGATAGTGTCCTCGGTGATCTCGGTCACCTTGGCCTCGGTCAGCACGCGAACGCCCTTGGAGAGCATGCGCGTGATGAGCACCGCGCGACCGGCACCGCCCTCGTTGGCGGCAAGCGTCTTGGTCATCTCGATGACGGTGACATCGCGGTTGGCCGGCGACAGGTCGTTAACCAGCGGGGCCAGGTAGTCGGCCGTCTCGCAACCGACGGTGCCGCCGCCCACAATGACAATCTTCTTGCCCGGGAAAGCCTTGCCACCCAGCAGGTCGTCAGCTGTCATAACCTGCTTAAAGCCCTGCATAAAGGCCGGAGCGATGGGCTCGGCGCCATAAGCCAGGACAACCTCGTAGCCCGCGTAGTCACGCTGAATGTCCTCGGCAGTAAGCTCGGTGCCAAATACGCACTTCACGCCGACCTCGGCCAGGCGACGGTACTGATACTTGATCACGCGGGTGAGTTCCTGCTTTGCCGGCGGAACGGCCGCGATGCGCATCTCGCCACCCGGCTCGTCCTGCTTATCCACGAGCACTACGTTGTGGCCGCGCTTGGCAGCAATGTAGGCTGCCTCCATGCCCGCAGGACCAGCGCCCACAACCAGCACGTTCTTAGCCTCGGCGGCAGGCTCGTAGCCGGCCTCGTCGCGCTCAACATCGGGATTGACGGTGCAGGAGATGCGCTTGCCAAACATAATGCCGTTCAGGCAGCGCAGGCAGCCAATGCAGGGGCGAATATCGTCGGCGTTGCCGGCAGCGGCCTTGTTGCAGAACTCGGCATCGCACAGATTGGCGCGGCCCATCATGCAGATGTCGGCAGCGCCGTCCTCGATCAGCTCCTCGGCGATCCAGGCCTCGTTGATGCGGCCGACGGTGGCGACGGGAATGTTGACGTGCTTCTTAATCTCACGCGAGCAGGCGGCGTGCGAGGCCTGCTGCGTACCGGCGGCGGGAATCGCGGAGCCGCGCTTGATAGTGGTGCCGCCCGACACATGAATCATGTCGACACCGGCCTTCTCCAGGCGACGCGAGACGTAGATCATGTCGTTGAGGGTCAGGCCGCCATCGGTGTACTCATCGCCCGAAATGCGGACGTCGATGATAAAGTCCTTGCCGCAGCGCTCGCGAATCTCGGCGATGACTTCGAGCAGGAAACGCATGCGGGCGTCGAGCGAGCCGCCGTACTCGTCGGTGCGCTTGTTGTAGAGCGGAGTCAAAAAACCGCCGAGCATGCCGTGGGCGTGCGCCGCATGGACCTCGACGCCATCGACACCGGCCTTCTGCATACGCACGGCAGCGTCGCCAAATTGATGCGTAAGCTCGTGAATCTCATCGACCGTGATGGGGCGCGGTGCCTCGCGGGCATAAGACGGGCCCACAAAGGACGGAGCAATCAGGCGCGGCGTGCCCGGGATGTTAAAGGCCATGTAGGCGGGGTGGAAGAGCTGCGGCATGATCTTGCAGCCGTACTCGTGGACGGCCGCGGCGAGCTTTTCCCAACCGGGGATAAACGTATCGTTGTAGCAGCACATGTCACCCGGCAGATAGGTATAGGTGGGCTCGACCGTCACGACCTCGGTGATGATCAGGCCAACGCCGCCCTTGGCACGGGCACGGTAATGATCGACCAAGTCGTCGGTCACATAGCCATGATCGGCCAGGTTGGTGGACACCGGCGGCATAAAGACGCGGTTCTTGACCTCGGTCGTACCGACCTTGATCGGGCTAAAGAGCATCGGGTAGGCGGATGACTCCATACAGGCTTCCTTTCGTTTGAGCCGCTCGGCGGCAGTTGCTAACGTACCTATCGTATCAGTATCCGCCGCATTCGCACTCGCTCGCACTCCCCACCTTCAATCCCGACCCTCACAAAAAAGTTGCGGTGGAATACGGAGTAGATGAGGCTTTTGACAGGCAAAGCAGTCCGTATTCCACCGCAACTGATGGGCGGGGTGGAATTGAGGGCCCAGATAGTCAGTCACGCCCTCATCCGCCACTCCCTCACCTACAGCGCGCCGTCCAGCATAAGGTTCACCTTGAGCACATTGACCGTGGGCTCGCCGAACATGCCGAGGAAACGGCCCTTGGTGCACGCGGCGATGATGTCGCGCACCTCGTCCTCACTTTTGCCCGTGGCCTTGGCAAGGCGCGGGACCTGGTACTCGGCGGCATCCGGAGAGATCTCCGGGTCGAGGCCGGACCCCGAACACGTCACCAAGTCGACGGGTACAGCGTCCATATCGGCATCGGGGTTGGCGGCGCGGATCTTCTTCGCGCGCGCATCTATCAGCTGCCGATACTCCTCACTCGCCGGGGACAGGTTGGACGGGGCACCATACGCCATGAGCTCGCCGCCTTCGCCTTCGACGATTGACACGTTCTGGATACGACCCCACATGTGGGCTTCGTCATCGAAGTTCTGGCCGATGAGCTCGGAACCCACAACCTTGCCGTCGACCGTAATGAGTGAACCGTTCGCCTGATACGGGAACGCAACCTGGGCGATGCCGGTCACGACGAGCGTATAGCCCAGGCCGCAGACAACGGTAAACAGCGCGAACACGCCCAGTGCGCGCGATGCAACACCTTTGAACATACAAACCTCCACTTACATAATGCCGCAGAACGCGAGCAGCATGTCGATGAGCTTGATGAATACGAACGGGGCAACGATGCCGCCCAGACCCCACACGAGCAGGTTGTGGGTCAACAGCTGGCCGGACGGAACCTCGCGGTACTTGACGCCCTTGAGGGCCGCCGGAATTAGCGCGACGATAACGAGCGCGTTATAGATGATGGCCGAAAGAACCGCGGACAGCGGGCTTGCCAGACCGAGGATGTTGAGCGCGCCCAGTCCCGGATAAATCGGAGAGAACAGCGCCGGGATGATGGCGAAGTACTTCGCCATGTCGTTGGCCACCGAGAAGGTCGTGAGCGAACCGCGGGTCATGAGCAGCTGCTTGCCGATACGCACGACCTCGATGAGCTTGGTGGGGCTGGAGTCGAGGTCGACCATGTTGCCGGCCTCCTTGGCAGCCTGGGTGCCCGTGTTCATGGCCACGGCGACGTCGGCCTGGGCCAGAGCGGGCGCGTCGTTGGTGCCGTCGCCGGTCATGGCGACCAGGTGGCCCTCACGCTGGAACTCGCGGATCTTCTCGAGCTTGCCTTCAGGGGTGGCCTCGGCCAGGAAGTCATCAACACCGGCCTCGGCGGCGATTGCCGCGGCGGTGAGCGGGTTGTCGCCCGTCACCATGATGGTCTTGATGCCCATCTTGCGCAGGTCGGCGAACTTCTCCTTAACGCCGGACTTGATGATGTCCTTGAGGTACACAACGCCCAGCACGCGGCAGTTCTTGGTCACGACCAGCGGGGTGCCGCCGGCCTTGGCGATGCGTTCGACGGCCTCGTCGCACTCCTTTGAGAACACGCCGCCGGCTGCCTCCACATAGGTGCGCACGGAATCGGCAGCGCCCTTGCGGATCTCATTGCCCTCGTAGTTCACGCCGGACATACGTGTTGCCGCGGTGAACGGGATGAACTCCATACCCTTATCCTCGAGTGTGCGGCCGCGCAGACCGAACTGCTCCTTGGCGAGGACGACGATGGAGCGGCCCTCGGGGGTCTCGTCGGCCAGCGAGGAAAGCTGGGCGGCATCGGCCAGCTCCGCGGGATCGATGCCGTCGACCGGGATGAACTCGGCGGCTTGGCGGTTACCCAGGGTGATGGTGCCGGTCTTGTCGAGCATGAGGATGTCGACGTCGCCGGCGGCCTCGATGGCGCGGCCGGACATGGCCAGCACGTTGGCCTCGTTCAGACGGCTCATGCCGGCGATGCCGATGGCGGAAAGAAGGGCGCCGATGGTAGTGGGAGCCAGGCACACGAGCAGCGCCACGAGCGTGGTCACGGCCGTGGGGTTGTCCATGTCGTTAAGACCGACCGAGAAGCAGGAGTAACAATACAGGGCCAGCGTGACCAGGATAAAGACGATGGAGAGGGCCACCAGGAAGATCTCCAGAGCGATCTCGTTAGGGGTCTTCTTGCGCGCGGCACCCTCGACCATCGCGATCATCTTGTCCAGGAAGCTCTGGCCGGGCTCACTGGAGATCTTGACGATGATCCAGTCGGACAGCACCGTGGTACCGCCGGTAACGGCAGAGCGGTCGCCGCCGGCCTCGCGGACCACGGGGGCGGACTCGCCGGTGATGGCGGACTCGTCAACGGAAGCAGCGCCCTCGATGACGTCGCCGTCGCCGGGAATCTGCTCGCCGGCGCGTACGATCACCAGGTCGCCGCGCGTGAGCTCGGTGCCGGGAACGACGGTGAAGTGCTCCTTGTCCTCAACGGACTCGATGCGATGGGCCTCGACATCCTTCTTGGCCGCACGCAGGGAATCGGCCTGAGCCTTACCGCGGCCCTCGGCAAGCGCCTCGGCGAAGTTCGAGAACAGGTCGGTGAGCCACAGGATGACCGCGATGGCGACCACATAGTAGGTGGGCACACCCGCGTCCTGCACACCGAAGATGGAAGCGACGGCCAGGACGGAGGTCATGACGGCGGAAAGCCACACCAGGAACATGACCGGGTTTTGAATCTGGACGCGAGGATCCAGCTTGGCAAACGAGTCGCGGACCGCGCGGCCCATCATGTCTTTTTGCATAGCCATAAATCTGCGCCCTCCTTTACGCAATCATCTGGAAGAACTCGGCAACGGGGCCAAGCGCCAGGGCCGGGAAGAAGCTCAGGGCACCGATCAGCAGAACGATGAACACGAGCAGGAATACGAACATGCCGTTGGTGGTAGACAGGGTACCGGCGCTCTCGGCGACCTTACCCTTCTTGGCCAGCGAGCCGGCGATAGTCAGCGTACCGATGATGGGCATGAAGCGTGCGAACAGCATCTCGAGGCCGAGCATGACGTTGATCCAGGGAATGTTGCAGTTCATGCCTGCAAACGCCGAGCCGTTGTTGCCGCCGCATGAGGTGAAGGCATACAGCACCTCGGAGAAGCCGTGCGCGCCACCATTGTTGAGCTGGTCGGCAAGACCGGGCACCATGCAGGCGATGGCCGAGCACACCAGAATGGCAAACGGAGTTGCCAGGCACAGGACAACTGCCCAGCGCATCTCGCCCGGCTCGATCTTCTTGCCCAGGAACTCGGGTGTGCGTCCGACCATGAGGCCGGCGATGAACACTGTGAGGATGGCGAAGCCGATCATGCCGTACAGGCCGCAGCCCACGCCGCCGAAGACGACCTCGCCCAGAGCCATCTGGAGCATCTGGACAAACCCGCCGAGCGGGGTGTAGGAGTCGTGCATGGAGTTAACCGAGCCGTTGGAAGCAGCCGTCGTGAAAGCGGACCAGGTGGAAGAGGAGGCGATACCGAAGCGGCTCTCCTTGCCCTCCATGTTGCCGCCGGCCTGGCCGTCGGTCATCTCGATATTGACCGCTCCGCCATCGGCCAGCTGCGGGGTGCCCGCATGCTCGTTGACGGCGATGATGCCGGTGAAGATCACCAGCAGGATGAACATGGCGGCAAAGATGGCCTTGCCCTGCTTGGTGTTCTTGACGCCGATACCGAAGGCGAAGCAACAGGCGGCCGGGATCAGCAGCAGGCTGGTCATCTCGATGATGTTGGTGAAGGCACTGGGGTTCTCATACGGATGGGCGGAGTTCACGCCGAAGAAGCCGCCGCCGTTGGTGCCGGACTGCTTGATGGCGACCTGAGGAGCCGCGGGACCCTGGGGCAGGAACTGCTCGGTGACCACGCGCGCGCCCTCGACAACCTTGCCGTCGACCTTGACCGTGTCGCCCTCAATCTGGGCGCCGTCGATGACGCTCCAGCCGCCGTCTGCATTAGGCTGAACAGCGACGGGTTCTACGAGCTCAGCCTTCTGAGCCGGCTGGAAGTTGGAGATGACGCCACCGGCAGCCAGGCAGATGCCGAACACGAGGTTCAGCGGGATGAGCACATACAGGACGGTGCGGGTGAGGTCGACCCAGAAGGAACCCAGACCCTGCTCCTTGACCTGACGGAAGCCGCGGATCAGCGCGAACATGACCGCGATACCGGTGCCAGCGGAAACGAAGTTCTGCACAGTGAGACCCATGAACTGCACAAGGTAAGACAGGGTGGTCTCACCGGAGTAGGACTGCCAGTTGGTGTTGGTTATGAAGGAAGCAGCCGTATTGAACGACAGGTCCCATGACACACCCGGCAGGTGCTGGGGATTGCCTGGCAAGAAGGACTGAAGCGCCTGGAGTGCCACAAGAGTCACGAGGCCGATCCCCGAAAAGACCAGCACGCTCGCCAGATAGCGCCTACACCCCATCTGTTCTGCCGCGTCGATGCGAAGCAGACGATAGACGCCACGCTCCACAGGAGCAATCACAGGCGACAGGAACGTATGCTCACCATCCATGATATGGGCCATGAACCGACCGAGCGGAACGGCCAGGACGACGAGTACGGCAAAGTACAAGATGTACTGAATCGCAGCGTCCATAGTTTACGAATCACTCCTCATCAGAATGTAGATGTAATAGATAAGAAGTCCAATGCAGACGACTCCGATGATGGGAATGAGGATGTCCATTTACCGCCCCTTTCACACGCGGTCCGATGTCTCGGACGCCTGCCCTCGCAAGCGTCTGGGGACAGTAAACGCTTCTAGGGATTAAAGAGGCGTGAGGGCCGGGGCTCACGTCCTTAAGATGCCGTAAAGATGCAGGTAGAAAGCACTATTGCAGCTGCAGTGCGCCTATACTCGACCTCGCGAGCATACAGTGGTGTCTTCACCGCGTATGCACGCATGGACAACGCTTCAGAAAGGCTACGCTATGCAGCGCGACGCATCGGACACTCGCGTCAATCCAGACCTCATCCTCAAGGCAATTGAGAAAGACGAGGTCGCCGATGACACTCGAACCAGCCGGGGACACCTCAAGATTTTCTTTGGCTACGCTGCTGGCACAGGCAAAACCTATGCGATGCTTCAAGCCGCCCACGCCGCCAAGCGGCGAGGTGTCGACGTCGTCGCGGGATACATCGAGCCGCACGAACGTCCGGCAACTGCCCATCTTGCACAAGGGCTTGAGAACGTGCCCTGTAAACTCATCGAGCACAACGGCATTGCGCTCAGCGAGTTCGATCTAGATGCGGCTATCGAACGCGCCCCTCAGCTCATCCTTGTCGACGAGCTCGCCCATACAAATGCGCCGGGGTCTCGCCACGACAAACGCTATCAAGACGTCGAGGAACTTCTACATGCGGGCATCGACGTCTATACGACCGTGAACGTTCAGCATATCGAGAGCCTAAACGACATGGTTGCATCCATCACCGGCGTTGTCGTGAGCGAACGAATCCCCGACCGTATCTTCGATGATGCCGACCAGGTCGAGCTCGTCGACATAGAGCCCGAAGACCTACTTGAGCGCCTTCGCGCCGGTCTCGTCTACCGTCCCGCACAAGCCGACCGAGCGCAACAGCATTTTTTTACCGTTGAGAACCTCACCGCACTCCGAGAAATCGCGCTGCGCCGCTGCGCCGATCGCACCGGCCACCTCACAGACGCCGCACGCGTGCTGGGAAACCGTGACTACTACACCAGGGAGCGTATCTTAGTCTGCGTCTCCCCGGCGCCGACCAATCCCCGCATCGTCCGTGCCGCCGCACGCATGGCGAAAGCGTTTCGCAGCGAGCTCGTCGCCCTGTTCGTAGAGAGCCCGCGCACGCAAGCCATGAGCGATGATGAGCGCGCCAAGCTTGCAGCCAATATCGCCCTAGCCGAGCAGCTCGGAGCACATATGGAAACCGTCTATGGCGACGACGTCGCGTTTCAGATCTCCGAGTTCGCGCGCCTGTCGGGTATTTCGAAGATCGTCATGGGACGCACGGGCGAGCACAGCAGCGTCCGTCAGGCCCTCTTTGGCCGCAAATCTCTCGTAGAACAGCTCATAGCATTCGCCCCGAATCTCGACATTTACATCATTCCAGACCAGTCGACTCCGCCCTCCCGGCCCAAAGGACGCCGGCATGCGCTCGCCCTGCAGCCGCCCAGCAGCCGAAACGTGCTTCGCACGCTGGCCCTCTCTCTTGTCGCCACGGCGATCGGCACGGCTTTCCGCCATCTGGGATTTGCCGATTCCAGCATCATATCCCTCTATATCCTCACGGCCCTGCTGACCGCCGTCACCACGACGGGGCGTATCTGCACGATCGTATCGAGCGTGCTCTCTGTAGTGCTTTACAACTTCTGCTTCGTCACGCCTCTGTTTTCGCTCGCCAGCTACGACCGAAGCTATCTGGTCACGTTCGGCATCATGTTCGCTACCGCTATGGTCGCCGGCGAGTTAACTGCGCGCATCGCCGACAACGCCCGTACCTCCGCCGAGAACGCATTCAAAACGCGTGTACTCCTCGAAACGAACCAGCTCTTGCAGCAAGCCCATAGCGCGGAGGAGTGCGCCCGCGTCGCCATGAACCAACTCGTCAAACTGCTAAAACTCGACGTGGTCTTCTACCCCGCCGAACACGGCACGCTCGGCAAGGCGCTCTATGAGTCCGCTGGCACCGAAAACCGATCCGCGTCGCTGCTCACCGACTACGAGCGCGCCGTTGCAACCTGGACCTTCACCAACAACAAGCGCGCGGGCGCAAGCACGCGGACCCTGCCTGAGGCGCGCTGTCTCTACCTCGCGGTTCGCACCGGCGACAAGGTATTCGGTGTCATCGGCATCGCCCTGGAGGGGCGCGAGACCGAAGCCTTCGAGCATTCGATCGTCCTATCTATCGTAGGTGAATGCGCCTTGGCGCTCGAAAGTGACCGAGCGGCGCAAGAGCGCGAAGAGGCTGCGGTCTTGGCGAAAAACGAGCAGCTGCGCGCCAACCTTTTGCGCTCCATCGGCCACGATTTGAGGACACCCCTCACGGCTATATCCGGATCTGCGGCAATCCTTCGGAAGAGCGACGAGAGGCTCAGCCTCGAACAACGCTGCGATCTTGCCGATGCCATCTACGATGACTCCCTCTGGCTTATCGATACCGTGGAGAACCTCCTCGCCATCACACGCGTCGAGGACGGCACCATTCGCCTCAACCTCACATCCGAGCTCATCGACGAGGTCATCGAGGCCGCCCTCAGCCATGTCGCCCAAGCATCGCATGGACATGCCGTCACCATCGAGCACACTGACGACATCCTGCTGGTACGCGTCGACGTCCATCTCATCATGCAGGTGCTTACGAATCTCATCATGAACGCCTTCAAATACACGCCCGAGGACTCGACTGTCACCGTCAGCGCACGTCGCGAGGGCGCGTTCGTCGTGGTGGACGTCGCAGACGATGGGCCGGGTGTGGCAGACTGCGACAAGCCTCATATCTTTGAGCGCTTCTTTACCTCAGGCAATACGCGGCCCGTGGATTCGCGTCGAAGCATCGGCCTTGGGCTGTCGCTCTGCCGCTCCATCGTGGAGGCACATGGCGGCGTCATCGAAGTTCGCGACAACCACCCCCATGGGGCCGTCTTCCGTTTTACCCTGCCCGCTGAGGAGATCGAGATTCATGAATAATGCCGCTAAGCCACGCATCCTCCTGGTCGAAGATGACCTGACCGTTCAAAACCTCGTTTCGACCGCGCTTGACCTCCACGGCTATGTCGTGAGCAAGGTTTGCAACGGCCAGGCCGCCATCATGGATGCGGTGTCGCACGGCCCCAGCCTCATCATGCTCGACCTCGGCCTTCCCGACATTGACGGTATCGAGGTCATCACGAAGATCCGAAGCTGGTCGGCAGTCCCCATTATCGTCATTTCGGCGCGCACCGAAGATTCCGACAAGATTGCAGCACTTGACGCAGGGGCAGACGACTACCTCACCAAGCCCTTTTCTGTGGATGAGTTGCTCGCGCGCGTCCGCGCGAATTTGAGGCGCTCCTCGATGGCGTCGAGCGAGTCGACAGAAGCGAGCACGTTCGACAACGGTCCGCTGCATATCGACTACGCCGCGGGATACGCGACGAAAGACGGACGCGAGCTCTCGCTCACCCCAACCGAGTACAAATTGCTCGTCCTTCTGGCGAAAAACGTCGACAAGGTGCTCACCCACACCTTCATCACCCGCGAGATATGGGGCACGAGCTGGGACAGCGATCTGGCGAGCCTGCGCGTGTTCATGCGCACCCTGCGCAAGAAGATCGAGGCAGACCCCTCTCATCCCAAGATGATTCAGACGCACATGGGTGTCGGGTACCGCATGCAGCGTCTCTAGCCCACCCCACAAAAAGTTGCGGTGGAATACGGAGTAGATAAGGCCTTTGACAGCCAAAACAGTCCGTATTTCACCGCAACTGATGGGCGGGATGGAGTTAGAGGCCCAGGTAGGCAATCATGCCTTCGACGGCGAGCTTGGCACCGGCAACGGCGTGGACCACGGTGAGCGGGCCGTTGACCACGTCGCCGGCGGCAAAGACGCCAGGCACGGTAGTCATGCCATACTCGTCGACCGAAAGCAGGCCGCGATGGTCGGTCTCCAGACCGCCCGTTGTAAGCACGAGCTTGTCCTTGGGCACTTGAGACGCCGCAATCACAACCGTGTCGGCGGACACGTGGTCGAGTTCTTCCTCGTAGCCCACCACGTTGTTGTCCTCGTCAAAGATAGCCGTCTCGAACACCGGACCGTTGTCGTCGATGGCGCAGATCGCCTTGCCGCACACAATCTCGGCACCGTCAAGCTCGGTCAGCTCCACCTCGTCATCGATGGCAGAGATATGGCGCGATCGGGCGTACACGGTAACCTTGCGAGCACCCGAGCGCAGGGCCGTGCGGGCAACATCCATGGCCACATTGCCGGCGCCGATAACCGCCACGTTCTGCCCGATCGCCACGCTCGTGGGGTCAACGAGGTAGTCGATGCCAAACAGCACGTTGCCGCGCGACTCGCCGGGAATACCCAGCTTTCGAGCTCGCCAGGTACCAGTACCGACAAAGACCGCATCGTAGCCGTCGCGCAGCAGGTCGTCGATGTGGAGCGCACCGCCGATGGTGGTCGAGGGGCGAACGCGCACGCCGAGCGAGCACATCACGTGGCGGTACTTTTGCACGAGCGAGCGCGGCAGACGGAACTCGGGGATACCGTACTCCAGCACGCCGCCGATCTCGGGCCGCTGCTCAAAAACAGTGACGGCGCAACCCAGCTGCGCCATCTTAATGGCCACAGTCATGCCGGCGGGGCCGGAGCCGACCACGGCGACCTGCTTGCCGCGCGACGGCGCGGGTCTCCACTCTTTGCGGTCCAAATACGCCGTGGAGATATAGTTCTCGATGCTCGAAAAATGCACGGGCGCGCCCTTGCGGCCCTGAATGCAAGCGCCCTCGCACTGGCCCGAATGATTGCACACCATGGAGCAGACCGCGCTCATGGGATTGTTCTGGAACAGTAGCTCGCCCGCCTCTTGCAGACGGCGCTGCTTAAAGAGGTCGATAACCTGCGGAATGGGCGTCTGCACCGGACAGCCCTTTATTTGACAGAACGCCTTTTTGCAGCCCAGACAGCGATTTGCTTCCTCAACGATGTGGATAGCCACGCAATTCCCCTCTATCGACCTGGACTAAATCGGCTTCTTAAACCAATTTGCCCGAATTTATAACCATAGATACGTCAACAGTGCGGAAAAGGGCACCGAAAAGCATCTCACAAACGCGCAGTAGCAACCCTTCCCTCGCACGGAGCTACCGTGCAGCCCCGTCATCGAGATCAAAAGATTCGCCACCCCTACGAATGGCGAATCTCTCTACAGGCAGACGCCGTCTTTCCAGATACTGATCTCGTGGCAGCCGCGGCGCTCGGCACTCGTTAGCTTACCGCTCGCTGTATCCAGTACCAGCTGATACAGGTCGCGGGCAGCCTCGTCGAGCGTGCGTTCGCCTGTGGCAATCACGCCGGCGTTAAAGTCCATCCAGTTGGCCTTGTGGTCGCACAGACGCTGATTGGTGAACACCTTGAGGGTGGGCGCCGGTGCACCAAACGGCGTGCCGCGTCCAGTCGAGAACAGAATCACGTGACAGCCAGCAGCCGTCAACGCCGTGGTGGATACCATGTCGTTGCCCGGGCCGCACAGCATGTTCAGGCCATGCTTGGTGACCTGACCGGCATACGGCAGCACGTCGACGATGGGTGCGGAGCCGCCCTTTTGCACGCAGCCGCAACTCTTGTCCTCGAGCGTGGTAATACCGCCGTCCTTGTTACCGGGACTCGGGTTCTCATAAACGACCTCGCCGTGGCTAATAAAGTAGTCCTTAAAGCCATTGAGCATGTCGGAGGCAGCGTTAAAGACCTGCTCGTTCTCGCAACGGTCGAGCAGGATGCTCTCCGCGCCAAACATCTCGGGCACCTCGGTAAGCACCGACGTGCCGCCGCGGGCGACAACCATATCACTCACGCGACCGATCGTGGGATTGGCGGTAATGCCCGAAAGGCCGTCGGAGCCGCCGCACTTAAGTCCAATAACCAGCTCGGAGGCCGGAATGGGCTCGCGCTTGGCCTGCTTGGCGAGGTCTGCCAGCTCGGCCAGAATCTTGTGGCCCTCGATCTGCTCGTCGGCTACATCCTGGCAGGTGAGAAAACGAACGCGCTCGTGATCGAAGTCACCGAGCTCGTCGAGCACCTGCTGATGCGTGCAGTTCTCGCAACCGAGCGACAGGAACAGCACGCCCGCGGCATTTGCGTGACGCGACAGTGCCACCAGCAGACGACGGGTCTGGGCATGGTCGGCGCCGGTCTGCGAGCAGCCAAAGGGATGCGGGAAGTAGTAGACGCCCTCAAGCGAGCCCTCGACCAGATCCTGAGCCTGCTCGCACATAGCACGGGCGACTTCGTTGACACAGCCGACCGTGGGGATGATCCACAGCTCATTACGCGTCGCGGCACGACCGTCGGCGCGGCGGAACCCCATAAAAGTCTCGGGCTCAACCGGCTCAACGACCGGATGTGTGGGGTTGTAGGTGTACTCGACCTCGCCCGAAAGGTTGGTCTTGACATTATGTGTATGAAGCCACTGACCGGGCTGGACATCGCCCGTCACATGGCCGATAGGAAGGCCGTACTTGATGACGTCCTCCCCCGCGGCAATCGAACGCACGGCCATCTTATGACCCTGCGGAATATCCTCCGCGGCCACGACCTCGCCCACCCCGGGAACCGCGACGGCGGTGCCCTTGGCAAGCGGCGACAGCGCGACGATCACGTTGTCGGCCGGATTGATCTGGATAGTGTTCATTGCAAATGGTCCTAACCCTACAGGTTGAGCAGAAGTCGAAGCGCGGGCATGCCACTCCACACCCGCGCCGGATATTTACGCCTGAGCGTTGGCGAAGGCCTGCTTGGCACCCTCGGTGCGCACGACGGCGAGCGCACTGACGACAAACTCCTCAAGACCGGCGATCTGCGTAAGGTCCTCGCCCCACATCTGCTCGTTGGTGAGCACGTCGTGCACCAGCTGGGCATCGTCGGCGCCGGCATGGGCGGCGTAGAAGTCGAGCACGAAGGCGTCGTCCTGAGCGGTGTACTCGGTGCCGTCGGAGCGACGCAGGTGCAGGCCGTCGCCCTCGCGGGACACGAGCTCCTGCGTGTAGAAGGAGATGAGCGTAGCGAGGCTCGTCGCCAGGCACTTGGGCAGGTTGCCGGTCTCGGCAACGTAGTCCTTGAGCGTGGGCAGGTCGCGAGCGCGCCACTTAGCCGTGGAGTTGAGGCAGATGGAGAGCAGCGCGTGGTCGATAAACGGGTTGTCGAAGCGGTTCTCGACGGCGGCAGCAAAGGCCTTGCAGTCCTCGACGTCCAGGTCGGCGGCAAGCGTCGGGATGACCTCGTCGTAGAGCATGGTGTTCATGAAGCCGCGGACGGTCTCGTCGTGCATGCAATCGCGCACGATGTCAAAGCCGGCAACCCAGGAGCCCGGGACGAAGGCGGTGTGGGCGCCATTGAGGATGCGAACCTTGCGCTTCTTGTACGGGGTGACATCGGGGGTAACAAAGACACCCGGCAGGCCGGCCTTCACGAAGGGGAGCTTCTCGGCAAGCGACTCGTCGCCCTGGATGCCCCACATCTGGAAGGGCTCGCGCACGGCCAGGAAGGGATCCTCGTAGCCCAGGCGCTCGGCCACGGCAGCGGCCTCCTTGGGGTCGCGGATGCGGCCGGGGACGATAGTGTCGACGAGCGTGGTGCAGACGGTGCAGTCGTTGGACATCCACTGCGAGAACTCGTCTTCCCAGCCCCAGTCGCTCACGTACTGGTTCATGATGCGCAACAGCTCCTCGCCATTGTGGTCGATGAGCTCGCAGGCAAGCACGATAACGCCCGGCTTGCCGGCAGCCCAGCGGGTGTGGAGCACCTGGGCAAGCTTGGCGGGGAAGCTCGCGGGCGGCATGTCGTCGGCCTTGCAGGACGGGTCGTAGGCGATACCGGCCTCGGTGGTGTTGGAGACGATAATCTCCAAATCGTCGGAGACGGCGACCTCCATCATGGCG
Source organism: Coriobacteriaceae bacterium AM100-PB1-1D-6A (assembly GCA_027660625.1). Classification (GTDB taxonomy): domain Bacteria; phylum Actinomycetota; class Coriobacteriia; order Coriobacteriales; family Coriobacteriaceae; genus Collinsella. Next base: position 43,075 of record JAQDNC010000004.1, on the reverse strand, counting down.
CGGTAGTCGTCCTCGCGGTACGGGTTGATGCAGCGGCTGCAGGCGCTGATCACGCGGGACTCGTCAACCGTGTTGCCGTTCTCCTTGCCGCGCACCAACACGGTGTACAGGTCGTCCTGAGCATTGATGCCATCGGCAAAGCCAAAGGCGCCGCTGATGGGCTGCACCATGACAACCTTGCCGTTCCAGCCGGTGGCCTCGTTGCCCATGTCAAAGAAACGGTCGACGAAGGCGCGCAGGAAATTGCCCTCGCCAAACTGTAGAACCTTCTCGGGAGCGTCCTTGGGCAGCAGATAGCCCTTGTAACCGATCTCCTCGAGCGCATCGTAGCTGATGTTCTCCATCTGTGTCTCTCCTTAGATAGCTGTTAGCGTGCAGGCAAAACGGGGGCGCCGTGTGTGGCAACGGCGCTCCCGTGTTCAATGTGATTCGATGCAGGCTTATGCCTCGACGGTATCCAGATCAAAGCCAAAGTAGCGGACCGCATTGTTGTAGCTGATGTCGCGCACGATACTGCCCAGCAGCTCCATGTCGGCCGGGTACTTGCCCTGCTCGACCCACTCGCCGATCACGCTGCACAGCACGCGACGGAAGTACTCGTGGCGCGGATAGGACAGGAAAGAGCGGGAGTCGGTAAGCATGCCCACAAAGTTGCCCAGCACGCCCTCGTTTGCCAGGGCCGTGAGCTGCTCGCGCATACCGACCTCGTTGTCGTTGAACCACCAGGCAGAACCGTTCTGGATCTTACCGGCGGTCGGAGCCTCCTGGAAGCAGCCCATCACGGTATCGATCATGGTGTTATCGATGGGGTTCAGGCTGTACAGGATGGTCTTGGGCAAGCCGCAGGTCTCCTGAATGGAGTTGAGGAAATCGGCAAGCTGGTCGGACGGCGTGTAGTTGGAGATGCAATCGTAGCCGGTATCGGGGCCGAGCTTGGCAAACATGGCGCGGTTGTTGTCGCGCTTGCAGCCAAAGTGCAGCTGCATGGCCCAGCCCAGACGGACATACTCGCCGGCAACGAACTGCATAAAGGCAGTCTTGTACTTGAGGATCTCTTCCTCAGTAAGCGGCTCAGCAGCCAGACCCTTGGCAAAGATGGCCTCGATCTCGTCGGCGGTAGCCGGGGCGTACATAACGTAGTCGAGTGCATGGTCGGATGCGCGACATCCCAGCTCGTGAGCAACGTCGTAGCGCTTGGAGATGGCGGCCTTCATGCCCTCGAAGTCGCTTACCTCAACGCCGGCAACCTCGGAGAGGTGCTTGCAGTAGTCGGCAAACTCCTGGCCGCGCTCGATGCGCAGAGCGGCATCGGGGCGCATGGCGGGAACGACCTGAACGTCAAAGCTGTCGTCGGCGGCAATCTTCTTGTGCCACTCAAAGCTGTCGGCGGGATCGTCGGTAGTGCAGATCATGCGGACGTTGGACTGCTTGATCAGGTTGCGGCAGGTAAAGCTGGCCTCGGCGAGCTTAGCGTTGGCAAGGTCCCAGACCTCCTGGGCGGTCTTGCCGTTGAGGACGCCCTCGTAGCCAAAGTAGCGCTTAAGCTCCAGGTGGCTCCACTCAAAGACGGGGTTGCCAACGCAGCGACCCAGAGTCTCGGCCCACTTTTGAAACTTCTCGCGAGCAGGGGCGTCGCCAGTGATAAAACGCTCGTCGACGCCGTTGGCGCGCATCAGGCGCCACTTGTAGTGGTCGCCGCCCAGCCAAACCTCGGTGATGTTCTCGAAACGCTTGTCCTCCCAGATCTCCTTGGGAGAAATGTGGCAGTGGTAGTCGACGATGGGCATGCCCTTGGCAAAGTTGTGGAACAGCTCCTCGCCGGTCTTGGTGCTCAGCAGGAAATCCTGATCGTCCATAAAGTTTTTCATCAAACAGCCCCTTTGCTGGCAAGGCGGGCGCACGGCGCGCTCGTTATCCTTTAGGTGAACGTTCACTATACTAATCCATTGCAACTCAAAAGGTGAACGTTCACCTAACCACCATGGGGTGAACGGTCGATTTTGTCCGTTCAACGGTTGCCGGAGCTGTGACTTGCATGTATTGCGGACCGGTTGGCGTCCCCGAACACCGAACTTGAGCGCTTTTGCTCAGGTGGGTCATATCCCGCCGTGCATTTTTGGGAGTATTCAGCATCGAAGCGCGCCGCGCGCCGTCCTCGGCGCCCCATTTGATGCGCACATTGCGTCCGATCGGCATAAAAAGTGCCGCCGATGGCGAAATACGCCACCGGCGGCACTTAAAACAGTCGTTCTGCGCCTCATTCAGGGCATGCCAATGCTGAATACTCCCAAAAATGCACGTCGCAAGAGGGGGTACCTGCCCAATCGACTAAATTCCCGCAAGTTCGCAGTAGCGGTCGACGTTGCTGCCAAACACCATCTCGACGGCGCCCTTCTGGACGGGCACCGTCGGGGTCCTTCCCCACAGCAGATAATCGCCCAGCGTCTTAGCGCCGCGATACGCCAGGCTCGTCGGGTCCTTATAGACAATATTGGTAAAGATACCGCGGCGCAAGGCCAGAGCACTTTCGGGAAACAGGTCGTTGCCGATCACCATGACCTGACCGGCCTTGCCGGTCGAGACGAGCGCGTCGGCAACCACTTCGGAACCAACGGCAAAAACGCTACAGATAAGTTCGGGGGCGTCCGGCGCACTCAAGCGCTTTTCGAGCTCATGCTCGAGTTGTTTGACTTGCGCATGGGCACCTGCAAGATCCTCAACCTGCCATGGAATATCACGTTCGCGCAGGTAATTGTGGAAGGCGCGGGCGGTTAGATAGTGCGAATCGGTATATGGGTCGCCTGTCAAAAGGAGCACGCGGGCGTCGGCCCCAGAAGCATGGACCAGGTTTGCCGCCTGCTCGGCCATAAGGCTGCCTGCCGTCGAATAATCGGCCAAGCTCGCACCCAAACGATTCAAATGCGGACGGTCGCCGTCGACAAGCTCAATCGTCACGCCCGCCTCGGCGATCTGCCCCAAAAGCTCAGTCGCACGATCGTCGCCCGGCGCATAGGCGAGCAAGCCATCGATCTTCTCGCCCACTTGCAGGCGCTCATCGATTTGCTCGAGCGCATCGGCATAACCGCCTACGCCAAATTCGACGCGCTCAACAGTAATGCCTTGGTCGATGACCTCCTGCTCAAAGCGATTGCAGCCTTCCCACAGGTAACGATAGAAGTAAGCACCCTCACGCGATGCACACGGCAGGCAAAACACCAGGTTGATGTCCTTACGACGCAGGCTCGAGGCACTTGTGTTGCGGTGATAGCCCATCTCCTCGGCCTTGGTATTAACCTTGGCGCGCACGGACTCGCTCACGCCGGCCTTGCCCGTAAGGGCCTTGTGCACGGTATTGATGGAAACGCCAAGCTCGGCGGCTATGTCCTTCATGGTTACGCGAGCGCTCATGGGGTCACTCCGGTGCAGATGAGTTGCCAATAAACAATCCAGTTAACGATACCCCAAAATAACTCAGCAACTCACCACGCCCACCCTCAAAAGCGAAAAACACCCCGCGAACGGATGCTCGCGGGGCGCTTGGATATCTGGACCTTATTTGATACCGCGGCCCAAGTCTTCGGCGATTTTGTCGACGCCTTTCAGCGCGGCGCATGTCTTTTTGTTGGAACAATGCCCCGTGCAAACGCCACCCTGAGCGCAGTCGGCGCAGGTGCCCTTGCGGTAGATGCGCACGCATACCGCGACAAACGCAATACCGATAACAGCCAGTACAACAATATCGATAGGTGCCATAGCAAGCCTCCTCTAGTTAACCACCACTTACTTTACCCCATTCTCAACCACCAAAAAGGGACAGGTTTATTTTGGTCGATTTTTATCTGCGGAAATGTCACATCTCCTAAGATTGGTGCAAGCAAACCTGACCCCATTGCACCAAAAAGCCCGAGTGTCGCTGGGACACCCGGGCTCGTGGAAAGGGGCTGATCCTTATTCGGACTTAAGCGGAAACTGCAGCGGAAGCGGTGTTGGTCTCGTCCTCGTCGGTCCAAGCGTGCTTGGGCATGGGACGGAAGATCTGGAAGAGCATCGCAACCAGCAGAACGATGGCTACAACCGTCCAAATACCAAACTGGCCAAGGACAAGCAGGTTGTAGAACTGGTTGATGAACAGGCCGATCACCCAGGCAAAGGCGCACTCGTAGCCGATGGCAATCGCGGTCCACTTGCCGGAGTCCATCTGGTTGCGGATAGTACCCATAGCGGCAAAGCACGGGGCGCACAGCAGGTTAAAGGCGCCAAAGGCAACGCAAGCGCCCATAGTCGGGAACATGCCGGCGAACGCGGTCCACAGGCTCGGGTCGGTCTCGGCGGCGTCGGCAACGGACAGCAGCGAGCCGGCGGTGGCGACGACGTTCTCCTTGGCGACAAGTCCAGAGACAGTCAGCGCGGTGGCCTGCCAGGTGCTAAAGCCGAGCGGGGCGAAGATCCAAGCGACCAGGTTGCCCAGCATGGCGAGCACGGAGTAGTCCATAAACTCCTCGGGGATGCCGTCCATCGCAGGCAGGAAGCCGAAGGAACCGTTGTAGCTACCAAAGTTGGAGAGGAACCAAACCACGACGGTGGACGCGAAGATGACCGTGCCGGCCTTCTTGATAAAGGCCCAGCAGCGCTCCCATACATGCAGCGCCCAAGAGCGGATTGCCGGGAAGTGATAGGCGGGAAGCTCCATAACGAACGGCGTCGGGCGACCGGCGAAGAGCTTGGTCTTCTTGAGCATGAGGCCCGAGGCGATGACGGCAAAGACGCCCAAGAAGTAGAACAGCGGGCTGATCCATGCGGCGGTGGTGGAAGAATCGCCGATGATGGAACCCATGAGCAGAGCGATGATCGGCAGCTTGGCGCCACAGGGAATAAACGTGGTGGTCATGACCGTCATGCGGCGGTCCTTCTCGTTCTCGATGGTCTTGGTGGCCATGACGCCGGGGACGCCGCAGCCCGAGGACACGAGCATGGGGATAAAGGACTTGCCGGACAGGCCAAAGCGGCGGAACACGCGGTCCATGATGAAGGCGACGCGGGCCATGTAGCCGCAGTCCTCCAAGAAAGACAGCATCACGAACAGCAGGAACATCTGCGGCACGAAGCCGAAGATGGCGCCCAGACCGCCGACGATACCGTCACAGACCAGCGAATCGACCAGGCCACCGTCCTCGGTGCCGCCCGCCACAAGGGCATCGTGCACCACGGTGGTAATACCCGGAACATAGGGGCCGTACTGTGCCGGGTCGACCGAGTCGGCGGCGTCACCCGCAGCCTCGACAGCTGCGTCGTAGGCGTCGCGGCCCTGGCCGAGCACATACCAACCGTCGGTGCCAAAGAGCTGGTCGTTGGTGAAGTCGGTCACCGTGCCGCCCAAGGTAGAGACGGCAATGTAGTACACGCAGAACATGATGACCACAAAGATCGGCAGGCCCAAGATACGGTTGGTAACCACACGGTCGATCTTCTCGGAGGTGCTCATCTTGGCCGGAGCCTTGGTGAGGCACTCGTCGATGATGTGGGCGATCACGCCGTAGCGCTCGCCGGTGATGATGGACTCGGCGTCGTCGTCGCAATCCTGCTCGCACTGGGCGACCAGCTGCTCGACGCGAGCGGCCTTCTCCTTAGTGAGGTTGATGAGCTTGCAGGCGTCCGCGTCGCGCTCGAACAGCTTGACGGCGTAGTAGCGACGCTTGTTGGCGGGAACGCTCGCCGGCAGATTGTTCTCGATGTGGTCCAGAACGTCCTCGATGGAGGAATCGAACTTGTGCTCCGGCACCTGGCCCTTGGAAGCAGCGGACTTCTTGACCTGCTCGAACAGCTCGTTGATGCCCTTGTTCTTAAGGGCCGAGATCATCATGACCGGGCAGCCGAGCTTCTTGGAGAGCTTGTCCGTGTCGATCTTGTCGCCGTTCTTCTCGACCAAGTCGGCCATGTTGAGGGCAACGACCACGGGCAGGCCGGTCTCGATAACCTGAAGCGCTAGGTACAGGTTGCGCTCGAGGTTGGTAGCGTCGACCACCTGGACGACGACATCAGGCTCGCCGCTCATGAGGTAATCGCGCGAGCACTGCTCCTCGGGGCTGTAGGGGGAAAGCGAGTAGATGCCAGGGAGGTCCGTGATGGTAACGTTCTTGTCGCTCAGGAGCTTGGCTTCCTTTTTCTCAACCGTGACGCCGGGCCAGTTGCCAACGTAGCCGTTGGCGCCGGTGATCAGGTTGAAAAGCGTGGTCTTGCCGCAGTTGGGGTTACCCGCCAGCGCGACATGGATCTGAGAGTCCGCCATTCAATCCTTCTTCCTTGTGTGCCTGCGCTGCTTTCTCCGCGCAGGCTGGATAATGTGCTTTAAAGTTGTAGCATTAAGTTAGAAAAACCTAACTTTATCTGCAGAAATATACGTCGCGAGTCCTTACTGAACCTCGACGACGGCGGCCTCCTCCTTGCGGATGGAAAGCTCGTAGCCGCGCACGTTGATCTCGACCGGATCACCGAGCGGTGCAACTTTCACGACCTTGAACGAAGTGCCCTTGATGAGCCCCAGGTCCATAAGGTGGCGGCGAAGCGCACCCTCACCGTGAAGCTTGACGATGGTGGAGCTCTCGCCCACCTTAACGTCACCCAACGTCTTCATTTACTTGTCCCCCTTTCAGTGCGTACAGAAATACCGTCGACTAACCGACGGTCATGATGTGCATGGCAACCTTGGAATCGATGCCAAAGCGTGCGCCCAGCACGGTGACGATGATATTGGCGCCACTCGAGCTCACCACGTGGATTTCGTTGCCCTCGACAAAGCCGAGGTCCTTGAGGTGGTGCTTCATATCCTCATTGCCCTTTACACGAGACACGCGCACGGTTTCGCCCGCTTTTACCATCGAAAGCGGCATTGCCGGCATCTGCGGTCCGCAAGACATGAGTGGCTCCTAACGTCAGTTCGTCCTCAACATCGACGCGGTAAAAGTTAACCACGCCTATGTTCGCTTTAGTAAACTAACACGTGGTTAACTTTTTGGAAAGGGTCCCCATTCAGATTTCGAAAAAGTTTCCTATATGAAACAAAGAAGGCACCGCAAAGACTGTCTCTTTGCGGTGCCTTGTCATACCAATTTATGCAACAGAGGGGGCTGCCCCTTTGCCACATTATTGCGGTTAAAGCGAGAGGTTTCTGATCGACGTGACGCAGGAGGCCTCATCCACGCCCGAAACGCGGAACACGATGTCTTCGCCACATTCGCCGTAGAGAGCCATGAGCCCCATCACATCGCGGCCGTCGGTATGGCGATCGCCGATGCTGACCGATACGTTGCTACGATGCTTGGCAATAATGTCATAGAGCAGCGCAACCGGGCGGGCATGCAATCCCAACGGATCTTTAATCGTCTTTGTAAACTCGACCATGTCCCCTCCCGCGGCATCGCACATTCGGCCGGCAAACCCAGCCACGTGGTAGTTATTGTACGTTACCGGCGCACCCCCGTCCCACAAAAAACGAGGGAAGGCACACGTCCTTCCCTCGTTACAGGCAATAGGTAGCCGCTTGCCTACATCAAGCGCAGGCTGACGTCCTTGAGCTGGGCGCCGGAAACGGCACTCGGAGCGCCCGACATGAGGTCGGAGCCGCTGGCCGTCTTGGGGAACGCCATGACGTCGCGGATAGAGTCGGAGCCGGTGAGCAGCATGCACACGCGGTCCAGGCCCAGGGCGAAGCCGCCCATCGGGGGCGCACCAAACTTGAGGGCCTCCATGAGGAAGCCAAACTGAGACTCGGCGCGCTCCTCGGTAAAGCCCATGAGCTTGAGCATGGACATCTGCATCTCGGCGTTGTGGATACGCATACCGCCACCGCCGGCCTCAAAGCCGTCCATGACAAAGTCGTAGGTGCAAGAACCGGCCGCCAGCGGGTCGGCCTCGATCTTGGCGATGTCGGTCTCGGTCGGCAGCGTGAAGGGCTGATGCTCGGCAGCGTAGGCCTTGCGGTCCTCATCCCAGTGGAACAGCGGGAAGTTGACGACCCACAGGAAGTCGTGGCCCTCACGCTTGATCTCGAGTGCGTTGGCCATGTGGGAACGCATGCCGCCCAGGATCTCGTCAGAGAGCAGGCGCGGGCCGGCGGCGAACATCACGAGGTCGCCAGGCTCGACGTCCATGCGCTCGCGCAGAGCAGCCATCTCCTCGTCCGAGAAGAACTTGACGATGGGGCTGTTGATGGAGCCGTCCTCGCGGAAGGCGATCCAGGCCAGGCCCTTGGCGCCAAACGTGGAGGCCACGCCGGCGAGCTTATCGATCTTGGCACGTGCCCAGGCACCGGCGCCCTTGGCGTTGATGGCCTTGACGACAGAGCCCTCCTCGTTCGCGGCAGTCGCAAAGACCTTGAACTTGGAGTTGGCAAAGATGTCGGTCAGGTCGACCAGGTGCATGCCATAGCGGGTATCGGGCTTGTCGGAGCCATAGGTGTCCATGACATCCCAGTAGTTCATGCGGCGCAGCGGCGTGGGCATCTCGACGCCCATGCGACCGAAAGCATCGGCAAGAACCTCTTCGAGCACGCTCATGACATCGTTCTGGTCCACGAAGGACATCTCGATATCGACCTGAGTGAACTCGGGCTGGCGGTCGGCACGCAGGTCCTCGTCGCGGAAGCACTTGGCAACCTGGTAGTAGCGCTCGACACCACCGACCATGAGCAGCTGCTTCAGGAGCTGCGGGGACTGCGGCAGGGCGTAGAAGTTACCCGGCTGGATGCGGCTGGGGACGATGAAGTCGCGGGCGCCCTCGGGCGTGGACTTGAACAGGGAGGGCGTCTCGACCTCCATGAACTCACGGTTGTGCAGCGCCTCGCGAATGGCAAAGGTGAAGTCGGAGCGCAGCTTGAGGTTGGCCATCATCTCGGGACGGCGGAGGTCCAGATAGCGATAGCGCAGGCGGGTGTCCTCGCTGGTCTCGATGCCGTCCTCGATCTGGAACGGCGGGGTGACGGACGTGTTGAGCACCTCGGCGTGGTCGGTCAGGACCTCGATCTCGCCGGTCGCGAGCTTGGTGTTGGTGGTCTCCTCGCCACGGGAGCGCACGACGCCGTGGATCTTGATGGGCCACTCGGGACGCATGGTCTCGGCGATCTTAAAGGCGTCGCCGTCGGAGTGCTCGGGGTCGAAGGTGAGCTGCGTGATGCCCTCGCGGTCGCGAAGGTCGCAGAAAATAAGGCCGCCGTGGTCACGGCGACGGCTCACCCAACCGGTGAGGGTGACCTCTTCGCCCACGTTCTCGAAGCGAAGCTCGCCGCAGGTACGGGTGTGCATGGAATGCTCATCGATGGGACGGGTCTGGCTCATACCAGTGATCCTCCTTTATGGATCTGTGCCGCCCCGTGTCGTTCCGGGCGGCGTCGTACAGATTTGCCCAGCCTGCGTAAACCGCGCAGCCAGACATGGCGTTCTATCTTATCGCACCCGCGTCGATGTGCCGCGAAAAAGTAGCTCTTGCCCAAAGACTTGACGGAGACGAAACAATTGACGCGGCCTGGCCGTCGCCAAGGCGCGCCGCGTGCGACAATGTGCCCCAATACAACCGCACTCGGAAAGGCCCGTCATGACCGCACGCCTCATCGTTATGGATATCGACTCCACGCTCATCAACCAGGAAGTCATCGACCTGTTGGGCGAGGAGGCCGGCGTGGGCGAGCAAGTAGCGCAGATCACCGAACGCGCCATGCGCGGCGAACTGGACTTTAAGCAGGCGCTCGAGGAGCGCGTGGGGCTGCTTGCCGGCTTGGACGAGAGCGTGTTCGAGCGCACCTTTGAGCGCGTGACCTTTACCCCCGGCGCGCTGGAGCTTGTGCGCTCGGCGCATAGCAAGGGCTGGAAGGTCGGCGTCGTGAGTGGCGGCTTCCACGAGGTCGCCGATAAGATCGTGGCCGCCGCGGGCATCGACTTTTGCCTGGCCAATCGTCTGGAGGTCGTGGACGGCCAGCTCACCGGCAAGCTGGCGGCAGACATTGTGACCAAGGAGTCCAAGCTCATCCAGCTGCTGGATTGGGCGGTTGAGTGCGGCGTCGACATGGCCCACACCGTCGCGATCGGTGACGGCGCCAACGACATCCCCATGATTCAGGCCGCGGGTACGGGCATCGCGTTTTGTGCCAAGCCCAAGACGCGCGAGGCCGCCCCGTTTGCCATCGACGAGCGCAATCTGATGCTCGCCATGGACATCATCCTGCGCGACTAGCCAATCCGTCTAGCAATTGAATCAGTCTGTCCTATAGTTTCCGAACAATTCTGTCTTAGTGTTCGGAAACATACCCTTTGAGTGCTAAACTTTGCGCCGTCGAAGGGAACATATATGGATAAGCGAGATCTAGAGCAGCTGCTGAGCGATGTTGCCGGCGGAGCAGTCACCCCTGCCGACGCCCTCACGCGCATCCAGACGGCTCCGACCGCCGATTTGGGCTTTGCGCAGCTCGACCTTTCGCGCGGGGTGCGCCAGGGAGCCGGCGAAGTTGTCTACGGCGCCGGTAAAACCGCCGAGCAAATTGCCGCCATTATCGAAGCGCTGCGCGATGCCGGCCAGGAGCGCATCCTGGTCACACGCCTGGACGCCAAAAAGGCCGCCCGCACCTCGGAGCTCCTCGGCAACGGCATCGACCTGGGATATGTCCCGGACGCCCAGCTCGCCCTCGCGGGCGGCAAGCCCTCCCCCACCGGCAACGGACGCATCGTCGTCGCCTGCGCCGGCACGAGCGACCTGCCCGTTGCCGAGGAAGCCGCGTTGACGGCCGAGTTCTACGGCAACGAAGTCGATCGCCTCTACGACGTGGGTGTCGCCGGCCTGCACCGCCTGCTTGCGCATGCCGAGGAACTTGCCCAGGCACAGGTGGTCATCGCCATCGCCGGCATGGAGGGCGCCCTGGCGAGCGTCATCGGAGGCCTGGTGAGTTGCCCAGTCATCGCCGTTCCCACCAGCGTGGGCTACGGCGCGAACTTTGGTGGCGTGGCCGCGCTGCTCGCCATGCTCAACTCCTGCGCCAGCGGCGTCTCGGTCGTCAATATCGACAACGGCTTTGGTGCCGCCTACCAGGCAAGTCTTATCAATCATCTGAGCGCCGGCACGTCCTGCGCCCGCTAAGGAGCATTTCATGTCCAACCATCAGCACACGCTTATCATCGACGGCACCTCGGGCATCAGCGGCGACATGACCGTCGCGGCCCTGCTCGACCTGGGCGCCAGCGAGGAGCATCTGCGCGACCAGCTCGCCACGCTGCCGGTCGGCGGCTTTGAGATTGCCGTTACACGCGTAAACAAGCATGGCATCGACGCCTGCGACTTTGATGTTCAGCTGGCAGAGGAGCTCGAGAACCACGACCACGACATGGCCTGGCTCTACGGCAACGAAGCGGGCACCGAGCACACACATGAGCATGAGCACCACCACCATGATCATGGCGAGCACGAACACGAGCACTGCCACGAGCATGACCATGAGGCCCACGGCCATGACCACGATGGCCATCATCACGCCCACCACCATCACCACCGCTCTTTGGCGGATGTCACCGCCATCATCGATGGCTCACGGCTAAGCGATGGTGCCAAGCGTCGTGCCCTCGCCATTTTTTCTGTACTCGCTGATGCCGAGGCAAAGGCTCACGGCAAAACGCCCGACACCGTCCTGTTTCACGAGGTGGGCGCCGTCGACTCCATTGTCGACGTCTGCTCTGTCGCCATCTGCCTCGACGACCTTAGTATTGAGGACATCGTGGTCGAGTCGCTCTCCGAGGGTCACGGCACCATCCACTGTGCCCACGGCCTCATGCCCATTCCCGTCCCCGCTGTCGTCAACCTGTGCCAGGCGGGCAATATCGCCCTCGCGCCTGCACCGGTCGCCGGCGAGCTCGTGACGCCGACGGGCGCCGCCATCGTCACCGCGCTGCGCACGTCCGACCAACTGCCCTCACGCTACCGCATCGAAGCCGTCGGCTACGGCGCCGGCAAACGCCCCTACGAAGGTTGCTCCGGTACGCTCCGCTGCCTGCTCGTTCACGCGGACGCATAGCCATGGATGCCCGCAAGGCAAAAAGCCGCGCTGCCATCGTTACGGCGTTCTCCGAGCTCCTGTGCGAGAAAGACTACGGCAAGATCACCGTCGGCGACATCATCACTCGTGCCCACGTAGGTCGGGCCACGTTCTACGGGCTCTTCAAGAGCAAAGATGACCTGCTCGCTGAGCTCGTGCGCGATATCTGCACCCATGCCCTCGACGATGACGGTACGCCCCTCGATGACCCACTCGTACAGGTCGAGCATATCCTCAACAACCTCTGGAATCGTCGGCAGGGTGTACGGGCACTGGTAGCCGGCGCCGGCTCACGCGTCTTCGCCGACTGTCTCCGCAAGACCATCATGTCGCGCGCAGCCGAAACCGTCCCCGTCGGCCCCGCAGGCCCCGCCGGCACCATGGACCGCAGTTTCCTACTACACCACATAGCCTCAAGCTTCGTAGGAATGGTCCAATGGTGGGCCTGGCACAATTTCCAAGCAGATAAAGCCGACGTAGCCAAAGACTACCTCTCAGCCATAAAGCCCCTCTTCACCTAAGTAAGAAGCTCATCCCAAATCATCGACCCAACGCAGGGCTCCGCGCACCCCAAAGTGTCACTCGCGCCTCAACGCCCCCACCAGCAACAAGCGCCCACCACATCCAAATTCAGATATATATGTTGGTTGCTTGTTCGAACGCAGCTGGATTCCCGCAGGGTTCGGCTAGGTTAACTTTCCGCCGCACTCCGCAGGACGCAAGAAGCTCCCGCCGCACGAAGTGCGCAGCGGGAGCTTCTTGCATGTCCGAGGACGCGGCGGAAAGTTAACCTATGCCGAACCCGGGCGTTATATCAATTGTCTTGGACTAGAACATGCCCAAGAAGCCGTGCACAAACAGTGCAGCCAGAGCGGCACCGACAAACGGAGCGATGCCAGGAACAAGCAGGCCATACTTCCAGTTGTTGTCAGCCTTGTTCTTAATCGGCAACACCTGATAGGCCATGCGAGGACCAAGGTCACGTGCCTGGTTCATGGCGAAGCCGGTGATGCCGCCCATGCCCATGCCAACGGCCCAGACAATCAGACCGACGCAGATGGCGAGCAACAGAACGTTCTCACCAGCACGGCTAGCAGCAGCAAGGATGGCGCTGATGAACACGAAGGTGCAGATAGCCTCGCAGAAGAAGTTGCGGGCATAGTTCGTGCCCTCGGTGGTGGGGTTGGTCGAGAAGATGTTGCGCTGAGCAATGGGATCGACGACGCCTTCGGAAGCCTTGAACTCATCGGCATACATAAACCAAGCGATAACGGCACCCACAAAGCCGCCGAGCATATCGGCAAGCATGAAGGGGATGCAGTTGCCCCACGGCACCAGACCGACGATGCACTGGGCAAGCACCATGGCCGGGTTCATGCACACGGCGCCACCAAAGACAAACAGGCAGACCGAGATGCCAAAAGACCAAGTGGTGATGGCAAACATGTGGCCGGAGCCCTGATACTTGGTGCCCTTAAGCACGGTATCGCAGTGTACGCCCACGCCAAAGATGATCATGAGGGCCGTTGCGCCGAATTCGCAGAGGAGTTTGGTAAGCATAAAACCTTATCTTTCTTGTCGGTTATAAACGATTCGTTTAGGCCGCGCGCTAGTGCTGAGCGACGACAACGCCCAGGCCATCGGGAATGACGGCCACCTTGGCATCGGCACCCTTCATCTCAAAGGCGAGCTTGAGCGCCTCCTCGAGGGTGTTGACCGGCGTCATGTGCATATCCTTAATCATCTGGTGATCGCACAGGTCGGTAACCATGATCACAGGGTGATGTGCCAGGATGCGGGCGAAAATCTGGCTCGTCCACTGATCGGGCAGGGTCTCGTCCTTTGGACGATCGATGCAGGCACGCTCAAACTCTGCCGGATCGTTGTCGGCGATGTTGTGATAGAAGCCCTCGCCACCGTGACCGTCGGCACAACCGGCAACGTCGATAATCACACCGCCCTCGGGAAGCGTGGCCTCGGCAGCGCACATGCCCTTCACGGCCTGGTAGATGTTCTGGTCGAGCGGGTAGCCGCCGTTGGTGGTGATGGCAATCTCGCACTCGACGGGCTCAACGCCGGCAAGGCTCTTTACGAACTCGCAGCCAGCCTCGTGTGCCTTGTGGATGTCGCCGGCGAAGGAGCCAATGACCTCGTGCTTGCCGTTGAGCACCACGTTAAGCACAAAGGCAAGGTGAGCCATCTCGGCAGCGGCAAACATGTCCTCGCTCACGTGGTTATGGCACAGGTTGCCGGCACGCGAATGGGAATCGTTCACAAACTGGCCGTTGTGGTTGTACATGATGGTCTTGTAGCTGGCGATGCCAGGCAGGACGGACTTGCGGCTGCCGGAGAAACCAGCAAAGAAGTGCGGCTCAATAAAGCCCTCGGCAAGCAGCAGATCGCAATCGACGGCAATCTTATTGATGATGCACTCGCCACCAGAAGGCAGGGTGCCGATCTTTTTCATCATGCTGTCGTCAGTCGCGACGTGCATAACGATTTCCTCGTTGGCAACAATTTCCTCGCCGTACTTGTTGACGAGCTCCTCGTGCGTCGACGGACGATGCATACCCGTAGCAACCAAAATACGCACGCGAGCCTCGGGCGCAGCGGAATGGATGTGATGCAGCAGAATAGGCATCGTCACACGCGAGGGAACGGGGCGCGTATGGTCGGAGCTAATAATGACAATATCCTTCTTGCCAGCGCAAAGCTCCTCGAGCGAAGGCGAGCCATAAGGGTTGACAAGCGACTCCTCCACCAGCTCTTCCTGCGATTTCGTGGTCTTTAACTCGTTTTGATGACCTTCCATCACACCCGCGAAGTTCTTATCCTCAAGCTCCAGATGCAACGTCTTGTGGTCAAACGGCAGTTCACATTCAAACAATGACGAGCGCCCTCTTCCTTTCAACTGACACACTAGATAAACCGTTGGAAGGATACGCCGCTCACCGAAAAACTCCACCGTCCACCGACTCATTAACACAACGTTCATATTTGACCCACAACAAAACGGCTGCGATCCCAAACGGGACCGCAGCCGGAACAGTCGTAAGGCGAGAAGCGCCAAATGCGCCACCGAGATAGACCCCATCCAAAACGCGCGAAGCGCGCCATTATTCCCCCAGCCAGTAATCCGCCGAAGGCCGGACATCGCAGGGCCCGCCATCAGTTTACTTTTAGGCACACTCCGCAGGACGCAAGAAGCCCTCGCCGCACGAAGTGCGCAGCGAGGGCTTTTTGCATGTCCGAGGACGTGCCTAAAAGTAAACTGATGGCGGGCCCGGACGACTACAGGGCTATCGATTACCCCGTGTTTTGCAATCCTGCCGAGACGCCGGTCACAGTCGAAAGAATCAGGCTCATGTACTCGGCCTTCTTCTCCTCGGCCATCTCGTCCTGGTTCATACGCACCTCGCGAAGGGCGCGGACCTGGGCGATGGACAGGGCGTCGACATAGGGGTTACGCACGCGAACGGCGCAGCCGAGCACGCGACGACGCTGCAGCGGCCATTCGTCACCGACGATGGCAAGGACCCACTTACGGGTGAGCTGCATCTCGGTAAAGACCTTCTCGGACAGATCCTCGCGGTCGCCCAGGTGCAGATACATCTTGGCGATGCGCTGATCGGTCTTGGCGATCGACATCTCAATATTGTCGATAAAGGTGCGGAAGAACGGCCACTCCTGGTAGGCAGCCTTGAGCTGGTCAAGGTCGCCCAGCTGCTCGCAGGCGGTGCCCAGGCCGTACCAAGCGGCCAGGTTAATGCGCGCCTGGCTCCAGCTGAAGATCCACGGAATGGTACGCAGGTCGTCGAGCGACTTGGCGCCCAAGCCGCGCTTGGCGGGACGCGAGCCAATCGGCAGCAGACCGACCTCGGTCAGCGGCGTCACGGTCGAGAACCACGGTGTAAAGTCCTCGGTGTTCAGCAGGTCCAGATAGCGCTCGTGGCTTGCGGCGTTAAGCTTCTCGGCCATATCCCAGAACTTCTGCGTGGTCTCGGTGTTGGTTTTCTCGACACTCGGGGCCGACTGCAAAAGCGTTGCGGCGGCAACGGACTCAACATGGCGCTGAGCCAGCGTGCGGTTGCCGTAACGGGCAAAGATGACCTCGCCCTGCTCGGTGAGCTTAAAGAAGCAGTTGACCGAACCCTTGGGCTGCGCCAGCACGGCCTTGTTGGCCGGGCCGCCGCCACGGCCCACGGCACCGCCGCGACCGTGCATGAGCACCAGGTCGATATCGTTCTTCTCGGCCCACTTGGCAATGCGCTCCTGCGCGGAGTGCAGCGCGAGCATGGCCGTGGTAGGACCGGCATCCTTGGAGGAGTCGGAATAGCCCAGCATGACCTCCATGCGGCGGTTGGTCTGGGCAAGGCGCTTTTGCACCACAGGCAGCGTAAGCATCTGATCGAGCACGTCGACGCAGCCCTCGAGGTCCTCGAGCTGCTCGAACAGCGGGATCACGTCGAGCTCGGGGACATCCTCCTCGTGTGCAAAGGACAGGTGGGCAAGCTCAAAGACGTCGGCCACATGCTGGGCGCTCTTGGTAAACGAGATGATGTAGCGGTGCGCCATCTTCTTGCCGTAGCGCTTTTGGATGGAGCCGATAGCGCGGAAGGTATCGATGACCTCGCGCGTCATGGGCTGCAGGTCGCCATGGATACCGTTCTCGTGGATATCCTTAAGGGCGCGGGCATGCACCACGGAGTGCTGACGGAACTCCATCTCGACCATATGGAAGCCGAAGGACTCGACCTGCCAGATGATGGTTTGGACCGGGCCGTAGGCAGCACGGACGGCACCGCAGGCGGCCAGCGAACGCTGGACGACGCGCAGGTCATCCAGGAACTCGTCGGCGCTGTGGTACATGGTGTCGGTGATACGACGGACGGTGGCGTTCAGGCGGTCGGCCATGACGAGCATGACGGCGCGATGCGGCTCGTGCTCGGAGATCAGCTCGGCGCGGGCCGTGTAACGAGGGCTCATCTCGACCTGATGGTTCCACAGGTTAATGAGCTCGGCCGACGGCTTGCTGTAGGTAGCCTCGAGCGTGAGGTTGCGGCCGATGTGGCGGCACTTGTCCTCGAGCTTGAGCACCATGTGCGTAAAGTACTTGGCGGCGACCTCACGGCTCACCTTGGCGGTGACGTTGGGGTTACCGTCGCGGTCGGAACCGATCCAGCTGCCGGGATGGAAGAACGCCGGGCACAGCGGCGGCACAGTACCGGCCTTGTCGCCCAGCACCCAATCGTCAAAACGACGATAGATAACGGGGATAACGTCGAACAGCGTGTTATCGAAGATGTCGATGATGGTATCGGCTTCCTCGACCGGCGTGGGCTTCTTGAGCGCGATGGGACTCGTACGCACCAGGGCGTCGATCTCCTGCAGCATATGGCGCTCGTTCTCCACCAGGTCGGAGCCGCCCAGACGCGGACGCTCCTCCAGCAGGTTGGAGATACGGCGGATCTTGCCCTCGACGGCCTTACGACGGGCCTCGGTGGGATGTGCGGTAAAGACAGGGTGGAACTCGAGCTTGTCGAGCAGCTCGTTGGCACCCTCGACACCCAGCTCATTCACCAGCTGGTGATAGGCAACGGTAAGCTCGTTGGCAGGATCGACCTCGGTATCGGTCGACGCACCGGCCTCGCGCTCGCGCAGCTGCGCCACACGGTAGTTCTCCTCCGACAGGTTTGCCAGATGGAAAAAGCTCGTAAAGGCGCGAACGATGACCTGCTGCTTATCGAGCGGCAGGCTGTCGATCAAATCGACGACCTCACGAAATGCCACGGCAGTGGGCTCGTCGGCGGTGGGCACGCCCTGCTCGTCGACGGCTTCGTCGGCAGCGCAGGTACCGGGGTTGCCGGCATTGACCACAATCTCGGCTGTCAAAATCTTGTCGAACAGGTCCGCGATCTCGGGATCATACTCGCTAAGCGCACGGCGCTCCAGGCGCAAGAACAGCGCCAGATTGTCGCGCAGCTCCTCGGGGATCTCGATCTCGGCGAGACGCTCCCTGGACTCGGCATTCGAGCCGATTCGGTTAACGAGGCGGTTGACCACGGCAGCGACGCGCGCCGCGGCTTCGGGTACAGACTGGTTGCTTAGGTTCTCAGCCACGTTTCCTCCCATTCCTCCTTCTATGCACGTAACATGCGGTATTCATTATAGGCGCTTGAGAAATACTTTCGACACTGATTGCGCTTTACCACACAAAAGTATTTTCTGCATTGCAAAGGTTTTTGCCCTAAATGGTCGTATTTCTCGGTGGGCGGCATACGTAAACGGGGGCATTCCGCATAAAAGCGAAACACCCCCGTAACAATCGCTCTCCATGAGCAGGGCACGTTAGCAGGCCCGAAGCTCAAAAAGATGCGCTACAGGCGCTCGCGAACCGCCTCGACGACGTTGTCCAGATCGGCGAGCACCTCGTCATGGCTCTGCATGTCGCGCACTTTGACCTTGCCGGCGGCAAGCTCGTCGCCACCCAGGACCAAGATGAGCTTGGCGCCTACCTTATCGGCTTGCTTAAACTGGGCCTTGAGCGAACGACCCTGATAGTCGGCCTCGGTCACGATACCTGCGGCGCGAAGCTCCTGCGTAATGGCAAAGACGTTCTGGCGCAGCTCCTTGCCTGCGTTGGCGACATAAACGCACGGGGCCTCCTCGGCACCCAGATCGCTGCCAAAGGCCTGCAGGGCCAGCAGGGCGCGCTCAAAACCGACGGCAAAGCCGACGCCTGCCGTGGGCTTGCCACCCTCGAGCTCGACCAGGCCGTCGTAGCGGCCGCCGCCGCCGATGGAGCCGACGCCGGCGCCAGGGGCCTCGACCTCAAAGACAGTACGGGTGTAGTAGTCCAGGCCGCGCACCAAGGTGGGATCCTCGACATACTCGATACCGGCGGCATCCAGATAGCGCTTGACTTGCTCGTAGTGCTCGCGGCACTCGTCGCACAGGTTGTCGCCCATCAGCGGAGCCTCGGCCATGATCTCGCGGCAATGGTCGTTCTTGCAGTCGAAGGCGCGCAGCGGGTTGAGCTCGGCGCGCTCGCGGCACTCGTCGCACATCTCGTCGGCGTGGTCGAGAATGAACTGCTTAACCTGCTCGCGATAGGCCGGACGGCACTGCGCATCGCCCATCGAGTTAATGAGCAGACGGAGCTTGGAAAGATCGAAGCCCAGGCGCTTGTAGAACTCCATGAGCATGATGATGCACTCGGCGTCTGCCGCCGGATCGGGAGCGCCGAGCCACTCGATGCCCACCTGGTGAAACTGGCGCAGGCGACCCTTCTGGGGACGCTCGCCACGGAACATGGCCTCGGCATAGTACGCCTTAAACGGCGTGGAGCCCTGGGGCACTAGGTTGTTCTCCACGACGGCGCGCACCACACCGGCCGTGCCCTCGGGACGAAGGGCCAGGCGCTGCTTGGGCTTAAGCTTGGTGTCGGTGCCCTCGGTAAAGACGCGCTCCAGGTTGGCGCCGCTAAACACGCGGAACATCTCCTTGCGCACGACGTCGGTCGACTGGCCGATACCGTGGACAAACACGTCAACCTGCTCGATCGCGGGCGTCTCGATGGGCTTAAAGCCAAACGGCTCGAACACGCCGGCAGCAATCTGCTGCATCTTTTGCCAGGCGCGCATCTCGGCGCCGATAAGGTCGCGGGTTCCCTCCGCCTTCTGTGCCTGCATGGGCAAACACCTTTCTTTTGTATCGCGTCATAGGTAGTGGACATTATACGGCACAAACACAAACAGCGGCGGTGCGTCTGACCGAACGAGGGTATGGGGACTCGTTCGGCCTGACGCACCGCCGCTGTTTGCGATCCGCTTTCCTCCGTCCCCTTCGGATCACGTGATCTGTTGGGGACGGAGGAAAGCGGATCATTTCGTAGGCCCGTGACCGCCTTGGAAACCGAATGATGGTACGAGCATCCATTCGGCTTCCAGGGCGGCCACAAACAGAACGGGGCAAACAGAAAAGAGCACGTAGACCTGCCACAGTTCACCGACAAGGCTCATGCCGGCAAGAACGGCAGAGGTGGCGATTACAGTGAGGGAGCCCAAAACGCGACCGCTTACTTTATCGGCAACATGACCGATCACAAGTGAGCCGATAACGCTCACCACGGTGGAGATGGCGTTGGAGATGTTGTACTGCGCAAGCGTGATGCCCAGGTCGCTGACGACGAGCGGCTGAAACAGGCTCATGCAGTTAACGAAAATCGTGTAGCACGTGGCCATGATGACAAAGCCGGAAGCCACCACGAGCCAGCCGGGGAAGAACTTACGCTGCTGGGACATACTGCTCCTTTTTAAACAAACGAGTAGCAAGATTGGGTGCTACCGGTGGTCGGCGATGTAGCCCAAAGCGACTGCCGCATAAGCCGCGGCGCCAAGGGGAAGCTCGGCATCGCTAAAACGTGCCTTGGGATGATGCTGAGCAAAATGCTCGTCCGTATCAGTCACGGCAGCGCCCACGGTAAAGTACGCACTCGGGATCTCACTCGAGATCAACGCGAAGTCCTCACTCGCCATGGCGTGGAACAGCGGCAGGAAGGTGGCCTTGGGCAGTGTCGCACCCACATAGCCAAGTGAAGCCTGGGTCATATTGTCATCGAGTACCAGCGGTGGAACATCCGAGAGCGTCTCGATAGTCGCCGGCGTACGATAGGTCGTGGCAACGCCTTTGACGACCTCCGCGATGCGGGTCTTGAGGTGCTCCATGAGCTTGACGTCGAAGCCACGCAGCGTTCCCTCGAGCACACAAGTGTCGGGGATGACATTTGCGGCCTGACCGCCGGCGAACTTGCCAACGGTAAGCGCGACCTCCTTGGCCGCCGGCACCTCGCGGGAGATGAGCTCCTGAAGCGCCAGATGCACATGGACGCCGGCCGTGATGGGGTCGATGCAGATCTCGGGGCTCGAGCCATGGCCGCCCTTGCCCTGAAGCGTGACGCGAAAACCGTACACGCCCGAGAGCGCCGGGCTGCCGTAGAGCACCAGGCCAAGCGGCGACTGGCTATTGACATGCATGGCAAAGGCGGCCTGGGGGCGTGGGCTCTGCAGCAAACCGTCGACGATGGCAGCACGGGCACCCTCAAAGGTTTCCTCGCCCGGCTGGAACAGCAACTTAACCGTGGCGTTGGCGTCGAGAAGCTCGGACTCGCGGGCCTTGAGCATACGAGCCGCACCAAGCAGCGCCGTCGCGTGCATATCGTGACCGCAAGCATGCATGCAGCCATTGGTGGATGCAAAGGGCTCGCCGGATTCCTCGGCAACGGGAAGGGCATCCATGTCGCCGCGGAGCATGATGACCGTACCGGCCTGCTTGTCCGTGCACGTACCGTTACCCCGAGCAGCAGCTGCCGCGCCGGCACCGATAAGGCCAACGACACAGGAGCCGTCGACAAGCACGGCATAGGGAATATCCATCTCGTCCAGACGCGCCTGGATAAAGGCGGACGTCTGCGGAAGGTTGTTACCCAGCTCGGGCATCTGGTGTAGATCGTGTCGCCACACAGCAAGCTCGTCTGCAAAAGTCTGAGCTTCTGCAACAAGACCGTCACCGATAGCGGCCTGCGCCGCTGCGGTAGCCTTGGGCGCTGGTTGCGGTTGAAAATCGGACAAAGCTGGTGCCATAGATGCCCTCCAGTAACGTTTTTGCAGCAAGCACTTTGATAGCATAAAGTGCAAGGTACAACTTTAAGGGCGACGCATAAAAAATGCCGCCCCGGGAGGGCGGCGCAACAAGTTGTTTACAATTGCGGGCGCGGCTTTTTGCGCAAAAAATCGAAGTGAGTCTCACTCAAGATAATCGACAGGAAGATAAGCACGAAGCCGGCGAGCAGGCGCGAGGTGAGCGCCTCCCCCATCAGCAGCACCGAAAACAACACGCCCGAAGGCGACTCCATCGAAAGGAGCAGTGAGCCCGTCGAAGCCGGGACATGCGCCAGGCCGACGTTTTGGATGAGCAGAGCCACGCATGTGCAGCCCACCGAGAGAAACGCCATCACACCGATAAAGTTCGGCGTCCACACGGACAGAGGCGCCTGGGTCTCGAATAACAGCGACGAAACCAGGCTCAGCACGCCGTTGCCCACAAACATCCAAAACGTGATAACGTTGATGTCCATTTTGCGACCGTACTTGGCGGTCACCGCCATCTGGATGGCGAAGAAGACCGCGCCTGCCAGCGTAATGACGTCACCGATGTTGAACTCGACGCTATCGAGCGCCACCAAGCCAATGCCCGCCAAGCACAGCAGTGCCGCGCCCAGGTTATAGCGGGTGAGTTTTTCTCCGCTCAGAAAATAGCTCGCGAACGGCACGAGGATGCAATACGTGCCCGTCAAAAAAGCATTCTTGCCCGCCGTAGTATATGCCAGACCGACCGTCTGCAACGCATAGGCCGCCCACATGAGCACGCCCATACTCAGGCCAACGATCAGATTGCGAGCGTTGAAATGTGCAGTGATGCGCTTGTGGAAGACGGCAAACATGACCAACGCTGCAGGCAGAAAGCGTACATAGAGCAGCTCGAACACCGGAATGGTGCCGAGTGCGTCCTTCATAGTGGTAAAGGAGTAGCCCCAGATGACCGCCACCGAAAGTAGCAAAACTTTCCAGAACAGCGGGGAGCGTGCGCCGGCGCCCCTGGGAATACCGCCCGCGCCCAAATCCTCACGGGCCACAGGGCTATCGGGCATGTTTTCGATTTCGTTGGCAGCGTATTGGGCCATGGAACATCCTCACACTCAATCTGGGCGTGGTGTCCGCACGCGTATGGCTGCGTGCCGCCTCATGGTCAAATAAAAACGGGGCGCACCGGACCCCCGGCACGCCCCGCTACTGTAGCAACAACCAAGCAGCCCACGCAATCCAGCCCACTAAAGCGTCGGCAGAGTAAACCTCGATGTTTCGTCGATGTCACGCTGTTGCACTAAATAAGTTTCGTGCTTTCAAGCTTTTCGATGATCCAGTCGTTGGCTTTGATGACCGGGCGGCGGAAGATGACGCCCAGGGCCAGCGACGGAATCAGATAGCTCGCCAGAATACCCAGCTCAACCCAGTACTCCATATGGTAGGCGCCAGCCATGGCGGCATGCATGGCGTTGATGCCGTGAGTGAACGGCAAGAACGGATAGATCGCCTGGAACACAGGGCCGGTCATCTCGATGGGGAACGTGCCGCCCGAACCGCCGACCTGCATGACCAACAGCACGACTGCAAGCGCCTTGCCGATATCGCCAAACGAAACCGTAAGCGTGTAGACGATATTGGAGAACACGAGACTCGCGACCCAGCCCGCTAGCACAAACTGCAGCGGGTTGTCGCACTGAATGCCAAAGAACAGAATGTCGCCCGCGCACACGAGCGTTGCCTGCAGCAGAGCCAAACCGCCAAAGAACAGGTAACGACCCAGATAGATCTCGTGCAGGCGCACGGGGATGAGCTCGTTGATAAGCTCATCGTCAACCGAGACCTTCATCATGGCCGCCAGTACGATCGAGCCGACCCAGAGCGACAGAATCGTGTAGAACGGCGCCATGGCCGAACCGTAGTTGCGGATCGGATAGACCGGCTTACGGTCGAGTGCGACAGGGCCGGAAAGCGACACGGCCAGACCCTCGGGATCATTGCCGATCATCGTCTTGATCGTGGCTAGATCATCAGACATAAGGGCACCGTCGAGCTCGTCCTTAAACGCGCTGATCTTGCCCGACGCCTCGCCCAGCTGATCGGAAGCCTTGTTGACCAGCTTTGCAGCCTTAGAGAGGCCCTTTGCCAGCGAACCGGATGCGTCGGTCAGGTCGTCTACGGCACTATCCAGATCGCCCGAAATACCATTCAGTGAATCCAGAACCCCCGAGACGGTCTTCTTGAGCTCTTTGGCCTTGACCGAAAACGTAGAGTCGTAGTCAATCTTGGCGCCCGAGATACCAGCCTTGGCATCGGCGATGGCCTGATCGACCTCGGCACGCGATTTGTTAACCTCTGCCATACTCTTCGTGAGCGACGTCGCGATATTCGTCAGCTCATTGGCATTGTTGCGGTACTCCGTTGCGGTTTTATCAAGCTCGGCAGCCGCGTCCTCAAGCCCTGCCTTGAGCTTATCGTTACTCACCTGGCCAGCAAGACTACGGAGCTCATTCGCCGTGTCATCAATCTCGTCGGCACGTTTATTGAGTGACGCTGCGCCATCGTTGAGCTGAGACACCGTAAGATCGACGTGCTGGTTTGCAGCGTCGAATGCCTTTGCGAGCTCGGTAGAAACGTTATCGAACGAACCCGCGCTCCCATCAATAGCGGCATCGATCGCATCGCTGGCGGACTTGAGCGCTTGCTCGGAATCGGCAATACCGCTCTCGGCATGCTGCATGAGCTGCTTCACCGACTCCTCGGTCGATCCGGACTGCTTGAGCATGCCGCCCGCCGACGTCAGCGAATCGGCCGTGGAGCTCAAAATGCCCGCAAGCGACGTTGCGCTGGCCTGAACGTCCTGCAGGTCCTGGACCGAATCGCCGAGCGTCGAGGACAGGTTGGCGATAAAGTTGCTGACCTGGTCGGTGCTCATGTAATCGAGCAGGCTGGACACCGTCTTAAGACCGACGCTCGTAATGGTCTCGGTAAAAGATTCGTTAACCTGGTTCTGAACGGCGCTCGAACCCTTCTCGGTCACGATCTGCGCGATGGCGTTGGCCTTCTGGTTCTCGTAAAACTCGATATCGGCGTGCTTCACGTCGGTCGAGAAAAGCGTCATCATGTCAGCGCTAAACGTTTTGGGGATAACGACGGCCGCATAGTACGCACCCGACTTTACGCCCTCGATAGCTTTATCGCGATCGTTAAGCACAACCCAATCGAAGCTCTCGTTGCCGCGTAGGGTGGCGGTCACGTTTTCGCCCACGTTAACCTCGACGGGGATCAGATCGCTCTCGTAACCCTCATCGGTGTTGACCACGGCGATCTTGAGGTTGCCGGTGTTGCCGTACGGATCCCAGCTGCCGGCGATGTTAAACCACGCGTACAGACACGGCACGATAATGAGGCCCATCACGACAACCAAGCCGATTACGGAGCGAGACACGTTTTGGACATCGCGCTTAAACAGATGCAGGATGTTCTTCATTTATGCCTCACCTCCTTTGGAGTGCTTGCCAAGCGGGGTGGTATCTCCATCATTTGTGGCTGTGCTGTCGCTGCCCTGAGATTTATGGTGCGAGCCTATATGCGGCAAGCGGCCCGTGGACTGATCGCCACCCTTGGCATCACGCTCGCTGGCGTTGAGGCCAAACATGCGGCGGGCGGCAGGAATGGCGGCCGTGTGCTCGCGCATCTCGCGACGCAGGTCCTCATCGGAAAGCGCCGAGATGCGCATCTGGGTATTGAGGCTCGCGCGGATATATTCGATATTGATAAGCCAGCCGCAGATGGCAATAACCGAGATGATCCAAATGACAAGCAGGATGATCTTGCCGTTATTGTCGATATCGAGAACCGTCGACAGGACAAAGAGCAGGACCTGAACGCCCACCACGGCGGCAAAACCGCCCTTGATGTAGTACGGGTAGCGATGTTCAAAGGCGACCGCATGATCGAGCAGTTCGCGACGGTACGAATCGGAATCGAGCACGACGCGCATGGCCGTTCGCAAGGAGTAGCGCTCGCGCGGCAGGTCGTTAGACTCGCAAATCATCATACCGGTCGTGGAAAGCTGTTTATCAAAGAGCAGGTTGAGGTTGAGCAGCAGCGGACGCAGCTGCAGGCCGATAAAGAGCGCCACGATCAAGAACACGCCCAGAATGCACAGGTTAAACAGGTAGTTGAACGAATACATGCCGCCGACCGTCTCACGCAGCAGATTGATGCCATAGGTAAAGGGCAGCAGCGGGTGCAGCCACTGGAAGAAGCCGGGCATCATCTCGATGGGGTACATGCCCGACGAACCCGGGATCTGCACGATGACAAGAATGACGCCGATTGCCTTGCCGATATGCTTAAACGTAGTGGACAACGCGTAAATGATGTTGACGTACGTAAATGAGATGGCGATGCCGCCCAGCACAAATAGGAGCGGACTGACGCACTGTACACCAATGACAAGATCTCCCACCGTAACGATAATGGCCTGCAACGCGCCCAGGATCACCAGGAGCAACCAGCGGCCAAAGTAGCCCTGACGCGCGGTAAAGCTGCCAACGCCTTCGCGATCGACCTCGAGCTTGTAAATGGCGATGAGCACGTAGCCGCCCACCCAAAGCGCCAGATTGGTGTAGAAAGGAGCAATGCCCGAGCCGAAGCTCTTAACCGGATAGATCGACTTGGAGGTCAGCTCGACCGGAGATGCCATGAAGTCAGCAACGTCATCGACGTCGACGCCCATCAGGTCGGCCAGCTCGCCCATGGACTCGGAGGTCTGCAGCGCCTCGATGTCGTTGGCGGCGGTGGCGAGCTTGTCCTGGACCTTGGCAAGCGAGGCGTCGGTCCGGGACAGCGTGGTCTTGGCCTGACCGAGCGTAGCGTTGAGTTGCGAAAGTGTACCGCGCGCACTTGCAATAGTAGGCGTGAGGCCAGACACGATTCCCGTCAGATCACCCGAGACGGCGGCAAATGAATCAAGCGCGCTCGAGGCCTTCGGCAGCGCGTTTTGACCCAGGTCCGTCTGGGCCTGGCCAAGGTTGGTCGCACCGGTCTGGATTGCGTTATTGATAGCGTCGCTGGCACCCGAGACAGCCGCGGCGTCATTCGCCATGGCGCTCGACTGTGCAGACAGACCGTCCTTGATGCTCTGAAGCTTTTCATTCTGCTCACGGAGCGTATTGATGGTCGATACAATGCGCGCGTCAATTTCCTCGGAACCTGTCGACGTGTCATTGGCGAGAATCTCCAAGTGCCCGATAACGGCCTTATTGTGGTCGATCGTCGCCTGGAGAGACTCGAGCGAGTTGTCGATGCGGGTGGTCGTAGATGTGATCGTGCCCGTCAGCTTGCCAATCGCAGCGTTCGCGGAGGCTGACGTCTTGGTGAGCGCAAGGCTGCCTTCCGAGAGCGCCTTGGAGAGCGAGGCGACAGAGTTACCCGCCGTGGCGCGAGCCTCGCCCAGCAGGTCGTTGCCCTGGGAGATCGCCTGCGTCAGCGACGGCGCCTGACCCTGCAGACCGGCAAGTGCTGCATCTGCCGAGGCAATGGAACCACTCGTCTTATCGATGGCGGCATTCATGTCGTCAATCGAATCGCGCACTTCGCCCAACGTGTCAGAAGCCTCTGATACCGAACCGGCCAACGAATCCTGAGCCTGGGTTGCCTTGTCCTTTAAATCGACTCCGGCATCCTTGGCAATACTGGCAACGGTCTCACCCACCGTGGAGACGAACTCCGAGTTAATCTGCTGCTCGATGGTGTTTGCACCGGTGTCGGTAACCTTGGGTGCAATAGCGCTCTTTTTCTCATTGACGTAGTACGTAAGCTTGGGCTGATGGTAGTTGCCGTCGAGCATCGAGACCAGGTTATCCGAGAAGTTCTTGGGGATTACGATGGCCGCATAGTACTCACCGCTCTCGACGCCCTCCTTGGCGTCGGCCGCCGAATCGACGAAGGTCCAGCCCAACTGATCGTTCTCCTTGAGCTGATCGACGACCTTATCACCCGCGTTGAGCTCACCCACCAGGTCGTTTTGGGTGCCCTGATCGTTGTTGGCGATGGCAATCTTGATACCCTGAGTGTTTCCGTACGGATCCCAGTTTGCCACGATGTTGTACCAGGCATACAGCGAGGGAATAACGCACACGCCGAGGGTAACCACCAAGGCGACGGGGTTCACAAGTAGTCGCTTAATGTCGCGCTTGAATATCGCAAAGGAGACCTTTGCATCGGATAGTTTGCTGCCGAGACTCACGCTTGGGCCATCCATCCTGTCGTTGAATCAAATCGTACTATCGACAACCATTGTACGTAGGCGCTTTAGCGTCTCAGGGGCACAATGGTATTGAGTTTTGCGGGTAGCAATATACTACGAAGACGAATTAACGTACAGTTGTACAGTATCTTAAATTTCAGCAGGTCACAAAACCACAACCCGCACAAATTAGCAATTCAAATAGCATCGGGGACGTTCTTAAACGACTAGTCAAACAAAAACGCCCCCAATGACTACTTAGGACCACGAAAGCGTCGCTGGTTGAGCATAAGTAAGCGAAAACGCCCCTAAGCGAGCAAGGTGACGCGAAAGAGGAGGGAAGCGTACTTCGGTACGCGACCGACGATTGAACGTCAGATTGCCGCTTAGGGGCGTTTGCAGCGTCGAGCTGTTACGCGGTTTGGTAAAACCGCGTAACTACCTAACTACATCAAGTTGCAGACAGCCGCCGCGAAGGCCACGGGGTCCTCGGGTAGAATGCCCTCGACCAGCAGGGCCTGGTCATAGAGCAGGCCGGAGTACTGCTTGATCTTGTCGGTGTCGCCCGCCTTCTGGGCAGCGACGAGCTTGGCAAAGACCGGGTGCTTGGCGTTGAGCTCGAGCACGCGCTGGCTCTTGGGCATACCGTCGGGCGCGCCCTCGGGACCCTTCTGGAGCACCTTCTCCATCTCGAGCGAAAGCGGGCCCTCGGTGGTGATGCACGCGGGAGCATCGGTCAGGCGCGCAGAGACGGCGACCTTCTCGACCTTGTCGTCGAGCGCCTCCTTCATGGCGCTAAAGAGGTCCTCGTTCTCCTTGGTGGCGTCCTCGGCCTCCTTCTTCTCGTCCTCGGTCGCCAGGTCAAGATCACCGGTCGCGACGTTCTTGAGCTCCAAGTGACGATCCTCGACCTCGGGCTCAGCACCGTCGGCAACGGCCTTCTCGGCAGCCTCGCGGGCAGCATCGTCCTCGTAGATCTTGGGCATATCGGCGGCAACGTACTCACGCATGGCCTGGAACGTGAACTCATCCACATCCTGCGTCAGCAGCAGCACGTCATAGCCGCGGTCGAGCACGCCCTTTACCACGGGCATCTTGGCCAAGCGCTCACGCGAGTCGCCGGCCGCGTAGTAAATGGCCTTCTGATCCTCGGGCATGCCCTTGGCATACTCGGCCAGGGTAATCATCTTCTGCTCCTTGGCAGACCAGAACAGCAGCAGGTCGGCGAGCTCATCGGCCTTCATGCCATAGCTCGAGTAGATGCCGTACTTAAGACCGCGGCCAAAGTTCTCAAAGAACTTCTCGTAGGCCTCGCGGTCGTTGTCACGCATATCCTCAAGGTCGGCAGTGATCTTCTTTTCCACACGCTTGGCGATGGCCTTGAGCTGACGGTTCTGCTGCAGCGTCTCACGCGAAATATTGAGCGTCACGTCGGCGGAATCCACGACGCCGCGCACAAAGTTGTAGTAGTCGGGCAGCAGGTCGTCGCACTTCTCCATGATCAGCACGTTGGAGCTGTAGAGCGCCAGGCCCTTCTCGTAGTCCTTACTGTACAGATCGAACGGCGCGCGGCCCGGCACAAACAGCAGGGCGTCATACTCGAGCGTGCCCTCAGCATGGAAGCTGATGGTGCGCGCCGGATCGTCAAAGTCGTGGAACGTGGACTTGTAGAACTCGTTGTAATCCTTCTGTTCAACGTCGGAGCTGCGCTTCTTCCAGATTGGCGTCATGGAGTTGACAGTCTCAAGCTCCTGGTAGTCCTCGTACTCGGGCTTGTAATCATCCGGCGCGTCCTCGGGCTTGGGTTTCTGGCGGCTCTTGCTCACCATCATCTGAATCGGGTAGCGCACATAGTTGCTGTACTGCTGAATCAGGCTCTTGAGGCCCCACTCGGTCAGGAAGCGATCGTAGGTCTCGGCCTCGCCGTCGGCGTCGAGCTTCTCGTTCTCACGCAGCGTCAGAATGACATCGGTACCGTGCTCGGCGCGCTCGCCATCCTCGATGGTGTAGCCCTCAAGACCGTCGGATTCCCACACATGGGCGACTTCCTCGCCATAGGCGCGGCTCACGACCTTTACATGGCTGGCGACCATAAAGGCCGAATAGAAGCCCACGCCAAACTGGCCGATGATGTCGACATCCGAACCCTGCTGCTCGGCGTTCTCGGTCTTAAACTCCTCGGAGCCGGAATGGGCGATGGTGCCCAGGTTGCGCTCGAGCTCCTCGGCGGTCATGCCAATGCCGTTATCCGAGATGGTAATGGTGCGGGCGTCTTTATCAAGGGAAACGCGAATAGCCAGGTCGCCCTGGTCGAGCTTGACGCTCGGGTCCTGCAGGCTCTTAAAGTTGAGCTTGTCGACGGCGTCGCTCGCGTTAGAGATAAGCTCGCGCAGGAAGATTTCCTTATTGGTGTAGATGGAGTTGATCATGAGGTCGAGCAGTTTTTTGCTCTCGGTCTTAAATTGACGCATGTGCAGTCCTTTCGCGCTATCCCCGTCCGCAAAAACGGCTCGGTTGCCCGAGCCGCATCGCAGACCTGCTATGTTCAGACTTAGATTTTATAACCCATTAGCGCGCATATATACATACGGAATCGAAAAACTGTATGTCCAAACGCTCCGATGCGCCAATTGCCAAGGAGTGTCCCCGACTGCCGGCAGAAAAGGAGCGTCCCTATCTGCCATCAACGCGCTTGGCCATCCAGACATGGGGTTGGCCCTCGTCTTCGTAATCTACCGGGGCAATTTGCGCGTAGCCCGCCTTTGCATAGAGCGGCAGCACGTATTCCTGCGCATGCAGCTTAATAAGCTTAGCGCCGGCATCGCGTGCACACGCAGCACTGGCCTCGACGATCGCACTCGCCAGTCCGCGACGACGCATAGCCGGCAGCACGGCGACGCGCCCCATAATGTAGGTCTCCCCCGCCGCAACGCCTTCGTCCATGTCGCATGCCGGCAACACCGGGCCCTCTGCGTCAGCCACGCGCTCAAGCTCTTCGGGAAACACGCGCGAGCAACCGGCAAGCTCGCCGTCTACATAGAGCGTCACATGAATGCAGTTCGGGTCCTCGTCGATAGCGTCGAACTCGCTCTCGTAGCCCTGCTCGTCCATAAAAACGACGCGGCGCACCAACGCCGCGTCATCAAAGCATCCCGTCTTAAGTTGGATATCCATGGCTGCCCTTTCATTCAATGCGAACGTTAGGGACAGATTTTAGAGAAAATGAGCTCCGCGCACGCTAAACTTCGCGCGAGCCTTCGCCAGGCAGTCGTAATGACCCACGTTATGGGCATCGCTCGCGATGAAGCTGTACAGGTTCTGATCGAACAGGCGCTGTGCCGGCTTTTTCTCGCGACCAAAGCGACCGCCGGCAATAAAGTCCGCCGAAGCCTGCAGTTTGCAGCCCATATCGACCAGGCGCTCCGCCACGCTTACATCCTTTTGAACCGCACGATAGCGCTCAGGATGAGCGATGATCACCTGGTAGCCACGGCACTGCAAATCGTAAATCGTGTTCTCGTACTCTCTAAACGCATACGCATCGGCATGCGTCGAAAGCTCGAGCAGGAACTCGTTGGTCCCATCGAAATGCAAGTGCTCCGCGGCATCGATACCAAGCTCAACGAGCTTTCGGTGGTTGACTTCGAAGCCCATCTGGAGCGGAAAACCGTCAGCATTATCACGCAGCAGCTCAAAGGCATCCCACATCTTGTCGTAATCAAAATAGGGATCACGGCAGTGAGGAGTGCAAACGATTCTGGTTACACCGGCCCGCTTGGCAGCCTCGAGCATCGCCAAGCTCTCATCGAGGTCGGCGGCGCCGTCGTCTACACCCGGCAAGATATGGCAATGAATGTCACGCATAGGTCGGCCTTAATCAACTAAACGTTTGCCCGGTTGGTGAAGATGCCCTTTTTGGAAGTGCCCTGATCGGCGGAGCCCTTCTTAACCTTCTTACCGTCCTTGGTGTAGTAAGAATAGTAGTACTCGCTGGTCTCGGTCTCACAGTAATTCATGACGGTACCGATGAGCTTGACCTTCTCGGACTTCTTAAGCTGGGCGATAGCGTTGAGTGCCTCTTCGCGCTTGGTAAAGTCCTCGCGCACCACAAACA
Source organism: Coriobacteriaceae bacterium AM100-PB1-1D-6A (assembly GCA_027660625.1). Classification (GTDB taxonomy): domain Bacteria; phylum Actinomycetota; class Coriobacteriia; order Coriobacteriales; family Coriobacteriaceae; genus Collinsella. The sequence continues at coordinate 10,997 of JAQDNC010000004.1, read as the reverse complement.
GCGTGCCGTCGGTCAGGCTGGCAATCTCGGCAGCATCGATGAAGGTGCCGACCGGAGGAGCATCGAAGATGACATACTGGAACTTAGCAGACAGTGCCTTGACCAACTTGGAAAAGCGATGAGAGACGATGATGTCTGCAGGATTGGGAATATGCGGCTCGGCATCGAGAAAGTAGAAGTTCTTCTGACCCGTCTCGACAATTGCCTGGTCAATGGAAATCTGCTCGGAAAGGACCGCATAGAGTCCGCCGCGCGAACGAACGCCGAGCATATCGGAAAGGGACCTGCGGCGCATATCGGCCTCGACCAGGAGCACGGACTTGCCGCTCGTGGCGATTGCCTGAGCAAGGTTAATGGCAACCGTAGACTTGCCCTCGTTGGGAATCGAGGAGGTAACGGTGATGGTGCGAATGGGGTCGTCCACGCTCGCAAAGCGGATGTTGGCCAGAAGGGTCTTGGCGGCATTCTGTACAACGAGCTTATCGGTGTTCTTTGCCTTAGCCATGCCTATTTACCACCTTTCATAGCCGGAATTCGGCCAACAACGGGAATACCCAGGAGCTCTTCTGCCTCTTCGGCACCGCGGATGCGGGTATTGAGCATGTCTGCCAAAACGACATAGGCAACTGCGATAAAGATACCGGCGAGGAACGCAACGGCGACGTACAGCGCGCGCTTGGGGCCGCTGGGAGCTTCGGGGGTCTTAGCCTTATCGATAACGTTGATGCTCTGGGCAGCGCCAACGTTCTGAGCGACCGTACTCACCGAGCTGGCCATGGCCCTTGCCACCTCTGCCGTCTCCTCGGCATCGGTGCCCGTCACCGAAAGCGTGATGACGCGCGTCGTGGTCTCGGAGGAAACGGAAATCTTGTAGTCGTCCAGATCGGCGAGGCCCAGATCCTTGGCAGCACCGCCCTTAACGCTATCGCTATCGAGCAGCGTGGCGATATCGTTGGAAAGCATCTGGCTCGCCGAAAGATCGTTGTAGCTCATCTGACCGCTATCGTCGGTCTTGGCGAGAACGTACATGCTCGTCGTGGCGGTGTAGGTGTTGTCCATCATAGCGAAGGAGACGACGCCCATGGCGATCGCGCAGACCACCGGAAGGGCAATGACCAGCTTGAGGTGCTTTTTAAGCAGCTGGAACAGTTCAAGAAGGGTCATGCAGCTTGCCTTTCATTTCCCTAGTTCGTATCGACAAAACTGCTCGTATCATATCGCATCTTTCCGCCAAGTCCGAACTCTATACATAAGATACAGCACATACGGCAATGTTGCGCAATAATAACGCCGCATCGGCAACCCCGGTGCGGCGTCAAAACAACACGTTTGCTGCATTGCTACGCAAATGATTCGTCCTGCTGTACGGGAAACGTCACCGTGATGGTAGTCCCCACACCCAGCTCGCTCGATAGGTCGAGCGAAGCATGGTGATACACGGCGGCATGCTTAACGATGGCCAGACCCAAGCCTGTTCCGCCACGCGCCTTAGAACGACTCTTGTCCACACGGTAAAAACGCTCGAACACTTTACCCTGCTCTTCGGGCGCAATACCGATACCCGTGTCAGCAACAGACAGGTACGGACGGCCCTCATCGTTGGTTCCGCAGCGCAGCGTGACCGTACCGCCAGGTTGGTTGTAGCGAATGGCGTTGCTTGCCAGATTGTAGATGAGCTCGTCAATCAAGCGCGACACGCCTTCGATGACCACAGGCTTGGTCTCATGACTTATCGTCACATTCGCCTGACGGGCAACCTGTTCAAGACGCTGCTCAACCGTGTAGATGGCACGCGAGAGCTCAATAGGCTCCGTGGACCCAATGGGCACCGCCTCGCCCTCAGTTGCACGCTCGGCCTCGTCCAAGTTAGACAGCGTAAGGATATCGTTGACAAGCGCTGCCAAGCGGCCCGCCTCACGATAGATGCGACCGCCAAAGTTGCGCAGGTCATCCTCGCCCTCAACCATGCCGTTTGCGATGAGCTCGGCATAGCCCGAAATCGCCGTAAGTGGCGTCTTGAGCTCATGGGTGATATTCGCCGTGAACTCGCGGCGCATACGGTCGTTGTCCGCTAGCACCGCCATTTGGCGCTTGAGTTCCTGGCGCTGCGACTCGATACGCTCAAGCATGGGGACCATCTCGGCATAGGCGTGCTCATAGCTACGGCGCGGGTGGTCCAAATCCACCTCTTGTAACGGCGCGATGATGGCACGGGACTCGCGGCGCGCCATGAAAAACGAGAGTACCGCACCCGCTGCTGCGATAAGCAGCATCGGCGCCACCATCGACAGCAAAATCGCCGCAACGCCAGGCTGGGCCTGCGCCAAGCGGACAACCTGGCCGTTATCAAGGGCGACGGCGCGATACAGCATAATCTCGTCGAGCGTAGAGCTTGCACGCTCCGCGGAACCCGAACCATTCTCAAAGGCCTCGATGACCTCGGGGCGATCGCCGTGGTTGGGCAGTGTGGAAGGCGACGCCTCGTTGTCGTAGGCAACCGATCCATCCTTGTTAATCAGCGTGATGCGCAAGTCCTCGCGATCGAGGCTACGCAAGAACGGGATGGGCTCCTGCTGCTCGTCGAGGGCGGCAGCAATGAGCTCGGTTTCCTGCGCCAGATTGGCACTCGTGGCATCCGCCAAGGTGTTTTGCACAAAGAACGCACCCAGCACCGTAAACGCCACGATAACCGCCATGGCGCAGACAAAGATCGTCACAAAAACGCGGTGCGACAGCGTATGTTTTCCCTGGGGGGCGAAGACCACGGGTTACTCCTCCGATGCGGTGGCCGCGGTGTCGTCGCCTTCGGCACCATCACCGGCAGAAGGCTCGGCCAGGCGATAGCCCACGCCGCGCACGGTCTCGATGGCGCTGGCATGCTCGCCCAGTTTTTGGCGAAGCGTCTGCACGTGCACGTCAACGGTGCGCGAACCGCCGTCGAAGTCCCAGCCCCACACGCTCTGCAGCAACGACTCGCGGGTAAAGACAACGCCGGGCTTGCGCATGAGGTACTCGAGCAGGTCGAACTCGCGCAGGGTGAGCTTAAGCGGCTCGCCGGCAACGGTCACCTCGCGATGGCTGGGCGAAAGCACGATGTCGCCCACGCTGAGCACATCGCTCGCCTGCTTGACCATGCCGCCGCGACGCAGCAGCGCACGGCAACGGCTGGCAAGCTCCATGAGCGAAAACGGCTTGGTCAGGTAATCGTCGGCACCGCCATCGAGCGCCATCACCTTGTCGAGTTCGGTGTCCTTGGCGGTAAGCATCATGATGGGCACCGTCGCCGTCAGGCGATCGGCACGCAGGCGACGCATAATCGCCAGGCCATCGGTATCGGGCAGCATGATGTCGAGCAGGACAGCATCGGGCACCCGTCGCGCCACAGCAGCCTTAAACTCGCCATCGCACGAAAAGCCCTCGGCCTCGATCCCCTGCTTGCGCAGCGCATAGACCGTCAAATCCCTGATGTTGTCATCGTCCTCGACGTAATAGATCATGTTGAACCCCTTTGCGGCCGGCATGACCGCATCTTAACCCTAAAGGTACCTTTACGAGATGGTATCAGCCAAAACGTCCCGTCAAATAATCCGCCGTGCGCGGATCGGTCGGATTCTTGAAGAGCTGCGCGGTTGGCGCGTGCTCCACCAGCTCACCCAGCAAAAAGAACGCAACCGAATCGGAAATACGCGCGGCCTGCTGCATGTTGTGCGTCACGACCACCAACGTGCAGGTCTCCTTGAGCTCGCAGGCCAGCTGCTCCACCACCAACGTCGACACGGGGTCGAGCGCCGAGGTCGGCTCGTCCATCAGCAGAATGTCGGGCTGCACGGCAAGTGCGCGGGCGATGCACAGGCGCTGCTGCTGTCCACCCGAAAGACCCAGGCCCGACTCCTTGAGCTTGTCCTTGACCTCATCCCAGAGCGCGGCGCGACGAAGGGAATCCTCGACCAGCTCATCCAACACAGCGCGATCACGCACGCCCATGCCACGGGGGCCGTACGCGACGTTGTCATAAATGCTCATGGGAAACGGGTTAGGACGCTGGAACACCATGCCCACGCGCTGGCGCAGACGGCAGATGTCGTAGTCGCCCAGGATATCTTGGCCATCGAGCGCGATCTTGCCTTCTATGTGACAGTCCTTGATGCCGTCGTTCATGCGGTTAAAGCAACGTAGCAGCGTCGACTTGCCGCAGCCCGAAGGACCGATAAACGAGGTGATCTGCTTGTCGCGGATCTTGATGGACACGTCCTTAAGTGCGTGGTGGTCGCCATAGAACAGGTCGAGGCCCTCGACGTCGATGCGCGTCGGCGAGGCGGCAAGGTCCTGCGCCGTGGGGCGCGTCGCGTCTCCGACTTCGCGCTCGTGCGCAGCCTCGGCTCGCGCCTCCATTAGCTCCTCGAGCTCCGTGGGCTCCATAGCCACACCAGCCGTCATACCGCATACCTCCACGTCGATATCAATTCAGCAGTATCGATAGTAGAAACCGCGGCTCATACGCACGTGAGCGCATTGTCAGGTGTTTGTAAGGGCGCCTACGCTACGCGGCGGGCAGCTCGATGGTAAAAACGGTATGCTCGGGCGTCGATTCGCACGCGATGGTGCCGCCATGCGCGCATACAATCTCCTTGGCGATGGCGAGACCCAGCCCAGCGCCGCCGCGATTGGTCGCACGCGCCGCATCCAGGCGATAGAACTTCTCAAAGATCACCTTGAGCTTTGGCTCAGGGATCGGATCGCCCTGGTTTATAAATCGTACGCGCACGCCGCCGTTACCCAAACGTCTGGCCTCAATCGTGATCATCGAGCCTTCATAGCTATAGGCAACGGCGTTTTTCATGATGTTGTTGAATACGCGAGCCATCTTGTCGCCGTCCACGAGCACCGTCAGATCCTCGCAGATATCAACCTGGGCTTCTTTATGCTGTTCGTTGAGAATGGGATAGAACTCGTCGGCCACCTGTGCCAGTAAGAGCCCCAAATCGACGTAGCTGCGGGTGAGCACGATATCGTGGAAATCAAAGCGCGTGATGTCGAAGAACTCCTCGATGAGCGCATCGAGCCGGTGGGCCTTGTCGAGTGCCACGCCCGTAAAGCGTGCACGTTGCTCAAGCGGCAAATCGGGGGCCTCCTGCAAGAGCGAAAGGTAGCCCACCACGCTGGCGAGCGGCGTGCGCAGGTCGTGCGCCAGGTACGTCACCAGGTCATCTTTGCGGTGCGATTCGTCACGCAGGGCTTGTTGAACCCTACGCTCGCAATCGCGCGCCCGGTTGAGCGCGCCCTCGACCTCGAGGAAGTCGCCGTCAATGTTGTCCCATGTGTCGGGGTTATCGATCAGACGATCCTGAATGCGGGCGGCAATCACGCGGTCGGCGTGCAGCTCGCCCTGCTCGTAACCCTGGTAGTACAGGGCGCGTCCGCAGAAGAACAGGACGCACACGGCAAGCGCCAGCACAAATCCAAGCATGTTGAACACAAAGCCGGCGTCAAAGAATACGGGCTCGCCAATACCGCCAAGCGCCATGGACCCGATCGCCAACGTAATAGTCCACGCGGCGCCGCCGATCACCACACAGCGGCGAACGATTTCGAATCGATCAATCAGCAAAAAGCCAATGAGTAGAACTGCCAGGATGCCAACGATATTGTCAATGCCGATGAGCAGCAGACTCAGCAAAAAGAGCAGCACCGTCGCTAACGCACGGTTGTCAACGACCGCCCTTACGTATTCAAAGAGTCGATCGGGTACCTCGAATGCCCGCCTATCGTCTTTTGTCATATCTACTCCCCAACCATCAAAGGCGTTATTCGATTATGTAGCCGACGCCCCAGACGTTTTTGATAAAGCGCGGCTTCTGGGCATCGTCGCCAATCTTTTCGCGCAGATGGCGAATGTGCACCATAACCGTATTGTTGGAGCCGGGCATAAAGTCCTCGTTCCACACCGCGCGGAACAGGTCCTCCACGGGCACCACGCTACCACGATGCTCGACCAGATACAGCAAGATGGAATACTCGATGGGCGTAAGGCGCACCGGCGCACCGTCCACCGTCACAGAGCGGGCGTCGCGGTTGATCTCGAGGCCGTCGAGCTGGATGATCGGCGACTCGGCCGCCTGTGCGCGGCTGCCGTAGCTGGTATAACGACGAAGCTGAGCATGGACGCGTGCAATGAGCTCCAGCGGACGGAACGGCTTGACCACATAATCGTCTGCGCCAAGCGAAAGGCCCTCGATCTTGTCTTGCTGGGCATCGCGCGCCGTCAGCATGATCACGGGATAGGTATGGCTGGAACGGATCGTACGCAACAGCTCAAAGCCATCGATATCGGGCAGCATGACATCCAGCAGCGCCAGATCGAACTCCTGCTCCAAGATTGCCTTGGCAGCATCGGCCCCGCTATAGGCGACCTGTACGTCAAAGCCTTCTTTTGTAAGGTAGATGCCAACTAGGTCGGCGATGGCCTTCTCGTCATCAACTACCAGTATGCGTTCGTTCATGCGTGCTCCTCTCGCGCTCCATTATGCCCGAGGGGGCGCCCGTCACACACAACAAGCGTGGGTGATTAAGTCGGCCTTAAGCACCCTTGTGCCCGTTCGGGCGCGGATGTGGGCCGCGCACGCACGCGATGATCGCCGATGCCGGCAAACGATATACTCTAGTTCCAGAAGAGACCATCCCGTCGAAAGCGAAATCTGTGAAGTCCCTCACCTCTTTTACAAAGCGCTCAGCCCAGCTTGCCGCCGGCTTTGTCTGCGCTATCGCCCTTGCCGCTGGCGTGCCCACCGTCGCCGGCGCCCAAGTGCTCACGACCGACAATGTCTGTGGCAAAACCGCCGATGCGCGCGGCATCACGGCCGAAAATCTACCCGATATCGATGCGACCAATGCCTTCGTCATGGGCAAAGACGGCACCGTCTACTATGGGCGCGGCGCCGATGAGCAGGTCAAAATCGCCTCGATCACCAAGGTCATGACCGCAATCCTAACCGTTGAGAATTGCAAGATGGACGAGAAGGTCACGGTGAGCAACGCCGCAGCCACCGTGGGTAATTCGACCGCCGGCTTGCTCGAAGGCGACGAGCTTACCGTGGAGCAGGCGCTGCGCGGCCTGATGATTCCCTCGGGCAACGACGCCGCCATCGTGCTCGCCGAATATATGGGCAAGAAGATCGACCCTAAGACCAAAGACGCCGAGGCCACATTTGTGAAGGCCATGAACGAGCGCGCTAAGAAGCTCGGCTGCACCGGTACGCTTTTTGAAAACCCGCATGGTCTGGACTTTGATGAGTGGGCTGGCGATATGCACTCAACCGCACACGACGTAGCGCTGATGATGCAGGAGGCCATGAAAAACGACACGATCCGCAAGGTCGTAGCGAGCGAGGATTCCTGGATCGAGGTCACGGGCGCCGACGGCACCGACCATTCGCATTCCATGGACACGCATAACTATTTGCTGGGCCAAGATGGCAACATCGGTGGCAAGACCGGCACTACCGACGATGCAGGCTATTGCTTTACGGGTGCCTACAACCGCGATGGCGACGAGATCTACACTGTCGTTTTGAACTCCACCACCACCGACCAGCGCTTTACCGATACCGCAATCCTTGCCAATTGGTACTACGGTCACAAGGTGACGGTCGCAATCGCCAACACGCAGGAAAAGACCGCCAACGGCAACCCGCTTATGGCGCGCATTGGTCAAACCGACTGGACTGATAAGACGATCGACGCCACACTCGCCGATCCTACGGCGCAAGCGACCGTGTTTTCCCTTGCCGGCGAGGTGACCGAAAAGGTTAGCTACGACGATCTTTCGGGCACGGTGCATGTGGGCGACAAGGTGGGCAGCGTTACGCTTAAACAGGGCAGCACCAAGATTGCCGTCATGGACCTGGTTGCCGACGAGGAAGGAACAGGGCCCAATCCCATCGAGTGGCTGCTCGTGAAGCTCGACCGCCTGGGCCGCCGCATCGACAACCGCCCGCTCACAGCCGAGAGCGAAACCGTAGCCAAGGCTCCTGAGGTGTAGGGCCAAAGCGTTATCACATCGAACCAAATGAGGCGTCCAACGGGGCGCTTCATTTTTTTGAGGGTTCGAATCCCGGCTTATAGGACATAATGTGTGTCCCGATAGAACATCCGTTTCCATCCATTAATCCAGCCAGAACGGGTACGGGTCCCTGTGGTGGAGGTCCTCCCACACGGCCCTGTCGCCCCACTCCGGCCCTCCGTCCTCGCGCGACGGCGAGGCGGAGTAGACGCTGAACAGGAAGTCGATGTCCGCGTCGGTCGGCATCGTGGCGAGCTTCTCGCGCGCAGTCCTCGCGTCCCCCGAGTGCGCGTGGCACCACCAGAACACCGCCTTCACGCGCTTGACCGACGTCAGCCCCCGGTGGTTGCGCAGGACGGCCCTCAGCTGCGAGTTCACCCCTCCCTCGATCATGTTGTTGGTCGACGGCAGCGGGCCGGCCTTGGCCAGGGCGGGGTCGAGGTAGGTGAACAGCGTCCCCGCCGACACCAGCGACGACAGCGACGAGCGCGCCCGCCTCAGCCTCTCGTGGGTGCAGGCCCTCCTGCCGTCCACCACGGTCCTGTCCTCCAGGAAGTCGGCCCAGAACCCGCACCAGTCGAGGTAGCGCTCGACCCAGAGCTCGGCCTGGTGCAGCGTCTCGATGCCCATGAGGTCGCGCGCGATGAGGTAGAGCTCGCGCCCCGCCTGGAGCTTCGGCCGCGTCGTCGTGTAGCGCTTGGCCTGCGAGAAGGCGTGGAAGGTGCACCTCTGGACCCTGGTGCGCGGCCAGGTCTCGCGCACGGCCTTGGCGAACCCGCTCCCGCCGTCGGTGACGACTACCTCGGGCGCCGGGATCGGCGCCATGAGGGCCGACCACGCCCTCGAGTTCTCCGACCTCGCCATGTACCAGGAGACCACCCGCTCGCCGCTGCAGCATATGAGCACCACGAGGTCGCGCGCGACCCAGATCCCGTCGACGTAGAGCACGCGGTGCAGCTCGCCGTCGGGGACGGGCATGGGCCAGACCTCCCAGAACTCGGCCGTCCTGCGCCTGAAGGAACGCCCGCCGCCCGGCATCGCCGCCTGGGAGTCCTTGGAGAGGAGCCACCCGAGGAACTCGTCCAGCCTCGTCGCCGTGTCGTCGTACCTCACCGTCGTCGACGCGCCGCAGGACGTGCACCTCCACCGCTGGGACCCCGATGAAGTCCTGCCGTTGCGCTTGGTCCGACCGCCGCAGTAGGGGCAATAAACGGCCTTCATGGGCACCTCTTCCGAAAGGGTATTTAACGGTTCCGGAAAAGGTTATCTACCTGCGGGAACGATAGGCAACCGGACACACATTCTGTCCGAGCGGTTAAAAGCGGGCACGGAATTTAAGCGGCTGAAAAAGGGGCATCGACCTGCGCCGATGCCCCCAACGTGGACACACATTATGTCCTATAAGCCCGAATCCCCAGCTAACGTGGTTCAACTAAAAAAGGGTCCCTTTCGGAACCCTTCTTTAAAGTCTTACTGGCGGAGAGCTGGGGATTCGAACCCCAGATGCCCTTTTGGGGCATACTCGCTTAGCAGGCGAGCACCTTCGGCCTCTCGGTCAGCTCTCCGTAACAGCCGTTCTATAGTAACCAAACAGTCGAGGATGGGCAAGAGGGAATTTGGAGCGATTCCATTTTTACCTTTCCCGCACCGCCTCCAACAAATAGTCACGCATATACGGAATTGCAAACGAAACACAGCCATAGCCCGCAGGCTCAATCAACCCCGCATCGATGAGACGTTTACGATACGAGCCGACCTTGTTCGCCGGCAGCCCCATCTTTTTGGCGATATCACCGTTGGCAATCTCATCGCCCTCGCATTGAGCCATTGCCGCAAGATACTGAAACTGTCGTTCTGAAACCCTGCGCAGCGCCGGGGCAATCACCATAGCATTAAAGCTATCAAGAGCTGCTTGGATACCCGTACGCGCGGACCCTTCGTTCACGCTCTCCGCCCCGCTGCGCGCAGCAGCCTGCCAAGCGTAATATCCGACCAACTGGACCATAAAGGGATAGCCTGCTGACGCCTTTGTTAATAGCTCAGCGGCGTCTTCATCGAGCTCCTTGCCCGCTCGTCTCATTGTATCCTCAAACGATCCGCCGACTTCAAAATCGGAGAGACGAGTGAGTTCGATATGTTTTGCCCGCTGAAGGAACGTAAGGGTATCATCAACCACCACGCCATCCACCGATGTTGGCAAGCCAGCGAATGCAAAAGCGACATTCGCCCCTTGGCGAATCAAAAGCTGCATCTCATTGCCCAGCTCGCGCATTTCCTCAGTTGAGGCATCCTGAATCTCGTCGAGCGTAATGAGCAGACCTCCGCGCTTCGCGGCATCGTACATTGCCTCGCCCAGATGAGATGCCGACTTCGATACCTCAACGGAGCCAAGGCTGACTCCTCGAATAGATGGGGGAATCGACATTGACTCAAGACGAACATTTCGCTGTAGAGCCTCGAGGATTCTACTGCAAAAACCGGCATTCGAGGCGACGTCAACAACCTCGAATCCTTTTTTTCGCGCAAGATCGCCCAATGCATTGAGAAGCACCGTTTTACCTGTGCCTCGGACGCCCGAGATGCGCATGAGTCGATCGGGGGCACCAGGACCATTCTCAAGGGCCTCGGCAAAATCATCCAAAACAGCGTCACGTCCGATAAGCTCAGGCGGATTCATGCCCGCCGTTGGCTTAAAGGGATTAATGGCTTTCGACATTCGACCCTCCTCTGCTAGTTTTAACAACTTTAACAAAGTTTAGCAACTTTAGCAGAGTTTAACAGGTTTAGCAGACCTAGCCGCTTTTGACCTTACCGGTCCTGCTGGAGCCACCCACCTGAGCCAATACAAATGGCTCCATTCAATTTGTCGGCAACCTGCTGGTAGTGTCGAGAAAGTTGGTGTAGCGCCCGAACCGAAGCGAGTCTGCCCGGCGTCCGG
>JAQDNC010000034.1 GCA_027660625.1 Coriobacteriaceae bacterium AM100-PB1-1D-6A | reverse complement strand
GGGGGTGCGGACAGAAAGTTGGACCGCGGGGCGGTCCGGACTGGAGGTTCGCATGTACAGCAGGGAGAAGGTCGAGCTCTTCCTCCTGGCGACGGAGGACGGCATGGGGCCCACCGCCGCCGCGGAGTTCGCGGGGGTCACGGTGAGCGCGGCCAAGAAGTGGGCGACGGGGCACCTCCCGCGCAGCTACACCGGCGGGGGCTGTAGAATCGTGGCGAGGAAACCGCCACGGAAGGAGGCCAGCTTGGGCCCCGACAAGTCGATCTACGCCCCGCCCGCGACCGGCCCGCTCGCCGGACTCAACGAGGACCAGATAGAGAACCTGCTGCTCAGGGCGGTGTTGGCCGACCTAAAAGCGGAAGGGTGGGACCCGGCTTCGATCTCGAACAGGAGCAAGTGCGAGCTCGGCGAGAGATTGAGGCGGGCGACCGCCCTGCCCCTCCGCTCGATCACAGGTTTCTTGAGGATATCGAAGAGCTCCTATGAGTACTGGAGGCCCCGCGTCGCCGCGCCGCGCGACCGCGACGCCGACATACGCGACCGCGTGGTGCGCATCTTCCGCGAGGGCTCGGGGTGCTGGGGGTACCGCACCGTCTGGGCGCGCCTGCGCCGCGAGGGCGTCCGCGCCAGCGAGAAGCGCGTGGCCCGCGTGATGCGCGAGGAGGGCCTCGAGGTCGTCTACAACAGGAGGCGCGCCCGGGGCTACAGCTCCTACGCCGGCGAGGTCTCCAAGGCGCCGGAGAACCTCGTGAACAGGAATTTCCACGCCGACGAGCCCAACCGGCTGTGGCTCACCGACATCACCGAGTTCAGGCTCCCGGGCGGCGAGAAGGTCTACCTGAGCCCGGTCATCGACTGCTTCGACGGGATGCCCGTCGCCTGGTCGATCGGGCTGCACCCCGACAAGCGCCTCGCGAACTCGAGCCTGCTCAAGGCCTGCGCGGCGAGGCCGGCGGGCGCGCGCACGACAATCCACTCGGACCGGGGCG
>JAQDNC010000033.1 GCA_027660625.1 Coriobacteriaceae bacterium AM100-PB1-1D-6A | reverse complement strand
TGCTCAAGCTGCTCAATTTCCGATGCTCTTTTTGCTCAAATCCTCTTGACGAAACACAGCGGGCTACGACGGCATGACCAACATGGAGCTCAGGCGCAAGGTCGGCTACAGGCCCAGGTCGCACCGGGCCCCGAAGAGGGCGACGCCGCACTCGCCCCGCAGGTCGCACGCCGCGTTCCTCGCCCTCGGCGAGGACGCGTGCGCCGCCGCCTGGGAGATGGACACCGTCGAGGGCTCGCGGGAGGACAGCGCCTGCCTGCTCACGCTGCTGCACCGCCCCAGCAGGCTGCAGCTCGCGCTGCCGCTCGCGGCGAAGGACGCCGAGAGCGTGGCGGCGGCGCTCGGGGGCGTGCGCTCGGTGCTGGGCGCCGGCGGGGCGCGCCGCGTGTTCCGCGCCGTCCTCACCGACAACGGCGCCGAGTTCTCCGACGAGGGCGCGATCGCCGCGCTGATCGGCGAGGGGCCGGGCGAGACGAGGCTGTTCTACTGCGACCCCCGGCGCAGCGACCAGAAGGGCGCCTGCGAGCGCAACCACGTCGAGATCAGGAAGCTGCTGCCCAAGGGCCGCGGCATCAGGTTCGACCGGCTGGCCCCGGCCGACCTTGCGCTGGCGATGTCGCACGTGAACTCCGAGCCCCGCGGCGCGCTCGGCTTCGCGACGCCCGCCCGCGCCTTCCGGGCGATGCTCGGCGACGACGCGGCGGCGCTGCTGGATGCGTACGGCATCGAGGACGTGCCCGTCGACGGGCTCGACCTGACGCCGGGGCTCATCGCGCGGGCGCGCGCAGAGAGGGGCGATGCCCCGCTGTCCTAGCCTGAAAGGGAAAAACGGAATAGACGGAACCGACCGTTCGGCTGGGTCTGGGAGGAGGTGCCGGGCGGCGGGCGGAGCATGGCCACCGGACCCATCGAAACACATCTCCACCGTTCCTTCAACTGGGAAAATGCCGACCCGGGGGCCCGAATGGGACCTCGGGGGCGTTCGGCTAGCTGCGGGAACGGCCTATTCGCTCAATGTGTTCGGCTGAGATCGGAAATCAACCAAATTTACAAAAGCGACTCATAGAATTATTTCCTCCCGTTAAATAATAGATAACTAT
>JAQDNC010000032.1 GCA_027660625.1 Coriobacteriaceae bacterium AM100-PB1-1D-6A | reverse complement strand
GGTGACGCATAATTTCTTTCGCAAATTGACAACCGCATAGCGGAACACGGCCCGCGCCCCGTCATATGATTTCTAGCGACTAAACAACAAATCACCGACGAAGGGGGCACGGGCCGTGTCTGCGAACATCGTATCAGTCGACGAGGAGTCGCTGCGCAACGACATAAAGAATCTGGTGAGGAAGACCGTCGAGGAGACGCTCAACGCACTGCTCGACGAGGAGGCGTCCGAGCTCGTCGGGGCCGAGCGCTACGAGAGGACGGCGGGCCGGGAGGCCTACCGCAGCGGCCACTACACGAGGAGGCTCGTCACGGGCGCCGGGGAAGTCGAGCTCAGCGTGCCGAAGCTCCGCGGGGCGACCTTCCAGACGGCCGTCATCGAGCGCTACCGCAGGCGCGAGACCTCGGTCGAGGAGGCCATCGTCGAGATGTACCTGGCGGGCGTCTCCACCAGGAGGATCGAGGACGTCTCCGAGCTCCTGTGGGGAGCGCCGGTGTCCTCCGGCACCGTCTCCAACCTCAACGAGAGGGCCTTCGCGTCCATCGAGACATGGCGGCAGAGGCCGCTCGAGGGCGGCTACCCCTACGTCTTCGTCGACGGTATCTACCTCAAGCGCAGCTGGGGAGGGTCCTACGAGAACGTGGCCGTGCTGGTCGCCATCGGCGTCAACTCCGCCGGCGACCGGGAGGTCATCGGCTGCTCCGAGGGGTACACCGAGTCCGCGGAGTCCTGGCGCGAATTCTTCTCCTGGCTCAAGGGACGCGGGCTCTCCGGCGTACGGCTCGTCACCGGCGACAAGTGCGCGGGGATGCTCGGTGCGCTCGAGGAGGTGTTCCCCGGGGCCCGCTACCAGCGCTGCACGGTGCATTTCTACCGCAACGTGCTGGGAAGGGTTCCCGTGACCAGGCGGAAGGCCGCGGCGCGCATGCTGAAGGCGATCCACGCGCAGGAATCGCGCGAGGCATGCGCCAGAAAAGCCGAGGAGGTGGCGGAGGAGCTGGAATCGATGAGGCTCGGGGCGGCCGCGAGGACGGTGCGCGACGGGTTCGCCGAGACGCTTGCCTACACGGAATTCCCACCGGAGCACTGGCGCCGGATCAGGACGAACAACGGGATCGAGCGCATCAACCGCGAGATCAGGAGGAGGACGAGGGTCGTCGGGACCTTCCCGGACGGCAATTCGGCTCTGATGTTGGTGACGGCGAGGCTGAAGTACATAGTGGAGCACGAGTGGGGCAAGAGGAGGTACTTGGACATGTCGAAGCTGGAGGAGATGGACGAGCTGAGGGGAAAGGCGGAGGGCTAGAAGAGGACGGGGCCGGAGACGGCTAAATCAATTTGCGAAAGAATCTTGACGGTACC
>JAQDNC010000031.1 GCA_027660625.1 Coriobacteriaceae bacterium AM100-PB1-1D-6A | reverse complement strand
GATCGCGTCGAAAATGTTGGTGTAAGGGCGGCGCCCTAGCGCCCGTTTAACGAAGAACGGCCTTCGTCCTAGAATCTGAAATCACCACAACAACAGGTTCTAGGAAAGGACGAAGGCCGCTATGGAAATCTTATCAGACCCGACGCCGGACATGCTCGCCATGCCCCGGTTCGACGACGGCGCCATCGACATGCAGGAGCTGCTCAGGCGCCTCGCCGAGCAGGTCGTGAACGCCGTGATGGACGCGGAGGCCGACCAGCTGTGCGGCGGCGGGGCGAACAGCCGCAACGGCTACCGCGAGAGGGCACTCGCCACCTGCGTGGGCACGCTGACGCTTCGTATCCCCAAGCTGCGCTCGGGCAGCTTCTTCCCCGAGGACGTGATTGAGCGCTACCAGCGCGTGGACCGCGCCCTCGTGGCCGCCGTGGCGGAGATGTACGCCACCGGCACGAGCACCCGCAAGGTGCAGCGCGTCGCCGAGAAGATGGGCGTGTCCAGGCTCTCCAAGGACCAGGTGAGCGCCATCGCCTCGAGCCTGGACGCCGACATCGAGGAGCTCTGCGGAAGGCCGCTCGACGGCTCCCCGGTGCCCTACGTCTGGCTCGACGCCACCTACGTCAAGTGCCGCCGCGGGGGCCGCGTGGCGTCCACCGCCGTTGTCACCGCCATCGGCTGCGACGCGGGCGGCTGGAGGCGCGTCCTGGGCGTCGACGTGGTGGATACCGAGTCGTACGACTCGTGGCTCGCCTTCCTGCGGACGGTCCGCGGCCGCGGCGTCTCCGGGGTGGAGCTCGTCGTCTCGGACGCCCACCCGGGCCTCGTCCGCGCCCTCGGCGAGGTCTTCCAGGGCGCCGCGTGGCAGCGCTGCGCCGTCCACCTCATGCGCGACTGCATGCGCGAGGCCGGCTCCTGGCAGCTCAGGCGCCGCGTGGGAAGGATCGTCTCGCAGGTGTTCCGCGCCCGCGACGCCGCCACGGTGGCGGCCATGTACCACGCGGCGTGCGACATGCTCGAGGAGTGCTGCCCGAGGGCCGCGGCGGTGCTCGAGGAGGCCGAGCCCGACGCCCTGGCCTACCTCGACTTCCCTCCGACCCACTGGAAGCGGCTGCGCACCAACAACGTGCAGGAGAGGACGAACAGGGAGATAAAGCGCAGGTCGCGCGTGGTCCAGGTATTCCCGTCCACGGGCTCGCTCGTGCGGCTCGCCGGCGCGGTCATGTGCGAGCAGGACGAGATATGGCAGGAGTCCAGGTACTTCTCGGAGGCGAGGATGAACGAGCTCTACGACGAGGGGCGCAGGCGCGGAATCGAAGGGCGGGTAGACTGGGCCCAGCTTGAGGCGGAGGCCAGGAAGATGATAGAGTCCGGCCTCGAGCTTGCGGACAGGGTCGAGACGGCATAGGATATCACCGTATTCCAGGTTCCCGGACGCCGGGCAGACTCGCTTCGGTTCGGGCGCTACACCAACTTTCTCGACACTACC
>JAQDNC010000030.1 GCA_027660625.1 Coriobacteriaceae bacterium AM100-PB1-1D-6A | reverse complement strand
CCGCGGCCGCGGCGGCCCGCGCTGCATGAGCATGCCCTTCTGGCGCGAGGACCTCTAAGGTTTTCATAGACCGTACGGGTCTTAATACAAACATCTAGCTGCCATTAGATGTCTCCCAATGGGGCGGTGCGGGTTTTTCGCACCGCCCCATTCTTGTCTAATAAGTTAAATTAGCATCAGATAAGGTGTCCATTATGTCTAGAGGCGGTCACGTTGATACCCCAACGGTGTCGGCTTCTTTGTCTTTTGGGCATCATCTCGATTCCCATGACCTTTGCCGGCATCATCCCCGTGTTCTAGCGATTGGAGCTTAGTCATGGATATCAAGACAATTGGCGTTGAGGAATGGCTCAACGTTTGGGAGAAGAGCGCTACGTGGGACATTGCCCAGTCGACGATTTCGTCGCTGACCATGGGCGAGCTTCGCGCGCTCGACGAGCAGGACGGCGCTACGTTCTACGAGCGTCTGGATCGCGAGAAGATGAACTACGGCTGGATCGAGGGTTCGCCGGAGTTTAAGGCCGAGGTCGCCAAGCTGTATCGTTGCGAGGTCAATCCCGATCACATTCTGCAGACCAATGGCTGCACGGGCGCCAACCTCAACGCCATCATTGCCGTTGTCGGGCCCAGCGATCACGTGATTGCCGAGTGGCCTACCTATGCGCCGCTCTATGAGATCCCGCGTACGCTTGGTGCCGAGGTCGAGTATTGGGAGCTTCGCGAGGAGCTCGGATGGAAACCCGATATCGAACAGCTCAAGCGCCTCGTTCGCCCCAATACCAAGCTTATCTGCATCAATAACGCATCGAACCCCATCGGTACGGTGCTCGATGCAGACATGCTCGGGCAGATTGCCGAGATTGCCCGCTCGGTGGGCGCCTACGTGCTGTGCGACGAGGTGTATCTGCCGCTCGAGAACACCGAGTCCTTTATGTCGATGGCAGACGTGTACGAGAGGGCCATTGTCACCAACTCGGTGTCCAAGACCTATTCGACGCCTGCAGCCCGCGTGGGCTGGGTCGTTGCGGATGAAGAGGTGTCCAACCGCATCCGCACCTACCGCGACTACACCATGATCTGCGGTGGCGTGTTTAACGATGCTTTGGCGACCTACGTGCTCGAGCACAAGGACAAGATTCTCGAGCGCAACCGCAAGATCGTGTTTGGTAACCGAGATATCGCACAGGCTTGGATCGATACGCAGCAGCGTGTCTCTTGGACGGCCCCGCAGGGCGTGTCAACCTCGTTTATCCAGCTGGATATTCCCGAGGATGACGAGGAGTTCTGCAAGCGCCTGCTGGCCGATAGGGGAGTGCTGTTGGTCCCCGGTAGCCGTTTTGAGCTTCCCTGCGGAGCGCGCCTGGGCTACTGCGCGAGCGAAGATGTTCTTCGCGAGGGCCTGAGGCTTCTGGGCGAGGCACTGGCCGAGCTCGATCGCTAGTCCCTTGAGGTTCTCGAAGGCCTAAACCTTGCTGGACCCTAGGTGTACCGAATGCAGACCCGCTCCCTTTTGGGGAACGGGTCTGTTTGTCTTTGCTGCCGAAAAAGTCAAGTTGTTACAAATGGAGACGCAAGATCGATCGGGTATTCGATGGGCCTTATACTGAGCTTCCGGTGAACGGTATCCAACGTCTGGTAAACGGTAATCTGTTTGTCAAAAATGAATAGGACGCACTTTTTTCTGAATAAAAATCAAAATGGTTGAGACACAGCGAGAATTGCGAATTATATTCATATCGTTGCGTGAAATATGCAATTTGGGGGTGGTTTAACAAAGGTTAGTTTCAATTGATCCTGCGGTTAAAAAGCGTTTAAGCACGTAAATCCACTTTATTTAATCAAAGTATGCCATGCGTGAAGTATATGTGTATGCCGTTCACCCCTCATATAAAACCGTTCGGGGGCGAGGTGGAAGTATGGATTGATTTTGGATATAAATATGTCGTCAGCAATAACGCCTCACACGGAGGGGCGCTAACGAATCGGCCCTGACAGGGGCCCGAAAGAAAGGTAGGAGGCCATGACGAAAGGTCTGCACGTGCCTTCCGAGATCGG
>JAQDNC010000003.1 GCA_027660625.1 Coriobacteriaceae bacterium AM100-PB1-1D-6A | reverse complement strand
GGCGCGGGCCGTGTTCCGCTATGCGGTTGTCAATTTGCGAAAGAAATTATGCGTCACCCACTCTGTTGCCATGCGCCAGATGAAAGTCCTGAGCATGCAGGCCGACGAGACGCAGGCCCTGCTCCAGAGCGGCAATCTGACCGACGAACAGTTCGATAAGGTCATGCAGGAGTCTGAGAAGATTCGACAGGCAATGTCCGATACCACGACAAAGCTGCATAAGTCGAACTTCGAGTTGGTTGTGAGCACCTGTGCCGTGCTGTTCTTTGGCGGTCTGTTTTTTACGCTTCGCGCCGCTTAGCCGGCATGTATGAGGGGTGATTAATCCATTGTCCCTCATACATGTTTTCATGCCGAGATGTTGCATTCCAACGTGCTTGCAGCATCTATGCGGAAGTGCGCGTGTTCCGTCTTGCTGTTGGCCCACACCGTGCCATATCCGACGACAAGTCCCTCATTGGGAAAGATGGTCGCAACTCTATCGTCCGTCTTCATCGCTGTGTATCTCAATGGTGAGGCTCAAGTTGTTACTCATCGCTGCCTTTGTCATCAATCTCGCGCAGACGCAAAAGCCAGCGTCTCATGCTCCCGTCCCCAAAGAAGCCGAGCAGTGCCCCATCGCAGAAGCGTTCTGCTCTCACGGCTCCGAGCAGAAGCGCCATCACCGCCTGGCCGTCAAGTTCCGATACATCTGCCCCAGACATTGCTTGGCTGCTCCACTCGAGTCCGTTGCGTTCAAGTATGTCGTGGTAATGCGTGAGCTCGTACTCTGAATGCTCGTCGACGAAGTCGTAGATTGCCTGTTCAACGTCAGCAACCGTCGTTCCGTAATTCACGTAGGGCATCTTGATTGGGTCGTTCATGGTGCCCTTGCTCTCTCGGTCTACAACCCAGTTGCCAAATCCCTCGGCATTCTCAACCGTAGGCGGATGTTTTGTCAGGCTCTCAAACATAAGCCGCCTCTGTTGAGAAATGAGCTTCAGCAATACCGTCGAGCTGCGAACGTATTGTCTCGAAGGGCTGGTTCAGATCCAATGTCCTCACGCTTATCTGGTTACCGCTCATCTGATACACACCATCAGGCTGCACGTCTTCGTCGGTCTTGGCGTAGAGCAGCATGCCCGACACGCTTTGCTGGTCGTGAGTGCTGGCGAGTTCCGCTTCCTTGTTCTTCACGTAGGTGAAGATCTGGTACAGGTTTCCGGAGTGGACGCTTCGCTTGTCGAACTGCTGTTGCGTCGTGTGACTGTAGTACTTTGCGTCGATGATGAGGACGGTCCTGCCCCGTGTGAGCGTTATGTCGGTGTGCATGGCGGGGAGCATATCGCCGAAGCCGTCGTCGAGTGCCCAGCTGATGTACGGCGCCCCTGCGGAAAGCTCTGGGTGCTCACGTCTGTAGTACTCGAGGATGAACTTCTCGTACAGGTGGCTCATTCGCTGCTCGTCGAGGAAGTCCATCATGCGGAGACTCCCGCTCTCCCGCGTCTGGAGAAGGCCCTTCGCGACCAGCCAGCACACGTTCATGAGCATGCGATAGGCCTGGTTGTTCCGGTCGAAGCGCATGTGCCAGTCTTCGCCCGAAAGGTTCACGTCTTCCACGTCCACGAAGTACGGAAGCAGCCGTCTAAGTGCCTTCTTGCGCGCCTTGTCGATGTCCGAGCGAATCAAGAGCATGATCGTCGCCTTGAGGATGCGGTTCATGCGCGTGTCCGTGCTGAACTCGTCGTAGCTGCAAATCAGCTGCCTGCGCAGAATTGAGCGCGTCTTCAAGGACTCGGACAGCTCAATCTTGCCCCTCGGTGAGGAGAGCATATCCTTGCGGTCGACGTACTCTCGGCCAAGACCGCGCTTGAGCTGCAGGCTCACGCCCCGTGACAGTATCTCGGCGAGGAGGTCGGCGGTGTTGTCGAACTCCTCGGCTGCGATGTCGCGGTAGCCCTGCCCTTGCAGCGTCTGGAACGCATAGGCGAGCATGTGGTAGATGTTCTGTATCCGGATCACCGGATTGACCTGCGCAACTTGCCGGCCCACTCGTCGACCTTGGTGGGCTCGTCGAACCAGTACTCGCGCAACATCGGCACGAGCTCGTAGTTGACGATTGCTGAGAGCTTATCGTCCGTCACGTCGTCCGGGGACATGCGGCAGAAGTAGCTATGGCCGATGCAGAAGCCGTCTCCCAGCGACTCGTCGGACGCGATCGCCTCGTTCAGCTTCACGACGCAAGAGATGAGCCTATCGAACTTCTCACTGGCAAGTCCCTCCTGATAGGTGATGAAGCTCTCCGCGTCGAAGGCGGGACGGAGGTCGAAGAACGCGAAGCGGCGGCGCAGGGCGTAGTCGAGCATGGCGAGCGAGCGGTCCGCTGTGTTCATCATGCCAATGAGGTATACGTTGCTCGGGACGTAGAACAGCTCGTGCGAGTAGAGGAGCTGCAGCGTGTTCCTGGGCCCGCGCTTGTCGTTCTCGATGAGCATGAAAAGCTCGCCGAAGATCTTCGAGAGGTTGCCACGGTTGATTTCGTCGATGATGAAGAAGTAGTCGTTGTCAGAATCGTCCTTCGCATTCTTGCAGAAGTTGTAGAACGCGCCCTTCTCGAGGTCGAAGCCCTGCGCGTTCGGGCGGAACCCCTCTATGAAGTCTTCGTAGCTGTAGCTCTGGTGGAACTGCACCATCATCACACGCTCGGCGTCCTTCACGCCCATCATGGAGTAGGCCAGGCGCTTTGCGGCGAAGGTCTTGCCTACGCCTGGGGCACCCTGCAGGATGATGTTCTTCTTCGCGCGCAGGACATTGACGAGGGTCCTGTAGTGCTCGCCGTCCATGTAGACCTCCGAGAGGAAGTCCTCGGACGTGTACGTTGGGTATTCAACCTCCTCCGTGTCTTCCTCGACTTCGCCGCCCTCGTTCTCGAAGAACGAGTTGAGCTTCTCAACGAGGTCGGGATAGGCGGTGATGTCCGTCAAGGTCTTCACGGCGAGGAAGTCTTCCGTGTGCCACTCTCCTCTGTTCGTCCAGCGTACCCTGCGGATGTTCGGATAGGAGTCGCCATTTTCGTCGAATTGGTAATCCCCCTCAACGATGCCGCGACCAATAATTACGCTGCGGCCCCGCTTAGCAAAGACAACGTCGCCCGGCTTGATTTCGCGCGAGAACTGCCAGAGCGCGAGCGCGGAGTTCTTCTGCGAGTACTTGCTACTGTACAGGGTGCGCAGGTTCTTGCGGATGTCTTCCTTGCTGGCGTATTTCTCGACGTCGCCGAGCTTGCTCCAGCCGACGCCCATTACGCCACGTGCGTAGAAGTCATCCCACCTCGCGGCACCGTCTCCCGGGGAGTAGGTCCAGTAATGTGTGGTCTTGACCCCCTCGTCTCCAAGGGAATTTTCTTCCGCCTTCTCGGCTGCAGCCTTCTCGGCGACCTTCCTCTCGCGGTTGACGCGCTCAGACTCCACGAAGGCGGCAGCCGTCAACGAGGGGAAGTCTGCATACGAGCACTCTTCGCTTCCGAGCTTCGACTTGATGGTGTCGCAAATGGCGAGGTAGCGATCTCCGTCATGAACTGGCGAGTCCTTTTCCTTCGGCATTATGTCGGCGATGGCGGTGCCAGCCTTTGCGACGTCGGCCATGAACCAGCGGTTGCGCGAATCCAGGCTGATGAAGTTGTAGGGCCTCGCCCAGTAGAGGCCCATGGTGAGCTTCCAGCCAAGTGTGAACTGGATGACGGTGGTATCGAATGCCTCGACGAAGGCCTTCCGGGTTTCCTCGTTGTCGTCGGCGGCCAGTGCAAGTTCGGCCTCGAACACGTGCCAGAGGTTATCGATGTCGTGCTCGCCGCGACGTTCGTCGTTGGCGAAGGCATAGAAGGTCGCGTTGAGGTTGTTGAGCACGGGGATGCCCTCGAAGTCCGTGGGCTGATCTGCCCCAATGTCGAACACCTCGGCGATGCCGGCGATGATCTTTTGCCGGTTTGCGTCTGTGATGCCCTTGTTGAAGAGGCCGAAGACGGTGAACGGATCGATGTCTTGCAGCTCATCTGCCTCAAGCTTAGGGAGACTCATCCCGATCGATTCATAGACAGTTGCTAGCTTGTTTATCAGATCGTCGCGCCTGTCTCGATAGGTCAGCAGCTTGTCAGATAACTCTTTATAAAAGCTAATCCAAGTAAATTTTGTGCTGGTCATTATGGTCACTGCCTATCTTGTGCCTCTGCCGAGGCGCCTTGCTTGCAATGTCTCTCCATATGCGTCTACATGCGCAACAGGTATCTTCATCGAATCTAACTAAGTATACCAACGAGTATCTTTGCATCAATGTAATCCAACGCTTCGTCGATATTGCGCCCATTTCTTACTACTCCGTCAATTACGCTGATAACGTTTCTTTTTAGCTCGGCATTAATGTTCAATAGGCCGGTATTGAGAACATGGATATTGCCAACTTCCTTGGGCAGAATCTCAAGCACGCCGCCCCCATAGCTTCTGCCGTAAAGCTCCGTGAATGCGAACGCAATGCTGTTGTAATAGGCGATAATAGAACAGACGTTCGATAAAATAATATAGTATCAGATAGCGGGCACGGTTTCAATTGAATCCGTGCCCGCTGCTGTATGCGTGTCCTTGCACGCCCAATATGCGCCGTAAAAGCCGTCTTCTTCGACGTCAAAGTGAATACGCTTCGTTTTTGCCTCTCAAAATCTTATTTTCACGATTTGCATTTTCATCCCGTTGTCACCGACCCTTGCGAGAAACCGGAAAAAGCCGCTGACAGAAGGGTCTCTCAAATCGTTGTAGCCCAGCATATAGCCGCGACTTGTGACCTGCAGACGGCTGCCCCACGTGCCGATTTCCTTGGCGGCATCCGAAACCGCAAAATATGCCCCCACATCCTTGATTTTTGCAGTCTTAAGCCATGTTTTTGCGATCATCTTTACTGCCGTCCGATTGGCAGCATCAAAGACCAGCACACCGCCGGGGAAAGCGTCCGCCATCCCCCGCACCAGTTCCCGGACCTGCTGGGTCAGAAAGTAATAGAACACTCCGGAGGCAAAGAACACCGCCCCGCCGGAGGCATCGATTTTGCCAAACCATGCGGTGTCTTTCAGGTCGCAGGGGATATTTTGTTCTCGATCCCCGGCGGGCAGCAGCTGCTGCCGCAAGGCAATCACATCCGGGAAGTCCAGATTGTAGATCTTGCATCTACCGTTGTCGCAGGTTCTGCCGGTGTTGTCCAGCCCGCAGCCCAGATTGACCACCGCCGCATTGGGGTGGTCTTTCAGGTAATCCCGCACCTCGAAAGCAAGATCACTCTGCCGTGTGGCCACCTCCAGCGCACCAAAGCGCTGCATCAGGCTGCGGGAGTTTTTCTCTGCCTCTGAAAAGTCGTAGTCGATCTGGTCGAGCAGACGAACCGCTGTTTCATCCCTGTAAAGGTTCGGGTACAACTCCGTACACAGCTTCCGGGAATACAGCGGGAGGATCAGCGTCTCCTGCACGGTGTTTTTCTCAATTTTACATTTCATAGGTTTCTTCCTCAGTGAATAAAAACTGTCATAATTGCCGCCAGCATAGCCGCTATGACCGTCATGCCTATCGCCATGTGCAGGATGGATGCAAAAATACCCGTGCTTGATGCCCCTACTTCCGCGCCGTGACGCAGAGCCACTTTTTCTTTTTGTGTATCTGCACCTCGTGAAAACCCGCCCGCTCCAGACATGCCTTTAATTCAATGTCCTTGTAGATGGTCATGCCGCCGATGATCTGCGTCCACCTCTCGTCCTTGTCCGTATCGCCATTGCTCTCGTTGCAGATAAGAATTGTCCCGCCTGGCTTCAGCGTCCGCCAGACCTCGCGGAAGCATCGGGGCAAATCAGGCCAAAAATAGACGGTCTCAAAGGCCGTGGCAGCATCGAAGTAGCTATCATCAAACGCCATATCCGCCACACTGCCTTGCAAGACGGCGCAACGCCCCTCCTGAATTGCAGTTCGGTTGAGCTTTCTAGCCTTCTCCACGCTGACGGGCGAATAGTCGATGCCCTTGACGACGCCATACGGGCATTTTTTCAGCAGCCGTTTTATGTTTGCCCCGCCGCCGCAGCCGCAATCTAGCACCTTGGCGTTTGGCGCAAGTCGTAGAAATCGAAGTCCCCACCGCGCCACAGGGCTGTGGCCCAGGTTCATCATGGCAACCATAAGTTTTCCGCCGAGGCCCACGGGCTTGCGGGTGTTTTCAAAGAACGACATCTGGCCCCTCCGATTTCGTGCATTCCGCATAGGTCAACGGGAACGAGGCCTTCAGCACCGCGCTTTTCTGCACCGCCCAGCCGTTTTGACGCAGGAAACGTAGGTATTCCTCGCTTGTCCACCCGCTGTGGAGGGGGAATCCCGCCATACTCATGAAAAAGGCTTTTGCCTTGCCGGAAACCGAGTTCCCCGCGTGGGTGAAGGTTGGCGCGATGAGCACGCCGTCGTCCTTCAGCACCCGTCTGATTTCTTGCAGGGCCTTTTCCGGATGCGGCACTATGTGAAGTGCGTTGGACACGATCACCACTTCGAAGGACTTCTGTGCATAGGGCAGGCGGAACATATCTTGTACGGAAAAGTGCAGCTTTGCGGATTGATTGTCCCGCTTTGCTTCAAGGATCATCTTTGCAGAGGCGTCCGTAGCCTCGATGCGCGCCGCCGCATCCACGACGCTCTTTGCGATGAGCCCCGTGCCGGTGGCAACCTCCAGCACGGTCTTTGCTTTCACCACCGGCCGGATCAGCCCATACATCTTCTCATACGCCGCCCGGTCGTTTCGCATGAAACGGTCGTACCGACCAGCATTCCTGTCCCAGAAGTCCTTGCGTTCGTGCATGGCCATCGCCCCCAAACAGTTAGAGCCATCTAACTATAACACACGAATCATGCAGTAAGATGAGGCTAACCTTCTTTTCTTGGCTAAGACGCATCTCTTCGGTTTTCGCTTATAACGGCGCGAATCAGATACTAGGCTGGAGCTGAAGAAAGAGCTCGGCGGACAGGTAGGTCGATACCGGTTCCCGGAACGGTGATCCAGCCAATTACACCAGGGCCCTAGTCATTGAGTGGGAATAGAAAATTCCTTAGTTATGGGGGTATAAATTTGATTTCCTTTAGGATACCCCCCCATAACTATATGAATTGACCTGCTGACTCCAATGAAGATTGGAGGGCAACTGCCAGGGGTGACGGCCCAGCGAGTGTTATTTTGCGAGCTATGCGCGTTGAAAGCGACCTTTCGTGGCATAAACTACTTGCCGGAAGCCGCGGCTTTCAGAGTACGGCTTACGTGTACGTTTAACCTCCGTGGGCGACGGGGTGCCGCAAGGCGTAGAATATCGCCCACCTGTAGGGGCCTGCAGCGATGCGGGCCCCACTTCGTATGAAGAGGCGCAACCGGTGAAGGTCGTATCCATCTCCCAGGACTTCTTCGACCTCGTCGAGGGCGACCGCGAGCTCATGCTTAAGCACAATCTCCCCTGCATCGTGGTGGTGAGGCTGCGTTTCCGCGGGAAGCGCAGGGACTTCGCCGTACCGCTGCATTCCAACATCGCCCCCAACGTGCCCAAAGACCAGTACTTTGCGTTGCCACCCCGCCCCACGACGCGCCCCGGCTGTCGCCACGGCATCCACTACATCAAGATGTTCCCCATAACCAAGGCCTACCAGCGCCGCTTCAGGACCGCGGGCTCGGCCTACTCGAGACGCTCCAGTGCATCATCGACGGCAACACCAAGCGCATTGTCTCCGAGTGCCAGGCATACCTCGACCGCTACGAGCGCGAGGGAAGGCCTGGCTTTGCCGTCGACATCGACCGCATCGTGGGGCTGCTGGAGGGCGAGAAGTAGGGCACCTCGGCTCAGTCTCGAGCCATGCAGAGTCGCTCCGCATTTTTGAACGCCGCGTGTGCGTCCCAAATACTTGAGAAACAAGCTGTGAAGTGCGGTGGCGCGCCCGTGGCCGTGCATAGCCGTCACCATCAGCGTCTACGGTGCGCTACAACATCGCGGGCAAACCGCCTGACAAGCCGAGCATTCTGATCGTTCCGTCTATGAGCTACGTTGCCGTGCGGGGCAAGGGCGATCCCAATGCCGAAGGCGGCGCGTAGCAGAACGCGCTGCCGATGCCCTACGGCGTTGCCTATACCATCAAGATGTCGAAGAAGGGGCCGCGTGAAATCGAAGGCTATTTCGACTTCGTCGTGCCGCCACTCGAGGGCTTCTGGTGGCAAGACCGCGCCGATGGCGAGATCGATTACACGAGGAAGGACGACTTCAACTTTATCTCGTGCATCCGCCTGCCCGATTTCGTCACTCGCGAGGACTTCGACTGGGCCGTTTCGGAAGCTGCCACCAAGAAGAAGCTGGACTTCTCGGCGGTCGAGCTGCTGAGGGTCGACGAGGGCCTTTGCGTTCAGTGCATGCACACTGGGCCTTACGACGACGAGCCGACGACCATAGACGCCATGCGCACATTTGCAGCGGAACGGGGCTACGCCCCCGACTTCTCCGAATTCCGCCTGCATCACGAAATCTACCTTTCCGATCCGCGCAAGTGTGTGCCGGAGAAGCTCAAGACCGTGATCCGCCATTCCATCAAGCCGATTTAGCGAAACGAGCGCCGCCGTGCGGTCCGGCTTTTGGGGTTTATCAATTGGCAGTCCGCGATGATCGAGCAGGCTGCCTGCCTCCCGGCAGGTGCGTAATTCCTTTAGTCGATTCATCTCGAGGTGCGTTCTTTGCTCATCTTGTGGCGCAGAGTTATGAAACTCCCAAAAGTGTAATCAGATTCGAGTTTTAGGAGCAGCTCTTGAAAGGCGATAGACTGAAACGCCGTAATAGATACCTCGAGGAAGCGATGCTCTTTCGTGATGCCGACCTTATCAAGGTAAGCACGGGCGCGCGAAGGACAAAGCGCAGGGGACGACCTCTCTAGGCCACACGCTACGCCCTGCGCGGCAAGGCGCTCCTCAAGACGAATTCAAATGAATGAGTGAGCATCATTGTCCCCGAGGACAAAGCGAGGCCGTTTTAGGGGCAGTGAAACTGGATTTATCGATCCTCTTGATCCAATCCAAGTTCTTTCAACTCTTTTTCGTTTTGGATATCTTCAGCGGTATTCTTGCCAGTGATAGCACCGTAGGCTTCTTTTATGCCGTTTTTCACTGCCCATTTGATAACGAAATACAGCGCAATCATCATTCCGAGCAGTTGCGGTGAGTGTCGACATTCGCCGATATAACATGGACACAACGTCCCGTTTGTGTTCTTCAATCGCCTGCACGTTCTTCCTATTCTTGGGTTGTCGAACAAGCCATAGAGAAAAGGAAGAAAACATGGACACCGACAAGATCTGCGCGGAATCGATCGCCAAGCAATACGCGCCCAAAAGCGCCTCCAAGCTCGCCGCGCTCAAGAAGCTCGATGCCAAAGCCAAGCGCCCCGCGAACGTCTTCGCCTACAGCTTTGGCATCGCTTCCTCGCTGTTGTTGGGTGTGGGCATGTGCCTGACCATGGGTGTGCTGGGACCTGGCGAGGGCACGTTGTTTGTGCTCGGAATCGTCCTTGGTATCTTGGGTATCGCAGGCGCAAGCGTGAACCTTGTCCTGTATCGCTGGATTCTGGAAACCTCTAAGAAGAAATACGCCTTTGAGATAATGGAGCTTGCCAAGGGAATTGCCGGCGAATAGCTTTTGGCATCAGGCAGAGGCAGGCTTGGGTGAACAGGCAGCAGAGCAGATACTTTACGACGGCGCAGCTTATGGACGAGGCTTTGCTCGACTTGCTGCAGAACAAGGGCGCGGAGTTCATAACCGTTAAGGAGATTTGCAAGAAGGCCGGGGTGGGGCGCTCTACGTTCTACCTTCACTACCAGGGTGTCCCTGACCTCGTGAAGGAGTGTTCGGAGCATGTGAACACCAAGTTCTTCGAGCGCTTTGAACAAAGCGCCGCAGACACGATCGGGGCTATCCGTACGGCTCCCCTCGACGAGCTCGTTTTCGTAACCGACGAGTATCTGAGGCCCTACCTCGAGTTCGTCCAAGACAACTGCCCCATCTATCGCGCGATGCTCGCAAACGGGCATACGCTGCAAGCTCAGGAGCGATTCGAGGCCCTAGCGAAGCACATCATCGACCCAGTGTTGGAGCGCTTTGGCTATCCCAGCGAGCAGCGGGCCTTCGTCATCAGTTTTTATGTGCATGGGCTCTCTGCCGTGGTACAGGACTGGATTCGGAGCGGCTGCGAAACGCCTATCGATGAGACGGTGCGCATTATCAAAACCTGCGTGCACCCGAACGGCACGAACCGACGTCTTGCCAACGCTAAAGAGAGGCGCGAATGAAACGATGTGACGGCGACGCCCCCTAGGCGCCAAGAGCGCGGGCCGCGCATCCGCCTTGAGAATACTGCGGAAGGAACGGAAAATGAAAGAGGGAATCTACCTTGGTAAAGGGCATGTATCCCTTTCCGCTGCTCGCGCGGGGCGGCTCCAGCCGTGCCGGGATCTCCAGCGCGGCCTCGAAGCCGTTTGCGGCGAGAACCAAGGAGGAGGGTTTCCCGTGATGGCGATAGGACGGAGGGGTTTCTGTAGGCGTGTAACCAGTAGGAGCTACTTATCGAAGCCCGCCGCCGCGGAGCTGCTCCTTGTAGTTCTCGCCCCAAGCTCTCATTGCGTCAAGAACGGGCCTGAGTGTCTGTCCCAGGTCGGTGAGCGAGTACTCCACCCGTGGGGGCACCTCTGCGAACGCTTCACGATGAACGAGCCCC
The DNA here is from genome assembly GCA_027660625.1 of Coriobacteriaceae bacterium AM100-PB1-1D-6A. GTDB lineage: Bacteria > Actinomycetota > Coriobacteriia > Coriobacteriales > Coriobacteriaceae > Collinsella. The sequence goes on along the minus strand of JAQDNC010000003.1, from coordinate 164,102 downwards.
GTTTCCTCCATGGTTCGTAGGTTGCTGGTCAGAACTTTCTGCGAAATCTTGCCGATCGAGCGTTGCAGCTCCTTAAAGCGCATCGTGCCTCTGAGCGAGAGTTCGCGCAGGATGAGCACCTGCCACTTGTTGCCGATGAGCAAAAGCGTTGTCTCCACTGGGCAGGCAGGCAGGTCCTCCAAAGTCGGTGCTGTCATGTTCGCGAAACCTCCGTCTGCAATCATGCGCGTCATTTACATTAGTTTCCTTTTGGTGCTTACAGCACTTTTATGTGCCTACTTTCCATTATATACCTTTGACGCGTATCGTATGAGCTGCAAGGAAAGCGGCGGCGAGTGCCGCAGGTCGAAAGGAAAGCATGATGACCAAGAAAATCGCAGTTGTAGCAGCGAACGGCAGGGCCGGCAGCCTCATCGTTGAGGAGGCCGTGCGTCGCGGATTCGACGTGACCGCCATCGTACGCGGCGAGAATAGGACCGCCGCTCAGAACTCCGTCATCAAAGACGCACTCGAGCTCACGACGGAAGACCTCGAAGGATTCGACGCCGTGGTGGACGCCGTGGGCGGCTGGACGCCCGAGACCATCCCCGGTATCACCGACGCGGGCATCCACTTGGCTAATGTGCTGGTCGGCACCGATGTGCGCCTGCTCATAGTGGGTGGCGCGGGCTCGCTGTTCGTCAACCCCGAGCATACGGTCACCGTCGATATGGGCCCGGACTTCCCCGATGACTGGAAGCCGCTGTCCGCCGCGGCCGGCAAAGTCCTTGCTCACCTTCGCGAAACGGACGGCCTCAAATGGACCTTCGTTTCCCCTGCTGCTGACTTCCAGGCCGACGGCGAGCGCACCGGTGAGTATATCTTGGCGGGCGAGGAGTTCACACTCAACAGCCGCGGCGAGTCAACGCTCTCGTACGCTGACTATGCGATTGCCATGGTCGATGAGATCGAGTCCGGTAACCACGTCGCCCAGCGCATCTCGGTTGTGAGCAAGTAGCTTTATGCCGTTTGGGAAATGGGAGGGTCGATGCCAGCCGCGTCGACCCTCCCGTTGCGTACCGGGGCAACCAGTCTTGTTGCCTAAGTTGTGACATCTTAAACAATGGTTGAGTTTCAGAAGGGGCGTTTTTGGTACTACCAAGCGTGAGCGTTCTCGTAGGCCTCTTTGATATCTTCTGGCAAACCGTCGGGAATCATGGCCCTCAGCTCAGTCTCATTCTCGCCCTGATTCAGCTGCCCGTAGAACCAGCATTTGTACTTCAGCATGTCCAGCGCGCGGTTCATGTTCGCGATCTCTAGCTCCATGTGGGCCTTCCGCTCCTCGAACATGGCCTTGCGTTTGGGGTATGTCGATGGACCCTCCGCGCACCATTCCATGAACAGCCGGATGTCCTTGATCTCCATCCCCGCTTTCTTGAGGCATTCGATGACCCGAAGCGCCTCGAGTTCCGTATCGCCGAATTGCCGAATGCCGGACGTCCGCTCCAATGCCGGGAACAATCCCTGCTTGTCGTAATAGCGCAGCGTTGAGGCGGGCAAACCGAACATCTCCGAAACCTGTCCGATTGTGTACATGGCTCCTCCGAATCAATCTCGAATTCATTCCTTGACCTAAAGTCAGGTTTAGGTATTACCTTCATTCTCGTCATTAGAACAGGGATTGCAAAGGGTGTTCCGTAATGCGGAAACAGATTTGCACCTAAACCATCGACAGGGGGAGATCGATCATGGCAATTAAACAGACGGCAGGCAGGGATGCCCTGGGGGAGTTCGCCCCCAAGTTCGCACAGCTCAATGACGATGTGCTGTTTGGCGAGGTGTGGAGTCGAGAAGACGGGCTTTCCCTTCGAGACCGCAGCGTGGTGACGGTTGTGGCCCTGATGGCGCAGGGACTGACGGACTCTTCGTTTAAATATCATCTGATGTCCGCAAAGAACAACGGGGTGACCAGGGCGGAGATAGCGGAAATCCTTACGCACGCGGCGTTTTATGCGGGATGGCCCAAGGCGTGGGCGGCCTTCCGCATGGCAAAGGAGGTCTGGGCGGATGACGATGCCGCTGATGCAAAAGCCGAGCACCAAAACGAGATGGCCTTTCCCATCGGTGCCCCCAACGACGCATTCGCGAAGTACTTTATCGGGCAAAGCTACCTCGCGCCTCTATCAACCGAGCAGGTTGGCGTCTACAACGTGACGTTCGAGCCCGGCTGCCGCAACAACTGGCACGTGCACCACGCCAAAAACGGCGGCGGACAGATTCTCATCTGCGTGGCTGGTCGAGGGTTTTACCAGGAATGGGGTAAGCCGGCGCAGAAACTGCACCCTGGCGACGTGGTCAACATTGCCCCAGGGGTGAAGCACTGGCACGGAGCCGCACCCGACAGCTGGTTCTCACATCTCGCGTTGGAGGTTCCGGGCGAGGAAGCCTCCAACGAGTGGTTGGAGTCTGTGGACAACGGGGAATATCTCAAAGAGACTAACAAGGAGGCTTAAATACCTTCGCCGTCCGCGCCACCGAGAGCAGGGCGCCCAAATCGGCCTGGATCGCCCCTGCCTTGCTTCCGAGCTGCAACGGAGCCGAGCCGCCCGAGATGTTTACGCTCAAAAGGTGCGCATCCGGCAGCTTCGCGGTCATGCTCCAGAACGGGAGCGTGATGATGCCGGGGGTCATCTCGCCCACGCCGAGCTCCAGCAACAGCACGCGGCGATCGCTGCGCTCGCGCACGAAGCGCTCGTATCGTCCGAGGCTCTCGCGCCAGGCCGCACCCTGCAGAAACGTGTCGTCGCGCACCCACGGCACAAGCTGCCAGCCGCAGTGCGGGCATCGGGGGACATCCTCGCTGAGGACCTCGAACCCCGCCATGCCCGCGAGCATGCGCTCGACGTAGGGGCTCGCGTCGAAGAGCTCGTCGCAGCATGGCTGCTTGCACTGAAGGTGCGCGAAGCTTCCCTGATAGTTGCAGATCCTCTCGGTGGGAAACGTCTTCTCGACTTGGGTGTCCACATTGGTGCTCAGGATGAAGTAGTCCTTATGGCCGATGAGGGACCGTAGGTCGAGATAGGGCTGCGAGGTCGGCTCGCGCAGCATGAAGTCGATGTATCGCGCATAGTATGCCCATCGCTGCTCGAGGCTGGGGTAGAGGTGGTAGAAGCCGTCGAAAAGGCTCTTGAAGCCAAAGGCTTGCTGCCAGTCCGTCATTCCGGCGCGCGCCATGCCTGCGCGGTTGTAATGGTTGAACCCGGCGGCGCTTGACATGCCCGAGCCGATGCCGACGATGATGGCGTCGGCATCGTCGATAAGGCTTCGAAGCCTATACGCTTCCCTCTCTAGAGACGGCATTGGGCAATCTCCTCGAAAGCCGGGGCCATATCGCCGTCAACGAGAATCGTCTCGCACGATGCATCGGGCGCCATAGCCTGGCTGTAGTTGAACACGATGTAGGTGGCGTGCTCGCAGACGTTCGCGATCTGGGCGAGCATGTGCTTTATGATGCCGTTGCGCAGTCCCACGCCAAGTTCGAGGATGGCGACCCTGCCGTTGCGATGGGCTTGCACAAGGCGCTCGAGCTCCTCGAGCTGGGCCGTGGCGAGGGCGTCTGGATGGGCGAGACGCCGCTCGTCGATCGACGTGCGTATGCCCCCCTCCGTCTCGAGCACGCGGTTCTCGTCGAACCCGGCGCGCGCGAAGTGCCCGTCGATGTTGCATGTGACCACGAAGGTGTCGGCGTGCTCCGTAAGACGCCGCAGCCCGTTCATGAGCGAGCCGGGCTCATATTCGAGATACTCCTTTTGATGGAACCGCTCGGCCCATCGGCGTCGCACGCTGGCATCCGGGGAAGCGAGCCCCTGCAGTATGCAGCCGATGCCGTCTGCCTGGGCGAGGTCCCCGTACGCCTCTTGGAAATGAGCATCGGCGCAGAAAAGGTTGAGCCCCTCCGCCATGTCGAGTCCGTTGCTAGCGCCGATGATGACAAGATCCGCTTCGGCTAGCGCCCTGCCTATGCGAACTGCTTTCGCCGTCTCCATGCGCTACCTCCCCAGCGTCTTGCGCACGTCGGCAAGCACGTCGGCGATGTCGGCGCGAACGGCGAGCCCCCGATCCTCGATCGCGCGGGGGAGAAACTGCGTCTTGTTGTTTACGGCGATGTAGCTGGCCTGCGGTAACTGCGCCGTGAGGGCCCAGAACGGCTCCTGGATAAACGCGGGCGTCATGCGGCCCACACCCAGCTCGAGGAAGAGGATCCTCTGCCGTGCGTGCGCGTCGAGCCATTCGGACACCTTGCGGTACTGCTCCTCGTAGAGTTCGCCCTGCAGGAAGTTGCCGTAGCCGCGAACCCAGGGGAACGCCTCTGCCCCGCAGTGCGGGCAGCGCGGCACGAGCTCTGTCGGAACCTCAAGGCCGTCTCCCATGGCCTCTACCATGTTGGAGACCGGCTCGACCGCATCCCACACCGCGTCGGTGCAACAGCGGGAGCACTGAAAGAAGCGGTGGTCGCCTTGGATCTCTGCCACTTTCTCCCAGGGATAGAGCTTCACAAACTGCGTGTCCTGGTTGGTGGTGAGCACGAAGAAATCCTTCTCGGCGAGAATGGCGTCGAGGTCCCTGTAGGGCTTGCGCAGCGGGGCGTTGAGCGTGGTGTCGAGGAAGGTGGCGAGGTATCCCCAGCGCGCCTCGGCGGTGGGCCAGCGGTAGAACGACCCCTCGAAAGCGCCCTTGAAACCGTAGCGCTCGGCGAATTTGCCGAAATGCTTGCGATAGGTCGCGTTGTCCTCGTAGTAGAAGTCGCCGCCGCCCGCCGCGGAGAGCCCGGAGGCCCCGCCCACCAGCACGCAATCGGCTTCTTCGATCATACGGGCGAAGTCCTCGATTTGCTGGTCGTAGGGCTCGGGCTCGCGGTCACTCAGCTCATAGGGCGTGCTGCCGCTGCGGTAGGCGGCATGAAGGGAAAACGATCGGTTGGTGAGCTCGATAACGAGCTGCTCGTACAGGGTCACTGGATACCTTCTTTCAGCTATTATAAACAGGTGTCTATAAAAAGTATCCATGTCGATTTGCTTAAGAGCAATGAACAGCTTCGGCCTGTTGTCGATAAACGAGCGTTTGCCGGGCATTGTCGAGCGTTGCAATTGGAGGGGTAATGGAAGCGGGGAAGATCGATCGTCGCCGACGTTATACACTCTCGGTCATACGGGAGGCGTTCTTCGCGCTGCTGGCCGAGGTCGGCTTCGCGAAGATGACGGTAGCGGATATCTGCCGCCGTGCCGATATCAACCGTGGCACGTTCTATCTGCACTACGAGGACAAGTTCGCCCTGCTCGACGCGCTTATCGACGAGGCCTTGGCGGCGGTGCCGCCGCTCGAGGGAACGGAGGCGGGTGCCCTCTGCCAGCGTCCGCCGGCAAACGATGACTATTATCTGCTCTACTCGGATGACGACGCGTACGCCCGGGTGGCACAGCGCGTCGTCGAGCGCGGCGCCGAGCAGATGGTTCCCTCGATCATGGAGGAGACTGGGCTTTCGCGCGAGGACGCCTATCTGCTCTTCGTCCACAACGTCCAGGGAAATCTCGCGGTCAACCGCCTACTTGGTTGGAGGCGGGGACCCGAGTTCGCTCACGCCCAGGAGCTGCTCAGTGCCTATTCCGAAGGAGGCATGCGGGCGGTATCGGCTCGCCACGATCCCCGTAGTTGATCTTGACAGCGTGCCATTTCAGGCAGGCGACGTTGCTATGGCCCCTCTTTGGTTTTCGATGTTGTATAAGGCAATCGCAATCGCCTTGAGCTTCTTTAGGGAACTTGAGCAAGAGATATGGCCTGCTGGCGATTGATTAACCCCATTTGTTTTGGTTACAAGAAAAAATGCTGCGCGCCTGCAGCATGAAGGAGAGGGAATCCTATGAATATCGTTGTATTGAGCGGCAGCCCGCGTAAGGGCGCCAATACCGATACCATGGTCGAGGCGTTTGCCGAGACCGCGCGTGAGGGCGGCCATACGGTCGAGGTCATCCGCGTTGCCAGCAAGAAGATCGCCGGCTGCTTGGGATGCCAGTACTGCTTCGCCCATGAGGGCGTCTGCGTGCAGAAGGATGACATGGCCAACGTGATTGAGTCGCTGAAAGACACCGACATGGTTGTCTTCGCTTCGCCTATCTACTGGTTTGACATCACTGCGCAGGAAAAGACCGCCATCGACCGCCTGTACGCCTTCGGTGCCACGGGTTTCCCGTTCACCAAGACGGCCCTTTTGCTCGATAGCCACAGCGAGGGTGTCTATGATGCGGCGATCGCTATGTACAAGTCAACCTGCGCGTACTGCAAGTGGGAGGACCAGGGCATTGTCACGATTGGTGGCATGACCGAGCGCGACAGCATGGCATCGTCGCCCAAGTTGAAAGAGGTGCGAGAGCTCGCTCGCAAGCTCGCCTAAGGACAAGAAGAACGCATGGCAATCAGCGTTGGTGGAAATGCTTGCTGTCCTTACCGAGAGATAGGGGCGAATTCCCTCAAGTGCCGTATAGAACAATTTTTAAACGCAGAAAAATAACTGAAAACAAATTAATCCGCGTTAAAATATTGTCAAATAGAAGTTCATGAGGGAAGGTTACGTATGCGTCGCAAGGCAGACGAGCTCCTTAGGGAATGGCGAGACAGAGCTGATAGAAAACCTTTGCTGGTCAAAGGCGTGCGCCAGTGTGGCAAGACCTATTTGCTCAGAACGCACGCCCAGGATCTTTTCGAATCGGTTGTCTACGTTAATCTTGAGAACGACCGGTCGGCGCGAGCGGATTTTTCGGGCGGTCTTGATCCTCATTCGATCGTACGTGCGATCGAGGCTCGTACGGGACAGCGTATCGTGCCTGGCAAAACCTTACTGTTCATTGACGAGATCCAGGCATGCGAGGAAGCGCTCACTTCCCTTAAATACTTTTGCGAAGATGCTCCCGAGTATTACGTTGCGGCTGCCGGGTCGCTTCTTGGGGTTGCCATTAACCATCAGTCGTATTCGTTCCCCGTCGGAAAGACCGACTTGATTGAGATGACTCCACTCGATTTCGAGGAGTTTCTCTGGGCGATGGGGCACGATCAGCTGGTCGACGAGATACGCTCATCATTCGAGATAATGGGTCCTCTTGCGCCAAGCCTTCATGAAAAGGCGCTTGGGCTCTATCGACAGTATCTTGTTGTTGGCGGAATGCCCGAGGCGGTCCAAACGTACATCGATGATCAGTCAATCATTGATGTGGCCGAAAAGCATCGGATTATTCTCGACGGATATTCCGCCGACACCAATAAATATGCTGATGAACGCTTGAGCGCAAAGACGCGTGCGTGCTTCGATTCCATTCCACAGCAGCTTGCCAAAGAGAATCGTAAATTTCAATACAAGGTAGTGCGAGCGGGGGGCAATGCGTCTCTCTTTGGAGATGCTCTCGATTGGCTTGTATTGTCGGGTACGGTGGCGCGCTGCAGCCTAGTCGGGCAGATCGAAAGCCCTTTAGAGGCCTTCGTTAACCCTTCTGCTTTTAAAATCTATCAGGCGGATACAGGGCTGCTGGTCTCCAAGGCCGGTGCTCAACGCGCCGATATTCTTGCCGGTATCGGCGGCACATTCATGGGTGCACTTACCGAAAACTACGTTGCCCAACAGCTTTCAGCCATGGGTTATCCACTGCATTATTGGGCGCGAGATAATCGTGCGGAAATCGACTTTGTAGTAGAGAAGCAGGGATGCTTGTCTGCGATTGAAGTCAAGGCGGGGGAGAACACAAGATCTCGAAGTCTGTCCTCACTTAAAAAGACCCATCCGGGCGTGCGCCTTATCAGGCTATCGACTAAGCCCTTTGGAATGAATGATGGGCTTATGTCTGTTCCGCTTTATGCGGCATTTTGTCTATAGGGATGATGCTGGTGTAATGCATGGGGCCCGGGGCGCAGCGTTTACTGCGCTCCGGGCCCCGCTGCTTTGTACAACCATGACGGTTTGGTCGCCGTTGTTTTAGTCAAACAGGCTCGGCATGTCGTTTTCCTTCATGAGGGCACCGGCGGAAGGTAGGCTCTGCGCGGTGAACTTTTCGGCCGAGACGCCGGCGCCAAGGATCTCCTCGGTCGTGCCGACGGTGGTGACCGAGCGGCCCTTCTTGGCCGTAAAGGCCTGGACACCCTGCGTGTTGGTGGTCGTCTTGGTCTTAAGCAGCGACGTGTTGAAGTTCATCAAACGATAGTCGCTCGAGACCAGCGCGATGTCGCGATCTTCCTTGAGCACCTGGGCATACAGCAGCTTGCTGCCGCCGTAGATGGCGTTCTTCAGGCGCTTGCGGTTGGTCTTGGTGACGTATCCGGCAAGCGCGACGCGCACCACGCGGCCGTTCTCAAAGACAAACAGAGCGTCGGCCTTGTAATCCTCGGGGTCGATGACCCAAATCACGCTCTCGTCGGGTTCCATCTCAAGATCGGTCGGCAGGTACGAGCCCAGCTGGGCCGACTTGGTGTCCTCAAACGCCGCAACCTTGCACTTGTACACCTGGCTCTTGTTGGTAAAGACCAGCAGCTCGTGGGTGTTGGAGGACGGGAGCTCGATAAAGGGTTTGTCGCCGTCCTTGTACTTGAGCGTGGCGGCCTTCTTAAGCACGCGGTCGGTCATCTTTTTGAGGTAGCCATCGCGCGAGAGCATGATGGTCACCGGGTACTCCTCGACCTCGGGCTCTAGGCTTACCTCGACGACCTCATGGGGTTCAATCCTGCCCGTGCGGCGCGGCATCACGTACTTCTTGTTAACCGCGGCCAGCTCGTCGCTGATGACCTTCTTGATGTTCTCTTCGCTGGAGAGGATCTCCTCGAGCTCGGCGATCTCGCCCTCGAGCTTGGCAATGTCCTTGGTGCGGTTGAGGATGTATTCCTCGTTGATGTTGCGGAGCTTGAGCTCGGCGACAAACTCGGCCTGGGTCTCGTCGATGTCGAAACCCTTCATAAGGTTGGGTACAACCTCTGCCTCGAGCTTAGTGCCGCGGATGATGGCGATGGCCTTGTCGATGTCGAGCAGAATCGCCTCGAGGCCGTGCAGCAGGTGCAGGCGCTCGGACTTTTTTCCCAGGTCAAAGTTAATGCGGCGACGCGTGGACTCAATACGCCACTTGACCCACTCGTGCAGAATCTGGCGCACGCCCATAACACGGGGATAGCCGTCGACGAGCACGTTGAAGTTGCACGAGAACGAATCCTGCAGCGTGGTCGAGCGATAGAGCTTGGCCATGAGCTTGTCGGGGTCGACACCGCGCTTAAGGTCGATGGCGATACGCAGACCCGAAAGGTCGGTTTCATCGCGGATGTCTGCGATCTCCTTGACCTTGCCCTCCTTGGAGAGCTTGACGATGCGCTCGATGATGACATCGGTCTTGGTGGTGTAAGGGATCTCGTAGACCTCGATGATGCGCTCTTCGGGAATCCAACGCCAGCGGGAGCGAATCTGGAAGCTGCCAAGGCCGGTCTCGACGATTTTTTCCATTTCCTCGCGGCGGTAGATAATCTCGCCGCCGGTCGAGAAATCGGGCATGGGCATGTACTCGAGCAGGTCGCAGTCGGGATCCTTGAGGTAGTGCATCGTGGCGGTGCAGACCTCGTTGAGGTTGAAGCCGCAGATATCGGACGCCATAGCGACGCCGATGCCCTTGTTGGCCGAGACGAGGATGTTGGGGAACGTGGTGGGCAGCAGACGCGGCTCCTTCATGGCACCGTCGTAGCTGTCGACGAAGTCGACCGGGTCCTTGTCGATGTCCTTGAAGATCTCGGCGCTGATGGGGGAGAGCTTGGCCTCGGTGTAACGCGAGGCGGCGTAGCTCAGGTCGCCCGAATAGTACTTGCCAAAGTTGCCCTTCGACTCCACGAAAGGAGCAAGCAGCGCCTCGTTGCCCGTGGCCAGGCGCACCATCGTCTCGTAGATGGCGGCGTCGCCGTGTGGGTTGAGCTTCATGGTCTGGCCCACGATGTTGGCGCTCTTTTGGCGCTCGCCCTTGAGCAGGCCCATCTTGTACATAGTGTAGAGCAGCTTGCGGTGCGAGGGCTTAAAGCCGTCGATCTCGGGGAATGCACGCGAGACGTTGACGCTCATGGCGTAGGGCATGTAGTTGACCTCGAGCGTCTGCGTAATCGGCTGGTCGGTGACCTCGGAGTGCAGGCCGATGACGTTCTCGGCGTTGACCTGCTTTTTCTTTGGCTGGTTCTTCGTCTTCTTCTTTGCCACGATTTCCTCTTGAACTTCTTATGGGCCGTCGTTATCGATTTGCTGCTATTGCAGGTCCAGCTGGTCCAGGTATTCCTTGCCGTGCGCGGAGATATGGCGCTTGCGGCCCGCCTCGTCGTTGCCCAGCAACAGGTTGAACATGGTTTCCATCTTGGTGACGTCCTCGGGCTCCACCTTGATCAGACGGCGCGTCTCGGGGTTCATGGTGGTGAGCCACATCATGTCCGGGTCGTTCTCACCAAGACCCTTGGAGCGGTTGATGGAGCACTTCTGGTCGCCGATCTCCTTGAGGATGCCGTTCTTCTCGAGCTCGGTGTAGGCAAAGTAGGTCTTCTCTTTGCAGTTGATCTCGTAGAGCGGCGACTCGGCGATATACACGTAGCCCTCGTCGATAAGTGTGGGCACCAGGCGGTAGAGCATGGTGAGCACGAGCGTGCGGATGTGGTAGCCGTCGACGTCGGCGTCCGTACAGATGATGACCTTGTTCCAGTTGAGGTTGTCCAGGTCAAAGGCACCAAGGTTCTTGATGCGCTTGTCCTTGATCTCCACGCCGCAGCCCAGCACGCGCATAAGGTCCATGATGATGTCGGACTTAAAGATGCGCGGATAGTCCTCCTTCAGGCAGTTGAGGATCTTGCCGCGGACGGGCATAACACCCTGGAACTCGGCATCGCGCGAGGTGCGAATGGCGCCTGCTGCCGAGTCGCCCTCTACGATGTAGATCTCGCGGCGGCTCTTGTCTTTGGAGCGGCAATCGATGAACTTTTGCACGCGGTTGGCCATGTCGGTCTTCTGCTGCAGGTTGGTCTTGATACTCTGGCGCGTCTTCTCGGCATTCTCGCGCGAGCGCTTGTTGATGAGCACCTGCTCCAGAATCTTGTTGGCGGCGTCTTTGTTCTCGATCAAGTAGGTCGAGAGGCGCTCCTTAAAGAATGCCGTCATGGCCTGCTGGATAAAGCGGTTATTGATGGCTTTCTTAGTCTGGTTTTCGTAGGACGTCTGGGTGGAGAAGCAGTTGGTCACCAGTACCAGGCAGTCCTGGACGTCCTGCCATTTGATGCTGCTCTCGTTTTTGTTGTATTTGCCCTGTTGCTTAATGTAGGCATCGATGGCGCTGGTCAGAGCGCTACGGGCCGCCTTCTCGGGTGAGCCGCCGTTCTCGAGCCACGATGAGTTGTGGTAGTACTCCTGCATCATGAAGGTGCGCGAGAAGCACATGCACGCGGTGATTTTTACGTTGTAGTCGGGCAGGTCCTCGCGATCGCGACCGCGTCGGTCGGCCTCGATAAAGAAGGGCTCGGTGAGGTAATCGGCGCCCACCTTCTCGAGTACGTAGTCCTCGATGCCCTTGGGGTAGCAAAAATCCTCTTCGGAAAACTCGCCATCGTCGCCCTCGATGCGCAGGCGGAAGGTCACGTTGGCGTTGACCACGGCCTGGCGGCGCATGGTCTCGCGATACCAGTCGTGGGGAATGCTGATGGAGGTAAAGACCTCAAGGTCGGGGCGCCACTTGATGGTGGTGCCGGTACGGTTCTCGTCGCTGGGCTCAATCTCGAGTGCCTTCTTCTTGGCGCCGACGACCTTGCCCTTCTTAAAGTGCAGGGAGTACTTGTTGCCGTCACGCCAAACCGTGACGTCCATGTATTCGGAAGCGTACTGAGTCGCGCAGGAGCCCAGGCCGTTGGTGCCGAGCGAGAAGTCGTAGTCGCCGCCCTGGTTGTTGTTATACTTGCCGCCGGCGTAGAGCTCGCAAAAGACGAGCTCCCAGTTAAAGCGCTTCTCGGAAGGGTTCCAGTCGAGCGGGCAGCCACGGCCATTGTCCTCTACCTGGATAGAGCCATCGCGAAAGGCGGTGAGGGTGATGAGCTTGCCGTAGCCCTGGCGCGCCTCGTCAACGGCGTTGGACAGGATCTCGAAGGCGGCATGCGCGCAGCCGTCGAGCCCGTCCGAGCCAAAGATGACGGCAGGGCGCAGGCGTACGCGCTCCTCGTCCTTGAGCTGACGAATACTGTCGTTACCATAGTTTGCGGTGTTTTTTGCCATGCTCGCTCTCTCGATGCTCCTTTGTTGCGTTTTAGTCATATAGATAGTCAAGGTAGCATAGCCCAGCCCCTAGGCAATTCCACCTAACACGAATTCCATCGAACAATCGTTCGAATTAACGGGTATAGTGCTTAGTGGTAGCGCGGCATTGTTAAACAAATTTGGATACAAACGAATTTTATTTAATAGGGACCTAGTTTTACTAAACAAAATCGAACGATTATGGGTGACACGATTCAGAAATTCGATGAGTTCGCGGATGCCCAAACTTACTCGGACAAAACCGAGTCGGTTCTGTCCGAGTAAGTTTGAATAGCGAATCGAGATTGTTATGTCCACATGGCGATGGCGAACATGGTTTCCATAATGACAGATATAGTTGACATCTTGTGAAGGATGCAATATATTTCTGTCATGCTGCAACGAATATCTGTCCATTACTACGAAAGGAACTCCATGCCGGGCAAAAAAAACCTACGCATGAAGGCGGCGCGCGCGGCGGTTGGCCTTTCGCAAGCTGACTTGGCCGAGGCCGTGGGCGTTACGCGCCAGACCATCGGCCTGATCGAGGCGGGCGGCTACAACCCCACGCTCAATTTGTGCGTGGCAATCTGTAAAGCGCTACGCGTTACGTTGAACGACTTGTTTTGGGAAGATGAAAACGACGTCGACCCTGACGCTCTTTAGGAGTTCGCTATGAAATTTGAAGATTTAAAACTCGTGCAAAAGTGGCGTGAATATGCCGGCCCAAAGGATGAGCGCCTGGAGGCTGAGAGCGCGAAGATCTACAAGATTGGTTTCGTGCTACTTTCGTTTGGCATGTTGATGATCTTTTTCTACCAGTTTATAGCTCGACAGGTTGCGTGGGTTCACAGCGACGCCAGTGAAATGCCGCATGGCTTTGCAACGCCGTTCGAGGCAGCCATGTATTTGTGGCTCGTTCTCGTAATGTTGATTTGCGCAGGACTGCAAACGCGGAAGGGCTATGTCGATACCAATCGTTTTGGGCAAACCGAGCATCTTCCTGCTGGATATTTACTGCTTGTCAGCGGTCTTAGCGGCGCCGCGTTCGCGCTTGTTATTGCCGCAATGCGCTGTATTGCTGAGGCGCAGATCGTACCACTCGAAAGCGTCTTTTGGTTGGCGAACCTGGCCACGGGCGTGTTCTGCGGTGCGACGATTTTCGCGGCCACGTTTGCTGGCCTGTGCGCAACGTTTTTCACGGCGAAAAGACGCCGTGCCAAGCTCGAGGCAGAACTCGACTCCTCTGACGACATCTAATGCGTAATGGGCTGGCTCTGGGTATCCAGAACCAGCCCATTTGATGTTCGATGAGCCGAGCCGGCGTCTCTCACAAAAGTAACTAGGAGCTAGCGAGGCTTATCAGAATTGACCTCATCGGCGGTGTCGTTTTCGAGCGCCGTGCGGCGGGCGCTGTAGGCGACGAGGCCGGCTCCGGCTGCGGCGAGTGCTGCTGCGGCTGCCGTCAGGGGGATGTTGCTGTCACCCGTTCCAGCAAGCGCGCCTGCTTTTCCAGAACGCTTGCTGTTACCGCGGTCCTTGCCGCTGCCAGAGCCGCTGCCGCCACCGGAGCTGCCTCCCGTGCCGGAACCGCCGCCGCTCGAGCCGCCATCGCCGTCCACGGTCATCGGTGCGTCGTGGAGTCCCGTCGTATTCGCGTTGCCGCTTACGCCCACCAGCACCTCTGCACGCTCGCATGCCGCGTCGGGAATGTGGAGCTCGTGCAGCACAGCGCCCAGCGCGGAGTTTGCGCCCGGTCGAATTTCTTCGAGCGTTACGGGATCGAGCGCCACCAGATTACGCGCCTTCGCATACAGCGTTACGCGTTTGCCCACTTCGTCGTTCCAACTCTCGGGGATGGCGAAGCTCATACGGAACTGTGCCGTGCAACCCGGTGCCAGCACGGCGTTGCCGTTGTCGGCTACCAGCGGGTGCGTTGCAAAACGTGCGCCCAGCGTCTCGAGCGCGTACTTCACGTGTGCCATATCGTTGGCCGAAGCGTCCTCGGCAAGCTCTGGATCGTAGATCGAAGCCATGCGTGCGTTTACTCCAAATCCGATGGATGCGCTGGAGAACGGCTGGCTGGAGCCCTCTCGGTACAGATCGATCGTGCCGGCGGTCAGTAAGGTGTTGCCGTCGTTTCGCACCGTGACCATGAAGGATTCGCCTGCTGCTCCGGGCACCACCGCGCCCGAGGTAGCAACGGCGCCCGTCGGAGTGGCACACGCCACCAAGGGCACTTCGATGTCGTGCAGCTCTGCCTCGCTCTTCTCCGCGCTCACAATGTGCGTGGCGAGCGCGGAGAGCATGCCTCCCGACGTCAAAAATGTCGTTATCTGATCGACGGGATGGTCCAGCTCGCACATCACAAACGGCTCCGTGAACAGATCGCCCGCCAAGGTGCTGGCGAAGATGCGGAAGTGCTTGCCCATCACTGCAACCGGGTTGCCTTCTTCGTCGTAGGTTTGTTCCACCTTGCCGTCGGTGTTCTCTACATAGAGCACGCACCTGCCGTTGTTGCTTACGCTAAACGATGCCGGGCCACAGCCTGCGGCACCCACGGGCTGCGTTGCAAATGCCGATGCGCCTCGCGTCCACGTAACATGCTGCAGCTGCTCGTTGACAGTTGCCAAAAAGCCCGTGTGCTGCGGCCACGGCACCGCGTGGGGTACTGTGGCATCTGGCGATATAACGCCCCAGCCCGCGATGGACTGGCCGATCACGGCGTACGATGCGCAGCCGCAACCGTCTGCGGTCTCGTATGCAACGGGCACCACCATTTTGCCGTTGATATTCTCGGGCTCACCCAGCTCGATACTCGACGGTGCTTGCGGAAAGCGGAGAACTTGGCGGAACGTCAGGCTGTCGCCCGAAACGTCCGACCATAGGGTAAAGCACTCCAGCGCAACCTCAGCCTCGCTGCCGAGCGCCTTTTCTGCGGTGGTCCCGCGGCGGTGGAGGTAAGCGCCCGACAGACGTCCGTCGACCAGCGCCTTGCCCACCGTGATGCGTGGGCACTGCAGACAATGGTGGCCATCCTCCTGAAGGCGGCCGCGCGAGATGCTGCGCCACGACGTGTGCGATACCACGCGAACTCCGTCGTTGCTGATGCGCAGGCGCACAACGGACAGCATGCCGGATGTGCTCGCCGTATCGAAATGGGTGTTGTCGCCGGCGGGGCGCTCGCCCGAGACCAGCAGCACGTAGGCGTCTTGGTTTCCCCTCCCGTCTGTATATTCCACCACGTCGAAGTCGTAATCGAATATGCCGCTGCGCTCCACGTCGCCCTCGCCAAACCCAAGGGGGAAGTCCACGGGCGTGGGAGCGGACCACGTGCCGTTTGCCTTTGTGTGCACCACTAGGCGCGAGCGGCCATTGTCGCCGTAGCGCACCGAGGCGATACGGAACAGACATTCTACGCCGGCAATCATTGCCAGCTTCATGTGGGCTTCGCTGAGCACGCCAGCAAACAGCACGTTGTCACTCGAGGGCTTGATGCCGCCACGCTCGTCCTCCGATACACCAGCAGAATTGGCGTTGGGGTCCGCAGCGGCGTCCTTCGCCTGCCCGATATAGGTGTACTTATACATCGTCGCGGCGTTTTCGTCGTTCTCTATCAGTGCATGGACGAAATGCTCGATCTGTCCCGTGTCGTCGCTTTCTGCATCCGCCTCGAGCTCAATGCGCGTGACCGCTTGATCCCAATCGCGTACGACGGGCGCGACGTTTACGACAGCGGCCTTAACCTCGGCGCGTGCGAGCAGCTCGGCGTTGGTGACGATGGTGGCCGATGCGATAAATTGCGGCACGCCGCCCGCCTCGATGTTGCTGGGCGTGCCGAAGCGGGCATCCAACGTGTAAGGCGTATCTCCACCCAATGCGAGCTCAGAGCGCTGGAGCACATACTGGTTGCCATTGTTCACCGACATATTCCACGAATCGAGGAGTGTGGGCCACGACCCCGACCAAGCCTTGGTGGTCCACTTGAACATTACGAACTGGAGTATCACATCGACATCGACGTCTGCACCTACGCGCAGTCGCGGAAGCTGGTGTCCATCTGCCTTCTCGTACCCAATGAACAGCGTGAGGGATGCGGCGCCGCGCACGGCAGACGAAGCGACGCCTGCAACGCCGGCGCCAAAGGTGACGGCAAGCCCGATCTGGATGGTGAACGAGCCCGAGGTGTTTGAATAGTCGAGCGAAATGTTTTTAAAAAACGCCGCGCCGCTGCCGTGCGTGTGGGCACCCACGGCGAGCGCCAGCTTCGCCAGCACCCAGGGGTTGACGTTTAGGAAAAACGGCACCGGTCCTAGGGTAAACTGCTCGGTCCAATTGAGGTCGGTTCTTACTTGAAAGAGTGCCTTAATATTGCCGTATGCGGGGTCGTTGTTGTTACCCCAGGTTTTGCCCACCCAATCGTAGGCGAGCGAGCCGTACAGCTGTGTGGCGATATCCATCGTGAACAGCAGCGTGCAATGGTGGCGAAGGAGCTTAGTGTTTCTTGGATCGGTTCCCGAACCGGCACTCATACTCTTGTACTGATTCCACTTCCCCTCCATCTCGTCGAGGTAGCGGTTTGCCTGCTTGGCACCCGACTCGCGCGGTGACTTCTTCCAGTACTCCGGATCCGGATTGCCCGAATCGTTCATGTAGCCGACCGGTTTGTATCCTCCGCCAAACAGCACGTACCCAGCAAACGAGAAATCGAACAAAACGGGGAACGAGGGCATCCAGCACGTGAACTTATTGCCGCCGATGCCGGGAAACGCCGCTGGGAAATCAAACGGAGTGATCTCTTGGTCCATGGTAGTGGGGACGATAGTGGTCGATCCGGATTCCGCCTTTGCCGCCGGCGCGGTAACAACGGCCATAGGGGATGAGAGCGTGTAGGTTTTGCCCTGGTAGTCGAGGACAAAGCGCAGCTTGCACCCTTCTTCCAGAAGGCCCGAAGCTGCATCGAGGAACGTGTCTTCAAGCGTGAACGTTGCCAGATTATCCGCACCCGATGCGCTGGCCTTGACTTGGCCAATCTGCGTGAAGGTTTCGGGTGAGCTGCCCGCGGCAGGCGTCACTTTGTTGATGCGCAGCGTTGCCTGTCCACCCTGTGGCAGATGTGCCTGCACGGTAAAGGCGTGCGTATCGGGCTGCTCGTTTGCCGTGTCGTCCTTCGGCAATGTCATGAACGTGGCTTCAGCGTACTGGATGTCCCATTCGTCGAATGTGAGCTGGCGGAAGTACGGCTCGCCGTCGGAAAGCGGACGCGTGGGCGCGGTTATGGCGGTGCCGCCCTGGATACGCGCAAGGGGAATCTCGACATCACGGTAGCCCGCCATGCTAATGGAGATGCCGCCGTTAAAGTCGTACGCGTCGAGAAGCGTTGCCTCGTCCACGTAGCCTTCCGAAAGAGGCGCGACCTCAAAGATGGCCGTGCCCTCGTCGTCGGTAGTGGCGGAGAGCTGCTTGCCCGCGGCATAACGCGACGCGAGCGTGACCTGGGCTCCCTTGATGGGCATATTCTTGTTGGCGACGTCGATCACAACCACACCAAACATGGTGCGCGAGAGCACCAGGACCTTGAAGGGGTCTTCTTCGTCGGCATGGGCCGCGGTGGGCGCGAACGGCAGCAGGAAGGCATTTTCGCTTCCCGGCACGCGAGGCAACATAATGCTCGCCAGCGAGGACGCTCCGGCGACAAGTAACGAACGGCGATCAAGCATCTTTGGCTCCCATCCCGCAGGTATCGGTGGAAATAATCCAATTTTGCGAGAAGGTGCCCCGTGGCGGTAGTGCCGTTCGAGGGTCAAAATGTCCAATTTGAGCGCGCGAAAGCGCTAGGCCCCCGGAGTGCTTTCGATACGCCGGGCAGTCTGGCCGCTAGCGCAACATGTGGGCAACCAGCTCGGCGCGAGTTCCGATACCAAGCTTGGCATACACTCCTGATAGGCGGTTTTTGACGGTGCCCGGCGATACTCCCATATGGCGTGCGATTTCGGCGTTGGTCCACCCGCGACAGGCGAGCATGGCCATGGTGAATTCCGTGGTCGTTAGATCGTCGGCCACGTCCTCGCCCGAATCGGGGTTGTGGATGCGCCGCCAGCCGTAGCTGAATCGATACGTAATCTCGATGATGCGTGCGAAGTCGTCAGGGTATTGCGTTTTTAGACACGCCTCGATAAGCCCCTGCAAAAGGCCGTGGTGCTCGCCGATAAGTTCGACAAGGCCGTCGGGGCGCGCAACGTTCCAAGCAGCTCCGCAGTGCGTTTTTGCGGCGTCGATGTCCTTGAGGCTCATGCATGCCATGGAAGCTGCCAGGTGCAGGAACAGCTCCGAGATGGGATAGCTTCCCTGTTTCATAATCAGGGCGTTTTCCGCCATGCCCAGGCTGCGGCCGTAATCGCCGCGCAGGTACAAGGCGTGCGCCATCACGTAGCTGGCGAATAGGCGCAGGCCTTCGGGCAGATGCGCCGCAAGTGGATAAAACTCTTCAGCAGAATACGGGGAAGGCAAGTGCAGCAGGACACTCGCGGCCGAGGCGAACAGGATATGCGTGGCGTGGACGGCGGGCGATTCCTCGTCGGCCGGCGTATCGAGGATGCCAGCAAGGCACCGGCGGGCGTCGGCGATACGGTTGAGCGACAGACTGGCATATCCGCAGATAAGGCATGCGGAATAGCGCAGTGCGGGATCGGTGGCGTCAAGATAGGGGCGCGCCGTCTTGGCAGCGAGCGTGGCCTGTCCGCGAAAGTACAGCGCTTCTGCCGTGGCGATGGTGCGTGAATCGGGGTCGGAAATGCCTGCAACCGCAGCGTCAATCTGCCCCGGCACAAAGGCGGTGCACATCAACGGCATGGGAATGCGCGGGTAGCCATCGCAGTCCATCTTCCATCTCCCAACAGCTGGCAACAATTGCAGCAATTGTACTCCTGTTGCTCGGGACTGGAATTTGTGGGTATCGCCTACGATTATGCCGAACGTATAAAGGAAGAGTCTATTGGCGATGCTTCCAAGGTGGCTACCGAAGCCTATCTGGCCTTGGGATATAGAAAAACTGCCACCCCTGCAAAAAGCTCTGCCGCAGCGATGGGAAACGCATCTTCTGGGCATTCCGGCGTCTCCAGCCAGCGCTGGACTGCTGCTGTCGCCTGCGCGTTGGCGAGCGGGGCGTGGGGACCGTCCGGCGACCAGCGGTGACGGGCGAGCCCTGCCGCGTACGTGGGACTCCATCGGCGTAGACCCATGACCCCCATGGCATCGGAGAAGTTCACCATGGCGTCCAGGACTTTACCGTCCGGCACGTCCAGCCTAGCGGCTCTCTTGAACCCAAGGTTGAAAGGGGGCGTTGTACAAGGCGAATGGGGCCGAGTGGAAGTGGATCAAAAGAGCGTTACTTGACGTTTCATGCATAATGCCAACCGCCCCGCGACATCACGTTCGCAGCGCGCAGGGGCCGGAGAATCTTCGCGATGAGAGTTGACGTCTAATACCTTGCATCGTATAGTGTGTATAGCATAGTATATGACGAGAGGAGGTGTGCGGATGGAGGCACAGATGAAGCGCGGCTTCCTGGAGGCCTGCGTGCTCGCGGCCGTCTCCGGCGAGGAGTCCTACGGCTACCAGATCGTGAAGGACGTACCGGCGAGCATGGGGCTCACGGAGTCGACGCTCTACCCGCTGCTCAAGCGCCTGGAGAAAGCCGGGTGCATCACGGCGCGCTCCGCCGAGCACAACGGGCGGCTGCGCCGGTACTACCGCATCACGGACGACGGGCGAGCACGCATCGAGGAGTTCCTGGCCGAGTGGCCGTCCGTACGGGAGATTTACGCATACGTTGAGGGGGCGCACCATGACGCGCGATGAGTTTCTGGGCCGGTTGGGCGAGCTGCTCGCCTGCCTGCCGGCCGAGCAGGTGGAGGAGACCAAGGCGTTCTATGCGGAGGCCATCGCCGACCGCATGGAGGACGGTATGAGCGAGGAGGAGGCCGTGGCCGCCATGGGCACACCCGGCGAGGTGGCGGAGGCCACGCTCGACGACCTGCCCGCCGTGCCGCGCGCGATCGCGAGGACGCGCCGGCGCAGCACCACGCTGCTGTGGGTGCTGACCATCGTGGGCTCCCCGGTGTGGGTGCCACTGCTCGCCGCCTTCGCCGCCGTGGCCGTCACGGTCTATATCTGCATCTGGCTGCTGGCACTCTGCGTGTGGATCGTCGCGGCGGCACTCGGGGGCGTGGGCGTAGTTGAGCTCCTGCTTGCCGTAAGCGGCGTCACCATCGGCCACTTCCCGTACGCCCTCGCCTCGGCGGGCGTGGGGCTCGGCCTCGTCGGCGTGGCGCTCTTCGTTGGTGCTGGCGCTTGGGCCGCCGCAAAACAAATTGCGCGCCTTTCGGCGCTCTGGGCGAGGAAGGCCGCCTCGCCCTTCTGGAAGGGCAAGGGCGAGAAGGGCGGCGCTGCCGCGCATCTCGCGGCGTAGAAAGGAGTGAGTACCATGACCAGCGCGAAGAAGATCTACCTCGCCGTGGCGGGCGGGCTCGTTGCCGCGGGTGTTGTCCTCGCGGGCATTGGCTTTATCGCTTCGGGCTTCGACCCGGCCGTGTTCACAACCCAAATCGACACGCGCGACAGCACCATCGTGCTCGGCGGCGTCGAGGTGGACGACCCGATGGGCCTCCCCCTCATCGAGCAGCTCGCCAATCTGGGCGAGATCGACACCTCCGGCATCACCGCGTCCGAGTCCCCTGCTGCTCCGGAGGCGCCCACCGCTCCCTAAGCATAGCGCGCCCGGCGCCAGCCCGGGCGGGGCGAGCGGCAGTGACGAGCGCGCCTCGCGGACCCGGTTCTCGATCTCGCGCGGCGTGGACCTCGCGAGCCTGCGCGGGCGGCTACTGCGGTCGGACATGGGCTCTCCGGACCTGCTGCGGCGCAGCCACTTGCTCGCCGTCTGGCGGCTGACGCCCATCTGACGCGCGGTCTCGGCGACGCCGAGGCCGGACTCTATGCGCGAGACGAGCGTCTCGCGCCCCCTCGGGGTGAGCCTTGCGTTAGGATGTTGCTCCATGGGAGGGCTCCTCTGCTGTTCGTCTAGACAACTCACAGCATGTGGGAGCCCTCCCTATTTGTCACTACCCGGGTGTAAACAACCTATTGGCACAGAACAGCTAGAACAACCGATGCCGCCTCACTGCGCCGAGAAACCCCCGGCGCCGTGAGGCGGGCGGCGGAGTGAGCCAACAGCAAAGCCATGCCGCTATTAGTAGCCTGTCGCCAGCAATCTGCAAGTCACTAGCACCCCACAGCCGTGCCGGCAGCATCCCTTGGTCGCCATATCAGCCGCACGGTATAATCTATCCATCGATATATTGGTTGAACCATGGTGTCTCTGCTGTGACCATAAACTTCCGCAAGACGCTAGGACCTTGTTCTAAGGAGATCTGGTGGAGAAAGGTCAAGAGAACCCACCACAAGACCAGGCGCTTGCCCATAGAGTCAGGTGGGCTGACCTCGACAGCGTATTCGAGCACATGGGCGACAATGCTAGCGTTGGAGAGGCAAGTAACGGCATCCACCTCATAAATGACCGGGAGCACGTCGCCGTGCGCCAGGACCACGAGGTTCGCATCCCCAATGAATACCTGCAGGAATCATACGTCGGACAGCGCGACAGCGACCTGAGAAAAGCAAGGGAGATGCTCCTTCAGGCCAAGCAGGAGCGCCCTTCCTACAAACCTGACATCCTTTTAGGTCTTGCGACAACGTTCCTGGGCTGGTTTCTCGGGGGTTTGTCGTCATCTGTCAATCTCGCATCTTTGCCCGGTATCTTGATGCTCTGCGTAGCACCGTGTGGCGCAGTAGGACTCTTTGTCGCTTTTATCTTTATCCGAAAAGAAGAGAAGCAGGGCAAATCTGATCTGGCCGAGCGCGTCCTAGAACACCTGGCGGATCCCGATGACAAGGAGACCAAGACCGATGAACATTAATGATACGAGCACGCAGCTGCTCTTTACCACGGTCCCCATCGTGGGCATTACTACCGAAGGCACGGGCGTCTCGGGTACAGGATTCTTCTTTTCCTATGACCTTGAAGACGGGCGAAAAGTGCCCCTGCTCATTACCAACCACCATGTCCTCAAGGATGTGATTCAGGGTCGCTTCGTCATCAATCTAGCCGAAGGTGACGCCCCGTCACGCGAGACCATCAGCGTGAACTTCGACAAGTCATTCATCGAGGGGAAGAAGCTCGGAGAGCTCGACTTGGTTGCGATGCCGGTGGCCCCTGTTCTCAGCATGCTTGAAGAAAACGGGAAGAGGCCCTTCTACCGATCCATCGACTCTGGACTCATCCCGAAGAAGAGTGTGCTGGACAATTTGGCGGCGCTCGAGCAAATCACCTTTATCGGATACCCCAGCGGGCTCTATGACGACTACAACAAGACCCCCCTCATCAGGCAAGGCTGGACTTCCACGCCCGCTTGGAACGACTACAAGGGTAAGCGCGAGTTCCTCGTTGACGCATCTGTATTCGAGGGCTCCAGCGGCAGTCCCGCCTTCATCCTCAACCAGGGCAGCTATCCCACGACCGACGGAATTGCCATCGGCTCCAGGCTGCTGTTCATGGGCGTAATCACTCAGACGATTACGAAGGAGAAGAGTGAGCACCTCGATTTAGGTACAGTCATCAGAAGCGACGCGATGCTCGACAAGCTCAAACCTTTCGTGGAAGGTCTACTGTAGCTAAGAGCACCGTCAAAAGCAGTGACGCCCCTTTGCTCCTTTCCCTAGGATGAGGTGACTGAGCTCGGCATGCTGGTTGACATCTGGTTCCCCAACGGCTCATAGTACAGACACATGGAAAGCCTTCGGGTTTTGTAAGGGCGGGACCCACTGGGCCTCGTTCTAGTTTTACTGTTCGGTTAACGCTGCAGATCGTTTTGGAAGGCTTACGAGCATGGTGGTTCCGTTCTCGGAACTTGCTTCGACCTCTACCGTGCCACCGTGAAGCGCCACAATCTCCCAAACGAGCGCTAGTCCGAGTCCTGCGCCGCCGTATGCCCTGCTGCGGGATTTGTCTAGACGAAAGAACGGCTGGAAGATGCTCTCTCGGTACTTCTTGGGTATTCCCGGGCCCTCATCTTTGACTCGTAGGAGCACGTGGCTGTCGCTGTCGCTGATGGAGACGCTGGCAGTCGAGCCGGAGCGGCCGTAACGGATGGCGTTTTCGACCAGATTAAACACCAGCCGATAGAGGAGCGTGTCGCTCCCGATTACTAAAGCGTCTCCAGCACAATTGAGGGCTATGCCTTTATTTTCGGCAAGTGGTGCAAGGTCGGTGAGGACCTCTTCGGACAAGGGGCCAAGTTCAACATCGTCCTCGCAAGGAACGCTGCGGAGCTCGCTCATCTCGAGCAATACCTTGGTCATCCGCGACATCCGCTCGGTTTGTTCTTGTAGCAGGCCGAGCAGCTCGGCTGTTTCGGGTTGCAAGCCGGAGTGCTCGGAGATGAATAGTTCAATCTGTGCCTGCATAAGGGCGAGCGGGGTGCGCAGCTCGTGTGCGGCGTTGCCGGTAAACTGACGCTGTGCAGAGAACCCTTCGCCAAGACGAGCGATCATGTCGTTGAAAGAAGCGCTGCATCGTTGTAGCTCGGTGGGCACATCTTCATTGAGTCTGATTTCGCTTAGGTTGTCAGGCTGCACACGCTCAACCTGGGCTGCAAAAGCCCGTAGCGGTTTGAGTGCACGGCCGCTCACAAAGTATGCCAGCGCGCCGCCAAGGAGTGTGACTCCAGCCGTGATGTACCAGGCTGTCGTGCCAAAAGACTCCTGTGCGTCGTTTACGACGATCGTGACCTTGTCATAGAGGCCCGCTTTCGTTGGGTCGAACGCCTGGGGCGAATCTTCGCCGGTTGCGTTAAAGGCCGAGATGTCACTGCCGATGGCATCCATGTAGCGCATGCCCGTATAGCCGACCAGGCAGTTCGTCAGCACGCACGCCGCACACGTCAGCAGTGCCGTCATAATCGTTATGCGCCATTGCAGCGAAAGCCTTTTCATTCGCCATCCTCCATAACGTAGCCCTCTCCAATCCGATTGCGAATCGGGTCGTATCCCAAAGCGCTGCGTAGCTTTTTGCGGAGTGACGAGATGTGAACGCGGGTTGCGTTGCTAAAGCTGTTCACGCTGCTATCCCAAACGTGCTCGATAAGCTCCTCTTGACTTACCGGACGCCCCTGATTAAGCATCAGGTATTCCAAGATTCCCGTTTCCTTGCGCGTAAGAGATAAAGCCTCGCTGTCCACGGAAGCGATGCGCGCCTTGGTGTCAAAGCTGAGCTTTCCGCAGGTTAATACTATGTCGCTTTGTGCGAAGCGTCTGAGGGTGAGGCTGCGGATCCTTGCCGCAAGCTCGTCCAGATGAAACGGCTTGGTGAGGTAATCGTTGGCGCCGGCATCGAGTCCGGCGACTTTATCGGATACTTCGCCACGTGCGGACAGAATCAGCACTTTGGTCTCGCAGTCAGTTTTCCTAAGTTCCCTGAGTACGGTCATGCCGTCGACATGGGGAAGGTTGAGGTCGAGTATCACGAGGTCGAAGGCCTCAACGTCCAGTAGGTCGAGCGCCTCCTGTCCGTCGTGACAGCAATCGACGCTGTACGCCAAGTTTTGCAAGCTGCGCGCGATTGCGTCACACAGCGCCTGCTCGTCCTCGACGATCAAAATACGCATAACAGTCTCCTTGCACATTCCAAATCGCGCTTAACACGGATTTTATAGTCGATATGGTCCAATGGTCGCGTAACGAAAGGAGTGGTCGAGTTGTTCAAAGCGGTAAAACCCATGGTACAGGTCGCTTTGTTGATCGTCGGAATTGCCATGGTGTGCTTTGGTGTTATGCGTGGCGAGGCGGATGCCGTGCTGGCCAAAGCGATTAGGCTGTGCTTGGAGTGTATCGGAATTGGATAAAAGAGAAAACACTGCGTCGCATGTTTTGGCCCGATTTCGCGGATTCATTCAGGCGGCGGCGACGCTGGTCACCAATATTCACCTGCCAAACTTTGCCAAAGGAAGCATCTATCAAGGCGCGGGAAAAACAGTCTGCGTACCTGGACTTAATTGCTATTCGTGCCCCGCGGCATCGGGTGCGTGCCCCATCGGGTCGTTCCAGTCGGTGGTAGGTTCATCCAAGTTCAACTTTTCTTACTACGTCACCGGTACGCTCATTTTGCTCGGCGTGCTGCTGGGACGCTTTGTATGCGGCTTTCTGTGCCCGTTTGGCTGGCTGCAGGAGCTGCTTCATAAGATTCCCGGCAAAAAGTTCTCCACGAAAAAGCTCAAGCCGCTCACGTACATCAAGTACGTCGTGCTGCTGTTTGCCGTGGTGCTGCTGCCCGTCTTGGTGGTTAACGACGTGGGCATGGGCGACCCGTTCTTTTGTAAGTACATCTGTCCGCAGGGCGTGCTCGAGGGCGCCATTCCGCTGGCCATTGCCAATGCCGGCATTCGATCTGCGTTGGGACATCTCTTTACTTGGAAACTTGCCGTTCTCATTGCCGTGGTAGTGCTGAGCGTTTTGTTCTACCGCCCCTTCTGCAAATGGATTTGTCCACTCGGCGCATTCTATGCGCTCATGAATAAGGTATCCCTACTGGGGATCCGGGTCGATGCATGCAAATGTGTCTCGTGCGGCAAGTGCTCAAAGGTTTGTCAGATGGACGTTGATGTGGTCCGCGCGCCCAATCATGCCGAATGTATCCGGTGCGGAAAGTGCATCGGGGCCTGTCCTGTCGATGCCATCAGCTATCGCTATGGCCTGGATGTGTCGGCGGAAAAGCTCCCCTTGACCGCCGATAAAAAGTAAACAAGCTTCGACAAAACGGAGGAATGACCATGAAGCTTTCTAAGATTGCGGCCCTGTTTATGGTGCCGGTATTGGCCTTGTGCCTTGTGGCATGTTCGGCGCCCGGTGGCAATGCGGGCGAATCTACGAGCTCCGATCCTAAGATCGCAGAACTCACTGCGCAGAAGCCGACCAATGCCGACGAGGCCGCCGAACTGTATGCGAAGCTCATGCAGAAGGAGAACGAGATCTTTTCGAGTGATAACGCGCTGTGGGAAAAGGTATTCAATGCGGCAAATAAAGACTCGGCAATGATTGAGGACGGCAGCAATTACGGCGATTTCCTGCTCAAGACCATCGACGGCGCCAAGGATGAGTTCACGGCGGATGAGCTTAAGACGCTCAAGGCCGGTGCGCAGCAGATCAAGGAGATCGAGGACAAGCTCATGGCGCTGGAGAAGGAGTTCCCCGGATGCGGCAGCACGCCCGGCGAGGGGGAGAGCGTCGATGCCTCGACCGCAGGCATGACCAACGGCGAGAGCGGGGAGACGAAGTTCCCCAGCTTTAAGGGCAAGGACTTGGACGGCAACGATGTAAACAGCGACGAGCTGTTCTCCAAGAACAAGGTCACCGTCATGAACTTCTGGTTTACCACCTGCAAGCCGTGCGTGGGAGAGCTGGGCGATCTGGAGAAGCTCAACAAGGAGCTTGCCGAGAAGGGCGGCCAGGTCGTGGGCGTTAATTCCTTTACGCTCGACGGCAAAAAAGACGAGGTGGCCGATGCCAAGGACGTGCTTTCCAAGAAGGGCGTGACGTATAAAAACATCTGGTTTAAGTCGGACAGCGAGGCCGGAAAGTTCACCTCCAACCTGTACTCGTTCCCGACCACCTATGTGATCGACCAGAACGGCAACATCGTGGGAGAGCCGATCATGGGCGGTATCAACTCTGCTGAGCAGCGTGAGGCGCTCAACAAACTGATCGATCAGGCACTCGCGAAGAGCGAACAGTAGGTTCGAATGCGACAAAGGTGTGACAAAGGGGCAGTCCCTTTGTCACACCTTCGATGTTATGTGCGGGATGGTGCGCCATGCGGCGTGCCGTCCCGTTTTTTGTTCGTTACATTTTTGTTCGTTACATTCCTTGCTGGTACCGGCAAAAAAGCTGATAGAGTAGGTCAAACGCGTTGGATGCGAACGGCGGGGGAGAGGTTGCCGTCCATGCTGGATCTCAGAGTTATTTGCAAAAGGTACGTTACGCAGTCGTTTACGCAGGTAGCGCTCGACAGCGTAAGCCTGTCTTTTCGCGATAACGAGTTCGTAGCCATTCTGGGTCCCTCGGGTTCGGGTAAAACTACGATGCTCAACGTCATCGGTGGACTCGATCATTTCGATTCGGGCGATCTGCTGATCGACGGCATCTCGACCAAGGACTTCAACGACCGCGATTGGGATGCCTATCGCAATAATCGCATCGGCTTTGTGTTCCAGAGCTATAACCTCATTCCGCATCAGAGCATTTTGGAAAACGTGGAGTTGGCGCTTACGCTCACGGGCGTGGGGCATGCCGAGCGCCGCCAACGTGCGCGCAAGGCGTTGGAGAAAGTCGGCCTGGACGAGCACATTAACAAGCGTCCGAGCCAGCTTTCGGGCGGACAGATGCAGCGCGTGGCCATTGCCCGCGCCCTGATTAACGATCCCGAGATTGTGCTGGCTGACGAGCCGACCGGCGCCTTGGACTCAACGACATCCGTGCAGGTTATGGATTTGCTCAAGGACGTTGCGCGCGACCGTCTGGTCATCATGGTCACGCACAATCCCGAGCTGGCGTACAAGTACGCCACGCGCATCGTCAATCTGGCGGACGGCAAGATCACCGACGATTCCGACCCCTTCGATGCTGCTAATGCTGCGCGTCGCGAGGCTAAGCCTACGCGCAAAACCTCGATGGGCTTTGTGACGGCGCTGGGGCTTTCTGCCCGAAACCTTATGACCAAGAAGAGACGTACGGCCATGACGGCCTTTGCGGGCTCGATTGGCATTATCGGTATCGCGGCGATTCTGGCGCTGTCCAACGGCGTAAACGGCTACATCAAAAAGGTCGAGGAGGATACGCTCTCGAGCTACCCGCTCACGATTTCCAAACAGGATTACGACCTGTCGGCCATGATGGGCGGACAGGGGGCCACGGATGACAATACGTCCAACGGCGAGGATTCGTCCGACGACGGCACCGACGGCAAGGCTCAGGGAACCGATAAAATCCCCGTGGTCACGGCCGTAAAGGATATGTTTGCGAGCGTTAAGTCCAACGACATGACGAGCTTTAAGGCATGGCTCGATGCCGGTGGCGACGGCATCGATAAAGAGGTCAACGCCATTCAGTACGGCTATGGCGTGACGCCGGTTGTCTATCGAGCGGGCAAGGGGGACGAGAAACCCGTGCGTCTGGTGCCCAACGCCATGACCGAGGCCATGAGCGGAGGCGCGAGCTCGGCAGCAACGGTGAGCATGGAGTCCATGGGAACCTCGGTCTTTAACGAGATGATTGACGACCAGAGCTTGCTCGACAGCCAGTACGATGTCGTGGCGGGGCATTGGCCTACGTCTGCTAACGAAGCCGTGATGGTGCTTTCGAGCCGTGGCACGGTGGGCGATTACACGCTCTACAGCATCGGTGCGCTGGAAATCGATGAGCTCAACGGCCTGGTTAACAGCGCCATGACGGCCGACGGCAAGGTCGAGACGCCCAAGACCGGCAGCGACTTTACCTACGACGACGCGCTGTCCACGGCGTTTAAAGTGTTGTCGCCGGCCGATGCCTATCGCAAAAACGAAGAGACCGGCATGTGGACCGACATGTCTGGCGATGCCGACTTTATGGCCGCCAAGGTTACTGACGGTATTGACGTGCGCATTGTGGGCGTGGTGCGACCGAACGAGACGGCCAATGCGAGCGCGTTGTCTCCGGGCATTGCCTATACGCATGCGCTGACTCGCCAGCTTATGGAGCGCGCCGCCAATTCGCAGATCGTAAAAGAGCAGCTTACGCATTCCGAGACGGATGTCTTTACGGGCAAGTCTTTCGATGAACTGCAGGGCGAGGCCAAGCAGGGCGTGGATCTGGGCAGCATGTTCAGTGTGGACGAGGCGGCGTTGAAGAGCGCGTTCTCGTTCGATGCATCTGCACTCTCGGGTGCTGCCGGTGGCATGGATCTTTCGGGCATCGATTTGTCGGGCCTGGATATTGACCTTTCGGGCGTTGGCAAGGACATCGACTTCAGCAGCATCATGGCAAAAGCACCGGCCCCAGATTTCTCGGGCATCTTTGACGGTCTGGAGCTCACGCCCGAGCAAATGCAGCAGGTGGGAACGCTTGCCAACCAACTGTTTGAGGGCTTTTTGCAGTCTGATCAGTTTAAGGCGCTGTCGCCCGAAGATCTTAAGGACGCGTCGAAGCTCGCCGCCGCGTTCTCGTCGTATCTTGAGAATGATGCCGCAGCCCAGCAATGCCTGGCTCAGCTCAGGGCGCTGGGCGGCGATGCCCTGGCCGAGCGCCTGCAGCAGGCGATGACCGACTATGTGCAAAAGCAGCTGGCTCCGTATCTGCAGCAGGCTATGGATCAGGTCATGAAGACGATCAGCGAGCAGATTGCGACGACGGTATCGTCCCAGCTCAAGGCGGGCGCAGCAGGGCTTATGGATCAGATGGCGACGCAGATGTCTTCGAGTTTTACCAACCTGGCGAGCGCTATGCGTGTGGATGCGAGCGCCTTTGCTCGTGCCATCCATTTCAACATGGACGCCGAGGACCTGAGTTCGCTCATGATGAGCTATGCCAAGGCGTCGCAGCTCACCTACGATAACAATCTGACCACGTTGGGCTATGCGGATGAGGCAGATCCCATCTCGGTTAAGATTTTCCCGCGCGACTTTGAGGCCAAGGAGCGCGTACTCGATCACATCGATGCGTATAACAAGCAGGTCAAAGCCGCCGGCCACGACGAGCAGGCAATCTCGTACACCGACTACATGGGCATTATCATGGGTTCGGTAACCGACATCGTGAACACCATCAGCTTGGTGCTCATCGCATTTGTGAGCATCAGCCTGGTGGTGAGCTCCATCATGATCGGCATCATCACGTACATCAGCGTGCTGGAGCGCAAGAAGGAGATTGGCATCCTGCGCGCGATCGGCGCGTCGAAGCGCAACGTGGCCAACGTATTCAATGCCGAGACCTTTATCGAGGGCCTTATCGCCGGCGTCTTTGCCATTGTCGTCGTGGTGCTCGTGAGCTTTCCGGTTAATGCCTGGGCGCTTGCTGCCAAACAGGTACCCAATCTGATGAGCCTGCCCGTGCAGGATGCGCTGGTGCTCATTGCGATTTCGGTGTTACTGACGGTCGTTGCCGGTCTGCTGCCCGCCCGCAGCGCGTCCAGGAAGGATCCCGTGGAGGCCCTGCGCTCTGAATAATGTGACAAGGGACGGTCCCTTTGTCACATTGAGGGCCTTGCGGAATCGGGGTCTAATACTTTTTCGAGAAGTGAACGAGTCAAAATGGACCCCCGAAGCGTCGACACTTTTGAGATGCAATTTCCTGCGGTTTTGCCAGCCAAATCCTGCGGGTTTGACGTCTAAAAATGTCGATGCTTCGGGGGTCCAAAAACGGTCGTTCACTTCTTGGAAAAGTATTAGACCTCGAGATATAGACGATGTTTGCGAGCGGCAATTAGAGCGTAAGCCTTTAGTTCTTCTTTGCAGAGAGCATGAGCCTAATTTCCGGATGGGTGTATTCGTCGAACTCTTCCTTGGGCTCGGTGTCAAAGGTGTAGTACGACTTGATAGATTCGTCCTCCGTCTTGATGCTGATTTCTTCATATAGGGATCCGGCTAAAAATGCCTGTTTAAAATCATCCGACAGGCTGCATGGCGTGAGGAGGTCCGGTGCGGCAACGGAAATGTCCAACCCGTTGAGCGGGGCGCAGAGCGTCGCGATATCCTGCTCGGCGCGGGCGAGGTTGTCTGCAGGGCTTGCCTCGGGGTCGATCTGACTGGTGTAATCGACGTCCGTGAGCATGCCGTCTGCATCAAAAGAAAGGTAGACATAGACTGCTTGAGCGCCGAGGTCATTATCGCGCAGATAGCCGATAATGCGGTAGCCGTAGTCGTGATACGACTCGTACGGGTCGTCTGCGGCGACGCGTTCGCACACGGGCTCCAAGGCATCCTGCGCGATGGCGAGCTGCTCGGCGGCTGCAGCCTTTCTTACCTGAAGCTCGTTATTTCCCTGGACAAACTGAGGGATGTAGACGCCAAGCAGCACAATGGCGGGCAACACCGCGAGAGCTATGATCTGCTTCTTGACGCTTGGAATCGTCACACCGTATGCGTTTGCCATGGCCTCGGCATTGCTCGAGGTCTCGGCCAGCACGTCTGCCGCCGTGGTGACTGCCCCCACGGCGCTGGCGACCTCGGCGGCACCGCCCAGATTGCGCGCGAGATCGTTGTCGCTGTTCTTGAGCAGGCGGCCGGCAGCTTGCGTGGCAAGTACGCCGGCGACCTCCGCGGAGCGGTCTTTGTTGGTTTGGGCTACCGCAAGCTTGCTCTGCAGCTCCTTCCACTGTTTGCCCTGCATTCCAAAGCGCGGCGCAAGAGCGCAATAGCAAAAGATGGCGAGTTCGATTACGGTGAGTGCGATGGCGGTATATATGCCCGCGGGTTGGAATTCCTTTTGGTGGAACGCGATATCGTTGATCATTTGGAGCGGCAACATCAACAGGCATGCTGCGAACGACATGACGAGTGCGGTCGCTGCGATCTTGGGGTATGTGCAGTACCGCTGGATGCGTCTCTTTTCTTGTTCGGTGAGCTGCTGCATGGGGGCCTCGACTCTCATCGTTTTTGGGCGATGCGCACACGCTCTTGAGTATAGATGAGTGGAGGGTGTCTGTTGTTCAGACATAGCGGTCAACAGCATGCTGTTGGTGATCGTTTGATCGCGAACGTCGTCTTTTGGAGCATGAAGCCGCTGCCGATGCCCACAAACAGCAAATCGAAGGTGAATGGTTTCCCGAGAAGTGAACGACCTAATTTGGACCCCTGAAGCACCCACATTTTTCGACGCTAAAACCGCAGGATTTGAGTGATAAAACCGCAGGAATTGGCCTTCCAAAAGTGTCGATGCATCGAGGGTCCGATTTCACTCGTTCACTTCGCGGAAAACCATTCACCTTCGTTGCATGAGGCGCCGGATGGAAGGGTGATTATCGTCAAGCTGCTGCCTCTGCCTTGTGAATCATCTGGAGCACAAGGCATAATGCATGTAACAAGGGGGCGGTTCCTTTGTCACATCCGTTGACATGAGAGAAGAGTAGATGATTCTTTCGCTTGCCCCTATGGAGGGGATTACCGGGCATGTGTTCCGTCGCGTGCATGCGGAGTGCTTCGGCGCACTCGATTGCTATTACACGCCGTTTTTGCCGCCGCCGCGGGTGGGCAACCGCTTTGGCGGCAAGGCGTTTAAGGAGATCGATCCTGCCAATAACCAGGGGCTTAACGTAGTGCCTCAGCTGATGTCCAAGAACGCGGACGAGTTTGTGTGGGCGGCACAGGTGCTCGCCGACATGGGCTATCGCGAGGTCAATCTCAACTTGGGTTGCCCCTCGGGGACGGTTGTCGCCAAGGGCAAGGGCTCGGGTTTCTTGTGTAATCTCGACGAACTTGAGGTGTTCTTGAGCGACGTGTGCGAACGCTCGCCGTTGCCGGTATCGGTCAAGACCAGGCTGGGGCTGGAGAGTGACGACGAATACGAGCGCGTGCTCGATCTGTATTGCCGCATACCGTTGGCAGAGCTGATCGTGCACCCGCGCGTACAAAAGGACCGCTATACGGGCACGCCGCGCAAGGAGTTTTATGGCGAGACGCTGGAGCGCGCGCCGTTTCCGGTCGCCTATAACGGTGACATTTTTGATCTTGAGGATATGGACGCGCTGGTTGAGGCCTATCCCGGTACACGCCATGTGATGCTGGGGCGTGGCTTGCTTGCGAACCCCGCGCTGGCTCGCATGGTCAAGGGCGGCCCTGCTGCAACGGCTGCTGAGCTGCAGCGCTTCCACGACACGCTGTTTGCGGCATATGCAGAAGAGATTGGCGGTAATGCGGTCTTTCGCATGAAGGAGTGGTGGTTCTACGCCAAATGCGCCTTCGCCGACCCCGCTACCGTCCACAAGCTCGTGCGCAAGACTAAAAAGGTCGACGAATACCGCGCCGCCGTCGATCGCGTCTTTCGCGAGCAGCCACTTGCGCCCATAGCCCGCTTCCACAGCTAGCTAGTCATTGGGGACGTTTTTTAACGACTAGTCATTTAAGAACGTCCCCGATGACTACCCACAAAAAGCTGTAGGCCAGCATCCAAAGATGTCGAAAAATGTCGACTTTGGATGCTGGTGTACATGTTTGGGCCGTATGGGTTGGGGTCTTGGACGGACGGGATGCGCGTGCTAGAGTAGGTTTTCCTGCACCACGTGATGATGTCGCTCGACTCATAAAGCGGTTTGCCGTCGATGAACAGGCAGGGAACCTGGCGTTTTCCGCCGACGGCGATGAGTGTCTGCTCGGCATCGGTATCGGTCGAGATATTGCGCTCGGGAATGGTCACGCCGTTATCGGCAAGGAAACGCTTGACCTTTATGCAATACGGGCAGCCGGTCATAACGTACAGCGCGAGCTCATGATTAGTAGCCATAGGTCTCCAATCGGTTGCGGTTTTGATTGAAATACCCAAAGCCACCGCGGTCTATGCGCGCGTCAACGACGACTCGATCGCCTGGACCAGAAACGCCGTGGCTCCGGTGCCGCAGGGCTTGTCGTAGTAGTCAACAAAGCGCTGGTCGGCAAGATAGCCGTGGGCGAGGCCCAGGTACGCCTCGTCTTGGGGCTCGCATCCCCAGTTGAGAGCAATCCAGCGACGATGCATCGCCACAAGCTTACGAGCCTCGTTGCTCTCTGGGTCGCCAATGCCCATGGCAATCGAAAGCTGGCCCAGAACAGCGCGTTCAAGTTCCTTCATGTCGTTCCATGTCTCGGGGTCCATGTCCAGCAGCGCTTCGTTTGCTGCATCGATAGCCTCATCGCCATGGCGCGCCCGCGCCTCGGCACCGTAGCGCTCTTCATTTTCTTGCACGGCGCGCCAGCGCTCCAGTTGCGGCAGGACGGCGCCCATGAGCGAGACGGCTTCGTCGAGCGACATGCCGGTGTTTTGTGCCAGGCGCGGGGCACAATCCTCGATCATTGCCTCCATCGTGGTGTCGTAGGTGTACTTGCCGTGCTCGTAGCACCACTTGCAGTAATGGTCGGTCGTGGCGCCCGTGGCGTCGGTGCCGCAGTCGTTGGGCGTGAGTATCATGCCGCAGCTCTGACAATAGTGCTCGGGCATTTCGAGCAGGTGGGACAGCGGTTCTCCGGTTATGGCGGCAATGAGCTTCATCATGTCGATGCCCGGTGTGACTTCGCCGCGTTCCCAACGGCTGACGGCTTGGCGTGTGACGAAGAGCTTGGCGGCGAGTTGCTCTTGGGTAAGATGATGGGCGCGACGGACAGCAATGAGCTTTTCTGCGAAGGCCATAACGGCTCCTTTCTGCTGGTTGTTGGCTTTAAGCATACGCGGCGGCAGGTGCCCTTCCAAGCAACCGTTGGTTGCATGCAGATGGCGATGACGGGCAATCGCGGCCTGTTGCCCGCGCGTCTGTGCCGTACAATGACCGGCATGGAACCTATTGCACACATACATACCGACCTGCCGCAGAAGTTCGGCATCCCGCGCAACAGCTTTTTGGCGCCCCATCTGCAGGGACGCATCGTCTTTGAGCCGGAATTTGCCTCCAACGCAGCGGTTGAGGGCCTGGACTCCTTCTCTCATCTATGGCTGCTCTGGCGCTTTGAAAACGGAACGCCCGGCGGCACGGCGGAGGATATCGCCGCCGATGCCAAGACGCAGGACAGGTCCGGCGCCAACGCCAAGTGGTCGAAGACCGTGCGTCCGCCGCGCCTGGGTGGAGCAGAGCGCGTGGGCGTGTTTGCCACGCGCAGTCCGTTTCGCCCCAATCCCATCGGTCTTACCTGCGTCAAACTCGATCGTGTCGAGCTTACCGACGACGGCCCTATCATCCATGTGTTGGGGGCCGACCTGCGCGACGGCACGCCCATCTACGATATCAAGCCCTACATTCCGTTTGCAGACTGTCACCCGGACGCGACCGGCGGCTGGATTGAGGACGCGCCGTGGCAAGAGCTCGACATCGAGTTTCCGCAAGCGCTGAAAGATACGGTCCCGCCTGCAAAGCTCCCCGGCTTGGTCGAGGTCCTTCGCCAGGATCCGCGCCGCGCGGGCAGCAAGCACGAGCCAAGCCGCATTTACCATTTGGCTTACGCCGGGCTCGACATATCGTTTACGGTCGACGGCGCCAGGTTGACAATAACCGCTATCAACGACGCGCAAGACTAACCGGCCATTTGTCCGCATTCCCATAGTGGTGCCGCGAGCGTGGCCGCGATATTCAGTGGCTGCTCGACGAGGGCACACGTGTGGGCGTGGGCTATCAGGACGGCCGTCCATTCCATGGACCTCGCCACATTCGCGTGAATCTGGCGCTGCCGCTTTCGCGTGTAAGGGAGGCGTGCGAGCGCCTGGACCGCTACGTTTTTAATGCACGGTAAGTGAGCGCTGCATGCGGGGCTGTCTGCCAGATTGGCTGGAAGGCCCCGTATGGTAAAGCATCTGTAACCATTGAGCGCAAGCGCGGTTTTGTCTGCTAATATCTTTGCTCTTGAGTCTGTAAACAGGATCGTCTGGAGCTCGATGAAAAGACCTCGTCGCTCGGCCGCCATATCGTTGTTTGTTGCGCTTGCAGTGGTGGGCGCCTTTGTCGTGGCGATAGCTGGCTGTTCCGGGTCGAATGATGGGGCCGCGGCGTCTGCATCAGAAGGCGCAGCCGCCTCGCAGGTCAAAGACGACAACCTTAAGACGCTCAACGTTGGCAGCGACCTCTATCCACCGTTTGTGTATAGCAACGAGTACGGCGATATTGTTGGCCTGGATGTCGATATTTTGACCGAGGCTTTGGGCCGCATTGGTTACAAGCCAAAGTACCAGCTGATCGACTGGGAAAAGAAGAAAGAGCTGCTGGCGAGCGGCGAGCTCGATTGCGTCATGGGCAGCTTTAGTATGACGGGCCGCGAAGGCGAGTATCGCTGGGCGGGGCCGTACCTTGCGAGCCGACAGGTGGTTGCTGTCGATCCCGAAAGCGATATCTACGCGCTTGCCGATCTTGAGGGTAGGGTCGTGGCGGTCCAGTCCACCACCAAGCCCGAATCGATTCTGCTCAATCACACCAACCAAAACGTTCCGCAGATTAAGGAGCTCTACAGCTTTTCGGACCGCTCGTACCTGAACCCGGCGCTTGTCGAGGGCCTAGTCGACGCCATCGCCGCGCATGAGTCCTCGCTGCTTACTTACGAAAAAGACTATGGCGTGACGTATCGCATTCTGTCTGAGCCGCTGCTAGAGGTTGGTTTGGGCACCGCTTTCGATCTCAACGACACACGCGGCATTGACGTTAAGCTCACCCACGCCTACCAAGAAATGCTTGCCGATGGCACCATGGAACGCCTGGTGTCAAAGTACTTTGATGACCCTTCGCCGTTTTTGAATGTGGAGGGCCTGTCATGATTGATGCGTCCGACCACACCGCTCAGGAGCGGGGCGATCGTTCGGCACGGGAATGGCTCATCGTCGTCCTGTTGGGGATAGCGCTCTCGATTGTTGCCGGCGTGACGAGCTACGCCTACACGACAGCTCAGGCCGAGCAGCGCTTTGCCGACGTTGTCGATTACGTGGCGACACAGAGCCTTTCCTGCGATGCGTTCAACAGCGCCTATGCGACCAAAAACCTGATTCGCGTTATGGAGATCGCCGGAGAGGCGGCGCGCGATATGGAGCGCGACGGCTCGGTGGATAACGCTACGTTGGAGCAATATGCTGACCAGTTTAATGTGACAGCGCTGATCGTAACGGATGCATCGGGCAACTTGGTGTCCGAGTCCTCGAAGGATGACGTGGGCTACGAGTCGCTCGCTGCGAATCTCAAAGAGGCACCTGTGCTGGAGGTGGCAGCCCATCCGCTTAAGTCCTATACCGCTCGCATTGCGCTTGCGGACGACTCGGTCGCAGACATTGGCTGCGTGGCCCGGCGGGACGGTGAGGGCATCGTTGTCGCGGTGAGGCACCAGAGCGCCAAGGCGGTCGCGAGCAATACGCTCAAGCTGCAGAGCTTGCTCGATGGTTATGAGACCATCGATAGCGGTAACATCGTGATTGAAAACGACGGTAAGGTCGTTGCGACCAATGCTGTCGAGCCCACCATGTCGGGCGTGTTCGATTTGCCTGCGACGGATGCCGTCATTGTCGACGGTATCAAGGAGCGTTGCCTGGTTGGTAGGGTCAGATTGGTCAACGCCAACGGCGAGTGGTATCTGGGCACATTTGGTAAAGCGCGCGATTTTTACGTGTACACCTATGCTCCCGCGCAGCGTTACTTTGAGGTTGTCGCCGCTGTTGTTGCCAGTGTGTTGGCACTCTACGGCGGTGTTATAGCCACTGTTGTGTTGGTGCGCCGCCGCGCCGAGAGCCAACGCTTTGCCGACCTGTTGCTGCAGGAGCGCGACTATGGCGACAAGCTGGCAAAAGCGGCGCGCGAAGCTTCGTCTGCCAACTCTGCAAAGACGGAGTTTTTGCGTCGTATGAGTCACGACCTGCGCACGCCCATCAACGGCATTCGCGGTATGGTCGAGGTGGGCAATGCCAACGCAGACGACTTGCAAAAGCAGACGGAGTGCCGCTCAAAGATCTGGACGGCATCGGGACTGCTGCTCGACCTTGCGAACGAGGCACTCGATATGAGCCGCTTGGAGAGCGGGCAGGTCGACCTGAATCTCGTGCCTACAGATATGGTGGCCCTCAACCGTGAGGTGTGCGATATTCTGGAGCGCCAAGCCGAGGAGCGCCTGGTGACAATTATCTGCGACCAACGGACTCTTGATCATCCCTATGCCCGGGTGAGCGTGACGCACCTCAAGCGCCTGTTGCTCAATATTGCCGGTAATGCCGTCAAGTACAACCGCCAGGGCGGCTATGTTCGCCTGACATGCCGCGAGGTGGAGCCGGTGGACGGTGTCCCCGTCTATGAATACACGATCGCCGATAACGGCATTGGCATGAGCGAGGAGTTTCAACAGCACCTCTACGAGCCGTTTAGCCGCGAGGAACAACAAGTGGAAGGCGCTTCATCGGGAACTGGCCTGGGCGCGTCTATTGCCAAGCAGTTGGTCGAGCTTATGGGCGGAACCATGAGCTTTACAAGCGCCTTGGGGCAGGGAACGACGTTTACCATTTGCCTGCCGTTTGAGAAGTGCAAGAGTTCCGAGATTCCCCAGGCAGTTCGCGTGGATGCAGGCGACAGCGACGTGCTCCAGGGCCTGCGCGTTTTGCTCGTAGAGGATAACGACCTGAATGCCGAGATCGCACAGTTTACGCTCGACCGCGCCGGTGCCGTCGTGACACATGTCAAAGATGGCGAGTCTGCCGTCGAGACGTTTGCCGCGAGTGCGCCGCACGAGTACGACGTGGTATTGATGGACATCATGATGCCCGGCATCGATGGCCTTGAGGCCACGCGTCAGATTCGAGCGCTCGATCGCGAGGACGCCGCGACCACGCCGATTATCGCCGTGAGCGCCAATGCCTTTGCCGACGACCGTAGGCTTTCGCGCGAGGCGGGCATGAACGCGCATCTGAGCAAACCCGTGAGTTCTCAGGATCTCGTTGAGGCGCTTGCGCACATAGCCGCCGCTTCGTAAACATATGGCCCGGTTCCAAGGTGGGTTGGAACTGGGCCATATCGCTATTTGCAAGACCTGCTTTTAGGCTTACTTTTCATGGATCTGCTTGCCGCAAAGATGCTCAATCGTAATCTCGTAGAGCTGGACGCCCTTGATGTCTTTGGCGATTTCCTCTTCGACTTCCTCGGCAGAAGGGTAGTACTTAAGCGCGAGCTGGCGGACTTTGTCCTCGATAAACGCGGGGGTGTCATTCGCCAGGCGACAACGGCCAAAGACCACGGTACTCATAACGTAGGGAGCCCAGTCACCGTCCTGGTACCACTCGTTGCCGTAAACGGTAAAGCAGACCTTGTCATCGCGCTTGAGTGCGTCGACCTTGTGGCCAGCCTTGGCGCCATGGAAATAAATCTTGTCGTGCTCGTCGTCAAAGAAGTAGTTGACGGGAATGGCGTACGGGTAGCCATCGTCGCCGTTGACGGCAAAGACGCCGCGCTTGCAGGTAGCGAGCAGTTCGCGCGCTTCCTCGTCAGTGATGGCGCGTTTCTTTCGACGTAAGGGCCTAAACATCGTTGGTTTCCTTTCTGGTCGTGCGTGGTGGTTGAGCACAAACTATAGCGAAACGGATCCGTTTTTCTTGATGCGGGCGAGTATGTTTTTGAGCTTGTTAAAGTCGAGCGGTTTGGACAGATGGGCGTTCATGCCGGCATCGTGTGCCGCCTTGGCGTCCTCGGCAAAGGCGTTGGCGGTGAGCGCGATGATGGGGATATCGGCTGCATCGACCTTCTCGCTCAGACGAATCGCGCGGGTTGCCTCATAGCCGTCCATGCCCGGCATCATGATGTCCATCAGAATCGCATCGAAGCTGCCGGCGGGACGGCCAACGTATAGGTCGACCGCTTCGTTGCCATCGGCGGCGCGAGTTACGACAATGCCTTCGCTTTCGAGCAGCGTCTGGGCAATCTCGGCATTCAATTCGTTGTCTTCGGCGAGCAACACGTTCATGTCGGCGAGCGAGCAGTCGAGCACCCCCTCGACCGTATCTGCCCGCGCCTGAGGGTTCTTGTCGATATCGAGCGGAATCTGGACGTTGAACGTACTCCCCACGCCAACCTCACTCGAAATCTCAATCGTACCGCCCATCAGTTCAATAAGCGACTTGACGATTGGCATGCCCATGCCGGTTCCTTGGAACTTGCTGCGCGCATCGTCACCTTCTTGGGCAAACGGTTCATAGATATGCTTTAAAAACTCGGGAGCCATGCCAATGCCAGTATCCGAAACACTAAAGCAAAAGAGCGCGCGCCCATCATCGAGTGGCTTGGTCTTTGAACTAAAGGTGACGGAGCCGCCGTGCTTGTTGTACTTAATGCTGTTGTCTAACAGGTTGATTATGATCTGTCGGATATGGGTGGGACTGCCGATCATGTATGGCCCCGTGGCGTACGGCAGACTATTGTCCTGCATTGTGATGCCGTTATCGGATGCGCGGAGCTTGCACAGCACCAGCGTATCGTCACAGAGCTCTTTGAGGTTAAAAGGCGCATGTTCCAGAGTTAGCTTGCGGTCTTCGATTTTGCCCATCTCGAGGATGTCGTTGATCAGCGAGAGTAGGTGATTGGCGGCAACACGCGCCTTGGCGCGGCTTTCGCGGGCGGCCTGCATGTCGCCGTCTTTCAATTCCTCAATTTCGATAAGACCCAGGATGCCGTTGAGTGGCGTACGGATGTCGTGGCTCATGCGCGTGAGGAATGCCGTCTTAGCGGCGTTGGCGGCATCGGCTTTCTGCTGTTCTTTCTGCGCGCGGTGAAGCGACCAGACAAGGATGACGATGCCGGTGAGCAAAATGCAGATGATGACTGCCGCAATGACGATGCGGTTGCGGTAGAGAAGTCGAAACGCATCCGATTCTTGCGCCGAGTACGATGTGGGGGAATAACTGCTTGCAGAGAGCGATTCGCCAGCATTGACGATGCCCTTATTAATGATTCCCAACAGCACGGGCTTGCCGCGCGAAATCAAACACGATAGCTGTGCCGTGTCGGTGAGCTCCTGTGTTTGGAAATCCTCGATATCGTAGGTGTCGCGGATGGTTTTCAAGCGCGTGCTGGGGACAATGATGCAACTTGCCTCCCCCTTATTGAGGGCTTCGCGTGCCTCGTTGTCATTCGGATACTCGGTTACCTTTGCGTCGGGGAATAGGTTTTCGAGCTCAAAACGGTTGACGATCGCGTCTGCTGTGCAAGCGATGTTCTTAAGGTCACTGTTCAGGTTGCTGCTGCTGTGAATGGCGGCTAGGGAAACCGTTCCCATCGGGTTTGACAGGATGACCCCTGCCTGCTCGGCAAGCCAGTAGTCGCGAAACAACGGTAGGGCGACATCGATGGTCCCTGTGGAAAGGGCTTTGGTCATTTGCTCGTTGTTCGAGAACGCTACTGTTGCAACCGTAATGCCAAACTTGTCGTGCAACGTCGTTGCAAGCGAGGCGAGCGACCCTTCCATTTCGCCGTCGTCATTTTGCGTGCAGTAGGGGAGTTTGTTTTTAAGATAGCCGATCGTGATGGTGTTGTCGTTTGCTTTGAGCCAGGAGCGCTCGGGGCCGGTGAGCGATGATGAGCCGCTGTTTTGGGCCGAGTAATTCGCCTTGACCTCGTCGTTATAACGTGGGTTGACGCGGGCGATTGCCGTCATGGCGGCATTGATATCGTTCATCAGGTCGGGGCGGCTTTTGGGGACGGCAAAATAGTAGTCACTCGAGCCAACGTAGAACATGGGCGACGCATCGGGCGACGAGATGGTGTCGTTCATGATGACGGCGTCGACTTCGTCGTTTGCGAGTGCGTCAAAGAGCATGGAGCCTCCGTCATACTCCCTGTATGTGCAGGTGATTCCTTCGTTGGCGAGCCACTGCTGGCCAACGAAGGTTTGCATAACACCGGAGTTGCAACCGATGGTAAGGCCCTGGAGCGCTTGGGGGTCACCCTTGGCCAGGTCGTCGCGATCGGGCTTGGCGTAGATGTAGTAGCGCTCGGTGCCCTCGGGGTTCGAGGAAAAGAGCAGCTTTTGGGTGCGTTCCTCGGAGTAGGAGATGTTGGGCATGAGGTCGATTTCGCCTGCCTCGAGCATGTCCATAAGCTCGGTGAAGGTGCCGGAGACGTATTCGTACCGCCAGCCGGGCGTGTAGTACGACAGGGTCTGGAGGTACTCGTAACCCCATCCCGATAGACGCTCGCCGGGGGTGCCGTCCTGGAAGCCCTCGTTGTTGACGAGCCAACCAACGCGGACCGTTTTGACCTGTTGATCGGA
The DNA here is from genome assembly GCA_027660625.1 of Coriobacteriaceae bacterium AM100-PB1-1D-6A. GTDB lineage: Bacteria > Actinomycetota > Coriobacteriia > Coriobacteriales > Coriobacteriaceae > Collinsella. The sequence continues at coordinate 121,772 of JAQDNC010000003.1, read as the reverse complement.
GCCGGCGGCAAAGGCGGGGGCGGGCATGATGGTGCTCAGTACGGCGAGCGCGGCAAGCGCGACGGCCAGGGTGCGATATATGCGACGGCCAGGGTGCGATATATAACTGAACGAAGGACAGCGGAAGCTCTCACATGCAATCCTAACGAATCGAGACGTTACCGCACAAGGATACCAGCTCAGCCTGCCTAGCCGGCAGTTGCGCCGCTAAACGGTTCCTCCCAGCACTTGGGGACAGTCCCTTTCTGCCGGCACAAAAGGAACGTCCTCAAGTGCCGGATGTGGGACAATACCGAGCGAATGTGATTGGGCGTCTGGGAAAAGGGGTCGCGATGAACAAGTTGAGGACGCTTGCTGACGTGTTGCGCCAGGCTGGCTTTGCGCGCATCACGGGCCTGTTTCTCGTCTTCTATCTGCTGTGCTCGACGGCCGTCTGGCTGTCCGAGCCCACGACCCTTACGTTTGGCGATGGCCTGTGGTTTAGCTTTGAGACGGTCTCGACGATCGGCTTTGGTGATATCCCGGCCGAGACGCCGGTTGCCCGCGCTATCACCGTCGTCCTGAGCGTCATCAGCATCTTCTACATCGCCATGCTCACGGGCGTGGCGGTGAACTACTGCAATACGCTCATCAAGATGCGCCAAAAGGACACCATGGCGCGCTTTATGGACGATCTTGAGCATTTGGAAGAGCTCGATCGTGACGAGCTTGCCGACCTATCGCGCCGTGTGCGCGAATATCGCCGACGCCAACGCTAGAACGGGCGCCGCGCGTCATGACGAGGGGGACTGAATATGGATATCACGGTATATCTGGGCGCCAGCGTCGGTAACGACCCAGCGTTTCTGCCTGCAGTGCAGCAGCTCGGCGCATGGATTGGCTCCAACGGCCACGCGCTGGTATACGGCGGGTCCAAGTCGGGGCTGATGGGCGCGCTCGCCGATAGCGTGCTCGATGCCGGCGGACACGTGACCGGCGTGGAGCCAAGCTTTTTTATCGAGGCCGAGTTTCAACATGACGGTATCGACGACCTCATCGTGACGAGCGACATGGCCGAGCGCAAGGCCAAGATGATCGAGCTTGGTGATGCCTTCGTTGCCTTTCCCGGCGGGACGGGTACGCTCGAGGAGATTGCCGAGGTCATGTCGGCCGTGTCGCTGGGGCATCTGAGCGCGCCGTGCATCCTGTATAACCTGGACGGTTACTACAACGATCTCAAGGCGCTGCTCGGACACATGATTGATAAAGGACTTTCGAGCCCGCAGCGCCAGCACGGCATCTACTTTGCCGACGATTTGCGCGAGATTGCCTCGATTATTAATGGATAAGTCTTGAGCCTGCCCCACTATGACTCCCAATGGTGCCGTTTGCAGCGCAGACGGTTGGCTCGTTCGGGCAACGCTCGCTCTACAATAAAACGCATCTATGCCGACTTTGACCACGGGAGGCCCCGATGGATAACCTTGCAAAACCCAAAAACCGAGCACTGTTTTTAGTGAGCGTGGCTGTGACCGGTGCGTTTGCGGGCGCCGCGGTCTGGCTGTTCTTCTTTGCGATGGAGCACGGTATCGACTATTTATGGACCGAGATTCCGCATATGCTGGGCGTCGCCTCGCCCGAGCTTGCCAGCGGCCCGTTTGGCTTTCTGCCGTACCCGTTTTTCGTCTGCCTGCTGGGCGGCCTGTTAATCGGTCTGTACGAAAAGATTACGGGCACCAAGACCGACGACCTCAACCAGGTGATGGCCAAGGTTAAACAAGACGGGCGCTACCCGTACGACAACCTGGGCAAGCTTTCGCTCGCGGCATTGCTGCCGCTGCTGTTTGGCGGAAGTATTGGACCGGAGGCCGGCCTGACCGGCGTTATCGCGGGTCTGTGCAGCTGGGTCGGCGACCGCATGCGCCGCTTTGGCGCCGAGTTTAGGGAGCTCACACTGTTGGGCACCCAGGCCGCGCTGACGGCGCTCTTTACCGCGCCCGTCTTTGGCTTTGTGGCGCCGCTCGCCGGTAGTGCCGACGGCCAGGGCGCCGGCGACGATGGGGATTCCGCGTCCGACAAGATCACCATCAAGCTGCCCAAGGCGCAAAAGACCGTGGTCTACGGCATTGCGATTGCCGGCGGTCTGGGTACCTACCTGCTGCTCGGCCAGCTTATGGGCGGCGGCATGGGCATGCCCAGGTTCGAGTCCGCTCAGGTGGGCAACCTGGAACTTGTCTGGCTCATTCCGCTGGCGTTGGTCGGCACCGTATGCGGCTGGCTGTACTTTGTCTCTGAGCATGCAAGCGAAGCGTTTGCCCGGGCCATAGGAGAGCGTCCTGTCGTTAAGGCAATGCTGGCTGGTCTGGCGCTCGCCATCTGCGGCACGGTTTTGCCCTACACCATGTTTGCCGGCGAGACCCAAGCCGACGTGCTCATGGAGACCTATCTGACCATCCCCGCCGGCGTGCTTATCGCGACCGGTCTTGTCAAGGCCATGCTGACGCCTGCGCTTATCAACATGGGCTGGCGCGGCGGTCACTTCTTCCCCGTCATCTTCTCGGGCGTGAGCCTGGGCTACGGTCTTGCCATCCTGACGGGCGCCGATCCGGTCTTTTGCGTCGCCGTCTGTACCGCTTCGACGATGGGTGCCGTCATGCGCCAGCCCGTCATGGTTGTGGGCCTGCTGCTCATGTGCTTCCCGCTCAAGGGTATCGTCTGCATGATCATCGCCGCCGTTATCGCCGCCGGCATTCCACTGCCCAAGCCGCTGCGCAAGTAGCGCGGCAGCGCGCGGTCAGTACAAACATCTCAAGTCCGGTGCGGGCGCTGTGTCACGGATTTGCGGGTGGACTGGATTTCGTTCGGTATTGGCGCTACTTCCAAATTGCAAGCGCGGCGGTGCCCAGTACGATGAGGACGAGACCGATGGCGCTGCGGCGGGAGAGTTTTTCGTTGAATGCCAGGCGCGCAAATAGCACCGATACGACAATCGATAGTTTGTCGATCTGCACCACGACACTCACCTGGCCTGCAGCGATGGCATAGTAATAGAGCAGCCACGATGCTCCAGTCGCGATGCCCGATGTTGCGAGAAATGTGAGTTCGCGCCGGTCAACGTGCGCGACCTGCTCCAGTTTTCCCTTGGCTGCCACGATTGCCCATGCCATAACCAGTACCACGCAGGTGCGGATTGCCGTGGCCAGGTTTGACTCGACGCCTTCGATGCCGATCTTGGCGAGGACGGAGGTGAGTGCCGCGAACACGGCGGCGCCGAGGGCGTAAGCGAGCCAGGTTCGGTCTTGCTGCTGCTCGGGTTCGGCGGACTGCTTCTTCTCGATCATTAAAAACGTGCCGAGGGTGATGACAGCGGTTCCCACGAGCTTAACCGCAAGGTTGCTCGTCTCGTCAAAAAGCGCGATGGCGACCAGCGCGGCGAGCACGGTGCTCATCTTGTCGACCGGTACGACCTTATTGACATTTCCGATGCTCAACGCCTTAAAGTAACAGATCCACGAAGCACCGGTAGCGAGTCCCGAGAGGACGAGAAAGAGCCAGGATCTGGGTTCGATGCTGCCAATGGTTCCAATGGATCCAGAAATGCCCGCCATTGCCCAGGCGAAAACGAGCACCACGCAGGTGCGAATGGCCGTCGCGACATCGGAGTCGGTCTGCTTGATGCCGCATTTGGCCAAGATGGATGTGATGCCGGCAAAGAATGCTGACGCAAATGCTGCGACAACCCACGACACGGGTGCGGTGCCTCCTTGGATAATGGGTTTATCCTGCGAGTTTTATGGACATGAGGATACCGCCCCACCATGAAGGTTTGATATGGCCGCGGCGAGACGGGGCCATGTTCCGGGGAACCATTTGGTTGAGGCTCGAATTGTCGATATGCTGTCGGCTTCTCTTTGGTTGCCAAGATTTAAACGGCATGCCGTGAAGGGCGGTAGCGACGTTGTCGCTGCTTCGTCTTATCTAGTAAATGAGGTGGCGTGCAGCCCAAGCCCTTTGGCTGTCGATTACAGGTCGCGTGCCCGATAGACCTTGGTGCTGACGGCGCAGCTGATTGCACATAGCGCGAGGGCAAGTGCGGCGATGCCTGCACACAGACAGCTCAGAACGGCAGGATCGGGATTCGCTCCGGCAATCGACATGAGCCAGTTGCTGATGGGGTTGGAGGAGCTCAGCGTGGCCATGGTGCCGCAACCAAGCAGGGCAAACAGGCCAACGGATAGGCGCAGCGCCTCCATGTGACCAAATCGAAAGAACAGCGGTTGCGCCAAAAACACCATCATGAGGGAGATGAGCATTGATGCTGCTGAGGCTATTGCAATCTCAAAGACGATCTGTCCCGTCAACGGGATACCCGCGCTGTTGAAGAGCGGGAAGGAGACGATGCTCAGAAGCGCGGCGGCGCACGCCATGACGGCGGAGAAGACAATAACGCTCAGGTAGCGTGCGCGGATGATGTCTTTGCGCGAGAAGGGCAGCGTTGCCCGGTAGCGCTCCCAACCGTTTTGATTGTCGAAGCCGGCCAGCGAGCTCATGACCATGATGGGTGACATGGCACTGACCGCGCAGGCGCCAGCGCTCATGCCGGAATCGCCGTCCGATGCGTTGGCAAGGGTCAGCACGACGAAGATGAACAGGCCGACGCCCGCAATGCTCGGGATGAGCGTGCGAGCGATGGCGAGCTCGGACATAAAGGCGCGTTTCATTTCGAAGCCCCTTTCAGCGTGAGGCGAAGATAGTCGTCAATGGTTGCCCGATCGCAGGGAATCTCGGGAAAGGCCTCGAGCGTTTCGCGACGGTTGGGCACGAGCACGTCCACGCTGTAGGCGTGGCGGGCGGCATGGGCACCTTCGACGCAAGCCATAAGCTCGGCGGCCTGCGCTTGGGTGCAGTGGGCGATGCCGGCTCGGTCGGTAATGTCCTCGCGCGGCAGGTCAAACACAATCGAGCCGTTATCGATGCAGATGACGCGGTCGGCGGCGCGATCGAGGTCGGACGTAATGTGGCTCGAGAGCAGCACGCTGTGCTGGCCGTCGGCGACAAAAGCAAGCAACTCATCGAGCAGTTCCTCGCGTGCCATGGGATCGAGGCCCGCGGTGGCTTCGTCCAAAACGAGCAGTTTGGCATTGTGGCTGAGTGCACAGGCAAGCTGCAGTTTCATGCCCATGCCGCGGGAGAGGTCCTTGACCTTTGTCTTGGGATCGAGGCCAAATCGGTCGATGAATCCGGCGAACGTTTTGCGGTCCCACGTGGGGTACGCCTGGCCTACGAGTGCCTCGATCTGGCCCACCTTGAGCGTTGAAGGGAAGGGGCATGTGTCCAGGACGAGACCGACGCGGGAGCGCAGGCAGCGCTGTGTCTCATCGGGCGCGTCGGCGCCACAGCGCTGCCCAAACAGGCGCACCTCGCCGGCATCGAGTTTGATAAGCCCAAGCGCGGCGCGAATGGTCGTCGTCTTGCCGGCGCCATTTGCGCCCACAAAGCCAGCGATCTGGCCGGGCTCCACAGCGAGCGTGACATCGCTCAGCGAAAAACGGTCGCTCACGCGGCGTGAGACACCTTTGAGTTCTAACAAGTTTTGCATGGTATAGCCTTTCTTGCAGATGGCTGCTGCATGGTTTCGGGGGCTACCAGGTCGAGCATCTCGTGCAGTTTGTCGCGCGTGACGCCCAGGGCTTCGGCTTGTTCTGCCGCCTGCGTAAGCAGCTCTTCGATATGGCAGAGCTGGTTTTCGCGCAAGAGCTCCTGGTTGCCCTCGGCGACAAAGCAGCCCTTGCCCTGCACGGTGCAGATAAACCCGAGCTGCTCCAGGTCGGCGTAGGCGCGCTTGGTGGTGATGACGCTCACGCCAAGATCACTCGCGAGCGCACGGATGCTGGGGAGTTTGGCTCCCGCAGTGAGTACGCCCGAAAGGATCTGAGCTTTGACCTGCGAGGATATTTGTTCGTAGATGGGCATATCGCTCGAATTGGATAGGATGATGTCCACAGCGGCTCCTTAGCTGTTGGGCTACACGTGTATATAACCGGTAAGCACAGTATATATACACTATGCACAGTTATGCAAGAGGTAAATACGGATTGTCCGCCCGTTCATTCATCTCAATCTGTAACATCTGGAACCGATTTGGACGGCTACCTGTTACAGATTGAGATTTTGCTGGCGGGCCCCACCTGGTTGTCTCAATCTGTAACAACTGGAGAAGTTTTTGGCTGCTAGATGTTACAGATCGAGACATTGGCCACCCGTCTATCCTTATATCTCAATCTGTAACAGATAGACCCGTTTTGAGTGGCTAGATGTTACAGATCGAGATCTTTCTGGGACGCCCACCTGTTTGTCTAAATCTGTAACAGGTAGAGGTTCAAAAACCGTCTAGATGTTACAGATCGAGACAAACTGCTGCGGAGTGCCGCCATCGACTGCTACCCTAGGCCCCAACTGATGAATTTGTCCTGATAGGTGCCCTATGGCGGGGTTTCGCGGCTACAATGGTGCGGTTACATCGATGTAATGCACTCAATGCAAGAAAGGATCCGCATGGCAAGCCTGTCGGATGAAATCTCGTCGCGCCGCACATTCGCGATCATCAGCCACCCGGACGCCGGTAAGACCACGCTTACCGAGAAGCTGCTGCTCTATACCGGCAGCATCCAGACTGCCGGCTCGGTCAAGGGCAAGAGCTCGGCCAAGCATGCCGTCTCGGACTGGATGGACATCGAGAAGGAGCGCGGTATTTCCGTTACCTCCTCGGTGCTGCAGTTCACCTACAACGGCGCCTGCGTCAACATCCTCGATACCCCCGGCCACCAGGACTTCTCGGAGGATACCTACCGTACCCTTATGGCCGCCGACGCCGCAGTCATGGTCATCGACGGCGCTAAGGGCGTCGAGGCCCAGACCAAAAAGCTCTTTAAGGTCTGTACGCTGCGCCATATTCCCATCTTTACCTTTGTGAACAAGCTCGACCACGAGGCTCGCGATCCGTTTGAGCTCATGGAAGAGATCGAGAACGTCCTGGGTATCAATACGTATCCCATGAACTGGCCGATCGGCAGCGGGCGCAACTTCCGCGGCGTGTTCGATCGTCAGACCCGTCGCGTCATTGCCTTTGAGGGCGACGGCCACGCCAACGCCACCAAGAAGGTCGCCGAGGTCGAGACCGAGCTGGGCGATCCGGCCATGGACGAGCTTATTGGCGAGGAGAACCACAAGAACCTGATGGACGACATCGAGCTGCTCGATGGCGCCGGTGACGAGCTCGACCTGGATGCCGTGGCCTGCGGCAAGCTGAGCCCGGCGTTCTTTGGCTCGGCACTCACCAACTTTGGTGTGGAGCCCTTCCTTAAAGAGTTCCTGCGTCTGGCCCCGACGCCGCGCGCCTATACCGATACACTCACCAGCGAGCCGGTCGCGCCCGCCGAGAACGACTTTAGCGGCTTCGTGTTTAAGATCCAGGCCAACATGGACAAGAACCATCGCGATCGCATTGCCTTTGTGCGCATTTGCTCGGGCAAGTTCGAGCGCGGCATGGATGCCTTCCATGTGCAGGGCAACCGCAAGCTCAAGCTGGCTACGGGCACCTCGATGATGGCCGACGATCGCGCCATCGTGGACGAGGCGTACGCCGGCGACATCGTGGGCCTGTTCGATCCCGGTATCTTTAGCATCGGCGACACCGTGTGCTCCGGCAAGCGCCACGTGCAGTATCCGCAGATCCCGACGTTTGCCCCCGAGATGTTTGCCCGCATTACGCAGGTCGACACGCTCAAGCGCAAGCAGTTTGTGAAGGGCATGGAGGAGCTTGCCCAGGAGGGCGCCATCCAGATCTTCCGCGAGCTGGGTGCCGGCATGGAGAGCGTCATCGTGGGCGTGGTCGGCGTGCTGCAGTTTGAGGTACTCGAGCGCCGCCTCAAGGCCGAGTACCGTGTTGAGGTTCGTCGCCAGCCGCTGCCCTATACGGACATCCGCTGGATCCAAAACGACCCCGACACCATCGATATCCCGGGCCTTTCGCTCACGCGCGATACCCTGCGCGTCGAGGACATGCGCGGCGGCAAACTGCTGCTGTTCACGAGCCCGTGGAACGTGGACTGGGCTACCGGCCACAACCCCGACCTTGTCCTGTCGGAGTTCGGCAACGTAACGTTTTAGCGCACCGGCGCGGTGATCCTGTGGGGCCGCCGCGCCGTTTGCTTGCCTGCCGCCGCGTGAGCGGCTATCATACCCACCGTCGCCTCAAGACCGTGGCGGCCGAGCAGTTCGGGTCCGATATCCTGCTCGTTAAACCTAAAACCAAAGGAGTACATAATGATCAAGAAGGTCATGGAGGACTACAAGGTCCTGTTGCGGAGCATTCCCGCGGCAACGGTTTCGCTGTTTATCGTGAGCGTTATCATGATGAACCTGCTGGCCAACAAAGAGCTCATCAGCCTGCCGTATCTGGCACTCGATTGCGGCTTTGTGGTGAGCTGGGTTTCGTTTTTGTGCCAGGACATGATCTGCAAGCGCTTTGGCGCCAAGGCATCCATCAAAATCTCTATCCTCGCACTGCTGGTCAACCTGGCTGTGAGCCTGTGCTTTTGGGCATGCTCGCTCACGCCCGGCATGTGGGGCGCCTACTACGACACGGGTATGATCGAGGTCAACACCGCCCTTAACGCCACCATCGGCGGCACCTGGTACGTGGTGTTTGGATCTTCGCTCGCCATGCTCGTCTCTGCCGTCGTTAACTCCACGCTCAACCAGTCGCTCGGCCGTATGCTCAAAAAGAATAACTTTGCGAGCTTTGCCTTCCGCTCCTATGTGTCTACAGGCGTTGGCCAGTTTATCGACAACCTGGTCTTTGCCATTGTGGTGAGCCACACGTTCTTTGGTTGGACCTGGGTGCAGGTCCTTATGTGCTCGCTGACCGGCGCTGTTGCCGAGCTGCTGTGCGAGGTCTTCCTGAGCCCTGTGGGCTACAAGGTCGTGCGCGGCTGGGAGCGCGAGAATGTGGGCGCCGAGTATCTCGAGCGCCACGCAACCGCCTAAGGAGCAAATATGCGGGTTTTGATCACGGGCGCTTCGGGCGGTATCGGAGCCGCGTGCGTGCAGCGCTTTTTGGACGAGGGCCACGAGGTCGTGGGCTTTGATTTGCTGCCGGCAGCGATCGAGCACGAGCGCTATCGCCATCTGATCGTCGATGTCCGCGAGCCGGACTCGTTTCCAGGCGAGCTTGAACCCCAGGTAATCGTAAACGTTGCCGGTGCGCAGGATTCGGCCGACGATATCGCCGCCAACCTGTGTGGCACCATCAACGTGACCGAGCGCTACGCCTTTGTGGGAGAGGGGCTTGCCGCCAAGCCGGCGCCGACTATCAAATCCGTGGTCAATGTGGGGTCCGCGAGCGGACATACGGGATCGGAGTTTCCCGCCTATGCCGCCAGCAAGGGCGGCGTTATCGCCTACACCAAGAACCTTGCAAACCGCCTGGCACCGCAGGCCATCGCCAACAGTGTGGACCCGGGCGGCGTTATCACGCCGCTCAACCGTTGCGTGATGGAAGACGAGCGCCTGTGGAACCAGATTATGGAGCTCACGCCGCTTAAACGCTGGGCCACCGCCCAAGAGATCGCCGAGTGGATCTACTTTGCGGGCGTGACCAACCGGTTTATGACCGGGCAGAGCCTGCTGATCGATGGCGGCGAGGCCGGCCGCACACAATTTATTTGGCCCGAATAGGAAACGCGCCCGATGGAAATCCGTCGGGCGCGTTTTTGATGTATTGATTTTTAGCCGAGGCAAGTCCAGTTGACGGGGGTCGAGCCGTGCTGTTCGAGTAGCCGATTGGCTGCCGAGAAGGGGCGCGACCCTATAAAGGCGGGGAGTTCTGCCGTGGCGCGGTTGGCCGAAAGCGGCGAGGGGTGCGTAGAAGCTAGGCAGAACTTGCCGGTTGCCTTGCCCGCGCCGATCGCGTCGAGCTTGCCCTCAACCATTTGCTGGGCAAAGCGGCCCCATGCCAAAAAGACGACCGGCTGGGGCAGCTGACAGCAGCGTTCGATAATATAGTCGGTGAGCGTGCTCCAGCCCAGCTTGGCGTGCGAATTGGCGGCATGCTCGCGCACGGTGAGCGTAGTGTTGAGGAGCAGGACGCCCTGTTGTGCCCATGGGGTTAGGTCTCCCGTGGCAGGAAAGGGGCAGTCCAGATCGGCTTTGAGTTCCTTATAGATGTTGCGCAGGCTCGGCGGCAACTTGGTTTGCGTCGCGGGGACCGAGAACGATAACCCCATGGCCTGGTTGGGTCCGTGATAGGGATCTTGACCCAAGATGACAACCTTGACCTGGTCGGCCGGCGTGTAGGCGAGGGCATTGAGGATGTCGTCTTGTGCCGGGTAGATGGTCTGCTCGGCACGCAAAAGGGCGATGCGCTCGAGCAGCTGGTTCGTAGTGTCACGTACCGGCTGCGGCGCATCGCCCAACCAGGTTGCTATGTTGCGGTCGCGAGTTGCGGTGTCCATGGGGCTCCTTTATGGCAGATACTCTGTTGGTATCTATTGTAAAGGCGCACCGGTTGCCTTTATGCCGCGGCTGTATGAAGAGTGGGGTCTACGAGACGCGCTCGGGCGTTCCTGCCATACGAGCCTGTTCATGCGCGCGTAGGCGCGGAAGCTCGACGGTTGCCACCATGACGCCGGTGAGGATGAGGGCGGCGCCAAAGAAGGCGATGGGGCTCAGGACCTCGCCGACCAGGAAGAACGAGAAGACGGCGGAGCAGACCGGCTCGAGCGAGAAGGCAAAGCCGGTGGTCTCGGCGGGCACGTGGGGCTGCACGAGCGTCTGGGTGATAAAGCCGTAGGCAGAGCAGATGAGTGCGAGCGCGACGACGACCGCGACCTCGCTCGGCGTGCTGGGAAGCGTAAAGCCGCCAAAGGCAAATGCGGCGATGCCCGAGAACAGGCCGCCAAAGCCCAGCTGCCAAACACCCAAGGCCAGTGGGTCGACTTCTTCGACAAAGCGCTTGGCTACGATAATGTGGCTGGCATAGATAAAGGCTGAGAGCAACATGATGATCGCGCCGGGATTCAGGCTGGTAAAGTCGGCGCCCGAGAGCAGCAGCATACCGCAGGTGACGATGGCGGTGCCGACGAGCACCTTGCGCTCGGGGGCGCGACGCAGCAGGGCGGCGTTGGCAAACGGCACGATCACGACCGTCAGGCTCTGCAAAAAGCCGGCGGTGGAGGCGGAAGTAAGACTGGAGCCCAAGCACATGCAGGTGAGCTCGGTTGCCATGATGGCGCCGATGATGGCGGCGCGAACCATAAGGTCGCGATTGATGCGGAAAGCGCGCTTGTGGAAGAGCAGCAGGCAGACCACAAAGGCGATGATGCAGCGCAGCGCAACGATGCTCGTGGCGTTCATGCTGTCCATGCCGATCTTCATGAGGGGGTACGAAAAGCCCCATGCGACGGGAACGGAAAATGAGAGCGCGATTGCTTTTTTGCGATCCATGGGACTCCTTTTGTTACAGAACGGTTTCGCAAAAAGGATTCTGCTCCCAGATGTGGATGTAGTAAAGCGAATGTATCTTCAGTATGATTAAGAAATACTAATGTTGCTAGAAAAAGCGCTGGCAAAACGTTTTACGGCTACATCGATGTGGAGGCACGATGGCATCGCGATATCAGATTGTATGTATGGTGGTCGATTGCGGCAGTCTGAAGGGCGCGGCCGACGAGCTGGGCTATACGCAAAGCGCGGTGAGCCAGGCCGTCAAGGCGCTCGAGCGCGAGCTGGGCACCACGATTATCGAGCGCGGTAAGCAGGGCGTATCGCTTACGCGCGACGGCAAACAGTATCTGCCGTATCTGCGCCAGATTGTAACTGCCGAGGCCGAGCTTGAGGGCAAGCGTCAGGAGTTGCTGGGGCTTTCGTCGACTGACATTCGCATTGCGACGTTTACCAACGTGAGTCGTACCGTGCTGCCGCGCGTGATCCGCGACTTTGGGGCCCTGCACCCGGGCGTTCACTTTACGCTCAAGCAGGGCGATTACACGCGCAACGCCCAGTGGGTGCACGATGGCGTGGTTGACTTTTGCTTTACGGCACGCGGATTTACCGCGGGGCTCGAGAAGCGCGTGGTCTATCATGACGAGTTGGTAGCATTGTTGCCGGCCGCGCATCCGCTGGCGGCAAAGGAAAAGGTGACACTCGCCGACCTAGCGTCCGAGCCGTTTGTGCTGCTGGATGAGGGCGAACAGAGCCTGGTGCTCGATGCATTTGCGGCGCATGGGCTGTCACCGCACGTGACGAGCGAGGTGACCGACGACTACACCATCATGGCGATGGTGGAGGAGGGCCTAGGCGTGAGTATGCTGTATCGCCGTACCGTCGAGGGCATGCGGGCCGATATTCGCGTACGACCCATCGTGCATGCTCCTTCGCGTGACGTGGTTGCAGCCTGGCGCAGCTGGGACACCATGCCTGTCGCCACGAGGCACTTTATCGACTATATGAGCTCGCATATTGTCAATTAATGATTGGCGTGGCGTTGAGAGTGGTGATTAGCGGGCTGTCGCTTTGGCTTGTGCTAGACGGTAGGTGCGTGCCGGGTGGCAGAGCAATACCGCCACGACCATAAAGAACGCCGTGGTGCCCAGGCTGATGGGGTAGACCATCATGATGTTCGCAAAGGTGCGGAAGTGTGGGAACACGCAGAATACCCAATAGAAGCGGATGCCGCGACGCAGATCATGGTGATGAGGGCGGGCATGAGCGAGATGCCAAAGCCGCGCAGGTAGCCGGACATGTTTTCGTAGAACATGCTAAAAGCGTACGCCGGGAAGATCGAACACACGCGGATATAGCCGATCGAGACGATGTTGGGGTCGCTGTTAAAGAGCGACAGAATCTCGCGCCCCAGACCGACGATGATGACGATGGTGGTGAGCGCGACGATACCGCCTTCGACCAGGCAGACCTTGAGCGTTTTGGTGCAGCGGTCGATTTGGCGGGCACCATGGTTTTGTCCCACAAAGGTGGTGCAGGCCTGGCTAAAGCTGTTGAGTAGGTTGTAGCACACATACTCCAGGCTCATGGCAGCGCTCGATGCCGCCATGACCTCGGTGCCCAGGCTGTTGATGGCAGACTGGATGATGATGTTAGCGACGGCAAAGACGGCGCTTTGGATGCCGGCGGGCAGGCCGATCTTGACGATGCGCTTGAGGGCGACGGGGTCTAAGCCTAAGTCGCGTGGGGTGACGCGGACGACGGAGTCGGTCTTGAGCAGGTGGACAAAGAGTGTGGCGGCGCTGACGGTGTAGGCGATGGCGGTGGCGATGGCGACGCCCGCCACACCCCAGTGGAGCACGGGGACAAAGATAAGGTCCAGTCCAATGTTGAGGACGGTGGACACGGCAAGCGCCTGCAGCGGCATGCGGGTGATGCCGACGGAGCGGAAGATTGCTGCCTCAAAGTTGTAGAGCAAGATCGAGGGCATGCTGAGCAAAAAGACGCGCAGGTAGAGCGATGCAAGCGGCATGGTCTCGTCAGGGACGTTGAGCGCGGCGAGCATGGGCTCGGTAAAGATCTCGCCCAGCGCAATGACGACAAAGCCCACGAGCGCCATTAAAATCGAGGTATGGACGGCGCGTTTGACCATGTTCTGATCGTTGCGGCCGATAGCGTTGGCGATGACCACGTTGGAGCCAAGCGACATGCCAATAAACAGGTTGAGCATAAGACTGGTAAGCGGAACATTGGAGCCGACCGCCGCCATGGCGAGGGTTCCCTGGTCGCCCGAGAAGTTGCCGATGATGACCGTGGCGATGAGGTTCGACAGCTGCTCCAAGATGCTCGTGGCGGCCACGGGGAAGGCGAACAGAGGAATATTGCGCCATAGCGAGCCGGTGGTCATGTCAATGTGCTTAGATGCGGTGTCTGCCATACGCTCTCAATCTCTAATATGCTCTTTCGTGCTTATTTGCGCAGACGATGATACTCCTAATGCAACCAGTCGGCACTTAGGGACGTTCCTTTTCTGCCGGCAGCTGGGGACACTCCTTGTCTCTTCTATGACTAGGTGGGGAAGGCGTGCGACAATGGTGGGCGTTGTGTTGTCCGCGCTAAGGAGTTGCCATGTTGTTGTGTCCCGTTTGCCATGAGCCGTTGGTGGACGACGAGCGCGGTGCTGCATGCGCGGGCGGACACCGATTTGACCGTGCGCGCGAGGGCTATCTGTATCTGCTGCGCTCGTCCAAGAGCGGCGACTCCATGGGCGATCCCAAGTCGCAGGCGCGCAGCCGTCGTGACTTTCTGAACCGCGGATACTATGCGCCGTTACGCGATGCGATGGTCGAGCTGGTGCGCGAGCAGGTGTCTGAGCGTGCGGCGTCTACGGGCGGCGCCATGACCTTGCTCGATATTTGCTGCGGCGAGGGCTACTACACCAGCGCCATGGGTGCGGTGCTGGGCGTGGATGCTTATGGGTTCGACCTGGGTAAAGAGATGGTGCGCCTTGCCGCCAAGCGCGGCGATGCGACCTACTTCGTGGCCAACATGAAGGATATCCCCGTGGCCGATGGTGCCTTCGATATGGTGACCGAGCTCTTTGCCCCCTTTAACGAGCGCGAGTTTGCCCGCGTGCTGGCACCCGAGGGCTCTCTCTACACCGTGGTGCCGGGTGCCCGTCATCTCTTTGGGCTCAAGGAGGTGCTCTACGACACGCCGTATCTCAACGACGAAAAGCTGCCGCAGACCACCGAGCTCGAGTTAATCGGAACGCAGCGGGTGACAGCTTCTATCACCCTCCAGACGCAGGCCGATATCGAGGCAGTGTTCCAGATGACGCCGTACTACTACCGCACGCGCCCTGCCGACAAAGAGCGCCTGGCAAACCTGGAAACCCTTCAGACCGATATCGACTTCATCATCGCCGAGTACCGCCACAGCTAACCTACCAAAAAGGGACAGGTTTATTTTGGCAGGTTTTATCTGGGCAAACGTAAAGGGCCAACCGCGGAGATGTGCGATCGGCCCTTTTTAGTTCAAGACTTTAGTCTGCTGGCCGCGCAGCGGCCAGCTTTAAACCACCCGCTACGCGGGTGGAGACAAACGGCTTTACAAAGCCACCCCTCCGACCGATATTGACGATTGTTCAGGCCGTCAAGAATTCGAGTCGAAGGGGTGGTCGCCATGGCCCAGAAGGCCTACAGCCTTTCCCACACGAAGTGGATGTGCAAGTACCACATCGTGTTCACGCCGAAGTATAGGCGCAAAGTGATCTACAACCAAATCAGGAGCGACATAGGGGAGATCCTCAGGAAGCTGTGCGAGTACAAGGGGATCGAGATAATCGAGGGGCACCTGATGCCCGACCACGTGCACGTGCTGCTGGCGATCCCGCCGAAGCACAGCGTCGCGAGCGTCATGGGCTACCTGAAGGGGAAGAGCTCGCTGATGATATTCGACAGGCACGCCAACCTCAAGTACAAGTTCGGCAACAGGAAGTTCTGGGCGGAGGGCCACTGCGTGTCCACCGTCGGCCTGAACGAGGCGACGATCGCCAAGTACATCAGGGAGCAGGAGTCCCACGACATCGCGCTGGACAAGCTGAGCGTGAAGGAGTACGAGGACCCCTTCAAGAGGGGGTGATGCTGCCGGTTCGACCGGCGCGCCACGGGTCAAGATGCACTAGGCCTGGACGAAGTCCGGGCCCGCACCTTTAGACGCGAGCCCGGGGCCCGTGGGTTATACCCTAAGAGCAAACCACCCTTTTTAAGGGTGGTTCTGATTGCTTGGCTACAAAGGTTATGAGAAGCGAGCGCTTACAGGCGGTCCTTGTTCTCGGCCTTGACGGCGTGCGCCTGCTGAACAAAGAACAGGTCGTACACCACGATGACAAAGGCGCCAAAGTTGATGGCGTCGCCGCCAAACGCGGGAAGCGTGAGCACCGCCTGGGCAAGCGTGGCGACTGCAGCAACGATACCGAGCTTAAACGCGCCGTCAACCTGCGAAGGCTTGTTGGCACCCTTGATGCCCGCAACGCCCGCGGCAAGATCGATGAGGCCCTTGGCGATAATCACGGCCGCGGCGAGCATGGCGTTCGATCCGTAGGTGGACTCGAACTTGCCGGTCGCGATGCCGGCGATTCCAATGACGAGACTGGCGATGCCCAGAACAAAATAAATCAGGGCAAGGATTTTGAGAGTCTTGCGAGTGAAGCTCATGGCTGGTCCTTTCGATACGAGTACGCCAACCTGGCGCACCCTATGTGCTGCACATATGGTGAAGCACATTGTAGTTCAACGCGGCGATGCATGCGCCTGAAAGCGTCTCTTGCCTGCACGGTTCAACCTTTCAAAAAGGAAAGCTGGACGTAAGTCAAATCGATGGCAGCGCATGCGCGGCGCTGCGATGATGAGGCCATGGTAAGAGCTGGACCGAAGGAGGAGCCATGATGTATGGAGTCAAGCAAGTGGATGAGCCGCGGTCGCTGGGAAGGCGCATGAGTGATTCTGTGATCGCTGCCGTGTGCACGGTATTGATGGCTGTGCTTTGCATTGGGATGCTGTGGACCATGTCGCGTGTGGGACAATAGCGGACGGTTGGGTGCCAACTGAGGTGGCGCTCACGTATTCGTTTTGCTTGCTAAGGAGTGTCCATGGGCGTCGTCGATCCCTTTTCTGTTGCTCGGGCCGCGGGGCTTGAGCTGATCGGGAAGCCCGAGGGCCTCACGCTCACCGACGGCGCGATGGAGCTGCGTGCCGATTTTGCCCGCATGCTTCCAAGGCTCAAGCAGGGCCGTCTGCAGCAAGAGCTGCTGGTGAAAGCTGCGCGCACAAAAGGCATCGAGCAACCATGGGCGATTGATGCCACAGCAGGCTTTGGCGAGGATTCGCTGCTGCTGGCTGCCGCGGGTTTTGCGGTCGATTTGTATGAGCAGGATTGCGTGATCGCGGCGCTCCTCCAGGATGCCCTGGATCGCGCGGCAGATGATCCGGCGCTTGCGGCTGCCGTGTCGCGCATGCGCTTACATGCGGGCGAGGACAGCATTGCCGGCCTTCGCCATGTAGCTGAACTGATCGGGCAGGGCGAGCTCGCGACTCCCGACGTGGTGTATCTGGACCCCATGTTTCCCGAGCGCACCAAGAGCGCGGCGGTGAAAAAGAAGTTCCAACTCTTGCACCATCTGGAACAGCCGTGTGCCGATGAGGAGACGCTGGTCGAAGCTGCGCTTGCGGTGCGGCCGCGTAAGGTCGTTATCAAGCGGCCGGTGAAGGGGCCGTTGCTTGCCGGCGTTAAGCCGAGCTATCAGCTTGCGGGCAAGGCCGTCCGCTACGATGTTTTGGTGCCGCCGCGCCCGTAGTTTGCGTGCGATGCCCGGCGCTGCGTGAGCGTCGCACCGATGCGGGGCCTATTTCCAAGGGTGCGACGTCAGGTGCCACCCGCCGCAGTATTCGCATTTGTAGCAGGCCAAACCGCGCCGTCCGCGGTTTTCGCAGTCGGCCATAACTGCCTCGGCCTCGGCGCGCGTGTCGTAACGGTTTTTGCGCTCGCACGACTTGTAGCGCCAGGCTTCATCGCGCTCGGCGTCCAGGGCGTCGCGGCGCTCGTCTTCGCGTGCAAACAGGTCGCTCATATCGCCGCCGGTGGCAGCGCCCAAAAACTCGCTTTTGGCTTTTGACCAGGCGGCTCGCTTTTTGCTCCCCATCTGCTTCGCGCCCCTCTCCAAACGTTGGTATCATTGCTCAATCAAAGTGATACCAATAAACGTGAGGTCGCCGCGTGATGATCAGAAAAACCCTCGATACCGACATTCCCGCCGTCATGGCTATCTATGACGCCGCCCGCGCCTTTATGCGCGCGCATGGCAACGCCACGCAGTGGCCCGAGGGCACGCCTTCGGCCGAGCAGCTCAAAAGCGATATCGCCGCGGGCGGTAGCTATGTGTGCGAGGAAGACGGACGCGTGCTGGCGACGTTTGCCTTTCTGCCGGGGCCGGACGAGTGCTATGACGTCATCGAGGACGGTCAGTGGCGTAGCGACACTCCGTATGCCGTGCTGCATCGCGTGGCATCCGACGGCACCGTGCACGGTATCGCGGCAGCGATGTTTGCCTTTGCCAAGGAGCGCGCCAGCCACCTGCGTATCGACACGCACGCGGACAACCTGCCTATGCAGGGCGCGAGCATGAAAGCGGGGTTCGAGCGCGCCGGCGTCGTGTATGTGTCGGACGGCACGCCGCGTGTTGCGTTCGACTGGCTGCGCGAGGCATAAGAGCGGGGACGCGTATCAGCAATCCACATACATGAAAATGGCCCCGGGTGGGGCCTTTTTGATCGCTGGGCTGTTAAGGGGAGGTGCCGGCTTTCGCAAGGCGCGAACCTACGAAAATCGCCGCGCGGCAACGCGGGGCGATGAGCTCGGTCGGGGGATAGGGCCCGCTTCGCCCGCCGGCCCGTAAATTGTATCATCCAGTGTGGAGCGTGAACGCCCGTTGCCGCGTGCGATGGGCTTGTAATAAGAGGAGAGCCATGTCGAAGCAAGCGGTCGTTGGAATCTTGGCGCATGTCGATGCCGGCAAGACCACGCTGGCCGAGGCCATGCTGTTCAACGCGGGTCGCATTCGCAAGCGCGGCCGCGTGGACGATGGCGATTCGCATCTGGACACGAACGCGATCGAGCGCGAGCGTGGCATCACGATTTTCTCGTCGCAGGCCGTACTCGACCACGGCGACGCCCACGTTATGCTCGTGGATGCGCCCGGCCACGTCGATTTTTCTGCCGAGGCAGAGCGCACACTGCGTGCCCTGGACTACGCGATTCTGGTGGTGGGCGCCAACGATGGCGTGCAGGGGCACACCGAAACCCTGTGGCGCCTGCTTGCACGCTATGACATCCCGACGTTCATCTTCATCAACAAGATCGATTTGGAGAATCCCGGCCGCGATGTTTTGCTGGCACAACTCGGGCAGCGTTTTTCCGAGGGCTGCCTGGATGCCAACGAGCTGCTGGCGGGCGGCGCCGTTCAGGAGGACGCTGCTGCGTTGGACGAAGCGGCGCTCGAGGAGTTTCTTGAAGCGGGTGAGCTTTCTGTCGCAACGCTGTCGCGCATGGTTGCCGAGCGCAAGCTCTTTCCCTGCTTGGCCGGCTCGGCGCTCAAGGACCAAGGCGTTGACGAGCTACTGGATGGTATATGCGCGCTGATGCGTGAGCAGGCGTGGCTCCCGGAGTTTGCCGCGCGCGTCTATCGTGTCAGCCGCGGGGATCGTGGCGAGCGCTTGGCTTGGGTTAAAGTGACCGGCGGCACGCTGCGTGCAAAACAGATGATTGACGGACGCTCCGGTGCCGAGGTATGGGAGCAGAAGGTCGATCAGGTGCGCATCTATAACGGCGAGAAGTACGAGCTTGCCCAGGAAGTTGCTGCTGGCGGTATCTGTGCCGTGACGGGTCTTGCGCACGTTCTCCCGGGGGACGCCTTGGGTGCGGAGCCCGGGTGCGATGCACCCGTCATTGCGCCGGTTCTCACCTATACGGTGCTACCGGGTGAACACGATGTCCATGCGGTGTTCAAAGCACTGACTGAGCTGGCGGACGAAGATCCCATGCTCGGCGTAAGCTGGAATACTCATCTGGAGCAGATTCACCTGCAGCTGATGGGCGCCGTGCAACTCGAGGTCGTGCAGCGAGTGTTGGCCGATCGCTTTTGCCTTTCGATTGCGTTTGAGCCTGGCGGCATTCTCTATAAGGAGACTATTTCGCAGCCGGTCGAGGGCGTGGGCCACTTTGAGCCGTTGCGCCACTATGCCGAGGTGCATCTGCGTCTGGAGCCGTTGCCAGCGGGTTCGGGCGTGCAGTTTGGCACCGCGACCTCGACCGACGAGCTCGATCTTAACTGGCAGCGCCTGGCACTCACCAACGCCATGGAGCGCGATCACCTGGGCGTGTTGACCGGCTCGCCCATTACCGATGTGCGTATTACGCTCACGGGCGGCCGTGCGCATGCCAAGCACACCGAGGGCGGTGACTTTCGTCAGGCAACGTACCGCGCGATTCGCCAAGGTTTGATGCAGGCGCGCGAGGCCGGCGCGGCGGTGCTGTTGGAGCCGTGGTACCACTTTGAGCTCGAGGTGCCGGGGGAGTGCGTGGGCCGGGCGCTCTCGGATGCCACGCGCATGGGTGCCGAGTACGAGCCGCCGGCAATGACGGGTGACCGGGCGAAGCTTGTGGGTCGCGTGCCGGCATCCGAGGCGCAGGATTACGCGCTGGAGGTGGCTGCCTACACGAGCGGCCGCGGACATCTGTACCTGGAGTTTGCCGGTTATGCGGCTTGCCATGATGCCGAGCGCGTCATCGAGACGGCCGCCTACGAGCCCGAGGCCGATCTGCCTAACACGCCCGATTCGGTTTTTTGCGCCCACGGCGCCGGCTATACGGTCAAATGGTACGACGTGCCCGCCGCGGCACACGTAAAGATCGATCCCGCCACCTTCCGCCCCTATCGCCCCGCCGACGCGGAATTTTTCGGCCACATGTGACAAAGGGACAGTCCCTTTGTCACATTCAGTTGGTATAACTCGGTATAAGTTGGTATAACTATTATCAGCGTTTGCCAATCCGAGGAGGCCGACATGAATCCAAATCCCTTTAAGCCCACTGCTGGCAAGCGGCCTCCAATACTCATCGGTCGCGAGTCGGTCATCGAAGATTTCGAGGAAGGGCTCGATAACGGCGCCGGAGCGCCGGGCAGGCTCATGCTCATTACGGGAAACCGCGGCTGTGGCAAGACGGTTCTCCTGCGGGAGCTGCAACGTCTAGCCAGCGAGCGCGGATGGGCGGTTGTCTCCGATTCCGCTTCGCTTGGCTTGTGCGACCGCCTGGCCGACGCGCTTCGCTCGAATAAACCCGTTGTGACGTCAATGGAGTTCGGTCCGTCGTTTGGCCGGATGTCAGTCGAGGCGGCGCGAGCAAAGGGCGAAACGTTGCGAGGGCTGGTCAACGAGCGCCTCAAGAAGCTCGGTCCAGGCAAGGGCATACTGTTTGCGATTGACGAGGCGCAATCGGCGTCTATCGAGGAACTAGCGGCTCTTGCCGTTCTCTATCAGCAGGTGCTCGGAGACCAGGATGCCACGGGCTTGTCCGATAGCGACCAGCGCGGTCTTGCGCTGGTGTTCGCCGGCTTACCCAGTATGGTTGACGATCTGCTCGAAGAGCCGAGCGTGACGTTTTTGCGGCGTGCCCAGCAGCGTACGTTGGGGGCGATCCCTTTGCCCAAGGTACGCGATTCGTATATCCAGACGGTCAAAGACGCTGGTCTTTACGTTGACGCGGAGACGGCGGACCTTGCGGCACACAAGAGCATGGGGCATCCATATATGGTTCAGCTGGTGGGCTATTACATGTGGCGGTCTGCTGTTCGACGCGGCTCGCAGGTCATCGAAAGGCGCGATGTCGAGGATGGCCATGCGGATGCCGTCTCCGAGTTCTACGAAGCGGTTGACGCGCCCCTGTATTACGGGCTGCGCAGTCCACAGCGCCTTTTTATCGAGGCTATGGCGGTTGACGAGAACAAACCGACGCGCATGGCGGATATCATTGAGCGTTGTGATCGTACCCAGAGCTGGGCGAGTAAATATCGCGCAAGCCTGATTCGCGAGCGCGTCATCGAGGCTGCCGGATACGGCTTCGTCCGGTTTACCGTGCCCATGCTGGGCGCGTACGTTCGCGATCGAGTTTTATGGCATGAGTAGGGTGATAAAGGTGACGGAACAGAAGATGAGCCCGCAGGCTATCGAGGTGCGTGGCGCGCGCGTTCATAACCTTAAAGACATCGATATCGGTATTCCGCTGGGAAAGCTTGTGGGCATTGCCGGCGTGTCGGGTTCGGGCAAGAGCTCGCTGGCGCTGGGGGTTCTTTATGCCGAGGGCTCGCGCCGTTACCTGGAGGCGCTCAGCACCTATACCCGCCGTCGCCTGACGCAGGCCGAGCACGCTCAGGTGGATGAGGTATTGCACGTGCCGGCGGCACTCGCATTGCATCAGCGCCCCAGCGTGCCGGGCGTGCGGTCCACTTTTGGCACCATGACTGAACTCAACAATAGCCTGCGTCTGCTCTTTAGCCGTTGCGCCCATCATGTGTGCCCGCATTGCGGGGCGCGTGTGGAGCCGAGCCTTAACGTTGCCGCAGGCCTGTCGCTCGCGTGCCCTGCATGCGGTCGTGAGTTCTACGCGCCGAGCGCCGAGGACCTTGCGTTTAACAGCGGCGGTGCGTGTCCCACCTGCGGCGGCACCGGTGTCATGCGCGAGGTGGACGAGGCGAGCTTGGTACCCGACGAGTCAAAGACTATCAACGAGGGCGCGGTGCTTCCTTGGGGCACGCTCATGTGGGATCTGATGAAGCAGGTGGCCGGCGAGATGGGCGTGCGCACCGACGTGCCGTTTAACCAGCTCACGCCTCAAGAGCGCGACATCGTGTTTCATGGTCCGGCGGTTAAGAAGCACATTCTCTACGTCCCCAAAAACGGCGAGGGCGCCACGCCGCTCGACTTTACCTATTACAACGCCGTCTATACCGTCGAGAATGCGCTCGCCAAGGTTAAGGACGATAAGGGTTTAAAACGCGTTGCGCGCTTTTTGCGCGAGGGGCCATGCCGCGATTGCGGCGGCACGCGTCTCTCCGAGGCTGCGCGCCTGCCCCAGGTGCGCGGTATCAATTTGGCGCAGGCCGCGGCCATGACGCTAGGCGAGGCGATTGAGTGGGTGCGCGGGGTGCCTGCATCCTTGCCGACTGAGATGCAGCCCATGGCAGCGGATATCTGCGATTCGTTTTTGAGTGCGGCCCGTCGTCTGGTCGACCTGGGTCTCGATTACCTTTCACTCGACCGCGCTGGTGCCACGCTCTCCACGGGTGAGCGTCAGCGTGTGCAGCTCGCCCGCGTGGTGCGCAACCGATCGACGGGCGTGCTCTATGTACTGGACGAGCCTTCGATCGGCTTGCACCCTGCCAATGTCGACGGCTTGGTGGGCGTAATGCGCGATCTGGTGGATGATGGCAACACCGTGGTTGTTGTCGACCACGATACGCGCGTACTGGCGGAAGCCGACTATCTGGTTGAGATGGGTCCCGTTGCTGGAGCAGGCGGCGGCAATGTGATTGCTGCAGGCACGGTAGACGAGGTCGAGCAATCGCGGGGCAGCCGCATCGCTCCGTTTTTGCGCGCAGAGCCCAAGCGCTTGCGTCCGCAGGTGACTGACGACGACATGTTCGACCAGGGACATATCCGCATGGCAACCGATACCATCCACACCGTCAAGCCGCTCGAAGTCGATATCCCGCGCGGTCGCCTTGTCGCGGTAACGGGCGTTTCGGGTTCGGGCAAGACGACACTGGTGCTCGAGACGCTCATCCCGGCACTCAAGGCGCAGGCAGCTGGCGAGCGCCTGCCGGGGCACGTGCGTTGGGTCGATGCCGAGGGTATTGCCCGCGCAAACCTGATTGACGCTACGCCCATCGGCGCCAACGTGCGCTCGACGGTAGCGACTTATGCCGACATCCATGATGAGCTGCGCAGCGCCTTCGCCCGTACGCCCGAGGCCAAGGCAGCCGGCTACAAGGCGGGCGCCTTTAGCTACAACACCGGCGCCTTGCGCTGCCCTACGTGTGACGGCACGGGCTCGATATCGCTCGACGTGCAGTTTTTGCCCGACGTCGAGATCATCTGCCCAGCATGCCGTGGTTCGCGCTACGCCGAGGCCGCCTCGCATATCCATCGCGAGGGTAGGGACGGGAGCTTGCTGACGTTGCCGCAGCTCATGGACATGAGTGTGGACGAGGCCATTGACGCCACACTGGGACTCAAGAAGGTTCAGACGCGTTTGCAGACCTTGCACGACCTGGGCCTGGGTTATCTCACACTTGGCGAGCCCACACCGGCGCTTTCGGGCGGTGAGGCACAGCGCCTTAAGCTCGCGAGCGAGATGGGCCGCGTGCAGGATGATGCCGTATTCGTATTTGACGAGCCCACGATCGGCCTGCATCCGCTCGATGTTCAGGTGCTGTTGAACGTGTTTGACGGCCTCGTTGCCAAGGGCGCCACAGTTATCGTGATCGAGCATGACCTCGACCTTATCCGTAACGCCGATTACGTGATCGACATGGGCCCGGGCGGTGGCGATGCGGGCGGGCAAATCGTCTGCGCCGGCACGCCGGGCGACATCGCAGTCTGCTCCAAGAGCATCACCGGCCGCTACCTATAACCGAATGCAACAAAGGGACTGTCCCTTTGTCACATTTCCGGAAAGCCTGTTTGGCGTAGGGCTTCGTAGAGGACGATGGCGGCGCTGTTGGAGAGGTTGAGTGCACTGATGCGGTAGTCGTTCGGGTTGACGAAGTTGCCGCAGATATCCTGCCGAAGGATGGCCTCGTGGCTGTCCTCGGTATGTCCCAGCGATTCCTCGTGGGCTTCCCAGGCCTCGGCGTTATCGAGTGAGTCACAATCGCGCAGCATCGGGATGCGCTCGCAGCGCTCGGACGCCGCGGCAAGCAGTGGCTCGGGAATGCCTGAGCTCTCGCTGCCAAAGACCAAGTAGTCTCCATCGCGGTAGGTACTCTGCGCATAGGTGCGGCGTGCCTTTTTGGTCAGCAGATGCAGGCGCTCGTCGGCAGGGGAGAGGCCGTTGCGCGCAAGGAAATCCTCCCAGCCGGCATAGGTCGTCACGTCCAAGTTTTGCCAGTAGCCCAGGCCGGCGCGACGTACCGTCTTGTCGTCGAGCGAAAACCCCAGCGGCTCCACCAGATGCAGGCGGGCGCCGGTGACCACGCAGGTGCGGCCGATATTGCCCGTATTGGCCGGAATCTCGGGCGCATACAGCACGATATTGAACATGAATCTCCTTGGCTCAGAACGAAAAACCACCACGAAGGGCACCTTCGTGGTGGTTTGGCGGTTACGTAGGCGGAAAAATGCCCGCTTGGATAAACCTAGGCGCGGTGCCAGTCGGTCAGGCAGGCATCGAGGGCGGCGATGAGCGCGTCCTTGTCCATGTGACGGCCGATGATGCACAGGCTCGTCATGCGGTCGCCCGTCTCGTCGTCCCAAATCTGCATGATCTCGGGGTTCTCGTCGATAATCTTCTGCTTCTCGCCCTCAGGCGCAGAATCGACAAACAGACCGTTCTCCATCAGGCGCATCTGGTGGCCGGCCTGCTCAAACATGTAGCACATGTCCGGATTGCCGTTCTGCCACAGCGGGCCCTTGACGCGAATGACCTCGTCGGGCCACTCCTGCTCAACAAAATCGGTGAACTTCTGCAGGTCAAACGGCTTGCGGCGCGAGTACACAAAGGTCTCGATGTCGTACTCGAGCACCTCGGGGTCGTCGTGCTCCTCGGGATGCTCCATGGCCTCGATCCAAGCGGCGGAGTTGTAGGCGCGCATAAAGTCGAAACGGTCGGTGTCGAGCAACTCCTCCATGGGGACCTCGCCGTTTTGGGCCTCGACAATCACGGCGTCCTTCTGCAGGCTGCGGACGATGGCCTTGAGCTCGGCGATCTGCTCGGGGCTCACGGTATCGGTCTTGTTGAGGATCAGCGTGGAGCAAAACTCGATCTGCTGGATGAGCAGGCTTTCGATGTCGTCCTCGTCGATATCCTCGGCCAGCAGGTCGCGGCCGCCGTTGAACTCGTCGTACATGCGGGCGCAGTCGACCACGGCCACGATGTTGTCGAGCGCGAGCTTGGGCTCGCCGCCCACCTTGGCCTCGTCGCAGAAGCTCGAGATGGTGTAGGCGATGGGGATAGGCTCGCAAATACCCGAGGCCTCGATGATGATGTAGTCGAACTTGCCTGAATCGGCGATGCCCTGCAGCTGGTTGGCCAGGTCGTCCGAAAGCGTGCAGCAGATGCAGCCGTTGGTGAGCGGGATGAGGTCGTCGGTCTCGGAAAGGCCGCCGTCGGCGATGAGGCTGGCGTCGACGTTGATCTCGCCGATATCGTTGACGATCACGGCAGCACGGATGCCGCCGTCGTTGGCGAGGATGTGGTTGAGCAGCGTGGTCTTGCCGGCACCGAGGTAGCCGGTAAGCATGATGATCTTCACGGGTTTGTTGGGCATGTGCCCTCCTTTGTTAGACATGGCTTACAGTTGAATCTTATGCCAAACGCCTGCTCTTATACCCACGCGCCGACAAATAACACAGGCTACTCCCAGGCTCCCCACACATCGGGACAATAGCCGACGGTGGCCTTCTTGCCGTTGCGTACGATGGGCTCGGCCAAAACCTGCTGGTTCTCGAGCAGCTTATCGAAGCGCTGGCTGGGGGCGAGGTGCTGGATAAGCGCGAGCGTCTCCTCGTCCTTGGCTTTGGGGTTGAGCAGCTTGTCGATGCCGCCGACCGCCTGCATCACGCTCGTGAGCTCGCCCTTGCTCATCTCCTTTTCCTTTAGGTCAATAAACTGCACCTTAATGCGGCGCTCCTTAAAATAACGCTGGGCCTTCTTGGTATCGAAGGACTTCTTAGTCCCGAAAATTTGCACGTTCATATTTATGTTCCGCCGTTCTACCGAATAAAGTTGGTTCGCTCGCGATCGGCCTCGGGGGCTTCGATGCCGGCGGCCTTTCCCGCCTCGATGCAACGCAGCAGCCAGGCCATGTTTTTACCGATGTTTCGCATGGTGGCAAGGCCCTCGGCGTCCTGGGCGGCCTCGCCCGGCATGGCACCGAAGGCGTTGTTCCAGTAGGTGGATGCTACCACGGGCATCTGGTTGATGGTGAAGTACTTGTTGAGCACGTCGAAGGTGGTCGACGTGCCGCCGCGACGGGCAACGGCGACAGCGGCGCCCGGCTTGTGCGTAAAGGCCTTGCTGCCTGCATAGAATGCGCGGTCGAGTGCCGAGAGGATGCGTCCGCTGGGATGTGCGTAGTAGACGGGCGAGCCAAAGACAAAGCCGTCTGCCTGCTCGGCAGCGGCAATCAGCTCGTTGACCACATCGTCGTCAAAGGTGCAACGGCAATCGAGCTTGCCGCACTGGCCGCAACCAATGCAATCGCGAATGGGCTTGGCGCCCAGCTGAAACATCTCGGCCTCGATGCCTTCGGCGTTAAGCTGCTCGGCGACCTCGGCGAGTGCGCGGGCCGTGTTGCCGTTTGCCTTGGGGCTGCCATTGACCAAAAGAACCTTCATCACAAACTCCCTCTGCTGTCGGTGACTTCTGCAGAGGATTATCGCACGAGCGGGCAGATGGCGTGGGGCACGATGCCGGCCCCGAGGGCCCACGGCAGGCACGCTCACCAGGTACGAGCGGGATACGGTCCAGAGGATGTTGGAGTGCGGGGCCTCGTGCGAGCAGATTGTAAGGGGTCTGGGCGGGTCGCCCTCGATGGCGAGCTTTGAGGCCTTGGAAGGCGGGCTGCTGCGGCGGCTATGGTTTATACTAAGGCGGTTGCTATCGAGTAATTCATACTTGGTTTGATTCGATTGTGAATGCGTAACTAGGATGGAAAGCAAAGGAAACTCTATGGAAACAGAGGATGCTGTTTGCTTGATGACTTCGATTGCCTTGATTGTCCTTTCAATCCAATACCGAAGAGGAAGATGGCTCTGCTCAATTGCTGGATATGATGTCACAAAAAGGGAGAGCGAGATTGATATACGCCCTTACGCAAAGCTGATTTCTTCTGTGACGTTATGGATGGGGCTGCTGTTTTTCTTGTGGGCGGTAGAGGGCTGGGTACGCGATTGGAATACCAGCGTTTTTGAAGTTTTGGTTCTACTTCTGTTCAGCTTGGCCTCTTTGTCGTTCGTGCGGCTCGTTAGGTTTGTGTTTATGAGGCGATAGCCAGCGGAAGTGGCTGGACGACAAAATGGACCAATGCAGCCAATTGTCAATAGAATTTGATAGGCTTGGCTTAACAGATTTACTCGAGGGCATATCCGTGGCGGGGGATAGGTTCTATCTTGTTGAGCACTTATTTGCATCAGGCAAAGTAAACCAAGAGTATCGAAACGGTGCCCCCGGGCCCCGGGAGGGACTGCGGGGACGTTCGGCTAACTGCGGGTACGACCTATTTGCCCAATGTGTTCGGTTGAGATCGGAAATTAACCATCATGCGCCCCATAACGCTAGTCCAGCTTGGTGCCCGGTACCTGCGGCGCCTCTTTAATCAGCGCATTGAGTTCGTTCAAAATGGAAACGGGCTGTCGGTCGACGGCGTCCAGATGAAGCGTCGCCACGCGAAGGGGCGGCTGATATTCAAATGAGCCAAGGAGCACGGGCGATCCCAAGAACCGTTCGATTTCGTCTGCAACCGCGTCGGTCTCTTCGGGATCAAGCTCGTCAAAGAGCGCCACGAACATCGGTCCGGTCGAGCGGAACAGACGACCCTTGCCGCGCGAGCAATCCATGAGGCAGGCGGCGCTTTCTGCCAAAACGCGGTCGCCTGCATCAAAGCCAAAGCGGGCATTGACCTGTGCGATTTCGTCGATTTTAATGGCGATCAAGCCCGCGTTTCGTGCCACGCGACGCATCTCGCCAATGGCGTTGACCAGGGCGTGGATATCGCCCAGACGGGTCACGGAATCGGTCGTATCTGCCAAGCTTCGGTTGGTGACAATGCCCACATACATGTTGGGCTCGGTATCGGTGCCGTCCAGGCGGTAACCCGTGCAGTCGCAAAGCGCGTATTTTCCGGCGGTATTCATGACGCGATACTGCATGCAGTGGAAGTGCCACGTGCCGTTTACCACCATATCGAGCTCGGCACGTACGTTGTCGCGGTCCTCGGGGTGAACACGGGCAAGCCATATATCGAGCGAGTTGTAGGGATGCTGGGAGGGTAGGTCAAAATCGCGCACGGCATTAACCGACCATTGCGATTCGCCGGTGTCGAGGTTAATGATGAACGGATAGCGTGTCTCGGAGCTCATGGAGATCGCTTGAAACACTCGGTCGTTGCAGGGGGGGGGTTGTTCGGTGATCGGGCGTTGCAGCGCATCGCCTTCTTCCGGTTGTTGCACACGGTACATGAGCTTGTAGCGATACATTTTGCGGTCGGCGTCCTTTGTCATCTGGCGACGCGTATCGCCTGCAAGCGGGTCGACGCGCGAGCAGCCAAAGCTAAAGCTGGCGATCATGGGCGCCTTGCCGTCCGATGTTGCCTCGATAAGATTGGCACGCGTCCACTCCAGGCGCTGCTCGAGCTCGGCTTCGTTTGTCGTGGGGGATATAAGTACAAATTCGTCTCCACCGATACGGAACAGCAACTCATCGTGCTCCATTGTCTCGGTGAGTGCGCGGCAGATGCTCAGAATGTAGCGATTGCCCTCGGCGTGGCCAAACTTATCGTTGCAATGCTTGAGGCGATCGATGTCAATATAGGCACAGGTGAAGGGGGTGCCTTTGCGCCAGAGCTGATCGACATGGCGGTCGAGTCCGCCACGGTTGCCAAGATTGGTGAGCGAGTCGATATAGGCGCCGTGCTCAAGCAACTCACGTTCTTGTTGCAGGATGGCGAGCGTTTTCTGCAGTTGCTCACCGATGGCACGCAGCTCCGGGGGCAGCGCGGCAACATCGAGCTCGGTGGTTGAGGCCCCGTTCGCAAGTCGCTGAAGATGAGCGATGATTGATTGCTCGCCCAGGCGATACGACTCGTTCATGATGGATTGCCTCCTTGGATGGAACAATGGTTTGTATCTTACTCCCAATTCGGTTTAGATTGGAGTATTAGTTAGCTCATGGGAACAAACGCTCCCCTCGACGGTGGCGTTTTGCGTGCGAGCGTATTAGTTGTCGTTGCCACCATCGAGCAATGCCTCAAAATCCTCCGCCTGCATGGGGCGGTAGTAGAGGAATCCCTGAGCGTAGCGGGCGCCCATGTGGCGCAGCATGTTTGCCTGCTTGTCCGTCTCGACGCCTTCGATCACAACGGGCAGATGGAGTGACTGCGCCATCTCGAGCATTGATGAGATGATTTGCACGCTGCGGCCCTCATCGCCGTTATCGGGCACAAACGTGCGATCGAGCTTGATGACGTCGACGTTGACGTTCTTGAGCATCGCGAGCGTGGACTGGCCGGTGCCAAAATCGTCCATATAGGTCGAGAAGCCGCGGGTGTGCAGGTCGGCCGTTAGTTTATCCACGGCCTCGGACTCTCCCGTATAAGCTGTCTCGGTGATCTCGATGCGCATGAGCTCGGGCGGCAGGTTGTATTGGGCGGCGAGCGCTCCCATATGCTCGGCAACGTTGCAGGCGAGGATATCCACGCGCGACACATTAAGCGAGATCGGAACCACGCGAAGCCCCCGATTGATGCGCTCGCGCAGCCACAAGGCAACGCCCTGCCAAACGTATTTGTCGAGCGTCACCACAAAACCGCTTTCTTCGAGAGCGGGGATAAAGGTGGCGGGCGAAATGAGGGAGCCATCCTTGTCGATCCAGCGCGTGAGCGCTTCGGCGCCAATGATCTCGCCGGTTTCCATGTCGACCTGGGGCTGCAGGTAGTAGGTAATACGGCCGTTGGAGAGCGCGTACTGGAATTCGGTCAGCGTGCGGTGGAACGCGATTTCGCGCTCGTACTCCTCGGGGCGGAAAATGGCAATGCGCTCCTTAAAGTCGTTTTTTGCGCGCCGATTGGTAAACATGGCCTTGGCCTGCGCATCGATGGTGATTTTCTCGTTGGAGTCGATGGGGTAGACGCCCATGGACGGCCAGAATCCCACGCCGTCATCATACTTGGCCACGGCCTGGCGAACGCGGCTATAGATCTGATGGACGGTGTCGTGTTCAAAGGGGATGAGTATGCAAAAGTCGTCTTGGCCCCAGTACCCTGCGACGCCCATGTTGGCATTCTCGATGTCCTTGAGGACCGTGCCCACATCGGCGAGCATGCGGTCGCCCTCGGCCTGTCCGTGCCATTCGTTGAACAGTCGCATGTGTCCCATATCGACGGTGGCGATACACCAGGCGCCGTTGCGCCTTGTCTCGAGAAATTCGTTGGCGCGGCGCATAAACTCGCTGGGTCGATAGAGACCCGTGAGCGAATCGATGCGTTCGGCGATGGCGCTTTTGCGCTCCACCTCGGGTATGGGGAGGCTGTCGTTGGGAACAAGCCCGCCGGCCGTGCGAATGCGACGGTCGAGTTCGCCTAAAACGGCGGCCGTTTGATTGGTCAGGTGCTCGTAAAAGGCCGGAACGACAAGACAGACGGGGGTAATGGTGTCGTCCGCGATTCGAACGGGAGCGAAAACGGCCTCTTTGAGATGTTGGATCAGTTGCTCGAATGCTTCGTGATCCAAATTGTTGCTAAGCACGACGAACTGGGCGTTGCGTGAGCGGAAGACGCGACTCCTGCCGCGAGTAATCGACAGCATGCGGCCTGCGTATTCGGCGAGCATGTTGTCGACGGCCTCGGCCCCGTAGAGCTCGTTGAGCTTTGCCGTGCCGCGAACGCGCACTGCTATAAGCCCCGTCTTGCAATGGTCGCGACGGCAGGCATCGATAGCGTTGATCAGCGTGCGCTGCATTCCGAGGCCCGTGGCGGCGTCGACGGTCTCGGCAAGCGAGTGGTTGACGAGCTCGCCGACATAGAGCGAGGGGACATTTCCGTCGCCGTCGATACGAAACCCGCGAGCACGGCCGAGGATGTAGTCGCCGGCGGCATTGCGCACGCGGTACTGCATGACGTGGCGATGTTTGGAGCCGTCATAGATTTGGTCGATGTCGTTGGTATAGGCCTCAAGGTCATCGGGATGGACACGCGTTTTCCAGTAATCGTGGCAGTTGTCTATATGCTCCGAAGGAAGACCAAGATCGCGCAAGGCGCCTTGTGACCAAAGGGTTCGATGTTTGTCCAAGTTCTCGATAAAGAAATATCGGCCTTCGTTGAGCATCGAAAGGGCGTCGAAAATGCGATCGCTTATTTCGAAGTCGTCGGTGTGGGCTTGTGCGATATTGCGTCGATCAAGGTGCACGGCATGACGTAGCTTGTAGTCGTACATGCGATGGTCGGCATCGTTCGTCAAGCGATTGGGGGCTTCGCCCAGGGCGGGGTCGGCGTGTGCCACTCCGTAGCTAAACGAGTGAGGCATCTTGGAAGCGTTGTTTTCGAGCAGTACCGTTCGGCAGTGTTCCAGACGTTCGGCAAGGTCGTCCTCGGTCGCAATCGTAGATAGGATGGCGAACTCGTCGCCCCCCAGACGAAATGCCGCCTCGTCCACCTTCATATACAGTTTGAGATAGAGGCTCACCTGCAAGATATAGCGGTTGCCCTCGTCATGTCCAAAGATGTCGTTGCAGTGCTTAAGGTTATCGATGTCGATAAACGCCATGGTCACGGGCAGTTCCTGCTCCCAGAGTTCCTCTAAGGAACGGGTAAAGCCGCCGCGGTTGCCAAGTCCGGTGAGCTCGTCGGTAAAGGCGGTCCTGATCAGATCGTCCTGACGCTCCAGAAGGTCACGGATGGTCTTTTCGAGCGTTTCGGTATTATTGCTGGCGTTATCCATACTGTAAGCGGCTTTCTGAGGTCGGGGCGGATTGCGTCGGGCGAGCTCGTTGTGCACATGCGTTGCTGCTCAACGCCTTGCGTGTTTCCAAGCCCCCGCCTTGCTGCGTCGTTGGGTTTATTTGTCGGTT
This sequence comes from Coriobacteriaceae bacterium AM100-PB1-1D-6A, assembly GCA_027660625.1. Lineage (GTDB taxonomy): Bacteria > Actinomycetota > Coriobacteriia > Coriobacteriales > Coriobacteriaceae > Collinsella. Next base: position 89,174 of record JAQDNC010000003.1, on the reverse strand, counting down.
CGTGCTCTCGGCTGATAACTACTGAGTAGTATAAACAAGTGTATGGAATTATGTAGGGGTGCCCATGTTGCGGGCGGCCATTATTCGCCAAACGGTAACGCGACGATGTTCGATGAAAATGCGACTGAGACGATATTTGTTGATGGGTATACTTGTTCCGTTTTAAAACGCAGGAACGGAGATGGTCGCATGGCACAGTCAAATATGACGAGCACGGTGGGGCTGGCGCTCGAGGGAGGCGGCTACCGCGGTATGTATACGGCGGGCGTGCTCGACGTTTGGATGGAGCACGGTTTGACCTGCGACCATATGGTGGGCGTCTCGGCGGGCGCGGCATTTGGCTACAACTTTAAATCGCGCCAGATCGGCCGCGCCATTCGCTATAACAAGGTCTATTGCACCGACAAACGCTATGCGAGCGTGACCAGCTGGCTGCGAACCGGCGATATGTTCAATGCCGATTTTGCCTATCACGAGGTGCCCATCGAGCGCGATCCCATCGACCTGGAGGCGTATCGCGCCTGCCCCATGCGGTTTACGTGCGTGTGTACCGATATCGAGACGGGCAAGGCCGTCTACCACGATCTACCGTATGGCGACGAGCGCGATATCGAGTGGATCCGGGCGTCGTCTGCCATTCCTGTGGCGACGCGTCCCGTTGCTATTGACGGGCATAAGTATCTGGATGGTGGCGTGGCTGATTCTATTCCCAGCGCATGGCTGTTTGCGCAGGGGTATGACCGCAATATCGTGGTACTCACGCAGCCGGCGGGCTTTGTGAAGCAGCCCAACAGCGTGATGCCCATGCTGCGGCGCGTGTTCCGTCACTATCCGGAGTTTGTTGCAGCGCTTGAGCATCGGCATGAGGTCTACAATGCCACGCTCGATGACCTGGCACGTCGAGAGGCTGCCGGGGAAATCTTTGTGGTGCGGCCGAGCGAATCGGTGAAGGTGCCGTCGCTGTGCCGCGAACCGGATGAGCTCGAGCGCATCTACCAGGTCGGCCGCCACGATGCAGAGGCGACTTTGCCGGCGTTGGAAGCGTATCTGGCGGGGTAAGGGTCGCATACGGAAAGCGCATCCCGGAATGGAGGCCCAAACTGGGATGCGCTTTCCATTGCTGAAGATATGAAGCTGCGAATCGGCTGCTCGACTTATGCTTATGCCTGCTGCCAGGTGTCGACGAGCTCCTTGGCGGCGGCGTAGGGGTCGTCGGCGCTGCAGACGGCGCTCACCACAAAGAAGCCGTCGACGCCGGTGGACTTGAGTTGCGGCAGATCGGCCGTCTTGACGCCGCCGCCCACCACAATGGGGACGGGGCTTGCCGCATGGAGGGCGGCCAGGTCCTCAAAGCTCTTGGTGATGATGGAGCCGTCGGCCGCACGTCCGCAGTCGCGCTTGGTTTCGGTCTCGTGGAGCGGGCCTACGCCCAGGTAATCGACCAGGCTCATGTCGGCGGTCTTGACGTACTCGAGCATCTCCTCGCAGCGGGCCGAAAGACCCACGATGGCATCGGGGCCCAGCAGCTTGCGGCAGACCTCGACGGGAATATCGCTCTGGCCAACATGCACGCCGTCGACGGCAATACCCTGCTCGCGTGCGGCAAGTACGCAGTCAAGGCGGTCGTCGATCAGCAGCGCGACCTGCCCGGTTTTGCCGGCCTGAGCGATGGCCTGCGCGGTATCGCCCGTCAGTGCGATGATCTCGCGGGCGCTTGCCACCTTGGAACGCACCTGAATGCAGGTAAAGCCGGCGTCGAGCGCCTGGGCCACCACATCGCCCACGGGGCGTCCGAGGGTGTTTTCGGGGCCGAGTACCAGATAGGCCGAGATATCAAGGTTGTCGCGGATGCTCACTGTGCTTCCTCCTGCTTTTTGATCTGCGCTTCCATGCGCTCGAGCTTGCCAGTCATGGTGTCGGTAAATCCGGGTCGAATATCGGCCTTGAGCACGACTTCGGTGCGGATGCCCTTGCTCGCCAACACAAAGGTTGCGTCGCGCACGACCTGCATGACTTCGTCCCAGTCACCCTCGATCTCGGTGAACATCGAGGTGGTGCGGTTGGGAAGGCCGCTCTCGCGAATGACGCGTACGACCTCGGCGACCTCGGCGGACAGCTCGTCGCCGGTGCCGCACGGGGCGATGGCTACGGCGACGAGCGTGTTCATACCGGCATTGGTTGCGGGCTCGGACATGCCTTATGCCTCCTCGAGCTCGAGTTGGTTATCGGCGATGTCCTGGGCGGTTGCGCGATAGAGCTCGTCGATAAAGGCGACCTTAAAGCTTGCCGGGGCATCGGCGACAGCGGCGGCACGCGTGCCGGCAACGTTGTAGACGGCGGTGCCACAGATGGCTGCCGTAAACGGATCGGCAGCGCAGGCGTACACAGCCAGCACACCGCCCTGCGAGCAACCGCAGCCGGTGATTTTGGACATGAGCGGGCTGCCGCCGTGGGACTTGGCCACGGTCGTGCCGTCGGTAATCAGGTCGACTTCGCCCGAGACCACAACGGCGCCGCCGGTGTAGCGGGCGAGCGCCACGGCGGCGCCGCGGGCGGCGTCTACCGTGTCGGTGGTATCGACACCGCGCACGCGACTCAGATCGGCCGCTTCGCCCTCAAGGCCCCACAGGCCGGCGAGCGCGATAATCTCGGAGGCATTGCCGCGCACGATGGCGGGTTTGTACTGCTTGAGTTCGTTTACCAGTTGGGTGCGCAGGCTGCCGATGCCCAGGCCCACCGGATCGAGCACCCAGGGCTTGCCGGCGTCGTGTGCCGCCTTGGCCGCGCGGGGAATCGTCTGCTCGTAGATGGGGAAGAGTGTGCCCATGTTCAGATAGATGGCGCCGCCGCCGGCAACGAGCGCCTCGCCCTCGTCGGGCAGATAGACCATGGCGGCCGATCCGCCCACGGCGAGCTGCGCGTTGGCGACAAAGTCAATCGTCACCGTGTTGGTGATGGAGCCCGCCATGGGATTGGTGGCGCGAATCTTCTCCACGGCCTTGACCACATTTTGCTTAAGCTGTTCCGAATCGATCACTGCACATGCCTCCTTGGCATAGAAAAGGGGCGCTGTGCATAGACAGCGCCCCTGTAAAGGCGGCATGCTCCCTACGCCAGCATTAACTGACAGGTTCAAAGGATTGGGCCCTATGCCCTCTCAGCCTTGTGGTTTGCACCGCCGGCACTCCCGCATCGAATCTGTTGTTCCCTATACTAGCGCACCTGCCAATAAGGGACAGGTTTATTTTGGCAGGTAACAACTGGGGCTTTGCGTTTTCCCAGATAAAACCTGCCAATATAAACCTGTCTCTTTTTGGCAGGTCGGTACAATAGACGGGATTAAGAATGACCGAGGGGGCCTTATGATTAAACTTGTGCTGACCGATATGGACGATACGCTGATTCCAGCCGGGCATGACGGCGCCAGCGACTACGCCATCGAGGGCATTCATGCCATGCAGGCGGCGGGTCTGCACTTTGGCCCGGTTTCGGGCCGTCAGCCGTCCGCGATGGGCTGGATGTTCAATAATCGTACCGAGTGTTTTTCGACCGGCGCATTCTGCAACGGCCAGGTTATGTTTGTCGATGGCGAAGTGGTTGCCTCGCGCGCGACCGATAACGATGCGCTCATGCGTCTTGCCGCCTATCTGGAAGAAGAAACCGACGATACGTATCTGAAGGTCTACAGCTTAGGCGATAACTTTTGGAATAACGATGCCTATTGCGTGACGCGCGATTCCGAGCGCGTACGCCGCGCCATGGAGTCGGGCGGCAACGCGTGGCTCAAGGGCGAAGAGGCTCCCTGTCGTCCTGTCGTTGACGATGCCCCGGTATACAAGGCGAATATCTGGAGTGCCCGTTCGCGCGAGGGGCTCGCCGAGCTGCGCGAGCGTGTTGCCGCCGAGGTGCCGGAGCTCTCGCTCGTGTTTCCCAACAACCGCGTTCGCCTGTTCGACGTTCTTCCGACCGGCTGGGACAAGGGCTGTGCTGCGCTGGAGCTGGCGCGCGCTTTGGGCCTGACGCCCGACGAGGTGGCCGTATTCGGCGATTCCGATAACGATTTGCCCATGATCGATGCCGTTCCCAATTCCGTTGCAGTCGCCAATGCCAACGAGGCCGTCACGGCTGCCGCGCGCTGGCATATCGGCGCTGCGGCAGATGATGCGGTTGCCGGGGCTCTGCATCAGATTGCCGCCTGCGCCGCGACGGGGGAGATGCCGTCGTTTATGCGTCAGGTGGACGCGACGGGTCTCGACGTCACGAACGTCTAGGGAGAAAGCCATGAAACTCCAGCAGCTCAGGTACGTGGTAAAGGTTGCCGAATGTGGCAGCATCACCGAGGCATCGCGCCGGCTCTTTGTGTCGCAACCTTCGATTACCGCGTCGATTCGCGATCTCGAAAACGAGATGGGTGTGCATATCTTTGAGCGCACTAACAAGGGCGTCGTTGTGTCCGAGGAAGGCGAGACCTTCTTGGGCTATGCGCGCCAGGTGCTCGACCAGGCCGACTTGCTCGAGGGCAAGTACAAGGGCGCATCCGAGCAGGTGCCGCACTTTAGTGTGAGCTGCCAGCATTATTCCTTTGCCGTTAACGCGTTTGTTGACGTGATCCGCGAGTTCGATGCCGCGCGCTACGACTTTACCCTGCGCGAGGAGCAGACCCACGAGATTATCGAGGATGTCGCGCACATGAAAAGCGAGCTGGGCATTCTGTACCTATCCGAGCACAACCGTGAGGTCATCGAGCGTATGCTCACTGCCAATGAGCTGGTGTTTGAGGGGCTCTTTTGCGCCGCGCCGCACGTCTTTGTATGCGCCGACCATCCGCTGGCGGCCCGCTCCAGTGTGACGCTCGAGGACTTGGAAGACTACCCGTTCCTGTCCTACGAGCAGGGCAGCTACAACTCGTTTTACTATTCCGAGGAACTGACCTCGACGTTTGAGCGCCGCAAGAATATCCGTGTGCGCGACCGTGCGACGCTGTTCAACCTTGTCATGGGACTCAACGGCTATACGGTGTGTTCGGGCGTGATCAGCCATGAACTCAATGGCCCCGGTATTATCTCGATTCCGCTCGATGTGGACGAATACATGGAGATCGGCATCATCACGCGCAAGAACACGACACTTACGCGCTACGGGCAGGCCTATATCGAAGCGATCCGTCAGCATATCTAGTTTGTTATGTTTGCCGTACGCATGATGCTTAGCGGCGCGTATTGGTATAGTCATTCCCTATGGCAAACAGAAAATAACTCATATTTTACGATGGCTATTTGAGCCCTCATACTTTGTCTCGTTAAAGCATCCACGCAAAAAGGAGATCAGTATGACTAATTCCGCCCAGCTCAAAGCGCCGTTTCGTGCCGATATCGTCGGCAGCTTTCTTCGTCCGCAGGCCGTAAAGGACGCACGCGCCGCCTACGCCACGGGCACGCTCGATGCTGTCGGCCTAAAGTCCGTCGAGGATGAGGCCATTCGCGACTTGGTGGCCAAGCAAAAGGCCGCCGGTCTGCAGGTGATCACCGACGGCGAATTCCGCCGCAGCTACTGGCACCTCGATTTTATGTGGGGCCTCAACGGCATTGAGCGCCGTACCTCGCGTACGGGCTATATGTTCCACGATGAGGAGACCACGGCCGATACCGCGGTGGTGACCGGTCCCATCAGCGGCGAGAATCATCCGTTCGTCGAGCATTTTAAGTTTGTCAAGGCGCTCGAGGGCGAGGGGCAGGTTGCGCGCCAAACCATCCCGGCGCCGATCCAGACGTTCTCCGAAGTCACACTCGACCGCTGCGATGGCCAGCAGGAGAGTCTGCACGCCGTCTACAAGACCGACGAAGAGCTCGTCGGTGCCATTGCCGCAGCATACCGCACCGTGATTGCTGACCTGTATGCCGCGGGCTGCCGCAACATCCAGTTTGATGACTGCACCTGGGGCATCTACTGCGATACCGATTTTGTTGCCAAAACCGGCATGAGCCCGGTCGACCTGCAAAAGGTAAGCGAGCTGGGCGTGGCGCTCAACAATGCCGCCATCGAGGGCAAGCCCGACGATCTGGTTATCAACACGCATGTATGCCGCGGCAACTACCACTCCACCTACGCTTTTGAGGGCGGCTACGACCCCATCGCGCCGTACCTGTTTGCGCATGAGGACGTTGACGCGTTCTATCTGGAGTTCGACACGCCCCGCGCCGGTGGTTTTGAGCCGCTCAAGTACGTTGCTCCCGGCAAGAAGGTCGTGCTGGGCTTGGTGACCACCAAGGCGGCAGAGCTCGAGAACGAGGATGTTATCGTCGAGCGCATCCGCGAGGCGGCAAAGTACGTGCCGCTCGAGAACCTGTATCTGTCTCCGCAGTGTGGCTTTGCCAGCTGCGAGATTGGCAATAAGCTGACCGAGGACGAGCAGTGGGCAAAGATTGCGCTGGTCAGGCGTATTGCCGAGCGCGTTTGGAAATAGCGCTAGCGTTTGCAGGTGGCGGCGCGTGCGAGGTACTGCATATCGCGTACAATGGTTCGGATCGTATCGTTCGGGCAGGTTATCCGATATGCCTGATCGCCCTTCCATTCGAAAGGACTTCCATGTCCCAGTCTTCGACGCCCGCCGTCACCGATGCCATCTACGATGCATCGTCGCTCGGCCGCCCGCGCATGTTTGTGTTGGGTTTGCAACACATGTTTGCGATGTTCGGAGCCACGGTGCTCGTGCCCGTGCTCACCGGCCTTTCCGTTTCGGCGACGCTTCTGTTCGCCGGCATCGGCACGCTGCTGTTTCATTTTCTATCGCGCGGTAAGGTGCCCGCGTTCCTGGGCTCCTCGTTTGCCTTTATCGCGGGTTATGCCGCCATTGCGCCCAACGGCGAGGCTGAGCTTTTGCCCTACGCTTGCCTGGGCGTAGCTTGTGCCGGCCTGCTCTATCCGGTGCTTGCGGCCCTGTTCCGCGCCTTTGGCGCCAAGCGTGTCATGCGTTTCTTCCCGCCGGTGGTGACTGGCCCCATCGTCATTTCCATCGGCTTGATCCTGGCAAGCTCTGCCATTGCTAACTGCCAGACCAGCTGGTTTGTTGCTGCTATTGCCGTTGCCGTGATCATCATCTGCAACATTTGGGGCCGCGGCATGGTCAAGATCGTGCCGATTCTGCTGGGCGTTGTGGTGAGCTATGCCGTTGCGGCCGCGCTGGGCGAGGTCGACTTCTCTGGCGTCGCAGCCGCCCCCTGGGTTGGCTTGCCCGTCGTGTGGGACAACACCGTGTTTGCGCTCTTTGGACCGCAGTTCGATAGCAGTCTTGCCACGACGGCCATTATCACCATCATGCCACTGGCCTTTGCGACCATGATTGAGCACATTGGCGATATCTCCGCCATCGGATCGACTTGTGAGCGCAACTACATTGCCGATCCCGGCCTGCACCGTACCCTGCTCGGCGATGGCCTGGCGACCATCTTGGCATCGCTCTTTGGCGCTCCTGCCAATACGACGTATGGCGAGAACACCGGCGTGCTTGCCTTGACGCGTGTGTTCGACCCGCGTGTGATTCGCATTGCCGCCTGCTGCGCCATTGTGCTTTCGTTCTGCCCCAAGTTTGCTGCGGTGATTGCCGCCATGCCGGCATGCGTTATCGGCGGTGTGTCGCTCGTGCTCTACGGCATGATCAGCGCCGTTGGTGTACGTAACCTCATCGAGAACCAGGTTGATTTCCAGAACAACCGCAACGTGCTGGTGGCGGCTCTGGTGCTCGTGCTTTCGCTCGGCATTGCCTACAGTACCGCCGGTGCCATCGTGCTGGAGCTGGGCGGCGTGACGATTTCGCTTTCGGGCCTTGCCGTGGGCTCGCTGGTGGGCATTGTGCTCAACGCCATCCTGCCCGGTAACGACTTTGAGTTCGATACTTCCGAGCTTGAGGAGACTGCTGAATAGCAGCTGCGTTCAGCCAAATTAAAAATGGCGTCCATGCGTATGTACGCGTGGATGCCATTTTTAATGCGTCAGTATCCAGTGGATGCCGCGTGCCATGCGCAGGTCAGTTTGGGTAAAGTGATTGCCGGGGTTGAGCTCCAGCGTTGTTGGAATGTCACGCTCGATAAACAGCTCTTCCATCGCGCGCGTATCGTCGAGTACGTGCCGCATCATGCGGTTGGGCGTCTTGGTTTCCTTTTTGCCGAGTGACAGATAGACGGCGTCGGGCGTAGCTGTCATCGCGTGTTGATGTGCGTAGTCGATAAAGCCGGGAAACCACAGGGACCCCGATGCGCTAGCAGCACGGTCAAAGGCATCGGTTTGCCAGAGGGTCCAAAGCGCGAAGAGGCCCGCCAGCGAGTAGCCAGCAACGCCGCGCCAGGTGGGCGGCCGAGGAAGCGACGACTCGACCTGGGGGATTATCTGATTCAGCAGCTCATCAAGAAAACCGGCAGCTTGGCCGCCGAAAGGCTCGGCATCGCGTACGGTCCCGTCGCATGCCCAGGGGCTCAGCTCGCGATTCCAATCGAGCCCGCCAATGGCGACGAGGGTGAATGGCGGACAGTCGAGCTCTCGGCAGCACTCGTAGACTTCACTGCCGTCGCCCATAACCACGGGAAGGTAGATGACGGGCGCGCCTTCCACACACTCTGAATAAACGGTTATCTGCTTATGATGCGCTTCCAAGGCAGGCTTCTCTCGGTGTTGTGATATTGACAGCCTCAATTGTCGCACGCCGGCACGGGGGCAGACGCTAAAAGAAAAGCGCGGAGCCGCTCGATGCGACTCCGCGCTTTGGTGTTTTGCTTTAGCAGACTATGCCGTTACGCCACGAAGAAGTAGACGAGGAAGGCAAGGGCCGCGATCCACATGAGCGGCTTGATCTTGGAGGCCTCGCCCTTAAAGAGCGCGACGACCACGTAGGCGATAAAGCCCAGACCGATGCCGGCAGAGATAGAGTAGGTGAAGGGCACGCCGGCGACAATCATGAACGCCGGGAAACCCTGCGACACGTCGGACCAGTCGATCTCGGAGGCCTCGCTCATCATGAGGTAACCGACGTAGACCAGAGCACCGCAGGTGGCAGCGCTGGAAACGATGGAGACGACGGGGGAGAAGAACGCGGCGAGGATGAACAGCACGCCGGTGGTGACGGAGGTGAGACCCGTGCGGCCACCGTCGGCGGCGCCGGAAGTGGACTCGACGAAGGTGGTGATGGAGGAGACACCCATGAAACCGCCCACGGCAGCGGCGGCGGAGTCGACGATCAGGATCTCCTTGATGTTCTCGACGTTGCCGTCGTCGGTGAGGAACTCGCCCTGCTTGGCCACGGCCATCGCGGTGCCCATGGTGTCGAAGAAGTCACTCATGAGCAGCGAGAACGAGATGACGAGGAGCGCGGGGTCGGTAAGGACCTTGACGATGGCGGGCACGCCGCCGGCGTCGGCGATGGGGCCGCCGATGCTCGAGAAGTCGAGCGGGGCGATGATACCGGTCGGAGCCTGGGTCACACCCAGGGGGATACCGGCGATGACGGCGACGACGATACCGATGAGAAGCGAGCCCGGCACGTTGCGGGAAGCCAGGGCAACCGTCACGACGATGGAGATGATGCCGACGATAAAGGTGGGGGAGGTGATGTCGCCCAGGCCGACAAGCGTGCCAGCACCGGCGGTGATGATACCGGCGTCGCACAGGCCGATCATGGCGATGAACAGGCCCAGACCCACCGAGATGGCGTGACGCAGGACAACCGGGATGGCGTCCATGATGGCCTCGCGCAGGCCACAGAGCACGAGCAGCAAGATGACGACGCCCTCAAGGAAGATGACGCTCATGGCCACGTGCCAGTCACCGCCGCAGACGGTGGTGGTGATTCCAGCGATCATCGCGTTGACGCCTAAGCCCGACGCACAGGCGAGCGGGCGGTTGGCGAAGATGCCCATGCAGATGGTCATGATGCCGGCGCCCAGGCAGGTGGCGCAGGCGAGCGCTCCCGCATCGATGCCGGCGCCCGAGAGCACTGCGGGGTTGACGGCGATGATGTAGGCCATCGCCAGGAATGTTGTCAGTCCAGCGCGAAGTTCGGTCCCGATTGTGGACTTGCGCTCACTGACGTGAAAAAGTTCGTCCATGCATACCCTTTCCTTGTTCGGCCCCGAGTTTAGGCCGATTGACACGAACACTTCCACTATAGCCCCTTTACGACGCTGTTGTTCCTCGTATGTTGATGTTCGGCGCTTTGTAGCATACGGACGGTATTTTTCGCATGAAAATGTATGGGTACCGTATACTTAAGCGGTTACAACGACCCCTATGGAGGAACGTATGATTAAAGAGCTTTGCCACGACGAGGCTATCCTGTCCCAGCGTTGCGAGGTTGCGACCGTCGAGGACGAGTCGGTTGCTCAGGACCTGATCGATACCATCAAGTCGCTCGACGATGCCGGCTGCCTTGCCGCTAACCAGATTGGCGTTACCAAGAAGGTCTGCGTCTACCTGGACGACGCCGGCGAGCCCCACGTGCTCTACAACCCCCGTCTGGTGTTTGGCCTGGGCGCCAGCAAGATGGAAGAGAGCTGCCTGACGCACGAGGAGGTCACCAAGTCCACGCGCTATATCAAGTGCAAGGTTGCTTATGACGTGATCGTCGACGGCAAGATGCGCGAGCGCAAGCAGGACTTTGTGGGCTTCGAGGCACAAATGATTCAGCACATGATTGATCACTGTCTAGGAAAGTTGGTCTAAGGGGACCAAAGCACCGCACCTTGCCGCTCAATCGTCGCTCGTGTACCTTAAGTACGCTTCGCTCCTCTTTCGTGGCAATCTACGGCACTTTGACCCCTTAGACGACCTGCGGGGTTAACTTGGTTGAGTTTATCCTGCTTGAATAGTCCGGGCGTGACATTGTTGTCATGTCCGGGCTTTTGTGTTTAGCGCCTTTTTGTTTGGAGACAATAACCTTAGCAAGAACGTAAGGCTAGGAGGCGCTATGTGCACGAGTATTCGATTTACCGATAATTCTGGCCACATGTATCTGGGCCGCAACCTCGACTGGAGCTTTGACTACGGCCAACAGGTTCGCGTGATGCCGCGCGGGTTTCACATTCCGTATTCGTTTATCGACGACGCGACAGCGGCACACGCGGTGATCGGCATGTGCATCGATTACAAGAACTATCCCATGTTTTTCGATTGCGGTAACGATGCGGGCCTCGCCGTGGCGGGTCTCAATTTCCCGGGTTATGCCGAGTATGCCGAGGACCCTGTCGACGGCAAGACCAATATCGCGGCCTATGAGTTTCCCCTGTGGGTGGCAGCGACGTTCTCGACGGTCGACGAGGTCGAGGCTGCGCTGCGCGATACGGTGATTGTTGCTAAATCTGCAGGAGAGGGGCTGGGCGTGTCGCTGCTCCATTGGATTATCGGCGACAGCCAGCGTAGCATCGTGGTCGAGATGATGGCTGACGGCCTGCATGTATACGACGATCCCGTCGACACCCTTGCCAATCAGCCCACCTTCCCGTGGCACATGGAAAACCTGCGCACCTATATCACGGCCACAAGCGATTTTCCGCAGACGGCGACATGGCGTGGCGCCGAGCTCAAGCCCTATGGCGCGGGTGCCGGCATGCGCGGTATTCCGGGTGACTGCTATTCGCCGAGTCGTTTTGTAAAGGCGGCGTACCTCAATGCCAATTACCCGCAAAAGGAGAGCGAGACCGAAAACGTCATCCGCATGTTCCGTTCACTCGAGGGCGTGGTGATGATTGAGGGGGCGTCCAGGATGGGCGATGGCAAGTTCGAGAAGACTATCTATACCGGATGCTTTAGCGCGCGCACGGGCAATTATTACTACGCGATGTATGGGGATCCGTCGATTCGCTACGTGAGCCTGATGGATGCCGAGGGCGCGAGCCCCGATAGGCTCGTGGTTCCCGAGCCGCGTCGTTCGTAGCCGTTAGCTTTACTGCAATGCAAAGCGGCCCTGCGTCTCCCGTGAGATGCAGGGCCGCTGTCGTTGATTTGTGACGTCGCTAGAAGTTGGCGTCGTTGAGCTGGTCGTTCTCGCGGCCGTCGAGCTGTTGCTGTTCGGGCGTATCTGCGACGCTCTCGAGCAACTCGGTGGGGTCGACGTTCATGTTCCTACCGGCTTCGTTGCCGTTGACCAGGTCGTCCGAGAAGATATCGACTTCCATTTCCTCGGCCTCTTCGATCTGAACCTCGAGCGGCACCTGGGTGCGCACGAGCTTAACGGCCGGGCGCATGCGGGCAAACAGCGGTACGTACTCGATGATGATGGCCGAGTTCTCAAGACCGTACCAGCGTGCCGGGCTTCCGCAGGCGCGGCGGACGGCATACTTGATGGCCATCACGCGGTGGTCGTTGCGGTTGATGTCCGTTTCGGGAGCAAGCATCTTGCGCAGCATGCAAAAGCGGAAGTCGCCCACGTTGCCGCGTGTCTCGTAGATGGAGTAGGTGTGATGCTGCGGCGGCAGCTCACCCGAGGCCATCAGGTCACCGACGATCTGACGCAGATAGGCGTTGATGCGCTGGTTGACCTTAAAACCCAGGTCCAGGCGCACGCGGAACAAAAAATCCGTGCCAAAGGTCTCGACGGAATACTCGTGCGTATAGGGCTCATCGGTAACGTGTACGTTGATGAACCAGTATGCCTTAGCGCGCTTGGGATGTTTGTCCAGGATGGAATAGAGCACGTCGCGGTCGAGTGTAAGCGGATCGGGGCTGTTGGTGAGGAACACCAGATTGTCGGCGAGCACGGGGTAGGTCTCGTCGTTGCGCAGGCGGTTGAGCTGATCGATGTACTTGGAGACGGGCAGCAGGATCGTTTGCGTGCGCTCGATGGCGGTGCCGCGGCGCCACACGTACATAAGGCCAAACAGCAGTGCGGCCAGGAAAATCATGACGTAACCGCCGTCAAAGAACATGGTGAGGCACGAGGCGAAGAAGCAGAGCTCGATGGCGCCAAAAAGCAGGGCAAAGAAGCAGGCGCCCAGCTTGTGCTTGAGAATGCCGGCGATATAGCTCGTCAAAAGCGTCGTGGTCATGAGCATGGTCACGGTGATGGCGAGGCCATATGCGCTCTCCATGCGCTCGGAGTTCTGGAACAGCAGCACAATGAAGATACAGCCGACCCACATGATGTTGTTGACGAGCGGAATATAGAGCTGACCCTTGGTGTCGCTGGGGTAGTGGATGCGCAGGTGCGGCATAAGGTTGAGGCGCGTAGCCTCGGATACCAGCGAGAACGAGCCGGTGATGAGCGCCTGCGAGGCGATGATGGCCGCTACGGCCGAAAGCACGATGGCAAAGGGGCGCAGGGGCTCGGGGAGCATCATATAGAACGGGTTAACGATATCCATCGCGAGCATCTGGGGGTTGGAGTTATTGGCGAGCAGCCAAGCTCCCTGACCCAGGTAGTTAAGGATAAGGGCCGCCTTAACAAACGGCCAGGATGCATAGATGTTTGCCTTGCCCACGTGGCCCATGTCTGAATAGAGCGCCTCGGCACCGGTTGTCGACAGGAAGACAAAGCCGAGCACCATGATGCCCGAGTGATTGATGGGCGAGAACAGGAACATAATGCCGCGAATGGGGTTGAGCGCGCGCAAGATGGACAGGTTGCCGAGCATGTTGAACAGACCGGCGCCTGCCAGGAACAGGAACCACAGCGTCATGAGCGGGCCGAACAACTTGCCGATCGACGAGGTGCCGGCGCGCTGCATGGCAAATAGGCCGCAGATAATGATGATGGTAATAATGATGACGTTGGTCTGGCCGTCACCCAAAAGCGCATGGCCCCACTCGATGGTGCGCAAGCCCTCGATGGCCGTGGTAACCGTGACGGCGGGGGTGAGGATGCCGTCGGCGAGCAGCGCTGCGCCGCCGATCATGGCAGGTAGGATCAGCCATGGTGCCACTTTGCGCACCAGGCTAAACAGGGCGAAGATGCCGCCCTCGTTGTGGTTGTCGGCCTTCATGGCGATTACCACGTACTTGACCGTGGTCACGAGCGTCATGGTCCAGATGACGAGCGAAAGCGCGCCCAAGATCATGTCCTCGCTGACGGTACCGATGCCGCCGTTGTTGGCGATGATTGATTTCATGGTGTACATGGGGCTCGTGCCGATGTCACCGTAGACGACGCCGAGCGTTACGAGCAGCATGCCAGCGGAGAGGGGAATGGCCCCATGCCCGCCTTGACCACGCTGATCTTGGGGGCTTGCCTCCAGTTTGTTATGTGCCACGTGGACTCCCTTGGACATCCGGTTATCCGTCTAGGACAGATAACCTTTATGCCGTCTTTATACATACAAGAGCAGTTTGGCACATCAGGTTATTTTAGACAATAATCCCCAGCTGAGGATTATTTATGTACGCAGGTAGCATTTCAAAGCAGGGGCTTTAAGCACGTGCTGCCTGGGCGATGCCAGCCTTGGCGTTTGCGCGTTTGCCGGCGAGTTCGCAAAAGATCGCGCCGCCGATGATAAGCACGGCGCCCATCAGACGGACCGGTGTTATGGCTTCGCCCAAAAGGACGGCCGAGAACACGACCGCCGAAAGCGGCTCGAGGTAGCCGACGACGGCGACGGTCTGGACGGGCAGTTTGGCGACGGCGCTAAAGTAGAGCAGGCAGCCGATGCCGGTGTTGACGACGCCGAGCATGACGACGGCGCGCCAATCAATACTGGCGGCGACGCCGGCGGACAGGAATGAGGGGGCGCCCTGCGTGAGGAGCGTAAGGACCAGCGCGGTCAAAAAGGCGGCGCTCACCTGGAGCGCGGAGTTCTCGAGGCCCTCGATGTGCGGCGCACCCTTGCTGGCGATGACCATCAATGCATAGCAGAAGGCCGAGGCGATGCCGCAAGCGATACCCGCAATGGGCATATTGCCGCCTAGACCTTGTGCCGCAATGAGAAAAGCACCGCAGGCGACGGCGATAAAGCCGGCGATTTTGCTGCCGGTCAGCTTTTCGCCAAAGATGAGCGGGGAGAGCGCCATGACGATGATGGGGCCGCAGAGTAGTACAGCAGCGAGGATACGCCGACGCCAATCGTCTGGTAGGCGCGGAACAGAAAAATCCAGCTGGCGCCCAGCGCGGCTCCCGAGAGGAGGAGGGCTGCGGCTTCGCGGGGGCGGGATGGCGCCTGCAGCTTATGGCGTTGGGTGACGGCGAGGATGGTGACAAGCGAGAGTGCGCCCAAAAACGTGCGCAGTAGCACGATATCGGAGCTCGGCAGCGCGATGGCAGCGGCGATGATGCCGTTGGAGCCAAACAATAGCAATGCTGCTAAGTACGCAAACAGTCCGTTGTTCATGCGCTGAAATCCCCTCTATATCCGAGCATGTTCACTATGGGTGAACTGGCTATAGAAGAAAAGCGAATATAATTCATAGATAGCATGACAAAAGCTCATGCATATGTGGAGGGGTGCCGTGGAAACGAATGTTCAAAAGATGCAGGTCCTACTCGAGACCGTGCGCGCCGGCAGTTTTACGCGCGCCGCCGAGCGGCTGAGCTATTCGCAGTCGGGCGTGAGCCGTATGGTGGCCGATCTTGAGGCCGACTGGGGCTTTAAAGTGCTTGATAGAAGCCGCGAGGGCGTAGTGCTTTCTGCCGACGGGCGGCAAGTTATGCCGGCTGTTGAGGCGTTATGCGAGGAATTCACTCGCTTGCAGCGACGGGTGGATGAGATGCGTGGGCTCATGCGCGGCAAAATCTGCATCGGTACATTTTCGAGCGTGGCGACCCACGTGCTGCCGCCGGTGATTGCGCGCTTTCGCGCCGATCACCCGGACATCGATTACGAGCTGCTGATGGGTGATTACTCCGAGATTGAGCAATGGGTGGCGGAAGGTCGCTGCGACCTGGGCTTTATTCCGCGCGAACCACGCGGCGCCGGCATGGCGTCGCGGCCGTTGGTGCGAGACGAGTTAATGGCGGTAGTGCCAACAGGCTCTTTGCTTGCCGCGGCGGAGGTCGTCTCTCTTGCCGATTTGGCCAACGAGCAGTTTATTCTGCTGGAACGCGGCACAGATGATGAGATTACGCCGCTGTTTCGCCGCGCGGGCCTGGCGGTACGCTCTAAGCTGTCGACCTGGGATGATTATGCGATTATGGCCATGGTCGAGGACGGTCTGGGCGTGAGCATTCTTCCGGCGCTCATCTTGCGCCGCTGCCAGTTCGATGTTGCCGTGCGCCCGCTCGAGGGACATCCTCATCGGCAGATCAACGCCATATACCGCACCGCTGACGTTTCGCTTGCGGCGGCTCGTTTCCTTGAATATCTCTAAAAGCGCGTACCTGTTGTCTACTTTGGGACAATTCTCGGGGTTCGGTACATTTTCTTATGAAATTGAACTTTCGGATAATGCGCCGCGCTATACTGCTGCCTAAATTGAACTCAGGTTCAATTTGTGTTCTATAAATTGAACTTTGCCAGCAAGGAGGTTCTAATGGCCCAAGAGACGTTTAGCGATCGCCTGCGACAGACCATGTCCGATCGCGACGTTCGCCAGTCGGATGTAATCCGCGCATCGGAGATGCTCGGCAAAAAACTCGGCAAGAGTCAGATGAGCCAATATGTGAGCGGCAAGACGATCCCGCGGCGCGATGTGGCAGAGCTGCTCGCCCGTATTTTGGAGGTCGATGTTTCCTGGCTGCTCGCCAGTGACGCCGATCAAGTCGAGACGTCCTCGTCCCATAACGTTGCCAAATCCGAACCTAGTCTCTCAGCTCAAATTCCAAGGAGCACCACCATGCGTACTTTTTCTAAATCCACCAAGCTCGATAACGTCCTGTATGACGTGCGCGGTCCCGTCGTCGACGAGGCTGCCCGTATGGAGGACGAGGGCGAGCGCATCCTCAAGCTCAATATCGGCAACCCGGCGCCCTTCGGTTTTCGCACGCCCGACGAGGTTATCAAGGACATGCGCCAGCAGCTGCCCGACTGCGAAGGCTATTCCAATTCGCGCGGCCTGTTCTCTGCGCGCAAGGCGATCATGCAGTATTCGCAGATCAAGGGCCTGCCCAATGTTCAGATGGAGCATATCTACACGGGCAACGGCGTGTCCGAACTCATTCAGCTTTCGATGAACGCTCTGCTCGACAATGGCGACGAGATTTTGATCCCCAGCCCCGACTATCCGCTCTGGACGGCGTGCGCAACCCTCGCCGGCGGTCATCCCGTGCACTATCTATGCGATGAGCAGGCGGATTGGTATCCCGACCTGGAGGATATGGAGTCCAAGATCACGAGCGCGACCAAGGCCCTCGTCATCATCAACCCCAACAACCCCACGGGCTCGGTCTACCCGCGCGAGGTGCTCGAGGGCATCGTCGAGGTTGCGCGCAGGCATCAGCTGATGATCTTTGCCGATGAGATCTACGACCGTCTGTGCATGGACGGCTACGAGCACGTCTCGATTGCCTCGCTCGCTCCCGATCTGCCCTGCGTTACCTTTAGCGGCCTTTCCAAGTCGCACATGATCGCGGGCTATCGTATTGGCTGGATGGTGCTTTCGGGCAACCAGCGCTGCATGAGCGACTTCATTATGGGTATCAACATGCTCTCTAACATGCGCCTGTGCTCCAACGTGCCGGCCCAGTCGATCGTCCAGACGGCGCTCGGTGGCCATCAGTCGGTCAACGACTACATCCGTCCCGGCGGTCGTGTCTACGAGCAGCGCAACTTTGTGTATGAGGCACTCAACAAGATCGATGGCATCTCGGTGGTCAAGCCGCGCGCGGCGTTCTATATCTTCCCCAAGATGGATGTTAAGAAGTTCAACATCACCGATGACGAGCAGTTTGCCCTCGACCTGCTGCACGAGAAGAAGATTCTGATCACGCGCGGCGGCGGCTTTAACTGGGCCGAGCCCGATCACTTCCGCATCGTGTACCTGCCGCGCATGGAAGTGCTCAAAGAGTCGCTCGAAGACCTCGCCGACTTCTTCGATCATTACCGTCAAAGCTAAGGGATAGAGGCTCTATACAATCGAAAGCTCCCTGCAGTTGCTTGGCTGCAGGGAGCTTTCTTGAATCGGTGGAACTAAATAACGATTCCGTTGCAGTGGTCGATTTCGTGCTGGATGATCTCGGCGGTGTAGCCCGAGAAGTTTTTGATGCGGCGGACAAAGTTCTCGTCCAAATACTCAACCTTAATGCGGCGATAGCGGGTGCAGGGACGCTCGCCGATTAGCGAGAGGCATCCTTCGCTTGTCTGATAGGCATTGACCTGCTCAAGAATTTGAGGATTGTACATCAGGAGCGTCCTGTTGCCGTCCTTTACGCAGATGATGCGTTTGCGCACGCCGATCATGTTGGCGGCGAGGCCCACGCACTCGCGCTCATGCTCGTGGAGTGTATCTAGGAGATCCTGCCCGGTCGCGGCATCGTCGGGTCCCGCGTCTTCGGAAGGCAGACGCAAAAAGAACTCGGATTTCATGATGGGCTTAATCATGGCGGGCTCCTCATGTCTTATGCTTTCGTGGACTTTTAATAATAGCGCGGAAGGAAAGCTACGCGTCCGCGTTACAATCTTTCGACGTTGGACCATGTTGCCAGACTCGTCGTGTACGGCGTCTGGCGTAAGTCTAGGGCTCATTTTTCGCCCTGGACTGTTCCTCTGGGGCGATGCGACTGTCGTTCCAAGAGGAAGGAAATGCATGGGGAGCAAATCTCAGCAACAAGTTAGAGTAACGCCATCGGGCACTGCGGCGCTTCTCGTCGTAATGTATATTGCAGCCTTTGTCGCCGCGTTTAACGAGAACATCATTAACGTGGCGTTGCACGACATTATGGCGGCCTTTTCGGTGAGTGCCACCACGGCGCAGTGGCTCGTTTCGGGCTACATGATCGTGACGTCGATCTTTACGGCCATCATGGCCTTCCTGTCCGGCCGTTTCTCGACGCGCAAGCTGCTGTTTTTCGCATGCGGATGCATGGTCGCCGGCGAAGTCCTGTGCCTGGTCGCTTCGTCGTTTAGCGTTTTGCTGCCAAGTCGTATTTTGCAGGCTGCGGGATCGGGCATCTTGTTCCCGCTCATGATGAACGTGGTGCTGTCATGCGCTCCGCGCGAGAAGCTCGGCCTGTATCTGAGCCTGGGCGGTGCCTGCATTACGCTGGGGCCGGCGTTTGGACCCGTGATCAGCGGTCTTATGTGTACGTTGTTTGGCTGGAGGGCGGTGTTCGTAGTGCCGCTGGTGGGCGGCATTGTGGTCGCTGTGGCGGGCGCAAAGCTTGTTCAGAATGTTGGAGAGCGCTCGAACACTACGCTTGATATTCTGTCGGTTGTTTTGCTCGCGGCCGGCATTACGGCATTTGTGTATTCCGTAGGCGAGTTATCGACCAATCTGATTGCCAGTATCGTGGCGCTCTTCACCGCCATTGTGCTGCTCGGCCTGTTTGCCGCCCGTCAGCTCAAGCTCGAACATCCGGTGCTTAACGTGCGTCCCATGGTGAGCGTTCGCTTTTGGCCTGCGTGCCTGCTTGTGGTGGTGTCGATGATGACGACGTTCTCGATGAGCGTTTTGTTGCCGCTCTATTTTGAGGGCGCATACAGAATGACCGCACTTGTTGCGGGCTTGCTCATTTTGCCGGCGATTGCCTGCAACGCCGTGACCTCGATTGTGGGCGGACGCGTGATGGACGCCCGTGGCGCATGGCCGCTGCTGCCGGTCGGCTTTGCCCTGATTGCCGTGGGGCAGACTGCCATCTCGATGACGGCGGCAAGCATGAACATCGGCGTCGTCGTGGCGCTGACCGTTGTGGTGTATGCCGGAGTCGGTTTGGTGCTGAGCCCCTCGCAAACGGCCGGCTTGGAGACGCTGCCTGCCGCTGAGCATCCTCACGGAACGGCATTGCTCAACACGTGGAACATGATTGCCGCATCGTTTGGCCCGTCGCTGTTTATCGGCCTGCTCTCGAGTTCTGCGGCGACTGCCGGTGTCGCTGGCGCTGCGACGGACGTTGCCCAGGCGATTGGATTTGCAGCTGCCGTGCGTGTGGCGGCTGTAATTGCCGTGGTTGGGTTCGCGACGTCGCTGGTGTACGCTCGTCGCGAGTCGCACATGTCGCATTAATGTGTGCACATAGATTCTGCAGCTAGATTGGATGGCGACACCATAAACTAATGGACGTTTTGCCGAGAGGCATGAATGTTTAAAGCGCAAAGAGTGCGCGACGGGCCCCGCGAATGGGGCGATGATGCCCGAGAGGGCCAAGAAGGAGTCTCATGTCCGAGAACGAGGAGATCATGAACGAGACCGAGAACGAGACCATGGCTGCCGAGGTCGAGGCAGTCGAGACCGTGGAGACCGAAGCTGCCGAGGTTGAGGCTGCTGACGAGGTTTCCGCCGAGGAGGAGGCCGAGGTTGTCGAGGCCGCCGTTGATTACGATGACGAAGAGCTGATGGACAAGATGCAGAAGGCCGCCCGCCTGCTGCGTAGCCGTCGCTTTGCTATTTCCAAGGAGGAGGAGGCCAAGGCCGAGCGCATGGCGAACATCGAGCGCGCCATCAAGCTTCTTGACCTCAAGCCCAAGATGGAGCAGAAGGAAATGTCCGACCTGCTGGGCATGCGCCTCCGTGAGCTCGATGGCCTGATGGCCGAGGCCGAGGCTGCCGATCTGGTCGGCCGCATCGACGACGCCGAGGGCGATATGCGCAAGATCGTCGTCTTCGCTGCCGAGGATGCCGCTGAGGGCCTGGTCGAGCTTGCCAACAAGAAGGAGAAGCTCCTGCCCGAGCTTTCTTACGAGGAGGCCACCGAGCTGATGGCTGCTCTCGATAAGGTTATCGCTCCGCTCGTCGCCATGGGCCTGGACGAGGACCGCGGTCCTCGCGGCGGCCGTGACGATCGCGGTGGCCGTGGCGGCGACCGTGGCGGTCGCGGCGGCTTTGGCGATCGCGGTGGCCGTGGTGGCGACCGTGGCGGTCGCGGTGGCGATCCCGGTGGCCGTGGCGGCTTTGGTGACCGCGGCGGCGACCGTGGCGGTCGCGGCGGCTTTGGCGATCGCGGTGGCCGTGGTGGCGACCGTGGCGGTCGCGGTGGCGATCGCGGTGGCCGTGGCGGCTTTGGTGACCGCGGCGGCGACCGTGGCGGTCGCGGCGGCTTTGGCGGCAACCGTGGTGGCTATGGCGACCGCGGTGGCAACCGTGGCGGCTTTGGCGGCAACCGTGGTAACGACCGCGGTGGCCGTGGCGGCGACCGTGGTGGCCGCCACGGTGGCGGCTTCCGCGGCAATCGTTTTTAGTTACGGCGTTTTACCAAACGCCGTAACGGGCCGACGCTGCGCGGGCCGCATTTGGACAATCTGACGTTCAACTTCAAGGGCGCGACCAGAAGGTCAGCGCCCTTTCGTTTCACGCCACCTTGTCACAAATGCGACCCGCTCGCTGACTTATGCTCAACCTATGGCGTCATCTCGCCCCAAAAGGGCCTCCCTCGCTCTGGCGGGTTTTCGCTGTCGGTAGCAAAATATCGGCGTTGCCTTGATCCAAACCTACCAAAAGGGGGACAAGTTTATTTTGGTCGGTTTTATCTGGGCAAACGTGGTCGTCTATCGCAATGTAGTCATTGGGGATGTTCTTGTTGGACTAGTCGTTTAAGAACGTCCCCAACGACTGCATAGCATGAGAGTGGAAATCTACGCTCGTTCGTTTTTGCCTACATTTGGAGGAAGAGCTCGTGGAGGCGGGCGTCGTCGTCGAGCTCGGGGTGGAAGGTGACGCCGAGCTGGTTGTCTTGACGGGCGGCGACGATGCGGCCATCGACTTCGGACAGGGCCTTGGCATTGCCGTGCACCTTGACGATGCGGGGTGCACGGATAAACGTCAGCGGCACTTCACCGTCGATACCGTCTACCCGCCCCTTGGTGCGAAAGCTGCCGAGCTGTCTGCCATAGGCATTACGCTCAACGAGCACATCCATGGTTGCCAGGCGCGGCGTCCCCTTATCGTCGTGGGCGGCAAGGTCGCGCGCCAGCAGAATCAAGCCGGCGCAAGTCCCCAATACAGGCATGCCTTCAACAATGCGGATGCGAAGCCCCTCGAGCATACCGAGTTCGGCAAGTAGCTTGCCCTGAACGGTGGACTCGCCGCCGGGGAGGACCAGGCGGTCAAAGTTCTGCTGCAAATCGGCCGCCTGCCTCAGCTCAATACAGTGCGCGCCCAGCTCAGATAGTCTTGCCTCGTGCTCGGCAAAAGCGCCTTGGACCGCCAGCACGGCGACCGTTTGGTCTGCATAATCGCTCATGTGCGATCCTTTCTGCTGGACTAGCGCCCGCGCTCCTCCATGATGATCTCGATCTCGTCGGCGTTGATGCCCACCATGGCCTCGCCCAGGTCCTCCGAAAGCCCGGCGATGAGTTTGGCATCGGTGAAGTTTGCCACGGCCTTGACGATGGCGGCGGCGCGCTTAGCGGGGTCGCCGCTCTTAAAGATACCCGAGCCGACAAAGACGCCCTCGGCACCCAGCTGCATCATCAACGCGGCGTCGGCGGGGGTCGCTACGCCGCCGGCGGCAAAGTTCACGACGGGAAGCTTGCCCGTGGCATGGACCTCGCGGACCAGTTCGACCGGAACCTGCAGCTGTTTGGCTGCCTCAAAGAGCTCATCATCGCGCAGAGCGACAACGTCACGGATCTGCTTTTGGATCTTGCGCATGTGGCGCACGGCTTGGACGACGTCGCCCGTGCCCGGCTCGCCCTTGGTGCGAATCATCGTGGCGCCCTCGGCAACACGGCGCAACGCCTCGCCCAGATCGCGGGCGCCGCAGACAAACGGCACGTCAAACTGGGTCTTGTCGATGTGATAAACGTCATCGGCGGGGGAGAGAACCTCGGACTCGTCGATGTAATCGATCTCGATGGCCTGCAGGATCTGCGCCTCGACAATGTGACCGATGCGGCACTTGGCCATGACGGGGATGGAGACGGCCTCTTGGATGCCCTTGATCATCTTGGGATCGCTCATACGCGAGACGCCGCCTGCGGCACGGATGTCGGCCGGGATGCGCTCGAGAGCCATGACGGCGCAGGCGCCTGCCTCCTCGGCGATGCGTGCCTGCTCGGGAGTGGTGACGTCCATGATGACGCCGCCCTTGAGCATCTGCGCGAGCTCGCGGTTGAGTTTGACGCGATCGGCCTTGCTGGTCTGTTCTACCATGGTTGCTCCCTTGGTTGGCATGTGCATTGCTTGACGGAACATCCTATCGGGGAGCTGGGTATGGCGAAATACTCAGTTTTCGAGATAATTACAAGGTCAGACTAATACCAGATTGAACAGCGCGATAAGGTCAGGTGGCAAACACATGCTTGACTACAATTTGGAAAAACGCGGCGAAGCATCGCTCTATGAGTATGTTTACCAGCAAATTCGAGATGATATCGTAGCTGGACGCATTGCGGCGGGGGAACATCTTCCGTCTAAGCGCGCCTTTGCCAGTCATCTGGGAATCAGTGTCATTACCATCGAGAATGCATATAACCAGTTACTTGCCGAGGGCTATATTTGCTCAATGCCGCGTCGGGGCTACTACGCTTGCGAGCTTCCGGATGCACCGGTTTTGCCTTCGGCTGCGGAGGGCATCGACCGAGATGCCGTCTCCGCGGGCCCCAGCGCACATGATATCAACGGACAGGTCGAGCGATTTGATGCGCTTTCTCCTTCCGCTTTGGAGGCGGCGCGGCTTTGGCAAAGCGCGCTGCGGGCGACGCTGGCATCCGAAGACGAACGCGAAATCTTTTCGACTGCGCCGGCACAGGGCACCGCTCGGCTACGACGCGCAATTGCTCACCACCTGCGCGGGACAAGGGGTATGAATGTCGACCCCGACAACATCGTTATCGGTGCGGGCGCCCAGCTGCTCGATACCATGTTGGTTCAGTTGCTTGGAGCCGACAAGGTGTATGCCGTTGAGGATCCGGGCTATTTGCGCCTGACGCGCATCTATCAGGCCATGGGCTGCAAAGTTCGACATATCCCGTTGGATGATGAGGGCGTGGTCTTGAGCACTCTGCAGAAAAGCGGGACCGATGTCCTTCATCTGATGCCGTCCCATCAGTATCCGACCGGCCTTGTGACGAGCATTGCGCGTCGCTACGCGCTGCTCAGCTGGGCCGCCGAGCGAGCGGGTCGGTATCTCATCGAAGATGACTTTGATTGTGAGTTTCGCCTTGCCGGCAAACCGATTCCCGCGCTCGCGTCGATCGATGCCGCCCAGTCGGTTATCTACACCAACACGTTTTCGAAGAGCCTGTCATCGGCGTTGCGTCTAGCGTACATGGTGCTGCCCGACGAGCTAATGGAGCGGTTTAGGCGCAACCTTGGTTTTTACGCCTCGTCGGTGAGTTCTGTTGACCAGGTCGCTTTGGCTCGTTTGCTGGAATCGGGTGATTACGAGCGACATGTGAACCGCGTGCGCGTTCGTGCTCGCGAGGCGCGTGATGGCCTGGCGGCGCTTGTGCGGAAAGCGTTTCCGGCAGGGGAGGTTTCGATCGAGCATGCGGACGCGGGCCTTTACTGCACCGTTGCCCTGTCCGAGGACGGAGCGGGGAAGAGTTTCGCGAAGGCTCTTGCTGACGCTCGTATTTCCTATGTCAACATCGCCGATTGCCTGTGGACGGGTGATCGGGCATCGACTAAGAACGCTCCATCTCGCGTCCTCATACAATACGACGACCTGAGCCCTCAGTCGCTCATCGCTCTTCAAGAGCAGCTGCAATAAGCCCACGAAAAAGGCCCGAACCATGCGGTCCGGGCCTCATCGAGCTAGAGGTTATGTCTCAGGCGGTTGGCTTAGCCAAAGTAGCGCTTGAGCAGGCCGGCGAAAGCCTTGCCGTGGCGGGCCTCGTCGCGAGCCATCTCGTGCACGGTGTCATGGATGGCATCGAGGCCAACGGCCTTGGCGCGCTTAGCAAGATCGGTCTTGCCGGCGGTGGCGCCGTTCTCGGCCTCAACGCGCATCTCGAGGTTCTTCTTGGTGGAGTCGGTCACGACCTCGCCCAGGAGCTCAGCGAACTTGGCGGCATGCTCCGCCTCCTCGTGGGCAGCCTTCTCCCAGTACAGGCCGATCTCGGGATAGCCCTCGCGATGAGCGACACGAGCCATGGCCAGGTACATACCGACTTCAGAGCACTCGCCCTCAAAGTTAGCGCGCAGGTCGGCAACGATGTCCTCGGAGACGCCCTCCATCTTGGCGACGCCCACGACGTGCTCGGCAGCCCACTCGAGCTGGCCCTCCTCCTGCTTCAGGAAACGAGAACCGGGAACGCCGCACTGGGGGCACTTAAAATCCTCGGGCAGCTGGTCGCCGTCGAACTCTTCCACATAACCGCAAACGGGGCAAACAAACTTCATGATTCGATCCTTTCGATCGATGGCGATTGCGCGCTCGTCCGGTCCCGTAAGGGCCCTCTCCGGACGTGCGTCTTGACGAGTTCTATTATCCATAAATGCGACCAAATGTGAAGCCTATTAGGAATGATTTTTAATAAAACAATTTTGAGATATGAAGATGTTGATTGATTAACGATTGGCGGGCCGTCTGCGATCTCCGCTGAGTACAATCGGTCGAGCAAATGTTGACCTATCAACAAATAAGGGAGTTTCCTTTATGCATCTAGCCAGTCGTGCCTGGTGCCGAACATATCAGACGGTTTTTCGCATTGCATTGCCGATCCTGCCCTATACCGAGCCGCGCATTTTGGAGCATGCCGAGGATGTGCCCGCGGTGCTTCAAAAGCGCTCGATCCAGAAGGTCCTTATCGTGACAGACCCTGGTATTGCACGTTTGGGGCTCACGGCATCACTCGAGCGTGCGCTTACGGCTCAGGGGATTGGCGTTACGGTCTATGCCGAAACGCGTATGAACCCCACGGTCTCAAACGTGGAGGAAGCGGCGTCCCTGTATCGAGAGAGCGCCTGCCAGGCCATTATCGGCTTTGGCGGTGGCTCGGCCATGGACTGTGCCAAGGGCGTGGGAGCACGCATCGCGCAGCCAAACAAGCCCATCAACAAGATGCGCGGGCTGCTGCGGATTCATCGTCGCCTGCCGCTGCTCATCGCCGTTCCCACCACGGCAGGCACGGGAAGCGAGGTTACGCTTGCGGCGGTAATTACCGATGATGAGACGCACTACAAGTACCCCATTAACGACTTTGTGCTTATCCCGCGCCTTGCGGTGCACGACCCCGAGTTTACGCGCGGCCTGCCCGCCTCCATTACGGGGCAGACGGGCATGGACGCCCTGACGCATGCTGTCGAGGCCTTTATCGGGCGAAGCACCACGCCCTATACGCGCAAGATGGCGCGACAGGCGGTTCAGCTCATCCACGACAATTTGCTCGAGGCCTATGAGCATGGCGACAACATGCGTGCACGTCGCAATATGCTTTCGGCGGCGTATAAGGCGGGTGTTGCGTTTACCCGCTCCTATGTCGGATATGTGCATGCCATCGCGCACAGTCTGGGCGGCCGATACGGAATTCCGCACGGTTTGGCCAACGCGATCATCCTGCCGCACATGCTTCGCGCTTATGGTGACGCCGCCGCCCCCAAGCTTGCCGACCTCGCTCGCATGGCGGGCATTGCGCCGGCTACCGCACAGGATAGTCTTGCGGCCGAGGCCTTTATCGATTGGGTCGACCGCATGAACGGGGCCCTGGGAATCCCCAAATATGTCTCAGGTATTCGCCGCTCCGACATTCCTGAGATGGCGGCGCATGCCGATGCCGAGGCCAATCCCCTGTACCCCGTTCCGCTTTTGATGGACCGCTTGGAGCTCGAGCATATGTACGAAGTCGTTGCAGGTGGTATGTTTGAGGGCGAGAACTAGGAGGGTCCATGAACACCGGGGAAATTGCGCGCATCGTCGGCGATCAGCGCACCTACTTTAAGACGCACGCTACGTTTGATGTCGATGCTCGACGTCGCGCGCTCGTGAGTTTACGCGATGCGGTCCGGGCGCACGAGGCCGATATTGCCCATGCGCTCAAGACCGATTTGGGAAAGTCGCATGACGAGGCATATATGTGCGAGATCGGCACGTCGCTTTCCGAGATTCGTCATCAGATTGCTCACGTGGTTCGATGGAGTCGTCCGCGCCTGCGTCCGTGCGATCTTGCCAACGCCGTGAGTGTGTGCAAAACGCAAGCCGTGCCCTATGGCGTCACGCTCATCATGGCGCCCTGGAACTACCCGTTTTTGCTGACGCTCGAGCCGCTCGCTGGCGCCCTTGCCGCAGGCAATACCGTCGTCATCAAGCCGAGTGCATATGCTCCGGCATCGAGCGCGGTGCTCAAGCAAATCTGTGAAGAGGCATTTGATCCGCGTCTGGTGACGGTTGTCGAGGGCGGGCGCGCCGAGAACGAAGCGTTGCTCGATGAGTGCTGGGACAAGATTTTCTTTACCGGTAGCGTTCCGGTCGGCAAACTCGTCATGGAGCGCGCAAGTAAAAACCTTGCGCCCGTGACGCTTGAGCTGGGCGGAAAGAGTCCCTGCATCGTGGATGCGACGGCAAACTTGAAGGTTGCGGCACGGCGTATCGCCTTTGGTAAATGGCTCAACGTGGGGCAGACCTGCGTGGCGCCCGACTACCTGCTGGTCGATACGAGCGTGCACGACGAGCTGCTGGGCCTCATCAAGGAAGAGGTCCGTCGCATGTTTGGCGAGCACCCGCTCGATAACGAGGATTACGGGCATATCGTCAACGCCAAACATTTTGCGCGCGTGCGTGGGCTGATCGATCCCGATAAGGTCGTGCTTGGAGGTGTCACGCGCGAGGCTTCGCTCAAGATCGAGCCGACGATTTTGGATGGCGTGGCCCCCGATGACGCCGTGATGCAGGAGGAGATCTTCGGCCCCATCTTGCCGGTACTGACGTTTGAGAACTTAGACGAGGCCGAAACGTTTATTACGGATCGTCCGACGCCGCTGGCCCTGTATATCTTTAGCCAGGACCGCGAGGTCCAGCAGCGCTTTGTGCGCTACGTGCCCTTTGGCGGCGGCTGTGTTAACGACACCATCATGCATCTGGCTACGAGCCATATGGGCTTTGGCGGCATGGGCGCGAGCGGCATGGGGCAGTACCATGGCCGCGAGAGCTTCGATGCGTTTAGCCACAAGAAGAGCATCGTGAACAAGGCAACCTGGCTGGACGTGCCGTTTCGGTATGCGCCCTACGCAAGCTGGAAGCACAAATTCGTGCGCATGTTTGTGCATTAGGAAATGGCAGGTAATACGAACAAGTGTTCCTATTACCTGCCATTTACGTTAGACTACTGCCATGGGGTACGGATGGGCCAACTCCCTTTAGAAGGGAATTGGTATGAACGTAAGCGATGTTATTTCGTTACTGGCGTTGTTAATCGCGGCTATCGAACTCGGCCTGTTTATCGGCCGAATGAAATAGCCGCCCCCGCGTAAGCGAAGACGGCCACTTCTCACGATGTAAACGTGCACTGGAGTTGGCAAGACCCGCTGCAACGGGTGCCATCCGTGCCTCTATCTTATCTGCAAGCGCTCTGTCTCGCAAGCGTTGCGGCAACTGGGTGAAAGGCGCGAGCGGGTGAATTCGTGTCCGCACGGGCCCGTAAACTTCTCAGTAAGGTTAAGCGCCGGTTTATCCGGCCGTTAGAGGAGCTGCCATGTACGAGCCTTCACGTGTTCTTTTGTCGTTTCATATCGCAGGATTTCAGTATGCCGACGGTGCCTTGGTCCTGGGCGATCTTAAGGTCGGCGATAAGCTGACGCTGTGTGCCGAGCGCGATAATCCCCATGACCCTGAGGCGGTTGCGATCTATTACGGCAACACCAAGCTCGGCTATGTTCCGGGAAACGGGGTCGGCCCGCTATCCGTGATGATGCATTATGGACACGAGGGTGTATTTGAGGCGCGCGTGCAGCAGGTTGCCCCCGAGCGTAGCCCGTGGCACCAGGTGCGCGTTGGCCTCTACGTGGTGGATGCTCGCTAGTCGGTAAGGGAGGCTGCCATGTTTGATGACGATGGCCTGTTCGATCTGACGGATGACCCGTTTGAGTGGGATATGCTGCTCGACGATGATGAGCTGGAGCAGGACCGTAAGAAGCGGCAGGACAAGAAAACTCAGGGTGACGCTTCGAAAAAGCAAGACAAGCGCCGCCGCGGACTGTTCGGCGGGCTCTTTGGATAACCGCCGCATCGCTGCGTCTGTATACTTAGCACGAGTTGAACACGTTGCGAAATGAGGACAGAGACGATGATGTGGTTTACCGCCGACCTGCACCTGGGCGACACGAATATCCTGCACGACATGGACCGGCCATTTGGCTCGGTCGAGGAGATGAACCGCAAGGTCATCGATGCCGTGAATGAGTGCGTGGCGGCGGACGACCGTCTCTATATCTTGGGAGACTTTACCTATCGTTTGCCCCTGGCGGATGCTGTGCGCCTGCGCGAGCGCATCGAATGTCAGAACGTAACGCTCATCCGTGGCAACCATGACGGTGACTGGGAAGATCCAGCTGCGCCCCAAATCTGGGAAGACGTGCGTGATTACCTGGAGATTGCTCCCGGCTATGCCAAGGGCCATCGCCTGGTGTTGAGCCATTACCCCATGCTCAGCTGGAATGGCAAGGCGCGTGGCGCCATCATGCTGCACGGGCATATCCACAGCAGGGGAGACCGCACCAACGCGCGCAACTGCGATCGCGAGCGCCCCATTTATCGCTACGATGTGGGCCTCGACGCCAACGAGTACAAGCCCGTAAGCCGAGACCAGATCTTGAGCTTCTTTGGACTGTAATTCTCGAACCGTCACACAAACCGCCACAAAGGGGACAGGCACCTTTGTGGTGGTTCTGGCGCTGTTGCTATTATGGCGGCGGCGTCTTTTTTGTCCGTGCGGCGCGGTAGAGTGTAAGCGGTTGAAATTTGCGTCCATCGAGGAGCTGCTATGAACGAGATCAAGTGCCCGCATTGTGGCGAAGTTTTTAAGGTCGATGCGTCTGGCTATGCGGACATCGTCAAGCAAGTGCGCAATGCCGAGTTTTCGCGCGACCTGGATGAGCGTGTGAAGGCAGTCCAGCGCGAGGGCGAGCAGGCGCTGGAGCTTGAGCGCTCGCGTTCGACGGCTGCCTTGCAAAAGGCAGATTCTCAGCGCAACGCTCAACTTGTCGAGCAGAAGAACGCCGCGGAGCAGAAGCTGGCACAAGAGGTTGCCAAGCGCGACGCTGAGCTTGCCGAGCTGCGCGCCAAGCTCGAGGGCGCTGCCACAGAGCGCGAGAGCGCAAGTCAGCGCGCGGCGGTTGAGGCCCGTGCCGATGCTCAAAAGGAAAACGCCGAGCTTCAGCGAGAAATCGACAATTTGCGTGCGCAGCTGGAGCGCAAAGATGACGAAGCCAAGCTCGTCGAGTCGGTGGCGCGCAATGCTGCTCAAAACGATTTGGCTGCACGTGATGCTCAGATTGCCGAGCTGCAGGCCAGGCTTGCCGCGGCGGACAAGGCCCAGGAGATGGCGCTTGCCGCTGCCGCGGCAGAGTCGCAGCGCGAGCTCGATGCTGCTCGCGGTGAAGCTGAGCGCGCGCTTGCTGACTACCGCGCGACGGTACAGGAGAAGTTTTCCGCCGCAAAGGCACAATCTGAGCAAGAGGCCGAGGGTCTGCGTGCCCAGTTGCGCGAGCAGGAACTGATGGCAAAAATGAACCTGTCGGAGGCGGTCGCCGCGGTGGAGCGAGAGCGCGATGAGGCACGTGCCAAGCTGACGAGCGAGCTGGCGGTGCGCGATTCTCGCGAGGAACAGGCCAAGGCGGCACACGAGCTCGAGCTTGCGCAGGCCAAGCGCGCGAGCGATGACCTGATTCGCTACAAGGATGAAGAGATTGAGCGCCTTAAGGACATGAAGGTCCGCCTGTCCACCAAGATGGTGGGCGAGTCGCTCGAGCAGCACTGCGAGACCGAGTTTAACCGTCTGCGCATGACGGCGTTTCCTAACGCGTACTTCGAGAAAGACAACGATGCGTCCGAGGGTACCAAGGGCGACTTTATCTTCCGCGAGTGCGACGCGAGCGGCAACGAGGTCATTTCGATTATGTTCGAGATGAAAAACGAGAACGACGAGACTGCGACCAAGCACAAAAACGAGGACTTCTTTAAGAAGCTCGATCACGATCGTCGCCAGAAAGGCTGTGAGTACGCGGTGCTCTGCACGCTACTCGAGCCCGAGAGCGAGCTCTATAACGCAGGGATAGTCGACGTGAGCTATCGCTACGAGAAGATGTACGTGATTCGCCCACAGTTTTTCATTCCCATGATTACACTTCTTCGCAACGCCGCCATGGGTTCGCTGCGCTATAAGCAGGAGCTGGCGGAGTACAAGCAGCAGAATATCGACGTCACGAACTTCGAAGCCAAGATGGAAAAGTTCAAGAACGATTTCGGCCGCAACTGCGAGATCGCGAGTCGCAAGTTCCAAACGGCAATCGATGAGATCGACAAGACGATTAGCCATCTGCAGAAAACCAAGGAGGCGTTGCTGTCCTCCGAGAACAATCTGCGCCTTGCCAACAAGAAAGCCGACGATCTTACCATTCGCAAGCTCACATGGGGCAACAAGACCATGAAGGCGGCGTTTGACGAGGCGCGCGGGGCTGCGACGGAGACAAACGATGAGCCCGCCGAGGCGGATTCATATGAGGTCGAGGATGCCGAGTAAGGCATAGCAGATAGTGCAAAAGCGGGGCCGCTGGCGATATTGCCAACGGCCCCGCTTGTTTCGCTCCAGTATGTTCGGCTAGTCCTCGAGCAGGTCCTCGATAAAGCCGACGCGGTAGTTTTTGAAGATGACCTCGCCGCCGTCTTGCGTGGCGTCCAGATCGACATCGCCCATGATGCCAAAGTCGTGGTCGCCATCCTCGTCGGCAAAGATCTGGTGCACGTGCCATACGTGCGCGGTCTTCTCGTCGGACTCATCGATGGAAAACATCGCGGCGCTGCGGGCATCTCCGTCGGTGAGGATTTCCTCGTGCTGCTCGTGGTAAGCGTCGAGTGCTTTTTGCCAGCGGATCTCGCTCATGCCCCAGTCGTCGTCGAGCTCGCCCAGGTCGCGAACGTGCTCGCGGGCGGCAAGGGTCACGCGGCGGAAGAGCGCGTTGCGCACCAACAGCGTGCAGCCGCGGCGGTCCGCCACGACCTCGTCGATGCCCTGCGGCGGCGTGGTGTCGAGGGCTGCCGGGTTGCCAGCGTTCTCCCACTCGTCCACCAGGCTCGAGTCGACCGAGCGCACCACAAAGCCCAGCCACGAGATAATGTCGCGCAGGCGCTCGTCGCGCTTCTCGATGGGTACGGTGCGGTCGAGCGAACGGTAGGCCTCTGCCAGGTAGCGCAGCAAAATACCCTCGGAGCGGGCGATGCCGAGCTTTTGAATGTAGCCCTTAAAATCGCTCGCGCTTTCCAGCATATCGCGCAGAACGCTCTTGGGAGAGAGCTGATAGTCGTTTGCCCAGGGTACTTCCTGGCAGTACTTGTCAAAAGCGGCGTCGAGCAAATTCTCGAGCGGCTTTTCGTACGTGACGTCTTGAATGCGCTCCAGACGCTCCTCATATTCGATGCCGTCGGCCTTCATCTCGGCCATAGTGCGATCGCGTGCTGCGCGCTCCTGTGCGCGCAGCACCTGCTTGGGATCCTCGAGCGTTGCCTCGACCATTGAGATTAAGTCCATGGTATAGGTCTCGCTCTCGGGATCGAGCAGCTCCAACGCGGCAAGCAAGAACGGCGAGAGCGGCTGATCGAGCGCGAAGTCCTCGGGCAGATCGACCGTCAGCGCATAGTCGATGTCTGGTGTGGCGTCAGCCGGGGCATCGGGTGCGGGCGGCACCTCGGCGCGCACGACGACGCCGGAATCGATGAGCGTGGCGAAGATTTCGTCGGCGCGAACCTCGAGCTTGGCCTTTTCCTCGGGCGTTTGCAGGCTTGTCTCGATGAGGTCGTGCACGCGGGCTCGCGCATCGCCGCCCTGCTCGACCACGCTAATCACCATGGAGTGCGTGATGCGCAGGCGCGGCTTGAGCGTTTCTGGCTGCGTCTCGATCAGGCGCTCAAAGGTCTGCTTATTCCAGGTGACAAAGCCCTCGGGTGCCTTCTTCTTTTTAATCTTACGGAGTTTTTTGGGGTCGTCGCCCGCTTTGGCCATAAGCTTGGCATTCTCGATCTCGTGCTCGGGTGCCTCGGCAATCACCATGCCCTCGGTATCGAAGCCCGAGCGGCCGGCGCGACCGGCAATCTGATGAAACTCGCGGGCGCGCAGACGACGCATCTTGTAGCCGTCGAACTTGGTGAGCGCGGTGAGTACCACGGTGTGGATGGGTACGTTGATGCCGACGCCGAGCGTATCGGTGCCGCAGATGACGGGCAACAGGCCCTGTTGTGCCAAGCGCTCGACCAGCAGACGATAGCGCGGCAACATGCCAGCATGGTGCACGCCGACGCCGCATCCGAGCAAGCGCTTAAGAATCTTGCCAAAGGCCGTGGAGAAGCTCGTGCCTTTGGCAGCTTCCTTAATGGCCTCGCGCTGCGCCTTGCTGGCGATGCCAAAATTGGCGAGCGACTGCGCCGTCGCAAGGGCGGCATCCTGGCTAAAGTGCACGATATAGAGCGGGGCCTCGCCACGGCGCATGGCGAGCTCGACGGTGCCCTCGAGGGAGGTCGTCACATAGTCGTAGCTCAGCGGAACAGGACGCGGGGCGTCGACAACCAAGTCGCAAGCAGCGCCGGTGTGCTCCTCGAGTGAGGCGGCGATGGCAGTGACATCGCCGAGCGTGGCGCTCATGAGCATAAACTGCGTGTGGGGCAGGGTGAGCAGCGGCACCTGCCAGGCCCAACCGCGGTCGGGGTCGGCAAAGTAGTGGAACTCATCCATGGCCACGCAGCCCGCATCGGCGTCCTCACCCTCGCGCAGCGCATCGTTAGCAAGGATTTCGGCCGTGCAGCAGATGACGGGTGCCTTGGTGTTGATATGCGTGTCGCCGGTGATCATGCCGACGTTATCGCGGCCGAGCACCTGCACAAGGTCGAAGAACTTTTCGCTGACCAGGGCCTTGATGGGGGCCGTGTAATAACAACGCTTACCCTGCGCCATGCCCATAAAGAGCATACCCAGCGCGACGAGCGATTTACCCGATCCGGTCGGTGTGCCTAAGATGACGTGATCGCCGGCTGCCAGGTCCATGAGGGCCTCTTCTTGGTGATCCCACAGTTCAATACCGCGATCGCTCGTCCATTCAAAGAAACGCTCGAAGGCCTGGTCGGGCGTGAGCCATGGCTCGGGCTCACTGCCATCCTCGGGCTCCCACCAGGTGGGGGAGAGCGCGCCGAGCGAGCCAAACTCGGCTTCGGTTCCCGTGCCGCCCGAGAATGAGCTGGCGGCGCCGGCGCCGGAGACGGTGCTGGCGGCGGTATCTGTCGTGGTCTGTGCCATGTGTTTGCTTTCTCTCGCGATTGTCCGCCAACTATTATGGCGTAGCGGCGGCGCGGAGCGGCAGCGCGCGAGAAAATGCAGGAAATGGGCGTGCGGTGCTAGCGTTCCTGAGGCAGGCGCTTCTTGCCTTTCCGGGCACGGTTTCTAAAGTTCTCGACGGCCTCTTCCATGCCGAGAGGCACGTAGGTGAGCTCATCGAGGTTATCGGGCAGGTAGCAGGCAAGGCTTTGCTCCTGCATGCGGCCCGCCGTGAGCTGTTCGTCGGTTGGCTGCGCACCG
This sequence comes from Coriobacteriaceae bacterium AM100-PB1-1D-6A, assembly GCA_027660625.1. GTDB lineage: Bacteria > Actinomycetota > Coriobacteriia > Coriobacteriales > Coriobacteriaceae > Collinsella. The sequence goes on along the minus strand of JAQDNC010000003.1, from coordinate 54,462 downwards.
GGTGTGGCGCAAATGCCATAGACGACGGCGCCCATCTCGCGCGTGCGGCATTCATATTCGGTCTCGGGATGCTCGGGATGGTCGCGGCGTACGTCGTCACTTACCCAAAGCGTGTCGTAGCCGGCCGCGGCAAACTGCCCCAGGGCGTAGTCGCGCAATGGCTTGCTGTCGGTGCGCAGCGTGACGGTGGCGTCGGCTGCAAAGAGCGAGCGATAGAGCATTAGATGGTCGACATGGACGAGTCGTTTTTTGGCGTACTTGGCCTTGGGCTGCGGCGTGGGAAAGTTAATGGTGATGGCATTGAGCTCGCCTGCGGCAAACAGCTGCGGCAGCGATGCGGCGCCTCGGGGCAGGACGAGTGCGTTGGATAGCTCCTGCTCGCAGATTTTCTGTGCGGCATAGGCGATGCAGATGGGCTCCTGGTCCATGCCGATAAAGAGGGTGTTTGGCTCGTGGGCCGCGCGCTCTACAAGGTACGTTCCCTTGCCACAGCCAAGATCAAGGTGAAGGTGTTCGAAGGGCTTGCTGCCAGCTGGCGCACAGGCCTTGCGCCAATCTCCGGCATAGGCCTCGGGGTTCGTCTCAATCGCATCGGCGTAGCGCTCCAGGCGCTCCTCGAGCACAAAGTTCTTAGGCGTGCGAACGTGGACGGCTCCCATGAGGCTCCTTGGTCATAAGTATGGAACGCATAGCTGCACGTTCCGTCAATGGGTTGAAAAAGGGTGGGCGCAATGTGCCCGAAAGTTGCGGTGCGGCTCGGCGACGAGTCGTCAATGCCTACAGGCGCTTAAGAATCACATAGCGGTTGAGCTCGCCGCTGCGACCGTCGGCATGGAAACGCTCAAGCTCGCGCACGGGGACCTCGCCGCTCTTGTAGAACGTACGGACGCCGCGCACCAGGTCGGTGATCTGCTGATCATCAAAGTGGTGGCAATAACGGTAGGCGTGACGGTCGTTTTGCCAGCCAATGAGGTGGTCGCCGGCTTCAAACTGCGCGGAATCGTAACCCTCAAACGGCGGGGTGAGCTCGGCGCGGGCTTCGGCGCGAACGGCCTTGCGCGCCATGCGCTCGTCGTTCATAAACTCCCAAAAACTGATGGCGATGATGCCACCCGGGCGCGTTTGGCGCACCAAGGCATCAAGTACGCGTACACGGTACTCGCACGACGGCACATGGTGCATAAAGCCAAAGCAGACCGAGATGTCGGCGAGCGGGGCGTCGAAAAGCACGTCGGGTGTCTCGGCGGGGTTGAGCTTCATAAGGGCGTCGAGTACGTCGAGTTCCTGGAAGTGCAGGTTGGGAATGCGCAGGGCGTGGCCGCGTGCATCGATGGCCAGGTCCTGGCACGAGTCGACACCATAGAACTCGAAGGGGCAGCTGGCGTCTGCCGAGGGGCTCGTGCCGTCCACGCCTTTGGCAGCCAGCGTGCCGCCGGCGGCAAAGTTCTCGAAGCGCATGTTGCCGCAGGCAAGGTCGAAGACGCGGACGGGATGCTCGATCGTGGCGACGTCGAGCTGTTCGAGCGCAATGTCCATGGTGCGCACCCAGCCGGGCCACGGGGCCTGACGCGTATCGGAAAAGGAGGCGGAGTGCTCGCGATAGAACGTGTTGTTGAGCTGGATGAGCGATGAGGCGAAATCGCGGTTCACGGCGCGGGACTCCCTCCGTTGGCGGTGCGGAATAAACAGTACGACCATACTACCGTTAACGCCGCAACGGGGACAACCAAGCTACGGGTCATTGCTTTGTTTGGACACATTTCCGCAGCTCATATGCACCCGCAACCGCCGGTTGTCAAAAATCTCACTAGAATAGGTGGCATGCTTTTGGCGGTGGCGGATAGATTTTTAACTGTGCAAGGCGCCTTAAGAACAAAAACGGTCCGGCGGCACGGCTGGCATCACATAGGAGGAACCATGAATGTAGAAACTGCGCAGCGGCTCGCCGACCTTCGTCGCAGCAAGGGTTTTAGCCAAGAAGGGTTGGCGCGAAAGCTGGGACTGTCGCGCCAGGCGGTCAGTAAATGGGAGCGTGCGGAGAGCTCGCCCGATACCGAGAACCTGATCTCGCTCGCAAAACTCTATGGCGTGAGTTTGGACGAGCTCCTCAATCCGAGTGACGAGATCGAGGACGATATCGAATTTGAGAACGAGGACCGCGCCCGTCAGCGCGAGGCCGAGGCCGCGGAGCGTGCCCGCACCCATGAGGCAGCGGCGCGCGCCACCGAGGCGGCAACACAGGCGAGTGATGCCGCGGCCAAGGCGGCGCAGGCGGCGAGTTGGAGCGCGCAGGCTGCCAATGCGGCGACGGCTCAGGTGACGGGTGCCGGTGCGACCAGCGTGACTCCGGTGAAAGGTCCGTTCCAGTCGTTCCCGTATTGGGCTGTGTGCTGGCTGCTGTTCTTTTTGCTGATGTTCCTGTTTGGCGCCGGCCCCTTTGCCGCACTGATCTTCTTTACGATTCCCATCTATCACTGGGTGGCGCGTGCGCTCGATGGTGATTGGGCGCGCGGGGATATTCAGGTTGGTCCGGCACCGGCGGTCGCTATGACTAAGGGGAAGAACGTTTCCGCTTCGGTTGACGCTGACATGGCTGCCGCGGCCACCGCTGAGCCGATTGCCAAAGAGGGTGATGAATGATGAAGCTTTCGCATGAATCCAAGGTACGCTTGGGTGTTGGCATCGGAGCGTTTGTGCTTATCATCGGGCTTGTCTTTGGTGCTTCGCAGCTATTGGCTCATTCCGATATGGTGCGTACGACCGGTATTCTATCTGGAGATTTGTCTGATTTTGACGATATGTTTGACGACGATGATCTCTTGGATAGCGGTAACTATTCCGCTCGGCCTCAGCAGCTTTCGAGCGAAACGTTTGATGCCGACGCGTTCCAATCGCTCGACTTGGACGTGACGTCGGGGACGGTCGAGGTTAAATGTGTCTCTGGCGGCCCGGTGCGTGTTATCGAAAGCGGTCGCGTTGCGAAGGGAACGTCTGCTTCTGATGCGGCTACCCGGAACCTTGCTGAGGTCAAGGGCTCTACGCTCAAGATCAGTCAGTTCGACTACGATGATAAGCGCGCGATTGACCGCACAATTACCATTGAGCTGCCGCGAGATGTTGCGGATAACCTGGTGGGCATTACGGCGAATGTAGGGTCGGGCGACCTGGCGGTCGCGGACATTGCGTGCCATGATCTGGTTATAACGTTGAATTCGGGAGACGTTGAGTTTACGGGCACCGTGACCGACACCCTGAATGCCGAGGTCGGTTCGGGCGACATGACGTTCGATCTCTACCAGGCGCCCGCGAAGTCGATGGACGTGAGTGTGGGCTCGGGTGATGTGGAGATGACGGTTCCGAACTCTACGGGCTTTAAGGCGAGCCTCACCTTGGGCAGCGGCGACTTCGAGAGCGATTTCCTTCCGCTTGACTACGACGGCGAGACCATTTTGAATCTTGAATTCGATAATGGCGATAAGTCCGCCACGTATCGTTTTGAGGTTGGTTCGGGCGACATGTCATTTGATTCAGAGTGACGGGCGGTTATCGAAGACTTATAAACCATAGCTGCGCTGTTTGATGGAGGCGCCGGAGCCGTGACGGGCTCCGGCGCCTTTGCCTTTACAATGGGGGCATGGAACAGATTATCTTGAACATACTTGAGGCCCTGCGTCGCGGCGAGACCGTGGACGACAAGGCGCTCGTCAAACTGATACATGCCGAGGCGCGCCGTGAGGGTGCCGACAAACGCGATTTGGCCAAGCGCCGTCTGCTGCCGTTCTACCAGCGGGTTAAACGTGAGGAGCCGGCTCGTTGGGCTGCGTGGAATGTCGATACCGAGCTGGAACGTCGACTGCTGCAGGTGCTGCGTATGAAGCCTCGTCGCACGGCTTCGGGCGTGGCGACCATTACCGTCATTACCAAGCCCTGGCCATGCTCGGGCGATTGCCTGTTTTGCCCCAATGACCTGCGCATGCCTAAAAGCTATCTGCACGCCGAGCCGGCGTGCGCCCGTGCGGAGCAAAACTGCTTTGACCCGTATCTGCAGGTGAGCGCTCGTCTGACCGCGCTTTCGCAGATGGGGCATGCGACCGACAAGATAGAGCTCATCGTGCTCGGTGGCACCTGGAGCGACTATCCGCAAGGGTATCAAACGTGGTTTATGTCGGAGCTTTTCCGTGCGCTCAATGACGATGCCGTCGCCGGCGTGGCGGCAAACCCCATGTTGGCGCGTCCGGGCATCAGCCGTGCCGAGGCAGGGCGCCTGCTCGATGACGCTCCCGCCGATGCCCTGCCGCCGGTGGTAACAGAGCGCCGCGAGCGCTATCGGGCTGCCGGCATTGCGACAGACGAGGCTGAGCTTGCTGCCGGCGTTGCCGACGAGCAGGGGCGTGTGGATGCTGTCGTTGGTGGCTATAACCGCGCAGTGCGCCGTCTGTACGGCCCCGGTACGCCATGGGGCGAGGCTGCCGAGTGGCAGACGGCAACGATGGAGGAGCTTGAGCGTCAGCAGCGCATCAACGAGACGGCGAAGCATCGCGTGGTGGGGCTCGTTATCGAGACGCGCCCCGATGCCGTAACGCCGCAGGCCCTCACGCTCATCCGCCGCCTGGGTTGCACCAAGATTCAGATGGGTATTCAGAGTCTTGACCAGCATCTACTCGATATCAACGAGCGCCGCATTTCGGTGGCGCAGATCGAGCGGGCGTTTTCGCTCGCGCGCCTGTTTGGCTTTAAGATCCACGCGCACTTTATGCTCAACTTGCTGGGCGCCACGCCTGATGGGGACAAGTGCGACTACGAGCGCTTTATGACCGAGGGCGCCTTTATGCCCGACGAGGTCAAGGTCTACCCGTGCGCGCTCATCGAGGGCTCGCGTCTGGTGGGCTGTTACGAGCGTGGCGAGTGGCGCCCCTATACCGAGGACGAGCTGCTCGATGTGTTGGTCGACGACATCGTGGTGACGCCGGCGTTCTGCCGCATCAGCCGCATGATCCGCGACTTTAGCTCCGATGACATCATGGTGGGCAACAAGAAACCCAACCTGCGCCAGCTCGTTGAGAACCGCTTGGCTGCTTGGGGTGACGGTGCGACGGTGCGTGAGATTCGCTATCGCGAGATCAGCACGGCGGGCGTCGACCTGGACGAGTTGACCCTTGACGAGGAAGTGGCGTACGAGACGCCGGTGACGCACGAGCGCTTTTTGCAGTGGGTGACACCGCAGGGCAAAATCGCGGGCTTTTTGCGCCTGTCGCTGCCCGACCGCGCGTTTGTTGCCGCGCATGCGGACGAGTTGCCGACGGTGTCGGACGAGGCGATGATTCGCGAGGTTCACGTGTATGGCATGGCGGCGCGCGTGGGCGATCAAGGCCAGGCGGCGCAGCATCACGGGTTAGGGCGTTTGCTCGTAGAACGTGCGTGCGAGATTGCCCGGGATGCGGGTTATGCGCGTATCAACGTGATTAGCGCGATTGGCACACGTGAGTACTATCGTCATCTTGGATTTTATGACCATGGCCTTTATCTGCAAAAGGAGCTCTAGATGAACAAGCCGAGTGTTTCTGCCGGCGTCGTTGCCGGCGTTGCTCTGGGGGCCGCGGCGCTTGGCGCGGCCGCTGTCGCTGTCCGTGCTGCCTGTCTGCAGGTTGCGCGAACCCGCCATGGGTTGGCGCGTGTGAAACGCGTGCACGATGAGGGAGGCGACGAAGTCCGTGTATTGGTGCAAGGCGGCGTTTACCAAAGCGCAAGCTACGTTGGCGAGCGTTGGGCGGAGCCCGTCTTTGCGTACTATCGCGCGTTTGACGACGTGTTTGAGGCTGAGGACGCAATGCGTGATGCTTACGGGCATGGTATCGACCGTATGCTCATGCTGGGCGGCGGCGGGTTTGCCTATCCCAAGTTTGCACTGATGTCGCACGAGAGCTTGCGCATGGACGTCATTGAGTACGATGCCGAGATTACGCGCCTGGCGCGCCGTTGGTTCTACCTGGACGAGCTGGAGCGCACGGTGGGCGATCGCCTGCGAGTGATTACCGCTGAGGCTCGCTCGTATCTGGGCGTGACGAGCGTGGGTCATCGTCGCTACGACGTGGTCGTGAGCGATTGCTTTGGCGGTGCCGAGCCCGTACGCGAGCTGGCGACGGTTGAGGCATTGCGTTTGGTGCGAGGCAGCCTGAACCCCGGGGGCATCTATGTTGCCAATATCGTGAGTGCGAACAGGGGGAGCGGCGTGACGTTCCTGCGCGATTGCGTTGCCGCGGCACTCGAGGTATTCGCCCACGCCTGGGTGGTCCCATGCGGCGACGCGGAGTTCGGCGGCGAGGAAAACTACCTGCTCGTCGCCAGTGACGGCGATTATGCCTTTGCCGAAGCCGTGCCCTTCGACGCCGACTTCCTCGGCACCGTCCTTCACGACAAGTAAGTCTCTCCGTCCCAAAAAGACGGGTCTTAGGCGTGGTCGCTCCAGCTGCGGACACGCTGCTTCATGCCCTCTATGTCGAGCACGCCTTCGGCAAAGCCCTTGCGCACGAGCTCTTCGGGAACAAACTCGTCGTAGCGGTCAAAATAAGGCACCTCGTCGGGATAGACGAGCTCGATGGGATCGAAGTCCTTCTCGGCCTCGGCGGCGAGCACCTCAAAGAACGTCTCCTCGTCGGCCTTCATCTTAAACTGCATAAAGTACGGGCGTGATGGGTCGAGTCCGCGAAGGCCCAACTCCGCGGCACATTTAATCTTGAGCATGCGCTCGAGGGCCAAAAAGGCGTAGCTGCCCAGCCAGGGGAAGAGCACCCAGGTATCGCCGCCCAGGTTAATGAGCGGTTTAGTTTCCGCGCCCGAAATCTCGGCCGTATGACGAGCCTGCGCAAGGCGGGCCCGTGCGTTACCCATAAGGTACGGATACGCGGCGTGTTCGTTGAGCGCCTTGCGCATGCGCTCGAGTACGTGTGTATTGATGTCACCGGGACAGTCGCCAAAGTAGGCCGGCACCCGGCCCTTGACCTGCGTGGCAAAGACGGTGTGACGCTTCCAGTCCACTTCCTCGACAATCCAGCAGTGTCCGGCGATGGCGATGCGCTCGCCAGGTGGTGGCGGGTTGACAATCGTGCCCAGCTCGGCCGATTCGCTGCGAACGGTAAACTCCTCGTTTTCCTGGAACACGGCGTAGAACTTAAAGTTGTTGATGATGCGCTCGCCCGCGAGACCCACGATGAGCCCGCCACCCTCGGTGACTTGGATATGGTCGATCTTAATGAGGTGACGCAGCAGTACGCGATAGTCATCGGCCGAGATGCGATGGAAATAGCTGAGCGTGAGCACGCGCTGGGCAAGCTCTGCCGGCGTGAGCTCTCCGGTGCTGGCAAGCGTCGACATGGTCTGGTGATAGAGCAGACTGTAGGGGAGTCGATCGAGCTCGGGCGGCTCGACCCACTTCTCCTCGCGATAGAGTTGTACGAGCGCAATGCCCTGCAGGAGCTTCCACGGAATGGTCTCGGGCATCATCGTGCGCGGCTCGGGCTCTTCCTCGCGCATGACAAACCACATCTCGGGCGGAAGATCGCGTCGTCCCGTGCGGCCCATTCGCTGCAAAAAGGAACTGACGGTAAATGGTGCATCGATCTGAAACGCACGCTCCAGGCGGCCGATATCGATACCGAGCTCCAGCGTAGAGGTGGTGACGGTCGTCTGTGCCTGTTCCTCGTCGCGCATGAGCTCTTCTGCCGTCTCGCGCAGCGATGCCGAAAGATTGCCGTGGTGGATGAGAAAACGGTCGGGCTCGTGTCGGCTCTCGCAGTAGCTACGTAGCATGGAGCATACGGCCTCCGCCTCCTCGCGCGAGTTGGCAAAGACCAGGCACTTGCGGCCGCGGGTGTGTTCGAAGATATAGCCCATGCCGGGGTCGGCGTTGTCTGGTGCTGTGTCGGTGGGGTTGAGTAATGCCTGTTCGGGTGCTTTGGGGATGTCGACTTCGCCCTCGGGGGCCGAGGAAGCTTGGCGGTCCTTGGGAGCGGCCTTGCCCCGTGCCCGCTCACGACGTTGACGGCGCTCCTCTTGTGTTGGCTGTCCGCTGTGACGCATGTCTTGGGCGCCGGCGGGCAGTGCCGCGGATGCCGCCGCCTCGATGCGCTCGCACGCAAGCACTTCGGCCTCTTGAGGACCTGTGCCCATGAATCCCCGCTGCTGCGCCTGGGGGCCCGAGTTGTAGAAGTGCTCCATGGAGATACGCCACACGCGGCGCGGTTCTTCAAAGCGGGGGATAACACAGTTGCGCCCCGTTCCCTGTGAGAGAAAAGCGCCCGTGCGCTCGGGGTCGCCGATGGTAGCCGAAAGGCCAATGCGGCGAGGCTGCACGCCGGCCATGCGCGAGAGTCGCTCGATAAGGCAGAGCGTTTGCCCGCCACGGTCGCCGCGCATGAGCGAGTGGACCTCATCGATGACCACGTAGCGCAGGTCGCAAAACATGCGCGGGATCGCCATGTGCTTATGGATTAAGAGCGCTTCGAGTGACTCGGGCGTAATCTGCAAGATGCCGCTCGGTTTTTTGATGAGCTTAGCCTTGTGCGACTGCGAGACATCGCCATGCCAGTGCCAGATAGGGATATCGGCCTCTTCGCAGAGGTCGTTGAGGCGGACGAACTGATCATTGATGAGCGCTTTGAGGGGGCCGATGTAGAGGGCGCCCACGCTCGCGGGCGGGTTCTCCCAAAACTCGGTCAGGATGGGAAAGAAGGCTGCCTCGGTTTTGCCGGAAGCTGTGGATGCCGTCAGGAGCACATTATCTTGCGTGTTAAAGATGGCGTCTGCCGCTGCAACCTGGATAGAGCGCAGACTCTCCCAATCGTGGGAGTAGATGAAGTCTTGGATAAACGGGGCGTAGCGGTCAAAGGCGTTCACGGGGCCTCCTCTCAAATACGAACCTCTTAACGCGGTGAGCAGTGGCTTGCCGCATCACTGCCTCAGCGTTTGCCCAGATAAAAGCTGCCAAAATAGACCTGTCCCTTTTTGGCAGGTTAGATGGTGAATTCGGCGAAGTTGCGGTCGCCGTCTGCGGTGCCGGTGTCGCCTGTTGCGGCTGCCGGTGCCAGCGCGTCGCCGCCGACGCTTTGCAGCAGCTCGGCCACATTTGCATCGGGGTTCTGACACAGGATATCGAGCAGCTCGATAAAGTCACGGATGACCTCACGCGGCGTCAAATGCGTATCGGCTCCCACGCGGCCGAACTCAATCTTGAGAAAGTCTACCAAGTCGTTCTCGGTAAGCGTGGGCGTCCAGCCAAAGTAGCCGGCATGGATCTGCATGAGTTTTTCGATGAGCACCAGCAGCTCCTCATAGGTGAGTGGCTGCAGGCGGATGATGGGCGCGAGCATGTCCTTAAGGTCCTCGCGTGCAAAGCGGCCCTGAGCGAGTCGGCTGCGTAGGGCCTCGTAGGAGAACACGCCGCGGCGTCGGTCTTCGATGGAGGTTGGCGTGCCGCCCATGATCATGCCCAGGTACTGCGCCTTGCCCTGGAGCGTGTCGTTGTACATGGTCAGGATCTTCTCGTAGTTGTATTGGCGTGTGATGGCGTTGGGAATCTTATACAGATTCACGAGCTCGTCGATGAGCACCAGCATGCCCTTGTAGCCGCTGCAGACCAAAAAGCGCGCAATGAGCTTAACGTAGTCGTACCAGTCGTCATCGCTGATGATGGTCGAGGAGCCCAGCTCGGCGCGTGCCTCGCTCTTGGTGCGGTATTCGCCGCGAATCCATTTGGTCACGCGGCTCATAGCTTCTTCGTCGCCCTCGGATACGGCCGCGCGGTAGCGGCGGAGCATGCGGGCGAAGTCGAAGCCGTGGACCATCTCCTCGAGCGGGGCCAGTTGGGCATTGACGGCAGACTCATCGGCATCGGCACACGAGGCGACCCAGCGATCCAGGATAAGGTTGAGCGCACCGCCCTCGGGGCGCGTCTTGGTCGATATGTTGCGGATGAGCTCACGGTAGGTGGCAAGGCCCTGTCCCTGCCCGCCCTGCAGGCGGCGCTCGGGGGATAGGTCGGCATCGGCGACGACGAAACCCTCACCCATGGCGTGCGTGCGGATGGTCTGGAGTAAAAAGCTCTTGCCGGCGCCGTAACGACCGACTAGAAAGCGGAAGCTCGCGCCGCCGTCGGCGATGAGACTCAGGTCGGTGAGCAGGGCGCGGATCTCGACCTCGCGCCCTACGGTGATGTAGGGAAGGCCGATGCGCGGGACCACGCCGCCCTTGAGCGAGTTGAGAATGACGGCAGCGACGCGCTTGGGCACGCGGGGTGCTGCGGGTGCGGTATCACTCATGGTCTAGGTATCCTCTCACGTCTGCTTCGTAGTCCTCGATAATGTGCGGTCCTGCCGCGCCAAATTCAATTACGGTGTCGCCCACCAGGTCAAAGAGCGCCTCGTTGATGGTATCGACGAGCATGTCCTCGCTCTGCCCCGACCTCTCCACTGCCGATGTCGCTTGCGCTGCGTTTTGCTCGAGCAGCGCGCGCAGATAGGCATTTGCGGCGGGCGCGAGTTCGGTCGCGGCGTCAGTGGGCGCGGGCGTTACGGGTGCGGGCACAGACACGAGGAGCGGTGCCACGACGCCAAACTCTTCGGTGGAGACAGCCGGCTCGTCGGGTTCGTCTTGCCGTATGGTCATCTCGCCAGGTTCGGCAGTCATGCCGGGTGCGGACTGGATGTTCGGTTGCTCGATAATCGTCACCTCGGCTTCCACAGACACATCGTCCTCGCGCTCCTCATCGATCAAAAGTGCCTCACGCGTTTGCGCGGCGGCGCTCCGAATGTGCCCCAGCTGACTCAAATCGATATCGATCTTGACGGGCTGGTGCGCGGCGTCCCACGAAAGCCATGCCACGATCTCGTCATCGATGATCTTGGCCAGATATTTGGGGACCTTCTCCTCCTTTAGGGGGTGGGTGGGGTCTAGGGCCAGGCGCAGCCGTTGGTCGCAGGCGCGCATCATCTCACCGAGCTTGCTGCTTTTTTGCCTGCTGCCGTGAATTCGCATGCATTCCCAAAAGCCGTTTTGACAACGGTAAATATGGATGGGGTCCAGACGGTATTCGCAATCCTCGTGGCGATTAGGCGCAAAGAACACAGCCGAGGCAAACATGGTATAGGGCATGGCCGTCTCCTCCCCAAACAAGCTCGCCACGATACCGCTCTTTCGGTGCGTGTCATAGTAGCGCGCCATACGGACATACACGGCGCATGCCACGTGGCGTAGGTCGCGATGGTGACTGCGATCGAGCCGTGAGTTATTGAGGTTATACGTGGAGAGGGCGTTGATGGCGGCCATGAGTCGCTCCTCGCGCGCCTCGTCGGGCGGAAGGGGGAGCGTAGGCTCGGAGGTCTTGCGACGCGCAGGCGCCAGGTCTGACGGCGTTGGCGCGGGCGCAAGGTCTCGCGCCGCACGCCGCAGCTCGATAAGGGCGTTATCGAACATGACGGTTTTAGAGTCGCGAAGCAGCTTGGGGTCGAGTCCGTGGAACACGGCGTAGTCCTGCAGCCACACGCGTGCGAACCGGTCGATGCCGGGTTCAAAGGCGCGATAGGCATCCCAAAAGGCCTTGATTTTGTTAAAACCATCGAGTGGGTCATCTACGCCAATGCCGCAGATCAGCTCATAGAGATACAGAAAGGCAAAGGACGTAGACGTTTCCTCGACGGTTCCGCGGCGCACTTGGGTGCGCCAGGTAAAATAGCCGCGCAGCTGCCGATCGCTCATGGCGTTATAGGTGGGAAAGTACGACTTGAATGTGCCGTTGTAGGGACAGTCGTCCTCAAAGTCGGCCATCAGCAGGCCTTGGCGGTAGAAAAGCTCGGCTTCCGAAAGCCAACGTCCCGCGCCACCCTTGGGGTCTTCTTGCCAACGCGATATCTCACGCATTTTGCGGTACTGGTCGGGAAGGAAGTTCTGCATCTGACGACCGGTTTTGAGAATCGGCTCGTCAGCATAGACTTCGTTTGAGAAGCGAGCAGACTGATGGGTCCGGGCCTCGGCCATAATGCGCTCGATGAGCATCTTGATGTCCTGGTCGGCCACCGTTTCTCCTCTCCTAACGCAGCTTCGGTGACCTCATATCATAGCACAGCATCAAACAGGTGTTCGAGATACCGCTACGTAGATAGATTTAGAACAGGAGGGCGTAGATGACGGCTATGACAACGGAGGGGAGCATATTGGCCGTGCGGAAGGTCTGAGGACGGATGAGGTTGACGCCGACGCAGAAGATGAGTATAGAGCCCACGAGCGATAGACTGTCGAGGGCGGCGGCGGTCATGATGGGGGAGAGCGCGCCGGCAAACAGCGTAATCGTTCCCTGGAATACGGCAACGGGCAGGGCGGAGAAGATGCAGCCGCGGCCGAGCGAAGCCGTCATGGTGCAGACGATGATGCAGTCCAACGCGCCCTTGAGGGCAAGCGTGGACCAGTCGCCGAGCAGGCCGTCTTGGATTGATCCCACGATAGCCATGGCACCGATGCAGACGGTCAGCGATGTCGAGACAAAGGCATTGGTGAACTCGTTGTCGCCTTCGCTGCCGGTTTTGCGCTTGAGCCATTCGCCCAGATTTTCGATGCCGGCTTCCAGGTTTATGGCCTCGCCGATGAGCGAGCCAAGGGCAAATGAGACGATAAGCATGGTGGTGCCGGTGGTCGCCAGCGTTTTCCCGTCAATGACGAGCATCTTTTGCATGGTGCCGCCCAGGCCGATAAACAGAACGCACAACCCCGACGCCTTCATGAGCGTGTCTTGGATGCGGGGCGTAATGAAGCGCCCGCCCATGAGGCCCAGCAGACCGCCCGCGATCAAAAGCGCGACGTTGATGACCGTTCCCAAACCCGGCATGAACCCTCCCATATTGATGCCAACCTGGCAATCGTAGCAGAATGGGCTGCAGGGTGCGTCATGCCTCATCCTATACGTTATATAAGTGGTATTAACGACGGCATTTGGTGCCCAAGCCTCAGCCTCCCATCACGACATAGGGGCTGTAATCGAAGCACAGCGTCATGAGTCGCTGCGGGGACTCAATGGCCGCGGCGATGATATCGGCATCTCGAGCTCGGTCAAATCCCTCGAGCTCAATTTGATACGAGACGTCTTCCATTTTATGGAGTATCCGGTTATTCAGGAGGTTCTCACCGTCGAATTCCTCGGTTTTGCCTCCATCCGAGGTTACGGCATACAGGTGCAGTTTTGCGGTGGTCGCAGGGTCGACGACCGTGAGGTTGTCGATTTGGTTGGCCGTGCCCTTTGCCCCAAGCAAGGTGAGCAAGGTGGGGGCTACGACCTCGCCCGATGGCAGAAAAACAACTTCGACGGTTTTAGGGAATGCGATAATGGCCGCTTTGCGGACGGGCTTATCGGCAACGGTGACCTCAATGCTCGCGGCGTCGACGGTTTCCGTGCGGTCGAGCGCGACCATCATGCAACAATTGCCCTCGTCGATGTCTGCCGGCATGGGACACCCCAAGTTTTCGCCAGCTTGCGTGCCGCCCACTGCGGCGGCCGTTTCGCTTGGCTCGCTGAAAGTGGCTGAAGGACCGCTCGATGGCGGTGTTATGCCGCCTGGTGCGCCATTGTCCCCAGGCGCTATTTCACCGCTGCTCTCGCTGGAGTCGCTTGCGATGTCACCTGTCGAGGGGGCGAGTCCGACCGCTCCTACTCCGCTCCATTCCATCTCGAGGAGCGCCGGATCGACAAGGACGTGATGCACATCTTGCGTTTTGGTACTGATATCGACAGGACCGGGATCTGTCCCTCGCGTCAGGCTGAGCGATCCGGTCCGCTGTTTGCCCCGAATCTCCTGGCTTTCTGTGTCGCTCGCGTAGAACATCAGGGCGATCTCGCCATTCGCTGTGGCGTCGGTGCCCACCTTGGTCATTTTCAGCGATGCGGTGAATGAGATGGCGGGCTGCGTGCCATCGGCGCTCGAGGGGACGCAGCCCAGGCATACACCTCCTCCGTCTTCGAAAAATGTGCTGTCGAAGGCGACCGTTGCCCCGTCCGCCGAGTCATCGGACAGGGTGATGTCGAAGCGCAGCTCCACGTCGCAGAAATCGCCATCGGCATCAGTTGCAGCTGCGCGCCATGTGCAGATAACGCATCCCGTTAGGGGACCGTCCGCTGTGCTTGAGCGCTCGGTATCCACGACTATCGAGCTGTTCGTGCAGCGACGGAGGCACCCCGAGGTCGAAATGCTTGCCTGCGCAAGCGAGAAGCGTTGGCGCGCGATGGTGCTCATCTGGTTTGTGGCGAGACAGTTGACGGCAGGTAAGGGGACGCCCACGGCGGGTGTCGCTAGAGCGGCGACGGACATGCCGGTGGCAAGCGCACTGCAGAGCGCGGCAACGGGCAAAAGGTTCTTTGATGCCATGGGTTCTCCTTACCTGTTCTGGACGGTCTCGATTTTCGCGGCTACTGGCTGCGTTTGATGCGCAGGCCAAGGCCGATGGCGCTTGCGCCTGCCGCGGCGATTCCTGCTGCCAGGAGCTGTTGCGTGTCGCCCGTTTGCGCGAGGGGCTCATGTTGGCCACTGCGTTCGAGCTCCGATAGATCGACAGTCACTTGCGTGGCAGCCTGCGCTTGCTCTTGTTGGGCAAAGGCGGCGATTGGGGCAAACGTTACAACGCCGATGATGACGGCAAGGACAATCGCCTTAGGCCGTGTGCGCACCGGGCTCGACCGTCCACGTAATGCTTGCGACCTGGTCGCCCTCGCCAGTCACATGGAAGATGTCTCGCGTGACGCGGGCGACATTGCCGCTCGTCTTGAGCTTAATCTTGTCCGTACCATTGGCGATGCCCTGGTAGCCCATGTCGAAGGATGCATTTTTGGAAAGGTCGAGGCCCGCTTCCTGCGTCGCGGCGTGAGCGTCTTGGAGTGCCTTGTCCGGACCAACCTTAAAATCGATGGAGTTCTGGGCGGTTCCCGTCTTGGCGTCGGCGACGATGCTCCAGGAGTTCTTGGCGCCGATCTTCATGTTGGCAACGTGGATGCCATAGGCCGAAAGATTGTCGATGGTGGTTGTATTCTCGGAAGGGCCCTGAAGCGTGCCATCGGCCTTGGCGACAAATGGGATGACGGTCGGGGCTTTGAACTTGATGTTGTCGATTTGGGTCCTGATAGTCACGTTGGTGGTTCCAGTGCGTCCCTCCGCCAGGGCGGGGGTCGGCGCGGCACCCATTGAAAGTGCAAGCATCAGCCCCACGCCCACGACGAGCGCCCTGGTCCCGCTCAAGTTCCCGGTGATGTCCATAATCGTTCCTTTCTATTCGTCACGGACCGTTTCCGTGATGGTCAGACGAAAGCGGCGTGGGTGCGCGTTTTCGCAACGGGTGGCAGATCTAGTCTTCGGGCTGCGCAACCCGCACCTTGATGCGCGTGGGATTGCCATGGGCGTCGTAGGTCTTGGCGTCGAGCGCTTGAATCTCGATATACGCCTCACCTTCTTTGATGTCGCCTGCGGGGCAGGTCTCAACGGTCTTGCCGGTCTCGACCACGCCCGATTCATAGATGGTCTCGTCGTTTTGGATCACGCGGAAACGCTGGGGAAACTTGTTATCCTGGACGTTTTGCACGTTGACGCGCAGCTTGCCGCCTTTTTGTAGCTGGGCGACCGGTGCGACCGAGATCGTCATCATGTTGTCGCGGACGATGGCATCGAGCTCGTCCTGGATTTCCTGGCGCGACTTACCCTCCGCCGCTGTGACCGAGGCACCTGTCTCGGCGACAGGCTTTGACTGCCAGGCGTAAAGGCCGACGGCGATAAGGGCGCAGGCGATGGCCAGGCAGACAACGCCGAGCCTTTTTCGATGTTTTGACCCTAGGGGGCTCGACTGCTTCCTTGCGCTCATGCGGCATCCTTAGTGGTATAGACGCGCGCGAACGTGGACGGATCGGCACCAAAGAGCATGTGGAGCATGAGGCGTCGCGAGTAGATGAGCTCGTCGAAGTTTGGGTCGAGTTTGATGTCGTGGATGTGGGCGATGTGGTGAGCGAGTGCCGAAAACGATTCGGGATCGCAAATCACGTCGGTGGTGACGTGATAGACAGCCGCATCGGGAAATGCCTCCTCGTCGAAGGGCAGAAGATACGGGTCGTCGCCAACTTCGATGGCGACGCCGTACTGGGGCCAGTAATATGCCATGGGAACCTCCCTGTTTTTGGGCCAAACCTTCCATTGGCTTTGGCTGTCGATGCCGACCGTATCAGCCGTAACTTGACCAATTTCTGACCAAATGCTTGACGGGTTTACATCGCCGCAGGTGAGAGAGGGTAAAAACTATCTCAACTTTTTTCGGGCGCCAATTGCATGCGTGGCAGCGATGGAAAGGAGCGCGTTAAATAGAGCGCCTGCCGAGAAAACGCTGCCGCTCGCCGAATTGCGCAAACGTAAAATTCGCCAATTATGGAGACGGTCTCAGTCACGTCGACGAAACGATGCGGTAACATCTCCCTGCAAACACTGTAGTTAACTAAAGGGGGAGTTCGCGTGTCTGCAGCCATCAAACCCTTCGGCGACGAGTTCGAAGAATATGGTCGCGATGAATCTCGCACATCGGGCGAGGCGTCGAGCATCTCGTTTCCGACAACGGAGGACGAAGTCCGCGCCATTCTGCGAAAGCTCCATGCCGAGCATGTTCCGATAACGGTCCAGGGTGCTCGGACCGGTCTGGCTGCCGGTGCCGTGCCCCACGGCGGCCACATCCTCAACACTTCTCGTATGAATCGCTACCTGGGTCTTCGCCGCGACGAGCAAGGCCGTTTTCTGCTGCGCGTGGAGCCGGGCGTCGTGCTTTCTGAGTTACGCAAGCAGCTGGGCAAGAAGGCATTGCCGACCGCTGGCTGGGATCAGGCACCGCTTGAGGCCTATGAGGAGTTCCAGACAGCTCCCGAGCAGTTCTTTCCCACCGATCCCACCGAGGCATCTGCCTGCCTGGGTGGCATGGCGGCGTGCAATGCCTCCGGTGCCCGCAGCTATGCCTATGGCCCCATGCGCCCGCACGTTACGGGGCTTCACGTGGCACTGCCGGACGGCGACCTGCTCGAGCTTCATCGAGGTCGGGCACACGCTGACGCACGCCACTTGTCGCTCGTGACGGCAGGGGGCCGCGCGCTTGAGCTGGATCTTCCCGGCTATACCATGCCCAAGACCAAAAACGCGTCGGGTTATTTCGTTTCGGACGACATGGACGCCATCGATCTTTTTATCGGTGCATGCGGCACACTCGGGGTCATTACCGAGCTCGAGATCGCCCTGCAGGCGGCACCTTCGGTCGTATGGGGCGTGAGCTGCTTTTTCGACAGCGAGGACAAGGCAGTGTCCTTTACCGATTCCGTGCGCCCCGTGCTGTCCCATGCCGCCGCTATTGAGTATTTCGATGCCGGCGCCTTGGATATCCTTCGCCGCCAGCGCGAGCAGTCGACCGCGTTTGCCTCGCTGCCGGCACTCGACGATGAGGCAAAGGTCTGTATTTACGTGGAACTCGACTGCGACGACGAGGCTCAAGCGACTGAGGAGCTGTACCACCTGGGATGGGTTTTGGAGCTTGCGGGCGGCCGCGATGACGCGACCTGGGTTGCGCGCACCGAGGTCGATCGCGAATGCCAGCGGTTCTTCCGCCACGCCGTCCCCGAGAGTGTCAACATGCTCATCGATGAGCGTCGCCGCACCGACCCCACCATTACCAAACTGGGGTCGGATATGTCGGTACCCAACGCGCGCCTGGCCGATGTCGTTGCCTTCTATCGCCGCACGCTGGCCGAAAGCGGGCTTGAGTCTGCCGCCTGGGGACATATCGGCAACAACCATCTGCATGTGAATATCCTGCCGCGCGATGCGCAGGACTACCGTCGCGGTGGTGAGCTGTTTGCCCGGTGGGCTGCGGAGGTAACGGCTATGGGCGGCGCCGTCTCTGCCGAGCACGGCGTCGGCAAGATCAAAGCGGGCTTTTTGGAGACGATGTACGGCCACGAGGCCATGGTCGAATCGGCTCGACTCAAGCTGCAGCTCGATCCTGCCGGGCAGCTGGGTCGTGGCAACCTATTTTCGGAGAAGCTCTTGGATGAACTCGTCCAGAAAGGGGGCGCGTGAAGATGAGCGATTTCCATATGGTGGTGTGCGTCAAGGCGGTACCGGGAAGCACCGAGGTCAAGATGGACCCCAAAACCAATACCATCGTGCGTGATGGCAAGCAGGCGGTCATTAATCCCTTCGATGCAAGTGCCCTCGAATGCGCGCTGGCGCTCAAGGACGACTTTATCGGCTTTGGCATGGATGTGCGCGTGACGGTGGTGTCGATGGGTATCCCTGCAACCGAATCGCTGCTGCGCGACTGCATTGCCCGCGGCGCCGATGATGCGCTGCTGCTGACCGATCGCGCCTTTGCGGGCGCGGACACGTTGGCGACCACCTATGCCCTCAAATGCGGTATCGAGGCGCTCGACGAGGACTTCGACCTGCTCATCTGCGGCAAGATGGCGGTAGATGGCGATACCGCCCAGATTGGCCCCGAGCTGGCCGGCGCCTTCGAGATTCCCTGCGTGACCGATGTGAGCTGCGTGCAGAGCGCAGGTTTTACGACGTGCGGTGCGCTTTCGCTCGTTCACGGTTGCGATGCCGGCGAGGAGACGGTCTATCTGGAGATGCCGTGCGCGATGACGACCGCCAAGGAGATCGGCCAGCTGCGCATGCCGAGCATCGCCGGCATTCGCGCGGCCGAAGATGCGGATGTGCGGGTGGTCTGTGCTGCCGATGTACATGCTGACCCTTCGCGTTGCGGCCTTACCGGATCGCCGACGCAGGTCGTGCGCTCATTTGTGCCCGACCGCGACCAAACGTGCGAGGCCATCGAGGGCACGCCGGTCGAGCAGGCGGCAAAGATTGCCAAGATTATCGAGGGGATGGCATAGATGAGCGGACTGATAATCGATAGCGAGGCGTGCGTTGGCTGTGGCCGCTGCGTTCGCGCCTGTGCCTCGGGTGGCATTGTGATGGAGGGCGAGCGCCCCAACCGCTGCGCCCATGTGACCGACGGCTGTATCTTGTGCGGCGGGTGCGTCGACGCCTGCCCCGTCAATGCCATTTCGATCGAGCGCGACGAGGCCGCCGGCGCGGTTGACCTCGATGCGTATCGAGACATATGGGTATTCGTTCAGACCGACGATCACGATGTCGTGGCTCCGGTGGCCTACGAGCTCATGGGTAAGGGGCGCGAGCTTGCCGATGCTCGCGGTTGCCGTCTGGTGGCATTGGCCGGCATGGGCCCCGAGGGCTCGCTTGAGGACCTGGAACATCTGGTCTGCGCCGGTGCCGACGAGGTCGTGGTCTGCCGCGACGAGCGACTGCGCCAAAACGATGCGGAGATCTATGCTCGTCTCATCTGCGATTTGGTGGCCGAGCGCAGACCCGAGGCCATTCTGTACGGCGCGACCGCCTTTGGTCGTGAGCTGGCGCCCGGTGTGGCCGTACGCTTGCAGACGGGCCTTACGGCCGACTGTACGGTGCTTTCGATGGATACGGAGACGGGTCTACTGCAGCAGACCCGCCCGGCGTTTGGCGGCAACTTGATGGCCACCATTATCTGCCCCAATCATCGGCCGCAGATGGCAACGGTGCGCCCCGGCATCTTTGGGGCACCCAAGTTTGACTACAGCCGCTCTGGCACGATTACCCAGGTATCGCTTGCGAATGATGTTAAGGCCCGTGTCGAGATCTCGATTCCCGCCGAGGAGTGGGGGCAGCAGGCATCAATTGCCGATGCCGAGCGCCTGGTCGTGGTGGGCCGCGGCATCGGCTCCAAGAAGAATCTGCCCCTGATGCGAAAACTCGCCGATGCCTTGGGTGCCGAGCTTGGTTGCACGCGTCCCGTTGTGGAGGCAGGCTGGTTGGAGTATCGCCACCAGATTGGCCAGACCGGCGTGTCGGTTTCGCCCAAGCTCCTTGTGAGTATCGGCGTTTCGGGCGCTATCCAGCATCTTGCCGGCATCGGCGGCGCGGAGTGCATCATCGCTGTCAACGAGGACCCGGATGCCCCCATCTTCGGCGCTGCGCAGTACAAAGTTGTCGGTGACGCCGTCGAAGTTGTCGAGGAGCTTCTGGCCCAGCTCGAGCGCTAGGCGCTGGCCAGCCAGACTCGCATCTCTTTCTTTAGGCGTTCCCAGGTCGCTTGCGTGGCGGGGTCGGTAAAGGGCCGCACGATACCAAAAGGTGCGTCGAGCAGGCGGTAGATATCGCCCTGCTTGCGCGTCAGCGCGCGGCTTGCCGGATAGACGAGCTCAAACATAAAGCAGATAAGCCCCACCAAGTAGTCCGCGGGCTCATCGCGCTCATCGCGCGTGACGCAGCGGTGCTCGTCAAAGGCAGCCAGCGTCGGTGCCGAGAAGTGGCTGGCAAGAAACACGTCCTCATCCACTTTGAGGATGGTGTCGACGGTGCTGTCGGCGATGGTGCGCATAATGTCGACCTTGTCGCCATCGCGCACAATATCGCAGAAGCGCCGCGTGCGCTCGTCGAGCTGCGCGGGTAGACGGAAATCGCTGTGATAGGCAATGCTTGCGCGAATCAACTCGTCTTCTACCGGATCGTCGATAAAGTCGCGGATACTTGTTGTCGCGGGCGCGTCTGCAGGGTTTTCGCCAAAGAGAACCTCGATGCCCAACGCCGCATGGCTCATGCTCTCGGCATCCTTAAACGTGTCCCAGCGTCGCAGCTGCTCAAAGCGACCCATATCGTGCAGCAGGCCGCAAAGCCACGCTAGGTCAATGTCCTGAGGTGACCAGCCCTGTTCGCGTGCCACGGCATCGCATGCCTCGGCAACGTGGTACGTATGCTCGATTTTGAGCGCGATACGCGGATTGGCGGCATCGTAGGCATCGGTGTAGGTTTTGAAGGCCGCGGCAGCCCGCGTTCGATCGATAGCTGTCATAATGACTTCCTAAAAAGTTGTGTCTTTCTGTGTCTTTCGATCCGGTGGCAATTGTAGGTGAACTCGGTTGCCATCGGGCGATGGTTCTGCCGCGTCGTTGAATGCGGCTCGGAAATCTTGTCGGGACGAGGAACGTTATGGTGCTCAAAATCGTTAAAACCGTCTGGCCGGTGATGCTTACCTATGTTGCGATAGCCGCGCCGTGCGGAATGATTATGGCGCAGACGGGAATGGAACCCTGGATGGTTTTTGCCCTGAGCAGCACGTTCGTGACGGGCAGCGGGCAGTTTATGGTCTGCAACCTGTGGCTGGCAGGTGTGCCTGCGGCATCGATTGTCGCAAGTGTGGCCGCAATCTCCTCGCGCTTTGCGCTTTACTCGGCATCGATCGCACCGCATTTGAGGGGTGCTTCGAAGCGTCAGACGCTGGCTGTTGCCGCGACACTTACCGAGGAGGCATACGGCATTTCGCTTGCCAAGTTGGTTAAAGGGGAGGATTGGGGTCCGCTCGAGTCCTTTGTGCTCAACGTGATCCTCATCGCAACATGGGGCGTTTCGTGTACGACGGGCGCCATCGTCGGCGCCGTTGTTGATGTTCCCACCGCTATTGCGGGTTTTGTCTGCACATCGCTCTTTATCTGCCTACTCTTTTCGCAGCGACTGTCGCGCGGCAATGTCGTAGCTGCCGGTTTGGCTGCGGTGTCCGTCGCCATATGCAAGTTCTTGGGGTGGACGAATATCGCCGTGCCGGCAAGTGTGCTCGTCGGCGTTGTCACGGCACTCGCGTGCGATGTCCTCGCCGAGGGAAGGGGCGCTCGCGATGCCCGTTAATGAGTTTCTGGTTCTATGGCTGTCGTCATGGGCGGCCATCGCGTTTTTCCGCATTGCCCCGGCGTTTGCCTTGCGCGGGAGAACGCTGTCGCCCCGCGTTACCGAGGCCTTGGGTTATATTCCGCCTGCCGCCTTTGCGGCGCTGGTCGCCAACGATTTGATAAGCCCTGGCGCTTTCGACGCCGGCTTGTGGCAGGGCTTGATTCCCTGGATTGCGGCCGCCGGCGTCGTGGCGGTGGCAATCAAGACAAAGTCGATGTTGTGGTGCTGCGTCTCGGGCATCGTGTTCTATATCGTTTTAAGCTTCATATAAGAGCGGAGCACGTTTAGCGTCCCGGCACACGTATCGAATTTCTCACCGAGCCGGTCTGCTTCTTCTGGTACCATGGTCAAACTTTACTGTAGCAAAGTATGACGTGGGCTTTTGTTCTGCGTCAGCGGAAATGGGGGTTTCATGGCACAGGAAGCGACCGCCAACGAGCAAAAGAAATTCAAAGTCCCGCGTATCCCGGGTGACATCATGATCTACCCGATGATCGTTGGCCTTTTGCTCAATACCTTCTGCCCGCAGGTCTTTGAGATCGGCGGCTTCTTTACCGCCGCCTGCCGCGGTGGTTCCAACACCATCGTTGCCGCGATCCTGCTGTTTGTGGGTGCCGGCATCAGCTTTAAGTCCACGCCGGGCGCCATCAAGACCGGCATCGTTGTGCTGATTCCTAAGCTTGTTGTTGCGGCTGCCCTTGGCTTGGGTGTGGCATATTTCTTTAACGACAACTTCCTAGGTCTGAGCTCCGTGTCTATCATCGGCGGCATTACGTTTTGCAACATGGCGCTCTACACCGGCATCATGGGCGAGTTCGGCGACGAGTCCGAGCAAGGCGCCGTCGGTATCCTGTTCTTTACGGCCGGCCCCGCCGTCACGATGATCATCCTCGGTGTCTCGGGTCTCGCCAACATCCCCGTCGGCACCATCATCGGATCCATCCTGCCGCTTGTTATCGGCATGGTTCTGGGCAACTTGTTCCCGTTCATCAAGAACCTGCTGGTTCCCGGCGCCAATCCTGCGATTGCCGTTATCGGTTTTCAGCTCGGTGCGTCCATGAGTCTTTCGAGCTTTATCACCGGCGGCATTTCGGGCATCCTGCTGGGCCTCATCACGCTCTTTATCGTCGGTCCCATTACCTTTGCCTTCGAGCGCCTGTGCGGTGGTAACGGCAAGGCGGCCGTTGCCTGCTCCACTATCGCCGGCACGGCTATG
Source organism: Coriobacteriaceae bacterium AM100-PB1-1D-6A (assembly GCA_027660625.1). Classification (GTDB taxonomy): domain Bacteria; phylum Actinomycetota; class Coriobacteriia; order Coriobacteriales; family Coriobacteriaceae; genus Collinsella. Next base: position 31,419 of record JAQDNC010000003.1, on the reverse strand, counting down.
ACCACGCCGGTCGCCCTCGCCGAGGTCGCTCCGCGCTATGCCGAGCTTGCGCCCACCGCGTATGCGCAGATCGCCACCGCCGTCATCATCACGGCAATCATGGCCCCGATTCTGACCGGCTGGGTCGACAAGAAGTTTTGCCAGGGCAAGGAGGATCTGTCGCCTGCCGGTGTCGAGGCCATCGAGGAGGCCGTCGCGACCGACATCGATGGCGAATAGCAATCGCTACCCATCAATGATGCCGGAGTGCAATTCGCGCCGTTTGAGCGCCCGAACGATGACTGTTTTGCAGTGACGTTCGGGCGCTCTGCTATGATTCCCCTTACCCCTGCGGGTAGGGGGTGTTTGTTGCCCAGACCAGAATCGGGCGATTCTGACCACTTGAATATTGAATGGATGGCGTCTAGTGGTTAAGGCACTCAAAATTGAGATATTCCTGCTATGCATGATTGTTCTTATCGGGCTTGCCGCACGAAGCCGCCGCTCCTTGTTCTCGAGCACCCAGCAGCTTCTGTTTAGCATGCTGGGCTACACGTCTGCAGCCTACATTTTCTTCGATATGATCTGGACGCTCTCGGACGGCGTGAGCACTCCTGTAGGCATCACGGCCAACTGGATTTCCAACGCGGTCTCGTTTTCGCTGTTCGCCATCGCGTGCCTCATTTGGTTTTTCTATTCCGAGACAGTGCAGGGCTCACGCCTTTTGACCGCGCGCTATAGGGTGGCGCTCGTGACGTTGCCAACCGTATTGGTGGTCGTGCTGGCATTTACCAGCTACTGGACGCACACTATGTTCTATATCGATGCACAGGGCGTATATCGTCGCGGAGCGCTTTATATGATTCAGCCTATCGTTAGCTACTGCTACATCATATATACGTCTTTGCATGCCTTTATTCAGACTCGAAAAGTCGAAAGTCTGCAAAAGAAGGCCATTTATCGCACCCTCGCCTTTTTTGCGGTTCCCGCTCTGGTGGGCGGTACCTTCCAGGTTTTGTTTTCGGTACCGGGCCTTTGTGTCGGTATAACGCTGAGCATCCTGCTGCTCTACATCATCTACCAGGAGCAGCTGATCTCGACCGACCCGTTGACTGGCCTCAACAATCGCAACCGTTTTGAGACCTATATGCTGTCGCTCTTTTCAAATGTGGATCAGGCCGAAGATGTATATCTGCTTATGATGGACGCTGACGGCTTTAAGCAGATTAACGACCGGTATGGACATGTTGAGGGCGATCATGCCCTCCAGGTCATATCTGCTACGCTCAAAGAGGTCTGCTCGGCGTCTGGTGGCTTTATCGCACGTTATGGCGGCGATGAGTTTGTGGTGCTTCAAAAGGCGACGGCGGAGCAGGACATCATGTGTCTGTGCGCGGCAATCAGCGACGAGCTCGCGCGCGCCGAGGTCCCGTATCTGTTGCGGATGTCCATCGGCTACGCACGGGTTGGTGATGGCGTCGATACCTGGCAAGACTTGCTTCGCGCTGCCGACGCGGAGCTTTACCGCGTAAAGCGCGAGAAGAAGAAAGCCGGCGTCCAGATACGCTAGAAAAAAAGGGCGAACGCTGGCGTGCGTTGCGGCCCTCAGCTCACCGATGTACTCCATTAAGCTAAAGCATGTGAATCTCCTCTACTAAATAAGGGCGGTTCGCTAGGCTTTTTTGGGTTTGTTGACGATGATGATGCCGCCGCAGACCAACAGCAGGGCAACAAGTACGGTAACGGGGCTCGTGCCAGCGCCCTCGCCGAGCAGCAGTGCGCTCAACAGCACGCCAAAGACCGGGTTCATAAAGCCAAAGACCGAAACGCGGCTGACGGGGTTGACGGCGAGCAGGCGGGACCACAGCGAGTACGCGACGGCGGAAATGAGCGCCATATAAATGATGAGCGCGATGGCGGGGGCGATTTCGGTGGGGGAAAACGTGCCGCCCATCAAAAACCCGATTGCGGTAAGGACCACGCCACCGACTAAAAACTGCCAGCCGGCGAGCAAGACGCCGTCATGCTCGCGCGAGAAGATGCCAATGAGGCAGGTCGACAGGGCGCCCGCAACAGTGGAAGCCAAGATAAATCCCTCGCCGTCGAGCGTAAAGCCAAAGGTGCCATCCGCGCCCGAAAGGTTGACGAGCGCGACGCCTGCAAAGCCCAGCACACAGCCAAGCACCTTGGGCGTATTGAGCCTCTCGGTGTGAAATGCCAAGGCGGCAAAGAGAATTGCGAGGAAGTTGGCGCTGGCCTCGATGATGGAACTCGACATGGCGCTGGCGCGCGAGAGTCCTAGGTAGAAAAAGAAGTACTGCCCGATAGTCTGGAAGAGTGACAAGACAAAGATGGGCTTGATGTCACGAGCCTGCGGAATGAGGGGGCGGCGTTGGGCCGCACTCATCCCAACGATAACCAGGGCGCCGGCAAGCGTGAAGCGCAAGCCCGCAAAGAGCAGCTGTGAGGCGCTATCGTGCGCGGGGATGCCAAAGAGCCCGTAACCGATCTTGATGCAGGGGAAAGCCGACCCCCAGAGCGCACAGCAGACGAGGCAGCCCAGGATGAGCCCGGGTAGGGTGGCGAGATACGGCTTGCGGCTTTCCATGATGTCCTTCCTGTATGCGCGAAGCAAAAAAGAACCCGCCACCGGGTGTGCCGGTGGCGGGTGTTGTTACCCGAGGGGATTGTACCCGATGGGACGCATTAAGCGAAGTAGGCCACGCCGCTCTCAAAGATCGGCATGAACTTATCGCCGGGGACATGCTCGGGCACGTTGCGGTACAGGTTGTCGCCACGACGCTCGGCATGGCCCATCTTGCCCAGGACGCGGCCGTCGGGGCTCGTGATGCCCTCGATGGCGAGTGCGGAGCCGTTGGGGTTGACGGAAAGGTCCATGCTGGGCTTGCCGTCCTCGCCCACGTACTGCGTGGCGACCTGGCCGTTGGCGATGAGCTGGGCGAGCACCTCGTCGCTGGCGACAAAGCGGCCCTCGCCGTGGCTGATGGCGACGGTGTAGGGGTCGTCCAGGCTGCACTGCGATAGCCACGGGGACAGGTTGGACGAGATGCGGGTGCGCACCAGACGGCTCTGATGGCGACCGATGGTGTTGAACGTCAGCGTGGGCGCATCGGGCGTGGCGTCGACGATGTCGCCGTAGGGCACCAGACCGAGCTTGATCAGGGCCTGGAAGCCGTTGCAGATGCCCAGCATCAGGCCGTCGCGGGCCTTGAGCAGGTCGCGGACTGCCTCGGTGACCTCGGGAGCGCGGAAGAACGCCGTGATGAACTTGGCGGAGCCATCGGGCTCGTCGCCGCCCGAGAAGCCGCCGGGGATCATGACGATCTGGCTTGCACGGATGCGGCGGGCAAGCTCGTGGGTGCTTTCGGCGACGGCCTCGGGCGTGAGGTTGTTGATCACGAAGGTGTCGGCCTCGGCGCCGGCGGCGCGGAAAGCGCGGGCGCTATCGTACTCGCAGTTGTTGCCGGGGAACACGGGGATTACCACGCGCGGGCGGGCGATCTTGGCGCCGCTGTACACGTGGATATCCTTGGCACGGAAGTCGATGGTCTCGACCTTGGCAGTCTCGCCGGCGCTGCGGTAGGCAAAGACGCCCTCGATGCCGCTCTCCCAGGCCTCCTGGAGCTCGGCGAGCTCGATGACCTCGGAGCCGGTGTCGATGACATAGCCCTCGACGGTGGTGCCCAGGGGCTCGACGACAACGCCGTCGGCGATCTCGGGCAGCTCGGCATCCTCGGCGAGCTCGACGATAAAGCTGCCGTAAAGCGGGGTGAAGAGGCTCTCCACGTCTACATCCTCGGCAAGCTCGATACCGATCTGGTTACCGACGCACATCTTAAAGAGGCTCTCGGCGCCGCAGCCGTAGCCGGGCGTGGAGACGGCCAGGGCGTCGCCGGTGGCGGTGAGCGCCTCGACGGCGTCAAATGCGGCGAGCAGCTGCTGGGCATCGGGGCGGTAGTCCTCGCCATAGGTGGCGGGGGCGACACGGACGACGCGATGCGTGAGACCCTTGAACTCGGGGGAGACAGCGCGGTCCGCCTTGCCAACGGCGACAGCGAAGCTGATCAGGGTCGGCGGAACGTTGAGCTCGCCGGCTTCGTCTTCAAACGAGCCACTCATGGAATCCTTGCCGCCGATGGCGCCGGCACCCAGGTCGACCTGGGCCATAAGGGCGCCCAGGACGGCTGCCATGGGCTTGCCCCAACGCTCGGCCTCGGTGCGCAGACGCTCAAAGTACTCCTGGAAGGAGAGATAGGCGCGCTTGTGCTCAAAGCCGGCGGCCACGAGCTTGGCGATGGACTCGACCACGGACAGGTAGGCGCCCGCAAACTGGTCGGCCTCCATCAGATAGGGGTTGAAGCCCCATGCCATAGCGCTCGCCGTGGTGGTCTCGCCGTCCACGGGGAACTTGGCGACCATGGCCGAGCTTGGGGTGAGCTGCGTCTTGCCGCCAAAGGGCATGAGCACGGTCGCGGCGCCGATGGTGGAGTCAAAGCGCTCGGAAAGACCCTTGTTGGAGGCGACGTTAAGGTCGGTGACGAGCGAGGTCATGCGCTCGGCAAGCGTGGTGCCGGCCCAGCTGGGCTGCCACACGCTGCGGGCGCAGACGTGGGCGACCTGGTGCTTGGGCGCACCGTTGGAATTGAGGAACTCGCGGGACAGATCGACGATGGCGACGCCGTTCCAGGCCATGCGCATGCGCGGCTCGGCGGTAACCTCGGCGATGACGGTTGCCTCCAGGTTCTCCTCGGCGGCGTAGCCCATGAACTCCTCGACGTCACCGTCGGCGACGGCGCAGGCCATGCGCTCCTGGGACTCGGAAATGGCGAGCTCGGTGCCGTCCAAGCCGTCGTACTTCTTGGTCACGGTATCAAGGTCGACATACAGGCCGTCGGCAAGCTCGCCCACGGCGACCGAGACGCCGCCGGCGCCAAAGTCGTTGCAGCGCTTGATCAGACGGCAGGCATCGCCGCGGCGGAACAGACGCTGCAGTTTGCGCTCGACCGGGGCGTTGCCCTTCTGGACTTCGGCACCCGAGGTCTCGATGGACTCGGTGTTCTGGGTCTTGGAGGAGCCGGTGGCGCCACCGATGCCGTCACGGCCGGTGCGGCCACCCAGCAGGATGATCTTGTCGGTGGGGGCGGGGCACTCGCGACGAACGTGGTTTGCCGGGGTGGCGCCCACGACGGCGCCGACCTCCATGCGCTTGGCCACGTAACCGGGGTGATAGAGCTCGTTGACCTGGCCGGTGGCAAGGCCAATCTGGTTGCCGTAGCTGGAGTAGCCGGCGGCAGCGGTGGTTACGAGCTTGCGCTGCGGCAACTTGCCCTCGAGCGTCTCGGAAACCGGGACGGTGGGGTCGCCGGCGCCGGTGACACGCATGGCCTGGTACACATAGCTGCGGCCCGAGAGCGGGTCGCGGATGGCGCCGCCCACGCAGGTGGCGGCACCGCCGAAGGGCTCGATCTCGGTCGGGTGGTTATGGGTCTCGTTCTTAAAGAGGAACAGCCAGTCCTGGTCCTCGCCGTCGACATCGACCTTCACCTTGACGGTGCAGGCGTTGATCTCCTCGGATTCGTCGACATCGGTCATGACGCCGGTCTTCTTGAGGTACTTGGCGCCGATGGTGCCCATGTCCATGAGGCAGACGGGCTTGGCGTCGCGACCGAGCTCGTGGCGCATCTCCATGTAGCGGTCGAAGGCCTGCTGCACCACGGCGTCGTCGATCGTCACGTCATCTAGGACGGTGCCGAAGGTGGTGTGGCGGCAGTGGTCGGACCAGTAGGTGTCGATCACGCGGATCTCGGTGATGGTGGGGTCGCGGTCCTCATCGCGGAAGTACTGCTGGCAGAAGGCGATGTCCGCCTCGTCCATAGCAAGACCGCGATCGGCGATGAAGACGGCAAGGCCGGCCTCATCGAGCTCGCGGAAGCCGTCGAGCACTTCGACGGGCTGGGGCTCGGGGGTCTCCATGTACAGCGTCTCGGGCAAGTCGAGCGAGGCGATGCGCGCCTCGACGGGGTTCACCACGTAGTGCTTGATGGCCTTGATGGCGGCTTCGTCCAGAGCGCCCGAGATCATATAGACCTTGGCGGAGCGCACGGCGGGGCGCTCGCCCTGGCTGATGAGCTGCACGCACTCGCTGGCGGAGTCGGCGCGCTGGTCAAACTGGCCAGGCAGGAATTCGACGGCAAAGACGGCGCCATCGCTTGCGGGGAGCTCGTCGTAGGTCACATCGACCTGGGGCTCGCTAAAGACGGTCGGCACGCAGGAGCGGAAAAGCTCCTCGTCGATGCCCTCGACGTCGTAGCGGTTGATGATCCTCAGGGCCTCGATGCCCTTGATGCCGAGAATCTCGGTCAGCTCGCCCTTGAGCTGCTGAGCCTCGACGTCGAACCCGGGTTTCTTCTCCACGTAGATACGAGAGACCATTGGTTCCTGCCTTCCTGATCGGTTGGGCGTACGGTACGGTATGCGGCAGCGGTCGGTTTACGGGGCAAGCCTCGCGGTCGCCTTGAGCCACATGTTTGTAAACCTCACTATGATACGACAGCTCGCGGCGCGTTGAGGACGGCGAGGGTGCTACAGTGAAGCGCAAACAAGAGAAAGGCATCACATGGCATTCGTTTCGCTCGCCATCATCGCACTCGTGGCCTTCGCAAGCCCCTTCATCGCCTCGGCGATTCCCGGAAAACCCGTTCCCGAGACCGTCTTTTTGCTCGTGCTCGGCGCGGTGCTGGGACCCCATATGCTCGGCGTCATCCATGTAGATGCCGAGGTCTCGCTTGTGTCCGAGCTCGGCCTGGCCTTTTTGTTCCTGCTTGCCGGCTTTGAGATCGACCCCAAGAGCATTACGGGCGTCGAGGGGCGCTACGGCTTGGCGACGTGGGTCGTCACGTTTGGTATCGCCTGGCTTGCCGTGCGCTTTACCCCGTGGTTCTCGGTCAGTCATTTCGACGGCATCGCCGTGACGCTTGCCCTCACTTCTACGGCGCTCGGCACGCTCGTGCCCATCATGCGTGAGCGCTCGCTCACCGGCACGCGTGTGGGCGACTCGATTCTCGCGTATGGCACTTGGGGCGAGCTCGGTCCCGTGCTCGCCATGTCGGTGCTGCTGTCTGCTCGCACTGGCATCCAAACGCTCGTAATCCTTGGCTTGTTTGCGGTGGTTTGCGTGTTGCTGGCCGTGGTCCCAAGCCGCTCCAAGCGCGTCGGCAGCCGCTTCTTTGCGTTTGTCGAGGAGCGTGCCGATACCACGTCGCAGACCTTCGTGCGCCTGACGGTGCTCATCCTGGTCACGCTCGTGGCGTTCTCGGCCGTCTTTGATCTCGACATCGTGTTGGGTTCTTTTGCCGCCGGCTTTGTCCTGCGCTATATCATCCCCGAGGGCAACCATACGCTCGAGACCAAGCTCGACGGCCTGGCCTACGGCTTTTTGATTCCGGTGTTCTTTACCGTATCGGGCGCAAAGATCGACCTGACGGCCGTGGCGTCACGCCCCGGGCTGCTCGCGGGCTTTATCGTGGCGTTGCTTATCATTCGCGCCGTGCCCATTCTCATCTCTATGAGCATTTGTCCTGCGACGCGCGATGTGTCGGCGTATGGTCGCATTACCGTGGCCCTGTACTGCACCACGGCCCTGCCGATCATCGTTGCCGTGACGAGCGTTGCCGTCAACGCGGGCGCGCTGTCGCAAGATATTGCGTCGGTCATGGTTGCCGCCGGTGCCATCACGGTGTTCTTGATGCCATTGCTCGCGCAGCTCTTCTACCGCGTGGTCGATGCCGCGCCGGTCGCCGCCGTGGCAGAGGTTGCCGAGCATCCATCCGATGCGCTTGACATCCTGCGCGCCCATCACGATTTGGCGAGCCTGCTCGCACGCGAGCACGAGCTGCTGACCTCACATGGCCATGGTCGCGTATTCGAGGGCCTGCCTACGCTCGATACGATTGCCGAGCGTCTTTCCGCCGAGGCGGCGAGCGGCCACATCGATGCCCGCATCGTGGACGCGGCGCGTCTTCTTGCCGATAAGACCTATGGTGATGAGGTTGACCCGTCCGAGCTGACTCCGCGTGAGCGCCGCCGCCTTGAGCGCGCCAAGCTCGCCGTACACGAATACCGCCGCCGCATGCTGGAGCTCTACGCGCGCGATGAAGCCCAGGACGACGACGGCAAGTAGCAAGGAATGTCGGGATACGGGTTCCGTCCAAATAATAGAAGGCGCGCTGCCTGCGGTTGATGCGGACAGCGCGCCTTTTGCGTTGAACTCTGTTGAGGTTCGAAGCCGAAACTTTCGACCTTTAGGAGCGGGCTGCCCCGTCGACGGGGAGGATGGCGCCCGTGACATAGGAGGACATGTCGCTCGCAAGGAAAACGAAGGCGTTGGCAACGTCCTCGGGCTCGCCCATGCGACCGAGCGGAATAGTGGCGATGATGGGCTTGATGACCTCTTCGGGCAGGTTGGCGACCATATCGGTCTTGGTTACGCCTGGGGCAACGGCGTTGACGCGAATGCCCATGGGGGCGAGCTCGCGCGAGAGCGACTGGACCATGCCGTTGACGGCAAACTTAGACGTGGGGTAGCCGACGCCAGAGGGCTGGCCGTACTTGGCGACCATCGAGCTTGTGGTAGTGATGGTGCCGCCGTGGCCGGCCTCGGTCATGATCTTGGCGGCAGCCTGGTGACCGTTAAAGACGGCGACGACGTTGAGGTCCATAACTTTGGCGAACTCCTCGGCTGTATAGTCCAAAAGGGGTGAGCGCTGGGAGATTCCGGCGTTGTTGACGACCGTATCGAGACCGCCCATATCGGCTGCAGCCTGGGTAAAGGCCTCGGTCACGGCTTCGAGTGAGGTGAGGTCGCAGGAGCGGCCCCAGACCTTGGCGTCGGGATAGACGGCTGTCAGCTTCTCAACGGCCGCATCGGCGGTCTCCTGACGCGAGCCAAAGACGGTGACGGTGGCACCCTCCTCGATAAAGCGGCAGGCGATGGCATAGCCGATACCGCGCGTGCCTCCGGTGATGATTGCTTTCTTGCCCTCGAGCAACATGGTGCCTCCATTCTTCGGGGGTGGACGTACGCAGCACAGGATAGCGGCGGACAAAAGCAAACATGCCTGCTTATCGGTGAGCGGTATCCCTGGTTGACACCGAACGGTCAAATTGTTCAAACGCGGATCGCGTCAATGCGCCCCGAGCGTGCAAATAAAAGGGCTCCCGTCCAAGACCAGACGGGAGCCCTTCGAGCAAATGCGTTGTGGGGTGTAAACCGAACTAGTTGGCCATGACGCCTTCGGTCCAGGCCTCAACGTCCTCGATGCGCAGGACGTTGGCGACCTCGGCCACGCAGTCGACGCTGGCAAGCTCCGCGGCGGCAGCCTGGACGTCCTTCTCGAGTGCGCGGTGCGTCAGGAAGATGACCGAGCAGGCATCGCTGACACCCGACTTGCCGTCCTCGACTTGGTTGATGAGCGAGATCGAAATGTTGTGCTTGGCAAAGATGTCGACCGTCTCGGACAGGGCGCCCACGCGGTCGGCGACCTTCAGGCGCACATAGTACTTGGTCTGGAGCTCGTCCATGGGCTTAAAGGCGAGGTTGTGACCATAGGGCTCAATCTCGGGCAGCGGAGCCACGCCCCGGCTGATCTGCTCGGAGAGCGACAGGATATCGCCCACGACGGCGCTCGCGGTGGGGAAGGAGCCTGCGCCGGCACCGTAGAACATGGTCTCGCCCACGGCATCGCCCACTACGTAAACAGCGTTCATGGCGCCGTTGACCTTGGCAAGCATGTGGTCGGCGGGGATCAGCGTGGGATGCACGCGGACGTCGACGCCGGCGTCGGTGTTGCGGGCGATGCCGAGCAGCTTAATGGTGTAGCCGAGCTCGCGGGCCTGGGCGATGTCCTCGGCGCCGATGGTGCGGATACCCTGCTGGTACACATCATCGGTGGTAACGCGGGTGCCAAAGCCGATGGAGGCGAGGATGGCCGTCTTGCTGGCGGCATCGAAGCCGTCGACGTCGGCGGACGGGTCGGCCTCGGCATAGCCCTTGGCCTGTGCATCGGCGAGCACATCGGCGTAATCGGCGCCCTCGGCGTCCATGCGCGACAGGATGTAGTTGGTGGTGCCGTTGAGGATGCCGGCGATGGTCAGGATCTTGTTGCCCACCAGATCGTGCTCAAGCGTGCTCACGATGGGGATGCCGCCGCCGCAGCTGGCCTCGCACTTAATCTGCACGCCGCACGCGCGCGCCTTCTCGGCGAGTGTCTCGACATGACGGCCCAACAGGGCCTTGTTGGCAGAGACGACGTGCTTACCGTTCTCGAAGGCGGTGGTGAAGATCTCGGTCGCGGGGTGCTCGCCGCCGATCAGCTCGACGACGATGTCGACAGCGGGGTCGGTGACGACGTCGTGCCAGTCACTCGTAAAGGCCTCGCGCTCAATACCGGCCGCCTCGGCCTGCTCCCAGGCAAGCGCGCAGGCGCGAGTTAGCTTAAGGTCGATGCCGTAGGCGGCCAGGTACTCATCGTGGTGGCTCTTAATCAGACGGGCCACGCCGCCGCCGACGGTTCCCAGACCGATCAGACCGACGTTCACGGTGCGCAGGGGTTCGCTCATAGATAGCTCCTTCGTGCATCTTATGGATGGATTACCGCTTAAAGGTTGAGTGCATTCTAGCGTGAACCGAGGGCGCGTGCTCGCCAGGCAACAGGAGTCGCACAAAACGGCACCCCCCGAAACGCTGCGGAAACATTGGAAACATGCTCGCTACAAACGGAACTCCGTAACAAACTGTCAACGTTTACACCATAAGGTTCGCCCTGTGCGACTGGGGCATGCAGGCGCTCGTCGACTCCGTTACCACTGGTGCCGCCGTCGCCGTCTCGGCCGAGATCGCCGATGCCTTTGCCGAGCAGGCCAAGGCATCCAAGCTCGACATCGTCGATACCGAGACCTTTAAGGACGACTCCTCCACGAGCTTTATCAACCAGCCGACCAAGGCCATGCGCAAGATCAAGATCGAGGGCCTGACTGGCGAGCTCACGTGGAACGACGAGGGCCAAGTCGAAAAGCCCGCTACGGCCTATGTGATCCAGGACGGCAAGTACATCGCCGCCTAAGCGCGCATAAAGCGCGACCGGTGAGGCTGTTTTATTCAGGGCGGGGACGCTTGTAACAGAACGGAAACATTGCTTTTACACAATAAAGTGGCTTTACTGCATAAAGTAATTGAAATACGCAGAAATATGGATAAATGAACAAATCCAAAGAAAAGTCGAAATAACCGCCACTTTTCCTAACTAAAGCGTCTACTATTTTGCGAACGCCGAACACGGCGAAGGATGGCCTGTCGGGTAACCAAAACCCGACGAGATTTGAGAGGAGAGCCGCATGTCGAGCCTCACCGGTAAGTCATTGAACCCTGTTATGAATCGCAGGAGCGTTATCGCGAGCGCAGCAGGTCTGGGGGCGATGTCCATTCTAGCTGGCTGCTCCTCCAACGGCGGCGACAGCGGTTCCGCTTCGAGCGACGCTTCGTTTAAGATCGGCACCATCGGCCCGCTGACCGGTGCCGCCGCGTCTTACGGCAAGTCCGTTACCCAGGGCGTCGAGCTTGGCTGCAAGGACTTCTCCACCAAGGAGCTGCCGCTTGCCAGCAAGGCCGAGGACGACCAGGCCGACGGCGAGAAGGCCGTCAACGCCTTTAATACCCTGCTCGACTGGGGCATGCAGGCCCTCGTCGGCCCGACCACCACGGGTGCGTCGGTTGCCGTTGCCGCTGAGTGTGGTAACGACCCCAAGACGTTCATGATCACCCCGTCCGCGTCCTCCGAGGACGTCACTGACGGCAAGGATTGCGTCTTCCAGGTTTGCTTCACCGACCCCAACCAGGGTGTCAACGCTGCCAAGTTCCTGGCGCAGAAGTATGCGGATGAGAAGTTCGTGCTGTTCTACAACTCCGGCGACGCCTATTCTTCGGGTATCGCGGATTCCTTTAAGGCCCAGGCCGCTGAGTCCAAGCTCGAGATTGTCGACGAGGAGACCTTTAAGGACGATTCTGCCACGAGCTTTACCAACCAGCTGACCAAGGCCAAGCAGGCCGGCGCTACCATGATCTTCGCGCCGATCTACTACACGCCGGCGTCCGTCCTGCTCAAGAACGCCAAGGATATGGGCTACGACGTCAAGATGATGGGTTGCGACGGCATGGACGGCATCCTGGGCGTTGAGGGCTTCGACACCTCTCTTGCCGAAGGTCTGCTGCTCATGACCCCGTTCTCCGCCGACGACGAGAAGAACGCCGACTTCGTCAACGCTTACAAGGATAAGTACGGCGATACCCCCGACCAGTTTGCCGCCGACGCCTACGACGGCGTGCACGCGGTGGCCGAGGCCCTCAAGGAGGCCGGTCTTGGTGTCGACGCCGACCCGACCGAGGTCTCCGAGAAGCTGCCCAAGGCTATGCTCAAGATTACCGTTGACGGTCTGACCGGCAAGCTCACCTGGAACGATAAGGGGCAGGTCCAGAAGGAGCCCACGGCGTACGTCATCACCGACGGCAAGTACGTACAGGCATAATAGGCCGCCTTACATAGAGCGGTTTTAATCCCAAGCAGGGGAGGTTGTGGCCTTCCCTGCTTGCTTGGTATCTAGGGACGATGTAACGTCCCTGTTTCATACATCAACTGGAAACCTATTCGAAAGGGGGATGTGGAACATGACGGTCTTTATCCAATACCTGGTCAACGGCCTGTCCATGGGCAGCGTCTACGCCATCATCGCGTTGGGCTACACCATGGTCTACGGTATCGCCAAGATGCTGAACTTCGCTCACGGCGATGTCATCATGGTCGGTGCCTATGTCTCGTTCTGCGCCACGTCGTATCTCGGCCTCCCGGGCTGGGCATCTGTAGTTCTCTCTTGTGTGGTCTGCACGGTTCTCGGTGTCCTCATTGAGGGTCTGGCCTATAAGCCGCTACGCCAAGCAGGTCCGCTGGCCGTTCTGATCACGGCTATCGGCGTGTCTTACTTCCTGCAGAACGCCGCGCAGCTTCTGTGGGGCGCCACACCCAAGAACTTCACTTCGCTCGTCACCTTTCCGGTGCCGGAGTTCTTGGCCAAGTTTAACGTAAGCGCCGTCTCGCTCGTCACCATCGTCGCCTGCTTGGTTATCATGGCCGGCCTGATGTTCTTTACGGGTAAGACCAAGATGGGCAAGGCCATGCGAGCCGTGTCCGAGGACAAGGCCGCTGCTCAGCTCATGGGCATCAACGTCAACCGCACCATCTCGATGACGTTCGCCATCGGCTCCGCCCTCGCCGCCATCGCCGGCGTACTCCTGTGCTCCTACTCGCCGGTGTTGCAGCCCACCACGGGTGCCATGCCTGGTATCAAGGCTTTCGACGCTGCCGTCTTCGGCGGCATCGGCTCCATTCCCGGTGCCTTTGTTGGCGGTATTCTTATCGGCATCATCGAGGCGATGGCACAGGCTTACATTTCCACGAGCCTTGCCAACTCCATCGTCTTTGGTGTTCTGATCATCGTCCTGCTCGTCAAGCCTGCCGGCCTCTTGGGCAAGTACGTCCCCGAGAAGGTGTAGGTGAGCGTTATGAAGTTTCTTAAAGACAAGCAGACGCGTCACGACTTTGTTACGTACGCCATGTGCCTTGTGGCGTTCGCCATCGTGTTCTTTATGCAGTCTAACCACATGATTCCGCGCATGATTGCCGGTCAGCTGGTCCCCATTACGGCCTATATCGTCATGGCCATTTCCCTCAACCTCGTCGTCGGTATCGCGGGCGACTTGTCGCTGGGCCACGCGGGCTTTATGAGCGTCGGCGCCTATACGGGCATCGTCACCGCCGTCGCGCTGGAGAGCGCCGTTCCCTCCGATCCGGTGCGCCTTATCATCAGTATCGTGGTCGGCGCCATCGCTGCCGCCATTCTGGGCTTCTTGATTGGCATCCCGGTCCTTCGTCTGAGCGGCGATTACCTGGCTATCGTGACGCTGGCCTTTGGCGAGATCATCAAAGAGATCGTCACCTGCCTCATTGTGGGTGTCGACTCCCGCGGCCTGCACGTGATCTTTAACATCACGGGCAACTCTACGATCGACGACCTGCACCTGCTCGAGGACGGCACCGCCATCATCAAGGGCGCCCAGGGTGCCTCGGGCGTGTCGACGTACTCGACCTTCCTCGCCGGTGCCATCCTGGTTATGGTCGCGCTCGTGATTGTACTCAACCTGGTTCGCAGCCGTACCGGCCGTGCCATTATTGCCGTGCGCGATAACAAGATCGCTGCCGAGTCCGTGGGCATCTCCGTCACCCAGTACCGCATGATCGCCTTCGTGGTTTCCGCCGCCCTCGCCGGTGCTGCCGGAGCTTTGTTCGGCGGTAACTTCTCGCAGCTTTCCGCTACTAAGTTCGACTTCAACACGTCGATCCTCATTCTGGTGTTCGTGGTTCTGGGCGGCCTGGGCAACATGCGCGGTTCCGTTATCGCCGCGGCGCTGCTCACGGTGCTCCCCGAGTTGCTCCGTCAGTTCTCGGACTACCGCATGCTCATCTACGCCATCGTGTTGATCCTGGTCATGGTCTTTACTAACAACCCACAGCTCAAGGCATTCTTCGCACGCATTAAGGACCGCTTTGCTTCCAAGAAGGAGGTGGCAGCCGATGCCCAGTAAGTTTGAGTTCAACAAGGGCAAGATGGTCCCGTATCCTTCTGGCGCTATCGTTCCCGACCGCGACCTGGGTCAGCGCCCGGCGCTCGAGTGCATCCACTTGGGCATTGAGTTTGGCGGCCTTAAGGCAGTAGACGACTTTAGCCTGACCATCGGCAAGACCGAGATCGCCGGTCTCATCGGCCCCAACGGCGCTGGCAAGACCACGGTCTTCAACCTGCTCACCAAGGTGTACCAGCCCACGCACGGCACCATCCTGCTCGACGGTGAGGACACCTCGGGCAAGTCGGTCTACCAGGTCAACCGCATGGGTATTGCCCGTACGTTCCAGAACATTCGCCTGTTCAACACCATGACGGTGGAGGACAACGTTAAGGTCGGCCTGCACAACCAGGAGCGCTACTCCGGCTTTGAGGGCGTTCTGCGCCTGCCGACGTATTGGAAGCACGAGAAGGCCGCCCACGAGCGCGCCATGGAGCTGCTGTCCATTTTTGACATGGAGCACCTGGCAAATGAGCAGGCCGGATCGCTGCCTTACGGCGCCCAGCGTCGTCTGGAAATCGTCCGCGCGCTTGCCACCAACCCCAAGCTACTGCTGCTCGACGAGCCTGCCGCCGGAATGAACCCGTCCGAGACCGCAGAACTCATGGCGAACATCGTCAAGATTCGCGACACCTTCGGCATCGCCATCATGCTTATCGAGCATGATATGTCGCTCGTTATGAACATCTGCGAGGGCATCTGCGTGCTCAACTTTGGTAAGGTCATCGCCAAAGGTACGGCCGAGGAGATCCAGAACAACGACGCTGTTATCGAGGCATATCTGGGCAAGCAGGATAAGGGGGAGAACTAAATGGCAGAGCCGATGCTTTCCGTCTACAACATCAACGTCTGGTACGGCGCCATCCACGCCATTAAGGACATCTCCTTTAACGTCAACGAGGGTGAGATCGTGGCCCTGATTGGCGCCAACGGTGCCGGCAAGTCCACGACGCTCAAGACCGTCTCGGGCCTGCTGCGCTCTAAGACCGGCTCCATCAAGTTTATGGGCGAGGACATTACCCATACGCCCGCCGACAAGCTGGTTGGTAAGGGCCTGGCTCAGGTGCCCGAGGGTCGTCGTGCCTTTTTGCAGATGACGGTCGAGGAGAACCTGGAAATGGGTGCCTATACGCAGCCCAAGTCAACGGTGGCTCCGGGCCTCGAGCGCGTCTACGAGCAGTTCCCGCGCCTGAAGGAGCGTCGTCGCCAGGTCGCCGGTACCCTTTCGGGCGGCGAGCAGCAGATGCTCGTTATGGGCCGCGCCCTTATGAGTAACCCTAAGCTGCTCATGCTCGACGAACCCTCCATGGGTCTGGCGCCGATTCTGATCGAACAGATCTTCCAAATTGTCGAGGACCTGCACAAGGCCGGCACCACGGTGCTCCTGGTCGAGCAAAACGCACAGATGGCTCTTTCCATCGCCACACGCGGCTACGTGCTCGAGACCGGCAAGATCACCATGACCGGCACCGGCCAAGAACTGCTGCACGACGATAACGTGCGTAAAGCCTACCTGGGCGGCTAGATAGTTACGGCGTTTTGCCAAACGCCGTAACCAGCCGACGCTGCAAGCCCGCCAGAGCGGCAATCTGCCTTTCAACTTCGGCGGCATGACCAGAAGGTCAATGCTGCCTTGTTTCAAGGCACCTTGCTCGCTCTGGCGGGCTTTCGCTGTCGTTGCCAAAACATCGGCGTTGTGGCAGATGCCAACGACTACCCCCTTTATGTTGCGATGGAATAGGGACTAAATGGGAGCCTCAGAGGCCAAAACAGTCCCTATTCCACCGCAACTTCATGGGGGCGTGCGACAATGCCCATCGGAAAACGTTTGCCATCTGGGGGTCTATCTATGCTGTACGAGTTTTGTGCCGAGAACTTTGAGCGGGTGCCGGCGGCTATCGATGCCGGTGCAAAGCGCATCGAGCTGTGCGACAACCTTGCCGTCGGTGGCACTACGCCCTCGGCTGGTGTTATCAGCGCTACGGTCAGCTATGCTCACGAGCATGACGCACGAGCGATGTGCATGATTCGCCCGCGTGGCGGTGACTTTCACTACAACCAGGACGAGCTGCGCATGATGGAGATGGACTTGGGTCTTGCCGTGAGCGCCGGCGCCGATGGCTTGGTCTTTGGCTGCTGCAAGCCTTGTGCCGGCGGCTGGGCGCTCGACGAGCTTACGTTGGGCGCCCTCGTGATGGCCGCGGGCTGCGCGACCGAGGAGTGCAAGCGCGAGTCCCTTGACATCACCTTCCACATGGCGTTTGACCAGCTCTCGCCCGAGGCTCAGCTCGATGCCGTCGACACACTCGCCGACTGCGGCATCACGCGTATCCTGACGCATGGTGGTGCTGCCGGAACGCCGATCGAGGACAATCTGGAGCACCTATCGCGTCTTGTCGAGTATGCGGGCGACCGCCTGACCATCCTTCCCGGCGGCGGCATTTCCACGGCCAACCGCGATACCGTGGCGGCGGCATTGGGCGTCTCCGAGCTCCATGGCACCAAGATCGTGCCGCTGGAGGCGTAACCCGTGGCGCTGGTATTTGACGTTCAGCAGGCGAGCGGCAAGCCCGACGACAACCGGCGCCCTGGCACCGCGTGCCCCTTTTGCGATACCGAGGGACTCGCCAATATCATCCGGCGCGACGGCGACTGCATCTGGCTCGAGAATAAGTTCAAAACCCTGCGCGCCACCCGTCAAACCGTGCTGATCGAGTCAGCCGATCACGATGCCGACCTGGTGACCTATGAGCCAGATGAACTCCACCATGTGATGAGGTTTGCCCTGGATTGCTGGCAGCAGATGATCGATTCACGGCAGTATCGAAGCGTGCTCATGTACAAGAACAAGGGTCCTCTCTCGGGCGGTAGTCTCGTTCATCCGCACATGCAGATTGTGGGTTTGGAGCAGGAAGACGGCTATGCTTCGTTGACTTCCGCCAATTTCGAAGGCATCAATGTCTGGCAACAGGGGAGAATCGCGGCCAACATCTCAACCGAACCGATCATGGGGTTCTTTGAGGTCAACGTTTCAGCCCCGCAGGGAATCGCCGCCAGCGATGACACAAGAGACCAAGCCGAGGCAGATCTCTTCGCCGATGCGATCCAGGTGGCTCTGCGCTATATCCTGAACGAGCACCACGGTGGTCGCGCAGAGTCGTACAACTTGTTCTTCTATCACCTGGGCGGTCGGACCATTGCCAAGGCGCTGCCGCGTTGGGTGGTTTCGCCCTACTTTGTCGGCTATCGTTTGGCCCAGGTCAATGCCGAGACAACGCTCGATATCGATGCTGAGCGCTTGCGTGCGCATCTGGAAACGCTCGTATAGCAAGATTAACACCCGTGTAATGCGGACAGTCTAGCGCGCCATGGCGTCGCGGCCGGCCTCGACACGCTTGCGCTGGGCGGCGCGCTCCTCGCCGGTCAGACGCTCAAAGAGATGCCCGATAAACGAGGCGAGTATCTGCTGAAACAGCGTTCCGCACATGACGGGAAACACGACTTCGCCTGGAAAGTACTGTGTGGCGATGACGGCGCCCGAAGAGATGTTACGCATGCCGCAGGTAAAGCACATGGTAGTCGTCTCGCTATATGGCAGATGCAGCGCACGGGCGACCAGAAAACCGACGACAAAGCCGCTGATGGCGAAGGTCAAAATAAAGAGGGCGACTTCCAGACGCATCGCGTTCATGTGCAGGACGTACTCGCTCATGGCGGTGGAGTTGGAGGCGATAATGCCCATCATCATGAACTTGCAGGCGGGCGAGAGCGCGGGGGAGAGCTTCTCGTGTCCCCATCCACGTGTGAGCTCGTTGATCACGATGCCGAGCACGGCGGGAATGGCGATCATAAAGGCCATGTCCTGCATCATGCTCGGCACATCGATCGAGACGGTGGCACCCAGCAAGAGCTTCAGCGTGAGCGGAATCGTCACAGGCGAGATAACCGAGGACGTCAGGATGATGGTGAGCGCGAGCGGGCCGTTGCCGCCGAACATGCTAATCCACATAAAGGCAGTGACCGCCACGGGTACGCTGTACTCGAGCACGATGCCGCAGACAAGGTTGGGATTGGAGCCAAAGAACAGCGATCCCATGGCATAGGCTGCTATGGGAATAAGCACCGCCGAGACGAGCAGCGCCAAAATCAGGTGCAGGGGACGGCGGAACACCTCAGCGACCTGGTGGAAGGTGTTGCTGAGCGCACCTTGGAACGTCATAAAGGCGAAGAGGGCGGGAACGATGGGCTTGAGTACGCCGATCTGCTGGGGAAAGAGCACGCCGAGCGTTACGCAAATCGGAACGATGACCTGCATATGCCCCGCGAGGAACTTTCCCAGTCCAACCCATTGCTTCATATGCCCCGTGACTCCCTTTATCCGCGAACTCGTTTGAATGGATATGCTAGACGCTCGCATGCGTCCGTGCGTCAGAAACGCTCGATTATTTCGAGGCTATTACCGGCCTCGTTTACCGAAACCAGGGGGTGCCGCGAGGCTCTGCGTCCGTGCCGCACGGTATAATAAATCCGTTCAACAGATCTGCCTGCCGAAGCGGGCATACACAGAGGACTCATCGCTATGAACCGTGAGAGGTATCGCGGCGACCTGCCCCTATCGGGGGTGGGCGCCTATGTCATCGCTTAAGACGACGCATCGCTGGGCGGTCGCTCAGCAAAATCCCGAGCTCGAAAAGGAGCTTTCGGCTGGTCTGGGCATACCCGGGCTGGTGGCGCGCATTATGGTTGCGCACGGCATTACATCCATCGAGGAAGGCCAGCTGTTTTTGACGCCTTCGCTCGATCGCGACTGGGCGGACCCGCTTGTTATTCCGGGCATGGCGGTCGTCGCCGACCGCGTTGAGCGTGCTATTCGCAACCACGAGCGTATCGCCGTCTTTGGCGATTTTGACGTCGACGGCATTACGTCGACTTGTCTGTTGACCGAGGCGCTACGTTCGTTTGGCGCCAACGTCACGCCGTTTATTCCGCACCGCTTTGACGAGGGCTACGGCCTGTCGCGTGCGGCGCTCGACCGCGTCAACGAGCTTGCTCAACCCAACCTGATTGTGACCGTCGATAACGGTATTGCTGCCAAGGAAGAGGTCTCCTACCTGGAGAGCCTGGGGATTGATTTGGTGGTCACGGACCATCACGAGCCGTCCGACCAGGTGCCGCAGGGCGTGCCCCTGACCGACCCCAAGCTCGAGGACGAGGGCCCCTCGCGCGAGCTTGCCGGTGCCGGTGTGGCGCTTAAGCTGGTACAGGTCCTGGGCGAGCGTTTGGGCAAGCCGTCGTATTGGCGTTCGCTGATAGAGGTCGCGGCGCTGGGCACCGTGTCCGACATGATGCCGCTCACGCCCGAGAATCGCGCACTGGTCGCCGAGGGCATCCAGCAGATGCGCGTGACGGCCCGCCCCGGTTATATCGCGCTTGCCGCACTTGCCAAGGCCGACCTTTCTACCATTACGGCCGACGGCCTGTCGTTTTCGCTCATCCCTCGTCTGAATGCTGCCGGCCGCATGGCTGATCCCAAGCTGGCGCTCGACCTGCTGCTTGCCCGCGACCCCATCGAAGCGAGCGCGCTTGCCGCCGAGCTCGAGGAAATCAATCGCCAACGCCGCGAGATCGAGGCCGAGCTTACGCGCGATGCCATGGCGAAGGTCGAGGAGACTTATGACGGCGGGCGCGCGATTGTCGTGGGCGGCGAAGGTTGGCACGAGGGCGTCAAGGGCATCGTGGCGAGCCGCCTGACCAACCGTTATCACGTGCCGGCGCTGCTGTTCTCGATCGAGGACGGTATCGCTCGCGGTTCGGGTCGCTCGGTGGGCAAAGTCAACCTGTTCGACGCCGTAGAACGCTGCTCCGACCTGCTGATTCGTCGCGGCGGGCATGCCGGTGCGGTGGGCGTGACCATCGAGGCATCCAAGCTCGATGAGTTCCGCCGTCGCCTTTCGGCCGTGCTATCGGAGCTTCCTGCCGATGACTTTGAGGACACTGACGAGGTTGCCGCCACCGTTGACCTCTCCGAGCTGAATATCGAGACCATCGAGCAGATTTCCCGTCTTGAGCCGTTTGGCCAGGGCAATAAGGTGCCGCTTCTGGCCGCCGAGGGCGTGACGATGTGCGATCGCGCCGTGGTGGGCAAAACCGGCGAGCACATGCGCTTTGTGGCGACCGATGGCGCCGCGAGCGTGCCGGCCATCATGTTCCGCGTGCCGCAGATCGATAAACTCATCAATTGCGACAGTGCCGTCGACTTGGTGTTCGAGGCCGTGGCCGAACATTGGCAGGGACGTGTGAAGCCCAAGCTCATGATTAAAGATGTCTTGGTGCGCGATACCGCGGCGCCCAATATCGACGATCCGGCATGTGAGCTTCGCCGCGGCGTGCAACCAGCGGATTCTGGCCTGCGCCTGGAGTCGCGTAAACGTGAGACGCTCGCCCAGCTTTCTTATACCGAGCTCACGCGCTCGCTTATCCATAGCTTTATCGGCTCGAACCAGCCGCATCGCGCGCAGGTCGAGGCACTCGACGCGCTCGCCGACCACCAGAGCGTCTTGGCCGTTATGGGGACGGGGCGCGGCAAGTCGCTCATCTTCCATGTGCACGCCGCGCGCGAGGCGGTCCTTCGTGGGCGGGCGAGCATCTTTGTCTATCCGCTGCGCGCGCTCGTTGCCGACCAGGCTTATCACCTCTCGTCGACGATGGCTGCGCTCGGCATTGGCGTGGGCGTGTTGACCGGCGAGACCGTGGAGGCAGCGCGCGATGACGTGTTTGCCGGCCTGGCTTCGGGCCGCACCGGCATCGTTCTCACGACGCCGGAGTTCCTGTCTATCCATCGCGATCGCTTTGCACGTTCTGGACGTATTGGCTTTGTCGTTATCGATGAGGCACACCATGCCGGTCTTGCCAAAGGCGGCGACCGGAGCGCCTACCTCGACATGCCCGATATTCTCAAAGCCCTGGGCGACCCCGTTGTCATGGCGGCAACGGCTACCGCGACGGCCCCGGTCGTGGCGGAGCTTGCTCGTGTATTGCCGATTACCAGGACGGTGGTCGACGAGACCGTTCGCGAGAACCTGCAACTCGAGGACGACCGTGACCTTGCGAGCCGCGAAAATCGCCTGGTGTCAATCGTGGCGACGGGGGAGAAGACCGTCATCTACGTCAACTCGCGCGACCAGTCCGTGGCGCTTGCCAAGACGTTGCGCAAACGCGTGCCCGACTGCGCGACCCATATTGCGTTCTATAACGCCGGGCTTGCGCGCTCCGATCGCCGCCGTGTCGAGGAAGCGTTTCGCGACGGAAGCCTCAGTTGCATCGTTTCGACCTCTGCCTTCGGTGAGGGCGTCAACCTGCCCGATATCCGTCATGTCGTGCTCTACCACATGCCGTTTGGTGCGATTGAGTTTAACCAGATGAGTGGCCGTGCCGGCCGCGATGGACAGCCCGCCGTGATTCACCTGCTCTATTCGTCGCGTGACGCTCGTATTAATGAGCGCCTGCTCGATTGTTACGCGCCCGAGCGCGATGAGCTTGTCACTCTCTATCGAGCGCTGCAGACCATGTGGCGCTCCAACCGTGGCAAGACGGGGGACGATTCATTCTGCGCGAGCGATATCGACATTGCGCAGATGTGTCTTGCCATCGATGCCCGCACGCCGGTCGACGAGCGCTCGGTGGAAAGCGGCCTGGGAATCTTCGAAGAACTCGGTTTCTGCCGCGTTTCGGGGTTTGACGATACGCGTCGCATCGCGATGGCGGAAAACCCCGGTCGCGTGCAATTAAGCAGGTCAATTCGCTATTTGGAGGGCTTGCGCTCGCGCATGGAGTTCACGGCTTTTCGGAGCTGGGCACTCGATTCGTGCGCTTCTGATATGCTAGCCAAAGTTAACCGCCCGATCGTACCGCGGGCCTAGGGGAAGGGGACCTCGATGGACGCCGCAGCCCGTACCGCCCATGATTCCACCCTCCAGCCGTTTTCGGAGATGGAGCACTATAAACATGCCGATGAGCTGCCGCCCGAGATTATGGCGGACAGCTACGACAAGCTGGAGCGTCTGTGCCTCAAATATATGAACGAGGACGACTTCTCCAATGTGGAGCAGGCCTACTGCTTTGCTGCCGAGAAGCACTGCAACCAAAAGCGGCGCTCGGGTGAGATGTACATTAACCATCCCGTCGAGGTAGCTATCATTCTGGCTGACCTCAAGATGGACTGCGATGTGGTGTGCGCCGCGTTGCTGCACGATACCGTCGAGGACACCGAGACCTCGCTTGCCGATGTTTCGGGTCTGTTTGGCGAAACCGTGGCAGGGCTCGTCGACGGCGTGACCAAGCTCACCAACATTGAAGTCGACAGCATGGACGAGAAGCAGGCGCTTACGCTGCGCAAGATGTTCCTCGCCATGTCCAAGGACATCCGCGTCATCATCGTCAAGCTCGCCGACCGCCTGCATAACATGCGCACGCTTGCCGCTCTGCGCGAGGACCGCCGCCTGTTTAAGGCACGCGAGACCATGGACGTGTACGCGCCTTTGGCCGACCGCCTGGGCATGAGTTCAATCAAGTGGGAGCTCGAGGACCTGTCCTTTTTCTACTTGGAGCCCGATGCCTACCAGCGCATCGCGCGCATGGTATCCGAGTCGCGCGAGGTTCGCGAGCGTTATCTGGCCGAGACCATCAAGACGCTCACCGATGAGCTCAATCGCATTGGTCTTGAGGGCTTTCAGATCAACGGTCGTTCCAAGCACTATTGGTCCATCTATCAAAAGATGAAGCGCAAGGGCAAGGAGTTCTCCGAGATTTACGACCTGGTGGCGCTGCGCGTCATCACTCATTCGGTGCGCGATTGCTATTCCACGCTTGGTGCCGTGCATACCCTGTGGCATCCCATGCCCGGTCGTTTTAAAGACTATATCGCCATGCCCAAGGTCAATAACTACCAATCGCTTCACACGACGGTTATCGGCCCCACGGCCCGTCCGCTCGAGATTCAGATTCGAACCTACGAAATGCACGAGCAGGCCGAGTATGGCATCGCTGCCCACTGGCTGTATAAGAAGTCGGGCGGATCGTCTGCCTCCAAGACTAACGATGCGCAGCGTCTGGACGACCAGATCAACTGGCTCAAGCACTCACTCGACTGGGCGGCGTCTGACGAGATCACCGATGCCAAGGAATACCTGCATTCGCTGAAGGTCGACTTGTTCGACCAGGAAATTTTTGTCTTTACGCCCAAGGGCGAGGTCATGGCGCTTCGTGCCGGCTCTACACCGCTCGACTTTGCCTACGCCGTTCATACCGAGGTCGGTAACCACTGTGTCGGCGCCAAAATCAACGGTGCGGTGGCGCCGCTCACGCACGAGATCAAGACGGGTGACCGTGTCGAGATTCTGACTAACAAGAGCTCTAAGCCGTCGCGCGATTGGCTCAAGATCGTCAAGACACCTTCGGCCAAGTCAAAGATTCGCCGTTATTTCACCGCCGCGACCAAGGATGACGACGCTGCCGCCGGCCGCGATATACTGGCCAAGGACCTGCGTAAGCGCGGGTATGGCATCTCTACGCCACGATCCACGCGTGCGCTCAACGCCGTGGCGGAGCAGTTTAACTTCAAGCAGCTCGAGGACCTTTTTGCAGCCGTTGGCGCGGGCAAGGTCGCCCCGCGCGCTGTGGGCAATAAGGTCGAGCAAATCTTGGACCCCAAGCCCGAGGAACAGCTCACCAAGGCCGAGGCTATCGCCGAGGTCGTAAAGCAGCCCGCTCGCGGCTCCAACCGCAAGCCGCAAAAGCGCGGTAAGAGCGCCAGTAACGGCATTATCGTCAAGGGCGAGAGCAACAGCGGCCTGCTGGTCCGTCTGGCTCATTGCTGCAACCCCGTGACGGGCGACGACATCGTCGGCTTCATCACGCGCGGTCGTGGCGTTTCGGTGCATCGCGCCAACTGCCCCAACGTCAAGGGCCTTATGGAACATCCCGAGCGCATGATTGACGTAGAGTGGGATGGTGCTGCCGATACGCTTTTCCAGGTCGAGATTGTGGTCGAGTGCCTGGACCGCATGGGCCTGCTCAAGGACGTCACCATCGCCATTGGCGATGCAGGCGGCAATATTCTTTCCGCCGCCACGTCGACCAACCGCGAGGGTATTGCAACCTTGCGCTTTATGGTCGAGATCTCGGACGCGAGTGGTCTGGATCCGCTGCTGGCCTCTATCAGCAGCGTCGACTCGGTCTACGACGCGCGCCGCCTGATGCCCGGCGAGGGTGGAGCCCAGCTTAAGCGCCGCGTTTAGTCGCGACGAACGTGTCACATTATCGATATTCGCTACACTCGAGGCATCGTTTGATGCCTCGAGTTCTATAGAGAGGAGAGGGACATGAGTGCTGTGTCCTTGGATGTAACTCCCAAGGGATCGGTCGAGATTGAGACGCTCGTAAACGGTCCCATTCAGACCAATAGCTATGCTGTTATTTCGGACAATGAGTGCGTGATTATCGACCCCGCATGGGAAGGCGAGCGTTTGGTGGAGCATATTCGAGCCGAACATGCCGGTGTACGCGTGCTTGGCGCCGTATGCACTCATGGCCATGCCGATCATGTTGGTGGTGTTGCCGGCGTGCGAACCACCGTTGGCGAGGGCTGCCAGTATGAGCTGTGTGCCAAGGATGTGGCGGTGCCGCATGCGAACATCGAGGAACAGCGAGCTATGTGGGGCATTGAGACGCCTGACCCCGGGGAGCCGACGCGCCTGCTCGCCGAAGGCGATGCTATCGAGGTGGGCGATATCTGCCTGCAGGTGATCGAGACGCCAGGGCATACGCCGGGCGGGATCGTCTTGTTTGCTGCCACCGAGCAGGGGAACATTGCCTTTGTGGGCGACACACTATTCCCGGGCAGCCACGGCCGCACCGATCTTTCTGGAGGAGACGAGGCGGCGATTCTGCGCTCGCTCTCCAAGCTCGCCCGGCTTCTCCCGCCCGATACCGTTTGCCTAACCGGCCATGGCGATTCGACCACCATGGCACGCGAGCTCATGCAGAACCCTTTCATGCAGGTGTAGCTTTATAGTCAGCTCCTGAAGCACGAGAAGCGTCCAAACGTCAAGCTATTTTTCCCCAACGGGTCGATTCCGTAGGGCAAACGGTCAAAAAAAGTCTGTTTGGACGATATTCGTGAACAAACGAACGTTTATGCTCGGGTACGCCGTGGTAAAATCTCAGGCGTTATCGGAGCAACCTTACAGGAGGTTTCTTTTATGCTCGTCAACGCAGCAGACATGCTCAAGAAGGCCGAGGCCGGCAAGTACGCTCTCGGTGCCTTCAACACCAACAACCTCGAGTGGACCCTGGCTATTCTCCAGGCCGCCGAGGAGGCCAAGTCTCCGCTGATCCTTCAGTGCACCGCTGGTGCCGCTAAGTGGATGGGCGGTTTCAAGGTCTGCGCCGACATGGTCAAGGCTGCCGTCGAGGCCACGGGCGTTACCGTTCCCGTCGCCCTTCACCTCGATCACGGTTCTTACGAGGACTGCTTCAAGTGCATCGAGGCCGGCTTCACGTCCATCATGTATGACGGCTCTCACGAGGAGACCTTCCAGCTTAACCTCGACCGCACCAAGGAGCTCGTTGAGCTTGCCCACTCCAAGGGCATGTCCATCGAGGCCGAGGTCGGCGGCATCGGCGGCACCGAGGACGGCGTGACCTCCAACGGCGAGCTCGCTGACCCTGCTGAGTGCAAGCAGATTGCTGACCTGGGCGTCGACTTCCTCGCCTGCGGCATCGGCAACATCCACGGCGTGTATCCCGCCGACTGGGCTGGCCTTTCCTTCGAGCGTCTGGGCGAGATCAAGGCTCAGACCGGCGACCTGCCCCTCGTTCTGCACGGTGGTACCGGCATCCCCGAGGATCAGATCAAGAAGGCCATCTCCCTGGGCATCTCCAAGATCAACGTCAACACCGACCTGCAGCTCGTCTTCGCCAAGGGCGTCCGCGAGTACATCGAGGCTGGCAAGGATCAGCAGGGCAAGGGCTTTGATCCCCGCAAGCTCCTCAAGCCTGGTCGCGACAACATCGTTGCCCGCACCAAGGAGCTCATGGAGGAGTTTGGCTCCGTCAACAAGGCGTAAGCGTCGTTAAACTTCCCGCCGGAAGCCCCGTCCCCCTACACTGTTTCCTTTGCGCTCACCTGGCTTTGCCAGAAGTCACGCCAAGGAAACAGTTCCGGGGGACGGGGCTTCCTTCGTTTAACGCCGCAGGGTTACGAGTCTGAATTAAGGTGGCTACTGGCTTCGCCAGAAGTCGCGCAATGGGAAAAGCTCCGGGTGAACGGGGCCTCCTTTGTTAACTCGCTACAGGGTTACTGGGCTGAATTCATTTTTATAGGTACCGTT
This sequence comes from Coriobacteriaceae bacterium AM100-PB1-1D-6A, assembly GCA_027660625.1. GTDB lineage: Bacteria > Actinomycetota > Coriobacteriia > Coriobacteriales > Coriobacteriaceae > Collinsella. The sequence continues at coordinate 4,302 of JAQDNC010000003.1, read as the reverse complement.
CAGCGGCGTTGATGGCTCCCTTGTTGGGGCTTTCTTTCTATCTCGTTACAATGGACTCCAGGAGTTCGAATGACTTGGAGTTTGGTGTGGCTGTTATTGATGTGCTGCCTTCGGATGGGAAGGTTATTGACGAGGGTCCTGTTGGTTGCTCTGTTGATGTTTGCTGTGATGATTTTCGCCATCTCGATATTGGGCTACCGCCTGAGATTCTTCGTCTTAAGGATGCCGGGTATTTGACGCAGGCTGTTGCCGCCTGCGATCGCCTTTTGGAGCAGAACCCTGAGCCTTCGCTGGCTGCCTGCGTTCGCGCCGAGCGGTATCGCATGATCGAGACGCCGCTTCATTTTTCGGTGTCGCGTGATCGGGCTATCGAGATGATCCGCGAGGAGTGGCCTGAGTTTACCGAAGAGCAGTTTGACGACCTGATTGACCGCAAGCGTATCGATTGGCGCTTTATCGATGGCGAGCTGTTCGTTCTTGACAACTTCCTTGATTCTTTGCGCGTGTATCCCAAGGAGGTTCCGGGTCTGCGTCCCGATTCTGCGGATGGAATTGCGCTGCGCAACCAGATGCTCGAGGAGATGGAGTCGCAGGGCGGGCTGTCTCGCACCATTACGCTTAAGGCATGCGTGTCTGTCCCCGGTGCTTTGGAGGGGGAGACCGTTCGCGCGTGGCTTCCCGTTGCCGCCGCCTGCCGCCAGCAGTCCCAGGTCGAGATACTTGATATGACGCCGGAGGGGGCCATTGCTCCTGCGAGCGCCTCGGCGCGTACTGCCTCGTGGGTCTCCTCGACCGATCGCACATTCTCGGTGACCTATCGCTATCAAATCGATGCCGCTTATCGCGATATCTATGGGGGTGCACTTCCAGCGCATCCCTGTATGGACGCGCCGTTGCCCGAAGATATTTCCGAGGACCGTCCGCACATTGCATTCACGCCGTATCTGCAGCAGCTGACGGCCGGTGTTGTTGACGGACTCGAGGATCCGCTCGATCGCGCCCGTGCTATCTATGATTACCTGACGCAGCATATCGACTATCGCTATCAGCCGCCGTACCTGCTTTTGGGATCTATTGCCGATGACTGCGCGCATTCGCTCCGTGGCGATTGCGGCGTTATGGCGCTCACGTTCATCACCATGTGCCGTATCGCGGGCGTGCCTGCCCGTTGGCAGAGCGGCCTGTATGTTGCGCCCGATTCGGTGGGGCCGCACGACTGGGCAGAGTTCTATACGCCGCAGACCGGTTGGCTCAACGCCGACGTGTCATTTGGATCTTCTGCTCGCAGGATGGGGGAGGAGTGGCGCCGCCATCACTACTTTGGCAATCTCGACCCGTGGCGTATGGTGGCCAACAATCGATTCCAGGCAGAGTTTGAGCCCTCTTTCGACGGCATGCGCGAGGACCCTTACGATAACCAGATGGGTGAGGCTTCGGTCGACGGTCGCGGATGCCGTCAGCGTGAGATGCTCCGCACGGTCGAACTCATCGAAATGCTCGAAGTTCCATTTTCGGACTAATCAACAGAAAGCTGTGATAAACTAACTCACGCATTACGTGCCCGAGTGGCGGAATTGGCAGACGCAGTGGACTCAAAATCCACCGTTGGCAACAACGTGCGAGTTCGAGTCTCGCCTCGGGCACCATACATGCAACTGAGCGTTCAAGGGGGTCAAGACCCCCTTTTTCGTGTACGTAATGTGATAGCGCACTATACGTGTTATTATTCGCAAGGCGTTGTTCCCGCAATGCCCTAAAGAGGAACCCGAGGGTTCCCACCTTTTGGCGCCAATGAGCAGCTGACTGGTCATACAACTTAGATTCCCTTCCTCGTATCGAGGATGTCTATGTGTACGACCTGGTTGCAAAGAAGCGCCGGGTTATTTTTTTATGAATGGAGGTAGGGAAAATAGCTAAGTCTGATGACACCCGCATCAACGACGAGATCACTGCATCTTCGTGCCGTTTGATTGGCGTCGATGGCTCTCAGCTCGGCCTGTTCGCCATCCGCGATGCCCAGCGCGTCGCTGACGATCAGGGTCTCGACCTGGTCGAGATCGCTCCCAACGCGGAGCCGCCGGTCTGCAAGGTCATGGACTACGGTAAGTTCAAGTACCAGCAGGCCATGAAGGCCAAGGCCGCTCGTAAGAACCAGTCTAAGGTCGAGGTCAAGGAAATGAAGTTCCGACCCAAGATCGACGTTGGCGATTACGAGACCAAGAAGGGCCACGTTCTGCGTTTCCTCAAGAAGGGCGCACGCGTTAAGATCACCATCATGTTCCGCGGCCGTGAGATGGCTCACCCGGAGCAGGGTCTTAACGTTCTCGAGCGTCTCGCCGAGGATCTCAAGCCTTACGCTACGGTCGAGTCCAAGCCTAAGATGGAAGGCCGTAACATGCTTATGCTGCTCGCCCCGATTAAGGGCGCCTTCGATGAGGATAAAGCGGCAAGCGATACCAAGTAACTAGTGTTCTGTAACCGATTAAGGAGTATTTCATGCCTAAGATGAAGTCCCACAGCGGCACCAAGAAGCGTTTCCGCAAGACTGGCACCGGCAAGCTTATGCGCGCCAAGGCTTTCAAGAGCCACATCCTGAGCAAGAAGTCCACCAAGCGTAAGCGTGGCTTCCGTCAGGAGACCGAGATCGCCGCTGCCGACCGCAAGGTCATCAAGTCGCGTCTCGCCTAAGTTCGCGTTCCCGTTTTTCGTTTTACCGTCTAGGAGTTGATAGAACATGGCACGTATTAAGCGCGCTGTTGCCGCCAAGAAGAAGCGCCGTACCGTTATGCACCGTGCGAAGGGTTACTACGGTGCCGCTTCGCGTACTTACAAGCATGCTAAAGAGCAGGTCCAGCACTCCCTGCAGTATCAGTATCGTGATCGCCGCAACAAGAAGCGCGAGATCCGCTCTCTCTGGATCACCCGCATCAACGCTGCCGCTCGCCTGAACGACATCTCTTACTCTCAGTTCATGCACGGCCTGAAGGTTGCCGGCATCGAGCTCGACCGCAAGGTTCTGGCTCAGATGGCTTACGAGGACATCGAGTCCTTCAACGAGCTGGCTGCCATTGCCAAGAAGGCTCTCGAGGCTTAATTGCTTCTTGCATCTTAAAGGGGCGCTTCCAATCCGGAAGCGCCCCTTTTTGATTGATTAGGGATGTGATCGATTTGGGACGTAGCCAAACCGATCAATTCGATAGCGTCCGAGTTGCAAGAAAGAGCAGGTAGCGTATGTGTCAAAGATTTTTGACACTCTAATCTGCGCGCAGCCATCCGTATGGGTTTGATTTTGGGATTACGCTTTGCTTGCCGGCTTCTGTTGTGTAGCCGCCCAATAAGAGTTGAGATGCATTCGAAGGGAACGCCATGCAGCTGCCAAAACACCTTAAACAGTATCGACTCGATGCTGGTTTGTCCCAGGAGGATCTTGCAAGGCGCATTTTTGTAACACGTCAGACCATCAGTAATTGGGAGCGCGGTAAAACGTACCCCGACATCCAGAGTCTCCTACTGCTGTCTGAACAACTGGATGTAACGATTGACGAGCTTGTTAAAGGCGACATTTCAATAATTAGAGAAAGGGTTGAACGCGATAGGGGCACGCTCTATCGCTTGGGTGCGGGGATGTTGGCTGGGCTTCTTGCGTTTACCGTCTCTATGGCCTGGCTCATGTGGCAACAAAACCACGGGTGGGGGATGGTCCAGTGCGTTCCGACGATGGTGTTGGCAGGCGTCTTTGGTGCTGGCGCAATGTGCTGCGCGCTTGCAGCGGAACATATCAAGAAGAAGAATGATTTGGTGACGTATCAAGAGATATCCGACTTCTTGGACGGAAAGAAGGCGGACAGCGAAGAGACGAGGACGGGCTGGGCTTACGAGCATCCACAGCTTGCGAATGCCATCAAGTTTGCCGCAGCGGCTCTTATTGGACTAATCGTTTTTGAACTCGTTAACGCTGCTATGTCCCATTTCTAATGGGTATACAGCCATTAATGCGGCCGAAGCTTAACCGTTGGAAAACCGAAGGGCCGCTCTAATAGGGGGGGCCGCGGCCCTGTTCTTTCTAGTCTCTCACAGAGAAGGTCCCATCCTCATTTGTGTAGGAACCGTGGAGGCCCAGATTCCCGCCACCGGGGCCCCTCCGGTCTGGCAATATATCTCCTTGCCGCGCGGCCCGGTGGAACCGGATGAGCCGCAAGGCGTGCACCTTGAGAACCGGATACTGCGAGGATGGACACAATCAGTGTCGCATCCGGGCAGACATCGAACCATTTGAAATGGTCTAACTTGGATTTGTTTTTC
>JAQDNC010000029.1 GCA_027660625.1 Coriobacteriaceae bacterium AM100-PB1-1D-6A | reverse complement strand
CCGGGCCGCGCGGCAAGGAGATATATTGCCAGACCGGAGGGGCCCCGGGGGCGGGAATCTGGGCGCACACATTTCCTACACAACCAAGAATCATCCGCCTTTAAATCCAAAAAGGAGGGGACCTCGTATCCGAGATCCCCTCCTCCGCCTATCTATGGAAATAGGATTTCAAACCCTTAGGCCAACAGCTTGCGACCAGATTCCTCGATGGAATCAAGCGCCGCATCCGCCTCAGCTGCATCCGCGCCCTTAGCGAAGATGTACAGCTTGATCTTAGGCTCGGTACCAGACGGACGGACAATGCCCTTGTTGCCGCCCTCGAGATCGAACTCGATGACGTTTGCCTTGGGCAGGCCGTTCACGCAGGTGTTGTAGTCCACAACAGCCTCGATCTTGGACCCTGCGAGCTCCGCAGGCGGATTCTCGCGCAGACCGGCCATGATGCCCGCCATCTTTGCAGCACCCTCAGCACCCGGATAGCTCAGCGAAATCGTCTTGTTGTGATAGTAGCCATACTTCTCGTAAAGCTCGTGCATCGCGTCGGCGAGGTTCTTACCCTGCAGCTTGTAATACTGAGCCATCTGGCAAATCAGCAGCGAAGTGCTCACCGCGTCCTTGTCGCGTACGTGATCACCGGCCAGATAGCCGTAGCTCTCCTCGAAACCGAAGATAAAGCGATCGACTTCACCAGCATCGGAAAGCGAGGTAATGATGTCACCGATGTACTTGAAGCCCGTCAGGCAGCGACGGAGCTCAAAGCCATACTCCTCGGCCAGAGCATCGACCATGGCGGAAGAAACAATGGTAGTGACCGCGACCTTCTTTGTGAGATCCTCGCCGCGAGCGGCACGGGTCTTGCAAATATAGTCGAGCAGCAGGACGCCCATCTCGTTACCGGTCAACAGCAGGTAGTCATCACCATTCTTGACAGCAACGCCGACACGGTCGGCGTCGGGATCGGTCGCAAGCAGCAGATCGGGGTGAACCTGCTCGCAGAGATCGATGCCCTTCTGCATAGCCTGACGGATCTCGGGGTTAGGATACGGGCAGGTCGGGAAATCGCCGTTAGGCTCCTTCTGCTCGGGAACAACCGTGACATCGGTGATGCCAGCGCGCTCAAGAACCGTAGTAACGGGGATAAGGCCCGTACCGTTGAGCGGCGTGTAGACAAGCTTAAGCGGAGCGCCGGCAATTTCCTCGGCAGAAAGGTTCGTCACGCCGCGAGCGAGGACGGCCTCGTAATAACGCTCGAGACAGGAGTCGTCAATCCACTTGACAAGGCCCTGCTCAACAGCCTCATCGAAGTCCATAGACTTCACGCCGGTAAACGCATCGGTCTCGGCGATAGCCTTAGAAATTGCATCGGCGGCCTCACTGGTGATCTGGCAGCCGTCGGGGCCATAGGCCTTATAGCCGTTATAAGGCGCCGGATTATGGCTAGCGGTCATGCAAATACCACCGGAGCACTTAAGGTCGCGGACGGCCCAGGAAAGCGTCGGCACGGGAGAAATCTTAGGATACACGAGAGCAGTCACGCCGTTTGCTGCAAGAATGGCAGCCGTCGTCTTAACGAACAGCTCACCTTTATTGCGGCTATCGCGAGCGATGGCGACCGTCGGATGCTCGAAGGTCGCATTGAGGTAGTCAGCGAATCCCTGGGTCGCACGATCGACCGTATAGATATTCATACGGTTAGTGCCCGCACCGATAGTGCCGCGAAGGCCAGCAGTACCGAAGGCGAGATCCTGGAAGAAAGCGTCGGTGATGGCGTCCTCATCACCCTGCTCCTTCATCGTGTTAAGCTCAGCGAGGAGCTCCTCGTCCTTGACATTGGCAATCCAAGTATCAAGCAGCTCATGAACATCTGCCATGTGAGTCCTTCCGTCACAATCAATAAAACGACCCGTGTAAAACAGGACAAGCGCAGCAGTGCGCTAAAGCAAATATTAGTCCATTGAGAACAGAGAACCGACAAAAGAACGGTGAACGTCTATATTCAACGGTGGATGATTAAATTGATTTAATTGCAAAAAGAATGTTGCCTATAAACGCAAAAAAGGGGGAGGCCGCGAGGCCTCCCCCTTCTACATTCCCAATGGCGG
>JAQDNC010000028.1 GCA_027660625.1 Coriobacteriaceae bacterium AM100-PB1-1D-6A | reverse complement strand
GTGTCGCATCCGGGCAGACATCGAACCATTTGAAATGGTCTAACTTGGATTTGTTTTTCGCAAGGCCGCCGAGAGGCGGCCCCGAGAAATTCCTTTTCCTATACTAAAACCATATGAATCGAACGGAACCGATCAGCTGAGGACCGGACGGGCTCGAAGCCCATTTACTTTGGACGGAGAGTTCGATCCTGGCTCAGGATGAACGCTGGCGGCGCGCCTAACACATGCAAGTCGAACGGCACCTGCCTTCGGGCAGAAGCGAGTGGCGAACGGCTGAGTAACACGTGGAGAACCTGCCCCCTCCCCCGGGATAGCCGCCCGAAAGGACGGGTAATACCGGATACCCCGGGGTGCCGCATGGCACCCCGGCTAAAGCCCCGACGGGAGGGGATGGCTCCGCGGCCCATCAGGTAGACGGCGGGGTGACGGCCCACCGTGCCGACAACGGGTAGCCGGGTTGAGAGACCGACCGGCCAGATTGGGACTGAGACACGGCCCAGACTCCTACGGGAGGCAGCAGTGGGGAATCTTGCGCAATGGGGGGAACCCTGACGCAGCGACGCCGCGTGCGGGACGGAGGCCTTCGGGTCGTAAACCGCTTTCAGCAGGGAAGAGTCAAGACTGTACCTGCAGAAGAAGCCCCGGCTAACTACGTGCCAGCAGCCGCGGTAATACGTAGGGGGCGAGCGTTATCCGGATTCATTGGGCGTAAAGCGCGCGTAGGCGGCCCGGCAGGCCGGGGGTCGAAGCGGGGGGCTCAACCCCCCGAAGCCCCCGGAACCTCCGCGGCTTGGGTCCGGTAGGGGAGGGTGGAACACCCGGTGTAGCGGTGGAATGCGCAGATATCGGGTGGAACACCGGTGGCGAAGGCGGCCCTCTGGGCCGAGACCGACGCTGAGGCGCGAAAGCTGGGGGAGCGAACAGGATTAGATACCCTGGTAGTCCCAGCCGTAAACGATGGACGCTAGGTGTGGGGGGACGATCCCCCCGTGCCGCAGCCAACGCATTAAGCGTCCCGCCTGGGGAGTACGGCCGCAAGGCTAAAACTCAAAGGAATTGACGGGGGCCCGCACAAGCAGCGGAGCATGTGGCTTAATTCGAAGCAACGCGAAGAACCTTACCAGGGCTTGACATATGGGTGAAGCGGGGGAGACCCCGTGGCCGAGAGGAGCCCATACAGGTGGTGCATGGCTGTCGTCAGCTCGTGTCGTGAGATGTTGGGTTAAGTCCCGCAACGAGCGCAACCCCCGCCGCGTGTTGCCATCGGGTGATGCCGGGAACCCACGCGGGACCGCCGCCGTCAAGGCGGAGGAGGGCGGGGACGACGTCAAGTCATCATGCCCCTTATGCCCTGGGCTGCACACGTGCTACAATGGCCGGTACAGAGGGATGCCACCCCGCGAGGGGGAGCGGATCCCGGAAAGCCGGCCCCAGTTCGGATTGGGGGCTGCAACCCGCCCCCATGAAGTCGGAGTTGCTAGTAATCGCGGATCAGCATGCCGCGGTGAATGCGTTCCCGGGCCTTGTACACACCGCCCGTCACACCACCCGAGTCGTCTGCACCCGAAGTCGCCGGCCCAACCGCAAGGGGGGAGGCGCCGAAGGTGTGGAGGGTGAGGGGGGTGAAGTCGTAACAAGGTAGCCGTACCGGAAGGTGCGGCTGGATCACCTCCTTTCTAGGGAGATAAATTCTTAGAGAGACAAACTTTAACTCGAATAGAGGGCAGGAGCCCGTCCGGCAGATGTCTTCCCGGGGAAGTCCCCGCAGCACCCGGTCCCCGGGGTCGCACCCGCGTACCTTGAGAGCCGCATAGCGATAGGAGAGAGATGGAAGATCCAATTCTTCCAGACTCGATTCTTTTCTGCGATTTAAACAGAGAATGATAGCAATCATTCATCCGATCCAAACAAGAAGAATTCACTTATATATGAGTGAGGAGCATCTGATCGCGAGCACAGTACATACACTGTGCCGCGGTATGAGATACCCGAATTGCGACATACGAGCGCTATTCATGATATCGATTAATTAATTTTAGCGACACGTGGATATCCCGCGGGCCCGATGCGGTCCCGCAAGATACCACGGGCGCACGGCGGATGCCTTGGCACAGGGAGCCGATGAAGGACGCGGCAAGCTGCGATAATCCCCGGCGAGGAGCACACATCCTTCGACCCGGGGGTCTCCGAATGGGCGAACCCAT
>JAQDNC010000027.1 GCA_027660625.1 Coriobacteriaceae bacterium AM100-PB1-1D-6A | reverse complement strand
CGTGTTAGCGCTACTGTAAAAACAACCAATTTCGCCATCGCACTTTAGCCGATTCCGCCAACGCAATTTCCCCGATCACGCCAACGCATTTTCACCATTTCCACCAACGCCGGGGCTTACGCTTCGACCGACAAGCGAACGATGCTTTCGGGAGGAGCGGCCGTGGCGGAGAAGAACCTGATCGGAGAGTTGGACATGTACAGGGAAGCGGGCATAAAGCCCAACTTCAGCGACATAGCGAAGCGCTACGGCAAGGACAGGCACACCGTGGCGGCGTACTGGAGGGCCGAGGGCGGCCGGCCCCGCGACGGGCGCGCCGACAGGGCGGGCTCCTTCGACGCGCGCATCGAGGAGGTGGCCGCCAAGGCGCAGCTGCCGGGGGTCACCAAGAAGGGCATCCACGAGTGGCTGCTGCACAGGTATCCCGGCGAGAACCTGGCCGGCTACAACGCCTTCACCCAGTTCATGCGCAAGAACGGTATCGCCGTCGGGGCCTCCGTCGGCCCGGAACCGCACCCGCGCTTCGAGACGCCGCCCGGGCTGCAGCTGCAGTTCGACTGGAAGGAGTCGGTCAGGATGGCGAACCGCGACGGCGAGCTGTTCGAGTTCAACGTGTTCGCGGCGACGCTGGGCCATTCCCGCAGGCACATATTCATCCGGTCGGGGACCAGGACGACCGACGACCTGGTCAGATGCATGTACGCCACGATCGCGAGGCTCGGCGGCGTGCCCCGCGAGTGGGTCACGGACAACATGTCCGCCCTGGTGACGGTCAAGGGCGGCAGGCGCCTCAAGGTCCAGCGCGCATACGAGTTCGCCAAGGCCGCCGGCTTCGAGCTGAAGCTGTGCCGCCCGCGCAGCCCCCAGACCAAGGGCAAGGTCGAGTCGTCGAACCGCTTCCTGTCGCGGCTCGCGGCCTACCAGGGCGACTTCGACGGCTGGGACGACATCGACGAGATCATCGCGCGGATCGAGGACGCCAGCAACTCCGAGCCCAACGAGACCACGGGGCTGCCGCCCTCCGCGCTGTTCATGGAGGAGAAGGACGCGCTGCTGCCCGTCGGCAACCTGCGCGCCCTCGAGGAGGCGATGGGCGACGTGGTGCGCGTGGCCAGGGTGCCGGCCACGATGCTGGTCAGCGCGCACGGCGAGCCCATGTCGGTGCCCAGGCGCTGCATCGGCAGGCCCGCCCGCATCGTCTGCATGCCCGGCGGCGCGATGGACTGCTACGTCGGCGGCGAGCTGGTGGCGACGCACGTGGCGGGCGGGCCGGCCTACGACCCGGCGCACTACGCCGAGGCCATGGCCGGGAAGCGCTGGTTCGGCGACGCCGCCGGCGACATCGAGGCGGCCGCCGCCGCCAACCTCGGGCTGCTCGACTCGATAGGGGGCTCGCTGTGAGCGCCGCGGTGCAGGCCAGCCCGCTCAACCGCCTGGCGGCCAACCTCGAGGAGCTGGGGCTCGAGGGCATGGCGTCGTCGGTGCCCGAGTACGTCAGGCTCGTCGCCGACGGGAGGAAGAGCTTGGTCGACGCCATGCTCGAGCTCACCGACGCCCAGATAGCCCTCAAGCGGCGCGCCGACGACGAGCGCCGCACGAGGATGGCCAACTTCCCCTACATAAAGACGCTGGCCGACTTCGACTGGGGCTTCCAGCCGAGCGTGCCGCGCGGGCTGGTCGAGCAGCTTGCCACGCTCGAGTTCGTCGACCGCGGCGACAACGTCGTGCTCGTCGGCAGCCCGGGCGTCGGCAAGGCCCACCTGTCGATAGCCATAGGCCACGAGGCGGTGATGGCCCGCAAGCAGGTGTACTTCGCCGACTGCTCGAGGCTGGTCGAGGACCTCAAGCACGCCTCGGCGAAGGAGGCGCTGGCGCGCAGGATGCGGTTCTACGAGCACTGCAGCCTGCTGATAATAGACGAGCTGGGCTACCTCGATATCGGGAAAGAGGGCGCCGACCTGCTGTTCCAGCTGGTGAACAGGCGCTACGCGCTCAAGCGGTCGACGATCGTCACGACCAACGTGCCGGTCGGCAGGTGGGGCGACGTGTTCGGCAGCAACGTCACGGCCTCGGCGGTCGCCGACAGGCTGTGCCACCACTGCGCGATGATCAAGATAACGGGCCGGTCGTACCGCCTGAAGGACGTGTCCATCGGCGGTGAGGACGGGAAGGAGGAGGGCGCCTAGGCGCCGAAAGCGGCACATCCGCATTGGCGAATCCGGTGTATCCGCGTTGGCGCGATTGGCGAAAATGCGTTGGTGGAAATGGTGAAAATTATATTGACGCTAACAG
>JAQDNC010000026.1 GCA_027660625.1 Coriobacteriaceae bacterium AM100-PB1-1D-6A | reverse complement strand
GGAAATCCAAGGGTTATACCCTAAGAGCAAACCACCCCTTTTAGGGGTGGTTTTGATTTTGCATGTCTACCTGGGAAAACAAATCAATTATTCCCGCATACCCCTACTGGGCGGTACGGCGGAGCACTCGGCGGTACGGGAATAATTGGGCCCTGCGGAAATAATTCACAATTCGGGTCCTCCGAAGGGCGATTTCGAGCGGGTGAAACTGAGTTGAAACTGCGTGGCGGATTCAAACCCTTTTCGCTTGTATTTGCCCAGGTCAACAAACGGGAATAAAGAAACGCGGAAATCGGTTTCCGCAGTTTCGACAACCCCGAATGCCGCCGAATAACGCCGTGTATCTTGCTGTATTTGAGCACGCAATTATTCCCCCTAACGGTTCTTCCGGGACGTCGATTTCGCACGGGAATAATGGAACAGCCCTCGGAGAACCGGAGGCTGTTCGTAAGGAAATATCAATTTGCCTGGGGAAATGTCAGAAAGAGGTCTTTCAATCGCCACGACCAGGCCCCTCACGCTCGGGTCCAGCACGCACCAGTCCATGATCAGGTCAATGTTGGCGATGGCCACGCCAAGGACTCCCTGCACGATCGTGCGCGCCAGTCACCAGTACCACTCGTTGCTTGCCAGAAACTCGTTCAAGTCAACCCACCTTTCCCTTCAAGGACTCGATGTCGTGCTTCGCGACAGTCATGTCCTGCTCGAGCACGTAGGTGCGCTCCAGGACCTGGTTGTGCTTCTCGACCTTCTTCGTGAGGGCGTCGAGCTTGACCTCCATGACGGCTCTGCTCTTAGAGTTGGAAAGGATCACCCCAATCAGCGTTACGACACCAGTAATGCACGCCACGATGATTGACTCCATAAAAGAACTGCTTCCCGAAATCGACTTTTCGTCCTCGGGAGACAGTGTCCGACCGTGTCACAAGTACGCAGATTATGCTCGGAGTTGTCGCTTGACCTCACGTTCTTCTATGCATGATGTCGAGCTGCTTTCTACTCATTATCCGAGGTTATAAGGACGCGTGGAATCGCCTCTTCGCTCGGAACCATCTTCTTCACCAGTGCAAAGCACTCAGCAAAGTCGTCGCCTGGCAGGCAAAAGACCCTATGCTTCTTTGTTCCATTGGGATATGCGACGGCAAACGTCGTTGAACCTATGTCGGTAACAAACTCCTCGTCATCTAGCTCTAGGATACCGGCGACCTTCTCGGCAACTTCATCGAACAGCGCACGATAGCCAAGGCCGCTTGGCTGGTATGCCCAGCTCATCGGCAAGTTATGCTCTGATATCTTACGAGGCTTGTATTTGTAGCTGATCCAATCGGGTGTGATGACAACCATGTCGGTGAATGCTTCATCAACGCTACAAAAGCCCGATTCGCCCTTGATGACGATGCGGGACATCGTAGGCATGCTAACTACAGGCAAGTGCTTGTACTCCTCAAAGAATGGATCCTCTGAGTCATCATCAGGTTCTTGGTCATAAACAGTCACGAGCCCTCGGTCCTCTAAGTAGTCAAGCATGGCTTCAATCACATCACGTTCATCCTGCCATTCCATAGTTTGGAAGTATTCGAGATCCTCCACAGGCCTCGCATGGTCAGGAAACCAGCGGTTGAGAATTCGGGTTGTTTGTCGATCTAGTTCTCTTTCGAGCTCGTGCCTCTTATCCCAGTTTAGACCCTTGTACTCAGCTTCAGAAATGCCATGGATGAGCAGCGTATCAATAAGCTGCCGATAGGAGCCTAGCCGTAACTGCTCCGCAAGTTTGTATGGGAATTGCTTTGGATTCAGATAGTGTTCGCGCCAGTAGTCAAGGACTCCCTCTTCTTTCATGATGTCGAGATTGAGCGTCCATGCGTAGCGACCTGCAAGATAGTCTGGATAGACGTCGAGCTTCTTTGCAATCTGATCCAGCAATTCGGGACGTATTGTTCCCGACTTCACCGCACGAAGTATGGTTTTCTCTGTTCTGTCAATGTCGGCATCAGCTCCAAGCTTACGTATGCTCGAGTCAAGCCGGTGTATCACCCACTTAAACCACTCGGGGTCAATTTTCTCTCCAAAAGCATCAGCCTCAGCATTGTTCATCTTGACTCCTTTAGTACGGACATTTTGGTGCCATAATGGCTGTTCACAGAACGCAACACTTCGTACTACCATGCATTATGCGGCCACGAGGTACGGACATCAAGCCGTGTAATCAATGCAAAACACTAACGGGCTCCTTGTGAGCCCGAGAACGGAGAACTAACAATGGCGACTAACACGCTGGTACCGCATTACGAGGACAATGACATGGATCGCAAGGATCTCGCCGACTTCGCCAAGCAGAGCATGGATAAGGCCATGGACACCAATCACTCTGTGGTACCGTCAAGATTCTTTCGCAAATTGATTTAGCCGTCTCCGGCCCCGTCCTCTTCT
>JAQDNC010000025.1 GCA_027660625.1 Coriobacteriaceae bacterium AM100-PB1-1D-6A | reverse complement strand
TCCTCGAGGTAGCCCTCCTGGTCGAAGTGCATGATCTCGATCTTCTCGGTCTCCTTCATGTGTGTCCTCCCATCACATGTGCGCAATTCTATACATCGCGCTTCTTGCTGATACCAATTATAGCCATACGATTGCTTGTTATTTAATACCAATCCAAACTCACGGAGATTTGCGGCGAACGGTCGGTTTCCTCGCCCGAGTGGTATTACAACGCCAATAGTTGTCTATTTCGAGCGCTACTGCCAACGGGTTCCCCACAACTCGCCAGCTATAAAAGCGTTGCGCCAGACCCGCCCAAGCGTTTCCGGCGCAACCGCGCAGTTTAGTTATTCGGCTTCCATCTCCGCTGTCACACGGCGATACATCTCGATAACCTGAGTCGTCGCCTTGGACGGATCCTGATAGTAGCGGCCGTCACACGTCTCGGCCGAGACATAGCCCGTATAGCCGTGGCGCATGAGTGCCTCGAGGTCGGCACGCATATCACGCTCGCCGTCGCCCCAGGCAAGATGCGTCGTGCCACCGCCCACATCGACAAAGTGGGTGTGAACGATCTTGTCGCCCAAAACCTCAAAGTAGCCGTCGATTGTGTCGCCGGCAACTTCCATGGCGCCAAAGTCGATACATGCCTTCAGGTTGGGGCGATCGACCGCCTCGAGGATGCGCGCGACATCCTGTGCGGTGTTGACCAACACGGACTCCGACGGCTGCAGGGCCTCGAGCGCGACGCGAATACCGCGCGTATCGGCGTAGTCGCACACCGAGCGCAGCATGGCAACGCTGCGGGCCCAGGCGTCCTCAGCCGGCTCGTCCAGATAGGCCCAACCACTCGTCACCAGAATCTGCGGCACGCCCAACTCAACGGCAACGTCGATCACATTCTTAAAGTACGAGAGGATGCGTTTTTGGCCCGCCTCACCGCGCACCGCGACGTTCCACGGCTTGGGGTTGTTCTGCTCGGGGCACACGCACACGATCTTGATACCGTATTGGGCGGCAAGATCGCGAATCTTATCCACCGAATCGTGCTCATGGCAATCCACATACAGGTGCATCGAGCCGGTCCACAGCTCGATATTGCGATAGCCGGCCTCACCTGCAGCCTTAAAAAACGTCTCGATGCTGTAGTAACGATGGTTGATGTTCATGAGCGAAAGCTCGGGTACGACCATAGCCCTCCCCTTTCGTACGGAGTTTTAAAAAACAGGGGGCCGCCGCAGATGCGACAAGCCCCCCAAAGATCGACGCAACCGTTAGACGCGATGGAAGCGCGATTCGAACATATTAGGCAAGCACGCCAAAGTAAGCGCCGATAATGCCCACGACCATGGTGCAGAGGATCAGGACCATCGGGTTGATCTTCTTGGAGAGCAGCCAGTAGTAGAGCCAGAAGGCGGCCATACCGAGCATACCGGGCATGATGCCGTCCAGGATGTCCTGGAGAGTCTGGGCGGAGTCGCCCTGACCGATGGCGATGGGCAACGAAGCCCAGAACATGTCCTTGCTCATGGCGCCGACGACCATAACGCCGACAATGCCGACGCAGGCCATGATCTTTTGCATCAGGCCGGTCTTCTGAGCCTCGTCGAGGAAGCCAATGCCTAGCTCATAACCCTTGATAGCGCCAAAGATACGAATCAGGAACGCCGGGATGTTGTAGACGAGCAGGAAGGCGATGGGGCCAAAGACGTTGCCGGCCTGGCACAGGCTGATGCCCACGGCAGCGGCGACGACGCGCAGGGTGGACAGGAAGAAGGAGTCACCCAGGCCGGAAAGCGGACCCATGAGGGCGGCCTTGATGTCGTTGACGCTCTCGGGCTCAACCTCGCCACGAGCGACCTTTTCTTCCATGGCCATCGCGATGCCACCCACGAAGGGAGCGAGCTGCGGGGTGATGTTGAAGAATGCGCTGTGACGGTGCAAGGCCTCGGCGTAATCATCGGGACGGCCGGCATAGATCTTCTTGAGCATGTTGGCGACCATCAGGCAGAAGGCAATGTTCATCTGCTTGTAGTAGGTCCAGGAGAATTCCATGCCCAGGGCGCCGGTGTTCACGGCGCTCTTAATGAGGTCGGAGCGAGTAATCTGGTTCTCGGAATTAGAAGTCATCGTCCTCATCCCCTTCCACAGAAAGCTGGGACTGGGCGCCACCAAGGCCCAGCAGGTCGTACTTGTCGATGCCGATGATGATTGCGATCAGGGCGACGCCGAGGACGGGCACGTTGGCATAGGAGCACAGCAGGAAGCCCAGGAAGTAGAACGGCACGAGCTGCTTGGTAAGCACCAGACGGCCGAGCATGGCGAAGCCCATGGCAGGCAGGATGTTGGCTGCGACGCCAAAGCCATCGAGGACGAACGTCGGGATGAAGTCGAGCAGGCCCTGAACAGCGTCGGCACCCAGATAGAAGGAGACCGAGCACAGGATAAAGGCCAGGACGACAATCACGAGACCGATAATCCAGTGCATAGCGTAGATACCCTTGAGGTTACCCTTGCTGGCAAAGACGTCGGCACGGTCGACCAGAAGGGGCATACCGGCGTTGACGACGTTCTTAATGGCCAGGCACAGAGTGGCGATGGGCATCGCGAGCGCGATAGCGGCCTCGGTGCTCTGACCCAGCTGAATAGCGAAGGCGCAGGCGAGCACACCGCCAATACACTCATCGGGCGGCACGTAAGCGCCGATGGAGATTGAACCCATGAAGAGCAGCTCGAGGCTCGCACCGATGGCGAGGCCGGACTGCAGGTCCCCGAGGACTATGCCGACGAGCGGGCACAGAACGATCGGGCGGAACGCATAGAGCGTACCGAGCTGATAATCGAGCTTACCGAAGGCAGCGATAAGTCCGATGAGGATCGCTTGAACAAGCATTGTTCCTCCCTTTGATCCCTCTTGGATCCGCGCGGCGATTCCCGACTTGTCAGCGCGCCCTTTTCCATGCCGACAATCGCCTAGACAGATCCAGCTTGTACCGGTGTGCTGTTAACACCTAAACCGGTGCAAATGATTTGATACCAATTATATAGTCATGAGAAAACTATTTAATACCAATCGCTCAACGGGCGTGTACTCCCGGTGAACGGTAGATGGGGGTAACGGGTAAAGCGTTTATCCGGTACGCCCACGAATAGGGGCGGCGCCGTGCGCGCCGCCCGTGGTTCCCAATTAGAGGGCGCTTAGGGCATCGACCTTGGGGTCGTCGGCCAGAGCGCGAATCTCGACCTCGACACCGCGGCCGACGAGCTCACGAATGTCCTCTTCCTCGGCAGCAGTCACAAAGATCTGGCGGGAGATCTTACGGGCATCGGGACGCTGCTCGTCCTTGGACTTGGTGTTGCCCAGGTTGATGGAGGTGATCTGCGGGCAGCCGTCGACAAGCTGCTTGGCCTCGGCGATGCTGGCGACGCAGATGATCATCTTGTACTTATCGGTAACACCGGAGTTGATGGCCTCGATGGCGTGCTCCATGTCCTTGATGACGAGCTTGACGTTGGCCGGCTTTCCCATCTTGAGCGTAGTCTTCCAGACGGGATCGTTGGCAACCTTGTCGCCAACGCAGAAGATGCAGTCGGAGCCCAAGCCCTGGACCCAAGAGACGGCCACCTGGCCATGAAGCAGACGATGGTCGACGCGAAGCAGTTGAATCATGATTGACCCCCAAAGGTCTCATGCCGGAAACCCGGCCCCATTAATAGCAGGCGGTGACTAGAACTCTTCCTCGTCATCCGCATCGGTCAGCAGGTCGTTGACAAACTTGACGCGCGTGTCGTCAGCCGCGAGGATCTCGCGGATAACCTGATCGGCGGGAGCCTCCTGGTCCGAAAAGAGCAGCTGGATCAGCAGCGGCAGATTCATGTTGGCAACCAGGTAGGTGTTGGGGCGCGTCTGGACGATCTTGGTGAACTCGTTGTTGACGCTGCCGCCAAACAGGTCGGTGCACACGATTACGTCGTCGGCGGGGTCGAAGGTCGCCAGGAGCTTGGCGGCCTCCTCGGCGACGTCGGTGCGGCCGTCGACAAACATCGACAGGTCGTGGACGTTATCGCGCGCGCCCGAGAGCAGCTCGGTGCTCTCTTTGATGCCGGTCGCAAAATGCGCGTGGCTGGCAAAGATGTATTGCCTCATTGCGGTTTCCCCCAAATGAAATTAGTAGTCGAACTGGTGGTAGTAGCGGCGGTACTTGAGGTTGTGCTTGGTGACCAGCT
>JAQDNC010000024.1 GCA_027660625.1 Coriobacteriaceae bacterium AM100-PB1-1D-6A | reverse complement strand
GCGAGGGGCTCCGACGGCTCCTGGGCCGCCGAGGTGCCCGCCGCCGCCGACTTCGGCGATGCTGGAATATATTCGATTAAGTTATGGGGAACGTTTGATACGTTTACATGCTCTTTAAAAAGTGAACAGTTGTATTTTAATGGCTCTCGTTTTCCGATAGTCTCTTCTTCAAATTCAAATCCAGCGAAAATGGCCGTTTTGTTTACAGAGATGTCCGATTTCCCTTCATCCATATATTCCAAATACGGTGCATCTGATATTGAACAGTTTTGCAAGCTGATCTATGAAGAGGCTCTTGCGGAAGGGATAAATCCCGACGTTGTTTTTGCACAATCAATGGTTGAAACTGGTTGGCTTAAATTTGGAGGGCAGGTTTCCCCAGAACAGTGTAATTTTGCAGGTATCGGCGCTCTTGATTCAGGTGTTTGTGGGGCGTCTTTTAATGGTTATGGTTCCGAATCGGTTCGAATGGGGATAAGGGCACAAGTGCAACACCTTAAAGCATATTCAGGCACTGGTGAGCTGGTTAACCAATGTATTGACCCGCGTTTTCATCTTGTTAAGAGAGGCACTGCCCCCTTTGTCGAAAATCTGAGCGGCACATGGGCGAGTGATGTTTCTTACGGAGTTAAAATACGTAGGATTCTGACAAGACTTTATCAATTAAATTAGTAATGGCAATTTAAATCATGAGAGGGATTTTGAAATGAAAAGCGCTATAATTACGGGTATTACTGGTCAAGACGGCAGTTATCTTGCCGAATTGCTTTTAGAGAAGGGCTACGACGTACATGGTATCGTTCGCCGGAGCTCCGTTCATGGCACGGGTCGAATTGATCATTTGTTGTCTTCGTCCCGCTTACACCTGCACGATGGCGATTTATCGGATTCATCCTCGCTTATTCGGATTATTTCAAAGGTTAGGCCTTCTGAGATTTACAATCTTGCGGCCCAATCTCATGTAGGAGTTTCTTTTGATGCCGCAGAATATACCGGAGATATTGACGCGATTGGCGTGTTGAGGATACTTGAGGCCGTCCATATGCTTGGGATGGACAAAACTTGTAAAATATATCAGGCTTCTACTTCTGAGCTTTACGGGAAAGTAGAAGAAGTTCCTCAAAACGAGAATACGCCTTTCCATCCCTATAGTCCTTATGCAGTTGCCAAGCAGTATGGCTTCTGGATGATCAAAGAGTATCGTGAGGCATACGGAATGTTCGCTGCGAATGGAATCCTCTTCAATCATGAGTCTGAACGTCGTGGCGAATCGTTTGTTACTCGCAAGATTACTCGAGCGGTCGGACGAATTGCTGAGGGCCTTCAGGATCATCTTGAGCTAGGAAATCTTGATTCCCTTAGAGACTGGGGTTACGCCAAGGACTATGTTGAATGCATGTGGCTCATTCTTCAGCAGGAGACGCCCGATGATTTCGTTATTGCAACGGGCAAGCAGCATAGTGTACGAGAGTTCGTTGAGTGGGCATTTGATTACGCTGGCATTTCAATTTCTTGGCAGGGCACGGGCGTCAATGAAATTGGAATCAATCAGGCAACTGGAAAAACTGTCGTCAAAATTAATCCCGACTTTTATCGACCTACAGACGTAGTCAATCTTTGGGGAGACCCGTCAAAGGCGGAGTCAGTTCTCGGCTGGAATCCACAAAAGACGACTTGCAAGGAACTTTGTAGAATTATGACTGAGCACGATATCGATCTTGCTCGTAAGGAGAAGGGCCTGCTTTAATGCCTCAGAGAGGAAGGGTTTTAGTGCTAGGCTCCAACGGTTTTGTTGGAGCCTATTTAGCAGATGAATTCGCAAATAATGGTTACCACGTTATTGGAGCTGACATTCAGAGCAAATCAGTGAATCCTGATAGGTACGATGAATATCACTCTTTTGATTTAACCAATTATGACAGTGTTAAGTCTATCGTTGAAGCCAGTTCTGCTGACTGTATTGTCAATCTTGCTGCTATTAGCTCTGTCTCCGCATCGTGGGACAATCCGTTGCTAACCTATCAAGTCAATGCTATGGGGACATTAAATCTTCTCGAGGCAGTTCGTAAGACTTCTCCAGAGTCGAAGGTGCTTTTAGTCGGTTCATCCGAAGAATACGCTGCTTCTAATGAACCTTTGAGTGAGGAAGATTTGCTTAATGCGGGTAATCCGTACGGTTTGTCCAAGATGTCCGCGGAGAACATCGCCTCTTTATATAACACTAACTATGGACTAAGGGTATATATTGCTCGCCCCTTTAACCATACTGGTGTTGGTCAATCTGAACGTTTTGTGATTCCGGGTTGGTGCAAGCAGGTCGCAGAAATCCAACGACTGGGGCGCAGTGGAGTCATTAAAGTCGGAAATATTTCAGTATCTCGCGATATCTCGTCTGTCAGTGACATTGTTCGTGGATACCGTAGTCTACTTGAAAGTGACTTCAGTGGAATTCCATTTAATTTCGGCTCAGAACGATCTCTACCTCTCAGTTACTTACTTGATCGCATCATTAAATTTTCCGACTTCAATATTGAGGTGAAAGTTGATCAATCAAAATTGAGGCCAGTTGATAATCCCTTTATTGTGTCTGACTGTTCTAGAGCCCGGAGTCTTTTAAAATGGTCAGCTGTTGAACCTATAGAGAACACACTCCGCCATATCTATGATTCATTTTTAGAGTAAAGTATTTTTTACGGCTTGGGAGTTGCCATCGGTATATGAGTTCTTTGATTCCGGTTGATTTTGACAATATGGTGTTTAGCCTTCAGAAAACGGGTGGAGGCTCCATTTATTGGTTCAATTTAATTTCAAGAGCAATGGACTGTGGTCTATTCGATCTTGTATTCCATGATAGGCTCGACTCTGGCTCAAATATTCAACGCTCTGAGCTAGAGGATAAGATTAAAAAGTATAGAGTCTTACAATCTAGGCTTCCTGTGCGTATCGATGAAGTGACGAGCGTGCGCGTTGACCGTCCATGCATCCTGCATTCATCCTATTTTCGTACTGGGTCTAATAACAGGGCTATCAATGTCGTCACTATTTATGACTTTATCTGTGAGTACTATTTCACTGGACTAGTTAAATATTTCCAGTTAAACCAGATGAAAAAAGCTGTTAAAAATGCAGATGCCATCGTCTGTATTTCGAATAGCACTAAAGACGATTTGCTAAAAATCATCCCAGAATCAATAAATAAAAAAATGACCGTGATTCCTTTGGGTTTTGATTCTGATCGGTATTGTTATCATGAAGCTGTCCGCGAGAAAAAAGTTGTATTCGTTGGTAACAGGTCAGCTTCATATAAGAACTTTAATTTAGCTGTTGAGTCTGTTGCGTTATGTTCCGATGTAGTTCTTCAGATTGTAGGCGCCCCTTTATCTGTTGCCGAGAGCGAATATTTGGATAAGAAACTTCCGGGTAGATACGTTGCGTATGCTTATCCGGATTCGGCTGAAGTTGCGCGACTTTACAATTCTTCTGCCGCTTTATTGTATCTTTCGGAATACGAAGGATTTGGAATTCCTGTTTTGGAAGCCATGTCTTCTGGCTGCCCTGTCATTGCATTAAATAAAAGCTCTATTCCTGAAGTTGCTGGTAATTCAGCGATTCTTCTCAACGAACTTTCCCCTTCGCTTGTTGCTGAGCGCATAGAGGGCCTTTGTAGTTTCGATTCGTGCTTTGATTCAATTGTTATGTCGGGACTTGAACGTTCACGTCATTTCAGCTGGGATCTCATGGCTGATTCAACTTTTGATTTTTATCAATCATTGCTTTAATTCAACAATTTGAGGTTTCTTTGAACGGTTCTTCTCTTTCGGTAAAGCAGAATATGCTTTGGAATACCATTGGATGCCTATTTTATCAAGGCTGCCTATGGCTTATGACTGTTGCGGTTGTGCTTGTTTCGCATGATTATGCCAACTCGGGTATACTTGCATTCGCGATGTCGGTCGGTAATATTTACTACCCGTTTGCTACATATAATATGCGTACTATTCAAGTGTCCGATCTAAGGGAGGAACATTCTTCCTCTGAATATATCGCTTTTCGGTTCATTACTATAGGTTTAGCCTTTATTCCAATTGTTGGTTACCTATTCTTGTCTACGAGTAATTCTCGCTTGATTGTTTCCGCAATTTTTTGGCTATTGTTTAAGGCGGATGAAGCCTTCTGCTCTGTTTTTTATGCAATGGTGCAAAAAGAGGGTAGGATGGATTACATTGGGATATCTCAAGCAATTCGAGGGCTTGGGGGGCTGGTGCTGTTTCTCCTTCCTTTGTTTTTTGGGCTATCGATCAATTACGCCTTTCTGTCCCTTGCGATTTTCTGCTGCTTCATAACTTGGCTATTCGATGCTCGTTCTGCCTCGAACTACGGAAAGATTGTTCCTAGCATTAGTTTCCATCAGGCTTTGGCTTTAATTAAAAAGTATTTTCCGTCTGTACTTACTGCCGTGTTTTTCGGAGCTGTTGTTTCAGTTTCTCGGCAGCAGCTTGCCCAGCTAAAAGGAACAGAGGCCCTTGGTGTTTATGCCGCCGTTTCAACGCCTACGGTTCTTGTTCAGGCCGCTGCCTCCTATCTATATGGCCCTTTACTCGTTGGATTTGCTGAGATATGGTCCAAGCACGAGTGTGTTTCATTTGCACAACGCTATGGAAAAGTTATATCGTGCATTTGTTTATTCACCTTGCTTGCCGTTGTTTTTTGCTCTCTCTTTGGAGATAACCTTTTGCGGGCCGTATTTGGCTCATCAATTTCTCAGGGATTGGATTTGCTTATTCCTGCAATTATTGCAACTGCGTTTACCACAATCTTTGCATTTTCCTACGATTTATTAATCCTTATTCGAGAGATTCGGGGTTCATTTATTGCCACTTCAGCCGCTTTGCTAATTTCGTATCTGTGTTCCGCCTCTCTTATTAGCCGATTTGGCGCCAACGGTGTTAGCATTGCTGTTATTGTTAGCTATTCTGTCGGAATGTTAATAGCGTTGTCCTTTTTTTATCAGCGCCTTAAATCTAATTTAAAGTTCAAGCATTGAATGTTGAGCTGAGAAGGATAGTTGAGAGTTTGTTAATGGTTCAATCGGTTTTTCCTTATAGATAGGGTGTTCACTTTTATGTACTTGAATTCCATTTATATCGTCTTGCTTTCTGGTGGATCCGGGACACGACTCTGGCCCTTGTCAAACGACTCTCGGTCTAAGCAGTTTCTTAAAGTGCTTAGGGATGAATGCGGCAATCACGTATCCATGGTGCAGCGTACTTTTGCTCAAATTGAGCGCACGATTCCTCAAGCAGATATTACAGTTGCGACTTGTGCCTCTCAAGAGCGTATCCTTCGGCTGCAAGTAGGGGCTGACTGTAAAGTTGTAGTTGAGCCAGAGCGTCGTGACACTGCTCCCGCTATTATGCTTGCGTGCGAGCATTTGCATAGTGTTCAGGGCATAGATAATGATGACGTTGTTATTGTTTTGCCTATTGATTCATATGTAGACGATTCATATTTCGATCGCATAGTTGATGTTGCCGCAGCTGTGAAAAATAATGTGGCAGATATATGTCTTCTGGGTGCCGAGCCGACCTATCCTTCTGAAAAATATGGCTATATTGTCCCCAGTTCGTCCACTGGCTCTCCTCGTTTAGTAGAAAGATTTATTGAGAAGCCCGATTCTGGTACGGCTGCTGATTTAATTTCTAAAGGTGCACTTTGGAATAACTGCGTTTTCGGATTTAAGCTCGGCTATGTGCTTAACATAATTAATAATTATGGTTCATATCAGGATTTTGCCGACCTGAGGGCACGGTATTCTGAGCTTCCGATTAATTCTTTTGATTACGAAGTTGTTGAAAACGCTGATTCAATTGCGGTAGTGCCGTATTCTGGTCCATGGGCAGATCTTGGTACGTGGAATACGCTTTCCGCCGAGATGGCGGATCGCAAGAGTGGGCATACTGTGCTTGATTCTTCTACCTGCGAGAATACGCATGTTATCAATGAGCTCGATATTCCGCTAATCGTTTCTGGTATAAACGATGCAGTTGTCGTTGCTACCGTTGACGGGATCTTGGTCTGTTCTAAGGAACAGAGCCCTCGTCTAAAAGAACTCGTATCTCTTATTTAAGGAGCTATGTTTTAATGTTCGACCCAAAAGCCGAGTATGAAAAATGGCTTAATACTATTGATTCGGCTGATGTGAAATCCGTTGATGAGTTGTGCCGCGCTCAGGTGGAGAATTATTCTGGATTTTTCAACAAACTGAAATTTGGCACCGGAGGACTTCGGGCAAAGCTCGGAATGGGTCTCGATCATATGAATATTTGGACGATTGGTGCTGCTAGCCAAGGTTTGGCAAATTATTTGCTAGAACATTTTGAAAGCCCCTCGGTTGCAATTGCCCGCGACTCGCGACTTTGCAGCGAATTATTTTCGCGTAGAACGGCTGAGATACTGGCTTCAAGTGGCATAAAGGTCCATTACTACGAATCCATACAACCTACTCCCGTGCTTTCCTATACTGTACGCGAGCTGAACTGCTCAGCGGGGGTGGTCATCACGGCGTCCCATAACCCTAAAGAATACAATGGATATAAGGTCTATGGGTCAGATGGTTGCCAAGCTACTATTGATTTGTGCAACAATGTTCAAAAAGCTATTGATGCTATTGACCCTTTTACGGTTGAGCCTGCTATCAGTTTTGATAATGCGGTTACTCACGGATTGATATCATATGTTTCGGAAGATGTTCTCGATTCTTTCATCAAAAGCACGCTTCGCGTGTCGACTCGCGTTGACTGTAGTGATTTGACAGTTGCATATTCACCCCTCAACGGCACCGGGTTGAATTTATGCAAACGAATAATGAAGGATATCTTTGTTAAAGATGTTCATGTTGTCCCGCAGCAGGAAAGAGCTGACGGTAATTTCCCAACATGTCCAAAGCCAAATCCTGAAAATGCCGATGCCATGAAGCTTGGTCTTCTGCTTGCTAAAGGTAGTCGCTGCGATATTTTGATTGCAACTGATCCAGATTGTGATCGAATTGGTGTTGCCGTCGACCACCGTGGGGAATGGAAGCAGCTGACGGGGAATGAGCTTGGTTTAGTCTTGCTTGATTACCTGGCTCGTCGTAAGTCTGAGTATGAATGCGATATGTCTCATAAGGTTGCTTGTACGTCAATTGTTTCGGGCTCAATGGCTAATGATATTGCCTTGAAGTACGGCTTTCAGCTACGTCGAACGTTGACCGGCTTTAAGTTTATTGGCGAACAAATTGCTTTACTTGAATCCGAAGGCCGAGAATCTGATTTCCTTATGGGGTTCGAAGAGAGTTGCGGATATCTTTCGGGAACTCATGTTCGTGACAAATGCGGAATTGTTTCCACCATGCTTGCATGTGAGGCTGCTGCATGGTGGAAACAGCGTGGCAAAGATCTATTCCAAGTGATGCAAGATCTATATTTCGAGCATGGTTATTGGATTGATCGTCAGATTAATATCCAATTTGACGGCCCTGATGCGATGGCTCAAATGACAAACGTAATGAACGCCATCCGTTCCGAACCTCCCTTTGATTTGGGTGGAAAAACGATTGTGGAAATCGTTGATTATCAGTCGGGTATTCAAATGCCGGTGATTAACGATCTCCCTGGGGACTCAAGACAAACACTGCCTCCAAGCAACGTAATCCGATTTAATCTTGAGGGCGGCTCTTACGTTATTGTTCGACCGTCTGGTACTGAACCGAAAATTAAAATTTATGAGTTCGTCAAGGGGGCAACCAATGATGAGTCAAAGTATTTGGAGAAGCGTATTGTCGCTTCATTGAATTCATTACTTTGCAGCTGAGGTACCGTCAAGATTCTTTCGCAAATTGATTTAGCCGTCTCCGGCCCCGTCCTCTTCT
>JAQDNC010000023.1 GCA_027660625.1 Coriobacteriaceae bacterium AM100-PB1-1D-6A | reverse complement strand
TTTACAGGCTTTAGCCTGTGCGGGGCGCGCAGCGCGCCGCATCAGAAACCACCCGCTATGCGGGTGGGGCCAAACGGCTTTACAAAGCCGCCCCCTCGCCGGACACTTGCGATTGTTCAGGCCGCAAGGAATCCGAGTCGAGAGGGCGGTGGTGGCGTATGGCCCAGAAGGCCTACAGCCTGTCGCACACGAAGTGGATGTGCAAGTACCACGTCGTGTTCACGCCGAAGTATAGGCGCAAAGTCATCTACAACCAAATAAGGTCCGACCTTGGGGAGATCTTCAGGAAGCTCTGCCAGTACAAGGGGATCGAGATCATCGAGGGGCACCTGATGCCCGACCACGTCCACATGCTGCTGGCGATACCGCCGAAGTACAGCGTCGCGAGCGTCATGGGCTACCTGAAGGGGAAGAGCTCGCTGATGATATTCGACAGGCACGCGAACATGAAGTACAAGTTCGGCAACAGGAAGTTCTGGGCCGAGGGCTACTACGTGTCCACCGTCGGCCTGAACGAGGCCACGATCGCGAAGTACATCCGGGAGCAGGAGAGGGCCGACATCGCGCTCGACCGGCTGAGCGTCAAGGAGTACGAGGACCCCTTCGATAGGGGGCCGGGGCGCAAGTAGCGCCGGTTTGACCGGCCCGCCACGGGTCAATCTGCAGTGCGGCCCGAACCCCGTGAGGGCCGGCGCCTTTAGACGCGTGCCGGAAATCCAAGGGTTATACCCTAAGAGCAAACCACCCCTTTTAGGGGTGGTTTTGATTTCCTGGGGGCATGATGAGTTGTAAGCGTCCGTACACCGTCAAGGCGACACTCACTTCCGAAGAATATGAAACGCTTTCCGCTTTGGCGGACAAGGCAGGCATGACGAAGGCCGAACTCATTCGCTATGCATTGGTTCATCGGAGTGATGACCTAGTCATTTCCAAAAATGATGACGGCGGCCGCAGTAAAAAGCTGCAAACCGTTTCAGGCGATTTGCATGAAACGCGTTCGAAAACTATTTACGTTAAGGTCACCGATGGGGAGCACGAAGCGATCCGCAAACAGGCGGATGCGCTCGGTGCGACCGTCAGTGCGTATGCCCGCCGCGTGATGCTTACCGGGAAAATCGAGAAGATCGATTTCGATATGAGCCAGGTCGCAAAAATCTATCACGAGCTGTATCGCGAGGGGACGAACCTCAACCAGCTGATGTATTTTGTGAATGCGCAAGGTCTTCCGGCCTACAACGAGAAGGCAGTTTTCCGAACGCTTGAAAAGGTTTACCAGAACGCCCGCAAAGTCACTCTCTTTATCGAAGAACTCGAACAGCGCTATTTCGTCGGCGGTGATCAAAATGACCGTCGTTAAGCAGAAAGGTGTTTCGTCCGAGCGCTATGCGAAGAACGTGCGCAAGTACATTAACGGAAAGTACGCTTTGGCCCGCGGCGGCTGGAACCTCGCGAACCGAAAGCACTGGTTTTCCGAGATGGCTATGACGCGGAAGATGTTTCATCACGACAGGCCTGCGCGTGCCGGCGCGAAGAACATAACGATGCTTCATCAGGTTCTTGCGTTTCTTCCCGAGGAGTGCAGCTGCAACGGAGGCAAGATGACCCCCGATGCATGTATGGCCTACGCGGAGCAATGGCTTGCGAAACACTACCCGCATCAACAAGTGATTGTCGCCTTGCATGAGGAAAGCGATAGGGCGGGAAAACGTTACGCGGTCCATATGGCGATTAACCGCACGGATCTTTTGACGGGTAAGCGTTGCGAGACGGGTGGGCGTCGCGGAAAGTACGAACGCGCTGCGTGGGTTCGTGAAATGGACAAGGCCTGGAATCTCGCTCAGCTCGAAAAGGGAAAGAAGAACTCGAAGATTCGAGACCGACAGCCGCGCGACACTGAAAAGAAAATTGTCGATCGGGGAGAGTACAGCTATAAAAACAATTTGCGCGAGTTGATCCATATTGCAATCAACGACTATCACCCGAAGACTATGGAGCAGTTCAAAAAGTTACTTGCCTCATGGGGCGTAGAGATTTTCATTAAGAACAACCGAGTCTATGCGACGGATCTCGATATCAAGGAGGCCGGCAATCCGAAATGCACTTTCAACCTGACCCGTCTTGACGGGCGGTTTGCGATCAAGCAGCTTGAGGCGGCCTTTAAAAATAACGTGCTGGAAGCCGAGCGAGCCCTTCCTTATGAGAGGCGTTGCGAGATTTACATTCAACGGCTTAAGAAAGCGTATTCGGCGTGGGTCGAGCAGGCAAAGGCGAGCAAGGGCGTCGCCTACAATCTCTTCCCTAAGTTCATCGCACCGAAGTGCGATGAAGATCTGCTCGAGGATCCGGCGGTTCGTGATGAGCTTCTTGCCCGGCGCGGTTACGCAAGGGAGATTCGAAACCGTTACGCCGGCGCCGTTCCCGATGCTGGCGATGACCGCGTTCGCGCCGCAGGCCGAGCCCATGGTGGCAACGTCGACATCTCGCCGCAGATCGATCGTGCGGTCGACCGAGGCGATTACGCTCGCGGAGACACGCCTCGCTAGTTTTGGAGAGCCTATCGTCGGTGCCCTGGCGTGCTGCCATCCAGTGCCGATTCTTTCATGCTCGCAATTCGGCGAGGGTGAGGAGTATGAATTGATCGGCGGGAGTCAGCCGCTCTGATAGAATCGTCCTTGCTGTCGGCAGCCCTCGTGCCGGGCAGAGCCCTCCATTCGATGGGAGGTGATGCCCATGACCGATTTCACCGAGCTCGTGAAGCTCCTGACCGCTACGGTCTCGCTCCTCACGGCCCTTGTCGGCCTTTCCAAGGCACTCAAGCAGGGCTCGAAGCCCAAAAAGAAAGGTCACCGTCGCTAAGACGATGACCTAACTCTATTAAGCAACGGCTCTGCCCAGCTCACTACAACTTGGGCTGCCGTCGGCACCATTCTACCCTCCTGACGAGGAATTTGTCCATATTTCAAAAATCAAATCCTGTTCGCGCGTGGGCGCGTGGGCGCGTGGGCGTAAACTTTTAGTTGGGCAAACCCGACAGATTGGAGCTTGAAACATGAGGGATATGCACCTCATGTCGCTCATAAAACGTCTCCTGACCTCGAAGGAGAACGTTTTTTAGCGACAGAAGGAGACATAAATATGATCTGGTTTACCAGCGATACCCACTTCGGGCATGAGAACGTGCTGAAGTTCACCGACCGCCCGTGGGAGACGATTTGGCAGATGAACGACGCCATCGTCGACAACATCAACGGCAGGGTCGCCGTGGACGACGAGCTCTACATCCTGGGGGATTTCTCATTCAAGATGACCGCCCAGGACGCCTACGGGCTGCGCAAGCAGATCGCCTGCAGGCGCATCCACCTCGTCCCGGGAAACCACGACAAGGACTGGACCCAGCCGGCGGTCGCGGGCGCCTTCACCGTGGAGCCGCCGATCTGCGTGCTCAAGATCGACGGGCAGAAGATCGTCCTGAGCCATTACCCCATGGCCGACTGGCAGGGCATGAACCATGGATCGTGGCACCTCCACGGGCACATCCACAGCAGCGGCGGCGCGTACAACGAGTTCAACCGCAAGCAGGGCCTTCTGCGCTACGACGTCGGTTGCGATGCCAACGGGCACTCCCCGGTGAGCCTCGACGGGCTGAGGGAATGGTTCGCCGGGGTCGACGAGCCGTGCGGCCGGGTGAAATGGCCCTGGTGGGTCAACGAGACCGGCGACAGGCAGGTCGAGCGCGAGCTGGCGGCGTACAAGAGGGAAGAGGCGATCCGATGACGGTCTATGTGACGGGCGACATCCACGGTGGGCTCGACATGCAAAAGCTCCGCGACTGGGAGCTTGGCGACAGTCTTACCAGCGACGACTATCTCATCGTTGCCGGTGACTTTGGCTTTCCGTGGGGCTTTTCTGCCGAGGAATGCGCCGACATCGCTTGGCTGGAATCGCGCCCCTACACGGTACTGTTCGTCGACGGCAACCACGAGCGCTTCGATCACTGGGAGGAGCGCCCCATGGAGCCGTGGCATGGCGGGCTGACGCAGCGCCTGTCGGACACCTCGCCCATTCGGCGCCTGACGCGCGGCGAGGTCTTCGAGCTCGCCGGTTCGACAATCTTCACCATGGGCGGTGCCACGAGCGTGGACAGGGAATACCGCGTGCCGTATTCCAGCTGGTGGCCTCAGGAGCTCCCGGATGAGCGCGAATTCGATGCCGCGCGGGCAAAGCTCGACGAGGTCGGCTGGAAGGTCGACTGCGTCATCACCCATACCTGCGCCACGCGCATGCTCTCGCCGACGCTCTACCCGGACCCAGGCTGGGAACGCCCCGATGTGGACCGGCTGACCGGATTCCTCGACGAGCTCGAGGACCGCCTGGACTATAAGCACTGGTATTACGGCCATTTTCACCGAGACGGCAATCCGGACGAACGGCACACGGTGCTGTATGACCGGATCGTGAGGCTCGGGGACAAACTCCTGCCGTGGGGTGCGTACTGATGACGGTCTATGTGACAGGCGACGTGCACGGCAGGGCCGAGTACGGGTCCAGCCGGTTTGCATTCAAAAATTGGCCGCTGGGCCGGACCCTGACGCGCGATGACGCGGTGATCGTGGCCGGCGACTTCGGCTTTGTCTGGGATGACTCGAATGCTGAGAGGTATTGGCTCGACTGGTTCGAGTCGAAGCCCTGGACCACGTGTTTCGTAGACGGCAACCATGAGAACCACCACGCCCTGGCCGGGCTGCCGGTGCGGGAGTGGAACGGCGGGCTCGTCCATGAGGCACGACCGCACGTGCTGCACCTGATGCGCGGAGAGGTGTTCGATATCGACGGGCTCACGGTCCTTGCCATGGGCGGCGCCGCGAGCAACGACAGGCAGTATCGCAGGGAGGGGAGGAGCTGGTGGCCCGAGGAGATGCCGAGCGAGGAAGAGATGGGGCGCTGCCGCGCCTCGCTCGACCGCATGGGCTGGAAAGTCGACCACGTTGTGACTCACGAGGCCCCTGCCGCCCTTGCTGAGGGGCTGTGCCGGGAGCGCGGGCGCGAGTATCGGGGCGACCGACTTCAGCGATTCCTTGCCGAGCTCGACGGCCGGCTCGGCTACCGATCATGGTTCTTCGGCCACTACCACGGCGACAAATGGTGCGATGCCGAGCATCGCCTTGTCTACCGAGACATCGTGCCGATCGAAAGTGCTGCGCCCGGTTCTAGGAACCTTCTAGAAGCGCTCTAGAAGGTTCCTAGAAATCAGCCGCCTGATAGGAGAAGCGCGGGGCTACTCGCCCTTCATCTGGGTCA
Organism: Coriobacteriaceae bacterium AM100-PB1-1D-6A; assembly: GCA_027660625.1. Taxonomy (GTDB): domain Bacteria; phylum Actinomycetota; class Coriobacteriia; order Coriobacteriales; family Coriobacteriaceae; genus Collinsella. The sequence continues at coordinate 5,448 of JAQDNC010000023.1, read as the reverse complement.
TGACCTCGACCTTGGCCTCGGCCACGGCCGCACGCTGCTCGGAGGTGGCGAGGCGGTCCTTGAGGGCGGCGATCTCGGCCATCAGGTCGTGCTGGGCCAGGCGCGCATCGCTCAGCTCGGCTTGGGCTTTCAACGCGGCGTCACGCTCGACGCGCAGACGCTCGATCTCATCGGACATGGCCTCAGCCTCGGCGTGGAGCTGGACAACCTGCCTGCCGAGCTCCCTGGCATCGGCGAGGTATCTGACGCCCGCGGCATGGAGCTCATTGTTCTCGAGCTCGATGCTCGCGGTGTCGAGCTCGAACTTCTCCTCGATAAAGGCGACCCGCTCATTGCAGTCGGCCTCAAGTCTTTCGTTCCGGTCTCTCGCCTCGACGAGCTTGCGGTTGAATTCGTCGAGCTGGGCCCTGAGCAACGCGTTCTCGGTTCTGAGGTCGCCCGTCTCGCGCAGTAGCTTCTCCCGCCACGTCGCCTCGATCCGCTCGGCGGCCTCATCGAGGACGGACTTCACGCCGTAGATCTCCCTGATTTTCTTCTCGTCTGCCATGGTGCGGCACTCCAATCAACAACGGGCATGGCTCCGCCATGCCATATGGCTGGGAACAATGCACGGCCGCTGTTGATTTGTGTTCGCCCTGCGATCGGTGAGTTCTAAAAGGCGTCTCAAGTCATGCATTCACGCAGGTTTTCGGTTGGAGAAATACCGCACGTTTTCATGGTATCACGCGCCTTAAAGACCATGAATGGACGGCCATATCGATTCGTTGAAAATGGCACCTACGACGTGTTGGTGGCGGGAGAGTGATGGCGTTAAAGATGTCGAGAATGATTATGGGATTGTTTTAGATGCGGGCATGAAAAAGGGTCGAATCGAAGTGTCTGGCCGGACGCCAATTGTCCGGGAACTGTTTCGGTTCGACCCTGTTTCATTTTACATCCGCGGCATGTTTTTGTAGACGCCTGGCGATTACCGACCTTCACGACCTCGATGACGGTTTCTCCGTCCTCGATTCTTACCAGATTGCGGTAGACATCGCTGCGCGAACGGTCGGATATCATTTGAGCCAGAATCCTCTTCTATTGAAGCGGATTCTGGCTCAGTGGTTTTTAACTCGGTTGTTTGACAGAAGCCCACGTCGATAGTCGGTCTGTGGACTTAAGATTTCGGGGGCTCCCAAGCGTTTTCAATCGCGGCGCGGTAGATTGTAGCGTAATTAAGCATCCAGCTGCCATCGCCCGCTTTTTGCATAAACCCCTTATCCTTCAAAGAGGTATAGGCCCGGGAGATCGTGTTCTTACTCAGGTGGTAGCGCTCCTCAATCCATTTGCTTTTTGCGTAAAAGCCCATGGCTCGTTTGTTTTTGGAAGGATTGCCAAGCTTCCATACTAGGCCGAGGATGAGGCGCTCGGCAGCGACAGTGGTGGCACAACACGCCCAGTCGGGCACCGAAATAAAATTCGCGTTATCCATTTTCCTTCTAATCTCTCGTTGCTCAGTAACATCATCGGAATATCTGTCGGAAATCGACGGTAGATCGCTCATGTTTACCGCCTAGTCAAGGTGGGCGGTACGACCTTCAAGCTGCTTGAAAAGTTCGTAGAACGAGCTTTCAAACATGTAATTCGAGCGATGGATTTGGATGAGCTTGCCGGACTCACGCATAAACTTGCGCGCGGTGTTTTCGCTCCAGCCAGTGAGTTCGCGGATATCGTTAACGCGGAGCAACCGATCGCACTGAGCGGCACCAGTGGGGAAAGTCGGTGTGGACGCCTGAGTGCTAATCTTTGGTGTAGCCATGATGAGCTATCCTTTCAATGAGGGCCCTCCCTGTGCTTGTAAGACTTACCAGGTTCATAAGCACTTGGGGGGCCGGTTTCTATGACTACATGCGCAGCCATCTGACAGCTTTAGCATGTATTAAAACTCATTAGTTGTCAATCAAATAAAGCATCTACCTGCGGAAACGGTATTATAGTACCGTAATATTATGAATAAAACGATGAATGAAAAACATGCTATTTCTCGCTTCTCTGTATATGGGCGTTGATGAAGTCTTCGTAGCCTTTAACCGCTTTTATTTCTGATTGTTGAACGAGGCTTGTATACGTTTTGAGCGTGATATTGGGGTCCGCGTGGCCAAGAATACCTTGCACGCTTCTAACGTCCGATCCGTTCGCCAGCATAAAAGTGCTTACGCAATGCCTGAGCTGATGCGGGCAGATGCCCTTATATAGTTTTCCGCCAGTCGAATTGTTCGGCTCATAGATTCCAAGATTGCAGCTAACTGCGAAATCGCGAAACCAATGGTTGAAGATGTAGTTTTTCATGTGACAGACAGTAGGGACCCCTTGCTCGACAGCAATATCGCTAATGATGGGAGTGCTGCCAGTCTGGGACAGCCCCAGAGAGGCCAGGAGCTCTTTTTGTATGGCTGACCATGATTGAAGACGTTCGGCCAAGGTTTCTCCAACGGGGATTTTGCGTTGGCTTTCTTGTGACTTGGGTGCCCTCAGTTCATGATCGTTGGTGTACTGCCTGTCAATTTTCAAGGTTTTATTGGCAGGGTCCCAATCGCGCCATTCGAGGCCCAGCATCTCGCCTTTTCGCATACCCGTATACACTAGTACTAGCGTACCAACAGCTTCGGCGGTGAGCTCAATGTGTTGAAGATGTGTGCATAGGGTAGCTACTTGGTCGATTGTCAGTGATTCTCTTTTGTTGCGTGGTCTGCGAACATGAACGGTAGCGCAGGGGTTTCGGTCAATTATTCTCTTTGCGACTGCATTCGACAGAATCTGACGCAGTTTCGCATTGATTCGTACAAGCTCTGATGGTTTGTATTTTCCCGTACGACGAGCTTCGGCATATGTTTCTTCGATTAGATCGGGAGTTAGCCCCTCAATTGTCTGAAACGCACCGAATAGGTCTTCGATATGCCTGCAATCGTACGCTTCTCTTTCATAGCTCGTTGGCGCAAGCTCGGTGTTGTTGATGTTCACTAAGAAGTGGTCCGAGTGATCACTGGGAAATGAGCACCGTGAGCACGAAAAATTGAGCAGTTTAAGCAAGAGGGCCGCGCCCCGGGGACCGGGGGCGCGGCCCTCGCCGTATGGTTTCCCCGGGCGGTTACTTTGGCGAGCCCGCCCGGGAAGGATGGAGGAGATGACCGTGCCCCTGGACACAGTGAATGATATACGGTCGATGGATGCCGCCGGGCGCTCGAGGTCCGAAATCGCCAGAGTGCTCCACGTGAGCCGGAACACCGTGGCGAAGTACGCCGACATGGAGGACATGTCGCCCGTCGCGCCGATGCCCCAGAGGAGGGGCAGGCCCGCGCTCGAGGGCAACGAGGAATGGATCGCGGGCGTTCTCGAGGCCGACCTCGGGGCCCCGAGGAAGCAGCGCCACACCGCCAGGCGGATCTACTACAGGCTCGTCGCCGAGCGCGGCTACGGCGGCTCGTACTCCACCGTGCAGAGGTTCGTCCGCGAGCTCAGGCTTGCCCGGGCGGCCGCGGGCGGAGAGGGGTACCTCGAGCTCGAGTGGGCGCCCGGCACCTGCCAGGTCGATTTCGGGAACTTCCGCGCCGCGGTCGGAGGGAGGGCCCTCGACCTCAAGCTGCTGGTCGCGACGCTTCCGCACTCGAACGACCGGCAGTGCGTCGCCCTCATGTCGCAGAGGTCGGAGTGCCTGTGCGCCGGGCTGCTCGAGATCTTCCGCCGCTGGGGCCGCGCCCCGGCGGCGATGGTGCTCGACAACGCCACCGAGGCGGGCAGGATGGTACGCGGCGAGGTCACGGAATCGAGGCTGTTCTCGCAGTTCAGGGCCCACTACCGCTTCGAGAGCCGGTACTGCAACCCCTATTCGGGAAACGAGAAGGGCTCCGTCGAGAACGCCGTGGGGTTCCTCCGGCGCAACCTCCTCGTCCCCGTGCCGGCGTTCGGCACGCTCCCCGAGCTCAACGCGTTCCTCGCCGAGGGGTGCGCGAGGGTCAACGCGGCGGCGCGCTGCCGCGACGGCAGGCCGCACGGGGAGGCCTACCGGGAGGACCTCGCCGCCATGCGCGCCCTTCCCGGCGTGGAGTTCGACGCGGTGAGGTGGGTCACCGCCCGCGCCGACAAGCGCGGCTACGTCGAGGCCGACGGGCGCGAGTACGTCGCCGGGCCCGCCTGGCACGGGCGGAGCCTGCTCGTCGGCATGCGCGCGTCGACGGTGGAGATCCTCGCCGACCGCGGCCGCCGGGTCGCCGTCCTCCCCAGGGCCTTCGGGGAGGGCCCCGCGGTCCGGAACCCCCTCTCGCTCGTGCCCGCCATCATCGCCAGGCCGAGGGCCTTCGGGGAGTCGACGATCAGGCGCGACATGCCGCCGGGGCTCGTCGAGGGGATCGACCGGATGGACTCCGCCGGCAGGAGGCGCACGCTCAGGTCGATCGGCCGGGCGAGCGAGTCCTCGGGTTTCGAGGCGGCCTGCGAGGCGGCGCTCAGGGTCGTCGAGGGCGGCCGCGTCCCCGACGACGCCACGGTCGACGTGCTGGCGAGGCGCATCGCGGGTGGCGGCGGCGGGGCCGGCGGGCCCGACCTGTCGGTCTACGACGGGTTCCTGAAGGGGGCGGTCGCCGATGGCAGCTAGCGAGGAGCTGGCCCGCAGGGTCGTGGAGGCCGGGCGGTCGTGCTCGCTCACCACCGCCGTCCTGGAGGAGTGGTCGAGGCTCGGCACCCCGAAACAGGTGGAGTACCTGGCGGGCTACCTCGAGGCGGAGAGGTCCAGCCGCGAGGCCTCGAAGCGCGCGACGCTGCTCAGGCGCTGCGCGCTGCCGGCGCCCAAGACCTTCGACGGCTACGACTGGTCGGCCGTGTCGTGGCCGGAGGGCATGGGGCGCGAGTCGCTGCTCGCGCTCGACTTCGTCGAGCGCAGGGAGGACCTCGTGCTCATGGGCGACGTCGGCACCGGCAAGACGCACATGGCGTCGGCCCTCTGCGCGCTGGCGTGCGAGAGGAGGCTCGAGGCGCGCTTCTTCACGGCGTCCTCGCTCGTGATGCGCCTGAGGCGCGCCCGCGACGACGGGAGGCTCGACCGGGAGGCCGCGCTCATCGGCAAGGCCCGCCTGCTCGTCATCGACGAGCTCGGGTTTCTCCCGCTCGACGCGGACGGGGCGAGGCTGCTCTTCCAGGTCTTCGTCGACGCATACGAGAGGCAGTCGGTGGTAATCACCACGAATCTGGAGTTCAGCAGGTGGGGGTCGGTGTTCGGGGACGACCAGATGGCCGCCGCCGTGATCGACCGCATCGTCCACCACGGGAGGCTGGTCCAGTTCCGCGGCGAGTCCTACCGCGTCCGCCATGCCCTCATGCAGGAGGGCTAGCCGCTCAAAAAGCGTGCGCACTTCCGATGCTCAAGCTGCTCAATTTCCGATGCTCTTTTTGCTCAAATCCTCTTGACGAAACACA
>JAQDNC010000022.1 GCA_027660625.1 Coriobacteriaceae bacterium AM100-PB1-1D-6A | reverse complement strand
GGCGCGGGCCGTGTTCCGCTATGCGGTTGTCAATTTGCGAAAGAAATTATGCGTCACCGGCAACCTTGCCAAAAGCTTGACGAATGCAAATCTAGACGTCGGCGAATGAACACTTTGAGCGAGCCCGGTGCAAAATTCTGGGCTGATTCTCGATAATCGCCTTCAATCGTCTCTTGCCAAGCGCTGGCCTCGCGTACAATCTGCTCCGACATTCGCGCGCCGCCCGGCGCTTAAGAGGGGAGGACCCCATGGCAAACGAGATCTGGACCATCAAGCGTTGTCTCGAGTGGACCAAGGAGTACCTGGCCGAGCGCGGCGAGGAACACCCCCGACTTTCTGCCGAGTGGCTGCTGTGCGCAGCCACGGGTCTGGCGCGCATTGACTTATATATGCGTATGGACGAGACGCTCGATGCGGCGCAGCTCGAGACCATGCACGCGGCGGTCGTCCGCCGCGCCAAGGGCGAGCCGCTGCAGTACATCACCGGCAGCACGCAGTTCCGCATGATCGACGTCGCGTGCGCCCCCGGCGTACTCATTCCGCGTCCCGAGACCGAGATGCTCGTCGAGGAAGTCCTCAATTATCTGGATGCCGAGGTGCTGAGCCCCGAGGCTGCCGCCCGTCAGCGCGTTGAGCTGCCCTGGAACGACGAGGTCGAGCAAGCGCGCAAAGTCGAAGCCGCATTGGCCGACGAGCGAGCGACGGCCGAGCGCCGTGCCGCTAACCTCACGGCTGCCGATGAGGCTGCGCTGGGTGGCGACGTACTGGGCAGCCGTGCCTATGCCGAGGAACTGGCCGACCGCGAGGCCGAGGAAGCCGCCACGCAGATAGCAGAAGCCGAAGCCGCGGAAGCCGCCGAGCCCGAGCTCGACGAATACGGCATCGCCATCGAAGGCGCCGACCACGAGGCGTCTCTGACGGAGGATGCCGCCGCGCCCGCTCCGGTCGAGCCCCGTATCGCCCGCGTTCTCGAGGTCGGCTGCGGCACGGGCTGCATCTCGCTTTCCCTTGCCTGGGAGCGCCGCGGCCATGTCACCTGCACCGCTACCGATATCGAACCGCGTGCCATTGACCTGGCCACCAAAAACCGCGACGCGCTCGGGCTTACGTCCGATGAGGTCGCCTTCAGCCTCACAAACCTGGTGAGCTCTATCCCCCGCGAGGAATGGGGCACCTTCGACGTGCTCGTCTCCAACCCGCCTTACATTCCGACTGACGTCATGCGCTCGCTGCCGCACGAGGTCAAGGACTTCGAGCCCGATTTAGCGCTCGAGGGCGGCGCCGACGGCCTCGATATCTTCCGCCGCCTGCTCAATGCGGCGCCCTATATGCTGCGCGCCGGCGGCCTGTTTGCCTGCGAGCTCTACGAGGGCGCCCTCGATGCCGCGGCCGAGCTCTGTCGCCAGGCGGGTCTCTCGGACGTGCGCATCGTCCGCGACCTCACCGATCGTCCCCGCATCGTCCGAGCCATCGTCACCGAGCCCAAACAGCGCCAGTAATATTTATTAACTGGTTAGCAAAAATTATAAATTAGTTTATAATTAGGACGGCTGAAAGAGGTCGGCCCATGCAACCTCCTACCTTTCGGGAAATCATTGCCCTACTCAAGCACGATGGATTCGTGGAGGTCGCGCAAGTCGGTAGTCATGCTAAGCATGTTTCTGGTGACCGTGTTGTCACCGCGAACGGCTCTGGTGGTGATCGACCAAAGAAGGGCACGTGGGCAAGTATTCGTCGCCAAGCTGGATGGTAGCTGGAGGCAAAATGAGGCAGCGATTTACCTATGACTGCGTTCTCATAAAAGAAGACGACGGTTACTGCGCTAGCTTCCCGCAGATTCCTGGCACCTTTGCCGATGGCGACACGCGCGAAGAAGCGATTGCCCATGCCACCGAGGCACTGATGGCGTTTTTGGCCGACGACCTCAACAACGGTTTGACTCCGGCAGGGTACGAACGCTCGGCCGAGGTCGTGGCCCTTTCAGTCGAAATCGACCACGATGACGCTCGGGAAGCGGCGTGCCGAACATTTAAAGACGCAGCGCTGGACCTCAAAGTCTCCGCTTCGCGGATTACCGCGCTGGTCAAAGCAGGAAAGCTCGATGTTGAACTCGTCGACGGCCGTCGGATGATAACGATAGACAGCATCGAGCGCTACGCCGCCCAAGAACGCCACGCCGGCAGGCCAAAGAAGTTCGTCGCAGTCCAATAACCCCCTCACTTTCACCGACTACTAGAGCCGCTCACCAAACCAACATGCGCTCTGGGCAAATAGGTTGAACGTTTCGTGCGAGAATGCCCCACAGTAAATAAACTTGCACCAGAGCGTAAGGGGCTGGCATACACATGCAGACGGTCTATCGGGTATTCGAGGGAACGCGTGAGCCGCATCGGCTCGCCGTCGAGCGTACGGCCGAGCTACTCGGTCGCGGTGGCCTGGCGCTTATTCCAACCGAGACGGTCTACGGTGTCGCCGTGGCAGTCAACGTCTTCTCGGATGCCGTTCCACAAGATACAAGTGAACCTCTGCCGTGGCCGCGCGATCCGCAGGTCACCGTCAACGGCGCCGCGGTCCCCGCACTCGGTACCGGCTATCGTCGTATCTTTACCCTCAAGCAGCGCGAGCTCACGCAAACGGTCGCCTGGCTGGTTGATGATGCCGAGGCACTCGATCGCTATGGCGTGGATATCCCTCATGAGGCCCGCGTGCTCGCCCGACGATGCTGGCCGGGTGCCCTGACTATCGTGGTCAAGGCGGCCCCCTGCGTGCCGACCTTTATGCGCGCCGCCGACGACACGGTGGCACTTCGCGCTTCGGCCTCGCCCGTGGTGCAAGCGCTCATCCGCGCCTGCGGCAGCCCTCTTGCCTGCACCAGCGCCAATACGCATGGCACGCCCGCGCCGGCAAGCTTTGCCGACGTTGAGGACCGTATTCTGGAGGGGGTTGATCTGGCCGTCGACGCGGGCGAGACCCCGTGCCGCGACGCTTCGACCATCGTGACGTTTAAGCATGGCGAGCTTCAGATCCTGCGCCAAGGCGCACTTCCCGCATCAGAGATCGAGCGGGTTCTGTCCGACCCGATGCAATAGAAAGGTGTAAGCGATGTCGTTGAATCTGGGCAGCCTGGGCATGGAAGATGCCTCGTTTAACTTTGGCGGTTCCTACATCATGGCGCTCGACTGCGGCACCACCTCGGTGCTCGCGACCATCGTCGACGAGTACGGCTGCATTGTCGCCCAGGCACGTCGTAGCGTCAAAACCAGCTTCCCGCGCCCCGGCTGGGTGGAGCAGGATCCCACGGAGGTGCTTGCCAGCCAGATCGGCGTGATGATGGAGGTCCAGTTTAAGAGCGGCATCCATTCCGATCGCATCGCCGCCATCGGTATCTCCAACCAGCGCGAGACCACGGTGGTGTGGGACCGCGTGAGTGGCCAGCCTATCTACAACGCCATCGTGTGGCAGTGTCGCCGCACCGCCTCGACAATCGATAAACTGGCCGAGCAGGGCCGCGAGGAGCTGGTGCGTTCCCGCACCGGCCTTACGCTCGACCCGTATTTCTCGGCCTCCAAGGTGCAGTGGATTCTCGACAACGTCGACGGCGCGCGCGAGAGCGCGGCAGCGGGCGACCTCATGTTTGGCACCATCGATACCTGGCTCATCTATAACCTCACCGGCGGCCAAACCTTCGCCACCGACTACACCAACGCCAGCCGCACGGCGCTCTTCAATATTCATACGCTGGACTGGGACGATGACCTGCTGGCTCTCTTCGACATCCCGCGTGCCATGATGCCCGAGGTCCGTTGGAGCGCCGGTGACTACGGCCGCGTAGCGAGCGACATCATGACCAGCACGCCGCCCATCATGGGTGTGGCGGGCGACCAGCAGGCGTCGCTGTTCGGTCACTGCTGCTTCCATCCCGGCCAGACCAAAAACACCTATGGCACGGGCTGCTTTATGCTCATGAATACCGGCGACGAGATCGTCGAATCCAAGAATGGCCTGGTCTCCACCATCGGTATCGCTGCGGACGGCAAGGTCAGCTATGCGCTCGAGGGCTCTATTTTTGCCGCCGGCTCAACGATGAACTGGCTGCGCGACAACATGGGCGTTATCTCCAACGTATCCGAATCGGCACGGCTCGCCTCCTCGATCGGCGATAACGAGGGATGCTACTTTGTCCCCGCTTTTGCGGGCTTGGGTGCACCTTGGTGGGACGCGCACGCCCGCGGCATCGTATGCGGTCTGACTGGAGCTTCGACTCGAGCGACCATCGTGCGCGCCGCTTGCGAGTCCATGGCCTATCAGAGCTATGACGTGCTGCGTGCCATGGAGCAGGATGTGGGTCTTTCGATTGAGCGCCTGTCCGTCGATGGCGGTGCCTCGCGCAACGAGTTCATCATGCAGTTCCAGGCAGACTTGCTGGATATCCCTGTACTGCAATGCGAGACGGTGGAGACCACGGCAATCGGTGCCGCGTACTTGGCGGGTCTTGCGGTTGGGTATTGGGAGGATCTGGAGGAGCTGGAGCAAAACGCCCAGATCGTCAAGACGTTCCATCCCCATATGTCCGTTGAGCGTCGCGAGCGCAACCTGGACGGTTGGCACGATGCGGTCAGGCGTTCGCTCAGCACCACTCAGTAGGGTTGTGACGGAGCGTTCGATACAACAAACCGCTAAACTTATGCATGGCGGGCGGCGGCAACATCGCTGTGCGTCATGTCAGCAAGGTCGTTTTGCGGCCGCAACGAAAGGGGCAATCAACCCATGACCGTTACCTACGATGCGTCCCGCGTGACGCTTGTCGACCATCCGCTCGTCCAGCACAAGTTGTCGATCCTGCGCGATAAGTCGACCGGCACCAACCAGTTCCGCCAGCTCGTGCGCGAGCTCGCGCTTTTTGACGGCTACGAGGCCATGCGCGACCTGCCCATGGAGGATGTCGAAGTCGAGACTCCCATCACCACTGCCACGTTTAAGCAGCTTGCCGGCAAGAAGCTCGCCATCGTCCCCATTCTGCGCGCGGGCCTTGGCATGGTCGACGGCATCCTCGACCTGGTGCCCTCTGCCCGCGTGGGCCACATTGGCATGGAGCGCGACGAGGTCACCCACGAGCCGCATGAGTATTACTGCAAGATGCCCAGGGATATCGACCAACGTATCTGCCTGGTCGTCGATCCCATGCTCGCCACGGGCGGTTCTGCCGAGACGGCTATCGGCTATCTGCGCGAGCGCGGTGTCAAGGACATTCGCATGCTGTGCATCGTCGCGGCCCCCGAGGGCCTCAAGTCGCTGACCGAGAAAGACCCCGACGTGCATATCTATACCTGCGCCATTGACGACCACCTCAACGAGGCCGCCTACATCGTCCCCGGCCTGGGCGATGCCGGCGACCGCATCTACGGCACGCTGTAGTCTCTGGGCCAAACCGGCTAACGTCGAAAATACGAAGAAACGGTGCGCGCGGACAAATAAAAGGCGACCGCGCTCACCCCTGTTAACGGACGTTTCGCCCCGCAGGGTACGGAAAAACGCGTTACCGTACCTGCGGCATAAAGAAGGTCTTAAGAAAACGAACAGGTGCGTACTAACCGATGCTTTTTCGGTTGTACTTTAGCGATTGGCTCGTACAATAGTCACCAATGTTTGGCGGGAACTGTTCTGTGAAGCGTTAAAAAGGAAAGTGAGGACGCCAGTGTTTCAGGTAGCCGATCTGCTCGCTATCGTTGCAGGCGCCATCGCGGGCGCAATCGCCTTTCTTCCCTTTGTTTTTACGCTCAAGCCGGTTCTTGACGATAAGCAGAATGCGGACATGCTCAAGGGCATGGTGAGTCTGGCGGTCTCGGCAATCGCCCTGCTCGTCTTTACCTTGGTTGTGTTTGCGTTGTTCGGAGAGGCATTTCGCATGTTCCTTCTGGGCGAGGCGATCGGCTTCGTGGCCTTTATGGCCGCCTGCACGGTTCGTGTCGCCAAGGCGCTGCGAGATCCTCATGAGGTCGAAAGGTAAGTCGTGGAAATTTTTGAAAAGCTGCCTGATGAGATTAATCATCTGGTCAGCGAGTTCAGCTCCACCCCCGTCGTGGGCGATCTAAGCTGCGGCATCACGCAGTACTCGTTTTGGCTGATCGTCTCCACGATCGTGCTCCTGATCGTCCTGGCCGTGTTCAAGAAGAAGCAGACCTTGGTTCCCAAGGGCTTCTTCGTCAACGGTTTCGAGTACATCATCGAGTACGTCGAGAACGATATCGGCAAGGGCGTCGTGGGTGAGAACTGGAAGAAGCACTTCCCGTTCCTGTGCTCGCTTTTCCTGTTCATCCTGATCAATAACATGATCGGCCTGATTCCGGGAATGAAGCCCGGCACCGGCGCAATCGGCTCCACCGCCGCGCTCGCCATCTTCGCCTTCGTGTACTTCATCTACTACGGATGCAAGGCTCACGGCGTGATCGGCTACATCAAGAGCCTCGCCCCGCAGGGCGTGAGCTTCCCGATGAACGTGCTTGTGTGGGTCGTCGAGCTTTTCTCGACCTTCCTGCGCCTCATCACGCTCGCCGTCCGTCTGTTCTGCAACATGTTCGCAGGACACGTGGTCATGGGCTCGTTCGCCATCATGGCGAGCATGTTCATGCAGCCGCTGCTTCAGCAGGTTTCCGCGGCCCACGCCGTCGGTGCCCTGCCTTCGCTGGCCTGGCTTGCCATCCTCATCCTGATCTATGCGATCGAGCTTGTGGTCGGCGCCATCCAGGCTTACGTCTTCACGGTCCTTACCGCCGTGTACGTCTCCGAGGCAGAGGAGGTCGCGGAGGAGGAGTAGTCTTCCGTTCGCGCCTTAAAGGTAAGGCAATTCGTTAAACCGCCGGTGCCCGTCCCCATGGAGCCCGGCAGTTATAAAAAGGTTATCCTGCGTGAAATAAGACACGCACGACAAAGGAGGAATCGTGGGAGTTATCGGTTACGGTCTCGGTGTTATCGGCGCTGGTCTTGCTATCGGCCTGTCTGCTCTGGGTGCTACGGGTGCTATGGCCCGTCAGCCTGAGGTCCAGGGCCGCGTGTTCACCGTCTTCATCATGGGCTCCGCCTTCGGCGAGGCTCTGGCTCTGATCGGCTTCGTTGTCGCGCTGATCGTTAAATAGCACGGAGCGTCAAGTATGAATCTTTCATCCCAGAAGAGCGCGATCGCACTCTCCGCGTCCGCGGCCGCGCTGCTCATGCCGGTTTCCGCGTTCGCCGAGGACGGCGCCGCCGGTGCGGACATCCTCATCCCTAAGATGGCGGAGTTCATCCCGGCGCTTATCGCCTTCCTGATCATCTGGATCGTGCTGGCCAAGGTCGCCCTGCCGGGCATCATGAAAACCATGGAGGAGCGCGGCAAGAAGATCGAGGAGAGCCTCGACGAGGCCGAGAAGACCAAGCAGGAGGCTATCGCCAAGCGTGCTGAGTCCGACTCGATCGTCACCGACGCCCGTCGTCAGGCTGCCGACATCGTTCTCGAGGCCCGTAAGGACGCCGAGTCCGAGCGCGCCCGTATCATCGAGGCTGCTCACAAGGAGGCCGAGGAGATCATCGCCAAGGCCCATACGACCGTCGAGGACGAGCGCAAGTCCATCTACGCCGGTGCCGCGAGCTCCATCGCCGACCTGTCCGTTGCCGTCGCCACCAAGATCGTGGGCGAGGCACTCGAGGACGAGGCCGGGCAGAAGAAGCTCATCGAGCGCTACATCCAGGAAGCAGGTAGCCTGAATGCCGACTAGCCGCTATCAGGACAAGGTGCTCGAGACCTACGCGCGCTCCCTTCTGGAAGCCGCCAAGGCCGAGAACCATGTGTTCGAGGACCTCGAGATGATCGAGCGCCTGGCTTCCGCCAGCCCCGAGATCATCGCCGTGCTCGACACCATGTCCAAGCGCGACCAGCTCGACCTTCTTCCCAAGGTGGCAGCTGCCTTTAAGTATGTTGCCGAGGAAGACGAGGATGTAGTGGGCGTGACCGTCACCACGGCGATCCCGCTCGACGACGAGCTGCGTCAAACCATCACTAAGAAATGCGAGCAGGACTTCGGCCGCAAGGTATTCCTTATCGAGCAGGTCGACCCGTCTATCGTGGGCGGCCTGGTGCTCGAGGCTCGCGGCGAGCGTCGTGACATTTCCGTCAAGACGCAGCTGCGCATCGCACAGGAGACCCTCGCAAACTCTGCTAATTCGTACGGAGGTGAAGCCTAATGTCCGAAACCCTCAATGCCCAGGATATCGCCAAGAAACTGCAGGAGCAGCTCACGAGCCTCTCCGCGACGGTCGATACGCATGAGGTTTCAACGGTCGACGAGGTAGGCGACGGCATCGCGCGCGTCACTGGCCTCAAGAGCGCCATGGCAGGCGAGCTTCTGGAGTTCAAGAGCTCCGATACCGGTGAGACCGTCTTCGGCCTTGCCCAGAACCTTGACCGTGACGAGGTCGGCGCCGTTCTGTTTGGTGCCGTCGACTCCATCAAGGAAGGCGACGAGTGCCGCACCACTGGCCGCATTATGGATATCCCCGTGAGCCGTGCCATGCTCGGCCGCGTCGTCAATCCGCTCGGCCAGCCCATCGACGGTTTGGGTGACATTGTCGCCACGCACCGCCGCCCTATCGAGTTCAAGGCCCCCGGCGTCATCGACCGTACCCCGGTGTGCGAGCCGGTTCAGACCGGTCTGCTCGCCATCGACTCCATGGTGCCTATCGGCCGCGGCCAGCGCGAGCTTATCATCGGCGACCGTAAGACCGGTAAGACCGCCATTGCCATCGACGCTATCCTCAATCAGCGCGGCAAGGGCATGGTCTGCATCTATGTCGCCATCGGCCAGAAGGCTTCCACGGTTGCCAACATCCGCGAGACCCTCGCTCAGCACGGTGCGCTCGACTACACCATTATCGTTTCGGCCACCGCTGCCGATTCCGCCCCTATGCAGTACATCGCGCCTATGGCCGGTGCCGCTATCGGCGAGTTCTTCATGTACAACGGCGAGGACGGCAAGCCCGCCAGCGAGACCAACCCCGGCGGCCACGTGCTCGTCATCTACGACGACCTGTCCAAGCAGGCTGTGGCCTACCGTCAGATGTCGCTGACGCTGCATCGTCCGCCCGGACGCGAGGCCTATCCTGGCGACATCTTCTACCTGCACTCTCGTCTGCTCGAGCGTGCCGTCAAGATGTCCAAGAAGAACGGTTACGGCTCCATGACGGCTCTGCCGATCATCGAGACCCAGGACGGCGACGTCTCGGCCTACATTCCGACCAACGTCATTTCCATTACCGATGGTCAGATCTACCTGCAGTCCGAGCTCTTCTTCCAGGGCCAGCGCCCGGCAGTCGACGTGGGTATCTCCGTGTCCCGCGTCGGTGGCGACGCACAGACCAAGGCCATGAAGCAGGTTGCCGGCAATCTTCGTCTTGACCTCGCTTCGTACCAGGAGCTCGCCGGCTTTACGCAGTTCGGCTCCGACCTCGACGAGGCCACGCAAAAGCAGCTTACCCACGGCGCTCGCATGACTGAGCTCCTTAAGCAGCCGCGCTACAAGCCGTTTGAGGTTGGCGAGCAGATTGCAGTTCTGTTTGCAGGCAACGAGGGCTTCCTGGACGACCTGGAGATCGCCGACGTGCTGCCTTTCCGCGCTGAGCTTATCGAGTACCTGGACAACGGCTTTGGCTCGCTGCTCGATAAGGTTCGCGCCAAGAAGATCGACGATGACACCAAGGCTGAGCTTCTGCGCGTTATCGGTGACTTCAAGCAGCAGTTCATGGCCAAGCACCATGCCGATACGACTGGATCAGAGGAGAACTAAGCCCTATGGCCAACCTTCGCGACATTAAGAAGCGAATCTCCTCGGTTACCACGACCAAGCAGATCACGCGCACGATGGAGATGGTCTCTACGGCCAAGATCCGTCGTGCCCTCGATCGCTCCAAGCAGGCCGAGCCCTATAAGGAGGCGCTGACCGACGTCATGTTGACGGTCGCCGGCGACGCCTCCTGCTCGGGCACCGATCCCATGCTACAGAAGCATGAGAGCGTCAAGCATGGCCTGATTGTCGTTATTGCCTCGGACCGCGGCCTTGCCGGCGGTTTCAATACGACGGTGGAGCGCACGGCCGAAAAGCTCGCCGCTTCTTGGGCGAACGATGGCATCGAGTGCGAGATCATTGCGTGTGGACGTAAGCCGGTCACGTATTTCCGCGACCGCGCAAACGTCGTCATGCACTTTGAGGGCAATTCCTCCGAGCCCGATTTTAATCAGGCTCGCATGATTTCCTCTCATATCTGCGATGCGTATCGTGCCGGCGAGCTTGACCGCGTCGAGCTTGTCTACCACCACGCCAAGAACCGCGTGGATCAGGAGCTTCGCGTCGAGCACTTGCTGCCGCTCGATCCCGAGATGATCGCTATGGCCCACGGTCCGCGTAAGAACGAGACCGACGCCCCTAAGCGCATCTCGTCCACGTTCGAGTTCGTGCCCTCTCCCGAGCATGTTCTCGGCAAGCTTGTACCGTCGTATATCCTGACGGTCATCTACCAGGCCCTGATCGATTCGGCGGCTGCCGAGCAGGGTGCACGCCGCAAGGCCATGCACTCCGCGACGGAAAACGCCACCGCGATCATCTCGACCCTTACCCGCACGTATAGTCGCGTGCGCCAGGCTTCGATCACGACCGAGATTAACGAGATCGTCGGCGGAGCCTCAGCATTGGAGGAACAGTAATGGCTAATAACACCGTAAAGCTTGCGGTCGAGGAAGCCACCAAGAAGACGACTGCCGGTGATGGTCGCATCGTGCGTATCATCGGCCCTGTCGTCGACGTCAAGTTTGACGGTGCGGTGCCCCCGATCTACAACGCGCTCACGGTCGAGGCCGAGACCCCGATCGGTCACCTGAGCACGATCCTCGAGGTTGAGAGCCAGCTTCCGGGCGGCGTCGTCCGCACGGTCGCCATGTCCTCGACCGACGGTCTGCAGCGTGGTCTCATTGCCACCGATACCGGTGAGCCCATGAAGATGCCCGTTGGCCCCAAGACACTCGGCCGCATTTGGAACGTCATGGGCAAGCCCGTCGACGGCAAGCCTATGCCCGAGGTGGAGGAGTTCTATCCCATCCACCATGCGGCACCTCGTTTTGACGAGCTCACCACCAAGACCGAGATCTTCGAGACCGGCATCAAGGCCGTCGACCTGCTTGAGCCCTACATCCGTGGCGGCAAGACAGGCCTGTTCGGCGGCGCCGGCGTCGGCAAGACCGTTCTGATTCAGGAGCTCATCAACAACCTCGCCCAGGAGCATGGCGGCACTTCGGTGTTCACCGGCGTCGGCGAGCGTACCCGTGAGGGTACCGACCTTTATCTCGAGATGAGCGAGTCTGGCGTTATCGACAAGACCTGCTTGGTCTACGGTCAGATGAACGAGCCGCCTGGAGCGCGTCTGCGCATCGGTCTGGCCGGCCTTACCACCGCTGAGTACTTCCGCGATCGTGGCCAGGACGTTCTGCTGTTCATTGATAACATTTTCCGCTTCTCCCAGGCCGGTTCCGAGGTTTCCGCACTTCTGGGCCGTATGCCGTCCGCCGTCGGTTACCAGCCCACGCTGGCTACCGAGATGGGCGACCTCCAGGAGCGCATTACCTCGACCAAGACGGGCTCCATTACCTCCGTCCAGGCCGTCTACGTCCCCGCAGACGACCTGACCGACCCGGCGCCTGCCACGACGTTCACCCACCTCGACGCTACCACGGTTCTTTCGCGTAGCATTTCGTCGCTCGGCCTGTTCCCGGCCATCGACCCGCTCGCGTCTTCTTCCGACGCCCTCGATCCCTCGATCGTCGGCGAGGAGCACTACCGTGTCGCCGTCAAGGTCCAGGAGCTCCTGCAGGAGTACTCCGACCTTCAGGACATCATCGCCATTCTGGGTATGGACGAGCTGTCCGAGGAGCAGCGCCTTACGGTCAACCGTGCCCGTAAGATCCAGCAGTTCCTCTCGCAGTCCTTCCACGTTGCCGAGAAGTTCACCGGCAACCCCGGCGTCTACGTCCGTGTCGAGGATACCGTCCGCTCCTTCGCCGAGATTGTCGACGGCAAGGCCGATGACCTGCCCGAGCAGGCTTTCCGCTATGCCTCCACGATTGAGGACGTGCGCGAGCGCGCCCGCAAGATGGGGGAGAAGTAGGTTATGCGTATCCGCATCGTGTGCCCCGTGAGCCTCGCCTATGAGGGTGACGCTGCGTTTGTGTCGATTCCGTCTACGGATGGCGAGTTTGGCGTTCTGCCTGCTCACTCCAGCGAAATCTGCACGATCGACCGCGGTTACGTTCGCGTTTCCGATAAGGCCATGGGCACTGTCGACCACACGTTTGCCGTGGCCGGCGGCTATGCCCAGGTTGCGGACGATGTCGTGACCGTTCTCGCCGAGCGCGCTTGCGATTTGGCGACCGTCGATGCCGACAAGGTTAAAGCTGATATTCAAGGTTTTGAAGAGAAGCTGGGTAATTTGTCGGAGGATGATGCACGCCGCGCCTACCTCTATAATGAAATCGCATGGTGTAAGCTCAAGCTTGCCCAATAGTCAAACGATTTAGCGTTCGACCATTTGCGAACACATCATGCCCGGGATGGCCCAGCCACCCCGGGCATGCTTTTTGAAAGGGTAGACCTTGGATATTATCCGCGTTGAGGGTTGCCACGCCATCGGAGGCTCCGTGCCCGTCTCGGGTGCCAAGAACTCCGCGCTCAAACTCATGGCGGCAACGCTTCTGGCGCCGGGCAAGACGACGCTGCAGAACGTGCCCGATATTTCCGATGTCCACGTGATGGGCAAGGTGCTCAAGGGTATGGGCGCTACGATCGATGTTCTCGACGAGCACACGCTCGAGATCGATACCTCCCAGGTCGATTCTTGGGAGGCTCCCTACGAGCTCGTCGCCAAGATGCGCGCCTCCACGGCTGTGATGGGTCCCCTGCTGGGTCGCTTCCATCGCGCCAAGATCGCCATGCCGGGCGGCTGCAACCTGGGTGCTCGCAAGATCGATATGCATATCCTGGGTCTCGAGGCTCTGGGCGTCGAGTTCGACACCGCCCACGGCTACATCAACGCCAGTGCTCCCCAGGGTCTGCACGGCACCACCGTCACGCTCGAATTCGCGAGCGTGGGCGCCACCGAGAACCTCATCATGGCTGCCGTGCGCGCACAGGGCACCACGGTTATCGACAACGCTGCCCGCGAGCCCGAGATCGTCGACCTTGCCAACATGCTCAACGAGATGGGTGCCAAGATCGTCGGCGCAGGCACGCCCGTCGTGACCATCGAGGGCGTGGAGGAGCTGCATCCCGTTACCCATTGCGTGGTGGGTGACCGCATCGAGGCCGGCACCTTTATCGTCGCCGGCGCCCTCATGGCCGATGAGCGCGGCGTCGATGTTACGGGCTTCTGCCCCATCCACCTGGGAATGGTGCTCAAAAAGATGGAACTTATGGGCATCGAGTGCGAGCGTATCGAGAGCGGCGTCCACGTCAATCGCGTCGAGCGCATCAGGCCGGTCGATATCCAGACGCTTCCGTTCCCGGGTTTCCCGACCGACATGCAGGCGCAGATCATGGTGCTTTCGGCCCTTGCCGACGGAAGCTCCGTAATTACCGAGAACATCTTCGAGAACCGCTTCATGTTCGCCTCCGAGCTCGTGCGTATGGGTGCCGATATTCGTATCGAGAGCCATCACGCCATGATTCACGGCGTCAAGGGCTTCTCGGGCGCACAGGTCACCTCACCCGACCTGCGTGGCGGCGCGGCGCTTGTGGTTGCCGGTCTTATCGCCGATGGCGTTACCGAGGTCTCGGCCATCCATCACATCAAACGTGGCTACGAGCAGTTTGTCGAAAAGCTGCAGGCGCTTGGCGCGCATGTCGAACATGCCACCGTTCCCGATCCCGTCATCTACTAATGCAGGTTGCCTATGTTTAACAAGAAACCCCTAGCGGATAACACCCGAAGACCCTCGACTGGTGCGCAGGCCAAGATCTACAGCCGCGACAATGTCGCACGCTATTCCGAGCGCGCCCGTCAGCGCCGTCGCGGCCGCACGGTTCGCCGCGTAGCTCTCATCGCCGTACTCGGCGTGCTGCTGAGCGCCACGACTGCTGCGGGTCTGTGGTTTGCCACTATCATGGGCAAGCTTGGCGACTCCAATGTCATTACCAACAACCTGCGCCAGATTCTGGTCGATACCAATGAGGCAAAAGATCCGTTCTACGTGTTGCTTCTTGGTACCGACGGTCGTCCGGGCGAGGATACGTATCGTGCCGACTCGATTATCCTGGCACGCATCGACCCCACGCAAAAGCAGGCGACGCTCATTTCCGTTCCGCGCGACACCAAGGTCGTGTACAAGGGCGAGACCATGAAGATCAACGCCTGCCACACCGTTGGCGGCGCCGAGGCCATGGTCCAGGCGGTCAACGAGCTGTGCGGCGTGCAGATTTCTCACTATGCCGAGGTCAGCTTTGACGGCATGCAGTCGCTTATTGATTCGGTTGGCGGTATCGACATCAACGCGACCGACGACGTCGACGATCCCGAGCACCTGGATATTAAGATTACCGCTGGTCAGCAGCATATGGACGGCGCTACTGCCCTTACCTATGCCCGCTGCCGCTACACCTATGCCGACGGCGATTACACGCGCATGCGCCATCAGCGTCAGGTGCTTGGCGCCCTTGCCAACCAGATTCTCAATAACTTCGATGCCACAAAGATCTTTGGCCTGGTTAATTCGCTGTCCGATATGCTCGTAACCGATATGAGCGTTCAGGATATCGTCTCCACGGTTAATGCCATGCGCGGCATGGATGTCGAGGGCATCTACTCGGCCAACCTGCCTTCGTATGCTGACGACAGCACTATGATCGACGGCGTGAGCTATGTCTTTGTCTACGAAGACGAGCTTAAGGAAATGATGGCCCGCGTCGACGCCGGTGAGGATCCCAAGGGCCCCAACACCATGGGCCTTTCAGACGGCTCCAGCTCCACGATCGGTGACCTCAACAACAATACGTCCGAGGACTACGCATATGGCACCGCGACCTCGTCGGGTGGCTCGGACGATTCCGACGATTCGAGCGACGGCTCCGATTACTACGAAGAGCCCACCGGTGACGGCAACGGCTACGAAGCCAACTACTAGGGTTACGCGGGCTTACCAGCCCGCGTAACGGCTCGACGCTGCGCGCCGCCCAAGGCGACAATTTGTCATTCAAAAGGCAGGGCATGACCAGAAGGTCAATGCCCTGCCTTTTTCATGCCAACTTGTTCGCTCTGGACGTCGCTCGCTGACGTTGGCTCAACCTGCGATGCCGACTACTTTTCTTGCACCAAAAAACGCCCCGTTCTCGGTTGAGGACGGGGCGATTCGTCTCTTGGGCTCATGCAGCCAGTCTTATGCGAAACGGGCGACGAGCTCCTGCAGGACGTCGGTCATCTTGACGAGCGAGCTGACCGGGACAAACTCGTTGACGCCGTGGTAACAGTAGCCGCCTGTCGAGAGGTTGGGGCAGGGCAGGCCGCGGAACGACAGCTGTGCGCCGTCGGTGCCGCCGCGAATCGGCAGTACTTGGGGCTCAACGCCGCAGGCAAGGTAGGCTTCCTTGGCAACATCAATAAGCTCGGGATAGTCACGAACGATCTCGGCCATATTTCGATACTGCTGCTTAATCTCGACCGTTACGCGCTCCTCGCCCAGTCGCTGGTTGAGCAGTGCGGCGGCGGCATTCATCAGCTCGAGTTTCTGCTGGAACTTGGCGGCATCGTGATCACGGACGATATAGCGCGCCGTGGCATGGTCGACCGTTGCCGAGACGCCCTCAAGGTGATAGAAGCCCTCGTAGCCCTCGGTGTATTCCGGGCGCTGCTCGTAGGGGAGCAGGGCGTTGAAGTCGCAGAACAGGTTGCCCGCGTTGACCATGCGCCCCTTGGCGTCGCCGGGGTGAATGGACTGGCCCTCAAAGCGAACGGTTGCCTCGGCGGCGTTGAAGCACTCCCACTCAAGCTCGCCAACCGGACCGCCGTCGACCGTGTAAGCGTACTTGCAGCCGAAGGCCTCGATATCCAACAGCTCGGCACCGTGACCGATTTCCTCGTCCGGGCAGAAGCAAATGCCGAGCGCGGGATGGGGCAGGGAGGGATCCTGCGCGATGCGTGCGACAAGCGCCATGATTTCGGCGACACCCGCCTTGTCGTCGGCGCCCAGCAGCGTAGTTCCGTCGGTGCAGACAAGGTCCTCACCCACCAGGTTGTTGAGGGCAGGAAGTTTGGCGGTGCTCATGGACACGGGCTTGCCGTCGACGATGCCGCAAACCAGATCGCCGCCATCGTAGTGCACGATGTGCGGCGCTACGCCGGCGCCCGGCGCGACCTCGGTGGTATCGAGGTGCGCGATCAGGCCCAGGGCGGGCTTATTCTCGGAACCGGCGCTAGCGGGAATGTGCGCGCAGACATAGGCGTTTTCGGTTACATGGGCATCGGTTGCACCCAGCTCGCGCAGTTCTTCGGCAAGCACGTTGGCAAGGTCGAACTGTACGGTGCTCGACGGCACCTGGTCGCAGTTGGCATCCTCGGACTGCGTGTTGATCTGGACATAGCGCAAAAAACGCTCGAGGACGTCGGGGTCCGTGGTGGTGTTTTCCATAAAGATCGCTCCAATCTTGGTCGTCGTGTGCAACAAGAACTCTAGCACGGTATGCCGCGGCATACCGCGACGCTTGGATGGGGTAGAATCAGCCATTGAGTGCAGAAGGGACGGATGTTCATGGATACGACAAATAGCTCGCGCGAGCTACACCTAACGGTGGCGAACGAAGACTACTTGGAGTGCATGGTTCGCATCGAAAGCGAAGATGGGGAGACCGGCGGCGTGCGGTCGGTCGATATCGCACAGCGCCTTGGCGTCTCGAAGGCATCGGTCAACAAGGCGGTTTCGGCTCTCAAGGCATCTGAACTTGTCGAACAGTCTCACTACGGCAAAGTTATCCTGACTGACCGTGGGCGCGAGGTCGGCTCGGCTATCTGGTATCGCCATCGTCTGGTCCGCACGTTTTTGGTTCAGGAGCTCGGTGTCGAATTTGAGCGAGCCGATTCCGAGGCCTGCATGATGGAGCATGCTCTATCCGAGGACACGATGAACCGCTGGCTCGCCTATCTCGAAAAGCAGGGAATCAGCGTCGAGGAATAGCGGGATATATATGGATACGAGTTATTACAACCGCTTTGGTGCCGAGGAACTTACGCGCCGCTTGTCGAGCGAGACCTTGTTGGCGCAGGGCCCCATGGGCAGTGTTCTGTTGAGTGAGTACGATGCCGCCGACATTCCACCGGCGTTTTGGAATCTGGCAGAGCCGCAGACCGTTTCTCGTATCCATCGCTTGTATGTCGCCGCCGGCGCGCAGGTGCTCATTACCAACACCTTTCAGGCATCAAGCTATGCCCTCAAGCACGACCAGATTGCGCCGTCCGTGGCGGAGGTCAATCGCGGGGCCGTCGACGATGCTCGCCAGGCGCACCCACAGCTGCTGCTGGGCTCGATGGGCCCGATTTGTATTGAGTGGTTTGCCGAGGACTCTGCCGAGTATCGTGAAATCCGAGGCATTGCGCGCGAACAAGCGCACGCCTTGCTCAATGCTGGTGTTGACGGTCTGCTGATCGAGACGGTGACGTCTATCCGTAATTTGCAGCCCATGCTTGCCGGCGCCCGAGATGCCGCCGACGGTATGCCTGTCCTGGTGAGTTTTGTCGTTGACGATAAAGGCGACCTGTTGGGCGATGGCCTCAACATCGAGGCAGCCGTTTTGTACGCCGAAAAACACGGCGCAAACTCGGTTGGTGTTAATTGCTGTTCGCTTGCGGCCGCGAACGCGGCGGTGTCCAGGATGGTTGCATCGGCGACTACTCCCGTCACGGTGCGTCCCAACGCGGGAAATCCGGTTCAGACACAGGATGGTCCCGTGTGGCATGAGGACCCCGAAGCCTTCGCTCGCGCATGCGTCGAGTGGAAGCGGGCGGGCGCCGCAATGGTAGGCAGCTGCTGCGGAACCACGGCGGTTACGACAGCCGCTATGGCAGATGCGCTCAATATATAGAACCCGAAAATGGGAGTATCGAATCACCGCCCCCGCTGGGGCGGTTTTTTGTTGGCGGTGCGCACCTCGACGCTTTTGCCTAAACGGTGAACGAGCGTGCCGGCGGCTTGCCGGATGCCCGTTGCGGGTATACCTCATGCGTACCATGATCCAAACACTGCGAGGTGTCTGCGCGTGTGCGCGATAATTCACTTTGGAACTGACGGTTGGCGAGCTCGCGTCGACGGAGACTTTACTATCAACAACGTCGCTCGTGTCACTGATGCTATCGGCAGGCTATGGCAAAAGACGAATCCCGGTAAAACGGTATATGTAGGATTTGATACTCGGCCGCAAGCGCGCGAGTTCGCCGAGCTCGCGGCGGGCGTGATTGCCGCCCACGGGCTCGATGCCGTGCTCGTGTCTCGACCGGTGCCGACTCCCGCTCTTACGTGGGCGGCTGCGTATGACGGCGAGGCATGCGGCGCGCTTATGGTGACGGGCTCACATCATCCGCAGGGCTATCTATGCCTCAAGCTGCGGATGGGTGATGGCTCGACGGCCAACCAGGATGTCATCGAAGAGCTCGAGGAGACGATGGCCGCCGAGCCGCTGGGGCTTGAGGGGCAATACCGCACGGCAGATATCATTCCCGACTATATGCGAGCGGTGGCATCGTTTGTCGACGCGGATGCCATTCGCGCCGCGCATATGCGTGTGGTGGTTGACCCCATGGGCGGAGCTGCGCAGGGATATCTTGCCGACTTGCTTCGAGAGATTGGCGTCGAAGTCCACGAGATTCACGCCGACGAGACGACCGATAGGGGAGATATCTGCCCCGACCCGGTCGAGCCGTGGGTGGATGCTTGTGAGCGCGCAGTTGTCGAAGACGGGGCGTGCGCCGGTCTGGTGACTGATGGCGACGCCGATCGTATCGGCGCGGTTGATGAGCGCGGCAGATATATACATCCACATCAGATCATGGCGCTCGTTTTGGGCGATTTGGTCCAGTATCGCGATCTGAAGGGACGCGTCGTCGTCAACCTTTCATGCTCCACGCTTGTGCGTCGCATTGCCGAGGCGCTCGGCTGCCGCGTGGTCATCAAGCCCGTCGGTTTTAAATATATAGCCGCCGAGATGAAGAAGGGCGGCGTTCTCGTGGGCGGTGAAGAGGCCGGTGGTATCGGTATCGCCGCGCACATGCCCGAGCGCGACGGCATCCTTGCCTGCCTGATTTTGTGCGAGCTCATGGCCAAGACCGGCGCGCCCTTGGGCGTGCTTATCGATCAGCTCGAGGCGAGCTTTGGCAAGACGAGTTACGGACGTCGAGATTTGCGCCTTGAGGCCGAGGATGCCGAGACGTTGCGCACGCTGCTTCCCGGAGTGAATCCCAAGTCGATATGCGGCAAGGTACCGCAGAGCGTAAGTCATATGGATGGCTTGCGTCTGGCATTTGAAGATGACACCTGGCTGCTGATCCGTCCCAGCGGGACCGAACCGGTGGTGCGCGTGTACGCCGAGGGCTTTTCGGTGGAGGAGCGTGATGAGCTGCTGGATGCCGGCTGCGCTTTGGCCAGGGGTGCATATCGGCTGTAGCCAAGGGGCCTCTCTATATAAAGATGTGCTCGGCGAGCGGTAGCAAACGACTGGCAAACGTCAGTCAGAGGCATAGTTGTGTAGGAAATGTGTGCGCCCAGATTCCCTCCCCCGGGGCCCCTCCGGTCTGGCAATATATCTCCTTGCCGCGCGGCC
>JAQDNC010000021.1 GCA_027660625.1 Coriobacteriaceae bacterium AM100-PB1-1D-6A | reverse complement strand
TAGAAGAGGACGGGGCCGGAGACGGCTAAATCAATTTGCGAAAGAATCTTGACGGTACCGATTTGCGCAGCAAATACGCGGACGTCCCACCGCCCCTACCATATGGAGCTTTCGAGCCCGTGTCCCCAAGGGATGCGGGCTTGTTTCTTTTAGATGCCGGTGGGACTCTAAGCTGCGGTGGAATAGATCCTGTTTATACCGTTTATCAGCTTATTTAGGAACTATTTCACCGCAACTCAGAGGAAGACGGTTAAAGAGCGCTCAGGCTGGGGACCCAGGCGATGGTGGGGGTCGCGCCGTCGAGAACCTCGTTAATGGTGGCGGCCATGCCGGCAAGCAGGCTGTTCTCGCTTACGGTGAGCGTGTCGTAGCCGCCGGCTCGCATAAGCTCGCGAATCACCACGGCACCAGCCAAGATCACGCCCGCGCGTTTGGGCTGTACACCCGGTAGCGCGGCGATGCCTTCCGCGTCCAACACAGACATGCGCTCGATAGCGGCCGAGACCTGCTCCAGCGACAGCTCGCGTAGGTGCACAAAGCTCGAATCGTACGGTTCCAGCTCGTGGACCAGAGCCACCAGCGTAGTCACCGTGCCGCCCACCGCGACTAAGCGTTCGGCGCGCTCAAAGTCGACAGGCAGGCCCTCAAAATAGGCGGCGAACTGATCGCCTGCCCACGCGGCAGCGGCAGCAAGTTCGCCATCCGCGGGCGGCAACGCGGAGAAAAAGCGCTCCGTCACGCGACGGCAACCGATGTCCAGCGAGCGCGTTCCCTCCAGCGCAAAGACGCTGCGCTCCGGAGCGTATACGCCCGTCGCGAGCTCCGTGGAGCCGCCGCCCGAATCCGCGACGATGATGCGCTCGCCGGCAAAGTCGTGCGCCACGCCAAAAAATGTCAGGCGCGCCTCGACCTCGCCCGGAATCACCTGTGGTTTGAGCCCCAACTCGCGCAGGCCGTCCAGCAGCAGCGCGGCATTGGACGCATCGCGCGCGGCACTCGTGCACGTGGTGCAGACGCACACGGCCCCAAAGGCACGGGCCTCGTCCACAAACATGCGGCACGCAGCGAGCACACGCTCGACAGCTGCCTCGCAAAAGCGCCCCGTCGCGTCCACGCCCTCGCCCAAGTCGGTGATCTCGGTATGCTTGGACGATTCCACGATCGCCCCGCCCTCGACCTGCGCTAGCACTAGTCGCGACGACACCGTTCCCAAGTCGATCGCGGCCACCTTATATCGTTTGCAATTTGTCATTGCGGGCTCCCCTCCGGGCGCTACTCGCCTACTCGCCGCTGGACGCGACCGTCTGACCCTCGACGCCGTTAAATCCAAACAGCATGTCGAGCGTCTGAATGTACCACGGCGCGTCCTTGCCGACTTCCTCAATCTCCTTGGCCACTTCGCTGGCCTTCTTGGCGTTTGAGGACTTTTTGCTCGACGACGAATCCGAATCCTCGTCCAGACCCTGTACTTCAATCCTCTTTTCGCCGGGCATCACCATGCCCAGTTCCCGTGCCCGATCCTTAATGCCCTCTTCCGAGAGCCACTTGTCAGTGTCTTTTTTCATCTCATCTCTGTATTGCTCGCGAATCTCGACCTGCTTGGCCAAGATGTCGTTCGAGCGTTTTGCAACGTACAGGTCGCGCACGGGGAAATACAGGCTCACGAGCGCCAGCGCCACCACGATACCGATAAACAGCGGACGCAGAGAGCCATGCGTAAAGTCATAGATTGCCTTGACCACCGCGTTGTCGTTGGCGTAATGCATAAAGTCCGAGCCCGAAAGACGGCTCGAGGGTCTGCTCGATTTGTCGTGTGCCTGAGTCGAGGGACGCGATGCATGCGACGAACGTGCCGGGCGCACTGGTCCATCTGCCAAAGTATTTGATTGGGCATTGGGGCGCGAGGTACTTGTCGGGCGCTGCGCGGGGCGGTCGACGCCGGCGTAGGCGGACCCACCGAGCTGCACCGTGCGCGCACGGCGAGGCGACGGCTCGCGCGAACCGGCGGAATAGTACCTGTTGTCGTAAATCTGATCCATGTGCGCCTTGTGCGGTTGAGGTTTGTTTGCGCTAAGTCCTTTAGTTATAGCACGAGCGCCCGCACCGCCTTCGCCAGCCTTTGCTCGACATAAAAAAGGCGCTGAGCCGTATGGCCCAGCGCCCATGGCGCTTTGCAGCATCCAGTCAAGGCGGGACGGAACCGAGTCAGCCTCCCCCTCGCCAAATTCGCCCGTTTAGCGAATGTTGTAGAACGCGGTCTTGCCGGCATAGCGCGCGCTGCCCTCGAGCTCGTCCTCGATGCGGATGAGCTGGTTGTACTTGGCGATACGGTCGCTGCGGCACGGGGCGCCCGACTTGATCTGGCCGGCGTTGACGCCCACGACCAGGTCGGCAATCGTGGAGTCCTCAGTCTCGCCGGAGCGGTGGCTCACGATGCAAGCATAGCCGGCCTCCTTGGCGGTCTCGATGGCCTCGAGCGACTCGGTGAGTGTGCCGATCTGGTTGACCTTGACCAGGATCGCGTTGGCGGCACCCAGCTCGATGCCCTTCTTAAGGCGCTCGGTGTTGGTGACGAACAGGTCGTCGCCCACCAGCTGCACCTTGTTGCCAATGCGACGGGTGAGCTCAACCCAGCCGTCCCAGTCCTCCTCGGCCATGCCGTCCTCGATGGAGATGATGGGATAGGTGTCGACGAGCTTTTCCCAGTAATCAACCATCTGGGCGCTCGTGTACTCCACGCCCTCGCCCTTGAGCTCGTACATGCCGGTCTCGGCGTTGTAGAACTCGGTCGAGGCCGGGTCCATGGCGTACATGAAGTCGACGCCGGGCTTAAAGCCGGCCTTCTCCACGGCCTTGGTGATGTACTCGAACGGCTCGGCATTGGTCTTGAGGTTGGGCGCAAAGCCGCCCTCGTCGCCCACGCCGCCGCCCAGGCCGGCCTCGTGCAGCACGCCCTTGAGGGTGTGGTAGACCTCGGCGCACCAACGCAGGCCCTCGGCAAAGCTCGGGGCGCCCACCGGCATGATCATGAACTCCTGGAAGTCAACGTTATTGTCGGCATGGACGCCACCGTTGAGGATATTCATCATAGGCGTGGGCAGCAGGTGGGCGTTGACGCCGCCCAGGTACTGGTACAGCGACAGGCCCGCCGACTCGGCAGCGGCGCGGGCGACGGCCAGCGACACGCCCAGGATGGCGTTGGCACCGAGCTTGGTCTTGTTGGGGGTACCGTCCGCGGCAATCAGCGCGGCATCGACGGCGCGCTGGTCGAAGGCGTCGAGGCCCACGACGGCGTTAGCGCACTCGTTATTGACGTGCTCGACGGCCTGCGAAACGCCCTTGCCCAGATAGCGGCCCTTGTCGCCGTCGCGCAGCTCACATGCCTCAAAGGCGCCGGTCGAAGCACCCGAAGGCACCATTGCGCGGCCAAAGCTGCCGTCCTCGAGCACGACCTCGACCTCGACGGTGGGATTGCCGCGGCTGTCGAGCACCTCGCGACCGTAGACGTCCAAAATATCGCTCATGTTGTCTCCCTCTCACTTGGAAACGGGTTGAATGCTTGGCGACACGGCTTGCACGCTACAGCGGCGCGCAGGTTCATAAGTTAGCCTTATCGCACTTTTTGCATTATGCCCTAAGTTAGCCTAGGGATACATATGAATTGGAGAAATCATTCTTTGAGGCGCTTATTTTTGCACCGAGCATTCATCTCTAGAGGTCACCCCCCCCCATTAAATTCTTCTATCGGCATACCGTCTTTACCTGGCTTGCGAATGAAAGAGCCAGTAATGTGCTTTTACATCGTGCAAAGTTCTGGATATCGTGCAATTTTAAGGGTCTGAAGTTCTGGATATCGTGCATAATCAGGTTATAAAAGTTCTGGATATCGTGCACGAGGTAGCCATGCTTAAACGAAAAGCCTATGACAAACTACTAAAATGGAAGCATGAAAGCGCTGGTAAAACAGCACTTCTTATTGAAGGAGCCCGCCGCGTCGGCAAGAGCACGCTTGTCCGCACGTTTGGAGAAACCGAATACAAATCCTGCCTTGTCATTGATTTCTTTCAAGCACCTGCCGAAGTTAAGCAATATTTTGAGGACTATCGCACTGACTTCGACTCGCTCTTCCTCTATCTCTCGGTTTTCTATAACGTCAAACTCTATGAACATGAGACGCTTATCGTCTTTGACGAGGTCCAGATGTACCCGCAAGCACGCGGACTCATCAAGTATCTCGTTGCAGACGGACGTTACGACTACATCGAAACTGGATCCCTGCTCAGCATCAAGCAGAACATTAAAGATATCGTCATCCCGTCCGAAGAAGAGTCTCTGGAACTTGAGCCCCTCGACTTTGAGGAGTTTCTTTGGGGCATGGACGAAAAGGGGCTGGCCGATCTCATTCGCATGAGTTTTAACAAGATGAAGCCGCTCCCCGATGCCCTACATCGCAGAGCGCTCTCCCTTATGCGCGAATACATGCTTGTAGGCGGCATGCCTGAGCCGGTATCCATCTATGTTGAACAGCGCGCTTTTGCGCCCGTCGACGCTTCGAAGCGCCGAATCGTTCAGCTCTATCGCAACGATATCTCTCGTTTTGCAACCGGTTACGAATTCAAAGTCGTCTCCGTACTCGATGGCATCCCGGGTCAGCTCTCTAGGCACGAAAAACGATTCAAGCTTTCCTCACTTGATAAAAACGCACGCATGCGCACCTACGAAGAAGCCTTCTTTTGGCTGGCAGACGCGCGAATTGCCAATATCTGCTATGCCGCAAGCGAACCGAGCGTGGGCCTTTCACTCAGCATGGAGCAAACGGCCCTCAAGTGCTACATGGCAGACACCGGCCTGCTTGTAACGCTTGCCTTCTCTGACAACAACGATACCGATGAAGACGTTTACAGGGCCGTGCTTCGCGGCGACATCGGATTGAACGAAGGAATGCTTACCGAAAACTACGTTGCCCAATCTCTAAAGGCCAATGGACACAGGCTCTTCTTTTATTCCCAAAGCGGAAAGAAGGAGGGGGAGGAGCGCATGGAAATCGACTTCCTCGTTACCCGACCCTATGTCAATGCCGCCGGAAAGCCGCGCATCAGCCCCGTCGAAGTTAAGTCGCCACGCAGATACGGAACCATCTCCCTCGACCGATTCCGCGCGCGCTTTAACAAGAAGATTGGGATGGCTTACGTGTTGCACCCTAAACAACTCGAGTGGGATGCCGAAGCGCAGCTGGCACATCTTCCGTTGTATATGGCTTTTTGCTTGTAGAGACCTCTCTACGAATGGATGCCGTGAGAGACGCAGGCCTCACTCGCTTGCTTTTGCTTGGTCCCACAGGTCGTTGAGTTGAGCGGTTGAGCAGGCGGCGAGGTCATCGCCCGCCTCGTGCACGGCGGCCTCCATCGCAGCCCAACGGCGACGGAACTTTGCCGTGCTGGCGCGCAGGGCGCTCTCGGCGTCGATACCCTCTTTGCGTGCAACGTTGACTAGGGCAAAAAGCAGATCGCCAAACTCCATCTCGCGCTCGGGCGTTCCGGGGGCCTCGGCCTCAAACTCGGCACGCTCCTCTGCTACCTCGTCCCACACGTCCTGGACCGTCTCCCACTCAAAGCCCACGGCAGCCGCCTTGCGCGACACCTTCTGGGCCTGCATCAGCGCCGGCAGATGCGTGGGCACGCCGTCGAGCAGGCCCTCGGGCGCAGCCTCGCCTGCCGCCACGGCCTTGTCCTTGGCAGCCTTCTCGGCAAGCTTGACCTCGTCCCAAATCTTGAGTACCTCGTCGGAGTTATCGGCGTCCGCATCGCCAAACACGTGTGGGTGGCGGCGGATGAGCTTGGCGTCGATATCGCGTGTCACATCGGCAAGCGTAAACTCACCGGCGTCCGCCGCAATCTGCGCATGCAGCACCACCTGCATGAGCACGTCGCCGAGCTCCTCGCGCAGATGTGCCACGTCGTCCGCCTCGATGCAATCGAGCGCCTCGTAGGCCTCCTCGATCATGTTCTTGCCGATGCTCTGATGCGTCTGTTCGCGGTCCCACGGGCAGCCATCGGGCTGACGCAGACGCCAGATAGTCTGCACCAAATGCTGCAGCTCGGCCGACGCGTCGACCAGCGTGGACAGATCGCGCGAGCCCTCGGCATTTTGCTGAGCCATATGCTCTGCCATGGTTATTCCTCCTCCAGGATCACGTGGCGGAACGCGCCGCCCTCGTAGATACCGTAGCTGTGCGTGCCGTCTTTGGGAATGCTCACGCTACCGGGATTGAAGAGCCACAGGCCCGGGTGCGTCGCGCTCGCTTCGTTGACCTTAATGTGCGTATGGCCGTAGACGAGCGCGGAGCCCTCGGGCAGCACGGGCGCGTGGTCGACGCTGTTGTGCATGCCGGCGCCATAGACGTGGCCGTGCGTCAGGAACAGCTCGCGGCCGGTCTCGTCGAATAGTGTGGCGTAGTCAGCCATGACGGGGAAGTCGAGGACCATCTGGTCGACCTCGGCGTCGCAGTTGCCGCGCACCGCGATGATGCGGTCGGCCAGGGCGTTGAGCAGCGGAATCACGCGTTTGGGAGCGTAGTCGCGCGGCAGGTCGTTACGCGGGCCGTGGTAGAGCAGGTCGCCCAGCAGCACAATGCGGTCGGGCTGCTCGGACTCGATGGCGGCGACCAGGCGCTCGGTCCAGTATGCCGAGCCGTGAATGTCGGAAGCGATGAGGTATTTCATGGGAAGTCCTTTCGGAGTGGGGCTGATGTGGCCGGGCGCGAGATGTCGCCGGCCGCGCTATTCAAATCGCAGTGCCGAGGCTTGTGCCGCCTGCATCACGC
Organism: Coriobacteriaceae bacterium AM100-PB1-1D-6A; assembly: GCA_027660625.1. Classification (GTDB taxonomy): domain Bacteria; phylum Actinomycetota; class Coriobacteriia; order Coriobacteriales; family Coriobacteriaceae; genus Collinsella. Next base: position 14,507 of record JAQDNC010000021.1, on the reverse strand, counting down.
GCTGGAGCGGCACGTTATGCTCGCGGGCAAGACGGGCGCAGTCCTCGTACTCGGGCGCCGCACGCTCACTGCCGTCGGGCAGGGTGGCTACTTTGACGGCCACCTCGCCCCAAGGCGTCGCTACCTGCTCAAAACGACGCGGCAGGCAAACGCGTTCCATCACCTGGCGACGAACGGCGTTGGTCGTGGTTTCCAAAAAGATAATCGTCTGCAGGCGTTCGATATCCTCATGCGAGCAGATCACCTGCAGCTGCCAGCCGGGGCGGCCTTTTTTGCAGTAGAGGGGCAGCCAGTGCACCTCGCGGGCGCCCGCCTCGCGCAGGCGGTCGGCGGCATAGGCGAGTACCTCGGGCGACGCATCGTCGATGTCGCACTCCAGCTTGACGATGGTTTCGGGCGCATCGGTCTCGCGGGACAGCGGAGATGTACTTCCACGTTGCATACGGTCCGGATCCTTTCCGCACGGGCTCGTTTTATTCACCCAAACGCTAGCACATCGAACGTGGCACAGGCGTGACTTTCGTCCGTCGTCGCCCTTGCCCCTATCCAAACATGTACGTCAGCCTCCAAACATGTCATTTTTTGTCGGTTTTGGAGGCTGACGTACACGTTTTGGAGCGGGCCGCACACGATCAAAATTGCGCCCGCATTCCGTCCACCACAAAGTTCGCCGCACTCAACAATTTTGAACTTTCTACGCAGTTCATCGGCTAAAAATTACCCTCGGCATACTTACCCGCTGCACGATGTTACTCTAGTTGCATTTGGCTAACTAAGCGGCTGCCGAGGACCCAGCCCGGCACCGTTACGGCATAGGAGGTTTCATGTTCGAGAAGCGGCTCTTCTCCCTGGTTCCGCAGGCAACGCCCTACATTATGGCAAGCGTCCTGTTTAAGTGGATCGCGCTCATGGCAAACATCACGGTGATGTGGATGCTTGCGCGCATCTTGGGCGGCATCGTCACGAACGGTCTTTCCGCCGCGCTCGCCGTCGATGCCCTCGCACAGGCGGCCCTGCCGCTCGCCGCCGCCATCATCGTGCGCGCCGCCTCCATCTACCTGGCCCAACGCGCCGGCGACAAAGCCGCGTTCGAGGCCGTCCGCCGCGTGCGCTCGTTCGTCTACGACAAGCTCACCGCACTCGGCCCCTCCTACACCGAGACCGTCCCCACCGCCGAGGCCGTCCAGACCAGCGTCGAGGGCGCCACGCAACTCCAGGTGTACTTTGGCGGCTACCTGCCGCAGCTCTTCTTTGCCGGCTTGGCACCCATCACGCTGTTTGTACTGCTCGTGGGCCAGGCGGGTCTTCCCGCCGCGCTGCTGCTCGCCTGCGTTCCGATCATCCCCGTCTCCATTATGATGGTCATGCGCAACGCCAAAAAGATCGGTGCCGAGTACTGGGGCAGCTATGTCGATCTTGGCGGCATGTTCCTGGAGGCCGTGCAGGGTCTCACCACCCTTAAGGTCTACCAGGCCGATCGCAGCTGGCACGAGCGCATCAACGCCGAGTCCGAGCGTTTCCGCACAGCGACCATGCGCCTGCTGGTGATGCAGCTGCGCTCCATTTGCGTTATGGACCTGGTCGTCTATATGGGCGCCGCGCTCGGCATTATCGTAGCCACGCTGCAGCTCGCCACGGGCAAGATTGGCTTTGAGGCTGCCTTCCTCATCGTCTTTCTGTCGCAGGAGTTCTTTTTGCCTATGCGCCGCCTGGGATCGCTGTTCCACACGGCCATGAACGGCATGGCCGCCTCGCGCCGCATGTTTGGCATTTTGGATACGCCCGAGCCCGAGCGCGGCGATGTTGAGCTTGACGGTCGCGGCGATATCGAGCTCGCGGGCGTGAGCTATGCATACGGCGACCGCACGGTGCTGGACAGCGCCAGCGCGACCATTGCGCACGGCTCGCTCGTGGCACTCGTAGGCGAAAGCGGCGGCGGCAAGTCCACGATCGCGGGGATTATCGCGGGCCGCAAGGGTGCCTACCGTGGCAGCGTTCGCATCGGCGGCGTCGAGCTGCGCGACGCCACGGCCGCCTCACTCATGCGCGCCGTCACCCTGGTGCCCACCAACGGTTACCTGTTTGCCGGCACCCTGCGCGACAACCTGCTGCTCGCCCAGCCCAGCGCCACCGATACCGAGCTCATGGACGCACTCGACCGCACGCGCGTGGCGGCCTTTGTGCAGGCCAACGGCGGGCTCGACATGATGATTAACGAGGGCGGCACCAACCTTTCGGGCGGCCAGCGCCAGCGCGTGTGCATGGCCCGCGCCCTGCTGCACGACTCGCCGATCTATGTCTTTGACGAGGCGACGAGCAATGTGGACGCCGCAAGCGAAGCCGCAATCGGCGAGGTCATTGCATCGCTCGCCGGCGGGCACACCGTAATCGTGGTGGCACACCGCCTGTCGACGATCGTGGGCGCCGATCAGATCCTGGTGCTGGAGCGTGGCCGTATTGCCGAGCACGGGACTCACGGCGAGCTCTTGGCCACCGCGGGCGCCTATGCGCGCATGTGGAACAGCCAGGAGCAGCTCTCGGCATATGCGTATGCGGAGGGTGATGCCGAGGATGTCGGCGCGGTTGAGGCTGTTGACGGCAGCGCCGCCTGTACCGATGGCCTCAACGGTGCTAGCTCGTCTTCCGCTGCCGCGGCGCTTGACTCCGGCCGCGTCCGTCGCTCGGCGCCGTCCATCATGTGGCGCATGATGGGGCTCGTCCGACCGCTTGCCGGCTGGCTTGTGCTAGCCGTCGCGCTGGGCAGCATTGGCATGCTCACCGCCGCGTTCGCACCGGCCTTTGGCGCCCTTGGTCTTATGGCCGCGCTGGGCTACAACGCCTTGGGGCTCGGTCTTGTCGCGGCATGCGCGGCCTGCGCCGCCTGCGGCATCGCACGCGGGCCGCTCCATTACGGAGAGCAGCTCTGCAACCATTACATCGCGTTCCGCCTACTCGCACACATTCGCAACCTGGTGTTTGGCGCCCTGCGCCAGCTCGCCCCCGCCAAGCTCGAGGGCCGCGGCAAGGGCGAGCTCGTGAGCCTGGTCACCTCGGATATCGAGCTGCTCGAGGTCTTCTACGCGCACACCATCTCGCCCATTGCAATCGCTCTGGTCTGCACCGTTGTGTTTGAGGGCTTTTTGCTGGCTGTGAGCCCCGAGCTCGCGGGCATCGCGCTCGTGGCCTACGCGGTCCTGGGCGTGCTACTGCCCCTGACCTCGGCCAAGGCATGCGGCACCACCGGCCGCCAGAGCCGCGAGGGCGCCGGTAAGCTGGGCGCCTTTGTGCTCGACAGTCTACGCGGCGCGTCCGAGACTATCCAGTTTGCCGGTGGCGCCGATCGCAGCCGTGCCCTGAGCAAGCTGACCGAGCAAGTCGGCGACGTGGACGCGCGCCTCAAGCGCCGCCAGGCGGCCAGCGAGGCCGTAGCCGATGCGCTTATTCTTGCGGCCAATCTGGTGATGCTCGGGCGAGCGCTGCAGCTGGTGGCTGCGGGAACGATCGATTTTGCCGCAGCGTTTGTCGCCGTCTTTACCTTTGTGTCGTCGTTTGGCTCGGTGATGGCAGTGAGCCGCCTGGGCGCCTCACTGCAGGAGACGCTCGCCTCGGGCGCGCGCGTGCTCGATCTGCTCGACGAGCAGCCCCAGTGCACCGAGGTCTCCGACGGACAGGACGTTGGGTTTGCCGGCGCCGCAGCCGAGCATGTGAGCTTTAGCTATGCGGGCGGCGTGGACGCGGGCGGTGCCGACACCACAGAGCAGGCCGCGAACAACCCCGCCTCGAGTCTCATCCTCGACGACGTGACCTGCACCTTTGCGCCCGGCACCATGACCTGCATCATGGGACGCTCGGGCTCGGGCAAGTCGACGCTGCTTAAGCTGCTCATGCGCTTTTGGGACCCCGCAGCCGGCACCATCACGGTGAGCGGCGTCGATGCCCGCCACATCAACACGGCGAGCCTGCGCAGCCACGAGGCCTATATGACCCAGGACACGCATCTGTTCTGCGGCACCGTACGCGAGAACCTGCTGGTCGCGCACGCCAACGCCACCGATACCGAGCTGCTCGACGCTTGCCGCTCCGCCTCACTCACCACGCTCATCGACCGTCTGCCGCAGGGATTCGACACGCCCGTTGCCGAACTGGGCGACTCGCTTTCGGGCGGCGAGCGCCAGCGCATCGGCCTTGCGCGCATCTTCCTCAACGACGCACCCTTCATCTTACTCGACGAACCCACCAGCGCGCTCGATGCCCTCAACGAGGCGTCCGTGATGCAGGCGATCGACGAGCTCAAGCGTCGCGGCAAGACCATTGTGCTGGTAAGCCACCGTGCCAGCACCTGCGCGTTTGCCGATTTCTCGCTTTCGGTCGAGCACGGGAGGCTGAGCTAATGGCGCGCCAGGTCGACACACCGGAGCTGGCACGCAAACGTGAGCGCGAGACCCAAATGGTGTCGCAGATGATCGCGCTGTGGTGTCGTGGACATCATGGCGGTGGGCATGCGGTCGAGCAGGCTGGCGACGATGGGCCCGTGCGCGTGAAGCTCGGCCTTCGGACCATTACGCTCTGCCCCGAATGCGCCGAGCTGCAGAAATACGCCGTCGCGCGCATTGGGCACTGCCCCCACATGGGCACCAAGACATTTTGCTCGGCCTGTCCTTCGCATTGTTACCGGTCTGCCATGCGCGAGAGGATCCGCAAGGTCATGCGCTGGTCGGGACCACGTATGATCCGCTATCGCCCCATCACCGCCGTGCGGCACGCGATGGTAACGGTGCAGGCCAAACGCGTGGCGGCACGAAGCAAGTAGTCGCCGGCGCCGGCACGCGCCGCCTGTCCTTTCCCGTCGATTTCGGCCCCCGGTGCGCTCGTCGCATCGGGGGCCGCGCCGTTACAATGGAGCGGATTCACCAAATGCAAAGGAGTCGCCATGCCCGCCTGCCCGCTGGTCGATTGCCATACTCATACCTCGTTCTCGGACGGGCACGCCTCGTTCGAGGACAACGTCCGTGCCGCTGCTGCCGCCGGCTGCCGCGTCATGGTCTCGACCGACCACCTTACCCTGCCCGCCAGTATGGATGCTAACTGCGAGGTGCAGGTCGTCGAGGGCGACTTGCCGGCACATCGTTTGGCCTTTGAGGACGCCCGCAAACTCGCCGCGCAGATTGCGCCGGAGCTCACCTTTATCTACGGTTTTGAATGCGATTGGTACGAGGGCTGCGAGCCCTTGGTAGAGCACTGGTCCCAGGGCGCCGTCGTACGTCTGGGCAGCGTGCACTGGATTGGCAACCCGGGCGATATTGCGGCAGGCGCCGCGGGCACGGCAGGGACAGAGGACGTCGCGCGCCCCGATACACCCGATTCCCTTTGCGGTTGGATCGACGACGATACCAACTTGCATGTTTGGGAAAACTTAGGCGTGCGCGGCGTGTGGGAGTGCTACGTCGACGACTGGTGCCGTGCTTGCGAAAGCTCACTCAACTTTGACGCGATGGCCCATCCCGACCTGGTCATGCGCTTTTCGAAGGACGGCTTTGCACCCGACTTTGACCCCGCGCCGTTTTGGGAGCAGATGGCCGAATGCGCCCACGATACGGGTCGCCGCGTTGAGGTCTCGACCGCCGCACCGCGCAAGGGGCTCGACGATTACTACCCCGCGACCGGGCTGTTGCGCCGCTTCGCCCATGCCGAGGTGCCCATCACCTTTGGCTCGGACGCGCACCGCGCCTGCGACATCTGCTGGAACATCCGCGAGGCCCAGGCCCACGCCTACGACTGCGGCTACCGGGCCTTCGATATCCCCCACCCCACCGGCGAATGGGAATCCACGCCCCTCGCCTAACTAGTCGTTTAAGAACGTCCCCAATGACTAGTGGCGGCGGGCGTTGAGTTCGCCGGCCAGTTCGTCGAGGGTGATGCCGTAGCGCTCGAGCGTCACGAGCAGGTGGTAGATCAGGTCGCCGGCCTCGTAGCGGATGTGATCGTGGTCGTTATCCTTGCAGGCCATGATCACCTCGCTCGCCTCCTCGGCAAGCTTCTTGAGAAGCTCGTCCTCGACGTCGGTCAGCAGACGCGCGGTATAGCTCTCCTGCGGCGATGCGTCGCGACGACTGTGAATCACCTCGGCCAGTCCCGTCAGCGTCTCACCGATGTTTCCCGGCTGCACGTTAGCTGTTCTGACTCCCATGGTTATTTCCTCTCGTTACTGCAGCGTAAAGTAGGTACCGGCCTCATCGAACCGAGGCTTTGCGCCCTTTTTCTCAAAGAACTCGACGATGACGGCATGGGCCTCATCGAGCCTTTCCTTCTCGGCCTCGAGCCAAAGCGACTGCGCCCCGCAGGCATCAGTCAGGTGCACGCGGCATGGCACGCCCGCGCGGAGGAGCTCGGTGTTGCATTCGGCGACCTCGAACGGCGTCACGACTTTCATCGCACTCCCCCTTCCACGCGCTTAAAGAAGCAGGTACGGTTGCCGGTATGGCAGGCCGGGCCCGGTGAGTCCACCTTGACCAGCAGCGTATCGCTATCGCAGTCGGCCCAGAGCTCCTTGACCTCCTGCATGTTGCCACTCGTCGCGCCCTTGTTCCAGAGCTCCTGACGGCTGCGACTCCAAAACCACGTGGTCCCGGTCTTGAGCGTCAGCCCCACCGATTCCTCGTTCATCCAAGCAACCATAAGCACCTCACCGGTGTCATGCTGCTGAACCACGCAAGGAATCAGCCCGCGGGCGTCGTATTTAAGCTCGGTAGCATTTATTACCTCAGTCATCATTTCTCCCAAGTAACAAACGAAATCCCACAGGTCGGCGAGGGTTGTCCAGGTGCCGCAGGTTGCCGCGAAAGAGGAGCGACGCGTACTTTGGTACGCGAGCGACGGTTTGAGCGGCAAGATGCGGTGCCTGGGCAAGCCGCAGCACTAGAAGTCCAGCCTCACAGGGATGCCTTGGCTGGCCATATACTCCTTCACCTGGCGAATGCTGAAAGTTCCAAAGTGAAAGACGCTGGCCGCCAGCACGGCATCGGCCTCGCCCTCGATCACGCCCTCGGCAAAATGCTCGAGCGTGCCCACGCCGCCGCTTGCGATCACCGGGATCGGCACCGCGCGCGCCACGGCGCGGGTGAGTGCCAGGTCGAAGCCAGCCTTGGTGCCGTCGCGATCCATGCTGGTGAGCAAGATCTCACCGGCGCCGCGACGAGCCGCTTCCTCGGCCCACGCCACCGCATCGATACCCGTGGCGTTGCGACCGCCCGCCGTGAAGACCTCCCACTTGTCGGCACCGGATGCGCCGGGCAAACCAACGCGCTTGGCATCGATCGCCACGACCACGGCCTGGCTGCCAAACGCCGCGGCAGCCTGGCTGATCAGCGACGGGTCACGCACGGCGGCAGAGTTGAGCGACACCTTATCGGCACCGGCGGCAACCATGGTCCGCATGCCCGCCAAGTCGCGGAAACCGCCACCCACGGTATAGGGAATAGCGAGCTCCTCGGCCGCATGCGCCGCCATCTCGATAGTCGTCGCACGGTTGTCGCTCGTGGCGGTAATGTCCAGGAAGACGACCTCGTCCGCACCCTCGCGGTCATAGGCACGCGCCAGCTCCACCGGATCACCCGCATCGCGTAAGCTCACAAAGTTGACGCCCTTGACCACACGGCCGTCCTTGACGTCCAGGCAGGGAATCACACGTTTGGTAAGCATGGACTACTCCTCCCCTCGGGCGGCGGCCAGCGCCTGTACCAGCGTAAAGTTGCCCTCGTAGAGCGCGCGACCGGTAATAGCACCTTCAATCGCGCCCTCACCCACTGCGGCCAGCGCACGGATGTCGTCGAGCGTCGAGATGCCACCCGATGCCACGACGGGAAAGCCCGCGACCTCGGCCACATGGCGATACGCCGCCACATCGATGCCCGTCTGCATGCCGTCACGCGCGATGTCGGTGTAGACCAGGTGCTTAAAACCCAGCTCGGTGAGCTGTGCCACGGCATCGTCGAGTGCCACGCCCGCGCCATCACGCCAGCCGTTCACCTTGACCTGGCCGTCGTATGCGGCAATGTCGGCCACCAACAGCTCGCCAAAACCTTTGGCTGCCACCTCGGCAAAACCCGGCTCGGTCACCAGCACGGTGCCCAGCGCAATGCGGCGCGCACCGTAGCCGGCCAACTCGTCGATGCGCGCGAGCGAGCGGACGCCGCCGCCCACGTCCACGGACAGACCGTTGACGCCGCAGATGGCCTTAATCGCCGCCGAGTTGGCAGCGCATGTGTCCTCGTCCTCGCCAAAGGCAGCGGACAGGTCGACGACGTGCACCCAGCTTGCGCCCTGCTCGGCAAACGAGCGAGCAACGGCCACGGGGTCGTCGGAATATACCTTGCAGCGGCTGCGGTCGCCACGCTCCAGGCGCACGACCTTGCCGCCGATCAGATCGATTGCGGGAAACAGGATCATCGGCCAGCCTCCTCGACGATGTTGACGAAGTTCTTAAGGATGCGCTGACCCAGCGCGGAGGATTTCTCGGGATGGAACTGGCAGCCCCACACGTTGCCATGGCGCACGATGCACGGGAAGCTCCGCGTATAGTGCGTGCGCGCCAGCACATCGGCGGCATCGGCGTCGTCGGCCACCGCGTAGCTGTGGGTAAAGTACATGTTGGCACCCTCGGCAAAACCAGCAAGCAGCGGATCGGCCGCGCCGGCGGGCGTCATGTGCACCTGGTCCCAGCCCACGTGCGGCACCTTCAGGCGGCTCGACTCCAAGCGTGTGCACGAGCCGCGCATAATACCCAGGCCATCGACCCAGGGACCGCCAGCCTGCTCGGAGGCATCGTCGTCCGCGTCCGCGCCTTCGTCCGCCGGCACGCCCTCGTTGCCGCGCTCAAAAAATAGCTGAAGGCCCAGGCAGATGCCGAGCAGCGGAGTTCCGGCGGCAACGGCGTCGAGCACGGCCGCCGCCTCGCCGCTTTGGCGCATAAAGACAATCGCGTCATAGAACGCGCCCACGCCCGGGATGACCAGGCCGTCGGCGTTGCGGATCTGCTCCGGATCGTCCGACGTGCAGGCGGCGGCACCGGCGCGCGCAAGCCCGCGCACAACGCTCGACAAGTTGCCCTTGTGGTAGTCGACCACCACAATCTTCGGTTCGCCCACGCGACCCTCCCTTTTCCCATCATCCAAAACCACCACAAAGGGGACAGGCACCTTCGTGGTGGTTTTTACCCTTGTGGCGGTTACAGTGAACCCTTGGTGCTGGGGATGCCCTGCACGCGAGGGTCCAGCTCACAGGCTTGGCGCATCGTGCGGCCCACGGCCTTAAAGGCGGCCTCGATAATGTGATGCGAGTTGCCGCCCGCCAGTTCGCGCACGTGCAGAGTGAGCTTGGCGTCGCGCGCAAAGGCGTAGAAGAACTCGACGGCCAGCTCGGTATCGAAGCTGCCCACGCGCTCAGTCGGTACGGGCAGCTCGCAGTAGGCCTGCCCACGGCCCGAAATATCAACGGCAGCCATCACAAGCGTCTCGTCCATGGCGATCGCCGCGTCGGCAAAGCGCGTAATGCCCACCTTGTCGCCCAGCGCCTGGCGAAACGCCTCGCCCAGTACAATACCCGTGTCCTCGACGGTGTGATGCGCATCGACCTCGACGTCGCCCACCGCGTGCACCGTCAGATCGAACAGACCATGGCGGCCAAAAGCGTTGAGCATGTGGTCGAAAAACGGCACGCCGGTCGAGATATCGCACACGCCAGATCCGTCCAGGTCGAGCTTTACGACAATGTCGGTCTCGCCCGTCTTGCGGGTTACCTCGGCATAGCGGTCCATCTACATCTCCTCCTTCACCAGCGCGGCAAACGCTGCCAGTACCTCGTCGTTTTCCTGCGGGGTGCCCACGGTAATGCGCAGGCAGTCCGCGAGCCCCGGCGCGTAGCTAAAGTCGCGCACCAAAATCGAATACTCGTCGCGCAGACGCTCGCGCACGCGCGTGGCATGCGGCGTGCGCACGAGCACAAAGTTCGCCGCGCTCGGCCACGCCTCCACGGGCAGACCCTCGGCAGCCATTGCGCGTAGGGCGCACAGCTCGCGCTCGCGCTCAGATGCAACCTGTGCCACCACGGGTGCGTACGCATCGCGGGCACGTACGCAGGCAAGCGCGGCGGCCTGGCTTAGCACGTTAACCGAGTAGATTTGGCGAATCGCCGCAAACACATCGATGACCTCGGGCGCCGCGATCACATAGCCCAGACGCGTGCCGGCGGCGCCAAACGCCTTGGACAGCGTATGCAGAATCACCAGGTTGGGATGCTCGGCGATAAGCCCCTGCGCCGTGGTGGCCGCGCCAAACGAATCGTCCGCAAACTCAACGTAGGCCTCGTCGACCATGACCATGCCGGGGCACGCATCGCACAGGGCCGCGACAAAGTCGAGCGGTGCCACATCGCCCGTGGGATTGTTGGGCGAGGTCACGATGGCCAGGTTGCACTCCGGCGCCACGGCGAGCACAGCCGCTTGGTCGAGCTCAAAGGTTACCGGATCGCGCCACACATCGCGCACCTCGGTCTGACAAAGCGACGCAAAGAACGCGTACTCGCTAAAGCACGGCGGGCAGTTGAGCAAGGTCCGTCCCGCGCCGCCAAACGCCAGCAGGTAGTTATAGAGCAACTCGTCGCCGCCGTTGCCCACGCAGATATTCTCGCGAGCCACGCCATGCCAAGCGGCAAGCTCGTCGCGCAGGTCGTTGGACATGGGATCGGGGTAGCGGTTGAGCGGCGTAGCAGCCAAGGCCGCATCAACCGCCTTGCGCACGACAGCGGGCACGGGATAGGTGTTCTCGTTGGCCGAAAGATTGATGCGCGTGGGCGTAAAGTTGGGATCATAGGGCTCAATGCCGGCCAGGTAGGGCTGGACGAGCTCCTTCATGCGCGGCGTGAGTTCGGCCATGTTAGGCCTCCTCGCCGGTCGCGCCAACGCCATCCGCGCCCGCAGCCGCCAGGTCAACGCCCTCGGCAACCGTCGCCACGGCGTCACCCGGCCAAGCGACCTTGGTCAGGTCGGCCGCGGCCAGAGACTCGGCACTCACGGCATCCTCGCCCTGCTCCAGCACACGGCGACGCAGGGCGGCGGATAGCGCGTGCGCCCACAGGCCCTCGGCCTCGGCCAGACGCTGTGTGGCGGGAGCGTCGGAGAGCAGGCCCTCGGGCGTATAGCAAATGACGCTCGAGCGCTTAACGAACTCTTCGACCGAAAGCGGGTTGGAGAACATGGCCGTGCCGCCGGTCGGCAGCGTGTGGTTGGGGCCGGCAACATAATCGCCGAGCGGCTCGGAGCTCCAGGCGCCCACAAAGATGGCGCCGGCGTTGCGAATGCCGCCGAGCAGGCCCATCGCATCCTTGCAGTGCAGCTCCAGGTGCTCGGGCGCCACGGTGTTCACGGCCTCGACGGCGGCAGCCATATCGGCGGCCACCACGATGGTGCCTTCGTTGTCGAGCGAGGCGCGCGTGATCTCGGCACGCGGCGACTGCGCCACCAGAATGTCGATACCAGCCTCGACCTCGCGCGCAAACTGCTCGTCGCAAGTCACCAGATAGCAGGCTGCCAGCGGATCGTGCTCGGCCTGGGCCATCAGGTCTGCCGCGACCACCATGGGCTTGGCCGTGGCATCGGCCAGTACGCAGACCTCGGAGGGGCCAGCGACCATGTCGATTCCCACGTCGCCCGAGACAATCTGCTTGGCCGCGGCGACAAAGGCGTTGCCCGGACCGGTGATTTTATCGACACGCGGAATGGTCTCGGTACCGTATGCCAGCGCGGCCACGGCCTGGGCGCCGCCCACCATATAGATTTCGTCCACGCCGCCGAGCTTTGCCGCGGCGAGCGTGTAGGGGCTGATCAGGCCGTCTTTTTGCGGCGGGGTCACCATAACCACGCGCTTGACGCCGGCAACCTTGGCGGGAATGGCGTTCATGAGCACCGTGGAGGGATACTGCGCGCGACCGCCCGGCACATAGATGCCAGCCGCCGCGAACGGGGTCACCTTAACGCCGAGCATCGTGCCGTCCGGGCGCGTGGTAAACCAGCTCTGTTCGACCTCGCGCTGGTGGAACTCGCGAATCTGGCGCGCGGCCTTCTCGAGCGCGGCGACAAAGGCCGGATCGAGGCCTTCGAGCGCGGCATCGATCTGCTCTTGCGGCAGACGGAAGCTCTGCAGCTCAACGCCGTCAAAACGCCGACAGTAGTCGCGCACCGCGGCATCGCCATTGGCGCGCACGTTGGCCACGATATCGCGGGCGGCGTCGACGATGTTTTGCGGCAGCACGCCCTTACGGTTGAGTTGGTTGGTAACGAGGCGCTCACCGGGAGCAAGTTTGATGGTCTTCATATCGGTATCCCCTATCGGTCGAGGTTATGTTCGAAAAACGAGAGACCGGGCGGCGGCGCCAATCGGCCCGCAGCCCGTACGTTGGGGCGCCCGTGCGCGCTCGCGCTATTGTGCCGAGCCCGCGACGGGCTCAAAATGCTTGTCCTTAACGGCCGCGGCCAGGCGATCTGCCAGATTGCGTACGCGCGGATCAAGGCGCGCGGCACCCGGGTTGACAAAGAAGCGGGCCGTGCAGTCCATGATGCGACCGGTGATGACCAGGTCGTTGTCGCGCAGCGTGGCGCCCGTGGCGGTAATATCCACGATGCGATCGGTCATGCCGACGATGGGGCCCAGCTCGATGTTGCCGTGCAGCGAAACGATGTCGGCGTTCACGCCGCGCTCGGCATACCAGGCACTCGCGATGCGCGGATACTTGGTTGCCACGCGAAGCGACCCGCGGCGAGCATAGTTGCGCTCGGCCTGACCGGCGCGCCATGCGGGCTCCGCCTCGATAAAGGTGCACAGGCCATAGCCCAGGTCGACCAGCTGCAGCAGGTTGAGGTCTGCCTCGATAAGCGAATCCCAGCCGCAGATGCCGCAATCGGCACCGCCACAGCCCACAAAAGCAGGCGCGTCGCTGGGGCGCACGATGACAAACTCGATATCGCCGACCGCGCCCTCGCCGACACGCGTGTCGCGGCCGCGCACGATCAGGTGACGGCCGGGGTCACGCAGCTCAGAGACGTCCAAGCCCGCGGCCTCGAGCACGTCGAGCGTGTCGGCCTTGAGCGAGCCCTTGGGCACGGCGATGCGCAGCGGACCCTCGGCGCCGCGACCCACGGCGTGATCGCCGTCGGAAGCGGCGTCCTCGGCCGAGGTGCGCGCGGCCTCCAGACGCTCGAGCGAAAAGGCAAAACCCGCCGCCGGTACCTCGATGCCGTCGCCAAATGCGCCGGTAAAGATGGAGTCGTAGCGTCCGCCCGAACCGACCGGATCGGGCAGGCCGCCGGCATAAGCCTTAAAGACCAGGCCCGTGTAGTAATCGAAAGAGTTCATGATGGAGAAGTCGAACGACAGCACCTGGGCGTCCTCGGGTGCCAGGCCCTCAACCAGGGCACGCAGCTCGCGCGTCAGCGGCGCGACGATACCGGCGGCCTCCAGCAGCGCGTCCACGCGGTCGAGTACCTCGGCACCGCCGTGCAGACGCGGCAGCTCGCTAATGGCGGCCTTGACGGCATCGGACTCGGTGCTTGCCGCCACGCGGGCATCGAGGCCCACAAAGTCGTTGGCGTGCACGCAGCGCAGGGCCTCGGCAGCCAGCTCGCGATCCTCGCACGCCGCGAGCAGTTCCTTAAACGGACGCACGCTACCTGCGATAATGCGTGCATCGGGCAGCGCCAGCTTGCGCACCGCCTCGGCCACGAGCGAGACAATCTCGACATCGCCCGCGGTATCGCCCGCACCGATAAGCTCAAAGCCCAGCTGTGTAAACTGGCGCGAGCCGCCGGCATTGCGCTGGCACTCGCGAACCACCGGCGCCTCGTAGCGAAGGCGCAGGGGCAGGTCGGCCGCGCGCATGCGAGTCGAAACCAGGCGAACGATCGGCAGCGTGTTGTCGGGACGGACCACCAGCAGGCGACCGTCGTCATCAAAGAGCTTAAACGGCGTATCCGCGATGCGGCCGCCTTCCTCGAGCGAACCCTTGTCCTCGAGTAGCGGCGTCTCGACCGGCAGGTAATGATGCTCCCTAAAGCAGCCCTTCACCGTCAGCGCGATCTCCTCGCGCGCCTGAGCCTCCTCGGGCAATATGTCCCGGAATCCCCACGGTGTGGCCGTCATCTGGTGAGCCTCCTCATGCTGTGTTTCATATAGAACGAAAGACCGGCATAGCTCCGCCGGTCTTCTGGGTACTTTAGCATACTAGAGTGTTTGCGGGGAGAATCGTCCTCCTCGGCTCACACCGTATTCATTTGGAAACATAGGGCAAGCGGTTAGCAGCAGTCTCTTGTCACAACGCAAAAAGGGCGCCCGCGCAATTGCGGACGCCCTTGTGCAGGGTCGAGATATCAACCAGCCAAGATATCGGACCCGTGACCAGCTCTTAGTAGTCGAACTGGTGGTAGTAGCGGCGGTACTTGAGGTTGTGCTTGGTGACCAGCT
>JAQDNC010000020.1 GCA_027660625.1 Coriobacteriaceae bacterium AM100-PB1-1D-6A | reverse complement strand
ATAGTTATCTATTATTTAACGGGAGGAAATAATTCTATGAGTCGCTTTTGTAAATTTGGAAAGTTACACGTTACTAAAGGGAATGTCTATAAAACTCGATCGAAAATGGGCGGTCGCGACCTGCCTGATGGTGCTGCTCATCTGGGGCAATTCGATGGTTCCCGGCACGGGATCCGGTTCATTGAGCCTGTCGATTATGGAGGCCGTTCGCGGCCTTCTGCACGGCGTGGGGCTTCCGTATGAGTGGGTGACCAACTTTATCGTTCGCAAGTGCGCGCATTTTACCGAGTACATGGTGCTCGGCATTCTGGCGACGCACGCTTTCGATATCGAGGGCCGTTGCACCTTTGATGTGCTGCTTCCCACGGCGGTTTTCCTACTGTTGGTTCCCTCGATTGATGAGACGATTCAGCTCTTTGTGCCCGGTCGCTCCGGTATGATCACCGACGTGATGATCGACTGCTGCGGAGCGGTGACGGGCGTTGTGCTTCGATATCTTCTACGATCGCTTATATGTGCCAAAAAAGCCGCCTAGGACACATTGCTTGGTCCTAGGCGGCCTTTCTCTGTTTGGGGGCTTATACGGGGCGTAGCGGCGTTATCCCGTAGGATGGGATTGCTGGACGGTGCGGCGCCCCTTTGACGCACTTACTGCCAAAGGCGCCGATGCCCAGTGCGGCGATGCCCTTGTCGGCAAACCATGCATTGACGGCCTCAACGGTCTCCTGCGGGGTCGTGGTCGCGATCTGCTCACGCTCCAGGACCGTACCGTCTGCATAGCCCGTGGCGCAGACCATCTTGGTGCCGCCGGCCTCGAGCGCTCCGATAAGCTGCTGTTCTGCCATAGTATTCCTCTCTCTGGGACGAGTTGCTCCGTGACTAAAGTATAGGGCTCTAAACCATTTAAGAAAGCGCTATAGAAAGAAGCCTCGCAACGCGGCGGGCGGTGCGGGGCTTCTTTGGTTGCTTTAGTTGCCGGGCCGTCCTTACCCGCGCGGCTTGATTTTATCACGTAGCGACTTGAGGTTCTCCAGCGCCGCGTTAAGCGTCTCGTCTCGCTTGGCAAAGTGGAAACGAATCAGATGGTTGACGGGCTCGCGGAAGAAGCTCGAGCCGGGCACGGCGCCCACACCCACTTTAGACGCGAGGTCTTCACAGAACTCGAGGTCGCTGTCATAGCCAAACTCAGAGATGTCCATCATGACGTAGTAGGCGCCCTGCGGAACGTTATGCTCAAGACCGATGCTGTCGAGTCCCTGGCAGAACAGGTCGCGTTTGGCGGTATAGAGGTCGAGGACCTCATCGTAATAGCTGTCGTCGAAATTGAGTGCGGTGACGACGGCTTCCTGCAGGGGGGCGGCGGCGCCCACGGTGAGAAAGTCGTGGACCTTTTTGATGCGCTCGGTGATTTCGGCAGGGGCGATAGTGTAGCCCAGACGCCAGCCGGTGATGGAGTAGGTCTTGGACAGCGAGCTGCAGCTGATGGTGCGCTCAAACATGCCGGGCAGCGTGGCCATATAGACGTGCTCGTGGGGCGCGTAGACGATGTGCTCGTAGACCTCGTCGGTGATGCAGTAGGTGTCGTACTTTTTGCAGAGGTCGGCGATAAAGGTGAGCTCATCGCGTGTAAAGACCTTGCCGCAGGGGTTGGAAGGGTTGCACAGGACGATGGCCTTGGGGTCGTTGTCGCGGAAGGCCGCCTCGAGTGTCTCGCGGTCAAAGTCGAATGTGGGCGGGTTGAGCGGCACGTAGATGGGCTCGGCACCCGAAAGGATCGTGTCGGCGCCGTAGTTCTCGTAGAACGGCGAGAAGATGACGACCTTGTCGCCGGGGTTGGTGACCGTCATCATGGCGGCCATCATGGCCTCGGTGGAGCCGCAGGTGACTACGATATTCTCGTTGGGGTTCACCGGCATGCCCATAAAATGCTCCTGCTTGGCGGCAAGCGCCTCACGCATGGCCTGGGAGCCCCAGGTGATGGAGTACTGGTGGTAGAGCGGCTTGGGGTCGGTGGCGATGGTGCCCAGACTATTGAGCAGCTGCGCCGGGGGATCAAAGTCGGGGAAGCCCTGCGAGAGGTTGACGGCGCCGTACTTATTGGAGATGCGCGTCATGCGGCGGATGACCGAATCGGTAAATCTTGCCGTGCGGTTGGAGAGTTCTTTCATGCCGGTCCTTTCGAGCATTTGCAGTGGGGCAAGTTTACTCCTATGAAACCGGTGGGATTTGCCCGAAATGGATCCAAAAAACTCTTTTCAAAATTCTTGAAAATTGGGGCTTGCATCGCGTGGCGTTCCTTGCAATAATAGTCGAGCGCGAAGCGCACAGGACACGGTGGGTGTAGCTCAGTTGGCTAGAGCGACGGGTTGTGGTCCCGTAGGTCGAGGGTTCGAGTCCCTTTACCCACCCCAGTTCTTGCTTCGTGTTGATATCGGGTCGTTAGCTCAGTTGGTAGAGCAGGGGACTCTTAATCCCAAGGTCCAGGGTTCGACCCCCTGACGGCCCACCACACGATATCTCCTCTAAAGTCCGCCACAACGGACTTTAGCTTTGGGTCGTTAGCTCAGTTGGTAGAGCAGGGGACTCTTAATCCCAAGGTCCAGGGTTCGACCCCCTGACGGCCCACCAAAGCATGTTAAGACGGTCAGCAAAAGTTGGCCGTCTTTTTTGTTGACCTTTCATGGGGCCGAACCCGAAAGGGCGCGGAGCTGAGAAAACGCGCAAGCGTTTGCCAGCGCAGCGCGCAAGGCGCCTTGGCGCCGCAGCGGCCGCCTGCGCAGCAGGCTGACCCCCTGACGGCCCACCCAAAGTATGTTAAAGCGACTGGCTTAGGCTGGTCGCTTTTTTGTTGACCTCGCATGGGGTCGAACCCGTAAGGGCGCAGACGCTTTACAAGTCGAGCCTGCCCTGGGGGTCGGTGAATCCGTCTGTACCCTCCTTGAGCTTTTTCTCGTCTGCTTTCACGCGACGTTCGAGCTTCTTTGTATCTTCGGCAGGCGGTAGGTTCTCGGGTACAATTCCGCGGTCGATGAGGCTGCCACGCACGCTTGTGTTGTTCTCGATGTGCTCTTGCTTGATCTGGTCCAGACCGTACAGGTCGTGTTCCTCGGCGTTGAAGGCTGTCATCGAGTTCGTAAGGTCCTTTGCTTTGATGAGAACATCGGCTAGCCTGTCCGCCAATGCCGAGCTCTTGGATACGCCGAGCTGTTGCTTCATTTCCGCCGTGCTTCTGCCGCCGAATAACGCTTCATCGCCCTTCGACTTGATGATCGCGAATCCTTTGGAGTCCACGCCGCGTTTGAACGCAATACCCGAGAGCTGTTTCTCTGAATCAGATAGCGAGTGGCGCGCCTGCAAGCGCTGAATCTCTGCGAAGCGCTGCTCTATGAGCTCTTGGCGGCGCGTCTGCACGGCGAAGTACGCCTGTGCGAGCGCGATTTCTTGCTTGTTTGAATCTCCGTTCTGGGCGATTAAATAGCATGCATAGCGCGTAAGTTTGTAGTCTTTAACCGCGCGAGCGGCGACACCGGCAGTTACCATTTTCGTGGTGTCACGAAAATGGGAATCAACTGGAGTTTTGTTTGTTTCGCACGAGACTTTTGCCCTCTTAACAACTTCGGCAAAGTTCTCCCATCGAGTGTACCCCATGGGTTCCATTAAATCGCGTGCGAGCCAATACTCAACGCCGTCTTCCACATTGGCGTAGCTATCAAGTTTGACACGCCACTTCTCGATATCTCTACTGTCCATATCTCCTCCTCGCTGGCCTATTGTCTATGCGGGCTTTGCCCGCTCTGTATTCAGAATTAGGATACGCTGCCGTGCGGACACGAATGGGCCCCGTGCCACTTCGAGTTCACGGGGCCCATAGATATCGATTAGTTGTGTTTTGCTTTAGATAGGTGTCCAGTTTAATTCGCTCGATAGTGCGATCCGAGACTTTCGGTTCGCTTGCGCATGGCTTTGACCATTTCCTGTGCTAGTTGAATCTGCGATTGCAGGCGGGCGAGGGCTGCGATTTCGCTGTCATTGGCGTGTGGCTTGCTCAGCGCCGTTGCGTCGTCTTGCAGGCTTTCAAGCTGTTGCAGGGCCTTGGATAGACCCGCTTCGGTCCTGTTGATCATGCAGTAGGTACTCATTGTGCGTTTGAGGCAGCGGGTCAGGCGCTCGGCGTCTGCTGTAGCTATGCCATGCTGGGGGAGGGCGATATCCATCGGTGCGGCCGCCTCAGGAGCGTCCAGCGCTGCTTGGGCTGCCGATGCGCCCGCAATGCGCCCGAACACGATGCCGTTGGCGCTTGACAAGCCACCAATGCGGTCGGCGCCGTGCATGCCGCCTGTCGCCTCACCGCAAGCGTAGAGGCCCTCAACGCCCGTTTGCGCGGTCTTATCGATCTTGATGCCGCCGTTGGCGGCGTGGGCATACATCGCAACGCGCATCTCGTCAGTCGGGGCGATGCCGTGCTCGTCTTGCAGCCAGGTGGCAAAGGTCTGCACAAACTCTGGGACATCCTCGCGGGGAAAGTCGTAGTGGAGTGCCAGGCCTTCGACACCTGCCTGATCGATGACGAGATCGATAGCGCGGGAGGCCAAGCGTGACGTGAAGGGACCATATCCAGAGCGCTGCTCGAGCAGGTCGTCCAGCTTGTCGTCGGCAATATCTACCGGCTGGTCTACATGTACGTAGCGCCAGGTTTTCTCGTTGAAGACCAGGTTGCGCTTGGGCTCGATGAAGCCGGGCATCATCTGCATGAACTCTATATTAGTAAGTGTTGCGCCGTGCGCCAGCGCGATGGCCTGCGAGGAGCTGAGCACATCAGCCGACGTAAGGCCGCGCTCGAACAGGCCGCCTGTGCCACCGGCTGCGATGATCGTGGCCTTGGCAGCAAAGGGCACGATTCGATTTTCGGTAAGGTCGTAGAGCACGGTTCCGGTGATTCTGCCGTTCGTGTTCTCAACAAGATCGATAAGCTCATGGCGGGGGAGCAGGCGAATGCCGAGCGACTCGATCTGGGCCATACATGCGTCCTCAAGGGGCTTGCGGGTGAGGCCGCGCCACATGCGCGTCTTGTGGTCAAAGCAGGGAATAAACTGCTTTTGCTGAGCGCTCTCAGCGCTTTGCGGACGCTGGAGCTCAACGCCCAGGTCTTGCTCGAGCCATTCAATTGCCTGGGGAATGCCGTGCACAAACGTCTGGACAAGCTCGGGGTCGGCGACGCCGCCACCAACGGTCTGAATGGTGTCGATGAAGTCTTGTTCGTCGTCTTCGTTAACGGGTCCGATAAGCCCCAGGCCCCAGGTTCCGGGGAAGAAGCTCGATCCACTCATGGTCTTGCCGGCGCTTGCCACAGTGACGGCTGCACCCGTGCGTGCCGCTTCGATGGCGGCGCAAAGGCCCGCAATGCCAGATCCAATTACCAGTACATCAGTCGATTCCATCGGATTCCTTTCTCGTCCGGCGCATTGTCGCACGGGTGATCGGCAAAGGTATCGCAAAGACTCGGCAAATCGGTAAAGGGCAAATATGACAGGTGGGCGTCATGGACACTCTGACGTTCCATCTCGTCTCATCTCGTATTTCGCCCCAACTGATATATCGGCATTAGCTACCCTGCGACAGCGTAAACAAAAAGAGCCGCTACCTCGAAAGGTAGCGGCTCCAAAGCTCAACTGTATGAGCATCGCGCGGGCGCGATTAGGCCTTGAGGGCCTCCTCGACGGCGACAGCGCAGGCGACGGTGGCACCGACCATGGGGTTGTTGCCCATGCCGATGAGACCCATCATGTCGACGTGCGCAGGCACGGAGGAAGAACCAGCGAACTGGGCGTCGGAGTGCATACGGCCCATGGTGTCGGTCATGCCGTAAGAGGCGGGGCCGGCGCCCATGTTGTCCGGGTGCAGGGTACGGCCAGTGCCGCCACCAGAAGCGACGGAGAAGTACTTCTTGCCAGCCTCGAGGCGCTCCTTCTTGTAGGTGCCAGCGACGGGGTGCTGGAAGCGCGTGGGGTTGGTGGAGTTACCGGTGATCGAGATGTCGACGTTCTCGTGCCACATGATGGCAACGCCCTCGCGGACGTCGTCGGAGCCGTAGCAGTTAACGGCAGCGCGGGGACCATCGGAGTAGGGGATGGTCTCGACGACCTTGAGCTCGCCCGTGTAGTAGTCGAACTGGGTCTTCACATAGGTGAAGCCGTTGATGCGGGCGATGATCTGAGCAGCGTCCTTGCCCAGACCGTTGAGGATAACGCGCAGCGGCTTCTTACGAGCCTTGTTGGCGTTCAGAGCCAGGCCGATAGCACCCTCAGCAGCAGCGAAGGACTCGTGACCAGCCAGGAAGGCGAAGCACTCGGTGTCGTCGGAGAGCAGCATAGCGCCCAGGTTGCCGTGGCCCAGACCGACCTTGCGGTCCTCGGCGACGGAGCCGGGAACGGTGAAGGCCTGGATGCCCTCGCCGATGATGGCGGCAGCCTCAGAAGCGGTCTTGGCGCCACGCTTGACAGCGAGAGCGCAGCCGAGGGTGTAGGCCCACTCGGCGTTCTGGAAGGCGATGGACTGGGTGTTGTTGACGATCTCACGCGGGTTGAAGCCCTTGTCGGTGCAGATCTGCAGAGCTTCCTCGAGGGAGGCGATGCCGTTGTCGGCGAGGCACTTGTTGATCTTGTCAGCGCGGCGCTCGTAACCTTCGAACGTAACAGTCATAGTTATTTCCCTCCCTTTCTACTCGTGAACCGGGAACACGCTGGCGACGGAGTGAGTCTCCTCGTCGGTGCGCGGGTCGATGTACTTGGCAGCGTTCTCCCACTGACCATAGTGGCCCATAGCGCCAGCGATGGCCTCCTCGGGGGTCTTGCCGGCCTTGACGGCGTCGGTGAACTTGCCGAGGTTCAGGAACTCGAATGCGATGATCTCGTTCTTGTCGTTGAGAGCCATGCGGGTGACGTAGCCCTGAGCGAGCTCAAGGTAACGAGCGCCCTTGGCCTTGGTGCCGAACATGGTGCCGACCTGAGAGCGAAGGCCCTTGCCGAGGTCGTCGAGGGAGGCGCCCACGGGCAGGCCGCCCTCGGAGAACGCGGTCTGGCTGCGGCCGTAAACGATCTGCAGGAAGATCTCGCGCATAGCAACGTTGATGGCGTCGCAGACGAGGTCGGTGTTGAGGGCCTCGAGGATGGTCTTACCGGGAAGGATCTCGGAAGCCATGGCGGCAGAGTGGGTCATGCCCGAGCAGCCGATGGTCTCAACGAGGGCCTCCTCGATGATGCCGTCCTTGACGTTCAGCGTGAGCTTGCAAGCGCCCTGCTGAGGTGCGCACCAACCCACACCGTGCGTAAGACCGGAGATGTCGGAAATCTCCTTAGCCTGGACCCACTTGCCCTCCTCGGGGATGGGTGCGGGGCCGTGGTATGCACCCTTGGCAACGGGGCACATGTTCTCCACTTCCTGTGAGTACTGCATGCCTCTCCTCTCTATCGTGTTGGCGTCCCGTCTGGGGGTCGTGGCTGGCGATTGCCGGGCGACCCTTCGAAAGGGACATGACATGCAACCCTTATAATACCGCGAAATGCACGGAATATTCGGTGAACGGCTCAGTTTTCGTAGCGAGAAGTCCGGAAGTTTTAATTGAAACGATTTAACCAGACTATTTGCGGTCAAGCGACATTTTGTAGGGTGTCAGTTTTTATCAAGGTTTTGATTAGCTTTTGGCAAGACAGCGTTGCCTGACCTGTGGCTATATTGCCGTTCGCCATCGGATTGCCGCCTTTTACCGTCGACGGGTGCCATTTTGCGTGAATGTTTTGATGGCACGTTTCAATCGTGATGTATTGGATGGTAAGCAGATCCCGGCGAAGGGAGCGCCATGCAGCGCGTTTGGAAAACGATCACCGGTTTTTACCATGTTTGTGCCCGCGGTATGGGCGGGCAGTTGATCTTTGAGAGCGACGAGGACCGGTGGGAGTTTTTGGAACTGATGCGCGACTGCTGCCGCGATGCCCAGGTGACGATTGTGGCCTGGTGTCTCATGAGCGACTACGTGGATCTGGTGCTTTTGGATTACGAGGACGAAATGAGCGCTGCTATGCAGCGGCTGCTGTTGACGTATGCTCGTCGGTTCAATAAGCGCGCTGGGCGCGCAGGCTGCCTATTTCGTGAGCGTTTTGAGCGCCGCTCGCTCGATACCGACTGGCAGGTGATGGAGGCTATTCGCTCCGTACACGCCGATCCGCAGGAGGAGGGCATTAGCCTAATCGAGCGTTATCCCTGGAGCAGCTTTGCGGAGCATCTGCGCGCTTACGACAGCGATGCGGCCGATGTCACGAGGGGATTTTCCGATCCTTCTTGTGTACTTGAACTTTTTGGTTCTGCCGAGGGCTTTATTGCCTATTCGCTAGCGATGCCCGACGGCGGCGAACCGGTGCTGTGCGATATGAAAGAGACGGAGTGGGAACGCCACGCCTTTGCCGACAGGTTGGCGAAGAGCCTCGGGGCTCCGCTCCACGGGGTTAAAGCCGCACCGCCGGCGCGGCGCGATGCCGTTATCGTTGGATTGCGCGATGCCGGATTTACGGTGCGTCAGATTGAGCACTATACCGGGATTGGCAAAAGTACGGTTTCTCGTATTGTGCGGACCCGCACGGGGACGGCGATGCGGGCTGGCGGAAACGTGATGTAGGGCTGCCTGTGCACCGCGGCTGGGGTCGTTCATGCGCCGCAACCTGCGTTCTAAATGCTTGGTACGCTGACTGCACTTCTTGATATGCATAGAACGATTGCCGTCTTGCATAAAAATACGGCTCAGTCCGGTTTTACCCGCGCCTACCCCCGTCCACACCGTGCAAAAAGCGGAGTTTTCAGCATCGTGGTGCTGTCGGCACCGCCGTAATCTTGAAATATATGGGTCCCGAAGCCATTTATGCCTGCCGATGTGCCTCCAAAGCGCATGCTTGTGACCCCTGAGACCACCATGCTTGTTCTAAAACGATATAAAAGGGTGCCTGGAGACGTTGATTAACGCTTTCAATGCGTATACACGCAACTTGGCGTGCTGAAAGCTCGCAAAAATGCACGCCGCACCCTATGGGACCCGTCTGTGGCGGGCGCGAAGCGAACCGGAGCCCAGCAGGACGGGGCATGGGGCGTTGCTTGGGGTGCCCGTGGCTCTGTCGCTAGCCGTTGGCACTGTGGAAAACGTCCGTGTTTGCGGCTGGCTGTTCGGTAAATGACAGGGCGAGCGCCGGACGCGCGAACTTTGTGTGTCCGAGGCGTTATGAAAAAGCCGAGCCGCCCGTATTGGGCGGCTCGGCAATCAAACCCTTTGATCTGGGGCATCCGCTTCTGGCTAGTTTACCCTTCGAGCATGCCGTCGAGGGTGCGCCAGGCTAACTCGGCGCATTTGACGCGGGCGGGCATGTGCGAGATGTCCTGGAGCTGGGCGGCCTCGTCCAGGTCTTCCAGGTCTTCCTCGGAGAGCTGCTCGCCACGGATCATGGCGAGGAAAAGCCCTGCCAGACGACGTGCTTCCTCGACCGTCTCGCCGGTGATGAGCTCGGCCATGATATCGGCGCTGGCCTGGCTGATGGCGCAGCCGTGACCGGTAAAGGAGGCCTCCTCGATCACGTTGTTCTCGACACGCAGCTGCAGAGTGAGCTCATCGCCGCAGCTGGGGTTGATGCCGTCGTGCTCGTGCGTGGGGGCATCCATCTCGTACTTGTAGTCGGGGTGCGAGTTGTGCTCCATAAACGTGGTAGAGGTGTACAGATTACCCATTGAACGTGCTCCAAACGTGATGCAGGCCGGCGATGAACTTGTCGATATCGGCCTTGTCGTTGTAGAAGGCCACGCTGGCGCGGCAGCAGGCAAGGTTCTCGACGCCCAGCCAGGTGAGCAGAGGCTGCGCGCAGTGGTGACCGGCGCGGATGCAAACGCCGTCCATGTCCATGATGCTCGCGACATCGTGCGGGTGGATGCCCTTGACGTTAAAGCTGACGACGCCGTGGTGGTTGTCCCAATAGATGGAGCCGATGATCTGGACAAAGTCGAGCTGCATGAGCTCGCCCATCAGGTAGTGGACGAGTGCCTTCTCACGGGTCTGGATGTTTTCGTAGCCTACCGTGTTGACCAGGTAGTCAAGCGCCGCGCCCGTGGCGAAGATGCCGGCGGCGTCCTGCGTGCCGGCCTCGAATTTCTCGGGGACGGGCGCCCAGACGGCGTCTTGCTCGGTGACCGAGTCGATCATCTCGCCGCCGGTAAGCATGGGCGGCATGGCGTTGAGCAGGTCCATATTGCCCCACAGCACGCCGATGCCCATGGGGCCCATGGCCTTGTGCGCGCTAAAGGCAAAGAAATCGGCTCCCAGATCGGCCACATCGACCGGCATGTGCGGCAGCGACTGCGCACCGTCGACGACCAGATAGCCGCCGTACTTGTGCACGAGCTTGCCGAGGTTCTTGACCGGATTCTCAACGCCCATCACGTTAGAGACCTGACCCACGGCCAAGATCTTGGTCTTGGGGCCCACCTTGGACAGAACCTCCTCGGTCGTTAGCTGGCCGGTCTTGGTGGGGTAGAGGTAGACGAGCTTGGCGCCGGTCTCGCGGCAGACCTGCTGCCACGGGATCAGGTTGGAGTGGTGCTCCATGATGGTGATGACGACCTCGTCGCCCGGCTCCAGCACCGTGGGCGCAAAGCTCTTGGCGACCAGGTTGAGCGACTCGCTCGTGTTGCGGGTGAAGACGACCTCGTTGGCCTGGGGGGCGCCGATGACATCGGCGATCTGCTGGCGCACCTTCGCGATAGCCTCGGTGGCCTCGACGGACAGCGAGTACAGGCCGCGCAGGGGGTTGGCGTTCATGCGCTGGTAGAAGTCGCGCTCGGCGTCGAGCACGCAGGCGGGGCGCTGTGCGGTAGCGGCGCTATCGAGGAAGGCG
This sequence comes from Coriobacteriaceae bacterium AM100-PB1-1D-6A, assembly GCA_027660625.1. Lineage (GTDB taxonomy): Bacteria > Actinomycetota > Coriobacteriia > Coriobacteriales > Coriobacteriaceae > Collinsella. Next base: position 17,281 of record JAQDNC010000020.1, on the reverse strand, counting down.
ATTTCGGGGTGCTGCTGGAACAGCGGGAACTGCGCCTTGTAGGGATTGGTCTCGATGTCGACGGTAGGCCAGCCGCGCGAGGCCTCGTCGCTGGCGTCGAGCTCCATGGGCTCGGGGGCAGTACAGGTATCGCATTTAACGTGCTCGGTGTCGATCATGCGAGCTCCTCCTCAAAGTTGTCGATTAGGTTGTTGCCCAAGCGAACGACGGCGGCGCGGGTGCGCTCGTCGATGGCGGAAAGCGCGGCGTCCTCCAGCTTGGCGCGGATGAACAGGTCCTCGGCGGCGTTTTGGTCAAGGCCGCGGCAGGCGAGGTAGAACAGCTGCTCGTCGCGGACGTGACCGATGGTGGCGCCGTGGTTGCCGGCGACGTCGTCCTCGTCGCAGAGGATGACGGGAACGGTCTTGTTGTCGACGCCCTTGTTGGCCAAGAGCACCGTCTCGCGCTCGGTGCCGACGGCACCCTTGCAGCCGTGCACGAGGTCGATGGTGCCGCGGTAGACCTTCTTTGACGTGCCGGTCAGCACGCCGTTGGCGTCGATCTCGCACTCGGTCTTGCGGCCGCGGTGGCGCAGCTCGTAGTTAAAGTCACGCACCTGTTCGCGGGCACCCAGGTAATCGGTATCGATGGTCACCTTGGCGGTGTCGCCCAGCAGGTCGCCGGCAAGGCCGGTGGCGCTGGCGCCGGCACCCAGAACGGTGTGCTGCACGTTGACGCGCGCGCCCTCGTCCAGGAACAGACCGGTGTCGTCGAGCGCGATCCAGCTGTCATCGAGCGTCTGCGTGCAGGTTACGTTGACGGTGGCGTACTCGTGAGCGCACACGCGCAGCACGGAGCCCACGACGCCTTGGCCGTTGACGGGGGAGTCCAGGGCGATCTGCAGGTCGAGCGTTGCCTGCGGACGGGCGACGACATCGATAGCGGCGATGGCCGCGGCGGCGTCGACACCGCTCACGCGCACGGTAACCGTGGCGCGTCCGTACGCGGGCACATCGATGACGACGCGCTTGGTGGCGTGATCGGCCAGATAGGTGTAGGCGGCCTCGCCCATGCCGGTCTCGAAGGCCTCAGCGGGGGAGAGCTCCTCTTCGAGCTTGATAGCGCCGGCCTGGTAGACGGAGGTGGCGGGCACGTCGAGCTCGGTCTCGGGCGTGATGCGGGCGCGGTCGACGGCGTCGCCGGGGGCGGAGGCACGGCGCTCGGGGAAGCGCTCGGCCATGGCGTCCATGGCGGTATCGAAGGCGTCGGCCGAGCCGGCAAACTGCTCGTCCAGGCCCTCGACCTCAACGGCCTCGGCGGGAGCGGCGGCAAGTTCGTCCGAAAGCTCGAGCTTGGTCTGGTTCATCTTGAGCCAGCCCCAAGTGGCGGCCGGCATAGCGTTGACCTGCTCGAGCGTGGTAGCAGCGGTGTTGGTTTCCTGTTTCATTATCCGATCGCTCCTTCCATCTCGAGCTTGATCAGGTTGTTCATCTCGACGGCGTACTCAAGCGGCAGCTCCTTGGAGACCGGGTTGGCAAAGCCGTTGACGATCATGGTGCGGGCCTCTTCCTCCGATATGCCGCGGCTCATCAGGTAGAACACCTTGTCGTCGCCGATGCGGCCGATGGTGGCCTCGTGGCCGATGTCGACGTTCTTGGCGCGGATGTCCATGGCGGGGATGGTATCGGAGCGGCTCTGGTCGTCGAGCATCAGCGACTGGCAGCTCACGGTTGCTTTGGAACCTTCGGCCTTAGGCGTGGCCACGATGGAGCTGCGGAAGGTCTGGATGCCGCCGCTCTTGGAGATACCCTTGGTCTCGACGGTTGCCGAGGTGTCGGGCGCGTTGAGCACGACCTTGCAGCCGGTATCGAGGTTCTGGCCGGCGCCGGCAAAGGTAATGCCGGTAAAGCTCGAGCGGGCGCGACGGCCGTTGAGCACGCTCATGGGGTAGAGGTAGCCCACGTGGCTGCCGAAGGAGCCGCTGATCCACTCGATGTCGCCGTCCTCGTCCACGCGCGCACGCTTGGTGTTGAGGTTGTACATGTTCTTGGACCAGTTCTCGATAGTCGAGTAGCGCAGGTGCGCACGCTTGCCCACAAAGAGCTCGACAGCGCCGGCGTGGAGGTTGGCTACGTTGTACTTGGGCGCGGAGCAACCCTCAATGAAGTGCAGGTCGGCATCGTCCTCGACGATGATGAGCGTGTGCTCAAACTGGCCGGCGCCCTTGGCGTTAAGGCGGAAGTAGCTCTGCAGCGGGAAGTCGAGCTTGGTGCCCTTGGGCACGTAGACAAACGAGCCGCCCGACCACACGGCACCATGCAGGGCCGCAAACTTGTGGTCGGTGGGCGGGATGAGCGTCATAAACTTCTCGTGGATGAGCGGCTCCCACTGCGGATCGTGCAGGGCCTCCTCGATGCCGGAGTAGACGATGCCCATCTTGGACGCGGTGTCCTGCATGTTGTGGTAGACGAGTTCGGAGTCGTACTGCGCGCCGACGCCTGCCAGGTAGCTGCGCTCGGCCTCGGGGATACCCAGGCGCTCAAAGGTGTTCTTGATGTCGTCGGGCACCGACTCCCAGTCGTGCTTTTGGTCGGTGTTGGGCTTGACGTAGGTGACGATGTTGTCCATGTCCAGGCCCTCGATGGAGGGGCCCCACGTCGGGTCGGGAAAACGGTTGAAGATCTCGAGGGACTTTAAGCGCAGGTCGAGCATCCACTGCGGCTCGTCTTTCTTGGCGCTGATCTCGCGCACGATGTCGGGCGTGATGCCGGCGTCGAGGCGCTCGAATCCCTCCTCGCCATAGGTGAAGTCGTAGAGGCTGCGGTCGATGTCCGCGACCTCGGTGCGGTTCTTGGTCATTGCGTCGCCCCTTTACGCCTGCTGCTCGGCAGCGGCGGCCTCGGCCTGGGCGCGCTGCTCGGCGGCCTCGCGCTCGAAGGTCTCAAAGCCGTTCTTGTCGATCCAGGAGATCAGCGAGGCGTCGTCCTCGCGCACGATATGGCCCTTGACCATAACGTGGACGCGGTCGACATCCAGATGCTCCAGGATGCGCGTGTTGTGCGTGATGATGAGCATGGAGCCGTTGCAGCTCTTGCGGTAGGCGTCCATGCCATGGCTGACGGTGGACAGGGCGTCGACGTCCAGGCCCGAGTCGGTTTCGTCCAGGATGGCGAGCTTAGGCTGCAGCAGCAGAAGCTGGAGCATCTCGACCTTCTTTTTCTCGCCGCCCGAGAAGCCCACGCCCAGCTCGCGGTTGAGGTAGGCGGTGTCCATGTTGAGCTCTGCCGCGAGCTCCTTGACGCGCCGGCGGAACTCCTTGCCCTTCATCTCCAGGCCGGGGCGGCCGGCGATGCTGGCACGCAAAAAGCTCGACAGCGGCACGCCCGGGATCTCGACCGGGGCCTGGAAGCTCAGGAACAGGCCGGCGCGCGAGCGCTTGTCGGTGGTGAGCTCGGTGATGTCCTGGCCGTCAAAGACGATGCGGCCGTCGTTGACGGTATAGACAGGGTCGCCCATGACCAGGTGGCCGAGGGTGGACTTGCCGGCGCCGTTGGGTCCCATCAGCACGTGGGTCTCGCCGGCGGCGACGTTGAGGTTGACGTTGTGGAGGATGGTCTTCTCGTCCACGGAGGCGGTCAGACCTTCGATGGAAAGCAGCGGATTTGCGCTCATGCTGTCCCTCTCTGTATATGGTGTACTCATAGGTGTACTAAACCCTAGGAATCTTCTCGGAATAAAGTTACTATGGGTTCGGCGTTAGTCAAGGGAAAACCCGACTAATCCACTCGACTTTTTAGATGTGGGACATAATAATCAGGTTTGTTTGCCCCGCGTGCATAAGATTTGGGACAAATAGGCCTGGTATTTTGTCCCGGCAACGATGAGAGGGTAGGTATGCTCATTTCTTCTAAGGGCCGCTATGCCCTCCGGCTGATGATCTATATCGCGGCGTTGGGCGACGCCGAAGGCAAGATTGCCCTGCGCGAGGTCGCCGACCGCGAGCATATCTCGCAAAAGTACTTGGAGCAGCTGGTTCGTCCGCTTATGAAGTCGGGCCTGCTTAAGAGCGTGCGCGGCAAGGGCGGCGGCTACATGATGGCCAAGGACCCCGCCGAGGTGCGTGCCGGCGACATCCTGCGCGCCGTCGAGGGCAGCACGGCTCCGGTGGCGTGCGACGGCATCGACAACAGCTGCACCCGTAGTGATCTGTGCTCAACGGTCAAGTTCTGGCGCGGTCTGGACGACGTGATCGAAAAGTATGTCGACGGCGTGACCCTGGCCGACCTAGCCGCCGTCCCCGAGATCAACTTTGAGATTAAGCTGTAGGGCTGCAAATGGCATCTCTCGACAAGGTGTACAAGCAAATCGAAGATTTTGCTCGGGAATGTGACGCCGAGAAAGTTGTGCTGTTTGGGTCTCGCGCTCGAGGCAACAACTTGCCTAAGAGCGATATTGACATCGCCGTAGCAGGTTGCCGGGATTTCGGCCGTTTCTCATATTTGATCGAGGAGCGTCTTGATACTCTTTTAGATGTAGATGTCGTCAATCTCGATGAGTCCTTATCGCAGCAATTGCTCGATGAAATTGCCAGGGATGGTGTGATTCTGTATGAAAAAATATGAGAACTTTGCCAGCGCCTTGGCGAATCTTGAGGATGCGCCCAATCAGGATCTCAACAATGATTTTGTTCAGAGTGGATTGATTAATAAGTTCAATCTTCAATTTGAACTGAGCTGGAAGCTCCTTAAGCGTCTGCTCGAGTATGAGGGTGCCACGCTTGCCGCATCGGGGTCTCCTCGTGCCATCTTGAAGGAGTCCTACCGATTCTACGACTTTATTGATGAGGCAGCCTGGCTAGATATGCTCAGAGACCGCAATACGAACGTCCATATCTACGACAACAAGCTCGCTCAAGATTTGATTCAGCGCATCTTGGACGTCTATATCCCTGCTTTCTGCCAGTTGAGGGACGGGCTGATGGAGCGTTACGGCGAGCTTCTGTTGGCGCCTGACGACCAGTTTGTTTAATTCCTTAAGATTTCGCGGAGGGTTGTTGCCGTTTACCGAGGGGTTGTTGTGCAACAACGGGCGAGCTGCAATACTTATTTTTATCTTTGCAAACTTCACTTTAACTACACCAATGCAGGGAGGATCTTATGCAGCCCAAGCATTCCGCGATTGTGGCAGGCCTGACGCTGGCGCTTTCGTTTGGCGCCGTTGCCGCGCCTGTGACTGCTGTTGCCGAGGAGCCCGCGCCGGGTGTTGCCTCGGATGCCACCGATATCGATAAGGGCCTTTACACCCAGCAGTCTTTTTCGGGCGTGCTGAGGTCGGTTCAGGGGGTCTCGTTTGTCAACGTGACTGCCGAGATGAAGTACTTCACCAAATACGAGAGCCATGGCAACTATAACCAGGGCTTTTCGTATGGCGATGGCTATAACGCGCTAGGTTATTACCAGTTCGACCGCCGTTGGTCGCTTGTTCCGTTTATGAAACAGGTCTATAACTACGACTCTGCTAAGTACAGCATGCTTAAGGACGCGATTGACCGCGGTGGCGAGATTTCCAACGCGAACAACCCCATGTATGCGAACGGCCAGCTCACCGAGCTGGGTCGTATTGCGCAGGAGGCCTTCCAGGGTGCTTATAACACCGACCCTGCTGAGTTCTCGGCGCTGCAGGATGCCTATGCGTATAACTCGTACTATGCGGTGACCGAGGCGTGGCTCAAGAGTGCTCTCGGCATTGATATCTCCGGCCGCGCCGACTGTGTCAAGGGCATGGTGTGGAGTATTACTAACATGTGCGGCACCGGTGGCTGCAGAGACTTCTTCCGCTGGGCAAACCTTTCCAACAGCATGACGGACCGCGAGTTTGTGACGGCGCTTTCCAACAGCGTGGTCAATAACGTGGCGACCAAGTATGCAAGCCAGCCCCAGTATCATGAGGGCTGGAAGAACCGCTACCGCAATGAGCTCAAGGATTGTCTGGTCTATATCGCCGAGGACGAGGCTGCCGCGGCAACGCCTGTGGAGCCCGTGCAGCCCGAGCCCACGCCGGCGCCTGGTCCGAGCATGGCGCCTGCTGCTCCCGCCGCACCGACGCCTGGTACCGATGACGGTGCGGGCGACGATAATGATACGGATGCGCCCTCGACCGATACTGACGGCGATGGCTCTGCTGGTGGCACTACCAACGACGGCTCTTCCTCGAGCGGCTCCGATTCGAACGGCTCTGCTGCGGGCGATTCGTCTTCAAGTTCTGCCGGCAATACGGGCAGTGCCGCCTCTGGTTCGACCGACGCTGGTTCCTCTGACTCTTCCACTGGCTCGAGCGATTCTTCCGCCGATACTGGTTCTAGCAATGACTCTAACTCTGACGCCGCTTCTGATTCCGGTGCTTCCAAGGACGACTCGAATAAGGCGCCGGACGCGCCGGTTATTTCGACGGACAAGAAGCCCTCTTTCGTTGTGCAGCTTGGCTACACGTTTGGTTCCTCGCTGATGGCTGGCGCAAGCAGCTTGTCTCCTGACAAGAACAATTCTGATCAGACTTCCACGGAAAAGGCCGAGGCCGCAAAGGGCGACTCCAAGGACGATGATTCCGAGAAGACCGAGTCCGATAAGAGTACTAGCTCTGAGGAAAAGGGCGAGAAGTCCGCTCAGAAGAAGGACGAGGAAAAGGGCAAGACCGACAACCAGAACCAGGAGCAAAATGGCTCTAAAACGGTGACCACCACGACCACGACCAAGTCTTCGGGCGGTAACATGCCCAAGACGGGCGACCTCATCGTTATGGCGAGCCTTGCCAGTGCAAGCTTGGCCACGCTGGGTGTCACGTCTATTGTGAGTGGCAAGCATAAGCTCGATCAGCAGAATAAGACTGCTGGTGAGGACGGTTCTGAGGAGTAGCCCCTCGGTTGTCAGATAGCTAAAGAGTCGGGACGGGCCCGGTGCGAATGCATCGGGCCCTGTTTTGTTGTGCAACGATTAGTTGTGCCCCCCTCACGCCCCATGTTGCTACCGTTGCCCGATATGTTTATGTGCCTACATCAATAAGCTCGTGGCGGTCATTACAATTGACATCATGCTGTGATTTAAGGGGAACGTTGCGATGTCTGAACAGGCAAATAATGGTTGTGCTGCCGGCTTTGGCGTGCGTCTAATCGGCTGTACCGACGATGTGGTTTTGCCCATCGGCATGTACGACTATACGGAGGCTCTTGGTTGCTGCACGCTGGTCGACAAGACCATGTTTATTGCCGATATGCTGGATTGCGATGCGTCCGTTTTGGTGTGCTGCCGACCCGAGGGTTTTGGCAAGAGCATGAACTTGTCGATGCTCAAGGCTTTTCTGGAGCGTCCCGCAGTCGGTCGCGCCGGTCGGATTTCATTTGCCGATACTCTGATTTGGGGTGCGGATGGCGGGCGCTATCGGAATGAGTACGCGTGCTATCCAGTGATATCGCTGGACTTTTCTGGCGCTGCGAGGCGTGGTGCCTCTGTTGTCGGCGTCGTGCGTGATGCTCTTTCGGGCGAATGCGCTCGCTTGATGCCACTCTTGGAAGCTCCGGATTTAGCTCGAGACAAGGTACGTCACATTGAACGCGTTGCGCGTGGCGTGGCGAGCGAGGCCGAGGTTGACTCGGCGCTTGGTCTGCTCATTGAGCTGCTGGAGATTGCCTGCGATGAGCAGGTTGTATTGCTCGTTGATGGGTACGACGCGGCGTGGTCGCGCTGTGCGAGCGCGAGGGACGCTTCCGTCGTCGGTCCGGCGGAGCTGCTCGATCGCGTGCTGTTCGACGCCATTGCCACCGCGGGCCATTCGCTACGGTTGACGTGTCTGATGGGGGAGCGTCCCGGTCCTGCCGAGGAGGCGCTTTCTTCGCGCAGCTGCTCGTATCGTCTTTCGACGCCCCTTTCGACGTGGTGCGACCGTTGGTTCGGCTTTTCGGATGCCGAGGTTGAGGCTCTGTTGAGTCATGCTGGACGCGAGGAATACCTGGATGATGCGCGTGAATGGCTCGAGGGATATCGGTTTGGCAGGGCCTATTGCTCGAGTCCGACGCGTGTGATCGGTTTTCTGGACCGAGGCTGCACAGCGCCTGTGCGAGCCGATCTGTATGGGTATGCCGATTGCCTGAGTAGGGTAGTTGCCGGGTGGAATCTCGACCGCCTTTCGGTCTTGTTCGATTTGCTCGAGGCTCATGGATGCGTTGAGGTCTCGCTTGGTTTGGGCGCTGCGGGGCCAGAGGCCTCGCCTGATGATGGCCTGTGGACGGCGCTGTATCTGTCCGGTTTCCTGACGACGGATTTGATTGAGGAGCCGGAGCATGGTGGTCGTCTCCGTGCTCTGCGGTTGCCCAATAACGAGCTTCGTCAGGCCTTTCGTCTGGTGATTATTGATTGGTTTGAGCGTGCTGCCGAGGACGTTCGAGACGTCGATACGTTTCGAGATGGGTTGTGCCGCGGGGATGAGAATGCCGTGAGACAGGCGTTAGACCGCATCCTGGGAGATGCGGGAATCGGTGCGAACAACCCAGATGCGCAGCTGCCATATCACCTGCTCTTGCAGGGGCTCTGCTTTGGATTGCCGGGCTATGCCAATCCTGCCTCGAGGCGAAAGCGTGGCGCGGATCGCTGGGACATCCAGGCATTTCCTACGGGCACCGTGTTTGACGTGGCAGACACGATCGGCATGCTCGACGAGCGTCCGCTGATAACGGTCAATATGATGTTTGACCCCGGTGTGAACGCGCTGGGCCTAGAGCTGCTGGCCGTTCAGGCGCTGCTCGACATAGAGCGCGACGGTATCGACAAGATTCGCGTACCGCGACCCGGTGTGGGCCGCATGCGCTGGGGGTTCGGGTTTGACGGACAGCATGTGGCAGCGGTGTGCCAGCGGCTGTAGGGGCAGGTGATACTGTAAGTGTGCCCGCTACTCTGCGTCCTTCATGGGCGGCATGGGCTCCCAGTCGGGGTCCTTGATAATCTTGCGGGCGTCTTTCATGCCACGGCGCAGCGCCGGGATGCCGGTCTTAAAGCACTTGTCGACCGCTGCCAGACGAATGAACTCCTTGCAAAAGGTCGCGGCATTGCCCAGACGGAACAGCATGGGGTGGTAGTCACCGTAGATCTGCATGTAGCGGGCCAAAAAGCCGCGATTGCGCATGATGTAGTAGCGGTTGGTGTCGCTCGTGGAGTTGAGCTGGCGTTTGCCGGCGATGTCCCAGTTAGAGACGGCGCGGGCGCGCTTGAGCACCACGTCGGCAACCACGGCGGCGGGGAAGTGCTGGCTCGCAACATAGCCGTAGCAGGCATCGTCGCCGTAGATGAAAAAGCGCGCATCGGGCAGGCCGATCTTGTCGACTACGCGACGCGAGAACAGGCCGCCTTCAAAGCACAGCTGGTTCATGGCGCGGTAGCCCTCGGGGCCCAGGTCCCACTTAGCGATGGGGTTGGGGATACCGAGCGAAAGGATGAGCTGGTACTGCCAAAAGAAGGCACCGCCGTCGAAGTCCAGGCGCGAACCCTGGATAACGTCGTAGCGGTCGGTCCACTTTGCCAGGCGCTCGATGCCCTCCGGGATGACGAGCACGTCGTCGTCCATGACCCAGAACCACTGGGCGCCCAAGTCGTAGGCGCACTTGGTGCCGGCGGAGAAGCCACCCGCGCCGCCACCGTTTTCAAGCTGCGGCGCGTAGATAACGCGGTCGGTGCCACCCTTTGCGTCGGGCTGGTCGGTGTCGATGCCCCACAGGTTGGCGAGGCGCTCGTTGAATGCGACGCACATGGCTTCGGTCTCGCGCGAATTCTCATTGTCGACAATCACGATGCGCCAGGGCGTTGCCGTGAGCTCGGTCATGGAGTCGAACAGGTTGGCCAGAAGCTCCTGGCGCTTGTACGTAACGACAACGATGGCGAGCTTATCGATGGGAGCGGGAAGGGTGGAAGTCATGAACGAGAATATCCTTTCGCGTGGGCAGCATATCGGCCCTGCGGAATAAACAACGTGTCCCATGGGACACGACTATTGTAAGCGTAGGCGGGCGCCCGCGGGCAATGTTCCGCTAATCACCAAGAACGTTTGCTGCAAGCCTGGTTGACGTGCGTGCGCGGCGAGATTCCAAGCGCGCATTGTGGTATTACATAGGCACCGATTCCTGTGGACGCGATCTTTCTGTTTGGATGCCCTGTGAATAAAACTCGTTTAGCCTCCTTTGCCGATAGCCTTCCCGTCAAGGTCATGTTGCTGTATTTGGCTCTTCAGGTCGTATTTGTCCTGAGCAACACCGCGGCGAATTGCCTGCCGAGGCCCGTTATCGAGTCACATGCGCAGGGTTCGGAGTCCTCTGCCCTGTTGTCTGACATGTATGTCTACGACCACCGTGTTGCAGCTGGTCCTGTTTGCTTTGATAACAATCGCTTTATCATTGAAGTCGCACAGCAAAAGGACCAAGGTTCTCCGTTTAAGACGATGGCTGTTGCCGAGATTGATGACGTTACGAAAGCCGGCGGGATTACGCATCAGCAGTACTACCGGTATTGGCATGGATGGCAGCTACTTACGAATGTCTGCCTGTTTATTGGTGGTATCGACGTTGTCGTGGTGCCTGCGGCCGCTCTGACGATTGCCGGCTCCGCTTGCGCTTACGTTGCCTTACGGAAGCGATTTTCAAAGCCATTGACGTTGGGGTTCCTTACAATCCTGCTGTTCTCGACCAATCTGTTTTTCAATTTTATCGGTGATCTGCTGCTGTGCATCTCGTTCTTTGTGGCGCTCATCATGATGTCTTGCATGAGCCATCGTTTGGGCTCGGCCCCGAACGCACGGGTTTTCACAAGCCGCCTTGTCCTTTGGTCGATAGCGACGGGCGCCGTGTTTTCGTTTCTTGACTTTTTAACGATTCCTGCCGCAGTTGTCGCCCTGCATTGCTTTTTCGCCTTCATTGCGCTCCCCAAGGGTGAGCGCCCCAAGCGTTGCGTCGTCACGATGCTGCAAGCGCTCTTTGGGTTTGGGCTTTCGTTTGTGTTTACCTGGGCGATGAAATGGGTTGTCGCGGCATTTGTGCTGGGCTGGGACGAGGTCTTTTCGAACGTTCTGGGCGAGATGGGCCTTTGGTCTGCGCATGGGACTTCGTCACTGTTGCCCCAGGCTGACTGGCCTCAGATTTTGAAGGAGTTTTATTGCATGAGCCCGCAGCTGTTCGCCATTTGCTCAACTGCCGGTTATGCGATGATCTCGAACGTCGTTTGCCTTGTTTCGTTTGCTGCCGTATTGGCGATCTGGATTGCCGTGCTCGTTTGCTCGATACGGGGCGGCGCACAAGACGGTCGTCGTCGAAAGGTGTTGATCCAGTCGCTGCTCATGGCACTGCCTCTGGTTGTTGTTCTGGGTTATTTCGTTGTTATGCATGACCATGCGATCGTTCATATTCCGGTATTTGGCTGCAAGAATTGGGCGATTGTCTTTGCGATTTTATTTGTTTCGGGTGTAAGCGCGCTTCGTGGTCTGAGGAGTCAGAAGGTCGCTTAGCCGTTCATACGGGCCTTGATGGCGTCGACTACGGCTCTGCGCACGATATCCACGAGGAGCAGAGCAAGCGCGAGGCAAAGGCTCATAAGGATTCCGAGCAAAATGGCGGCGGCTGGACGGGGCGTTCCCGTTTGGATGCCTGTTGCCATGGTGTAGATTGCATTGTCGAAGATGGGTCGCCAGACGTTGCAGGTAAACGACTGCACGGCGTAGAAAGCGAGCGTTCCTGCGGCGAGAGAAATGATTGTCTTGTCTGCAGCTGGGACTTTGTGGCGCGGCTGATGGAGTGCTGCGGCGGCAACGGATGCGGCGGCCAAGATAAAGGATATGACGGAAGTTGACTTGTAGGAGAGCTTCCAGAGCGCGTCGTACAGGCTGCTTGCCGATAGCAGGAGCTCGAGCGCGACGGTGGCGGCAATGAGTCCGATAAGCACGATCTTGGATTTTTGAGCGTCGGATGCGTTGCCGTGGTATTCGAGAACAAAGCGCATTTCTCCAGCTGCAATAAACGCGACCAGGTAGGTAACGGCGCTCATGAGTTTGCGCCACAAAATGATACCGGCCGCTTCGTTTGCCGTCGCCGCGATGTAGCAGTTGATTCCAAATGTTGCGAGCGCAAGAAGTGCTACGACAAACGGGGCTCTTTTGCTGCCGATTCGCTGCCGCATCAACGCAATCACTGGGACGAGCAATACTGATGCCGCGTAGACCCAGATAAACTCGATGCCCAGCGTAAGCCAGCCAATCTCATGCAGCGAGATTTCTGGTAGGGGATAGACGTACATCGAAACAAACAGGCAGGTGGCGCAATAAAAGAGCGTGGGCAAGACGATCTTTTTGAGGCGATCAAGCGATTTGAGCGTGAGGCCCTGCGGATGAACCGTTTTGGAGGGCGCGTACCGCCGAGGGAATAAGGAAGTATCCCGAGATCATAAAGAAGACCTCGTTGGCCCAGCAGCCGAGTAGGTTGATGAAGCCGAGCGCGCCGGAGTAAGGGAAGACAGCGAGCGGCGCATATTCCGGTAGGCCGGTGCAGGTCGCCTGGAAGGTCCACTGAAACGTGTGGAATATGGCAATCCCAGCGACAGCGAATAAGCGCAGCGCTTCGATGGAGGCATTTCTGCTTGCTTTGCTACCCATCCGACTATTTTCCAGCGCGTGCGTTGTACGAACCAAAGTGGGACGTGATCATATTCAGGGTCTGCTTGGGCCCCTTGTTCCATACGTTGTACAGGCCCTCGCCCATGAGGTCCTTGGCGTATGCGCTGTAGCTGATTTTAGGGTTGGCGATGCCCATATACTCGGCATAGAGCTTTTTGGCCGCGGGAGTAACGCGAGGATTGGCAAATACCAGCTCTTGCGGCATGCGCTCGAACATCCTGTGGATGGCCTTCTCGATTTCGGGGTGCCCCTCAATTCCGGTGTGCTCAATCATGATGCCCATATAGGTGAAGCCACGTGTGATTTGGGGTGTCCAAACGGCGGGGTCGGTGACGTTGAGCCGCTCAAGAATATCGACCATGTCATTCCAGCGATTAAACGGCATCAAGGGGTCGCGCTTGGCCAGAGTGGCTGCCTTTTCGGGTGTTTCCTCGCGGTAGCAGTAATACGGCTTGGGCCAGTAAGCGATCGCCTTTGCCTGGCAGAGCGTTTCGACAAGGAATGGATTATCGGCCCAGCCCGCACCGGGGATTTCCTTAAACCAGATATTGTTTTGCAACAGGAAGTCGCGACGATAGATTGCCGACCAAATGGACGGATGATGGGCCAGCAGGTGTGGAGCGTCGTGAATGGTGAACGGTTGCCGAGGCGGTTTAATGCGACCGCGATATGCGCAGTGAAGTTTGACCTCTTGGGGGGTATCGGGGTTGCGAATGATCCAATACGGGGTCTCAATAATATCGAGCTTGTTCGGATCGCCAAATTCGCGCTTGGCAAAGGCAAACATATCGGAGTACATTCCGGGCTCAATCCAGTCATCGGGCTCGAGGATGGCAATCCAGTCGCCCTTTGCCTCGCGAATGCCCAGATTGCAGGTTGCGCCGTAACCCTGGTTTGCCTTATCGATCACTCGAACGCGTGAGTCGCGCGCAGCGAAATCTTGCATAATGGAGAGGGAGTTATCAGTAGAACCGTCGTTGATGGCGAGGATTTCCAGTTCGATTTTCTTTTCGTTTAATAGGCTGCCTATAGCCTGAGAAAGATACGGCTCGGCATTGTAAGTAGGCACGATTACGGTCAGCATTCAAACACTTTCTCTAGGCGATTTGGAAGAATTATACCTAATTGCGTTTGCAACGGTTTTGGTTGCAGTTGCACGGGGGGGGGTAACGGTTTTGGTCTCTTTGGTCTGCCGTGAAGCTTCGCATGGATCGGACTCAAAAGTACTATCGAACCCTATGATTAATGTCTTCACTATTTGGCATATTAATCAGTTTGTCTCAATACCATGTGATACGCAAATCCAAGAATGCTGTTTCGATTTCGCTTGAACCCGTTCGGGGTTATTCCAAGGCGAATTATCTCTGTAAAACTAGGGTTGACTATCTTCGATGGCTGCTTCTGTCTTTGGCGTGTATGGAAGGGATGGAGCAATCGCCTGGCATTGCCGCCGTGTTGTGCTCGGTTGACAGGAAAGGCGCTATAGAGCTTGAGGTCCCGCACGAACTTAACGATGCCCTCTCTACATTTAGCGGAACTGGGTATCCAGATGGCGTCGTGGGCCGAAGCCTTCAGGGCGATGCGGTTGTAAAGTCTCTGCATATAGCAATTAGCTACTCATGAGCTGCGTCGAGAGCCGGTTATCCGGAAGAGCGACTTAAACTTCTATGGGGCGCTTTCAATGCCCTTTATCGCGGTTATGCCGAGGTTACGGGCTCTAATACGATAAAGGATGCTCAGATGCTGAATTACGTTAACCAGCTCTTCATTGAGCATGATGTGCTATCACGTTCTTTAATTAAATTTGATGAGATTTAAGACGATATATGCTATGAGGACTTCGTCGGATGGAAATTGCTGACGTCCGCGCGTTCAAGTGCATTACATATTGCGGAAAAGGATAAGAAGAAAGCAAAGCCATATCAATTGGATAACCTGCGCTGTATTGATAGGCAGTCTCTAATCTATATGTGTGATAGGGGTTGTGCTGATTTTCCAAGCAAGAGTTTCCTTAAAACCAAGATAACTGAACTTTTGCCTAAAGCCGAAAGTGACAGGCTTTGTATTAGAAAGAAGGGTTGCCCTTTTGGTATGTCGTTATGCCTATATATTGGGATGCGATGGCGTTCACGCTAACAGGGAATATCCTGTATTCAATTCCAATGCCATGTTAAAAAAGCGATTATTGGGCGATCTTCTAGAGACCGTTATCGTAGATTTTGCGACTTGGCTCGCGATGAATTATTAGGCTGAATTTTGTCCCTATGACGCTGGCTTCGATTTCTGGGTCGTTACATTTAGCGCCTTTAGGTTCTTCGCTGGCCAGAATGGAATGGGGACTTGGCGCAAATAGCTTTCTCAGGTTTCGCCTGTAATATAATTTACGCGCATTATTTGAACCTGTATTTGATGGGGGCTGGCATGAAACGTCACCTGCAACTGCTTGTTGTATTCGTTGCAGCGTTGGTTATTGGACTCAATCCTATGATTGGGCCGGTTACTACCGCCTGTGCAATCAATGCAGAGCTTGCTCAGCAGGATTCATCTGCTGAGGTCGCTGATATTGCAAGCAATTCAAACTCGGCAAGCTGTTCCGGATCATCTGCCTCCGATGATCAGGATAAGACTGATGATTTTGCCGTAGAAGATAATGCCGCTTCCGTTGAAACGGAAGAGGGCGGCGAAGTGGCGGAAGTATCATATCAGTATCTATATATTGCTTATCCGCAGCTTCCGGTCGGCGTAGACCAGGTGATTGCCTTTGCAACTCCAAATGATTCTGATGTTGTTGCTGATGCGACGCTCGAGCTTGAGTCCACAACGGGTCATACCTTTTTCGTTGAATCTTCTGCAGTTAATGCCAATACAGCCGCTTTCCAGTTCGGAAAGGATTATGCCGAGTGCGGATATGATTTGATTTCGATCACATATCATTTGCAGGGTGATGCCACGGAGAACAGTGTCGATTTGATGCAATGCGGATATGCGTTCGACATTGATGCGAATGCCGCTGCGGACGATGATCAGGTTGAAGGCAGCGACGATGCGTCCTTCTACTATTTAGATGATTCTGACAACGTTGTTCAGGCTGCCACGATTGGTGACGCCCTTGCTGCCGCGAATGGGGACAGCTCGATTTCGGCTGCTGGTTCGGTATCAAGAGGTATTCGTGTGATAGCGCTTGATCCAGGTCATGGCGGCACGGATCCTGGTGCTCAGGGCAATGGAAAGAGTGAGGCTGATCTTACTTGGAAGATTGCGAATGCGTGCAAAGCTAAGCTCGAACAATATGGTTTTAAAGTAATAATGTCTCGCGAACAAAGCGGTCCATATAGTGGAAACGATTTTCTTTACCGTGTTCAGCGTTGTATAAGTCAGGGAGCGCAGGCATTCGTTAGCTTTCATATTAATTCTGGTGGGGCTGGAGCCCATGGAGCGGAGGTGTATGCGCCAACGGCAAACGGCACTAGCTATACACAGGCTTCTGTTGAGCTCGCTCAAAAAGTGATGAATAACCTGCAGGCCCTTGGATTAAGCTATCGCGGCGTCTTTCAGATGAAGGTTGGCGATGAGTTTGCTGTTATTCGCTGCGCGCGCGAACAGGGTATTCCTGGCATCTTAATTGAACATGGCTTTATTTCAAATGCTGGCGATGTCTGGAATTATTTTAGCGATGAAGGCTGCAAGCGACTTGGCGAAGCTGACGCTGATGCCATCATTTCCCAGTTCCCCAAATCAACATGGTTTAATGGCTCGCTTGAATATAAAAAATCAGGTAAAAAGATTGATATGACCTTGAAATGTTCTGGTGGAGAGCCCACAAATGCTGCATTTAAGGTTGAATCTCCCTCGGGGCGTATTGATTGGGTTCAAGCGTACGATCAGAAGGACCACAGCTGGAGTGCCTCCTTTGATTTTGATAGGGAATATGGCGTTTTTAAAGTCAGCGCTTACGTTACGGTGAGCAATGAGACTTTTGAAGCGGATTCTAAGACGTTTGGTGACAATAAGTGCTCGCTGTCTTTCGATTTAACTGAGACTCAAATTACTGTTGACGCTGGACAATGGGCCATAGAGCCGAATGTGGTTTCATATCAAATATTATTCGAGGGCGGAAAGTCCCAATGGATTCCGGCTAAACGGTCTGGCGATTCTTGGATTTGTCCCATCCCGTTAAATGATTTACAAGATGTCTTTGGAAAGAAGACTGTCAAGGCTTGGTGCATTCTGGATGGGGCCGAAGCGTTCCCTTGCGGCGAAGGCTCGTTTAGCGTCGCCCGGCCCGACGTGAAGCTGTCCTGCTCCGCGTCGTCGGGGTCCCTGTCGGTGAGCGCCACCGGCTTCAGCTCCCAGCCCTCCAACGCCGCCGTCCAGGTCACAGCCCCCTCCGGCGCCTGCCGCTGGTACCAGGCAGCGAGGGGCTCCGACGGCTCCTGGGCCGCCGAGGTGCCCGCCGCCGCCGACTTCGGCGAGTTCGGCTCCTACTCCGTCTCCCTGTGGGCTACCTACGGGTCCTCGACCGAGCGCTGGGCGAAGGCCTCCGCCGACGTCGCCCGGCCCGACGTGAAGCTGTCCTGCTCCGCGTCGTCGGGGTCCCTGTCGGTGA
>JAQDNC010000002.1:261990-268171 GCA_027660625.1 Coriobacteriaceae bacterium AM100-PB1-1D-6A | reverse complement strand
CGTTCTTCGTTAAACGGGCGCTAGGGCGCCGCCCTTACACCAACATTTTCGACGCGATCGCCCCACAAGCGTCACCACCAGGTCGCCGTCGGCGCCGATGGCCTCGCCCGCATAGCCGGTAAGCTCCAGATGGTCGACTTCGGTCCAAGCCCAACCGGGACCCGAAACACCTGGCTCGTAGTACGTGGCGCCCGCAATGAACAGGCTGTCCGCGCCCGCGGCACAAGAAGGCCCGCCCAGCAAAACGCATAGGCAGGCCATGACGGTAAGCAGAATGTAGTGACGGCTAGTGTGGAACGCGGTGGCAAACATAACCGCTCCGATCTTCGCAAGAGCCAATGGAAGCTGCGCCAGAAAACTACCTGGCAGCAGCAGTAATTAGTGTAGCGGGATCGGGCGAGTAGCGAACGAATTGCCTGCAAACGAACCCCATAATTAGGTGTAAATCGTTTTGCCAGTCGGTGAAAGGAGGTGCCTCCATAAGCTAATTGGTCGTCCGTAAAACCCAAGCCCATATCGAAGAGGTCAACGAGCCTCTAGGCAGAGACGAGTTAAGGCTATTCGTCACCCGCATTCACACGCATTGCCCTTTCGGATTCAATCATTTTGCGGACGACAAATTTCATCTTCTCATTCCTAGAAATAATTATTTCCAGGCAGTCTTTGAGTTGATCGTCATTTTGAACAACGATGAGATTATTTTTCTTCGAAACTTGAACTTCCTTGGCGTATAAATCCCAGGTTTGGCAGAAAATATCGCCGTCTAAGATTAAATCAATTGGATAGACGGCACCTAATCTCATTGTCAACACTCTAAATTTATACTCGCTCGTAAAAAGATCAAAAGCATAATCAGATGGCGAATAGGAGTCGTTTGCATCCGTACGGTCCAAGGCAGTTTCCTCAACTTTTACTAGTTTTGGACCTGTAAACTGCTGCTTTATTTCTTGAGACGTCCACATGTTGGTGGTTTTTTTGGTGGTAAAGGCAAGTTTGACAAAGCGAGCATCAATCAAATCACGAGATGCAGACCTCACATCTTCACACTGCCCCTGCATGATCGATTCAACGTTCTCGGCGGATTTTTCCAAGGGCTGATCAATAATGTCCGTCCAGAAATTTTTGTTACACACCATGACACTTCCCCATTTCCATAGTTACCAATAGTGGTAAGTGGTCACTGTACTTTGAGCACGGCCTTGAATTAACAACAAGTTTAGTATCACCAATTTGGCGAAGATAGCTGCAGTCTGTAATGCAGTCTGCCAACCGCCAATCTACAACGATTTGATCGAGCGAATGCCAATAATAGGTGCGGTCGCCGGAACCCAAATAAAATGATCCCAGATTAGAATTGGACTCTGATAGAAATTCAAGAGCGGGGTTATACATTACTGGATACGACGACCCATCGCTCTCTCTTTCTTTCAGTCTCTTTGCAACCTCTTTAAAAAAGGTCGAATTTAAGGAATCGAGTTTTACCATTTCAGGGTCAAATGGATTGCAATTGAAATCGCCTATCAGCATATTGAAGCTGCCAGGGCACGACCTCTTTGTAGTATTTAGCTCGCTAACGAGTTTTCTGATTTTCCTTTCGCGATGATCACCTTGAGGATCATTGCGCTTGTCTGGTAGATGAACAACTGAGGTGTTCACGGGAACGCCGTCAAGAATTAATGTACACGTCAGGTTTTTTACTACCTCAAAGGCATGCAGAGAGCAAATTGAAGACTTGACGAGCAACTTCGTTTTCGTCCTGCCATCAATTGTTTCCACTGTTCGATATCGGCCGCCAAGCAGTTCGGTCAATCGCTGAAAGTCAGTTTGATCAGCCTCCGCAAAAGCCGCTACATCAACGTCATACAGTTGAACGGCAATTTGAACAAGATCCGCAAGACTCTTGCGAGCTAAATTCCAAAAGAATAATCGCAAAACCTCACCTGGCTGTCCTCATGAGCTCAAACCTTATCAAGTTTAATATACTCTGCGTTTCCGTGTTCTTCATTGACTAATTCATTGCGGTTTAACTGACTTAGTCTGAGCGCCTATGCTGTCACAAAATAAATCAGCAAGTGAGTCACATAGTTCATCAAACTGTGCGGCGTTCATTAATGGATACAATCTATCAGACATATACCAATTGAATGGTCTTTCATTGGGATTCGCGCCTCTTGCGATATCAACTAATAACCCAATTGAATGGTTATCTGCTACTAATTCCAATAAATCAAACGTGTCGGTTGTCCGTGCTCGGCACAGAGCGCAAAAGGTATCTAGAAATGCTAGACCCTCAACGGCTATATAGTCAGAAACGGTCTGATAGAAGGACGCAAAAGACAGGAGAGGCGTATCACCTTGTTGATATCGCTCTTGGCAGAATGAATCTAACCAGTCGAGCATGGTTCTCCCGTCTTGATTAATTGAAGTGCGACGAAACATCGATATGTTGTTCCTATCACTAACAATTCCAGATTCAAGATTAATCGCAAGTCCAAATGTTTGTTCTTTTGGGGAATAGTTAACGGGGCTAATGTAGCCGTCGTTATGTTCGCTTGCATTGCGTATTGCCGAAAGAAGAACTACAAATGGCTCAGCTTCGAGAATCTCTTTTAGCTTAACCCAATCAGATGAATGGACCTCATAAGCCAAAGTGCTGCTCAGTCTGCTAATACTGGTGGTACATTCTTTTACCACCGCCGAAAAACGAAGGGCTTTGGATATATATCCATGAGCGTAGTAAACACAGTCGCGCATATAATCAGTGCAATTGGCGCTATATTGCACTTTAATGGCCTCATCGCGTGATAAATCGCATCTCATTAAGAGATCCGTGCATGCGGTCGCATAATCTGACCAGCATGCAGCAATGCGTTCAAAGGACCCCTGCATACGTCCCAATGAAATAAGACATTCAATTGTTGACGAGTCAAGAGAATCTCTGATTTTGGTGACGGGAAATCTGCAGCCGATATTCGGCATATAAGAAACTAGGCTGCAGTTCGAAAATGAAAACTTAGGGACTTCATTCCAACGCCAGAAAGGAGCAACGTACACTGGGTTTGTAATTATGTCACTCGAATGGTTCATGAAAGCGCTCCTTAATATCCATGTTTTAGCTAGCTCTATATGCTAAGTAAAACTTATCGTTCAGCTTCAGGAAAAGCGTGAGGGTTAGATCATTTATGCCAAACTAATATCTGTCGTTCTCGGATGATGAGGCCATCGTATTTGCCCGTACAACTTTACGCTTGGCCTTCACGAGCTCCATGATGCCCTGTATGGAGCTCGCGCGGAAGTTGTCGGAGTTGGACTTCATGGTCAGGCGGCACACGCCCACGACCGGATTCGGCTTGCCCTCGTAGGCGCGGTCCCACAACACCTGCAGCACCTTGTCGGCCACGAAGTCCTTGCGGGTGCGGTTTGCCTCCACGATGGCCTCGATCAGGTTCTGGGGCACGTCCTTGTAGTTGGCCAGCAGCTGCTTGGTGTCCTTGGGCAGGCAGCAGCCGCCGTAGCCGAAGCTGGGGCTGTTGTAGTGGCTGCCGATGCGCAGCTCAAGGCACACGCCGTCGATGACTTCGCGGGTTTGGCAGTACGCTACTGCATTTCAAATAATGGCCTGATGAGGTTTTGTATTGGGTAAAACTGAAAGAACTTGGATGGCCTAAACGGCCAATTAGGAGGTTATTTAATGCACCAACTAATAATTCTTGGAAATGGATTCGACTTAGCCTGCGGACTAAAGTCCAAATTCTCAGATTTTTACAGCAACAGGACCAACGGAACAAACTCAATTGAATCGATTCCCGAGGACAAAAGAAACGCCTGGGATGTCGTTCTTTCTGAAATAAGAGAAAACGACCCATTGTGGTGCAATATCGAGAGTCTTATTTCTGCATACGTTTTCCAGGAAGGCGGGTCTGGTTCAATACTAGACAGCATGTACGGCCTTACAGGATTGGCCATTAACATTTCAGGACCAAATCCGCCCCTGCGGCCAAAAGATGTACTATACGAATTTGTGTCGACTCGGCTTGGAAAAGAATATGTTTCCCAAAAGGAATTAACTAACTTCCTTCTAACCTCGCTAAAAAATTTCGAGCACATCTTTGCGCGCTATCTCGAAGAACAAGTCGATAATAATAAAATTTACAGGGAAAAGGCTGTGGAGTATTATGCAGCCATTCGCAATGCCTGCATTGATAAGGCCCAGCAAAAGAACTATGAAACATCTATCTTAAACTTTAACTATACAACCCCATTAAAATCGGAAGATCAGCAGCTGGGAATTGTTGCTGCCCGGAATATTCATGGCTCACTGGACAGAACGGACACTATATTTGGCATTGACGGAAAAGATGTCGCTGAGGACCATCCGGCGCTGCCGTTTACAAAAACATATAGGCTTATGTCATTAGTGCCATACGAAAGCGAAACTGCAAAACTCTGCGACAGCGATACCGGTTTCATCAAGATATTCGGACACTCGCTTTCTCGGGCTGACTATTCCTACTTCCAATCGATTTTTGACACCGTCAATCTATACGGTGGAGTTACTAAGCTTGTATTTCTATACAAAAAATATCCAAACAAGTCAGATAAAACAGTTGATGAGAAGGCAATTCGCGAAGATCTGTACTCACGCATATCGCATCTTCTGTATGAGTATGGAAGCACACTCGACAATAAAGACCATGGAAAGAATCTCATGCATAAACTTCTCCTAGAGCAAAGGTTGCTCATTAAAGACGTTGACGAGAATATATCGGTCTTACCTTCCAATATATATTTGCTTTAACACCTAATCCAGATTCCGCTCCCTGAGGTGGTAATTGAAGAGTAGGACCGGAGAACGTACGTATATCAATAAAAGCGTAATCAAAGGCTAATGGGACTTGTTTAACCAAAAGAGGGTGTATCGGTTTGCGCCGATACACCCTCTTTTCAACAATTGGATTTATGCACAAGGACAGAGTCGCCGCAGCCGTCAGCTCTCCCCTAGTCCCGCTTAAACAGATCCCTCGTGTACACCTTGTCCGCCACGTCTGCGAGCTCGTCGCTCCAGCGGTTGGCGACGATCACGTCGCAGCCGGCCTTGAAGGCCTCCAGGTCGTGCGTGACCTCGGACCCGAAGAACTCCGGCGCGTCCAGCGTGGGCTCGTAGACCACCACGGGCACGCCTTTGGCCTTCACGCGCTTCATGACGCCCTGGATGGAGCTCGCGCGGAAGTTGTCGGAGTTCGACTTCATCGTCAGGCGGTAGACGCCCACGACCGGCCTCTCCTTGCCCTCGTACACGCGATCCCACACCATCTGCAGCACCTCGTCGGCGACGAAGTCCTTGCGGGTGCGGTTAGCCTCCACGATGGCCTCGATCAGGTTCTGCGGAACGTCCTTGTAGTTCGCCAGCAGCTGCTTGGTGTCCTTGGGCAGGCAGTAGCCGCCGTAGCCGAAGCTGGGGTTGTTGTAGTGGCTGCCGATGCGCGGCTCCAGGCAGACGCCGTCGATGACATCACGGGTGTTGAGGCCGCGGACCTCGCAGTAGGTGTCGAGCTCGTTGAAGTAGGCCACGCGCAGCGCCAGATAGGTGTTGGCGAAGAGCTTCACGGCCTCGGCCTCGGTGGTGCCCAGCACGAGCTCCGGGATGCCCCTGGTGCCGTCGGCGTTCATGCGCTCCAGCTCGGCGGGGTCCGCCCCCTGGGCAAGCAGGCCGGCGAAGCGCTCGGCAGCCGCGACGGCGTTGGCATCGTTCTTCGGCGCGCCCACCACGATGCGGCTGGGGTGCAGGTTGTCGTATAGAGCCTTGCTCTCGCGCAGGAACTCCGGGCTGAAGAAGATCTTGGAATCGCCCAGCCTCTCGCGAAGGCCCGCGGTGTAGCCGACGGGGATCGTGGACTTGATGACAATCCAGGCGTCCGGGTTCACCGAGCGCACGGCGGCGATGGCGGCCTCGACGGAGCTCGTGTCGAAGAAGTTCCTATCGCTGTCGTAGTTGGTGGGCGTGGCGATGACGGCGTAATCGGCACCCGTATAGGCCTCGGCCACGTCCACGGTGGCGTGCAGGTCGAGCTCGCGCTCCCCCGCCTTGGCCTCCGCCAGGAAGCGCTCGATCTCGTCGTCCTGGATGGGCGACAGGTAGTCGTTGATCTTCTCGACTTTCTCGGGCACGATGTCCAGCGCG